>JAZNEJ010000020.1:0-19701 GCA_045588575.1 Eubacteriales bacterium | reverse complement strand
GGTGGGATTGTTTGTTTATGAAAGAAAAGTGCGGCTAATTAATTAGCCGCACTTTTCTTTCATAAACAAACAATCCCACCCAGACCTATCAAGGCTTGGATGGGATTATCATACTTGGTGAACCATCGGAGAGTCGAACTCCGGACACCATGATTAAAAGTCATGTGCTCTACCTACTGAGCTAATGGTTCATTTCAAAGCGCCTAAATATTGTAACACTCAAAGGCGCTTTTGTCAACTATAATTTTACATTTTTTTAAAATTATTTTTTTGAATTTATTTCCGCAATCTTGTTTCTAACCTGTTTTACCGATTTAAGCGACTCCGTAAGACGTTCTTCGGCCTCTTTCACGTTATCGTCTATAAACTGGCAGGCAGCGGTACGAAGTCTTTTCGCTTCGTCGTTTGCATCCTTTAAAATAGCGTCGGCATTTAATTTTGCTTGTTTCATTATGTTGTTGTTATCGAGCAAATACTGTGCCTTCGTTTCGGCGGCTGCAAGCTTTGCATCGTATTCTTTTTTTGCGCGCTCTATTATTTTATCACGCTCTTTGCAAATTTCGTTTGCCTTTTTAATCTCAACGGGAAGATTAACACGTAAATCTTCAAGCTTTTCTCTGAGCTTTTCGCCGTCTACAAGACATTTTCCGCCCGAAAGAGGAACGTTAAACGCTTCTTCCGCCATTTCCTCAAGCTCTTCGAGTATATCTTCAAATAACGATGCCATTTTTATTTCTCCTTAATATATTCAATAACTTTTTCGGGAAGCAAACCCTTTAAGTCTTTGCCGTATTTTATAAATTCTCTTGCCACCGTTGAGGTTATATGATAATCGGTTTCATCGGCAATAAAGCAAACGGTTTCTATTTCGGGCGCCGCTTGTTTATAAACCGCCGAAAGCATTTTTTCATATTCAAAGTCCTGCGAGTTTCGAACGCCTCTCACAATATGGCTCGCTTTTCTGAAACGGCAGTAATCGGTCATAAATCCGTCGAAGGTTTCAGCCTTAACGTTTTCCATTCCCTCAATTGAAAGCCTAATCATTTCAAGACGTTCAAGAGGCGAAAACATACTCTTTTTTTCGGCGTTTATCATTACGGCAACGTAAACTTCGTCAAAGAGTGCTGCCGCTTTTTTTATAACGTTTAAATGACCTTTGGTAACAGGGTCAAAGGTTCCCGGAAAAACCGCAATTTTCATTCCGTTTCACCCTCTGCTTTCTTTTTATATATCCATAGTTTTATTGTACCATATTTTGCGCATTTTTGCAATTCAAATTCGCCGTATTTTTCAGAAAGCTCCTCATCAAATGACGTTTCCGCCGCCAAAACGGCTTTATTCGAAAGCAAATTTTCCTTTTCGGTTAAAGCTTTAAGAGCCTTATCGGCAAGAGATTTTTTATATGGAGGGTCTATAAAAACAAGGTCAAAAGGCTTGTTTTTGTAACTCCTTAAAAAGTCGAAAACATCCCTTTTTACAAGGGTTACGTTATCTGTAAAGCCGCAAGACTTAACATTCTTTAATATAACGTCGTAAGCCTCGTTTGAGGTTTCGCAAATAACCGCACGGCTTGCTCCGCGGCTCACCGCTTCAATACCGAGCTGACCGCTTCCGCCAAACATATCCAAAACGGTTTCGGCGTCGGTCATAAATGCAATTATATTGAAAAGAGATTCTTTAACGCTGTCTAACGTAGGTCTTGTATCAAGCCCTTTTGGCGTTAACAGCTTCTTCCCTCTTCGGTTTCCCGATATTACTCTCATAGTCTTCTCCAAAAAATATCTTTATATGATTTTACATTAAATTTTCCGGTTAGTCAACATTTTTGAATATTTTAATTCTTATTTGCTTATAATCGAAATATATTTTATCAAGGAGTGATATTCTTGAATTTATTTTTCAAACAAAAGCAAAAAGATATAAAAATGGCGTTGATGATACAGGAGCTAAACAATGTAAAGAACGAGCTTGAAAATGCCGAGAATATTTTTAATTTTACAACCGACTCCGATTTGCTTGATTCCTCAATTTACAAATTAGAGGCGTTAAATGCAAAATACCGCAAGCTTTTAAAAGAAATTAAAAGCTACCGAAACAATCAAAACAAAGAAGCGATTTAAAAGGAGATTATTATGACTTTAACAGACGTTATTATTCTTGTGTTGGGATGCATTTGTTTTTTCCTGTTTCTTTTTTCCAAAAAATTTAAAGATTACATAAAAAGCATGGCTTTGGGTCTTATTGCATTTGCAGGCGTTAACCTTTGCTCCGTTTTCACGGGAACTGCTTTGAAGGCATCGGTTGCATCGCTTTCCGCTTCCGCATTTTTCGGAATTCCGGGCGTTATTTTTTCTCTGATTGTTGATATTCTTTAATTCGTTTCAGCACAAAAAATCCGTCACACTCTCGGTGTGACGGATTTTCTAATTAACGTGCCATTGTATGGTTTATTTTGAATAGACTAAACAAAGCAGTTAATTCGCCGATGAGCAGATTACTGCTCGTCCTTCATTTTTGCGTAGCACTCGCTGCAGTAAACGGGTCTGCCGTCTTTGGGCTGGAAAGGAACTTTTGCAACGCCGCCGCATCCTGCACAAGTTGCTTCGAACATTTCTCTGTTTGCTCTGAGTGCCTGTTTTCTGTTAACTCTGCACTCTTTGCAACGCTGAGGTTCGTTCTTGAATTCTTTTTCGGCGTAGAATTCCTGCTCGCCTGCTGTGAATATGAACTCTTTGCCACACTCTTTGCAGACTAAAGTTTTGTCCTGGAACATGGTTTTACCTACCTTGAATAAAAATATTTTTCGCCTTATTCGGACTTTAACCGAAATCTCTTCTCCGCAATCGGAGCAAGCGCTTTGATTAAGCTATTCGGGCACATTTACAATTTAATTTCACTGACCTTTAAAGGCCAATTTTCTTGCTATTTTTTGCTTTATTCTGGTTAAAGCGTTATCTACCGATTTAACCTTGCAGTTTGTTTCCTCTGCAATTTCGGCATAACTTTTCTTTGCAAAATAGCAATTCAAAACCTGCTTTTCAAAATCGGAAAGCTCGGATTCTATTATCTTGCCGATAGTTTCGGCACCTTCATCGCCTATAAATAAATCTTCAAGAGGAAGAGCCTCAACGGTTTTTGCAATATCGCGACTGCTTACCTCGTTTTCCTGCTGACGAATTACCGCCCTCTTATAAAACTTGAGCATTTCGTGATAAGCGCAAACGGTTGCATAAGATGAAAAAGGCACGCCGCTTTCTTCGTTGTAATGAAGAGCCGCTTTGAAAAGCCCTATTTTACCCTCTTGCATTAAATCTTCGTAATAATATGAGCAATCGAATGCCGCCGCCTTTGCTTTAAGAAAAGGTGCGTAACGGGAAAAAATTATTCCGATAGCCAAATCGTCGCCGCTTTTAAAAGCTTTGATAAGAGAAATATCGCTTTTTTCGGAGCTTATTTTTTCTGTTTCGTTTTGCAAAAACAATCACCCAAATTTATTAGATACATAGGTAGTATATGTTATTCAAATTGTTTTGTCAATAGTTTTTTTAAAATATTTATTTAAAAATTGTTCTTTTTTTAATTAAAAAATAACGGAAATCCCGATAAAATCACCGAAATTTCCGTTTTTTAAGTTATTTTGCAGCTTCGAACAAATCCATGGGATTTACTCTTTCGCCGTTGTTGATAATTTCAAAATGAAGATGCGTTCCGTCCTTTTCCTCTATGGGAATAAAGCCTGATAATTCTCCTATTACCGTTTTGCCGTCAACCGTTTCTCCCATTTCCACCGCTACGTTTCTTATACCGGAATAACGCGAAAAAACTTCTTCTCCGTGCTCTATTACAACCGTTTTTCCGTAAAGCTCATCATCGTAAATATCAATAACTTTTCCGTAGGATACCGCCTTTACCTTTGCACCTATAACGCCTTCAAAATCTACTGCAAGATGCGTTCTGTAATCGCCCGTTGTGGGTGAAAAAACAAGAGTATTTTCGGAATATTCAAGCATTACGTCGGTTTCCATAGGCAAATAAAAGCGTCTGTCGGGTTCAGGTTCGGGTTCAGGTTCAGGCTCAGGCTCGGGCTCCGAGGGAATGGGTTCCGAGCTTTCGGGTTCATCCTCCGATTCGGAATTTTCCGGAGTTGACGGTTCTTCATCGGGATAAATCTTGCTTTCGTCCTTTCCCGCAGGGGTTAAGGATTCCGTTTGACTGTTTTCAGGCGGCTCGGGCTCCGGAACATCTCCGCCCGCAGTTGTAACCGCAAGGGTTAAAACCGCAACGAGAGAGAGTCCCAAGGCAAGATAAAATCCGTTTCCTTTAAGAAATTTTTTTAATTTATAAACGATTTCGTTTTTCATTTTCTTCCTCCGTTAAAATATTTGTCTATATTTTTAACGGTTTTTTCAAATTTTATTCCTTTTACTTTATTCGGTATTCTTCTATTGTTACTCCGGTGTAGTAATGCTTTATAATTTCCTGCCAATCATAGCCCATTTGCGCCATAACGTTTGCTCCGTATTGGCTCATGCCCACTCGGTGTCCCTTTCCTTTGCAAATAAAGGTCAAAACGCCGTTTGCAAGGTTTACTTCAAAATCGGTTGAAGATAATTTAAATTTTGAACGAAGCTCTTTACCCGAAAGAGTTACTCCGAAAATCTCGGCTTTTCTAACTCCGTTTGATGCGGTTCTTTCTGTAATTTCCGCGTTGTTTTTCGTAAATTTCACATCGGGATAAGCCGCTTTTATAATTTCTTTAAACTCCGCTTCAGTATAGCTTATTTCTTTTTCAAAGCCGTCGCCCGATTTATCAACCGAGCTGTCAACCGAAACGAGATAAGGAACGGAGTTTCCCCAAACCTCCGAAGCATCCTCGGTTTTTCCTGAGGACCTTGCAAAATAAAGAGCATCTATCGGCTTGCCGTTATAGCAAATTGCTTTGCCTAAAACCTCGGTAACGGCAGCTTCAATCTTTTTTCGGTATTTTTCAAAATCAACACCCCAACGGTTTTTCTGTTCCTCCACCGTTAAAAAAGCAGAACAATGCGATGAGCTTGTGCAAACGCTTGCGCCGTCGTGGCTTTCGGCGCTCGAATTCATTCTTCTGAGCGAATATGTAAATGCCGCAACCGCCTGCGCTTTTAGGGCCTCTTCGTGATAAAGTGCAGGCATTTCCGCTGCCAAAACACCGCATATATAATCAAAAAGCGTCATTTCGGATTTTTGCGAAATTTTAGTATTAAAAACCTCAACCGTGCTGCTTGCCGTTTTCATTTCGGGTCTGTTAACAGATGCCGCAGATGCAAAAAAATAAGGAATAAAAAGAAGCGGTATTGAGGCCGCCAAAAACACTGAAATAATTCTTTTTGCTCTCATTTTTCGTTTCCTCCCGTTTATTTTTAAGCTCTTATTATTAAATGTTTATTAACTCTTTCTATTTTGTACTTGACTATTTTCAAAAAATATAATAATATATATGTCAGGATGTGAATTATAATGACAACAAAAAAACAATACAAAATTTTTTCGGAAGAGGTTGTATCAAGATATCAGAGATACAGCAATTTCGACAACTCCTATTATTCAATAATAGACGTTAAAAGAGGTCTTCGTAACAGCGACGGCACCGGCGTTGTTGCAGGTCTTACCAAAATATGCAACGTTCACGGTTATATCGTTGACGAAGGTGAAAAGAAAGCGCGTGACGGCGAGCTTACCTACCGCGGCATAAACATTGCCGACATTGTAAACGGCATTACCGCAGATAATCGCTTCGGTTTTGAAGAAACGGCTTATCTTTTGCTTTTTGGAAAGCTTCCCTCCGCCGTTCAGTTGGAAAGATTCAAGAGCATACTCTTTGATGCCAGCCGCTTACCCGACGGCTTTGTTGATTCCGTAATTAAAGGCAGCAAAACCACCGATTATATGAACAAGCTTTCTTCCTCGGTTTTAAGCCTTTTCCCTTATGACGATAAAGCAAACGATACCTCTCTTGAAAACTCAATCCGCCAAAGCGTTGAGCTTATTGCAAAGGTTCCCGCAATAATTGCCGCAGTTTATCTTAATAACACCGGCAAGCCCGTTCCGAGCGATTTTGCTTTAACCTCTCCCAACAAATCCATTGCCGAGGCTTTCCTCTCTCTCATAAGAGGCGAAGAAGGTTACAGCGATGAAGAGGTTAAGCTTCTCGATACCTGCTTGCTCCTTCACGCAGAGCATGGCGGCGGCAACAACTCCACCTTTACCACCAGAGTTTTAACCTCTTCGGGCACCGATATTTACGGCGCAATTTCGGGTGCAATTAACTCGCTTAAAGGTCCCAAGCACGGCGGCGCAAACATAAAGGTTTGCGAAATGATGGAAGATATCAAGAAAAACGTTAAAAATTGGGCCGACGAGGAAGAAGTTACCGATTACCTCGAAAAAATCATCCGCAAGGAAGCAGGCGACCGTTCGGGCCTCATCTACGGTATGGGCCACGCGGTTTACACATTAAGCGACCCGCGCGCTTTAATTCTCAAACGCTTCGCAGAGCATCTTGCCGCCGACAAAGAAGGCTTTAAAGATGAAATTATGCTCATTGAGCTTGTTGAAAGACTTACTCCCCATATCTTTGCAAAACATAAAAAGAATTCCAAGCAAATCTCGGCAAATGTCGATATGTATTCGGGCTTTGTTTACAAAATGCTCGGCATTCCCGAGGAGCTTTATACTCCCATGTTTGCTCTCGCCCGTATAACCGGCTGGTGTGCTCACCGTTTGGAAGAGCTTACCACAAGCGGAAGAATCATCCGTCCCGCATATAAGAGCATTGCAACCCCCATTCATTACACGCCTCTCAAAACAAGAAGATAAATAAGGTGATTTAATGGCAGAATCCTCTTCTTCAAACAAATTAGATATTAAAAATTTAAAGAAAAAGAAAAAGCCGAACAAGGAAAAAACCAATGTTTCGGCATTTTTCCGCGGTATTGTTTCCTTTTCAATAACCGTTACGCTGTTTTTCGGAATAATTTTTATTTCAGGTCTTTTCGCAGGAACAAATTCAGCGGCTCAAAGCGCTTACAATCAAGGTATGGTTTACTTTGAGGAAGGCAGATTCGCCTCTGCGCTCGACAGCTTTTCGGAAGCGGTTTCGCTTGACGAATCAAATGCGGAATACCGTCTTATGCTTGCAAAGTGTTATGAAGAAACCGATAACGAATCCGCTCTTTTAGACACTATAAGCAAGGGTACTATTCTTTCACCCAACGAATATAAATATTCCGCTTTCCTCATAGGTTATTACGTAAGAAACCATCAAATTGAAAAGGCTCAATCGATTTCCGATGCAATAACCAGCGTTTCGGTTAAAACGAAAATTTCCGAAGCATCTCCCAAGGCGGTTTTAATAACTCCGCCCGCAAATCAAAGCGGAAAATTCACCGAAATTACGCTCACCTCCGACGAAGGTGCAACTATCTATTACACAACCGACGGCACAACCCCCACGATGAATTCGTTAAAGTATGAAGCGCCAATTGATATTACTTCTTTCCCTGACAGCTTTACAATAAAAGCAATTGCAATAAACTCCGAACATCTTATAAGCTCGGTTTCGGCAGTTGATTATAATTTTAACGACCCCTCGAAAAAATACATTTTTGCCGATGCAAAGCTTGGCAAAATAGTTGCGGCGGCTCTTAATAAAAAGGTTTCCTCTGTAACCTATTCCGACTTAGCTCTCATAACCGAAATAGACTCTTCGGTTTATAGCGGCACCGGCTCTATAACCACTCTTGAGGACCTTTACAACTTTAAAAATTTAACTTCGCTTTATATTGAAAACGAAACGGAAATAAAAACCTTCTGCGATTTCACACGTCTTCCCCTTCTCACTCATCTCACCTTGAAGAATTGCGGAATTTCAGAAAATATCTTTTCTTCAATATGTAATGCAAAAAGCCTTATTTATTTAGACGTTTCAACCAACTTTATAACATCGGGTAAAGCAATAAGCCGTCTTCAGAGCCTTCAAACAGCAATTTTAGACGAAAATGCTCTTACCTCACTCTCGGTTTTCCAATCTAACACTGCTCTAAAGAAATTAAGCGTTGCTTATAACAACATTCAGTCGGTTGCACCCATTAAATCGCTCACAGGCCTTACCGAGCTTAATCTTTCTTATAACTCCATAACGGAAGTTGGAACACTGGGTGGCTTAACGAACCTCACGTCGCTTAATCTTGCAGGAAACGGTATTACAACAATTAACGCACTCGGTTCCTTGAGTAATCTCAAAACTCTTAATCTCGCAAGAAACAACATCGACTCGATAACAGCTCTCGCAAATAAGGCAAAGCTTAAAACCTTAGATTTAAGCTTTAACTTAATTTCTTCGTTTGCTCCGCTTCAAAGCTGTAATTTCGATACGCTCACCGTTCAAAACTGCGGTATTGGAGATTTAAGTGAATTCGCATCTATCAACGCAGCTACACTCGACCTCTCAAATTCAAGCGCTTCTTCCGATATTTTCGCAGTGGAAAACGATTTTACCGATATTACTCCCATTGCGGCATCTTCACAAATGAGATATTTGAAGATAATTAACGTTAAAACGCTTACTTCAATTGCGGCACTTTCCGGTAACAGCTCGCTTGATGCAATCTATTGCAAAGGCTGCTCTGCCCTTTCGTTTGCCGACTTTGAAAATTCAACTTCTATTAAAATAATTAAATAACAATTATATAAAGAGATTGCTCATTATTTAATGGGCAATCTCTTTTATAGGAAAAAGCTATGAAAATGAAAGCAAACTATCACACACATACGATAAGATGCAATCACGCCTCCGATTCCGAGCGCGATTATATAGAAACGGCAATTGCAAGAGGACTTGACACCCTCGGTTTTTCCGACCATACACCGTATTTTTTCGACGGCGACTATTATTCAACCTTCAGAATGCGTCCCGAGCAAGCGGAGGATTACGTTGCCACTCTTTCCGCTTTGAAGGAAGAATACAAAGATAAAATTAAAATACTCATAGGTTACGAAGCGGAATATTATCCAAAATATTTTTCAAGGCTTTTAGACCATATAGGTAATTACGGCTACGATTATCTTATTTTGGGTCAGCACGCTTTAGGAAACGAAGAAGCGCACTGCACCGAGCTTCCCGCCTTGCCAAGCGACAAAGAGTCTTATTTGGCATGCTATGTTGACCAAATGACCGAAGCGTTATCCACCGGAAAATTTTTATATTTCGCACATCCCGATATTGCAAATTTTACGGGCGACGACAAAATTTACCGCAAATATATGCAAAAGCTTTGCGAAAAAGCAAAGGAGCTTAATATTCCTCTTGAGATAAATATGTTAGGGCTTATGGTTAATAAAATTTACCCTTCCGACAGATTTTTTAAAATTGCCGCAGAGGTTGGGAATGAGGTTGTTATAGGTTGTGATGCCCATTGGGCCGATGCAGTTGCCGAGGAGACCTCGTTAAAAGCCGCAATTGAGCTTGCAAACCGACACGGTCTTAAAATAAAGGAAAGACTTATTTAAATAAAAGAACACGGCAAGAGCCGTGTTCTTTCTTTATTTATCTTCAAGCTTTTTTAATTCATCAAAATCTATTTTTTCTTCTTTAATCATTTTGCCTTCTTTTATAACGCTTAACTGTTTTCTGCAATATTCCTTGGGAGCGGCATCGGGTAAATCGCTTTTAAGTTTAACCTTTAAGCGTCCTCTTAAAATATTTACGTCAACAACAACGCCTTCGCCGTCGGGTGTTTTTACAATTGCGCCCTGCTTGGGAGTTTTTCTTATTAAATCCTCATAGGCTTCCTGTTCGTATTTAAGGCAACACATAAGTCTTCCGCAAGCGCCCGATATTTTGGTGGGATTAAGCGAAAGTCCCTGTTCTTTCGCCATTTTTATTGAAACAGGTTGAAAATCGCTTAAAAATCTCGCACAGCAATATGCCTGACCGCAAATTCCAACGCCGCCGAGCATTTTGCTTTCATCTCTAACGCCGATTTGACGAAGCTCAATTCTCGTGCGAAAGGCAGATGCAAGGTCTTTAACAAGCTCTCTGAAATCAACTCTTCCGTCGGCGGTGAAATAGAAAAGAATTTTACTGCCGTCGAAGGTATATTCAACGTCAACGAGTTTCATATCCAAATTATGCTTCTTTATCTTTTCCTCGCAAACACCAAAGGCGTCTTTCTCTTTTTCACGGTTAGCCTTATCGTTTTGAACGTCTTTTTCCGTTGCTATTCTTATAACCTTTTTTAAAGGAGCAACTATTTTTTGTTCATCAACAAAAGTGTTTCCCAAAGAAACATAGCCGAATTCAAGACCTCTTGCCGTTTCAACTATTACGTGTGAGCCTTTTTCAATTTTTATTTCTCCGGGAGCAAAGTAATAAACCTTGCCCGATTTTTTAAAGGATATTCCTACTACTTCAACCATTAAAACTTTCCCAACCTTTTATAAACATATTTATAGCCAAAACTGATACGTTGCAATT
Source organism: Eubacteriales bacterium (assembly GCA_045588575.1). Taxonomy (GTDB): domain Bacteria; phylum Bacillota; class Clostridia; order Oscillospirales; family RGIG5299; genus RGIG5299. Next base: position 9,188 of record JAZNEJ010000020.1, on the reverse strand, counting down.
TTTTCTTGCCGCAATCGCCGTTTCCTCGGCAATTTCCGATATTTTATAAAGCCCTTCAAGACTTAAAATGTTCGATGCTTTTTCAATAACTTCCGAATCGGAATAAAAAACGGTGTTTTCAATATTTTTAGTAGTCTTATAAACAATAAGGTCTCTCGCTGCGCCGCAAAGTTTTTTTGCAACAAGCTCAATATCTTCCCTTTTCTTTAAAGAAAGAGAAGTAAACTTCTCATAAGCAGCAAAAGGACTTTTCATTGCAAAGCTTCTTAAAATCTCAGAAACGTTTTCATCCGAAAGACCGTTTTCTGCAATTTCAAGAGCTTTTCCCACTATTCCGTTTGAAAGCCTTGCAGCTTTTTTTGCCGTTTCGGAATCAAAGCCTTTTGAAACGAGATATTTTTCCGTTTCTTCGTTTGGAATTACATCGGTAGTTATTACGGTACATCTCGAAACAACCGTTTGCAAAAAACGTTCTTTGGTTTCGGCAAAAAGAATGAAAACGGTGTTTTCGGGCGGTTCTTCAAGGGTGATTAAAAGAGCGTTTTGATTTTCCACCTTTGCAAGCTTCGATTCATCAATAACCAAAAACTTATATTTCGACTCAGTGGGTTTTTTATAAGCCTCGGTGCAAAAAGCCCTTACCTCTTCAACTCCTATGCTTTGTTTATTCTCCTGCAACGAAAGCTCAACTATATCGGGATGTATTCCCTTTTCTATAAGATAGCACGATTTGCATTTTCCGCAAAGGTTGCCTTGCTCACACATAACCGCTTTCATAAAAAACTTTGCAAGTAAATGACGCCCCGAGCCTTTAGGACCTGTAAACAAAAAGGCATTTCCTATTTCTTTTGTTTGAGCTATCCTTTTTAAAAGCGAAATATTCAATTCGTTTAAAAGAATATTTTCTTCTAACGACATTTTTAAATCCTCCGGCGTTTTTGCCGTTTTACATTTTTTCGTATCTTTCAATATTCATTACAAAAACGGTGGCGCCGCCAACCATAATTTCGGTTGAGGTGGGCGGAATGAAAGCGCCGTCGGAAATGTTTATTGTTTCTATTTTTTCAAGACGTCTTTTTGAAAACTTGCGTAAAATTTCAAAAAAATGCTCAACTCTTTCATCCTCGGTGCCTGCTATAAAGGTGGTATTACCCGCCATTAAAAAGCCGCCGGTTGTTGCAAGCTTGGTTACTGAAAACCCTTCGGTTGCAAGCGCTTTTTGAACTCTGTTAGCATCGTCGTTATTTACAATAGCCATTATAAGTTTCATCGAAATCGCTCCTCATCATATTATATAATACATTATATTATGGAAAACAATTTTATAAACAAACCTCTATATCGCCCGAAAGCTCCGAAATTATTTCATCGTCTATAATCTCGCCTGTTAAAACAACGGGTCTTGAAGGCGGATATATATATTTGTTTTCGGCGGAAACTCTCCCTTTTGCATTTAAAACCGATATTTTTTCTTTTTTCTTACCCTCGGCAAAGCAAAGCTCAAAGCTTTTTTCGGGAATATGAAATTCATATTCAGAATAAGGAATTGAAGGCTTTGGCTCTATATTTTTTAAAGTTCTTAAAAGTCTTGAAAAATCTTTTTTAACGTTAAAAGGCGTTGCTATCAAAACCGCACAATTAAAATCCGACATTTCGCAAACGATTTTGTTTTTCTCTAAAATTTCAGAAAGTTCAAAGCCGTTAATTCCCTTTTTATTTGCCGAAATGCAAATTCTAACGTCATCGCAACCGTCAATATTTACATCAAAACCCATTTTTATAATTTTATTTTTGAGTAAACGAGTGTTTAAATAGCAGTTATTATATTGTTTTTTTCCGCTTTTTTTCATCCAGTCAATGCATTTTGCCGCCGAATAAACGAGCAGATAAGAAGGGCTTGTTGAAGAAAGCCTTTGCATTAAAGACTTAACGTATTGCTTTGAAATTTCAACGTTTCCTATATGAAGCGCCGCCGTACCCGTTAAGCACGGTAAGGTTTTATGAAAAGAATCGCAAACTAAATCGGCATATTTTAAAGGATGCTCGCCGTTAAAAACAAGGTGGGCTCCGTGAGAATTATCTACAACAAGCAACGCATTATGCGCCTTGCACACTCTTGAAATTGCCTGAATATCGGTTTTTTTGCCGTAATAATCTGGACTTGTTATAAAAACCGCTTTAACTTCATCATCTTCATTAAGCTTTTGTTCAACTTGCTCAGCGGTTATCGGTTTAAAAGTAATTCCATCTCTTTTTTGAGAAAGCCATATGGGTTTTATTCCGAAAATACTAATTCCGTTTATTGCCGATGAATGACAAAAGCGAGAAATAAGAATTTTCGAGCTGAAATTTTTCACAATTCCCATAGCAGCGCAAACGCAAAGCGATGCGCCCGATGCCGAAAGGCAGGAAAAACGGCTTTTAAAAATATTTGAAATATCTTTTTCAAGTTGCTCTATTCCACCCGTGGAAGAATAAAGGTCATCGGTTACCGAAAGCTCGGTAAAATCAAAGCCATACGCTTTTTTAGGCACAATGAATTTTGCGCGGTTTTTATGTCCGGGCATTGAAAAAATACTGTATTTGCTTTTTTTATAGTTTTTTGCAATTTCTTCAAAGCTTCTCATTTTGTGTTTTTATGCGCTCTTTTTCCGCTTTTCGAGGCTTTTTCAAGCTTTTGAAATCTTATATCGGTCCCCAAAAAGAGTATTGTTTTATACTCTCCCAAAAGTCTTGAAGCTATTCTTTCGTGATATGTATCGGCAAGCTCCGAGGGTGAAAGATTAGTGCTTATAATAGTGGGCAATTTAGATATAAGACGGCTGTTTATAATGTTATATATGCACGATTCCGAAAACTGCGTTTTAAATTCGGCTCCCAAATCGTCTATAATAAGCAATTCGCACTGCAGAATATCGGAAAAATCCTCATTTGCGTTTTTAAACTTTGCATCTTCCATTCTGGAAAGTATATTTTGGCAGCTGTCGTAAAGCACGTAAAAGCCTTTGTCTATCGTTGCTTTTGCAATTGCCGATGAAAGAAAAGTTTTACCGAGTCCGGGCGCACCCGTTAAAATCAGGTTTGACGATTTTGTTGAAAAGTTTTCGGCGTAATCTTTAAGATATTCCAAAACAAGCTTCATATTGTCTTTGGGGCTTCTTCCGAATTCGGAAATAACCTCGTTATCGTAATAGTTAAGGTCAAAGGTTTTAAAGCTTTGGTCGTTTATTATTGAAGCAAGCTTAGTACGCTTATAACATTCAAGGTGAAGCTCTTTTTTAAAGCATTCACACATCTTTGCACCAATAAAGCCTTTATCACCGCATTTTTTACAAGAAGGCTTTTCATCAAGAACATCACCCGAAAATCCCGCAGTAACCAAAAGCTCGATTTTTTGCGCCTGAAGCTCAACACTTTTTTCTTTAAATTCTTTTATCATTCGTTTTTTTGCCGATGCGCTATCTCTTCCGAGGGCATATTTAACCGCTTGAGAGGCAATTAGCGCAAGTTCGGCATCTATCGTTTCGATTTGCGGCACAACAGAAACCACTTTTCTTCTGGTTTCCTCTGCTTGCTGCTCTTTTTTTATTCTTCTTTTTTCAAATCTTTCAATAACCGCCTTATAGGCTTCGCTGTTATACATTTTTATTTCTCCGTTTGGTTTTCTGTTTCGTTTTTGAGAATTTCCCAAGAATATTCAACGTATTTGCCCGCGTCTATTTTGCTCTTTTTCTTCGTTTTGGAAGAAACGGGAGCTTTTTCTTTTTTAACGTCGTCAACCGTTTTAACCTTTTTTTCGTTCCAGCTTCTCAAGACGGTATTCATATATTGAATTGAATATTTGCCCGTCTTCTCAACGGTGGTTTCATAGGCCTTTGAGATAACGTCCATATCAAATCCGTAATCGTTAAGCCATAAGGCTATGCACTTCTTTTCCGTTTCGGTAAGAGCTCTGTTTTCGGCACCGATAAGTTTGGAAACGGCAAATTCATCGGTCTTTTTGCGATTTTGCTCTTTAACCTTATTTTCGGCCTTCAAAACGGTGTTTATTCCTTCTTCAAACCACGCGGTTGCGGTTTTTTCTATGTATTTAAACCCTTTTTTTCCGTTTTCATAACAGTATGAAACAATAAAATATATAAGTTCGGGAGAAATTCCGTCCCACTCGTAAAGGGTGATGAGTGAATTAAGCTCGGTGGGTGAAAGAGGTCTTCCGTAAAGTTTTGCGGTATTTTCAAAAAGCTCCTTAAGCTTTAAATCTTTTTCGGCGCGCATTGCAATTACGTCAGCGGAATAAGAAGGTTTTCCGCCCTTTGCCGCAAAGTTTATTGAATATCTTTCGTTTTTCTTAAGGATTATACCGTTTTTAACCCAAAACTCTATCGACTGTGTTATTTGGTTATTATCCACTCCGAATTTTTCCGCAAGCATTTCTTCCGATAAAAGCTTGCCGCCGTTTTTCAAAAGATAAAGAATTACCTTAAGCTGAAGCTCGTTTGCCTTATCCAGATAGTTATCTACAAGCTCCGACGGAACAAGAAAAAACGAGTTTTCGGTTTTTTCGAAAATAATTGCTCCCACAGTCTTTTTCTCCTTATTTCTCAATGTGTAACATTCATTATATCAAATATTTTATTTATATACAATATTTTTTAATAATTTTTATAGATATTTATTGTTTCAAATGGTTGCCGCCCTTTCAAAACACCTTTGAAAAGCTTATATTTTTCGATTGTCTGTTTATAAAATAGGTCTAATTTTGTCGAAAATTGTGTCTTTTTCTGCAAAGACTGAAAGACTAATAAAAGATATAATCAAGCTATCTTTCGGAAAGGAGTGCGGTATGAAAAAGTTATTTGCATTATTTTCTGCTGTTTTAACCCTTATTTTTTCAATATTTTCGTTTGCCGCATCTATTCCAAAAGCAAACGTTATAAACGGTAAATGGACTCTTTCCGATTCTTCCGTTTACTCCACCGTTTCAAACGAAAGCTCTAACGGAGTTATTTCAAAATATCTTTTAAAATACTGCAATTACAGCGGTGATTTTGAGTTTAATCTCGAAACCTACGCTTTAAGAAGCTCACAAAACGATTCGGGCGCTTTTATAGGAACCGTTAAAAACGGCGTTTACAACGGTGTTTTTGTTAAGCTTACTGCCGACGGTTTGAAAATTATTGAGGTTCAAAACGATAAAAAAACCGAAATTAACCCTTTAAACGCCTCTCTCGGTATACTTTTCTCCGACGATAACGGTCAAAATTTCTTTAACGAAATGAAAATAAAAAAAGATGGCTCTAAGCTATCGGTTACCGTAAACGGAAATGAATTGATATACGAATGCCCGTTAGAAGCTCTTTTTGAGAGCGGAAACATCTACATAGGCTGCAACGTAGACGCAAACGTATCGGTTTCTTTTAAAAACGTTTCTTTCGTTCCTGTTTTACCCATTACCGATTCTTCCTTGCCTCTTGAGCCCGATTCAAGCTCTTCAATTCCCGATTCGGACGCTTCGCTAAACGACAGTGGCGTGGGCGGCGGTTATAACTATCCCGAATCCGATTTAATTCCCACCGAGCTTAAATACGTTGCTTTCGGTTCACTTTTTGTTATTTTCGTCTTATTTGTGGTTTGCGTTATAACCGGCATAGCTTCGAAAATAAAGAATAAAAAATAAAAACAAAGGGTTTTTGCCCTTTGTTTTTTTATCGGAAAAGCTCTTCTTTTTTAATGATTTTTATTGTTTTTTTGTCGTTTTGCAAAAGCCTTAACACAGCCGTTTCTTCGCTTGGAATTCCGTTGTTTATAACCACCACCTCCAAGGGCTCGTCATAGCTTCCGTAACCCTCGGCGACCTCTGAAAGCTCTCTTAAAATCATTTCGAGGTTTTCGGTATCCTCCCCTGCTTCAAGATATATTTTTGCTCCGTTAAGCGGAGCTTTCTTTATGTTTAAAATTTTTTTAAAAAGAACTATAAGTAAAAAATCAACCGCCGCCACTGCAATAAAAAACAACAGTGTTCCCATTATACCGTAGTTCAAACCATCACTCCCTTTCTTTTTTATTTTATGCTTTTTTAAGATATTTTGATAAACTCTTCCATTATATAAATTTTTATGTTATAATATTTGATGATATCTATACGGAAAGGTCTTTCTTATGACAGATAAATCAAAAATCCGAAATTTTTCAATAATAGCGCACATAGACCACGGCAAGTCCACCCTTGCCGATAGGTTGCTTGAAGCCACCAGCACCGTTTCAAGCCGTGAGGTTGAGGAGCAAATGCTCGACAACATGGAGCTTGAACGCGAAAGAGGCATAACCATAAAAGCAAGAGCAGTCCGCTTGGACTATAAGGCTTCAAACGGCGAAACTTATAAATTAAATCTTATTGACACCCCCGGACACGTTGACTTTAACTACGAGGTTTCACGTTCTCTCGCAGCCTGCGAGGGCGCATTGTTGGTTGTAGATGCGTCGCAGGGCATTGAAGCTCAAACGATTGCGAACACATATCTCGCTCTTGAGCACGACCTTGAAATTCTCCCCGTTATAAACAAGGTTGATTTACCTGCTGCCGACCCCGAAAAAGTCGCATCCGAAATTGAAAACGTTATTGGTATTCCCGCAGAGGAAGCTCCCAAAATTTCGGCAAAAACAGGTCTTAATATTCAAGCGGTTTTAGACGAAATTGTAAACAAGGTCCCCGCCCCCAAAGGCGACGACTCCAAGCCGCTCAAAGCTCTCATTTTCGACTCATATTACGATAGTTACCGCGGCGTTATAGTTTACGTCAGAATTATGGACGGCACCTTGAAAAAAGGCGACCGTGTAAAGCTTATGGCAACCGGCTCTTATTTCGACGTTGTTGAAGTCGGCTGTATGCGTCCGTTTGGCTTGGAAGAGCTTCCCGACGGTCTTTCCGCAGGCGAAGTAGGTTATTTTACCGCAAGCATTAAAGACGTTAACGAAACCGCAGTCGGCGATACCGTTACAAACGCCGACTCCCCCGCCGACGAGCCGCTTCCCGGCTATAAAAAAGTCAACTCAATGGTTTTCTGCGGAATTTACCCCCAAGACGGCGCAAAATACGAAGCTCTTCGCGACGCTTTGGAAAAGCTCAAATTAAACGATGCTGCTCTTAATTTTGAGCCCGAAACATCAACCGCGCTCGGTTTCGGCTTCCGTTGCGGTTTTTTGGGCCTTTTGCATTTAGACGTTATTCAGGAAAGACTCGAGCGTGAGTTTATGCTCGATTTAATAACCACATCTCCCAGCGTTATTTACAAAGTTATAACTCCCGATAATCAGGAGCAACTCATATTCAACCCCGTTGATTATCCCCGAAACGGAGTTTTGGCAGCTTTTGAGCCGTTTGTCAAGGCCGATATAATCGTACCCACGGAATACGTCGGAAATATTATGGAGCTTTGTCAGGACCGACGCGGTGTTTTCAAAAATATGACGTATATAGATACCACCCGCGCAAATCTCCATTACGACCTTCCTTTAAACGAAATAATTTACGATTTCTTCGATGCTTTAAAATCGAGAACAAGAGGCTATGCCTCCTTTGATTACGAGCTTTCGGAATATAAAGAATCGAAACTCGTTAAGCTTGACATTCTTTTAAACGGCGATATAGTTGACGCTTTTTCTATGATTGTTCATGAGGAAAAGGCCTATGCAAGAGCAAGAAGAATTTGCGAAAAGCTTAAAGATAACATTCCGCGTCAGCTTTTTGAAATACCCGTTCAGGCAGCAATAGGCGGCAAGGTAATTGCAAGGGAAACCGTTAAAGCAATGCGTAAGGACGTTTTGGCAAAATGCTACGGCGGCGATATAACCCGTAAGAAAAAGCTTTTGGAAAAACAAAAGGAAGGTAAGAAAAAGATGCGCCAAATCGGTTCCGTTGAAGTTCCGAAAGAAGCGTTTCTCACCGTTCTTAAGCTTGACTGATATGCGCGCCGGACTTTATATTCATATTCCCTTTTGCAAACAGCGCTGCGGTTATTGTTCCTTTTGCTCGAGCGTACTAAAAGACGGAGAAATTTCACGTTATATTAACGCTCTTAAATCCAAAATTTCCTTTTATTCAAAAAAATATGCCGATAAAGAATTTGAAACTCTTTATATAGGCGGCGGAACGCCTTCACTTCTTGATAAAGAAAATTCCGATGTTTTGTTTTCCTCACTTTTTGAAAGTTTTAATTTAAAAAATTTAATCGAATTCACAACCGAGGCAAATCCGGAGAGCCTTAGCGAAGAATATCTTGAAAGCTTTGTCAATCACGGCGGAAACCGTTTAAGCTTGGGCGTTCAAAGTCTAAACGATAACGAGTGCCGCGCCGTTTCAAGAATTATCGATAAGCAAAAAGTTTTTTCGGCAATTAAAAGCGCTAAGGACTTCGGAATTAAAAACATATCGGCAGATTTGCTTTTGGGGCTTCCCAACCAAAATGAAAAATCACTTTCGGAAAATATAAATGTGCTTTGCGATTTAGGCATTTCACATCTTTCTCTTTACAGCCTTAAAATCGATGAAAGCTCACCTTTATATTGCAAAAAGAATTCTCTTTCGCTTCCCGATGAAGAAACGGAATTTCTTCTTTACAAAGCCGCATCGAAGCTTTTAGCCCAAAAAGGACTTAACCGCTATGAAATTTCGAACTTTTCGAAAAACGGCTTTGAATCAAAGCATAATTTAAAATATTGGAAAGAGGAAGAATATCTCGGCTTAGGTCTTTCGGCGCATTCCTTTATGGACGGCGTACGCTTTTTTGAAACCGATGATTTTAACCGTTTTTATTCTCTTGAAAGCTCCGTTACGAAAGAAGAGGACGTTCTTTTTAAATCTAACTCTCTTGAAGAAAAGCTTATGCTTTTATTAAGACTTTCTTCGGGCTTTCCCGTTAGTCTTTTCCCCGAGCAGAAAAAGGAAAAGCTTAACAATTTTCACAAACGGTTAATTTCCAACAACCTTGCCGAAAAAAACAGTGATTTCGTCATTTTAACCGACGAAGGCTTGTGGGTTATGAACGAAATTATATTGCAATTCAGCCGTCTTTTGTAACATATATTGGTAAACAATCATATTTTTTCAATATTTTTTGACACTTTTTTCGCTTTTTTCTAAATAACACTTGCAAAATATTGCACAAAATTGTATAATAATAATTGTTAAA
>JAZNEJ010000019.1:0-45045 GCA_045588575.1 Eubacteriales bacterium | reverse complement strand
TTTTAATTTTATACTATTATATTTTTTACATAAAATACATTGTTTTTTATATAAAAATAAAGTATAATATTTAATAATGAAATTATCAGGGGTTTTTTTATGTTTGAAGAAATTATTCGGGTTTTAACCGAAATTTTAGACAGAATAATATATGTTATTCCCGCTTTAATTATATCTTTTACCGTTCACGAATTTATGCACGCCTTTGCATCTTATAAGCTTGGCGACCCTACTGCAAAGGAAGAAGGACGTCTTACCCTTAATCCTTTAAAGCACATTGACGTTCTCGGCTTTCTTTTTATTGTGGTCTTTGGCTTCGGTTGGGCAAAGCCCGTGCCTGTAAGACTTCAATGGTATGATAAGCCCAAGAGAGATTTTGCTTTGGTTTCTGCCGCCGGTCCCGTTTCAAACCTTTTGCTTGCGGTTGTGGGCACCTTTCTTTATGCGGGCGCACAGCTTTTTTACACTGCGGTTGATTTAAACGTTGATACCGTTTCAACCTTCGGAACTGTTTTGCTTGCGGTTGCGGAATATTTGGTTATTTTCTTCTACGCACTTATACAGCTTAACGTTATGCTTGCAATTTTTAACCTTATTCCCTTCCCTCCTCTTGACGGCTCACGAATTGTTATGTCGTTTTTACCCTCTAACCTTTATTCAAAAATACTTTATGCGGAGCGTTGGCTTTTTATCGTCTTAATAGCCTTGCTTACCTTCGGCGTTTTAGACGCGCCGCTTTCCTTCCTTTGCGAAACGGTTACAAATCCGCTTATGGAGTTTGCTTATATAATATATTCCGCTTTTGAAGGGTTTTTGGTCTGATTTGTTTTTATCTTTTTGAAAGGAGTTGAAATGATGGAAATTTCTTATAAAATAGGCGATTTTTCGGGCCCTCTCGATTTGCTTCTCACTCTTATTGCCAAAAATAAAATAGACATCTTTGATATTCCCATTTCACTCGTTTTAGACCAATATTATCAGTGCATTGAGGAAATGAAAGAGCAAAAGCTTGAGGTTACCGCCGATTTCTTGGCAATGGCCGCCGAGCTTGTTTACATAAAATCGAAAATGATGCTTCCTACACTAAACGAGGAGGAAGAGGAAGACCCGAGAGAGCGTCTTGTTCGAATGCTTCTTGAATACAAGCGCTATAAAGAGGTTTTGCCCGATTTTCAAAAGGTTTCGGACGGTTGGATTTCAAGCTACACAAGAGCCCCCATGCCTGCGCCGAAAACAATAAACTACACCTTTACACACGAGGTTTCGGAGCTTTCCGATGCATATCTTCGTATGTATTTGGTTCAGGGCAGAAAGGCGCCGCCTCCCGTTACCTCTTTTAAAGGCATTGTAGGCAAAGAGCCCGTTTCGGTTTATTCCAGAATTATAAGAGTTATGAGAGCTTTATACGGCAAAGCCAAAATGAAGTTTTCCGATTTCTTTTCGGGAGCAAAAAGCCGCAGCGAAGTTGTTGCAACCTTCCTTGCTCTTTTAGAACTTTCAAAAGGAAATTCCGTTATGATTTCGGGTGAGGGCGACGAAACTACCGTTACTCTTAATAAAAATAAAAAAGAGCGGATTAAATCCGCCGAAAACGGAGAACAATAAAGTGGAAAATCTTGTTTCTATTCTTATGAGCATTCTTTTTGCCGTCGGTGATGCCGTTAGCATTAACTTTCTTGCCGACGTTACCGAGCTTTCTCCCAAGGAGGTTTCCGAGGGTTTAAAGCTTCTTGAAGATAATCTTAAAAATGAAGAAAGCGGAATTTGCCTTTGCCGTATGGAAGACAAGGTTTGTCTTGCCACCAAAGATAAAAACGCAAATTACGTTAAAAAAGCGCTTCAGGGAAGAAAAAATTCGCCCTTATCTAACGCCGCTTTGGAGGTTTTGGCAATTATTGCATATAATCAACCCACAACCAAGGCTTTCGTAGAGCAGGTTAGAGGCGTTGAATCGAGCCAAGTTGTTGCAAACCTTTTAGCCAAGGAGTTAATTGAAGAAAAAGGCAGATTAGACGCTCCCGGCAAGCCCATTCTTTACGCCACTACCCCCGAATTTTTAAGATGCTTTAAAATTAAAAGTCTTTCGGAGCTTCCGCAGTTACCCATAATCGGAGCCGATAACGAAACTCTTTTCGTGCAGGAAACCATTCCCGGCGCAGAAGATGCCGAACAGTAAAAACATTGAAAATTTTTAATAAAAAGGATTGTGAAGAAAAATGAATGAGCCTATTTCCTCTATCCTCGCAGCTACAATGAACAGCATAAAAGAAATGGTGGACGTTAACACCATTGTGGGAAATCCCATAACCGCTCCCGACGGAACGATTGTTATTCCCGTTTCAAGAGTTGCCTTTGGTTTTGCCTCCGGCGGAACCGAGTTTTCCGCAAAAAACGAAAAACTTCCCTTTGGCGGCGGTTCGGGCGCAGGCGTTAACATATCTCCCATTGCATTTTTGGTTATAACAAACGGAAACGTTAAGCTTTTGCAAATTTCCGAAAACGCAAACGGTTTAGATAAGCTTATGGCTTATATTCCCGACCTTGCCGATACCGCAAAAGAATTATTTAAGAAAAACACTGAGGAAAATGCGGAATAATCCGCTTGGCATAATTACTATGATTAAAAACTCTGCTTTTCAAAAAACTCTTTTTATTTCTTCGTTATCATTTGCCGCTATTTGTCTGATTCTCAGCATTTTGGCGTATTTCCTTATGATTCCGAGAGCGGTAATTTCCATTTCTTTTGCCGCACTTATTTACGTTGGCTTTGCCTTATGGACGGCGTTTAGCTACCGAAAGTTTTTCTCAAAATTTAATCGCAGAAAATTCAGCCTTATTCTCCTTATTACCGTTGTTGCTTTATGCATTTGGGCAGGCTTTAATTATTCCGCCTTTGCGCCAAACATTGCCGACGGCACTGCGGTTATAATTGACGGACAGTATTATTTATTCTTCGACGGCGTTGCAGAAAAAATAATTTCGAGAAACGAATATATAACCCGTTCTCTTTCGGAAGTAAAAATTGATTTATCTCTTTCCGCCGCCGTTTTCGCCTCTTGCTCCACTCTTTTCTTTTCGGCTTTTAAGTTCCTTAAAGAAAAAAACGAAAAATAAAAACAAAAAAATTAAAGACTCCCGTTGGCGAACCTGCCACAGAGCAGGTCGCCAGCTATGATCGCCTCCGGCGAGTTTAGAGTTATGATTGCCTTCGGCAAGTTATGATGCACCCTCGGTGCAGCTTAAAGTATCAAGGCGATCATATCATAACGTTTGCAGAGCAAACCCATAACGGCGAGCGTAAGCGAACCTCATAACTTGTAACTGAAAATAGCTTTTGTGTCCACAAATGCAGTGCTTGTCAAGAAAAGAGGACAGAGAATGTAAAACACTCTCTGTCCTTTTCCTGTCGGTTCGAGTATATTGCTCTATGGCAGACTCCCGTTTGGGAGTCTTTTTTTATTATCTTTCAACGTTTTCTTCTTTTATTATATATTGCGGTCTGCCTCTTGAAGAGTTAAATATTTTGCCTAAATATTCGCCTATAATGCCCAAGAGAAGCATTATTATTCCGCCTATTAAAAGCATTGTAATTATAACGGGGCCGTAGCCTACCGGCATATTATTTGCCGCCAAAATTATATTGTAAATTCCGAGCCCAATCCCGCCGCAAACGCTTAAAAGACCGAAGACATAGCTAAGCTTCAAAAGAGCCGTTTGAAACGAAATACTGCCGTTTACGCCGTATTTAAGAAGCTTTTTAAACGACCATTTGGTTTTACCCTTTGCTCTTTCAACGTTTTTAAATGCAATCCATTCGGTTTTAAAGCCAACCCATTCGAAAATGCCCTTTGAAAAGCGCTCGTCCTCGGGAAGAGAAATGACGGCATCTGCCATTTTTCTCGTCATTAAACGAAAATCTCTCGAGCCGCTTTTAACGTCTAATCCGCTTGCTTTATTGAAAACACGGTAAAAGATATTTGCAAAAAAGCTTCTTATCGGCGGCTCGCCCTTTCTGGTAAATCTGCGGGTTGCAACCGAATCTACACCTTTTTCTTTTATGATTTGAAGCATTTCGGGGAGCAGTGAGGGCGGGTCTTGCATATCGGCGTCCATTATTGCAACGTAATCGCCCGATGCCGCTTTAAGTCCTGCAAGCATTGCCGCCTCTTTTCCGAAATTTCTCGAAAAAGATATAAACTTCACGCGCTTATCTTCAAAAGATTTTATTATATTAAGCGTTTCGTCCTTACTGCCGTCGTCTACGAAAATAAACTCAAAGCGTTCTTTATCCATTACAGCCGCTACTTTGTTAAGCTCACCGTAAAGGATGGGAAGAACCTCTTCCTCGTTAAAGCAGGGTATTATAAGTGAGATTTTTTCCATTCTCATCTACCTCTTTTAAAAAAATACCGCAGAAAGTTCGTTTCTCTCTGCGGTATAGTTATTATTTTGCAAAATCAACCGCTCTGGATTCGCGAACGAGATTTAATTTAATCTGTCCGGGATAATCAAGCTCGTTTTCGATTTTCTTTGCCATTTCTCTTGCTAAAATTACAAGGTCATCATCTTTAACAAGCTCGGGCTTTACCATTACTCGAATTTCTCTGCCCGCCTGAATTGCAAAGCACTTATCAACACCGTTAAAGGAGGTTGCAAGCTCTTCAAGCTTTTCAAGACGTTTGATATAGGACTCGATATTCTCTCTTCTTGCGCCCGGTCTTGCCGCTGAAACGGCATCTGCCGCCTGAACCAAGCAAGCGGTGATGGTTTTTGCCTCAACGTCGCCGTGGTGCGCGTGAATTGCGTGAACGATATCGTTAGATTCTTTATATTTCTTTGCGGTTTCAACGCCGATTTCAATATGAGAGCCTTCAAGCTCACTGTCGAGCGCTTTACCTATATCGTGAAGAAGACCTGCTCTCTTTGCGGGAATGGGGTCTAAACCGAGCTCAGACGCCATCATAGCCGCAATATATGCAACCTCTAACGAATGGTCTAAAACGTTCTGGCCATAGCTGGTTCTGTATTTTAATCTGCCGAGAATTTTAACAAGCTCGGGATGTATTCCGTGAAGACCGGTTTCAAATACCGCATTTTCACCTGCTTGCTTAATTGAAGCCTCAACCTCTTTTTTGCATTTTTCAACCGTTTCTTCAATTCTTGCAGGGTGAATTCTTCCGTCTACTACAAGTCTTTCAAGAGTAAGTCTTGCAATTTCTTTTCTAACAGGGTCGAAGCAGGAAATTGTAATTGCCTCGGGTGTATCGTCTATGATAAGGTCAACGCCCGTCATCTGCTCAATAGTTCTTATATTTCTGCCTTCTCTTCCTATTATTCTTCCCTTCATTTCATCGTTGGGAAGCGGAACAACTGAAACCGTTGCTTCGGAAACGTGGTCGGACGCCACTCTTTGAATTGCGGTTGTGATGATTTCTCTTGCCATTTTTTCCGCATTGTCTTTGGTTTCCTGCTCTACGTTTTTAATAACCATTGCGGATTCGTGGCGAATTTCGCTTTCTAAGCTCGCTAAAAGCTGTTGTTTGGCTTGTTCAACGGTGAGACCGCTTATTTTTTCAAGCATTCCGAGCTGGCTCTTTTTTATGTCTGCCAATTCGATTTGCAAATCTTCGTTTTCTTTGATTTTTTTCTGCAACGCCTCTTCTTTTGCATCCATTTGCTCGGCGCGCTTATCTACCTGTTCTTCTTTTTTCTGAATCCAGCTTTCTTGTCTTTGAAGCTCTCCGCGACGCTCCTTAATTTCTCTGTCGGCTTCCTGACGTGATTTTAAAATTTCTTCCTTTGCCTCAATGAGCGCTTCTTTTTTCTTGCTTTCCGCAAGCTTTATTGCTTCATTTATTATGCGCTTTGCTTCGTCTTCTGCAAGACCTTTTTTAGATTCCGCTACTTTTTTTCTGTATTCTATGCCAACAACAATGCCTATGAGCAATGCAACTACTGCCGCTGCAGCAATGAGAATAATTGCCAAAGTTAAATCCATCTGTAACACTCCTTTTTTTATTTTTTGCTCTTTTGCGAGCTTCCCTATTTCTCCTTGGTGAATATTGGAGAATTAAAACTTAATGCCCTAAAAATACAAATAAGCCATAGAATTTTCTACGGCTTTATAAGCCCCTATGTTTCAAGGAGCTTCCGATATTTATTACTTCGTTGTTACTGACTAAAGAACACAAAAAACTTATTGGTTTTCTGTTGCCTCTTCGGATGCTTTTAAAGCGGTTGCTTCTTCGTATGCCTTTAAGATAACCGATTCAAGCATTTCTCTGAATTCGCCCGAAATGGGATGCACTATGTCTACATAGTGTCCGTCAGGCGCTTTTCTGCTAGGCATAGCTACAAAAAGGCGGTCTCTTCCTTTTATAACCTTTATGTCGTGAATGGCGAGAGATTCGTCAAGCGTTACCGAAACGATTGCCTTCATTTTCTCATCTTCACAGACTTTTCTGATTTTTATGCCCGTTACAGTCATTTTTTTGTCACCTCAATAGATTTTTTACACATAAATTGTTTACTTTTTCTCCGGTTTGAAATATAATAGTAAGAGAATAGATTTCGAGAGGTGCCACATGATGTTAAATATCGGATTGTCGGAAAAAATTCATTTTATCGGAATAGGGGGAGCTTCAATGAGCTCCTTGGCTCTGTTTCTTGCCCAAAACGGTTACAAAATAACAGGCTCCGATAATAATGATACCACATTTTTGTTCAAAAAGCAAGAAAATATTAAAAATTTTATAGGACATTTTGCAAAAAATGTCGAAAATGCCGAAACCGTTATTTACACCAGAGCAATTTCGCCTGATAATCCCGAGCTTGTTTACGCCAAGGAACACGGTCTTCAAATTCTTGAAAGAGCCGAGCTTCTCGGAAGAATAAGCGCTCTTTTTAAAAATTCCGTTGCCGTTTCGGGCACTCACGGCAAAACCACCACCACCTCTTTAATCTCCACCGTCGCCTTAGAGCTTGGCATTGACCCTACCGTTATGGTGGGCGGAAAAATGCAGTGTTGCGATTCGAATTTTGCTTTGGGCAAAAGCGATTATTTTATCTACGAGGCTTGCGAATATTACGATGCGTTTTTGAATTTTCATCCGTTTGCCGCAGTTATTTTGAACATTGAGCTTGACCATCCCGATTATTTTAAAAGCTATTCCCAGCTTGAAAGCTCCTTTGAAAAGTTTTCAAACGGAATTCAAGACGGCGGCTTTACCGCAGTAAATTACAGCGATAAGGGAGTTAAAGCGCTTGTTGATGCAGGCAGAATTAAAAATCCTGTTTTATTCGGTTTTCACTCCTCTTGCGACGTTTATGCCGAAAACACACGCATTAAAGACCTCGGTTCCGACTTCACTCTTTGTTTTAAAGACGGCAGAAAATTTAACGTTTCGCTTTCTGTCGGAGGCGAGCATAACGTTTTAAACGCTCTTGCCGCTTTTGCGGTTTTTGATAAGCTCGGTTTCAACATTCCCGACGTTATAAATGCGGTTAAAAGTTTCATTTCACCCAAAAGGCGTTACGAGCTTGTTTTTAAAAAGGACGATTTAACGGTTATTGACGATTTTGCACATCATCCCACCGAGCTTACCGCAACGCTCAATACTGCGAAAAACGGCAAATACGATACCACCGTAATTATTTTTCAGCCCCACACCTACACTCGCACCGCCGCCCTGCTCGATGGATTTGCCGAAAGTTTAAAGGCTGCCGACCGTGTTATTCTCGTGCCTATTTACGCGGCAAGAGAAAAGGATATTTACAACGTTTCATCTCAAAGTATTGCCGACCTCGTCCCCGGTGCCGTTTGTGCTAACGATTTTAAGGAAGCCGCCGACTTGGCCCTTTCTTATAAAAAAGGTAAAACCGTTATTTTAACGGTGGGAGCAGGCGACGTTTACAAAGTTTGGGAATATCTTAAATAAAAGCTTTTAATAATTATACGGAGAGCTTTCTGCTCTCCGTATATTTTTTTGCCTTCGGGATAAAATATTCCCGAGGAGGATTTTAAATGCTTGTTTCGTTTATTCGCACCGTTATTCTTTATATTCTTATAATTTTTACTATTCGTATTACGGGCAAAAGGCAAATCGGGCAGCTTTCGCCAACCGAGTTTGTTATTGCCCTTTTAATATCGCAGCTTGCCGTTTTACCGATGGAAGATATGCAAAAACCTCTTTTGGTTGGCGTTTTGCCTATTCTTTCTTTGGTTGCGCTTGAGTTTTTTATCTCGGTTTTGAATTTAAAAAGCATTGGAATTCGCAGACTTTTTAACGGAAGCTCGGTGCCGATTATTGAAAAAGGAAATATAAATCAGCAAAATATGAAAAAGGTAAAGCTTACCTTAGACGAGCTTACCGAGGAGCTTCGCATTAAAGGGACCTTCGATTTGAGCGAGGTTGAGGCCGCTTTTATGGAAACAAACGGTCAAATTTCGGTGCTTTTAAAGGAAGAATGCTCTCCCGTTACAAACAAGCCGCAAAAAGCCGACGTGCCCACCGTTGTTATTTGCGACGGTAAAATAATCAACCAAGGTCTTGAAAAAGCGGGCATTTCACTTGAAACATTAAAAAAAGAAATTAAGTCGCAGGGTTTTTCCGAAGCAAAAGAGATTTTTTACGCAACCGTTGACAGCGAAAAAAGCTTTTACTTTATTAAAAAGGAGTTATAATATGAGAAATATTCTTATTCCCTTAATAATTTTATTTATTGTTTTTGCATTTTTAACCTTTAATATTATTATAACCTTAAACACCACCGAAAAGCTTAATGCGGCGCTTGTTTCTGCCGAAAATTTTGCCCGTGACGGAGATTATGAAATGGCAAAATTAAAAATCAAGGAATTTTCCGACGAGTTTGAAAATGCAAAAAAATATTTTTCCATTATTATTTCTCACGCTGAAATTGACAATATAGTAATTTCGGCAAACCGTCTTATTCATCTTTGCGAAGAAAAAACCGCGGGACATTTTTTTGCCGAAATAAGCGTTACCAAGGAGCTTATTACTCATATGAGAGATGCTGAGCTTCCTTATCTTGAAAATATTCTTTAAATTGGAACAAAAAAAGCTCTCGAAAAATTCGAGAGCTTTTTATTGATTTTAAGAAAAATTACTTCTCTTCAACTTTGGTAACAACGCCGGAACCAACGGTTCTGCCGCCTTCACGGATGGAGAAGCGGAGTCCGGGCTCGATAGCGATGGGGTTGATGAGTTCAACGTCCATGGTTACGTTGTCGCCGGGCATGCACATTTCAACGCCGCCGCAAAGGTTGATAACACCGGTGATGTCGGTGGTTCTGAAATAGAACTGAGGTCTGTAGTTGTTAACGAAGGGAGTATGACGTCCGCCTTCAGCTGCGGTGAGAACGTAAACCTCGCCGGTGAATTTGGTGTGGGGTTTGATTGAACCGGGTTTAGCAAGAATCTGGCCTCTTTCAACGTCAGTTCTGTTGATACCACGGAGAAGAGCACCGATGTTGTCGCCGGCCTGAGCTTCGTCGAGGAGCTTTCTGAACATTTCGATACCGGTTACAACGGTCTTCTTGGATTCTGCTGCAAGACCAACGATTTCAACTTCGTCGGAAATTTTAAGAGTACCTCTCTCAACACGGCCGGTAACAACGGTTCCACGTCCGGTGATGGTGAAAACGTCTTCGATGGGCATGAGGAAGGGGAGGTCTGCTTTTCTGTCGGGAGTGGGGATGTAGCTGTCAACTGCTGCCATGAGCTCAGCGATGCAAGCGTATGCAGCTTCGTTGGTGTCTTTGGATTCGCACTGGAGTGCTCCGAGTGCAGAACCTTTGATTATCGGGATATCGTCGCCGGGGAATTCGTATTTAGAGAGGGTTTCTCTAACTTCCATTTCAACGAGCTCGAGGAGTTCGGGGTCGTCAACCTGGTCGCATTTGTTAAGGAATACAACGATTGAGGGAACGCCAACCTGACGTGCGAGAAGGATGTGTTCTTTGGTCTGAGCCATAACACCGTCGGAAGCAGCAATAACGAGGATTGCGCCGTCCATCTGAGCAGCACCGGTAATCATGTTTTTGATATAGTCGGCGTGTCCGGGGCAGTCAACGTGAGCGTAGTGTCTGTTGTCGGTTTCGTACTCAACGTGAGAGGTGTTGATGGTAATGCCTCTTTCTCTCTCTTCAGGTGCTTTGTCTATCATGTCGTATGCCATGAAGTCTGCGCCACCCTTAAGACCGAGGTATTTGGTGATTGCTGCGGTGAGAGTGGTTTTACCGTGGTCAACGTGACCAACGGTACCAATGTTTACATGGGGTTTAGTTCTTTCAAATTTTGCCTTTGCCATTGTAAGTTTCCTCCTTAAATATGGATTTTATTTTTATTTTTTATTTGTTTTTATTTACAAGCTTAGTCTGCCTGCTTCTTGCCTCTTACGGCAATGATTTCGTCCATAATGGACTTCGGAACCTCGGTGTAGTGTGAGGGTTCCATTGTGTATTGGCCTCGGCCCTGTGTTTTGGAGCGGAGGTCGGTTGCGTAACCGAACATATTTCCGAGCGGAACGTGAGCGGTAATCTGCTGCGAGCCGTTCTGAGCTTCCATGCCCTGAATAAGACCGCGGCGAGAGTTAAGGTCGCCCATAACATCGCCCATATATTCGTCGGGAACTATTGCAACAACCTTCATGATGGGTTCCATAATGCTGGGCTGAGCTTTTCTCATAGCCTCTTTGAATGCCATTGAACCGGCAATCTTAAATGCCATTTCAGAAGAGTCAACCTCGTGGAACGAGCCATCGTAAAGGGTTACCTTACAGTCAACAACGGGATAACCTGCCAAAACACCCGAGGACATAGCGCCTCTGATACCTGCGTCAACAGCGGGGATATATTCCTTCGGAATTGCGCCGCCGACAACCTTGTTGATGAATTCGTAGCCCTTGCCGGATTCGTTGGGTTCGAGTATGATTTTAACGTGACCGTACTGACCTTTACCACCGGACTGACGTGCGTATTTCATATCAACGTTTGCAGTGCCCTTAACGGTTTCTTTATATGCAACCTGGGGTTTACCAACGTTTGCTTCAACTTTGAATTCACGTAAAAGTCTGTCTACGATGATTTCAAGGTGGAGCTCACCCATACCTGCGATGAGGGTTTGACCGGTTTCTTCGTCGGTATAGGTTCTGAAGGTGGGGTCTTCCTCTGCCAACTTCGAGAGAGCAACACCCATTTTTTCCTGACCTGCTTTGGTCTTGGGTTCGATTGCAACTCTGATAACGGGTTCGGGGAATACCATTGATTCGAGAACAACGGGGTTCTTTTCATCGCAAAGTGTGTCGCCGGTGGTGGTGTTTTTCAAGCCAACTGCCGCAGCAATATCGCCTGTGTAAACAGCATCAACGTCTTCACGGTGGTTTGCGTGCATTAAAACGATTCTTCCGAGACGCTCTCTGTTATCTTTATTGGTGTTTAAAACGGTGGAGCCTGTTGTTACCGAGCCGGAATAAACTCTGAAAAATGTAATTCTACCAACAAAGGGGTCGGTTGCAATTTTGAATGCGAGCGATGCAAAGGGAGCTTTGTCGTCTGCAATTCTTTCAACTTCTTCCTCTGTTTCGGGGTTAATACCCTTAATTGCGGGAATATCCAAGGGAGAAGGCATATAGTCGATGATAGCATCGAGGAGCTTCTGAACGCCCTTGTTTTTGTAAGATGTTCCGCAAACAACCGGAACCATACGGTTTGCGATTGTTGAAATACGAATACCTTTTTTAATTTCTTCAACAGTGAGTTCTTCGCCATTGAAGTATTTTTCCATTAACTCGTCGTCCTGTTCTGCAACGTGTTCAACGAGCTGGGTGCGATATTCTTTTGCCTTTTCTACCATATCCTCGGGAATTGCTTCCTCACGGATATCTTTTCCGAGGTCATCGTAGTAAACGAAGGCTTTCATTTCTATAAGGTCAATTATACCTTTGAAGGTTGATTCGCATCCTATGGGGAGCTGAATCGGAACGGCGTTACATTTAAGACGGGATTTCATCATGTCTACAACTCTGTAGAAGTTTGCACCCATAATGTCCATCTTATTTACGTATGCCATTCTCGGAACCTGATACTGGTCGGCCTGACGCCATACAGTTTCGGACTGAGGCTCAACACCGCCCTTTGCGCATAAAACGGTTACTGCGCCGTCGAGAACTTTGAGCGAACGCTCAACTTCAACGGTGAAGTCAACGTGGCCGGGAGTGTCGATGATGTTAATTCTGTGATTCTGCCAGAAGCAAGTTGTTGCAGCAGAGGTAATGGTTATACCTCTTTCCTGTTCCTGCTCCATCCAGTCCATTGTGGCGGCACCCTCGTGGGTTTCGCCCATTTTGTAGTTCTTTCCGGTGTAGAAAAGAATACGCTCTGTGGTGGTGGTCTTGCCGGCGTCAATATGGGCCATAATACCGATGTTGCGGTACATTTCTAACTTGTGTGATCTTGCCATAAATTATGACCATCCTTTCTTGCAGCAGAAAATTACCAACGGTAATGTGCAAACGCTCTGTTTGCTTCTGCCATCTTGTGCGTTTCTTCTCTCTTCTTAACAGATGCACCGGTGTTGTTGAATGCATCGATTATTTCGTTTGCAAGTCTTTCTTTCATGGTTTTCTCGCTGCGCTTGCGTGAGAAAAGCGAAATCCAACGAAGTCCGAGTGTGAATCTTCTTTCAGGTCTTACTTCCATAGGAACCTGATAGTTAGAACCACCGACTCTTCTTGCTTTAACTTCGAGTGTGGGCATTACATTTTCCAATGCCTGTTCGAATACTTCGAGTGCGGGCTTGCCCGTCTTCTCTTCTACGATTGCAAATGCATCGTATACGATTTTCTGTGCGACGCCTTTTTTGCCGTCGTACATAATGTTGTTAATAAGACGTGTCACCAACTTACTATTGTAAAGCGGATCGACTAATACGTCTCTCTTGGGAACGTTACCTCTTCTCGGCACTTTACTTCCCTCCTTCATATTTTGATGATATCATAGGTACTCCGGAGCCTTATTCAAAGCTCCCGTCAAGCGCTTTTGTGTCGGTAACATAATATATAAAATTACCTAAACAAAGCACTTTTGCCTTGTCGGTCTGACAAGCTTTAAAAATTTTTCAGCAATTATTTTGCTGCGGTCTTCTTGGGACGTTTTGCACCGTATTTGGAACGGCCCTGCATTCTCTTTGCAACACCCTGAGTATCGAGTGTTCCGCGGATGATGTGGTAACGTACACCGGGAAGGTCCTTAACTCTTCCTCCTCTTATGAGAACAACGCTGTGTTCCTGAAGATTGTGGCCGATTCCGGGAATGTATGAAGTAACTTCGATTCCGTTAGTGAGTCGAACTCTGGCAACCTTACGAAGAGCTGAGTTAGGCTTTTTGGGAGTCATGGTTTTAACAACTGTGCAAACGCCTCTCTTCTGGGGAGAAGAAATATCAGTGGGACGGTTTTTAATTGTGTTAATTCCCTTCTGAAGTGCGGGAGCGGTTGACTTATAAACCGATGTCTCTCTACCTTTTCTTACGAGTTGGTTAAAAGTAGGCAAACTTACACCTCCTTAATATAATGTTTTTATATATAGACCGTTTTTTTGCGGTTATATAACTTGATTTTTGAGATTTTTATGGCTTTTTTACCCCGTTTTCGCCGCCGTTTTGGCATTCGGGGGCATTCTTATCCATTATTCTCATTATGTTTTAATATTATATAAGTATTTTTGGCGTTTGTCAAGGTTTTTCATAAAAAAAACAAAAAATCATTTCCGACTGAAAACCGGCCGGAAATGATTTAAGTTCAGGGTTTAGTTATAGAGGGTTTCCTCTTCTTTTTCCTGCGCTTCGGTCTGACGGTTTACTTTGACTTCGCAGTCGCGGTAATATTCAAGACCTGTACCTGCGGGAATAAGTTTGCCTATGATTACGTTTTCCTTTAAGCCGACGAGCGGGTCTTTCTTGCCTTTAACAGCCGCATCGGTGAGAACGCGAGTTGTTTCTTGGAAGGAAGCAGCAGAGAGGAAGCTTTCGGTTGCAAGAGATGCCTTGGTGATACCGAGTATCATCGGGCTGGTTTCAGCCTCAACAAGCTCTTCGCCGGTTTCGGCAATTTTTTCTCTTAACTTCGCATTTGCCGCATAAACCTCTTGTTTATCGGAAACTACGCCGCAAAGAAGGTTGGTATCGTTGATGTTTTCGATTTTAACCTTGCCCATCATCTGACGTACGATAACCTCAACGTGACGGTCGTTAATCTCAACGCTCTGCAACTGATAAACCTTTTTAACCTCATCTATGATGTAGTTTCTTACAGCTTCTTCACCGTTGCTGTATTCATAATATTTGCCGTCGAACTTGGTGTAGAATCTGTTATTGCCGCTGCCCTTATCTATCTTGACGTAGCGCTCGGACTGGCCTTTGATTTCAACGAAATCGTTTTTGTTGTATTTATCGTCGATTTCCGCAATAAGAGCTTCATCGTTTATTTCGGCTACACTACCTACGAGGAGAATATCCTGCGGGTATTTTGAGCCGATGGTCATTTCTTCGCCCTTTTTGATTACGTAGCCGTCAACAACGTTGTTTCTGATGCTCAAAGTATAGGGAATTAAATATTCTTTGAGAACGCCGTTTTCGCTGTCGGTTACCGTAATCTTCTTGATATTCTTAACGTCTTCAACCTTAACGGTACCGAAGATTTCGGAAATCATAGCAACGGATTTGGGTTTTCTTGCTTCGAAGAGTTCTTCAACTCTGGGAAGACCTTGGGTAATATCTTTACCTGCAACACCGCCGGTGTGGAAGGTTCTCATGGTGAGCTGTGTGCCGGGTTCACCGATAGCCTGCGCAGCGATAATGCCGACTGCTTCGCCGAGGTTTACCCATCTCTTTTCTTTTTTGGAGTGGCCCTTTTCGTCTTCTTCTACCTTGTAAATGCCTTCTGCAAGGTTGGAGCCGTAGCATTTTGCGCAAATGCCGTGGCGAGATTTACAGGTGAGAATTGAGCGGATTTTAACCTCTTTATAGCCGAGAGCTACAACGATTTCGGCATCTTCCTCGTCCATTAACTCGTTTTGAGCAAGAACGATTTCGCCGGTTTCCTTGTTGATGATGTTTTCAGCAAGAGTTCTACCGACAAGACGCTTCTTAAGCTCGCTCTTTCTCTTGTTTTCATCCTTATCGTAAGCGGTTACGTAAATACCGTCGTCGGTGCCGCAATCGTCTTCTCTTACGATAACCTCTTGAGAAACGTCAACGAGTCTTCTAGTGAGGTAACCGGAGTCGGCGGTACGGAGAGCGGTATCGGCAAGACCCTTTCTCGCACCTCTTGAAGAAATGAAGTATTCCAAAACGTTAAGGCCTTCGCTGAAGTTGGAACGAATAGGCGTTGTAACGGTTTTACCTGAGGTGTTTGCCATAAGACCACGCATACCTGCGAGCTGACGGAGCTGGTTCATTGAACCACGGGCGCCTGAATCGAGCATCATCATTATGGGGTTGAATTTATCGAGGCTCTTGGAAATTTGAGAAGTTACGTCGTTGGTGCATTTTTCCCAAATTTTAATTACGGCAGCGTCGTATTCGTCTTTGCTCATGAAGCCTCTGTCGAAATTCTTTTTAACGTTATTAACCTTTTCCTGAGCTTCGGCAAGATATTGCTGTTTTTCCTCGGGAACGACGATATCGGAAACGGATATCGTAATAGCGCCCTTGGTTGAATATTTGAAGCCCTGAGCCTTAATGGCATCCAATACCTCGGAGGTTTTTGCTATGCCGTGGCTCTTAATGCAAAGCTCGATGATTTTGGAAAGAACCTTTTTATCGACTGCGATTTTTTCTTTCTTTCCGCCGAGCAAATTGTTGATTGACTTGGGTGTTACTTCAAGGTCAAGACAGTTTTCTTCGTTTCTTTCGAAGAAGCCGAGGTCCTGAGGAATGGGGTTGTTAAAGATTAACTGGCCGACGGTGCACGAAACGATTCTCGTTACGGGCTCGCCCTTCCATTCGCCGCTGAGTCTTACCTTGATGGGCGCATGAAGACCGACAGATTCGGTTTGATATGCCATCAATGCTTCTTCTTTATTTCTGTAAATGCTGCCCGTTCCTTTTTCTTGGTCGTTCTCTATGGTGAGATAGTAGGAACCCAAAATCATATCCTGCGTGGGAACGGTAACGGGGTTTCCGTCTTGCGGCTTTAAGAGGTTGTTTGCGGCAAGCATAAGAATTCTTGCTTCAGCCTGAGCCTCAACGGAAATCGGAACGTGAACTGCCATCTGGTCGCCGTCAAAGTCGGCGTTATAAGCGGTACATACGAGAGGGTGGAGTTTTAAAGCTCTTCCTTCAATAAGCACCGGCTCGAATGCCTGAATACCCAAACGGTGAAGTGTGGGAGCACGGTTTAACAAAACGGGGTGGTTTTTGATTACTTCTTCAAGGCAGTCCCAAACGACCTCATCGGCCATTCTTTCAACCATTTTTCTTGCCGATTTGATATTCTTCGCCGCATTGATTTCAACAAGGCGTTTCATAACGAAGGGCTTGAAAAGCTCAACTGCCATTTCTTTGGGAAGACCGCACTGATGAATTTTGAGCTCGGGACCTACAACGATAACCGAACGGCCGGAGTAGTCAACACGTTTACCCAAAAGGTTCTGACGGAATCTGCCCTGCTTACCTTTAAGCATATCGGAAAGCGATTTGAGGTCGCGGTTAGAGGGGCCGCCAACAGCCTTTCCTCTTCTGCCGTTATCAATTAAGCTATCGACTGCTTCCTGAAGCATTCTTTTTTCGTTTCTTATAATAATTTCGGGAGCGTGAAGTTCAATGAGCTTCTTTAAACGGCTGTTTCTGTTTATAACTCTTCTGTAAAGGTCGTTTAAGTCACTCGTTGCAAATCTGCCGCCGTCGAGCTGAACCATAGGTCTTAAATCCGGAGGAATTACCGGTAAGACGGTTAAAATCATCCAGCCGGGCTTGTTGCCGGACTGTCTGAACGATTCAACGGTTTCAAATCTCTTTAAGAGTTTTACTCTCTTTTGACCGGTTGCCTCGTCAAGTTCCTTGCGAATCTCGTTAGACAACTCGTCGATATCAATTTCGTCGAGCAATTTCTTTATGGCCTCTGCGCCCATCATTGCTTCGAAATCTTCTTCGTATTTTTCTTTAAGGTCGCAATATTCGGTTTCGTTGAGAATTTCTTTCTTTTCAATTTTGCCGAATGCAGCACCGTCCTCGTCAACATAGGTTACTATATATGACTGGAAATAAAGAACCTTTTCAAGCGCCTTGGGAGAAATATCGAGCATTAAGCCGATTCTCGAGGGCATGCCCTTGAAATACCAGATATGAGAAACGGGAGCCGCAAGCTCAATGTGGCCCATTCTCTCACGACGAACCTTGCTTCTTGTTACTTCAACGCCGCAACGTTCGCAAACCTTACCCTTATAGCTTACTCTTTTGTATTTTCCGCAAGAGCATTCCCAGTCTTTCGTGGGGCCAAAAATCTTTTCGCAGAAAAGACCTTCTTTTTCGGGTTTTAAGGTTCTGTAATTTATCGTTTCCGGCTTTTTTACTTCACCAAATGACCAGCTTAAAATTTCTTCGGGAGAGGCAAGCCCGATTTTTAATGATTCAAATGTTTTAAATTCCATTTTCCGTGCCCTCCTCAATCTGATTCTTGTTCATCTAAGTAGAGGTCGTCGATTGCTTTGTAATCTTCTTCGAACTCTTCTTCGATTAAATCGCCGTTCTCATCTTCAATGAGATAATTTTCTTTGATTTCGCTGTCGTTTGCAACGAGTTCATCCTCAAATCCGATATTTTTGCTTATTACCTGAGGCGTATCGTCTTCTTTATCGAAGTTGGTTGCTATATCAACGGGATTATCGTTGGAGTCAAGCACCTTGACGTCGAGAGCAAGAGACTGAAGCTCTTTAACGAGAACCTTGAAGGATTCGGGAATTCCCGGAACGGGAACGTTCTGGCCTTTAAGGATTGATTCGTAGGTTTTAACACGTCCGATAACGTCGTCGGATTTAACGGTGAGGATTTCCTGAAGGGTATATGCCGCGCCGTAAGCTTCAAGCGCCCAAACTTCCATTTCACCGAATCTCTGTCCGCCAAACTGAGCTTTACCGCCTAAGGGTTGCTGTGTTACGAGTGAGTAGGGACCTGTTGAACGGGCGTGAATCTTATCGTCAACGAGGTGATGGAGTTTTAAGTAATACATATAACCAACGGTTACGGGACCGTCAAAGAGGTCGCCGGTTCTGCCGTCTCTGAGTCTTATCTTACCGCTCTTATCGTAGCCTGCAAGTTCAAGACATTTTGCAATATCTTTTTCGTGCGCGCCGTCGAATACGGGAGTCATAATCTTCCAGCCGAGTTCCTTTGCGGCAAGGCCCAAGTGAACCTCTAAAACCTGACCGATATTCATACGTGAAGGAACACCGAGGGGGTTAAGAACGATATCGAGAGGCTGACCGTTGGGAAGGAAGGGCATATCTTCCTGAGGAAGAATTCTTGAAATAACACCCTTATTACCGTGGCGGCCTGCCATTTTATCACCAACGGAGATTTTTCTCTTCTGGGCGATGTAAACGCAAACTCTTTCCTGAACACCGGGAGAAAGTTCGGAGCAGTTATCTCTTGTGAAGACCTTTACGTCTACAACTATGCCCGATTCACCGTGAGGAATTTTAAGCGACGTATCTCTTACTTCTCTTGCTTTTTCACCGAATATTGCTCTTAAAAGCTTTTCTTCGGCGGTTAATTCGGTTTCACCCTTGGGTGTTACCTTACCAACGAGAATATCACCTGCGCGAACCTCGGCGCCGATGCGGATAATGCCTCTTTCATCGAGGTTTTTAAGAGCATCTTCACCTACGTTGGGGATTTCTCTCGTGATTTCTTCCGGACCAAGCTTGGTTTCTCTTACTTCGATGGGATATTCCTCAATGTGAATAGAGGTAAATACGTCATCTTTAACAAGGCGCTCGTTTAACAAAACTGCGTCTTCGTAGTTGTAGCCTTCCCAAGTCATGAATCCGATTAAAACGTTTTTACCGAGCGCAATTTCACCGTTATCGGTTGATACGCCGTCGGCAATAACGTCGTCTTTATCAAGCTTCTGACCTTGGTCAACTATTACTCTCTGGTTAATGCAGGTGCCTTGGTTGGAACGCATAAACTTGGTTAAATAGTAGGTTTCTTCGCCTAAGGTATCGTATTCTACGGTTACGCTTTCAGCCGAAACCTTCTTAACAACGCCGCTTTCCTTTGCCAAGATGCAAACGCCCGAATCGTGCGCTGCCTTATATTCCATACCCGTTCCTACGATGGGGCTCTCGGTTACGAGAAGCGGAACTGCCTGACGCTGCATGTTCGCGCCCATCAAGGCACGGTTTGCGTCGTCGTTTTCAAGGAAGGGAATCATTGCGGTTGCAATGGAAACCATCATTTTGGGAGAAACGTCGATATAGTCTGCTTCTTCTCTGTCGCATTCTATCTGTTCGTCTCTTCTTCTGCCTGCGATTATCTGATTTGCGAAGTAGCCATCTACAATAGGCTCGTTTGCCTGTGCTACGGTGTATTCGTCTTCAACGTCGGCAGTCATAAACTCGATGGTGTCGGTGATTTTCTTATTTACCTTATCTATCTTGCGGTAAGGTGTTTCAACGAAGCCGTATTCGTTTATGCGAGCGTAACCCGAAATGTAAGAAATAAGACCGATGTTGGGACCTTCGGGAGTTTCTATGGGGCAAAGTCTGCCGTAGTGAGTGTAGTGAACGTCACGAACCTCGAAGCCCGCTCTGTCTCTTGTGAGACCGCCGGGACCGAGAGCTGAAAGACGTCTTTTATGAGTAAGCTCGGCAAGGGGGTTATTCTGGTCCATAAACTGCGAAAGCGGCGATGAACCGAAGAATTCTTTAACCGAACCGATGATGGGACGGGTGTTTACAATTGAAGTGGGAGTTAAGTCGGCATCGGGAACGTTAAGCTTTTCTTTAACGTTTCTTTCAACCTTTGCAAAGCCTATTCTGAACTGGTTCTGCAAAAGCTCGCCAACGCTTCTTATACGTCTGTTACCGAAGTGGTCGATATCGTCTACCTGACCGATTTCGTTATCGAGAGCCAAGAGATAGTTAAACGATGCGATGAGGTCTTCGGGAATAACGTGCATGGGAATAAGCTCGGGAAGACGCTTAACGGCTGCTTCCAAAATAGCTTCCTGACCTTCGGCGGGAGCAGTATCGGTAACTGCTTTAAGCCAACGCTGGTCTTTTTTGCTTAAACGGTATTTCTCGCAAACAACCTTTAATACTTCCTGCTTTACGCTTTCTTCCAAAAGGGGAGTTTCAATTTCAATTATGGTTTTCTTCTTGCCGTCGCCTCTGTCGTTTTCAGACTTTCTGCGAACGAGAGCGTAAGGAACGTCGGCAACCTCTTTAACCGCTTTCTCAATTGAGTAAACGTCGGTTGCAATGAGCTTATCCTTATCTCTGTCGTCGTCGAAGCAGATGGCAAACTGAGTGCTTCCCTCTAAGATTGCACGCAAAACGTTAATTCTAACTTTTTCGTTTATGCCGTTTTTCTTGAGGGTTTCAGCGGGAATTCCGGTTTTGATTGACATATCAATCATATTGTTACCGAAAATTCTCTGTTCCTTTTCGGAGCCATCTTCTTTAACAACCTTAACGTAAACATCGTTTACGCCGAGAGCTTCAAGATTTAAGCCCATTTCATAGTCGAGCTCGGTGCCTGCATCGTAAACTATTTCACCGGTGAAGGGGTTTACTGCGGGACGCGACAAAACCTGACCTCTTACTCTCTTGGCAAGGGCGAGTTTTTTGTTGTATTTATATCTTCCTACTCTGGAAAGGTCGTAAAGACGCTTTGTGAAGAACATATTTCTTATATGGTTCTCGGCGCTTTCAATTACGAGCGGCTCTCCCGGACGGAGTTTCTTATATAAAAGAATAAGAGCAAGCTGATAAGGATTAAGGCCTGCAATTGCTTTGTCATCGGAGTTTTTATTTGCTTCGATAGCCTTGTTGTTTGCAGGGTCTTTTTCCATTGTTGCGGCAAGTATTGCGCTCTCACCGTAGGTTTCAATGAGTTCTTCATCGGTTGAAACGCCTAAAATTCTCATGAGAATTGTTGCGGGCATTTTACCGTTTTTATCGATTTTAACCCAGAGTGCGCCGCTTGCATCGGACTCGTATTCAACCCAAGGACCTCTTGAGGGGTTGATTGTTCCGGTGTAAAGACGGTTGCCGTCTTTATCGTAGCTGTAATTGAAGTAAATGCCGGGAGAACGGATTAACTGCGAAACGACTACACGCTCCGCACCGTTAATAACGAAGGTTCCCGTTTCAGTCATTTTCGGAATGTCGCCAACGAAAATTTCCTGCTCAATCTCTTCGCCTGTTTCAAGCTTTCTTAAGCCGATTGTCATGCGCAGAGTTGTGCTGTAAGTAGCGTCGCGCTCCTTGCATTCTTCAATAGTGTATTTGGGTTTGTCGGAAACTACTGCGTTTTTATAAACGATTTCATAGTTTTCCGCGTGGTCTCTGACGGGAGATGCATCTCTTAAAACCTCCGCAAGACCTTCCTTGAGGAACCACTCGTATGAGTTTTTCTGAACCTCAATGAGATGAGGCATTTCCTGCACCTCGTTAAATTTCGAAAAACTTACCCGTGTGTTTTTGCCCAACTGAACAAATTTGGCTCCTACTACCGCCGGATCCAGCTTTGCTTTAGGCTGTTCCTTTGCTTTTGCCATCGTGTCTTCAGCTCCATTTATTAAAATTTCTGTGTAAACCCAGTTGCCGTGCGGCTTTCAAGGGTTTTTCGTTTTTTTGCTTCGCCCTTTTTTGCCGCTTGTTTTTTGACCTTTTTTTGCTCCGATTTATGCTTTTTTAGCATCTTTAAAGGCGTAAAAAGGCATAATACCGTATTATAATAGATTTTAACATTTTACCACGGTTTTTGCAATATGTCAAGAGTTATTTTTTTCTTTTTTTATTTTTTAAAAAATATTTTTTTATTGCTTTTTTTCGGGCAGTGTGTTATTATTTTTTTAATAAGATTTACGGGGTGTGGGAAAATATGAAAATTATAGGTCATATTGAAACCGATTTTGAAACTAAATTCGGTCTGCCCAGACAAAGCGGTCTTTGCGACGAGCTTAAAGGAAAAATAGTTTTTAAGCCCGAATATTCCATGAGAGAGGCGTTCAGAGGGCTTGACGGCTTTTCGCACATTTGGGTTATTTGGAATTTTTCTTTAACCGAAAGAGACGGTTTTTCTCCAACCGTGCGTCCTCCCAGACTCGGCGGCAAAAAAAGAGTGGGCGTTTTTGCAACTCGCTCGCCTTACCGCCCCAATCCCATTGGTCTTTCCTGCGTCAAGCTTGAAAAAACAGATTATGAAAAAGGCAAAGGAACCGTTTTATACGTTTCGGGAATTGATATGGCAAACGGCACGCCGATTTACGATATTAAGCCTTACCTTCCCATTGCCGATTTGAAGTCCGATGCAACCGAGGGCTTTACCAGCCAAACCGCCTTGCACCGTCTTAACGTTTTCTTTTCGCCGTGCCTCCCTCCTATTTCCGACGAGATGAAAAAGGCAATTACCGAATTTATTGAAAACGACCCGAGGCCTGCCTACGATAAGGACGAAAACAGAATTTACGGCTCGTCTTTTAAAGGGTTTGACATACGCTTTACCGTTAAAGAAAACGAGGCTACCGTTACCGAAATAATTCCCTTAAACCGTTGACTGAAAAAAGGACGTTAAAATTATGAATTGGAATGTTGAGCTTTTTAATTTTTGGCATATTGCAACACTTTTATTTGCCCTGATTTTGCCTATCCCGCTTCATTTTATAATGAGAAATAAAACGGAAAAGCAAAAATGGCTTTTTATGCTGTTATTTGCCGCTCTGAATTTGGTTATTTTTATTTACCGAACCGTTATGATATCCGGTGAGGCTTGGTTTAACATTTGGGAAGAGCTTCCGTTACACCTTTGTAATTTCGGTCTTTTTGCAAACGTTATAGCCGTTGCTTTTAAAATTAAAGCTCTTTATTGTTTTTCGTATTGCTTCGGTTCAATAGGCGCTTTTATTGCTATGGTTATTCCCGCCTATCACTTCCTTGGGCATCCCATTTATCAGCTCACCGTCTTTTTCTTCTTCCTGCAGCACGCTCTTCTCTTTGCCTTCGGTGTTTTACTTCACTCGCTCGGCTTTATAAAATTCGGTTTAAAGGAAGCGGTTAAAACTACCGTTATGCTTTTCGGATTTGCTTTTATAGCCCACGGCGCCAATCTTTTGATTGCCGCTTTGGGACTTGGAAATCCCAACTATCTTTTCACCGTTGACGCTTCCGTTAACGCCCTTTTAAATATTTTCTACGGCATTTTGCCCGTTCCGTTTTTATATCTGGTTTTAGTGTTGCCAATAGTTCTTTTGGTTGCTCTCGGAATGTCGATACCGTCTTTAATACGCAAACGAAAAAAGATAAAATGATTTTTTGAAAAGAACGGATTTTATTTTTCCGTTCTTTTTTTATTCAATTTTTCATAATATTTAAAAGAAAACCGCTTGAATTTTTTTTTGAAAGGTATTATAATAGAAATGGAGATTTACGCTCTAAACGCATTATGAAGGAAGTTTTGACAGATGTTTATGCCCGGAGAGAAGGTGCTGTATCCGCTACACGGCGCCGGAATTGTTGAAAAAATTGAAAAAAAAGACAACGGCTTCGGATTGAGACCGTTTTACGTTGTTAACCTTATAAACTCCGGCATGAGAGTTTCTGTTCCCGTTTTAACCGCAAAGCAAAGCGGTTTGAGAAGCGTTACTTTGCCCGACGAGATGTTGGCTTTAATGAAAGATTTTTCCGTTGCGCCTGCCGAAACAGAGTCCAACTGGAATAAAAGATACCGCAAAAATCTCGATAATCTTCGCACGGGCGACGTGCTTAAAGCTGCGGCGGTTTACCGAGACCTTGCCGAAAGAAACGAGGTTAAATTACTTTCATCGGGCGAGAGAAAAATTTATCAGAGCGCAAAGCACATGCTCGTTACCGAAATTATGCTCTGCTTCGACGTAGATAAGTTCGAGGCGGAAAAAAAGCTTTTGGAAGCAACCTTTGCCGTTGTAAACAAATAAAGGATTTTTAAAATGTCTGCTTTCTTTTTTGTTTGGCAGGCATTTTTTTGTAAGGACTGAATTTTATGAATTTGGGATTTTTTAAAAAAAGAGCCAAAATTAAAAACGTTTTTCCAACCACTGCCGCAATTATTGCCGCCGCAGGCTCAGGAAACAGAATGCAGGGCGCTTGCAAGGATAAGCTTTTCTTTGAAATAGAAGGGCTTCCCGTTATTGCCAAAACCCTTTTGGCTTATGAAGAGGCAGAAACCGTTTCTTCTATCGTCGTGGTTGCAAGGCGCAACCTTATAGGTGATATTTTTGCTCTTGCAAGAGAGTTTGAAATAAAAAAGCTTTCGGCGGTCGTGCCCGGCGGGAAAACCCGTGCCGAATCGGTTTTGGCGGGAATTGAAGCCCTTAAATCCGACACCGAATTCGTTTGCATTGCCGACGGCGCAAGACCTTTTATTTCCCCCTCTTCAATTGACGAGGTTAATCTTGCGGCTTATAAATCGGGTGCGGCGGCAGCCTGCACCGAGGTTACCGATACGATAAAAAAGCTTGATGCAAACGCGAAAATTTGCGAAACGGTTGACCGCAGCCGTTTGGTCGCCATGCAAACGCCTCAAACCTTTTTGCTTGCCGATTATAAAACCGCCGTTTCCCGTCTTGGCGCGGCAATTGAAAAAGCCACCGACGACTGTGCCGTTTTTGAAGCCTTCGGTAGAACCGTTACTCCTGTTTTTACAGATAAAATGAACATTAAAATTACATCTCCCGATGACCTCGTTATTGCAAACGCAATTGCATCGCTTAAAAACGAGCCGGAAAAATCTTTAAGATAAGGAAGAAAAAATATGAGAATCGGAAACGGTTACGACGTACACCGCTTTGAAGAAAACAGAAAGCTTGTTTTGGGCGGAGTTTTAATCCCCTATGATTTGGGACTTTTGGGGCACAGTGATGCCGACGTTTTACTCCACGCAATTTGCGACGCTCTTTTGGGCGCCGCCGCCTTGGGTGATATTGGCAAGCATTTTCCCGATTCTTCCGAGGAATACAAAGATATTGACAGCAGAATTTTGCTCCGCAAAGCAAAAGAGCTTCTTTCCGAAAAGGGCTATTATATTGAAAACGTTGACAGCATAATAGTTTGTCAGGCACCGAAATTGGCTCCTTTTATTGAAAAAATGAGAGAAAACATTGCCGAGGATTTAGGCGTTAGCTTAAACTCGGTAAGCGTTAAGGCAACCACCGAGGAGCGTCTCGGTTTTACGGGCAGAAAAGAAGGAATTGCCGCTTATGCAGTTTGCCTTATTGATAAAAAATAAAAAAATTTTTAAAAAAGAAAAAGCACTTATGGTCGCACAATTGCCATAAGTGTTTTTTCTTTGATGATATATAATATTATGAAAGGCTAAACCTTTTTAAAGCCCTCGATATTTTCTATGACAGCCTCTGTTTTTTCAACTTCTTTTGCCCCGAAAGAACGTGTGTAAACGGCGACGTTTTTTTCCGAAAAGCATATTTTTACACGCTTTAAGGGTTTTCCAACCGTTAACGTACAATCTTTTTCTTTGAAAATATTCATTTTTTGGCTTAACTCTTTCTTAACGGAGTTAACCGCCTCTTCTTTCGGCATTGAAAAAACAAAAATCGCCACGCTGTCTTCACCTCTTCGATGATATCTAATGTATACATTATATAATGTAAAAGTCTACTTGTCAAGGGTTTTTTGATATATTATTTTCACATAATATAATGCAGAGGTGATATAATGAAACTCAGGGTTATCGATATACTGCATCAAAAGGGAAAGACGAAATATTGGCTTTATATGCAGCTTGGTTTGAGCTACCAGAATTTTAACAAAATGGTGAATAATCAAACGAGCGGTATTAAGTTCGAAAATATACAGGCTCTTTGCGATATTCTCGAATGCACTCCCAACGACCTTTTTGAAGAATATTATAAAAAAAAGTGATAAAAAACCGTTAGAGTTTTTAAATCAACACAAAAAGCAAAAGTTGTTGTTTGTTTTTTCTTTTTCGGCAGATATAATAAAAATATGAAAACGAAAAGGAGAAATAAAATGAACACAGACAAAATCATAGCAGAATCCATCGCAAAGGAGTATGCTCCGAAGCAAGACTCCAAAATAACGGCTCTCAAAAAGCTTGATGCCAAGGCAAAACGTCCGGCAAATATTTTTGCTTATACCTTCGGAATTGTTTCGGCACTCGTAGCGGGTACCGGAATGTGCCTTTCCATGCAGGTTATAGGCGGAACCTTTACCTTAACCGTTTTAGGCATTGTAATAGGAATTATAGGCTTCGCCTGTTGCGGAATTAACTATTCCCTCTATAAGAAAATGCTTGAAAGCGGCAAGAAAAAATACGCCTATGAAATTGTTGAGCTTGCAAGAGAAATAAGCGAAGGCAAGTAAGATATAAAAATGGGAGGGTGCTTCAAAATATGAATAAAAACGAAAGTAAATATTTTAATACTGCGGTTAAAATGGACGAAGCCCTCTTGCTTATTCTTGAGAAAAAAGAGTTCGAGTATATTACCGTTAAGGAAATTTGCGACCGTGCAGGAGTTAACCGTTCCACTTTTTATCTTCATTACGAGAATACCTCCGATTTATTGGAGGAAACGACTCGTTATATTCTCGATAAACATTTTTCCTGTTATGACGTTGATAAAACCGAATTGGTTGCTAAATTGGCAAACGGGAACAAACAAGAGCTTATATTTGTAACTCGTGATTATCTTGCCCCCTATCTTAACTTCGTTAAGGAAAACCATCGCATTTTCAAGCTTGCCGTCAACCGTTTTCGCGTAATGAATATGGACAAGGTTTACGACAAAATGTTTAAATATATTTTCGAGCCTGTTCTCATCCGATTTGGCATTCCCGAAAAAGAACGTCCTTATTTAATAAAATTTTATCTCACCGGAGTCTTTGCCGTGGTTTTGGAATGGTTGGCTGACGATTGCAAAGATGAAATTGATTTTATTATTAAAATAATAACCGATTGCGTATTGGGAGCCCGTGATATCAATGGATAAAACGTTACGGATTTCACTTTTCAGTCTATTTTTTAACGCCGCTTTCAGCGCATATTATATTATTTTTGGCGTTATAACATCTTCTTGGTGGCTTTTTACCACGGGCGTTTATTATCTGATTTTGAGCATAGTAAGATTTGCCGTTTTACAAACAAAAAAGCAAAGCGAGTTTGTAACGAAATTCACCGGAATAATGCTTATCTTTCTCTCTTTGTCTCTTGTGGGCATAGTAATTCTTGCCGTTGTTCGAGACAGAGGCGTTGTTATGCACGAAATCGTTATGATATCAATGGCTACTTATTCCTTTGCAAAAATAACGCTCGCCCTAATAAATCTTATTAAAGCGAGAAAAAGCAGCTCGGCAAGGCTGATTACTTTGAGAAATATATCTTTGGCTGACGCTTTCGTTTCAATTTTTGCCTTGCAACGTTCAATGCTCGTTTCTTTTGGAGAAATGTCTGAAATCAATACAGCAATATTTAACGCCGCGTTAGGCTCGGTTGTTTGCATAATTGTTTTTTTGCTTGGTTTAAACCTTGTGAGAAACAAAAAAATACTGTTCCACACTTTGAACAATTGAAAATTAAAATCCCACAAACCTTTTGTGTTTGTGGGATTTTTTACCGTTAACTGATTAAAATGATATGCGGTTTTTATTCTTCGGTTTTTTCTTTTTTAACGTAGTTAAAGGCAAGGTTTACTCCTGCCGCCAACGCCGCTCCGAGCATGGGTGCCAAAACAAAAAGCCAAAGTTGCTCTATTGCATCGCCTCCGCAAATAAGCGCGGGGCCGAAAGCTCTTGCGGGATTTAAGCATCCGCCCGTGAAGGGAAAAGCCAAAAGGAAAAGCGCCGAGAAGGAAAGGCCAATGATTAACGATGTCGAGCCGCAATCTTTTTCGCTCAACTTAATAAAGAGCAAAACGAAAACAAAGGCCGCAAACGCTTCAACCGCAAACGCCTGCCACATAGATGAAACGAAAATATTATTTGCCGCTTCAAAGCCGCAAGCGCCTATGGTTTCACCCGTTTCAAAGAAAAGATACAAAAGTCCTGCGCCGCAAACGCTTGCCAAAAGCTGAGAGGAAGCGTAGCCGATAAAATCAATTACGCTGAGCTTGCCTCTTACAAGCATTGCAAGTGAAACGGCAGGATTTAAATGCGCACCCGAAATATCTTTGAAAAGCTTATGCGTTATTAAAACGCCCACGCCCACGAGAAGCGATAACGCTGCGCCCATCATAACGTAAAGCGTTACTTCCTCGTTTCCGGTTGACTGCATTAACGCCTGTGCCGCGCCGATGCCTCCGCAGGAAATTATAACGAATAAAAGAGTGCCTAAAAATTCAGCAAAATATTTTTTCATTTTTTCGCCACCTTGTTTTTTTATAATTTTAGCATCTTTTTTTCTTTTTTTCAATATTTTTTCTATTTTTTTACAATTTCAAGGTTAATTTTTTTCTTTCATCTTTAAAAATTCATTAAAATTTATTTTAAAAAACTCTTTAAAAGTTAATTATTTTTTGATATAATATTATAATACTGCATTATCTTTTTTTCGAAGGAGCGTTTTTATGGAAATTACAGCAATTATTCTTTCTTCTCTTTCTATTATTTTTTCCGTTGTAATTTTGATTACTCTTTTTGCAACGCGTTCAAAATTATCGGTGAAGGATATTAAAAAAGAAATTGACGATTCTTTCGAAAAAAGCGCAAGCAATATCCACAGAGAATTTGAAACAGTTGTGAATTCGCAAGATAAATCAAACCGTTTTCTTGCCGACACTTTAGATAAGTCTATGAACACTTTAAGAAAAACGGTTACCGATGAGCTTGAAAGCATTAGAAAAACAAACGAAACAAGCATTAAAAATATGCAGACGGATAACGAAAAACGTCTTAACGAAATCAAAGAGGTTGTTGACGAAAAGCTTCAGAAAACTTTAAACGAGCGTTTTACACAGTCTTTTGAAGCGGTTAGCAACCGTCTTGAAGAGGTTAACAAAGGGCTTGGCGAAATGAAATCGCTCGCTTCGAGTGTGGGCGACCTCAAAACCGCTCTTACAAACGTTAAAACCAAGGGTAATTTCGGCGAGGTACAGCTTGAAAATATTTTGAGTGAGATAATGCCCTCGCAGCTTTGGGAAAAGCAATTTAAAATAAATCCCCGCAAAAACGAATTCGTCGACTTTGCAATAAAGCTCCCTGGCGACGGCGAAACTCCGCTTTGGCTCCCCATTGACTCGAAATTTCCCACCACTTCCTACACCGCTTTATTAAGCGCTATTGATTCCGGTAACAAGGACGCCATGGACGCAGAACGCAAAAAGCTGGTTAACGACTTGAAAATTCAGGCAAAGTCGATTAAAGAAAAATATATTTCGGAAAACACCACCAACTTTGCAATTATGTTTTTACCCTCAGAGGGACTTTACGCCGAGGCAGCAAGAAGCGAGCTTATTGAAATGTTTCAACGTGATTACAGCATAAACATTGCAGGGCCTTCTACCATCGTTGCTTTTCTTAACAGCTTAATGCTCGGCTTCCAAACTCTTAAAATTCAAAAACGCTCGGTTGAAATTCAAACCACTTTGGGCGCAGTTAAAAAGGAATTCGAAGCCTTTGGCGGTATTCTTGAAAAAACCCAGAAAAAGTTAAGAGAGGCCGACGAAAATCTCGATAAGCTCGTTGGAGTGAGAACCAGAGTTATAAACTCCAAGCTTAAAAACATTTCGGCTCTCGACGAGGATTCCACCGCTAAAATTTTACCGAATTCTCTTGATATTTCAGAAGAAGAATAATTTTTAAAGGAACGGCTATGAAACGATTTTTGAGAAATTTTATGCGTCCGCTTGACTGGCAGCTTATTGCTGCTTGTTTTGCCGCATCCGTTTTCGGAATCGTTCTCATTATTTCGGCTGTTAATAACCCTCCCTACGGAATAGGTTCGCCCACACGTCTTGTTTTAATTCAAATTATTGCGCTTTTCGTGGGAATGATTGCCGCTTTCGTTATTTCTTATATTGATTATCACTTTTTTGAGCCGCTCGCCAAGTTTCTTTTCCCCGCAGGCGTTTTGGTTTTGTTTGTTACGGGAATTGTCGCTCCCGAAATTGCAGGAAACAAAAGCTGGATTTTTATCGGCTCGCTTTCTGTTCAGCCATCGGAGTTTATTAAGTTGCTTTTTATAATTACCGTGGCTTATCATTTGAGCAAGCTGGGTGATGAATTTAACCGTCCGAAGCATTTGTTTTTCCTTTTCGGCCACGCCGCTCTTTATATTCTTGCGGTGCTTGTTCAAAAGGATATGGGTATGGCAACCATTTACGCTCTTATTTTCGTTATTATGCTTACCGTTGCGGGACTCAGCATTAAATATTATATTTTCGGCGGCGCCGTTATGGCGGTTTCGCTTCCTCTTATTTGGAGCTTCGTTTTAAAGGACCGTCAGCGTTTCAGAATTCTCACCATGTTTAATCCCGAGCTTGACCCGCTCGTTTACGGTTATCAGGTTATTCAATCGAAAATTGCCATTGGCAGCGGAAAATTTTTCGGCGCGGGCTATATGCAGGGCGTTTTAACTCAAACTAACGCTTTGCCCGCAAAGCACACCGACTTTATCTTTTCGGTTTGCGGCGAAGAGCTTGGTTTTTTCGGTTGTATGGTTTTGGTTTCGATTTTGGTTTTTATTATCGTTAGAATTTTCCTTAATCACAAAAAAAGCACT
Source organism: Eubacteriales bacterium (assembly GCA_045588575.1). Classification (GTDB taxonomy): domain Bacteria; phylum Bacillota; class Clostridia; order Oscillospirales; family RGIG5299; genus RGIG5299. The sequence goes on along the minus strand of JAZNEJ010000019.1, from coordinate 14,072 downwards.
GATTATTTCGGAAAAATGATTTTAATCGGCGTTTCGGCTATGTTTTTGGTTCAGGTTATTATAAATTTGGGAATGTGCTTAGGGCTTACTCCCGTTATAGGAATTACTCTTCCCTTCTTCTCCGCCGGCGGTTCTTCAATGCTTTCGGTTTGGGTGGCAATAGGCTTGGTTTTATCGGTTCTCAGAAATCGCAAGAAAAGATGAGGTTTAAAAATGAATATTCTTTTTATTGCGGACGTCGTTGGGAATGCCGGTGTTTCGCTTTTGCAAAAAAGGCTTCCCGAATTAAAACGCGAGTTTAATATTGATTTTACCGTTGTTAACGCTGAAAACGCATCTGCGGGAAACGGTCTTACAAAATCTGACGCCGAACTTTTGTTTGCAAGCGGCGCCGACGTGCTTACAGGCGGAAACCACTCCTTTGACAGACGCGACGAAGAGGTTTATGCATCTCCTTTTATTTTAAGGCCTCTTAACTGGAATACCGAAACGGGAAGCGGAAGCCTTATTTACGATGCAATTAAATTTAAAATAGGCGTTATTTCCGCCGTTGGAACGGTTAACATGGGCGGAAAAAGCGATAATCCTTTTATTTCGGTTAAAAATGAGGTCTTAAAGCTGAAAAAAGAAACCGATTTGGTTTTGGTGGATTTTCACGCCGAGGCAACGAGCGAAAAAAAGGCAATGGGCTTTTGGCTCGACGGTTTGGCAACCGCCGTTTTGGGAACTCACATTCACTGTCAGACAAACGACGCTCAAATTTTACCAAACGGTACCGCTTTTATTACCGATGCGGGCTTTACGGGGGCTTATCGCTCTGTTTTGGGCGTTAATCCGCTTGAAGTTATTAACCGATTTGCTTTTGATGAAAAAAATAAGCTCATTCAGCTTGACTTGCCGCCATATATTTTAAACGGCGTTGTTATTACCGTTTTGCAAAACAAGGTTACGGGAATTAACGCTGTAAATTGCATTTATAACAAATAAAGGAGAGTTGTTATGGACATAATTAAAGCAGTTGTTTTGGGAATTATTCAAGGGCTTGCCGAGTTTTTCCCCATTTCAAGCTCAGGACATCTCGTTTTGGCTCACGAGCTTTTAGGTCTTAGCTTTAACGAGGCAGAAAATCTTACCTTCGACGTTTTTTTACATCTCGGCACTCTCATTGCCGTTTGCATTGTTTTCCGTAAAACCGTTTGGGGCCTTATTTTAGCCTTTTTCTCATCAATCAAAAAGATTTTTACCGGTAAATACAGTTGGAAAACGGCGGAAAAATATGAAAAGATGTTAGGTCTTTTAGTGCTTTCCTGCATTCCCCTTTTCGTCGTATTGTTCGTTAAGGACTATATTGAAGCCGCTTTTTCAAGTGCTCTTCTCGTTGGCATTATGCTTCTTATTACCGCCGCAATTTTATTTATTTCCGATAAGCTTCAAAACGGAAAATACACTGCCGAAACCGCAAAGCCTTGGCATCCTCTCGTTATAGGCGCTATTGAAGCGGTTGCCGTTATTCCCGGTATTTCACGCTCGGGCTCGACTATTTTCGGCGGTCTCGTTTGCGGATTTGACCGCAAGTTTGCAACCGAATTTGCTTTTATTATGTCTATTCCCGCAGTTTTAGCCGCAACTTTGCTTGAAGTTAAGGATATTATTGAGGTCGGCATGGATACCGATATAATTTACTGTCTTGTGGGCGTTATAGTTTCCGCAGTTGTGGGAATTTTCGCCATTAAGCTCGTTCAGTTTTTGGCTAACAAAAAACAGTTTAAATTCTTCTCTGTTTACTGTCTTATCGTTGGCGTTACCGTTATAATTTGGAGTCTTCTCGTTTGATTTTTTAAAAAAGGAGCTTGTTTATGGCTGCCAAGAAAAAAAATGTTAAATCTAAAGTAAAAAATGAAAAAATAAAGCAAAACAACGCAAAGCCTCAAACTAAGGCGCCTTATTTGCAGGTTTTCGGCGTGTTTTTGTTTTTCGTCGCTATTGCTCTCGTTTTGGCTCTTTTCTTCGATATAGGAGCGCCGGGAGCTGCCGTTAAAAGCTTTTTTATAGGTCTTTTCGGCTTTGGCGCTTACCTTCTTCCCGTTATTTCCGCAGTGAGCGGCTTTTACGCCGTTTTGCCGAAAACGGAAAGACGCGTTATTAAAATTGTAAGCGGCGCAATTATCTTCCTTTCGCTTTGTTCCTTTTTCGCTCTGTTTGCAACCGAGGGTGTTGACTCGCAAAACATAACCTCTTTCTTTACTAGTCTTTACGTAAACGCAAACGAAATCTTGTTTTCGGGCGGTGTTATAGGCGGCATTGCGGGCGTGCCTCTTTCTTCGGCAATAGGCCCCGTTTTCTCAGGTCTTGTTTTTGCTTTTCTCTTTTTGACCTCTCTTATCTTCTACGTTGATATTTCACTTTTCTCCGTCTTCTCGAAAATTTCGGAAAAAATTAAAAGCTCGAAGGAAAAGAAAGCCGAAAAGGCAAAAATCGCTTCCGAAAAAGAAGAAAAATCCGACGACGCTTTCTTTGTTGACGACCAAAAGGTTGACATTGACATTCCTCTTGACGAGCCGAAAAAGAAGAAAAAGAAAAGTCTTATAGACATTCCTTTGCCCGACTCCAAAAAAGAAGAGCTTCCCTTTACTCCCGACGAGGAAAGTTTTGAAAGCGATATTCCCGATGAAAAAATTACCGTTACCGCCGCAGAAAAAGCGGAAATGATTAAGGAAATTAACGAAAAAGCAAGCGAAGCGGCTTCAAAGCCTTACCGTTTTCCGCCTCTTACTCTTCTTACCAAAGGCTCTAACGAAACCGTTGACGCCACATCCGAAATGCGTGAAATGGCCGATAAAATAGTTTCTACTCTTGCTTCTTTCGGTGTTGATACCAGAATTACAAACGTTTCGAGAGGTCCCACCGTTACCCGCTTTGAGCTTGTGCCCGGAATTGGCGTTAAGATTAGCAAAATTTCCAATCTTTCAAACGACCTCGCTCTTGCTCTTGCCGCAAGCCGAGTCAGAATTGAGGCTCCCATTCCGGGGAAGGCCGCAATAGGCATTGAGGTTCCCAACAAAAGACAAACCACCGTTTTCCTCAGAGATTTGCTCGCAAGCAAGGAATTTACCGCATCTAAAAGCTTCGTTACTGCTGCGCTCGGAAAAGATATCGGCGGCGGCTCGGTGGTTATGGACATTGCAAGAATGCCTCACCTTTTAATTGCAGGCTCTACCGGTTCGGGTAAATCGGTTTGTATAAACTCTATTATAGTTTCGCTTATCTACAAGGCTTCACCCGAAAAGGTTAAGCTTATTATGATTGACCCCAAGATGGTTGAGCTTTCGGATTACAACGGCATTCCGCATCTTCTTATTCCCGTTGTTACCGACCCCAAAAAAGCCGCGGGCGCTCTTTGCTGGGCGGTTGCCGAAATGCAAAAAAGATATCAGCTCTTTGCCGACAACTCGGTTAGAGAAATTTTCTCCTATAACGCTCTTTGCGAAACCGACCCCGAGCTTGAATATTTGCCGCAAATCGTTATTGTTATAGACGAATTAAGCGACCTTATGATGACCGCTCCCAAAGAGGTTGAGGACTCTATTTGCCGTCTTGCCCAAAAGGCAAGAGCCGCAGGTATGTATCTTATCGTTGCAACGCAGCGTCCCTCCGCCGACGTTATTACCGGTCTTATCAAAACAAATATTCCTTCGAGAATTGCTTTCGCCGTTGCAAGCCGCATTGACTCGGGAATTATTCTCGACTCTACCGGCGCAGAAAAGCTTATAGGTAAGGGAGATATGCTTTATCACCCCTTGGGCTCCGATAAGCAAATAAGAGCGCAGGGCTGTTTTATTCCCGATAAAGATATTCAGGCCGTTATCTCGTTTATTAAGGAAAACGGCGGTGCTAACTACGATAACGACGTTATTCGCGAAATTGAGAAAAACGCCGAGCTTCAGGATAACAAAGGCAAGGGCAAGGCAAGTGCCGTTTCGGGCGGTGATTACGACCCGATGATTGACGACGCTATTGAAATTGCAATCGACGCCAAGTCCGTTTCAACCTCTATGCTTCAACGCCGCTTAAAGCTCGGTTACTCAAGAGCCGCAAGAATAATTGACGAAATGGAAGAAAGAGGCATTGTCGGGCCTTCGGAAGGTTCGAAACCGCGTCAGGTTCTTCTTTCAAAATCTGAATGGAATGAAATTAAAATGAGGCAGCTTGAAGCCTCGAATATGACCGAAAAGGTTTAAATAAGTTTATTTTGGGGCAAAACCCTATTAAGAAAAGGATATGATAAAATGAGCGAATGCACACACAATTGCGAAACCTGCTCTTCAAACTGTTCCTCTAAAAAGGAAAGCTTGATTGCACCTTCGCACGAAATGTCACAAGTTAAAAAAGTTATTGGTGTTGTAAGCGGCAAGGGCGGCGTTGGTAAATCCACCGTTTCTTCTTTACTCGCCGTTACAATGCAAAGAAGAGGCTTTGCCTCTGCCGTTTTGGACGCCGACGTTACCGGCCCCTCAATTCCGAAAATGTTCGGCGTTAAGGAAAAGGCCGAGGCTGACGACAGCGGTATTTACGCAGGAAGAAGCAAAACCGGCGTTAAGCTTATGTCGGTTAATATGCTTTTGGAAAATGACAGCGACCCTGTTGTTTGGAGAGGTCCCGTTATTGCCGGCGTTGTTAAACAGTTCTGGAGCGAGGTTATTTGGGAAGACGTTGACTTTATGTTCGTTGATATGCCTCCCGGCACCGGCGACGTTCCGCTTACCGTTTTCCAATCGCTTCCCGTTGACGGAATTATTATCGTTACCTCTCCCTCGGAGCTCGTTTCGATGATTGTTTCAAAGGCTGTTAAAATGGCCAAGCTTATGAACGTTCCCGTTTTGGGTATTGTTGAAAATATGAGTTATTTCGAATGTCCCGATTGCAAAAAACGCTATGAAATTTTCGGCAAATCCACCGTTAACGAAACTGCCGAAGAATTCGGCATTAACGTTATTGCCAAAATTCCGATTGATACCCGCTTGGTAAACGCCGCCGACAAGGGCGCGATTGAGCTCTTTGAGGGCGATTGGCTTGAAGGTATTGCAGACGTTTTAGAAAATGCGTAATTGACATTGCCGCTTTAATCGGCGGCAATTCAGCTTTACAAAAGGACTTTTAAAATGGAACAACTTATCTCTTCTGAAAATAAAATGGGCACTATGCCCGTCAGAAAGCTTCTTATTACAATGTCGCTGCCTATGATGTTTTCTATGCTCGTTCAGGCGCTTTATAACATCGTTGACAGTATTTTCGTTGCTATGATTTCGGAAAACGCCTTTACCGCGGTTTCGCTTTCCTTCCCCGTTCAGAATCTTATTATAAGCATTGCGGTTGGCACGGGCGTTGGTATGGGTTCGCTTCTTTCGAGATTTTTGGGTGAAAAAAGGCAAAGAATGGTTAATAAAACCGCCGCAAACGGACTTATTATTTATCTGTTCAGCTATTTGCTTATTTTGCTCTTCGGCATATTTTTTACACGCCCGTTTTTCGAGGTGCAGTCCTCGGTTAAGGAAATTATAGATTTCGGCTACGATTATCTTTTCATTTGCGCCGTAGGCTCTTTTTTCGTTTTTATTGAAATTTATTTTTCAAGACTTTTGCAGTCTACCGGAAGAACGCTTTTATCTATGATTTCACAGCTTACGGGCAGCATTACAAATATTATTTTAGACCCCGTTCTTATTTTCTCTTGCGGTATGGGAATTAAAGGCGCCGCCATTGCAACCGTTATAGGTCAGGCGGTTGGCGCTCTTACCGCTTTCTTACTTAACGTTTTATACAATAAAGATATTCAGTTTAAGCTTAAATATTTCCTGCTCGATTTTAAGGTTATAGGAAAAATTTATTCGGTTGGGCTCCCCTCAATTCTCATGCAGTCGGTTGGCTCCGTTGCCTTATTCTTTATGAATAAAATTCTTGCTGTATTCGGCGAAACGGCAGTTAACGTTTTCGGTGCTTTCTTTAAAACGCAAAGCTTCTTCTTTATGCCCGTTTTCGGTCTTAATAACGGAATGGTGCCTATTGTTGCTTATAATTTCGGCGCTAAAAACAAAGAAAGAATTATGAAAACCGTTAAGCTTTCGATTTCTTTTGCAATATTGATTATGGGGCTTGGCGTGCTTATTATGCAAATTTTCCCCGAAGCCTTACTTGGAATGTTTAATGCAAGCGACGAAATGTTAAGGCTTGGCGTTCCCGCGTTGCGTATTATTTCGCTTTCTTTCTTCGGCGCCGCTGTAAGCATTTGTCTTAACTCGGTAAGCCAAGCGCTCGGAAACGGTGTTTACAGCTTTATCGTTGCTTTTTCAAGACAAATTATTTTACTTCTTCCCGCCGCATTTCTTCTTTCGCTTTCGGGAAATTTGAATCTGGTTTGGCTTGCTTTCCCCATTGCCGAGGTCGGCTCGGTTATAATTTCGCTATTATTCTTCAAAGACCTTTACAAAAATAAAATTTGTAGGTTCAATGAAGATTGACGTTTAGGAGGGTTTTAAATGAACTCGTATGTTGAAAAGGTTATTAACGACGTAAAACAAAAATACGCTCACGAGCCCGAATTCGTGCAGACCGTTACCGAGGTTTTTTCTTCGGTTTCGCCCGTTATCGACGCTCATCCCGAATATGAAAAGGCAGATATCCTCGGCCGTATGGTTGAGCCCGAAAGAATGCTGACTTTCCGTGTTGTGTGGACCGACGATAACGGAAAAGTTCACACCAACAAGGGCTGGCGTTGCCAATTTAACGGCGCTATCGGTCCTTACAAGGGAGGTCTTCGCTTTCAGAAAAACGTTTACGACGGCATTATTAAATTTCTCGGCTTTGAGCAAACCTTTAAAAACGCTCTTACAGGGCTTCCCATGGGCGGTGCAAAGGGCGGCTCGGATTTCGACCCCGCAGGCAAGTCGGATGCCGAAATTATGCGTTTTTGCCAAAGCTTTATGACTGCGCTTTACCGCTATATCGGTCCCGATATTGACGTCCCTGCAGGAGATATGGGCGTTGGCGGAAGAGAAATAGGTTATCTTTTCGGTCAGTACCGTCGCTTAAAAGGCTCTTGGGAAAACGGAGTTTTAACCGGAAAAGGCATGAGCTACGGCGGCTCACGCTTACGTCCCGAAGCAACGGGATACGGCGCCGTTTACTATTTGCAGGAGGTTTTAAAGCACGAAAACGACTCTATTGAGGGTAAAAAATTCGCTATTTCGGGCTACGGAAACGTTGGCTGGGGCGTTATGAAAAAAGCCGCAGAGCTTGGCGCAATGGTTACATATTTCGCAGGTCCCGACGGCTATATTCACGACCCCGATGGCGTTATCACCGAAGAAAAGCTTAATTTTATTCTTGAAATGCGCGCAAAAGACCCCATGCACTGCAAGCCCTATGCCGATAAATTCGGTTGCGAGTTCGTTGCAAACGAAAAATGCTGGGGCGTTAAAGACGTTGACGTTTATATGCCCTGCGCAACTCAAAATGACGTTGACATAAATTATGCGAAGAAAATTGCCGAATCGGGCGTTAAATATTATTTAGAGGTTGCAAATATGCCCACCACCAACGAGGCGCTTTCTTTCCTTTGCTCGCAAAAGCACATTATCGTTGCTCCCTCAAAAGCAGTTAATGCAGGCGGCGTTGGAGTTTCGGGCCTTGAAATGTCGCAAAACTCCGAAAGACTCGTTTGGTCTTCAAAAGAGGTTGACTCGGCTCTTCACAATATGATGAAAAAAATTCACAAGGCTTCCGCAAAGGCCGCAGAGGAATACGGCTTGGGCTACGACCTCGTTAAAGGCGCAAACATTGCGGGCTTTAAAAAGGTTGCCGAGGCTATGCTTGAGCAAGGCTGCTTTTAAATATTTGTTTAATAAAAACAAAGGCGACGGGATATCCCGTCGCTTTTTTGCGGATGAATATATTTTTCGTTTGCAATTATAACGTTGAGCCGAAGTCGGTTACTATTGTTTGTCCCGTGATGGCTCTTGATTCGTCCGATGCAAAGAAGAGAAGCATATTCGCAACGTCATCGGGCATGCAAGGCGGAACTTTAAGGTCGTTATGCTTCATCATCTGACCGAAAATGCTCATATCGAGATTTGCGGGATTCATATCGGCAACCATAGGAGTTACGATTGTTCCGGGGCAAAGTACGTTGCAGCGTACACCCGTGCCTGCAAAGCGGAGCGCAGTATGGCGAGTTATGCCTACAACGGCTGCCTTGGAAGCAACGTAGGCTGCACCGCCGCATCCCACAACACCTGCAACGGAGGCAACGTTGACGATTGAGCCGGTGCCCGTTTTTGCCATTTCTGCGGTGATTTCACGCATCATACACATTGTTCCCTTGGTGTTTATGTCGATAACTCGATTCATATCTTCGTCGGTGAAGCTATCGATTGCCTTTAATCCTTCATCTAAAACGCCTGCGTTATTTATGAGAATATCTACCTTGCCGAATTTTTCGAGAGTTAATGCGAGAACCTTTTTAGCATCCTCTGCTTTTGAAATATCGCTTACAACGGGGAGCACCTCTCCGCCTGCCTGACGTATTTTTTCGGCAACCTCGAGAAGAGGAGCTTCACGGCGTGCGGTTATTACAACTTTTGCGCCCTCTGCGGCAAATTTAACGGCTGTTGCCGCACCAACGCCCGAGTTTCCTCCCGTGATTATTGCTACTTTGTTTTTCAGTCTGTTCATTGTTTTTCTCCTTTATTTTTTGTCTTTTTTATTAGATAAATGCCCGAAAGCCCTTGTAAAATCAAGGTTTTCGGGGTTTTGTGCTTTATTCCCACTCTTTTTCGGGGTTCAGAGTTTTTTTGCAGAAAATGTTGCAAAATTGTTTGCGGGATAGTGGCGAGTGGTTTTTACCTTAAACCAAGGCTAACTGCTAATTCATCAAGATAATCTATATGCCCGTGGTTTGCCCCATATAAAGTCACATATCCATCCTTTTCGGCGGTTATATCCTGTCCCGCAAAAATAACACGTTCGCCCTTTTTGAGATACTGCTTGTGTCCGTTTTTCACCAAGTCATTATACTCATCTACCGCAGTTTGATAATACTCCTCAAACAGTTGCTTTGCTTTTTCGATGTTGCCGAGATGACCGTAAATCATACATTCTTCCAAAGCAACGAGATGAACCATATTATCTAACAACGGATAATCTTTTCTATGCGCAAGGATAGCGTCTCGGCTGTTTAATATCTCATAAGCCGGCAAAACATATTGATCAATTTCATCAATAATGCTTTTTATGATTTTGTCTGTTTTCTTGTGAAGGTCGTACCAAGTTTCTTGCTTGCCACTGACGATTCCCAATCGTGAGCGAATTGTACACTCATACTCGTGGTAGTATTTTTTCTTTTCTGTTTTTGGGTGAAATGTTCTTTCGGAACATTCCGGAATACGAATTCCCAAATTCACACAAAGGAGTCCGCTCATTCCATGCGAAGGCATACCGCTTTGAAAATGAATGACTTGTGAAATATCTTCCGAAACGAAACGGTGAAGCGTTCTGCCGTGTTTCTTGAAGCCATACGGTTTGACCTGCTCATATACTGCCGCTTCGATTTCATCGACGATTTGTGTCGTATTGATTTCTGTTTTCTTTTTCCAAAAGTCAAACACCATACTTGCTCCTTTCTTTACTTCATAGCCACTTGCAACCATTCCTTTTCACGCTTTTTATACTACGAGTTGCAAAAGTGTTGCAGCGGCGTTTTTCTAAATTGCAGAAATGCCCGAAAGTTTTTATTTGTTTTTTAGTGTTGTTACCGTGGAAACCAGCATTCTTCGCAAATCGATACAATCTTTTTTGAAATTCTCAAATTCTGATTTTGAAAGACTGTTCACCTCATAAAGTAGCTCGAGCCAATACTCGCTCTCGTTACATTCCTTGAGTGCAATCTCAAATTTAGAAATAAAATCCATTGTTCCTTGTGCATACTGCGCTTCGTGAATGTTTGCACCAACCGACGTGCCACTTTTAAGCAACTGATTGATCAAAACGCCTTCTACTCTGCCATCTCTTAACCGTCTGCAAAGAAAAACAATTTCTTTGGCAAAAGCTTTGGATTTATCTCTCAAAATACTGTCTGACATAAAATGCTCCTTAAAACAAACTTGGCGAAGCCAATCATAACTTGCCGAAAGCCAATCATAACTGATAACTCGTTTCGCACAGAGAAAAGAGAAGTTATGAGTTTAGAGTTATGAATTTGGCTTCGCCAAATGTTATGATATGATCATTTCTGCGAAACGCTCATAGTTGATTTTGCTTTGCAAAATCATTCCCACTCGCTCCCGAAAACTGTAACTTAAACAATTTTGCTTGGGTATTTTTACTCATATTATCGGGAGTGTTCAGATTATCCGTAAAATATGGACTGTCAAGATTTTTGTTGTCATCGTGTTGTCACGCTAACAAAAGCAGTATATCAGTTTTTTAAGCGATAATCAATACCAAGATACTCAAGTTCATCTTCAGAGAGATATTTCAGAAAACGGCGAGGATTTCTTTCGTACTCATAAAGTAATGTATCAATGTTGTCGTTAGGGAACGAATTTACAAGTCTATTTAGAGTCCAGACGGACAAATAAGTACCTCTTTGAAGTGTAAACAAATAACTGTTTTCTGCTAATTCTTGTTCACCTAATTCTGTAAGTATTAAATACTTATCCGGGAAGAGTTTTAACAGTTCCGCTTCTGCAACACTTGAAAGCAACAAGTCAATAAGCTCTTCCTTCTTGCCCTTGGTAGGAAGATCGTGCTCAGTAAGCACTCTTTTTATCACGGGAACCGTTGAGTGCTCAATAGTTGCTCGCAGGTCTCCTGTAGTTAAAAAACCTCTTTCTACAAGAGAAACAAGATGCGGTTCTATATCATTCACATCATAGTCATAATACCATTTGGCAGGAACAAATTGATCTCCAAGTGGGAAGTGATACCGAGGTGCTTCCCTTAAAATGAGTATTTCGTGTGGATATAAGCCATTTTTACTCGGAAAAGAGTTTTTGATATTGCTTAGCAATTTTGGGCTGACTGTACCTTTGGCTTTTAATAGTTTATTGGTACTATCTAACGGGATGCTATCATCAGCAACAAGTGCTTCTTTGATTACAGCCACCCACTCATCACAACGAGCTTTCATTTCCTCATACAAAGGGAATGAGACATCTGTTTTTACTTTTGCAACAGTTCCACTTTCAACCTTATTCCAATCAATTCCGGTTATATCAAACAACGCAACAAACTCTTGATTTGTTGCAATTGATTCTTTGATAAAAGAAAGCGTAGAGCTAAGTGCGTTGATAACAATGTAATGCATTATCCCGTTTTCTTTTGCTATCCGTTGTTTTTGCCTATCGTTTGCTTGTTCTTCTTCGAGGGTACGACCTCCAAGGTGTTCAAATCCGCCCTCATAATGCTGTGCACCGTGTACTTCAATGATAGTTGATAAGGACGGGATGTAAAAATCGTATCTCTTTGTGCTGCTACGTCCATTTTCATCAATCACATTTGTAGACCATTCAAACGTCTGTTCTCGAGCAAAATCAACACCTAACAACAGCAATAGTGAGTTCATTAACCTTTCCGGATATGATCCACTTAAACTTTCCGAACAATAGTCTTGTATTTGATATTTTATGTATTCAATTTGCTTTGGGTAATGTTCAACTATTTGAGAAAACGGCAATCCTTGCTCACGAAGTTCTACTGCTCCCCATTGAAGTGCAGAATGACCCGCTACAATATCAAGGTCATAATGATCTTGTATGTATTCTGCATCACAGCCTTGCTTATAAATATTTCTGGCATCTTCAACTTGGCTCTTTCGATAATTATAGAGCTCTGCTCGGAGCTGATCGTCGGATAAAAAATTTAGTTTCCTTATGGGAGAAATATATCTACGGCCATAAGTCAATTTCATTTCTATTTGAAATTCAGTGGACTTGCGATATAACTGTGTGAGTTTTTGGCAGGCTTCAAAATTTCTCTTTGCAGCAAATATTGCTTTGTCAAAATTAAAAACAAAGCCATCGCCAAGAAGCACCTCGCTTATTATACGATCAGAATCAGTGCGAATTCGAACTGATGCGTGATCCAATATACCGCCGTGCTCTAATGCAATTTGAACGATTTCCTCGTCATCTTGAAAGCGAGAGTCTACTTCGGCAAGTGCTCTGCCATCTATAGATACGGCTTTTATGGCTTCTTCTCTTGTTTTATATTTGCTCATAATTGAAACACCTTCACAAAAACATAATTACATATCTTGATGAGCAAAAACCTCAATATATGCTGCTTCCTTTACATCATCCAAATGGAAAAGAATATAGGCTGAATAACGGTTCTTTGCGATTTCGTCATCGTCTATATAATCATCTTCGACACACAACAGATCTCCGTCAGCATTGTAGACGTTGGCTTTAATTTCGATGCCACCACCGCCGCAATACCAAGGAACACCGCTGGTGTTTTTGATCTCATAGTTTAATTGCAACTGATCGTATGATGTGACCAAATTACATCTAAAATCCAAGTGCATCTCGTTCCAAAATGCCATATCAATCCGAAGATTCTTCTTCAGCTTAGAACAAGCTTCTCTTACAACAGCTTCTTCATCGTCAGAATCCATTACGTCCAACTCGCCATTAAGCAGTTCTTCCATATATTGAATATTGCCACTGGTTAGTTCACTTGAATGACGTAATATTTTTTCTTTCAACTGCTGCAACACGCCTTCGTTATAACATCTGTCAAAAAATTCATTAATATAATCTTCTTTCTCCTCTATAAGGGATTCTAGAAGTTCTTCACTATCGGCGTCGCCACCTTGACTACGCCAAAACTGAGTAACCTGTTCTTGATGATACAGTACATTTTTATAAGCTTTCAAAAATTCGGCAAAATCGAATGTTGAAGCCATTATGCGGAGGTTGCTTGTTGCAAGTTCTGCGTGATCTGCCGCACTTAATTGAGTTTCCTTCTTATTATTGGGTGTTGTTTGAGACGAAATAGTATACTTTCCAGCGATTGGAATGTCACCAATTCTTACACCATCAAACGCCATAACTGCTAAGTCTGGACGTGGAATAAGTAATACATACGACGTGCTTTTACTCTGGAATGAAAAGCCATCTTGATAAACGGTGGCTGCAGTTATGTTGTTATGTGCAATTTCAAAAGCTTTTTGATTGCTTATGAATATGACTCTTTCGTTCGTGATTACAAGTTCTCCGGGGTATTGTGTAGATACGTCTCCGTATATTGGTCGGCTCGTTCCTCCACCGGTATGTACTGAAAGGCCTTTTGCGATACGAACAGATCCACCGCCATAATTGCTTGTCCTTCCAACTACACGATTTTTCGTCTCTTGTCGTGTTGCTTGAGAGTAATATACAGCTACTTCGTTATTATGTAGAAAAACGGGAGTGTTAACAACGGGCAGTTCAATTTTTTGTTCTAATCTTTGAATCTGTTCCTCCGAAAGGAAAACCCCTTTGTTTTTCTTTGGCTTAAACAATTGAAATAAACCCATTTATACATCCTCCGTTATATAAAAAAGTGCGTGACCGAAGCCACGCACCGAAAAGCGCAACCCCGATTGTCGCCAAACAAAGCTCAAATAGAAAAGGATACCCTTATTACCATCCGAGAGGAGTTGCGTTTTTACCGAACCCATATCGGATGATAACCAAAAAAGGGCATAATATCCCCTTGGTATTAAGTTGACCTTTTCCTTATTCTGCTTTGTTTGGCCAAAATATTATATCACAATAATCTATAAAAATAAAGTATTTTCAGAAAACTTACTATTTTTGACACACAAAAACGGCGACAGAGAGGTGTTAATCTCCCTGCCGCCGTGTTTCGGTTAGTTGTAAATTATATCGTGGTTTACGATTTCTGTGGCTCTGCTGCGGATGTTATTCATTCGAGCAACCCACTCCATTTGGTTATCCAACTTGAGTTTTTCGGTTACGCCCTCACGCTCTGCCATCTGTTTTATGAGCCGAAAAAACATATCCTCAGCCTGC
>JAZNEJ010000018.1:0-85837 GCA_045588575.1 Eubacteriales bacterium | reverse complement strand
AGTTATAAAAGCTTTAATATATAAATTGAAAGATTATATTATATAATATTATTTTTTTTTAGATTTGTCAAGATAATCGAAGCTTTATCTTTCTTTTTCTCTTTATTTTTCGGTTAAAGCCGCATAATTCTCACTGAGAGCGGTCCAATTTTCAAATTCTGCGTTTAACTCCTCTTCCAGTTCCACAAGCTTTTCTTGAAGCTCCGAAAGCTTTTTGTAGTCGCTGGCGTTAGCTTCGTCATTTAATTGGTTTTTAATATCAAGTGCTTGATTTTCAAGATTTTCTATTTTCTCTTCGGATTTTAAAACAGCTCTTTCCATTCTGCTTTTTTCTTTTCCGGGAGAGGTATAGCTCTTTTTTGCAGACTTTGGTTTATTTTCATTTTTTTCTTCTTCTTTTGGTTTTTCCTCTCTTTCAAGATATTCCGAATAGCCGTATTGATAATATTTTACTCCATCTTCTTCAAATGAAAGCAAGCTGTTTGAAAGCTTGGAGATAAAATATCGGTCGTGTGAAACAAAAAGCAAGGTACCTTCATAGCTTCCAAGAATTTTTTCAAGAGCCTCTTTGCCTAAAATATCCATATGATTTGTAGGTTCATCAAGCAATAAAAAATTAGGATGCCGTTTAAAAATTTTGCAAAGCGAAAGTCTTACTCTTTCTCCGCCCGAAAGAACGTCAACGGTTTTAAAAACGTCCTCACCGCTAAAAAGAAACGCTCCCAAAGCGCTTCTTGCCTCAAAAGGAGTAGAATTGGGAAATTCCTTTAAATAATCGTCTAAAACGGTGTTGTTAGAGGAATAAAGCGCCATTTGCTGATCGAAATAGCCTATTTGCGTTCTTGCTCCGAAATGAAAGCTTCCCGAAATTGCAGGAATCTTCCCTGCCAAAGTTTTTATAAACGTTGATTTCCCCAAGCCGTTTAAACCGATTATTCCAACTCTGTCGCCCTTTTTCATTTCAAGATTTACCATTGAAAGAACCTTATCGTAACCGATTTCAAGATTTTTAACGGTTAATATATCTTGAACGCCCAAATCTTTCGGCTTTAAAACCATATTAAAAGTCTTTAAATCTGCCGTTTCGGGCGCTTCAAATTCATCCATTTTTTCTATTTGCTTTATTTTAGACTGTGCCATCGCCGCTTTTGTAGCTTTATATCTAAAACGCTCAACAACTGCATTAAGACGCTCTTTTTCTTTTTCCTGCGCTTCAAAGCGTTTTTGTTCTTCAACAAATCGTTCGGCCTTTAACTTAATAAAACTAGTGTAATTACCGGCATATTTTTTGGTTTTGCCGCGTTCTATTTCATATATCTCGCTTACCGTGTTATCTAAAAAAGCCCTATCGTGAGAAACTATTACAAACGCTTTTTTATAACTTTTTAAATAGCTTTCCAGCCACAAAATAGCCTCTATATCAAGATGGTTTGTAGGCTCATCAAGTAAAAGAATATCGGGTTTAGATAAAAGAAGCTTTAAAAAAGCTATTTTTGTGCGTTGACCACCTGAAAATTCACTTATTTTTCTATGTTTTGCGTTATCGTCAAAGCCGAATTTTTTAATGGCGCTTTCATATTCTTTTTCAAAATAAAAACCGCCCAAAAAGGTAAAACGGTCTAAAAGAGCAGTATATCTCTTTATATTTTCGGGAGTTTGATTTTCCTCAACCTCTTTTTGAGCCTGCTCCATATTTGCTTTAAGCTCTAAAATTTCTTTATAAGCGCTTCTAACCTCTTCTATCATGGAACGATTTTCATCTTCAAATGTAATTTGCGACAAAACGCCTATTTGAGGCTTGCCCGAAACGGAAAGAAAGCTTTCATCGGACTTTTTCGTTAAAGAATATTCTCCCGAAATAAGTTTTAGTAAAGTTGTTTTGCCTGAACCGTTTCTACCTACAACCGCTATTTTGGAGTTATCGTTTATTTCTATATCAACAGAGCTTAAAATTTCTTTTCCCGAAAGGTCAACTGCGCCTTTATGAACTTTAAACTGCATTTTCTTTAAACACTCCTTCCAAAACAACGTTATAAGCAATGTAAAGTTGTTTTACTTTATATGGTTTTAATACTAACGTCATTATGTTACTACATTTTAAATAGTTTTGTCAAGAAAAAAAGTTTAAATAATGTCGAAAAATGTCTTTACTTTATTAACAATTTGTTTTATAATATTGAGTAGCAAAGTTATTTTTCTAAGCGCGAGATATCGGCAAGGTTGAATTTGTTTTGCTCTGTTTCCAACTTGTTCCTTGTCTTGCGGAGCAAGTTTTTTTATTTGTTTTAAAAGTTTTTAAAAAACTAAAAAATAAAAAGGAGAAAAAACAAACATGCAGCTCATCTACAATGTTCAGGACAAACCCAAAGGCTTGCAATTTATTGGTTTTGCTTTCCAGCAGTTGCTTGCCATCATGGCAGCTACCATTGCAGTTCCCGCAATCGTCGGTAACGGTATGACAGCTTCCGCAGCACTCTTTGGCGCAGGTATCGGTACATTTGTTTACCAGCTCTTTACCAAATTCAGAAGCCCCGTTTTCTTAGGCTCGTCATTCGCCTTCATCGGTTCAATGTGCGCAGCTTTTGCAGGCGGTGTTTCAATGTCGCTCGGTTATTTAGGCTTAATAATCGGTGCAATTTTTGCAGGTCTCGTTTACGTTGTCATCGCAGCAGTCGTTAAATTTGCCGGCGTTAAATGGATTAGCAAACTCATGCCTCCCGTTGTTATCGGTCCCACCGTTGCTCTTATCGGTCTTTCTCTTGCAGGCGCCGCAGTTAAAGACGTATTCTCTTACGGTCCCACAGATGCCGACGGCTACTTCATTATGTCCGGCGCTCTTTGGGCTTCTCTTGCTTGCGCCCTTGTAACCTTCTTCATAGTTATTCTCTGCTCCACCTATGGTAAGAAGCTCGGAAAACTCTTCCCCTTCATAATCGGTATTCTCGGCGGTTATGCAGTTGCTCTCATCTTCACCGTTATAGGTAACCTTGCAGGCGTCGATGCTCTTAAAGTAATCGATTTTGCTCCCTTTGCTCAGCTCGTTGAAGGCGGAGTTTCGGTAGAAACCTTCGTTTCCTTCCCCAAATTCACCTTCCTTGAAGCATTCAAAGGTCTTCCCGAATTCAACTGGACTTACGTTGCTACCATTGCAGTTGCATACGTTCCCGTTGCTTTCGTTGTTTTTGCTGAACACATCGCAGACCACAAAAACCTTTCAAGCATTATTGAAAGCGACCTTCTCGAAAACCCCGGTCTCCACAGAACTCTTCTCGGCGACGGCGTTGGTTCTATGGCGGGTGCATTCTTCGGCGGTTGCCCCAACACCACTTACGGTGAATCCGTTGGTTGCGTTGCTATTACCAAAAATGCTTCCGTTGCAACAATTACTCTCACCGCTTTAATGGCAGTTGTTATTGCTTTCATTTCTCCCCTTATGGCATTCCTCGATTCAATTCCCGGTTGCGTAATGGGCGGCGTTTGCATCACCCTCTACGGCTTTATTGCTGTTTCGGGTCTTAAGATGATTCAGAAGGTTGACTTTGAAGATAATGCAAACCTCTTCACTGCAGCAGCAATTCTCATTCCCGGCATCGGTGGCTTCTCAATGGCAATCGGTCCCGTTAAAATCACCACAATTGCTTGCTCTCTCATCCTCGGCATCATCGTAAATCTTGTTCTTAACGCAAAGAAAAATAAATAAGATAAATTAAAATTCAAAAGAGTGCGGTCAATCGACTGCACTCTTTTTTTCTATTAAAACAGGTTGTATTTGTTTTCCCTCTTCAGCCGTTTTTAAAGTTTTAAGAGCTTTACTGAAATCCGCCATCAAAGAGGTTGGTTTTTTATTGCAATCATCTTGCCAATATGGAACGAAATATATGTTCTTAGTGTTTTGCAAAACCGCTATATTCTTGTAGTTTGCCGCCATTGCATCGTTTGTTGAGATTGCTATTACCAAAGGTCTTCCGTTCCTCAAATGTCCTTTTGCGGCCATTGTAACGGGGGTATCGGTTATTCCGTTGGCAAGCTTTGCCGCAGTATTACCCGTGCAAGGCATTATTATCATTGCATCGCAAAGACCCTTTGCTCCAATAGGTTCCGCCGCCTCTATTGAATGAATTATTTTATTCCCGCTTATTTTTTCCACCATTTCTATAAATTCGCTTCGTTTACCAAACCTACTATCTATGTTATACGCATTAAATGACATTATCGGCATTATTTCATAATCTTCTTTAAACGTTTCCATAAGCGGTATTATTTCTCTGAATGTACAAAATGAGCCTGTCATGCAAAAGCCTAACCGCCGTTTAGTCATACATTTTCCTCCAATATCTTTATTATCGTTTTGCCTATTATTTCTCCACTTGTTTTAGGCGCCGTTTTACCGGGAAGAGATAATGCCCATATTACTTTTTTATTTTGCGATGCCGCTTCATCTAAATCTATTCCTCCCGGTTTTGAAGCAAGGTCTATTATGAGGGCATCTGCCCTTACGTTCAATATTTCCTGACGACAAAAAATCTTTTCGGGCACGGTGTTGAAAATACAGTTATATTCCGAAAGGCTTTCCGTTAATCTTTTAAAGCAAAGAGGTGTGTAGCCCTCGTTTTCTATTTCAGCAAGAGCCGATGCTTTTCTTGCGGCAACGGTAACTTCCGCTCCCAAAGCCTTAAGCCTTACCGCTAAAGCTTTTGCAACTTTGCCGTAGCCCGTTATAAGACATTTCATTTTAAATACAGTTATCGGCAATTCAGAAATAACTATATTTATAGCTCCCTCCGCAGTGGGAACGGCGTTTCTTATTGCTAAATCTTCACAATTCATATAATCAACAGTTAAGCTATTAAATTTATTTGATATTGCTTGAATTTTTCCTCCAAAAACCGCCTTGCAGTCTTTGCATTTTTCTGCAATTTCGTTAACGGTTATTTTCTTCTCGTTAAGCGGTGCGTTAATATAAATACCGTCTTGAGTTACCGGCAACGGCAATATAACAGCCTCTGCTCCTTGCATCGCTTCATCAAGATTTTTTTCTCCCTTTTTATCCGTTTTATCAAATCCGTAAAATTTTACTTCAAATCCTTCTTTTTTAAGCATATCTACTAAATATATTTGTCGCATATCTCCGCCTATAACGGCTATCTTTTTATACATAAAAATTATACCTCCGTATCAGCATATTACATTCTATGCAAATACGGAGGCTATTGTTTTCATTATTTCATTATTATTTCGGGCTCAGCTTCGCCGTTTATTACTTTTTCATTTATTACGATTTCTTTTATATTGTTATCTGCCGATAATTCAAACATAATATCGGTCATTATAGTTTCCAAAACTCCCCTTAAGCCTCTGGCACCCATTTTACGCTCCATTGCCTTTTTAACAACTTCTTTTAAAGCGTCGTCGGTAAAGGTTAATTTAATGCCGTCAAAATTCAATAATTTTTGATATTGCTTTATTATTGCATTTTTCGGTTCGGTTAATATTCTTATAAGTGCTTTTTCATTTAAGCTGTCTATGGTTGTTATTACGGGAAGTCTGCCGACAAGCTCGGGAATTAGACCGAATCTTATTAAATCTCTGGGTAAAACCTTTGAATAACAGTCTTCTTTTTCTGCTTTTTTAACACTTAAATCAGAATTGAATCCCATTGAAGATTTTACGCTTCTTTTTTCAATAATCTTTTCAATACCGTCGAAAGCGCCGCCGCAAATAAACAAAATATTTTTAGTGTTAAGCTTTATAAATTCCTGCTGAGGATGCTTTCTTCCACCTTGAGGGGGAACGTTTGCTTCAGTGCCTTCCAATATTTTAAGAAGTGCCTGCTGAACGCCTTCGCCGCTTACATCTCTTGTAATCGAGGGATTTTCGCTTTTACGGGCGATTTTATCAATTTCGTCAACGTAAATAATTCCGTGTTCAGCTCGCTTAATATCATAATCTGCGGCCTGAATTAAACGAAGGAGGATATTCTCAACGTCTTCGCCTACATAGCCTGCTTCGGTTAAGGTTGTAGCATCAGCTATTGCAAAAGGAACGTTTAACGATTTTGCAAGCACCTGCGCCATTAAAGTTTTTCCACAACCCGAAGGGCCTAATAAAAGCACGTTACTTTTCTGAAGCTCTACGTCTTCACCGTCGTCAAGCGAGTTAATTCTTCGATAATGATTGTAAACTGCAACGGAAAGGGCTTTTTTAGCTTCATCCTGACCGATAACGTAGCTATCGAGAATTTCCTTTATTTCTTTCGGTCTTTTAAGCTCAATTACTTTTTTGGGATTGTTAACAGGCATATTTTCTTCGGCAATAAGCTCCATATCCTCTGTATCGTATATTCCTTGCTTGTTTAAGCAGTCCTGACAGATATAGATACCGTTGTAATACATAAAAAACACGCCGCTGTCTTGAGTTGCACCGCAAACAGAACAAGCAATATTATCTTTTTTGTTTTTTTCCATTATATCACCGTTTCCTTTACAAACAAAGCAGGCGTTTTGCCTGCTTTGTTCTCGTTATCTTTTTTCAATAACCTTATCTATAAGTCCGTATGATGCAGCTTCTGCGGCAGACATAAAGTTATCGCGTTCAGTATCTTTTTCTATTACATCAATAGCTTTTCCTGTATTTTCCGCAAGAATTTTATTAAGCTTTTCGCGGGTTCTTAAAATGTGGTCGGCATGGATTTTAATATCGCTTGCCTGTCCCTGCATTCCGCCCAAGGGCTGATGAATCATAATTTCACTGTTAGGCAAGGCAAATCTTTTGCCTTTTGCGCCCGATGAAAGCAAAAACGCTCCCATGCTTGCCGCCATACCTATACATATTGTTGAAACATCGCACTTAATGTAGTTCATAGTATCGTAAATAGCAAAACCTGCCGATACCGAACCGCCGGGACTGTTAATATAAAAGCTTATATCTTTTTCAGGGTCTACCGATTCGAGGTAAAGAAGCTGTGATACTATAAGACTTGCAGTAACATCGTTTACTTCTTCTGAGAGTATTACTATTCTGTCATTCAAAAGTCTTGAATAAATATCGTAAGACCTCTCGCCTCTATTTGTTTGTTCAATTACCATTGGCACTAAACTCATTACTAACACCTCTCAACAATTATTGTCATTACCCCGTTTTTTTATTCCGTTATTTTATTATTCGGCTTTTTCTTCTGCTTTTTCGGCAGTTTCTGCCTTTTTGGTAGCAGTCTTTTTCTTTGCAGGGGCTTTCTTTGCTTTTTCGTTTGCCGATTTTTCGGTAACTACTGCATTTACTTTAATGAACTCAAGAGCTTTTGTTACAGCAAGGTCTTTAATTAATTCCTGTTCGGGAATATACATTTTTACGGTTTCTTCTTCAACCTTGTAAATGTCTGCAAGTCTCTTGTATTCGTCTGCAATTTCTTCGGCAGATGCAGCAATTTTTTCATTTATTGCAACCGCTTCAAGTGCAAGACGGCTTCTTACTCTCGCTTCAGCCTGAGGTCTGAACATTGTTTTGAAATCGTCTGCGCTCTGGCCAAGATAGCTCATATAAGATGCTAAATCCATTCCCTGCTGACGAAGACGCTGGTCGTAATCGCTCATTATGTTGTTTAATTCGTTTTCAAACATAACTTCGGGAATTTCAACCTTCATGCCTTCAACAAGCTGTGCAACGAGGCTATCTATCATAAAGTTTTCGGATTCTTCATCACGTGCTTTCTGCAATTTCTCTTTAATGTCTGCTTTGAAAGCATCAAGAGTATCGAATTCGGAAATATCTTTTACAAATTCATCGTTTAACTCAGGAAGCTCGGTGGTTTTAATTTCCTTAACCTTTACTTTGAAGGTTGCATCCTTACCCTTTAACTCTTCGGAATGATACTCATCGGGGAATTTTACGTTAACGTCAACGTCATCTCCTGCATTTTTGCCGATAAGCTGGTCTTCAAAGCCGGGAATAAACTGGCCGGAACCAAGCTTCAAGTTATGGTTCTCGTCTTTTCCGCCTTCAAAAGCAACGCCATCGGTAAAGCCTTCGTAGTCGATAACAACGGTATCACCTTCAGCACTTGCTCTGTCGGTTACGGGAACGAGTCTGGAATATTTATTCTGATATTTTTTGAGTTCGTTTGCAACGTCATCATCGGTTACGGTTGCAACGAGCTTTTCAACCTTTAAACCTTTGTATTCGCCAAGTTCAGCAACGGGCTTTACCAATACCTTTGCAATAAAGGTGTAGCCTTCTTTTGTTACTTTATCTTTAATCTCAATTTCGGGACGGTCAATAACGTCAAGACCTGCTTCGTTTACTGCTTCGGAAAATGCCATGTAGCAAGTTGCATCTACTGCATCTTCGAAGAAGATTTCGGGGCCGTAAAGCTTCTCAATAATATGACGGGGAGCTTTACCGGGTCTGAAGCCGTTTACTTTCATTTTGCCAACGTTTTTCTTGTAGCTGTTTGCGCAAGCTGCTTCAAACTCTTCTGCTGTTACTGTTATCTCGAGAGATACCGTATTTTTTTCGAGTTTTTTTGTTTCTACCAATTTCATTATATTTAGACCTCCAATAATGTATCATTATAATTATACTTATTTTTTTCTTTATGTCAACTTTAATGGCGAAAATTTCAAATAATCTGCCGAAATTAATTTACATTCTATGTTATATTTCATTGTTTTTGCCGCCGAAGCGTCAATTTTGCCGTGCAAATGTCCAAAATAACAGCTTGAAATATTTTCCCGAAGCATTAAATCAAAAAGACCTTCAAAAATAAACTGGTTATAAATAGGCGGATAATGGAATACCGCAATTTGTTTCTTCAAGTTATAACCCGAAAGTTTTTTGGCGGCATCGAGTGAAAGCTTAAATCTGCCCGCCTCTCTGTTCATTATCTTTTTATCTTCTTCGCTTTTAGTGTCGCCTACTATTTGCCAACCTCTCGTTCCTGTAACGATAAGCTCATCTGTTTCAAAAGCGTTATTAAAAAGGAATGAAATTGTTGTAAAGTTTTTTTCCTTTATAATATCATCAAGCTTCTTTTTGCTTTGCCACCAGTAATCGTGATTACCTTTCATAAGGATTTTTTTACCTTTTAGGTTGTTTATCCATTCAAGGTCGGGAATTGCTTCTTCAAGCGTCATTGCCCACGATATATCTCCCGCAACTATAACAGTATCCTCATCTTTTACTTGATTTTCCCAGTTTTCTTTTAAAAGCTCGGTGTGATTTTCCCAACCGGCAAAAATGTCCATCGGTTTATCGGTTGACGTGGATAAATGCAAATCGCCGATAATATATGTTGCCATTTTTTGCTCCTTTGTTTTGCGTATTTTTGTTTTATTTTCGGGCATATTATTTTTGCGGTAATTTAGCCGAAATATTTTTCAGTGAGGATTTATTATGAATAATTTCAAAGAAATGTCTAAAGAAAGTAAAATTTGTTGCGAGGTTACCAATTGCGTTTATCACTGTGATGATAACAAATGCTGTGCAAGCGTAGTTAAAGTTGGTCCTAAAGAAGCCTGCAACTGTCATCAAACGGAATGCGGCACTTTTGAAGAAAAGCCCGAGTAACAACGTCGGGCTTTTGCTCGGCTACATATTAAACGTTCGCAACCATCTTTCTTATGCCGGAACCCAAGATTTTTTCGCTGAAGCGAACTTCTTTTTCGCTAAGTTCTGCAATCTGTTTGGGCGGCTTTACGTGTGTAACTTTTTCCATAAGCTCAATAAGCTGGAATTCGTTCATATTATCTTCAACAGGAGCTCCTATTGCTTTTAATACCGGAGCATTAAACTTATAGGGGTCTGCAGTTGAAACAATAACGGTGGGGATATCTTTATTGCCTATCTTTTCGTAAACGCCCATTGCAACGGCAGTGTGCGGGTCGCAAAGATAGCCTTTTTCATATCTTCTTTTTATCTCTGCCATAGTTTCTTCGTCGTCCATGCATTCGCCCATAAACATTTCCTGAAGCTTTTTAGTTTCTGCTTCGGTAATGCTGTAATCGCTCTTTTTGCGAATATCCGCAACGTGTTTAACGAGAGTTTCGGCATCGCCATCCAAAAGCTCGTAAAGGAGACGTTCCAAGTTGCTGGAAATTAAAATATCCATTGAGGGACTGATTGTTATTTTAAATACTCTTGCTCTTGAATATTTACCGGTTTCAATAAACTCGGTTAATATATTATTCGAGTTAGATGCACATATAAGCTTGTTTACGGGAAGTCCCATCTTGCTTGCGTAATAACCTGCTAAAATATTACCGAAGTTTCCCGTGGGAACGCAAAAATCAACTTTATCGCCAATGCTTATAAATCCTGCGTTTACAAGGTCGCAATATGCAGAGAAATAGTAAACAACCTGCGGAGCAAGTCTACCCCAGTTTATAGAGTTTGCAGATGAGAATCTGTAACCCTTCTTATCAATTTCATCTATGGTTTCCTGATTTGTTAAAGCAACCTTTACTTCGCCTTGAACCATATCGAAGTTTCCATATACGCCGTAAACGTCTACGTTATTTCCCTCTTGAGTGGTCATTTGAAGCTTTTGAACCTTGCTTACGCCTTCTTCGGGGAAGAAAGTTATAACGTGAGTATTTTCAACGTCTTTAAAACCCTCCAAAGCCGCTTTACCGGTATCTCCGCTGGTTGCGGCAATAATCAGAATTTTTTTATTTATATTGTTTTTCTTCATTGCAACGGTCATAAGATGCGGCAATATCTGCAACGCCATATCTTTAAATGCGCAGGTAGGACCGTGCCAAAGCTCTAACGACCATAAATTATCGTCAACGGGCTTTAAAGGAGCAACTTCTTTGGGAAATTTATTGTTTCCGTAGGCTTTTTCAACGCAATCGGATATTTCATCTTCCGTAAAATCGTCCAAAAGCTCCTTTAAAATATACTTTGCTCTTCCTTTGTAATCCAAATCGCAAAGATTTGAAATGTCGAGTTTGGAGAATTTCGAAAACTCGGTGGGTATGTAAAGACCTCCGTCTTCCGCTATACCTTTAAGAATTGCTTGAGATGCTGTGAGTTTTTCGGGATTTCCTCTTGTACTTATAAACATTTTGACCGCTCCTTACAGTTGTTTTTCAAAAAAGCTATATGCATTTTTATAAAGTATTTTTTCGGCTGTTTCCTTGCCGTAATTTCCCATCAATAACGTTACCAGTTTGTTAACGTCTTTAAGTGTTTTTATGCCTTTGGGAAGTTTATTGTCAACACCGTCGAAATCGGTTCCGAAAACAACGGTATCTTCGCCGCCAAGCTTCAAAAAACGGTCTATATGACGGACTATATCTTTATCGTCCGCTATTTCACTGTCGTTAAGGAATTTGGCGTAAAGATTAATTCCTACTATTCCGCCTCTTTTAACGATTTCCTTAAACATATCGTCTGTGAGGTTTCTTTTATGCTTGCATTCGCTTCTGGAATTTGAATGCGTTGCAACAAAGGGCTTTTTAGCAATAGCACACATATCTTCAAAACCTTTATCGGATATATGTGAAACGTCCGGAATTATTCCGAGCCGCTCCATTTCCGAAACTGCTTCCTTACCGGTTTCCGTCATACCGCTTTCGACCTCGTCAAGTATTCCGCCCGAAAGCTCATTTTTTAAATTCCAAGTAACAGTTAAAAGCTTTATGCCGTTTTTTCTGAGCTTTTCAAGTCTTTCTATTTTACCCTCTATTACTCCGCCGCCCTCAATGGCAAGAATTATTCCGCGTTTATTGTTATCGGTTGATTTTTTCAAATCGTCCTTATCGGAAATAATCATTACGCGTTCCGAGTTCTTAATGCACTGCTTCATAAAATAGGAGTAACATTCGGTGAAAGCGTTAAATCTGTTTACGGTAACGTCTTCGTCGTTTTTCGTCCAAAAAGCAAAGGTTTGAACGTATTTTGCAATCTCGTCGCTCTTATCAAGCGATATATTAAGGTTATTTGTTAAAAGCTCCGCTTTATTATTAAAAATCTCAGTTGCGGTATCGCAATGCATGTCAAAAAAATCAAACATTAAAAAGCCCCTTTAACAAAATCCGCCCGGAAGAAAACAAAGCTTTTCGGGTTCGTTTTCGTTTATAATAACTTCCATTATATCAAAACGAACCTTCTTTTCGGGATGTTTTTCCTTGCGATATTTAAATGCCGTTTCAATAATTCTGTCTTGTTGTTCATCGGTTACCATATCTGCAGGTCTGCCGTACTTGGTATTTTTTCTTGTTTTAACCTCAACAAAAGAAAGCGTGTTATCTTTTAACGCAATTATATCGACCTCGTTATGACCGTCTCTGTAATTGGTTTCTATTATCTCATAGCCTTCTTTTATTAAATAGTTAATTGCAGCTTGTTCTCCTCTTTTTCCGTTTTGCTTTTTTATAACGTCTCTTTCAATGTTTTTCAAAAAGCTCTTGCGGTAAAATGGTGCAATGCCGTATTTTTTTATTGCTTCGTAATGTTCGGGAGTGCCGTAACCCTTATGTTTTTTTAAGTTATACTGCGGATATTGCTTATCAAGCTCAAGCATATATCTATCTCTTGTAACCTTTGCAATTATAGATGCTGCAGCTATATTGGCCGATTTACTGTCGCCTTTTACTATAAGCTTTGCTTCTATTTCCTGATTTTTTATTCTGTTCCCGTCAACAAAAAGTATATCGGGACGAACAGTAAGCATATCAACAGCTCGGCGCATTGCCAAAAATGTAGCATTTAAAATATTTATTTCATCAATTTCCTCAGGAGTTGCAAAAGCAACGCCGTAAGAAACCGCTTTTTCTACTATTATATTATAAAGTTCTTCCCTTTTCTTTTCGCTTAATTTTTTAGAATCGTTAAGACCTTCAATTTCAAGACCAAATGGCAAAATTACCGCAGCAGCACAAACGGGACCGCAAAGAGGGCCTCTGCCCGCTTCATCTATTCCCGCTATAATATTGTAGTTATATTCAGCTGCTTCTTTTTCATATTCCCAAAGGTCTGCCACTTTTTTATTCCTCGGTTTCGGTTAAATCTTTTCAAGTGTTATTCTTCCGAGCTTTCCGCTTCTGAATTCGTCAAGCAAAATTATTGCGGCGCGCTCGTAGTCAAGCTCTCCGCCCTTTATGAAAAAGCCTCTTTTAGTTGCTATTTTCGTCAGCGTTTCAAGCGGAGTTTCGTTTTCATCAAGAATAATTTTATAGCGTTGCTCCAACGCCTCGGGCTTTATTTTTTTTATTATTTCGCAAAATTTCAATGCAAGCTCCGTTACGTCAAAGGCGTTTTCGCCAACGGCTCCCGTTACCGCCAATTTTATTGCTGCTTCGGAAGAAGGAATTTTAGGCATAAGCATACCCGGCATATCAAAAAGGTCAATTCCGTTTGCCGCATGAACAAGCTGAACGTCTCTCGTAACTCCGGGACGGTCCTCCGATTTTGCAATATTTCTGCCCGATATTGCATTTATAAAGGTTGATTTACCGCAATTAGGAATACCAACAGCCATTACTCTCGTTGTTATTCCCTGTAAATTGCGTTGCTTTAATCTTTCGGTTCTCTCTTTTGTAAGTTCTTTAACAACCTCGTTAAACTTACCTAAACCTTTTTTGTTCTTGCAATCGGTTATTAAAGGAATATAACCCTCTGCCTTAAGCTTGTTTTTCCATTTTTCATTCATAGCTTCATCGGCAAGGTCGCTTTTATTTAAAATTACTATTCTGGGTTTACCCTCAATAAACTGATTTAAATAAGGATTACGGCTGCTAAGCGGTATTCTTGCATCAACCACTTCAACAACCACATCACACTTTTTAACGGTTTCTTCTATCATTCGGCGAGTTTTCGCCATATGCCCCGGAAACCAATTTATATTTTCAATATCACTCATTTTTTATTCCACTAATCCGAAAACGTCAAAGGGAAAAACTCTTAAAACCACTTTCCCCATAACAAGACGCGAATCAACCGTTCCTACTGCTTTAAAGCGGCTGTCCCAGCTTCCGTTTCGGTTATCTCCCAAGAAAAATATATGATTTTCCGGCACGGTAAAGGGATATGATATATCACCTTCATCGGTCATAATAATTCCTTCTAAATATTCTTCGTTTATTTCTTCGCCGTTTACTAAAACACGGTTATTTATATAGTCAACCTCTACAACGTCGCCTTCAAAGGCAATAGCACGCTTAATAAACGGCTTTTGAAGCTTGGGGTTTGTTGTTTCGCGGTTGCCGTCGGGTATAAAAACTATTATATCGCCGTAATCGTAATCAACAACGTCGGTTATAAGCAAAAGGTCTTTGTTATCAAGGGTGGGATACATTGAAAGACCGTCTACAAATACATTTCTCACGCCAAATGTAAAAAGAAGTATTACGAAAGCAACCGACAAAACAAGCATTTCAACAAAATCAAAAACATCGGTTTTTTCTTTGGGCTCTTTTTCTTTTTTTATTTTTTCCGGTTGTTTTTCTTCGGTTTTTTCTTCGGTGAAAACAACGTTTGATTTTATTTGCTCCGAAATTTCTTCTGCACGTTCTTGCTGAAGAGCTTCATACTGCAAATAATAGGCGCTTTTTTCTTCTTCTGAAAATTTCTTATCGGTAAAAACAACTGTATGCGACTCAACCTGTTGTTTATCATTCTTAAAATCTGCAGATACGTTAGAAATAACGGTTGTTTTACCGTCTGTTTCTGCGCTCTGAGAATTTGAAGATATTTGAGTTTTTCTGTTTTCGTTATCAGCCATTTATTTCACCGCCTAAAAAATAAAAAGGGGCTTTTCGGAAAGCCCCTTTTAAACCGTCTTATATGCGCTCTTTGGTCTTTGCAGCTTTGCCGGCTCTGTCTCTCAAATAATAAAGTTTTGATCTTCTGACTTTACCGGTTCTGGTAACCTCGATTTTCTCAATGTTGGGAGAATGAATCGGGAATGTTTTCTCTACGCCTACGCCGTAAGAAACTCTACGAACCTTGAAGGTTTCTGAAATTCCGCTACCGCTTCTTGCGATTACAGTGCCTTCAAAGACCTGTATTCTCTCTCTTGAACCTTCTTTGATTTTGAGAGAAAGCTTTACCGTATCACCTATGTTAAAGGGAGTGATGTCGGATTTTAATTGCTCTTTTGTGAAATCTTTAATAATATCGCTCATTTTTATTCCTCCATTTTCCCGTAACATTCATGCAGAGCATTGCAGAGGACTGCCCGAGTTTTAACTCAAGTATTATACTATTTATATTAAGAATTGTCAAGCCTTTTTTTGAATTATTTTTTCTTTTTAATTATCTTCCCTTTTTTCACTTTTATTCAAGATAAGGAAGTATTTTTTCGTAAGTTGCAAAATCATCAACACAAACATCTGCAAGCGTTTTTATCTCATCTTCAAAACGCTTCATAGCTTCATCAAAAACGGCA
The DNA here is from genome assembly GCA_045588575.1 of Eubacteriales bacterium. Classification (GTDB taxonomy): domain Bacteria; phylum Bacillota; class Clostridia; order Oscillospirales; family RGIG5299; genus RGIG5299. Next base: position 70,452 of record JAZNEJ010000018.1, on the reverse strand, counting down.
CAAATCGTCGTGTTAATGCTTCTTGCGGTTCTAATCGCATAAACAACGTCTTCGAAAATAACCGTTTCATCGGGAGTTACTCCCGCCCTTTTCATGCATTCGTTATATAGGTCGGGATTTTTCTTTGTTTTTCCAACCTCTTTCTCGGTTAAAATTATATCGAAATAATCGTATAATCCAAAATGTTTTAACGCAACGGTTAAAAGAGGCTTATCGGTAGCCGATGCAAGACAAAACTTATATTTATTTTGTTGTTTTAAATAGTCTAAAAATTCTTTGGCATTAGTGCGAAGCTTTACGTCGTGAGTGTAGTAATGCTCCATTTTGTCTGCCCATTTTTGACGCAAAGGCTTTCCTTCCGAAAGAACGGGATAACGTTCTTCAAGAAACTTGGAAAATTCCAAAAGACTCAGTCTTCTCATCTCATCGTTTATCTTGCTTATATCGGTTATGTTATATTCCGCCAACGTTTCGGGAAGAATTCTCTCCCAATGGCGCATAGAATCAACAAGCGTTCCGTCGAAATCAAATATTAAAAACTTTTTAGACATTGTTTTATTCCTCATTAAAAATTACTTCCGAAATTTCACCCGATGCTATAATAACACCGTTTTCATCGGTCAAAACCGCTGTTTGTCCCTTTGAAGCCATCGAAACAGCCTCAAAAAACTCACAAAATAACGTTTTTTCATTATAAAGTTCCACAACTTTACACATTATTGGTTTCGCAGTATATCGCAGTTTTATAAAGCATTCGGGTACGTTTTGGAAATTTTCGTTTTTTTGATAGCAAACATTTTCTATTTTAACCGCTTTTATAGAAAGAAACGGTTTTTTCGTTACCGTTATGATATTTTTCTCAGCATCTATATCTTTAACGATAAGCGGAACGCCCACCGCTATACCAAGACGCTTTCTTTGCCCCGTTGTATAATGAATTATTCCTTTATGCTTGCCTATTATTTTATTTTCATCTTCCAAATAAAAGTCGCCTTCGGGAATTTTCCCTTTTCTTTTCTCTATGTAAGAAACGTAATCGTTATCGGGAATAAAACAAATTTCCTGACTATCGGGCTTTTCGGCAACCGGAATATTGTTTTCAATTGCAATTTTTCTCACAGTTTCTTTATCGAACTGATTCAACGGAAAAATAATTCTCGATATTACCGACTGCGGAAGTCTTGAAAGCATATAAGATTGGTCTTTTTTAGTATTGCTTTTTGAAATGGCATATCTTCCGGTGTTTTCATCGTAAAAAATGCCGCAATAATGCCCTGTTGCAATTTTTTCAATGCCGTTTTCGTCGGCATAATTCAATAATGCGTTAAATTTTATTTCGGCATTGCAACGAACGCAAGGATTAGGGGTTCTTCCGAGAAGATATTCATTTACAAAATAGTCGGTTATTTTAGCATCAAATTCTTTGGCTACGTCAAGTGAAACGAACTTTATTCCAAGCGTTTCGCAAACCGCTTTTGCATCTTGCTCAGATATAGAAGCACAGCCGTGCATCTTTAGAAACACGGCTGTAACGTCATATCCGCTGTTTTTGAGAATGAATGCCGCAACGGCGCTATCCACACCGCCCGATATTCCCAACACAACCGACTGCATATTATGCTTTATCACAGTTTGCACAGCATTCGGTGCAACCGGCTTTAAACTCAAAGGGAGCTTGCTCGCCTTTGCGATTGTAATAATCGAGAATTGCCGTTTTAACCGCTTCTTCAGCTAAAACAGAGCAGTGGATTTTTGCAGGAGGAAGTCCGTCAAGAGCCTCAACAACGGCCTTATTCGTAAGCTTTACAGCATCTTCAATCGATTTTCCTTTTATCATTTCGGTTGCCATTGAGCTTGTTGCAACGGCAGCGCCGCAACCAAAGGTTTTAAAGCTTACGTCTTTAATTATGCCGTCTTCAATATTAAGATATATGCGCATTATATCGCCGCATTTTGCATTTCCAACCTCGCCTATTGCGTTTGCATTGGCAAGCTCGCCTACGTTGCGGGGATTTGTGAAGTGGTCCATTACTTTTTCAGAATACATTTTGTTTATCCTTTCCAAAGAGGCGACATTGCTCTGAGTCTTGTTACTACCTTGGGAAGCGCCTCTAATATCCAGTCTATATCTTCTTCGGTGTTGTTTCTGCCCAAGCTTATTCGAAGCGAGCCGTGAGCGACCTCATGCTTTAAGCCGAGTGCCAAAAGCACGTGGCTGGGGTCAAGCGAGCCCGATGTGCAGGCAGAGCCGGAAGAACAGGAAATTCCGTTTAAATCCATAAGGAGAAGAAGCGATTCGCCTTCAATAAACTCAATTGAAAAATTAGCGTTTCCTGCAAGGCGGTTGGTTCTGTCGCCGTTTAAACGGGAGTAAGGAATTGTGCTTAAAACTCCGTCGATAAGACGGTCTCTCATTTTTGCAAGACGTTCATGTTCTTCTTTCATTTCCTTTTGAGCAAGCTCAGCGGCTACGCCAAAGCCTACGATTGAAGGAACGTTTTCGGTTCCCGCTCTTTTGCTCCTTTCCTGACCTCCTCCGTAAATAAGAGGAGTAAGGCGCATACCTGCTCTGGCATAAAGCGCGCCAACGCCCTTGGGAGCGTAAAGTTTATGTGCAGATATCGACAAAAAGTCGATATTCATTTCATTTACGTCTATTTCCTCATGGCCGAAAGCCTGAACGGCGTCGGTATGGAACAAAATGCTCTTTTCTTTTGCTATTTTACCAATTTCTTTTATAGGCTGAATTGTGCCTATTTCATTATTGGCAAACATAATCGTGATGAGAACAGTATCGGGACGAATAGCGTTTAAAACGTCCTCGGGCTTTACAATTCCGTTAGAGCCCACTTCAAGATAAGTAACCTCATAACCCTCTTTTTCAAGCGCCTGTAAGGCGTGAAGAATGGCGTGATGCTCAATTGCGGAAGTTATTATGTGCTTGCCCTTGTTCGCTTTCATCTTTATAGCGCTTTTAATTGCCCAGTTATCCGATTCGGAGCCGCCCGAGGTGAAATAAATTTCATTCGGTTTCGCGCCTATTACAGAGGCAACCTGCGCTCTTGCTTTATCTATTGCAACCTTAGCATCAACACCTATTTTATAAAGCGATGAGGGATTGCCGTAGTTTTCCATAAAGCAAGGCATCATAGCCTCCACTACTTCTTTTCTCACCTGTGTTGTTGCTGCGTTATCTGCATAAACGTTTCTCATATTATACACTGTTCCCTTTATATTTTTCAGACATTTCAACTGCTAATTTATCGCAAAGCTCATTTTTCTCGTTGCCGTTATGCCCTTCCACCCAAATAAATTTAACTTTATGAACAGAAAGCATTGAAAGTATTTTCTCCCAAAGGTCAACGTTTAAAACAGCCTTGCCGTCGCTTTTTTTCCAGCCTTTTTTTTGCCACCCGTAAAGCCAACCCTTATTTATTGCATCAATCAAATATTTTGAATCGCTGTATAAGGTAACCTCACAAGGCTCGTTTAAGGCTTCAAGCGCTTTAATTGCCGCAGTTAGCTCCATGCGGTTATTGGTGGTGTTTGCTTCACCGCCTTTAACGGTTTTCTTATAGCCGTTATATTCCAAAACCGCAGCATAGCCGCCCGCACCGGGATTTCCGCTGCAAGCGCCGTCGGTATATATAACTATCTGTTTCAACTTATTTTATAATTTCGCCGTAAACGGTTCCCGAAATTGCACCTGCGTTTGCTTCATCGGTGTCGATGTGCATTGCACCGGAGAATTTGGGGCTTACTCTTACAACAACGTCGCCGAAAACAATATCTCTTCCGTTGCCGGTTGCAACCTTAACGGAAACGATTTCTTTATCGGAAATATCACGTTCAGCAGCTTCTTCGGGAGTTACGTGAATGTGTCTTTTTGCAACTATACCGCCTTCAGCGATTTCAACCTTGCCCTTAGGACCTTCAATAGTGAGGGGTGCAGAGCCTGCAATGTCGCCGGACTCACGAACAGGAGCGGTAATTCCGAGAGCTCTTGCATCGGAGAAAGAAACTTCTACCTGAGTTGCGGGACGCACGGGGCCGAGAATAGACATTTTGAGAGAGCCTTTAGGTCCGGTTACAACGATTTTCTCTTCACAAGCAAACTGGCCGGGCTGAGAAAGGTCTTTTTTGTTAGTGAGCTCGTAGCCTGCGCCAAAAAGAACGTCGAGGTCTGCTCTTGATACGTGTGCGTGTCTTGCTGAGGTTTCTACCATAATTTTCTTTTCCATTTTTAACATCTCCATAAATATATAAATTTTATTTGTTTTTTATCACACTATATTTTATAATATTTTTTTAATTTATTCAATAGTAAAACAGTAATTTTTATTAAAAAAACAAAAAAACAGATTATAATAAAGCTCCAATAAAGTTTTTATTCTTTATCGGAGCCTTTAATATTATAAAAAGCGTCTTATATCGACAGCAAGCGAAGATTCCAAATCTATAAGCCTTTTGCAAATATCCTTTGATTTTTCGTCCGCCGCAACGTATTGATTTAAATATCGATTAAGACTTTTAACACCCATATTGCAGCCGTCTGTTATAAGGTCTGCTATTGTTTCATCTTCTTTATTCATTTGAAGCTTTATTTCGGTTTTTATTTCAGCCATTTTTTCGGCTATGAAATTAACGTCCTTTCCTTCGTCGTGATATTTTTTAAGCAAGTCTTGAAGCTCTCGGTCGATTATTCCGTGTTTTTCCCTGTTATCCTGCAAAATTCTTTTTAAATCTGTGCTTTTTATTCTGTCAAGCACATCCTCAATGGATTTTATTCCCATTTTAATTCCCGCATCGCACTCGCGGAGTAATCTTATAGTATCTTGTTCTATCATATCAAAATCTCCTTTTTTAAAAACAGTATTCCACTTTATTCAAAAAAAATACCAAATAAAAAACAGACAGAATATTCTGTCTGTTTAAATAATTCAAATATTGAAAAGCAATTCTCCGTAAGACGGGAAAGGCCAGTCTTTTTCGTCGGTTGCCATTTCAAGACTGTCGCACACAGTTCGAAGTGCGTTCATTGCAGTTAAAACTCTTTCGGCGTAGAATGTCGCTTTTTCTTTAACGTCGCGAATATCGTCTGCTTCGTGAAGCACCTTTGCAAGTTCCTCTGTTCTTTCAGAAGCGTTTATAAACAAAATATCATATTTTGCAAAAGCGTTGGTATCGGCTTCTATATTAAAAGCAAGTTCTTTTTTATATCTTATGTTTTTAAGCATAAGGGTTTCATACTTCATAACCGCAGGAATTATATCTTTTTTAGCCATATCAAGCATTGTAAGCGCTTCAATTTTTATTGTTTTGATATAGGTATCGAGATATATTTCATATCTTGCACGAAGCTCAGGCTCGCTTAAAACTTTATGTTTTTCAAAAGCCTCAATATTTTTGGGCTCTATATAAGCCTCAAAAGCTTCAACCGCGTTTTTAAGATTAGGAAGTCCTCTTTCCTTTGCTTCAACAAGCCATTCATCCGAATAGTTATTGCTGTTAAATATGATTTTCTTATGTTTTTCGTAGGTTTCCTTTATTATTTCAAGCTTTTCGGCTTCGGGATTTTCAGAGGCCTCCAACCTATCGGCAAACCGAGAAAGAACCTCGGCAACTATTGTGTTGATAACGGTTGTGCTTCCGGAAATGGATTGCGAAGAGCCACCCATTCTGAATTCAAACTTATTTCCCGTAAAGGCAAAGGGAGATGTTCTGTTTCTGTCGTTTAAATCTTTTTTCCAAACGGGCATGCTTTCAATGCCGGTGTCCATATAAGTAGTGTGTGGGCGGACGTATTCCTTTCCTTTTGATAACGATTCGAATATATTAGTAATATGGTCCCCTAAATATACCGATATTACCGAAGGAGGAGCTTCGTTTCCGCCTAAACGTCGGTCGTTTCCCGCGCTTGATACCGATGCCTTTAAAATATCGGCATAAAGGTCAACGGCTGCAACGGTGGCTGCAACGAAAATCAAAAATTTATAGTTGGTTTCGGGTGTTTTTCCGGGCTTGAAAATTTTAATGCCCGTATCTGTGTTAAGCGACCAGTTATTATGTTTGCCCGAACCGTTTATTCCCTCAAAAGGCTTTTCGTGAAGAAGACAAACGAGGTTTTGTCTTTCCGCAACCTTCTTTAAAACGTCCATTATTATCTGGTTATGGTCTGCCGCCACGGTGCAAACGGAAAAAACGGGCGCAAGTTCGTGCTGTGCGGGCGCAACCTCGTTATGCTCTGTTTTTGCACACACACCAAGACGCCAAAGTTCGTTATCAACCTCTTTCATAAAGAGCATTACGCGTTCTTTTATATTTCCGTAATAGTGGTCGTCAAGTTCTTGACCTTTCGGGGGTTTTGCTCCGAAAAGCGTTCTGCCCGTATAACGAAGGTCTTTTCTGTTCATAAAGGTTTCTTTATCTATAAGAAAATATTCCTGCTCGGCGCCAACCGTTGCAAAAACTCTTTTGGGAGTATCGTCGTTAAAGAATTTCAAAACTCTTAAAGCTTCCCTGTTTATTGCCTCGTTTGACCTTAAAAGCGGAGTTTTCTTATCGAGCGCCTCGCCCGAAAAGGAGCAAAAAGCAGTGGGAATATAAAGAGTTGTATCTCTTACAAATGCATATGAGGTGGGGTCCCAAACGGTATAGCCTCTTGCTTCAAAGGTTGCTCTTAAGCCGCCCGAAGGAAAGCTGGAAGCGTCCGATTCGCCTTTAATAAGCTCTTTTGCCTGAAATTCCATTATGGCACGTCCGCCCTCTGCGGGCGAAATAAATGAATCATGCTTTTCGGCAGTTATTCCCGTCATGGGTTGAAACCAATGGGTATAATGAGTAGCTCCCTTTTCAATGGCCCAATCCTTTAAAACCGGGGCTACTGTTTTTGCAATATTATCGTCTATATGAGCGCCTTCGGTTATTGTTTTTATTATGGCGTTATAGGCTTCTTCCGGCAAACGCTCTTTCATTACCTTATCGTTAAAAACGTTTTCTCCAAAAAATTCCGAAACGGTTTTTATGCTCATTTAAACTTCCCTCCGTATAAGAAAAGTGCCGCCCTTTAAAACGTCGGCAGCACTCCTGCTGTTATTATATATAATATACTTATTTCAACTATTTTTCAATATGTAAATTTGTATGAAATTTTTCTTTTTCTTTTTTATTTTTTTATTTATTTTTCGAAATTTCGAAAAGGGGTAAAGGTATTGTCTCTTGCTTGTTCGTGAATTATAACACGGGGTTTTTCAAGCACAACGGTAGCATTATCGGGAACGTCTTCAAAAACAGTGCAATTAGCGCCTATTCTGACGTTATTTCCAACAGTTATTCCTCCGATAATTTTTGCGCCCGCACCTATATAAACGTTATCGCCAATTTTTGGACTTCCCTGCTTTTTACTGCCCTTTGCTGTATTCGAGCCAATTGTTACCTGATGAAAAACAGTGCAGTTATCACCGATTTCAGCGCCTGCGGAAATTAAAATTCCGTTAAGTCCGTGCGGAAAATTTATTTTACCTTTTATTTTAGTGCAAAGCTCAATTGAGGCGTTATTTTTATAAAGTATTTTGCTGCACATAACGCTGTGCCACTTTTTGAAAAGCTTTGTCTTGCTTTTAAAATATTTTGCTCTGTGCTTTAAATAGTCATTTTCATCCGGACCGATTATCAAACCTCTGAGCGACATATTTACACCCCGTTTTCTTATTATAAGAATTATTATTTTAAGTTTACCACAAAAAATCGTTTTGTGCAACTTTAAATATAAATTTTACCTTTTACAAGAGATATAACCTTATTTTTTACAAAAAGAAAATATTTTATTTTTTTCTTTATTTTCGCTTGACTTTTTGATTGTTTTGAGTTACAATACTGTGGTATTAAAAATTACCCCTTAAATTTCCGGGTGTAGCGCAGCTTGGTAGCGCGCTTGAATGGGGTTCAAGAGGCCGCAGGTTCGACTCCTGTCACTCGGACCACGCAGAGTGTTCATAACAACCGTTATGAACACTCTGTTTTTTTATTCTCACCTTTTTGCAAATATCAGCATATCATAAAGTGTAGAGTTCCATTTACAAATTAATACCAATCTGAACAGGCATATAGCCGGGTCATCTCGAATGACAGCAGAGCTTTTTACAGCATCTGCGGGACAGCATTAAGTTCCGCAGATGCTTTTTTCTACCCCGTTTCAAAGGAGGTTTTTATGAAAAAAACAAAAGCGGATTTTCATAAAGACTATGAAAAATCCGCTATTAAAAAAATGTCCGCAGCAAGCATTTTAGGCAATTTTATTTTAACAGTTTTTAAACTATTCGCAGGATTTTCGGGAAACTCCTCCTCTATGGTTTCCGATGCAATTCATTCTCTTTCCGACCTCTTAACAACCGTTATTGCTTTTTTCGGGGTTAAGCTTTCAAAAAAAGAAAACGATTTAAAACATCCTTACGGCTATGAACGGTTTGAATCGGTAGCCTTGATTTTTTTAGGCGCTATCCTACTGATAACCGGATTTGAAATATCAAAAACAGCCGTTTTAAGCCTTTTAATAAATTCTTGCGAAACTATTAAAAAACCCGGTTTAATAGCCTTAATTGCCGCAGGAATTTCAATAATTGTAAAAGAAGCAATGTACCATTACACCAAATATTACGCCAAAAAAATCAACTCGTCCGCTTTTTTGGCAGACGCTTGGCATCACCGTTCCGACGCGCTTTCTTCCGTTGCTTCTTTTATTGGAATAATAGGAGCTATGCTAGGGTTTCCGAAAGCCGATTTTGTAGCCTGCTTAACCGTTTCCGTTTTTATTATTAAAATAGGATTTGATTTTCTTGTAATCGCTTTAAGAGATATGATTGATTCCTCTTTAGAAAACCGTTATCAAGAAAAAATAAAAGAAATCATTTCAAAAAACGCAAATATAGAAGAAATTATTTCATTTCGCACAAGAAAATTCGGTAATAAAGGCTATGTTGATTTAAAAATAGCAATCAGCTCAACATTTTCTTTTAAAGACGTCTATAATATTACCGAAAAAATCAAAAAGGAAATTAAAGAAGAGGTTTCAATAATTAAAGGCATAACCGTTGAAACGGTGCCGCATTAAAAAACAGTTCGCAAAATTGCGAACTGTTTGATTTTATTTATTAAATGATGCCAAAAACGTTTTAAGTCTTTCACTTTTGGGATGGTTGAAGATTTCAGCCGGAGTACCCGCTTCGGCAATTACACCGTCATCCATAAAGATTACTCTGCTTGAAACGTCTCTTGCAAAAGCCATTTCGTGAGTTACCACTATCATGGTCATATCATGGCTTACAAGTGAACGAATTACCTTCAAAACCTCACCGGTAAGCTCAGGGTCGAGCGCCGACGTAGGCTCGTCAAAGCAAAGTATTTCGGGATTTAAAGCAAGCGCTCTTGCTATTGCAACACGCTGCTGCTGTCCGCCGGAAAGCTCACAGGGATAATTTTTTTCTTTACCCGTTAAACCAACCTTTTCTATAAGCTCTTTGGCTTTTGCATTTATTTCTTCTTCTGTTCCTTTTTTAAGAAGCTTAGGGGCAAGAACTATATTTTCGAAAGCGGTATATTGAGGAAAAAGGTTAAACGATTGGAAAACCAAACCGAAATGCAAACGTCTTTCACGAAGAATTGCATCGTTTATTTTGCCCGTTTCGGAAGCATCAAAGATGGTTTTACCGTTAAGCAAAATAGTTCCTTTATCGGCAAATTCAAGAGAATTAAGACATCTTAAAAGCGTTGTTTTTCCGCTTCCCGACGAGCCGATTATAGAAAGCACTTCACCCTTTTCAAGTGTAAAGTCTATTCCCTTTAATACCTTTGTTTTCCCAAAGTTCTTATAAAGACCGCTTACTTCAAGTAACGACATAACTTAACCTCCTTAAGCCTTGAAATATGAAAGCTTTTTCTCGATGAAGCCGAACAAAAGTGTGAGGGCTCCAACGAAAACGAGATAGAATACTGCGGAATAGAAAAGCGGCCAAATAAGTCCGTATGACGTAAAAATCTCGGCGTTTTTTATAATTTCCGCAACAAGAACAACTCTTGCAAGAGCCGTATCTTTAACAAGGGTAATTATCTCGTTTGCCATAGGAGGAATTATTCTTTTTATAACCTGAAGAAGAATTATTTTGGAGAAAATTTGGCCTTTTGTAAGACCTAAAACCTCTCCTGCCTCACGCTGACCTTTAGAAATGCTTTCTATGCCGCCGCGATATATTTCGGAAAAATAGCAAGCGTAGTTTATTGCAAAAGCTGCAATAACAGATGCAAATCTCGTAAACAAGGGCGTTCCGAACAAAAATCCGGGAACATAGAAAACTATAATTACCTGAAGCATAAGCGGCACGCCGCGTATTACCCAAATAAATATTTTTGTTATCCAAGCGAGTGGCTTAAATTTAGACATTGATGCAAAAGATATCAATAAACCTAAAGGAAGCGCTAACACAAGTGTCAGCGCAAAAATAGCACAGGTCGTTTTGAATCCTTCCAGCAAAGCCAGTGTAACTTCAACAAAGCCCATAATATATTGTTTTCCTTTAGTTTTTATTATTCAATGGTTTCAGAAACCTGAAGAACGTTTTCAAGACCCCATCTGGTTGCAATTTCCATAAGTTTGCCGTTTTCTTCAAGTTGTTTAATAGCTGCGTTTACTTTAGCAGTGAGAGGGCTATCCTTTTTGAAGCCGATAGCGTAGATTTCGCTGTCGAGAACAATGTCTTCGGCAATTGCAAGGTCTGCAAAGTCGCCCTGACCGCAAAGTCTTTGTGCAAGAAGAATATCAACAACTATAAACTGAACTGCGCCCGACTTAACCTCGGTGAATGCGTTAATCTGTGCAGGGGTAGTGGAAATGTTGTCTTCATCGGTATATTCTGCTGCGGTGCTGTAACCTGCGCTTCCCTGCTCTGCGCATGCGGTTTTGCCTGCAAGGTCTGCCGTGGTTTTATAGTTATCAACTTCAGAAGCCTTAACAACGATGCACTGCTGATTTAACATATAACCGTAGGTAAAATCAACGAGCTCGCTTCTTTTTATTTCAACAGGTGTTGAAGAACCGGGAAGAGTTACTTTATCGGTTGAGTTTGCGGTGAAAGCGTTCCAAATACAAGTAATTGCGCCGGAATTAAGTTCATCGTATTTTTTGCCCCAGTCAATTTCCTGGAACTCAACGTTCATGCCGATAATTTCACCGACTGCTCTTGCGAAATCGCATTCAAAGCCAATCCAATTGCCTTCCGCATCTTTTTCGTTAAAGTCTTCGTAGATGGTAACACCGCAAATAAGAGTGTCCTTTTGAGGTGTTGTGCAGCCTGCAAAGCAAAGAGCGAAAAGAGAGACTGCAACGACGAGAGCAAGAATTTTTGTGATTTTTTTCATTTTATTTTCCTCGTTTCATTTTGTTTTCACTTTAGTGTGATAATATGATAGCACGATAATTTGATTTTGTCAAGCATTTTTTATTAAAATATTAAAACAAAAAAGCCTTACTTCAAGGCTTTTTTATTTATAATTTATTCTATTATAATATTATGCAAATTAAGCCGCCGCTTCCCTCGTTTATTATTCTCTCAAGAGTTTCTCTTATCTTATCTCTTGCATCCTCGGGCATTTTTGAAAGCTTGGTATGAAGGCCCTCGTTTACAAGTTCGTGAAGCGATTTTCCGAATATATTGGAATCCCATATTTGCTTCGGGTCCTCTTCAAACTCAGTAAGTAAATATCTAACCAAATCTTCCGACTGTCTTTCGCTTCCCACTATGGGACTTACCTCGGTTTCGATATCCGCTTTTATTATGTGATACGACGGAGCGGAGGCTTTAAGTCTTACGCCGTATTTTCCGCCTTGACGCACCATTTCAGGCTCTTCAAGCGTTAATTCTTCCATTCCGGGAACAACTATTCCGTAACCCGTATCGTTTGCCTGTGCAAGAGCTTCGCTTACTCTGTCATACTGTTTCTTTGCAGCCGCAAGCTCTATTACCGTCTTCATAAGGTCGCTTTCATCCGAAAGCTCCATTCCCGTCATTTCACAAATCGTTTTATAGAAAAGTTCTTCCTTTAAAACGAGCTTTAAGGTTATGTTTCCGCTTCCGAGGTCTACATTTTCTATTTCGGTAGATATTATATTCTCATTGGTTGCAATAACATTTCGCATTACGTTAAGCTGACTTACCCTTGAAATTTCAGAGGCAGCCTCCAAAACCGTGCCGAAAACCGAGCTTTTAAGCCAATGTTCAATTGCCAGTCCGTTTATCCACGACGGCATATTTATAGATATCTCGTTGATTGGGAATTCAAACAAAACGCTTTGCAAAACAACCTTTATCATTTCTTCGTTTAAATTAAGGCAGTTTAACGGTATTACTCTTACGCCATATTCATCCTGCATATTTTTTGCAAGCTGAATCGTTTCCTGATTTTGAGGGTCAACCGTATTCAAAACCACTACAAACGGCTTTTTAATTTCTTTTAATTCCGCAACAACTCTTTGCTCTGCCTCTATGTATTCGCGTCTGGGGAGTTCGCCTATAGAGCCGTCGGTAGTTATTAAAACGCCTATGGTGGAATGCTCGTTTATAACCTTTTGCGTTCCTATTTCCGCCGCCATATTAAACGGTATTTCCTCTTCAAACCACGGAGTTCTCACCATTCTCGGCGTTTCGTTTTCTATATAACCCAAAGCACTCGGAACAATATATCCAACGCAATCTATCATTCTCACTCTCATTTTTGCGTTGTTTTCCAACGTTACCTCAACCGCTTCGTTAGGCACGAATTTCGGCTCGGTTGTCATAATCGTTCTGCCTGCGGCGCTTTGCGGAAGCTCGTCTGTTGCACGCGTTCTGGTATAGTTGTTTTCTATATTTGGCAAAACAAGAGTTTCCATAAACTTTTTAATAAAAGTTGATTTTCCCGTTCTTACGGGGCCGACTATTCCTATATATATGTCGCCGTCGGTGCGAACAGCTATATCTTTATATATGTTTTCCATTTCAGTTGCCCCCTATGCCTTTATTATCGGGATTATTATTGTTTTGTCTTCGCTTAAAACCGATTCGGTTAACGAATTTGCTTCGCTTATTGCTCTGCTCGAGGTGCGGTAAGCCTTTGCTATATTAAAAATCTTATCGCCTTTTTTAGCGTAATAAATAACCAACGGTGATGAATTTTTGCGTTCTATTTTTGCGCTTTCATCTATTTTAGCCGCAGAAACGATTTCGCCCCTTATGCTCGAAAAAACCAAGGCGTCAACGTTAATATCGTATTTAATATCTATTCTGTTATCACCCGAAATTGAGTAGCTTATAGAAGAAATCTTTGCATCCGGGTCCACTCTTACCGATTTTGCATCGGATTTAATTTCAAGCTCGCTTACCGTTTCAAAGCGTTTATTCAAAACTATGGGCTCTTTATTGGAATTTTCGGCAAGTGCAGTGCAATTCACCGCACATTTAACTTTTATAACACCGTTTTCTCTTAATATTCCGGTTGTGTAAACAGTTGCGCTTACGTCGCTTACCGAGATAATGGTATCGGAGCTTTCAATAGTTCCTCTTTCGGTTGTCAAGGCATTATACTTGCCATCAAAATGTTCCGCTTCCACTTCATTTAATTCAAGCTCACATTTATAAGCCATAGAATAAGCGTCTGAGGAAACGGTATATTCACTGTTTTTATAGCCTCTTGCCAAAACCAAAAGCTCAACGTCAACGGTTATATGCTTCATTAAACCGTTTTCATCGGTTTTCGGGGTTGCTGTTATGCCGTTTACCGTGTAACGAAGGTCTGCAATACATTCTTCGTCCATTCCGTCTATATCAATAATTTGTGTAAACGGAATTTCAGCTCTCACAGTTTCGATTTTTCCTTCAACGCTTATATAAAGTATTTTTACATCAACGTGCCCTCTCATTATTATTTTATTATTTATGGGCTTCATATCTCCGGTATAAACCACTGCCTCACTTTTTAAAATTTCCTTTATTTCTCCTTTACCGCTCATTACCTCTATAACGTCGGAAACAGATATATTTTTCTCGGTTGCCGCAGCCATAGTGCCAAACGAAAAAGTTGTTTGCTCGCATTCCATGCAAGCCGCCTGTTCATCGGTTACTATTTTGGTTTCTTTTCTGAAATAGCATCTTACCGAAGTTGAAACTACCACTTTATAGCTTAATTTGCGGGAATTTATCGTACCCCCGTTTGCATATTCCGTTTTTGTTGCCGTTCTCAAGCAAATTGAGCTTTGACATTCCTTTATATTAAACTCTTCGGTGTAGTTCTCCGTTCTTAAAATGAGAGCTACCTTTCCCTCTTCGGAATAATACCAAATTCTTACGTCGGCAGCAACATCGATGCAAATCTTATCTTCGCTTTTCCTTTTAGATATTATTCTGGGAGAGCATTCGGTTTTTATTACCCTAACCGCATCTGTTAAATAATCGGGAATTATTATCTCGCCTTCAAGAGTTTTTTCGGACACCATATCCGCCACTGTTTCGCCAATTATTATGTTTTTTCCTTGTATCTCCAACTGAAACACCTCTCATGCTTTTTTATTTCTACAAAAATATATTTTGTTTTGAGCTTTTTTATGACTCTTTTCTGTTTCTCTTATTTCTTTGTGCAAAAATAATAATTTTTTTATACTTTTTTAAAAAATATTATTGACATTATCATTTTTATTTGCTATAATATAGACAAGATAAAGGAAAGGGTTGAGTCCAAAAAACTATTAAAAGGCAACTTTCCCGGCAACACTTTTAATTCTGTTGTGTCTATTCAGAGAGGTGAGTCCAATGCACAAAACAGCTCTCAACTTCAGTGAAAGGGTGAGTCCAATGCAGCAATTGAACTCAAGGTTTCTTTTTAAAATCTTTTAAGGAGGTTTGCATCAAAGAAATCTAGTATTGCTTTGTAAAAACACACAGTTGTTCAATAAAACCTTATAAACAAATTTACATATCAGCTTCCCTCTTCCCGAGGGAAGTTTTTTTCGCAAATTATTTGATAATTTTTTGTCAATATTTCTGTTTTTCTTATAGACATTCATCTTAATTTATGTTATAATAACTTAGTCTATATTCTATTTATGTATTTTTACATTTTCTATATAGGCAAAATCAACATTTTGTATTACTAAAGAAGGAGGCAACTGAATGAAAAACAAGTTGCAGATTGTTCCCTTTACGGACTCGGCTGAAAAGCACGCAAAACTCGATGCTGTTATCGCCGATTTCAAAAACGTTCCCGGTGCTCTTATTCAAGTTCTTAAAAAAGCACAGGAAATCTACGGATATCTTCCTCTCGAAGTTCAAACCTTTATTGCAGAAGGCTTGGATCTTCCGCTTGAAGAAGTATACGGTGTTGTAAGCTTCTATTCTTTCTTCTCTATTCAGCCCAAAGGCAAGTATGAAGTTGGAATTTGTCTTGGCACCGCTTGCTACGTTAAAGGCGCTCAGGAAGTATTCGATAAGGCATCGCAAATTCTCAATATCAAATCCGGCGGCATTACTCCCGACGGAAAGTTTTCTCTTATTGCAACCCGTTGCATCGGCTGTTGCGGTCTTGCTCCCGTTATGACCGTTAACGATGACGTTTACGGCAAGCTTACTGCAGCACAAATCCCCGAAATACTCGAAAAGTATTGAGTTAAATAACCTCTAAAGGATGGTTTACAATGAAAATCAGTACTATTGCATCTCTTCTTGAAGCTCGCGTTCTTTGCGGCGAAGACAAGCTCGAATCCGAGGTTCATTCCGCCTGTGCTTCCGATATGATGAGCGATGTCCTTGCATTTGTAAAAGACCAAGCGGTTTTAATTACCGGTCTTGTAAATATGCAAGTTGTAAGAACAGCCGTAATGATGGATATGCGTTGTATCGTTTTTGTAAGAGGAAAACAGCCTGCTGACGATGTTATCCGCCTTGCAGATGAATCCGGAATAGTTGTTTTGGCTTCCGATGAACGCATGTATCCTGCTTGCGGAAAGCTTTTTGATAACGGCCTTAACGGCGGTTGTGTTATCAATGGATAACTCCAATCCCGTAAGATTTCATTTTAACGTTGACGGCGATAGTTTCACCTCTGCGGGCGAAGCCTCCGTTAACGTCAAAAAATTATTACGTCAGCTTCACATCGACCCCGATGTTGTAAAACGCGTTTCAATTGCTATGTATGAGGGCGAAATCAACATGGTAATTCACGCAAACGGCGGAACAGCCGACGTCTTTGTTTACAACGACCGCGTAAGAATCGTTTTAAGCGATAAAGGACCGGGAATTGAAAACATCGAGCTTGCCATGCAAGAAGGCTATTCCACCGCAAAAGACAACGTGCGTTCTCTCGGTTTCGGCGCCGGAATGGGCTTGCCGAACATGAAAAAATACACCGATATGCTTGATATTCAATCGGTTGTAGGTCAAGGAACCGTTGTTACTATGGATGTTTTGTTCTGATTTTTAAATTCATTCTTTTTACGAAGGGAGAGTTTTTATGTCAGTTTTACACTCTGTTTATCTTCTTAAAGAAAGATGCAAAGGATGTACAACCTGCCTTAAAAGATGTCCCACCGAGGCAATTCGTATACGTGACGGCCACGCCGTTATTAAATCCGAGCTTTGCATAGACTGCGGAGAATGCATTCGCGTTTGTCCCAACAAGGCAAAGAAGGCAAGCTTTGACGACGCTTCGGTTATTGAGTCTTTTAAATACAAAATAGCTCTTCCCGCCCCTACTCTTTACGGCCAATTCGATAATATCGACGACCTCGACCTCATTCTCACGGGACTTTTGGAAATTGGCTTCGACGATGTTTTTGAAGTTGCAAGCGCTGCCGAAATAATTTCGGAATACACTCGCAAATTTCTTCACGCCGACAACATTCCCAAGCCCGTTATAAGTTCTGCATGTCCTGCCGTCGTTCGAATAATTGCCGTAAGATTCCCTTCACTCTGCGAAAACGTTTTACCCTTATTACCGCCAATCGAGCTTGCCGCAAAGCTTGCGAAAAAAGCCGCTATGGAAAAGCACCCCGAGCTCAAATATGATGATATAGGAGTTTTCTTCATATCTCCCTGTCCCGCAAAGGTAAGCTACGTGCGAAACACCATCGGTCTTGATAAGAGCGAGGTTGACGGAGCTCTTTCAATGAGCGAAATTTGTTTCAGACTGATTCCCGCAATGAAAAAAATAGACGAGCCTAAAAGTCTTTGCAAAACAGGACTTATAGGCGTGGGTTGGGCCGCTTCCGGCGGCGAATCCGTTTCTCTTTTCAACGACCGCTACCTTGCGGCAGACGGAATTGAGAACGTTATAAAAGTTCTTGACGAAATTGAAAACGGAAACATTCAAAATCTTGAGTTTATAGAATTAAACGCTTGCAACGGCGGTTGTGTCGGCGGTGCGCTCAATATTGTTAATCCTTATATTTCAAAGGCAAGGCTTCAAAATCTTAAACGTTATTTGCCGGTTTCTCAAAACCGCATAAACGGCGTTTGGGAAGACGAAAATCAAAGCCCCGTGCCCGAGGAATATCTTTGGAAAAACCAACTTACCCACAACCCCATTTTACGTCTTGATGACAATATGGATTCCGCTTTGCAAAAGATGTCGGAAATTCAGAATATTTGTTCACGTTTTCCCGACCTCGACTGCGGCTCTTGCGGTGCTCCCTCTTGCAGAGCTCTCGCCGAAGACATAGTTTCAGGCGAAGCCTCTGAAGACGATTGCATTATGCGTTTCCGTGAGCGTTATCTGCGTGTTATGCGCAAAAAGAAAGGCGGCGAGTAAATGACACTGGAAGCCTTAATAAAAACCTTATCTCTCGAAACGGTTAATTTAGCCGAGCCCGAAAGAGAAGTTTTGGGCGGTTACTCCGGCGACCTTTTAAGTTGGGTAATGGGTAGAGCAAAAAGCGATTACGCTTGGATTACCATAATGACCAACGTAAACGTTTTGGCAGTTGCTTCTCTTGCGGACGTTTCTTGCATTATAATAACCGAAAATGCCGAAATTTCCGATGAACTTATTTCAATTGCGAAATCAAAACAAATAAATCTCCTTCGTTCTCCCAAAAACTCCTTTGAAGTTTCGGTTGAACTGGGAAAAATACTCGGTTTATGAAAAGTTTTGCTTACGACTTACACATTCATTCCTGCCTTTCACCTTGTGCAGACGATGATATGACTCCGGCAAACATTGCAGGAATGGCGCACATTAAAGGTCTTGGAATAGTTGCTCTAACCGACCACAATTCCACTGCAAATATTCCCGCTTTTTTTGAATGTTGCCGATATTTTAATATTCTGCCGATAGCAGGAATTGAGCTTACTACCGCAGAAGATATTCATATGGTATTGCTTTTCCGTTCCCAACAAGACGCCTTGTCTTTTGGCAGTTTTGTTAAAACAAAGCTTTTGCCTGTTGAAAACAAAACCGAAATCTTCGGAAATCAGCTTATAGTTGATTCCGATGACAACGTAATTGACACTGAAAATCTTTTGCTTATAAATGCAACCTCATTAACTGTTGACGATGCTATTTCTGAAGCAAAAAAATATAACGCCGCAGTTTTCCCCGCTCATATTGACAGAACCTCGAACGGAATGGCTGCAATTCTCGGCACAATTCCTTCCGAATACGGTTTTAATCTTATTGAGCTTAATTCAAGGTTGAATAAAGAAGAATGCATTGAAAAATACTCAATTAAAAATGCAAAATTTCTTTATAATTCAGACTCTCATCATCTTTGGGATATAAGTGAGGCCGTAAACAGACTTTCTTTGGAAGAGGAGGCGCTCGGCGACGAAAAGGCTTTAACAAACGCCTTTTTCAAAGCGCTCGGTTTATGAAAGAGCTTTCTTTAAATATTCTTGATATTGCGATGAATTCCGTTAAAGCAAAAGCAAAAAACATTGAAATACTCTTAAATGAAGATAAAAACGGAATTTTAACTTTAAAAATCAAAGATGACGGAACGGGAATGACCAAAGAGATGTTAAATTCCGTTTCAGACCCTTTTTTCACCACCCGAACCACCAGAAAAGTCGGTATGGGTATTCCCCTTTTAAAGCTCGCAAGCGAGCAAGCAGGCGGAACTGTTACCATATCATCTGTTAGTGAAAAAGACGATTCCGAAAACCACGGAACAGTAGTTTCAGCAACCTTTGATACCAATAACATTGATTTTACTCCGCTCGGCGATATAGCAAGCACCGTTTGTGTGCTTTTGCAGGGCAATCCCGATATTGATTTTCTCTTTGTTCACGAAACACCTTGTAAATCGGTTAAGCTTTACACCAAGGAATTAAGAGAGGTGTTGGGTGAAGTTCCCTTAAATTCCCCCGAAGTGCTTAATTGGGTTAAGGAATTCTTAAACGAGCAATATAATACGTAATACGTTTTATATTTATATTTGTCCACTATAAAAAATTATTATAATATGGAGGTATTTTTTCATGAAAAGCCTAGCAGATCTTGAGGCAATCAGAGAAAAAATGAAAGGCAAAATCGCAATCAGAGACTCTGTCGAGCATTCAATCCGTATAGTTGTCGGCATGGCAACCTGCGGCATTGCGGCAGGCGCAAGACCTGTTCTCAACACCTTTGTTGAAGAAGTTCAGGAAAAAAACATTGCAAATTCGGTAACCGTTACTCAAACAGGTTGTATCGGAATTTGCCAGTATGAACCGGTTGTCGAAATTTTCGAAGCAGGTAAAGAAAAGGTTACTTACGTTAAAATGAACCCCGAAAAAGCAAAACGCGTTATCAACGAACACATTAAGGGCGGAAAAGTTGTAACCGAATACACCATCGGCGCTCATAACGGCTAAATAGGAGGAAACTGAAAATGATTCGTTCACACGTTTTAGTCTGCGGCGGTACCGGTTGTACTTCTTCCGGAAGCCCTGCCCTCAGACAAAAACTCGAAGAAGAAATTGCAAAAAACGGACTTGAAAACGAAGTAGGCGTTGTGCAAACCGGTTGTTTCGGTCTTTGCGCACTCGGCCCCATTATGATTGTCTATCCCGACGGCACTTTTTACAGCCTCGTTAAAGAGGAAGATATTCCGGAAATTGTTTCCGAGCATCTTTTAAAAGGACGTCCCGTTGAAAGACTCGTTTACAAAGATACCGGCAAAAATCCCGAAGAAGCAAAGCAGGTTGAAAACCTTATTTATTCATTAAACGATACCGCTTTCTATAAAAAGCAAAAGCGTGTTGCTCTTAAAAACTGCGGTGTTATCAACCCCGAAAACATTGATGAATATATAGCTTACGACGGTTACAAGGCTCTTGGAAAAGTTCTTACCGAAATGACGCCCCAAGACGTTATTGCAACCATTACCGCTTCCGGACTTCGCGGAAGAGGCGGCGCAGGCTTCCCCACCGGACGCAAGTGGGAATTTGCAAGCAAATCCGTTTCCGATAAGAAATACGTTTGCTGTAACGCCGACGAAGGCGACCCCGGCGCATTTATGGACCGTTCCGTTCTTGAAGGCGACCCGCACGCCGTTATTGAAGCTATGGCTATTGCCGCTTATGCAATAGGCTCCGACCAAGGTTATATCTACATTCGTGCTGAATACCCCATTGCTGTTAAGCGTCTTCAGATTGCTATAGACCAAGCTAAAGAATACGGCTTGCTCGGAAAAAACATTTTCGGCACCGATTTCTCATTCGACCTTGAAATCCGTCTCGGCGCAGGCGCTTTCGTTTGCGGTGAAGAAACTGCTCTTATGGTTTCAATCGAAGGCCACAGAGGCGAACCCCGTCCCCGTCCTCCGTTCCCCGCAGTTAAAGGTCTTTTCGGCAAACCCACAATTCTTAACAATGTTGAAACTTATGCAAACATTGCTCAAATCATCTTAAACGGTCCCGAATGGTTTGCTTCTATGGGTACCGAAAAGAGCAAGGGAACCAAAGTTTTCGCTCTCGGCGGAAAAATAAACAACACCGGTCTTGTTGAAGTTCCCATGGGAACCACTCTCCGCACCATCATCGAAGAAATCGGCGGCGGCATTCCCAATGGCAAAAAGTTTAAGGCTGCTCAAACCGGCGGTCCTTCAGGCGGTTGTATCCCTGCCGAGCATTTAGACGTTCCGATAGATTACGATAACCTTATTGCCATCGGTTCCATGATGGGTTCCGGCGGTCTTATCGTTATGGACGAAGATAACTGTATGGTTGATATTGCAAAATTCTTCCTCGAATTCACAGTTGATGAATCTTGCGGAAAATGCGCACCCTGCCGTATCGGTACAAAACGTCTTTACGAAATGCTCGAAAAGGTTACCAACGGTCAGGCAACCCTTGAAGATTTGGAAAAGATGGAACAGCTCTGCTACTACATCAAAAACAACTCTCTTTGCGGTCTTGGTCAGACTGCTCCCAACCCCGTTCTTTCTACCCTTCGTTATTTCCGCGATGAGTATATTGCTCACGTTGTTGAAAAACGTTGTCCCGCAGGAGTATGTAAATCACTTCTTTCTTATGAAGTTGTTGCAGACAAATGTAAGGGATGTACTGCTTGCGCAAGAGTTTGCCCTGTTGGTGCAATCTCCGGTGCAGTTAAGCAGCCTCACGTTATTGATAAAACCAAATGTATTAAGTGCGGTGCTTGCATTGAAAAATGTAAGTTCAATGCAATAATTAAGAAGTAAGGAGGAATAAAACAATGGATATGGTAAATATTAAAATCAACGGCAAGGATTATTCCGTCCCGAAAAACAGCACTATTCTTCAAGCAGCAAAATACGTAGGTATTGATATTCCCACTCTTTGCTATTTGAAAGACATAAATGAAATCGGCGCTTGTCGTATTTGTGTTGTTGAAGTTAAAGGCGCAAGAAGCCTTGTTGCTGCCTGTGTTTATCCCGTTAATGAGGGGATGGAGGTTGTTACAAACAGCCCCGCAGTTATAGAATCAAGAAAAACCACTCTTGAGCTTCTTCTTTCTACTCATACCAAAAAATGTCTTTCTTGCGTTCGTTCCGGAAACTGCGAGTTCCAGAAACTTTGCACCGATTACGGAATTGAAGACGAGCACAAGTTCGACGGCGAAATGTCCGACACCACAATAGATACAACTTCAGTACACATGATTCGCGATAACGGAAAATGTATTCTCTGCCGTCGTTGTATTGCAGCTTGCGGAAAGGTTCAGGCAGTTTCTGTTATCGGCGCAAACGAAAGAGGCTTTGCAACTCATATCGGTTGTGCTTTCGAAGCAGACCTCGATGACGTTGCTTGCGTAAACTGCGGACAGTGTATCACCGTTTGCCCCACCGGCGCATTAAGAGAAAGAGACGATACCGATAAGGTATTCGCCGCAATTAACGACCCCGCTAAACATGTTATCGTTCAAACTGCTCCCTCAGTAAGAATCGGTCTTGGTGAAGAGTTCGGTTATCCCATGGGCTCTATCGTTACCGGCAAGCTCGTTTCCTCTCTCCGTATGCTCGGCTTTGATAAAGTTTTCGACACCAACTTTACTGCCGACCTTACCATTATGGAAGAAGGAACCGAATTCCTCGAAAGATTTAAGTCCGGCAAGAACTTACCTCTCATAACCTCTTGCTCACCCGGTTGGGTTAAATATGCAGAGCACAACTTTCCCGAACTTATTCCCAACATTTCTTCTTGCAAATCTCCTCAGGGTATGTTCGGCGCAGTTGCAAAAACCTACTATGCAGAAAAAATGGGAATTGACCCCAAAGATATCTTCGTAGTAAGCATTATGCCCTGTACTGCCAAGAAATTCGAGGCTACCAGAACTGAGCACAGCGCAGTTAAAGATATCCCCGATATTGACGTTGCACTCACCGTAAGAGAGCTTGCAAGAATGATTCGCAAAGCAGGTATTGACTTCAACGCTCTTCCCGACGGCGAATACGATGCTCCCTTCGGCTTAGGCTCGGGCGCAGGCACAATCTTCGGTGCAACCGGCGGTGTTATGGAGGCTGCTCTCCGTACCGTTGCCGAAATCGTAACCGGAAAGCCCCTCGAAAATATTGAATTCAACGATGTTAGAGGCGTTGAAGGCATTAAAGAAGCAACCTATGACTTAAACGGCACTAAGGTTCGCGTTGCAGTTGCTTCCGGCCTTGCAAATGCAAAAGCACTTCTTAACATGGTTAAGAGTGGCGAAAAGCAGTATGATTTCATTGAAATCATGGCTTGTCCCGGCGGTTGTGTAAACGGCGGCGGTCAGCCCATCGTTCCCGCTGTTGTTCGCAACTTCACCGATATTCGCGCAAAACGTGCTGAAGGTCTTTATAAAGACGATGCTCAGCTTCCCGTTAGAAAGTCTCACGAAAATCCCGATATAAAGAAAATTTATGAGGAATATTTCGAAAAACCCGGAAGCCATAAAGCACACGAAATCCTTCACACCGGCTATACTGCAAGAGAAAAATATTAAAAATGAAAAAGAGCAAAAACAAAACGTTTTTGCTCTTTTCTTTTCAAAAAAAGAATCCGCATAATAAAATATGCGGATTCTTTTTATAATCCTAAAATTAAAATCGCTACGTTAAAATAAACCAAAACTGCACAACAGTCAACTATTGTTGTTATTAAGGGCGAAGCCATAATTGCAGGGTCAACATTAATCTTTTTTGCAAGCATTGGCAAGCAACATCCAAGAGCTTTTGCAAAAATAACAACAAAAGCAAGCGAAATCGCAAGAATCAGCGCAATTTCAAGCTCGGCAGGGTCGAAAATTAAAATCCTCAAGGTGCTTACCGCAACCAAAATCACACTTACAACAAGACCTATTCCGAGTTCTTTTAAAAGCGCTCTGAAGAAATCTTTAAGCTTAATTTCATCAATTGCAAGACCGCGAATCATAGTTGAAGAGCTTTGTGCACCGCAGTTACCGCCCGTGTTCATAAGCATAGGTAAGAACGATATTAAAATAGGTAACGCTTCAAAGGCTTCTTCATACCACGAAAGAATTACACCTGTAAATATTGAAGAAAGCATAAAAACAAGCAGCCAAGGAATTCTGTTTTTAGCGTGCTTAAAAATAGACTCTTTAAAATAAGAGGTTTCGGAAGGCGTTATAGCTGCCATTTTTGCAAAGTCTTCGTTTGCCTCTTCCTGAATGACGTCAATAGCATCGTCAACCGTTACTATACCGAGCAAGCGTTTTTCGTTATCTACAACCGGCAAAGCCAAAAAGTCGTATTTATTAAACTGATTACCAACGTGCTCTTTATCTTCCGAAGTGTAAACAAACTTAATGTTCGTTTCCATTATATCTTCAATAATATCGTCTTGTTTTGCAAGCAAAAGAGTTTTAACCGAAACTATGCCTTCGAGATGGCGGTTATCGTCTGTTACGTAACAGGTGTAAATAGTTTCTTTGTCAACACCCGTTTTACGAATTCTTTCAAAAGCATCCCTTACCGTCATACTCTTTTTAAGACGGACGTACTCAACGGTCATTATACTTCCCGCAGAGTCTTCGGGATATTTCAAAAGCTCGTTAATTGTTTTTCTTATTTCTGCATTGGTGCAGTTATTGAGAATTCTCGCCGCTACGTTTGCGGGCATTTCTTCGATGATATCAACGGTATCGTCCAAAAACAGCTCGTCGAAGAATATTTCTCTTAAATTTTTATCGGAAAAATTGTTTATAAGTTGTTCTTGAATGTCGCTGTCGAAATAAACGAAGCTTTCCGCCGCAAGCTCTTTAGGTAAAAGTCTGAAAAGCAAAAGGCATTCGCTTTCTTCTATTTCGTTAAAAAGCTGCGAAATATCGGCAGGATTCATTTCTACCAATATGGTTTTAATTTTTCCAAAGCTTTTCTCTGTTAAAAGCTCTTTGATTTTTGTCATAGTATTTTCCATACCTGTTTTCCTCCCTTTTTTTGCGGTAAAATTTTTATTCGGGTAAGAATTGGCATGGCACCTTGCGCCTGACTACACGCACAAATATATCGTGTTACGAAAACAGAACACAGCCATTTTCAGATATATTTATGCGTCTACTTCGGGGTATAGTGCCGCCGTTGCCTGCGTCCATTTTCGTCACCTCTTTTTAAAAAATAGTAGTTTTTTGTTTTTCTTGTTACATTTTATCACACTTTTCAGTTATTTGTCTACTGTTATTTTATGAAAAATTCATTTTTTTGTTACTTTTGTTTTTATTGACTATAACTCTTTTATAATGTATAATATAATTAGTCTTTTTGCGGAGGACTTTATATGAAATTAAACATCAAATCAAAACTCCCTATTACAACCCTCATATCGTTTATTGTTGCGCCCGTTCTAATCATCGGCTTAATTATCGCCGCTGTTTTTATAAACGCCGATATTACTTCAAAAAGACAAGAAGACACAAATAACTTCTTGAAAAACCTCACGGTTGGCAATTATACGTTAATGCCTCAGTTTGACAAATCCGTTTTGTCTTACACCGTTACCGTTCTCGATAAAATAGACCATCTTGAAATCTCCGCAATTCCCGACGGTCAGAACGTTACGGTTAAAATACTTTATAACGAAAATTTCACAAAAGGCAACAACGTTGTTTTAATAAAAACAATTTCGCCAAACGGCTCGGAGCGTGTTTACGAAATCAGCGTTGAATATAATCCCTTCTCCGGAAGTGATGATAAGGTTAAAGGAAATTGGGGCAAAAATCTAATGGGTGGCGGTATTGCCGCGGCTGCAAACGATTATTTTTATTATCTTAACCACGATAAACAAATAGTAAGAGAACGCACCGATAAAAGCTTCTCCATAGTGCTTTCTCAAGAAAACTGTTCGCACATAAACGTTGTCGGAGATTGGGTTTATTATATTTCCGACTACACTGTTTACAAGGTAAGAACTAACGGTGCAGACCGTCAGGCTTTAAAGAACAACAACACCGGAAAAGACATTTACGCCAGATATATGATGGTTTACGATGGCTACCTTTATTATTCAAATGCAACCTCAGCAGTTGATATAGGCTATCTCCACAGACTCCCCTTGGATTATGATGAAGATACAAATCCCGAAAGAATTAACAGCCATATTCCCTATCAGTTTATAATTTGGGACGATATTATTTACTACATAAATGAGCGCAACGGCGATAACTTTATTTGCTCGGTTTCCGTTGAAGGCGACGGTACCTCTACCGTAATAAATAAAGCCGTTACCAAGTTTAACATTGGAAATGAAGAAGGAAAAATCTACTTCATTTCGGAAGAGGACGGCCATCTTTATTCCGCAAACATTCAAGAGCCCTTCCCCGAGCTCATTCTTGAAAACGTTTCCGATTTTATTATAGACGGCGATTATATTATTTGTTCCTTTAACGACGGGACCGCCTATGCCTGCAAAAAAGACAATCTTTCGGAAAAAATAAAAATTTGCGATGGAGATGCCGAAAGCTTCAGCATTGTGGGCGGCTACGTTTATTTTAATTTAACCGATGCCGAAGGAAATGTTTCCCTTTGCCGTTTCCAGCGCGAATATTCAAAGAACATTTTGCAATACACAAAGGTCGAATCCGAGCCTGTTTTGGAAGAATAAAAAATTAAAACGACACTCTGAAAAAGATTGTCGTTTTTTTATTAACAGATAATTACTCGGTTGTTTTTTTATTCAAAATATGATAGAATATTATTTAGTATTTTAGAAAGAAGACTGGCATTATGATATATTTCGATAACGGTGCAACAACCCCCGTTTGTAACGAGGCAATTAACGCGGCGGTTAACGCTATGAAAACAGAATATGCAAACCCCTCATCAATACACCGTTTTGGTCAAAGCGTAAAATCCGAGCTTTTAAATGCAAGAAAAAAGATTGCTCTTTTTGCAGAAGGCTTTTCTGCCGATGAGGTTTATTTTACCTCAGGCGGTACAGAAGCCAATAATATTGCAATTTTAGGCGTTTTAAAAAAGCTTATCAGAAGCGGCGGAAGAATTTGCCTTTCTCGCACCGAGCATTCATCGGTTTCGGCGCCTTTTAAAGAGCTTACCGATAAATTCGAGGTCGTTTATTTTGAACCCAATAAAGAAGGCAGAATAACCGAAGAAGAAATTTTTTCTAAAATAAATTCCAACACCGTTTTTGTTTCTCTTATGCTTGCAAACAACGAAACGGGCGCCATAAACGACGTTTGGGCAATAAGAAAAGCGGTAAAGCAGGCAAAAGCCAACGCAATTATTCATTCCGACTGTGTTGCGGCTTTCGGTAAAGTGCCGCTTCCCTCAAAAAAAGAGGTTGACCTCATAACCGTAAGCGGCCACAAAATAAGAGCTTCAAAGGGCGTTGGTGTTTTATATGCATCAAGCAGTTTGCGCCTTTCTCCCATTGTTTTCGGCGGCGGCCAAGAAAAAGGAATAAGAAACGGCACCGAAAACGTGCCCGCCATTATGTCGCTTTCAGCGGCAGCCTCCCTTCTTATCGAAAACTTTAACGAATATAAATCTCATTACGATTTGCTTTTTAAAAAAGGCGTTGAGCTTTTTTCAAATAATCCCAAGGTTTTCATTAACAGCACCGAGAATTCATCGCATGCGGTTTTAAATCTTTCGGTTCCGAAGATTCCCTCCGAGGTTATGGTTAGATTTTTGCAAGATAGAGATATTTTTGTTTCTCCCGGCTCGGCATGTTCTTCAAACAAAAGCTTGGCTTCCTCGGTTTTGGCGGCAATGAAGCTTTCTCCCGATAGGCAAAAATCGGCGTTTCGCATAAGCTTCGGCGTTCAAAACACCGTTGAAGAAGTTGAAGCGCTTTATAACGCAATTTGCGAAGCAATAGTTTATTTCAAGGTTTAAAGGAGTTTAAAATGAAAAAGTGTGTTTTGCTTAAATACGGTGAAATGACGTTAAAAGGGCTTAATAAGCACCGTTTTGAAATACTTTTAATACGTTCTCTTAAATCGGCTCTCGCACCCTTTGGCGGTTTTGATTATTACACCGCTCAATCAACCGCCGTTTTGCATTTAAAAAATCAAGATGCAGATATGGATGCGGTTAAAAACGCCGTTTCAAAGGTATTCGGCATTATAAATTTCAGCTTTGCTTACGAGGTCGAAAAAGATATTAAGGCTATTGAAGATGCCATTCCCGAGGCAATAGGCGAAGATTTATTAAATGCAAAAACCTTCAAAGTTGTTGCCAAACGCTCCGACAAAGCGTTTTTTATGAATTCTCCTCAGCTTTGTCTTCATTTCGGTGATTTTATTTTAGATAATTTCCCGCATTTAAAAGCGGATATGCATAATCCCGACGTTACCGTTACCGTCGAAATACGCGACCAATCGGCATTTATAAGAGCAAACGGTTTTGTCGGTGCAGGCGGAATGCCCACCGGCTCAAACGGAAGAGGTCTTCTCTTAATTTCAGGTGGAATTGATTCTCCCGTTGCAGGCTATATGATGGCCAAGCGCGGAATGTCAGTTGACGGAATCCACTTTTTTTCATATCCCTACACCTCCGAAATGGCAAAAGAAAAGGTTATTACCCTTTGCAAAAAAATCTCTCTTTACGAGCAAAAATTCAATTTAAATATTATAAACTTCACCGAAATTCAAGAGCATATAAGAGATAATTGCCCCGAAGAGCTTTCAACAATTATTTTGCGCCGCTCAATGATGCGAATTGCATCTAAGCTTGCCATAAATTATCACATTCCCTGCTTAATTTCAGGCGAAAGTCTTGGTCAGGTTGCCTCGCAAACGCTCGCGGCAATGTGCTGCACCGAAGCGGAAGCCGAAATTCCCATCTTCAAGCCGTTAATAGGGTTAGATAAAAACGAAATAATTGATATTGCAAGAAAAATTGACACCTTTGAAACCTCAATTCTTCCTTACGAGGATTGTTGCACCGTTTTCACACCCAGACATCCTAAAACAAACCCCGTTTTAGAGGACGTTATTAAAGCGGAAAAAGCAGTTGATTTTGAGCGTTTGGAAAATATTGCAATGAGCAACGTTGAATTTATAAGAATTATTTGCGGAAAATGCGAAAATGAAAAAGAATGATATTATAACAGCCGAAATTGAAGCAATTTCATACGGCGGAAGCGGAATTTGCAAGGCAGACGGCATTGTTGTTTTCGTGCCGAGAACCGTTAAAGGCGACCTTTGCGAGATAAGAATTTTAAAGGTTTTTAAATCTTACGCATTTGGAAAAATTGAAAGGCTTATCGCCCCGTCTTCCGAAAGAGAAGAGCATTTTTGCCTCTTTGGCGGTAAATGCGGCTGCTGTTTTGCCGATTTTTCCTACGAAACGGAGCTTAAATATAAAAAACGCTTTATTGAAGATGCTTTTTCGAGAATTGGAAAAACCGAATTTGAAATTTCAAACGTTATTCCCTCACCCAAAACCGTCGGCTACCGAAACAAAGCCATGTTTCCCGTTTCAAAGAAAAACGGCGAGCTTAAAATAGGCTTTTACCGTCAGCACTCACACTCAATTGTGGATATTGAGCGCTGTATGCTTCACGATTCCGCTTTTGATGCCGTTATTCCCGTTTTTAAGGATTGGATTTTAAAAAATAACGTTTCGGTTTACGATGAGCTTACGGGAAAAGGTCTTATAAGACACGTTGGCGGCAGAGTTGGCGTAAAAACCAACGAGGTTATGATTATAATCGTTGCAAACGGCGAAAAGCTACCCAACGTTTCTTCACTCATAGAGGAATTAAAAGCAAAAATAAACGGTTTGAAGAGCGTTATTCTTAACGTTAATAACAAAACCGGTAACGAAATTATGGGTGAAAAATGCATTACCCTTTGGGGCGATGATTTTATTACCGATTTAATCGGCGACCTCTCTTTTTCGGTTTCTCCCCTTTCGTTTTTTCAAATTAACCCATATCAAGTTGAAAAGCTTTACACCACTGCGCTTGAGCTTATGCAACCTCAAAAAAACGATATTTTACTTGATATTTTCTGTGGAACGGGCACTATAACGCAGTTTTTTGCAAGAAAAGTAAGCAAAGCGGTTGGAATTGAAATTGTAAAAGAAGCGGTTATTGATGCTGAAAAGAATGCTGAAAGAAACTCTCTTTCAAACTGCACCTTTATTTGTGAGGATGCCGGAATTGCCGCAAAGGAACTCAAGGAAAGCGGATTTAAACCCGATATTGTAACACTTGACCCCGCAAGAAAGGGGCTTGACGAGCTTGCAGTTAAAACGGTTTGCGAATTTTCGCCGAAGAAAATAGTTTACATTGCCTGCGACCCTACAACTCAGGCGCGCGACGTTAAAAAGTTTGTTGAAAACGGCTATGAAATTAAAAAAATTCAGCCCGTTGATATGTTCCCCAGAACATATCACATTGAAAACGTTGTGTTGTTAACTAAAATTTAACCAAGGAGGTTAATATGAACAGTGTTAATAAAACGCTTTACATTCCTCTTTACGGCAAAGCCTACGTTAGCCGAAAAGCGCTTTTTCTTGATGATAAAAAAGCCGAGGAAATTTGGGACTCCGAGGATTTTCACCTGAAAGGAAAATCCAAATCTAAATGGCTTGCCTATTATATGGGCATTCGTTCTGCCGTTTTTGATGATTGGACGAAAGAAAAAATTAAAGAAAACGAAGAGTCTGTTATTATTCATTTAGGCTCAGGAATGGACAGCAGAGCTTTAAGAATAAACGAATATAAAAAATGGTATGACGTAGATTTTCCCGAAGTCATATCAGAAAGAAAGCGTTATTACGAGGAAAACGAGCGTTATAAAATGATAGGCGGCGATATTCGAAAATCGGAATGGCTAAAAAGCATTCCCAAACAGAAAAGTGCCGTTATAATTATGGAAGGGGTTAGCATGTATTTAACCCTTTACGAGCTTAACGCTTTAACAGAGGCGTTGTGTGAGCATTTTGACGAATTTTCCCTTTTAACCGACTGTTACAGTTCTTTAGCTGCCAAAATGTCTAAATATAAAAATCCCGTAAACGACGTTGGCGTTAGCGAGGTTTTCGGAATTGATAATCCCGAATTGCTCGAAAACGGAGCTTTTTCATTTGTAAGAGAGCACGAAATAACGCCCGAAAAATATATAAACCAATTAAAAGGCTTTGAAAAAAGTATTTTCTCAAAGCTTTATGCCGGAAAATTTTCCAAAAAGCTTTACAGACTTTTTGAATTTAAAAAATAAAATAAAAAAGCCGCTACTCTTAACGAGTACCGGCTTTTTCTTTTTTTGTTCAAGCCGCTTTTTTAAGCTTTTTGCGGCGTATTTTGCGAACAACTAAAACAGGAACTAACACAATTACCGAGATAAGAACTAAAATAACGGCAATTATTATGTAGGTAAAATGGTTTGCATTTCTTAAAAGCATTACGGGGTTAAGGCTTGAATATACAACCTTGCGTCCGTCGGTTTGAGAATATTTCGAATCCATTATGCCGTCCATATCTTTAAGATGGGTGGCTATTGCATTCCATTCTTTTAAAGGATTTCCGTTTTCATCTTTAACAACATAGTTTGCAAGGTCTTTAACCTCTATGGGATTTCCGTTTTCATCTCTTGGAGTAATACTTATTAATCCCATTGAAGTTTCTTCAACTGCACCCAACATCTGTCCGCAATACATTCCCGTTACAATCAAATAAAGACGTTCCAATTCTATTGCTTGAAGAGTGCCGTCGTTTCTGCGAAGCATTGCGTAATCCACCTTGTTAAAGAGCATACGGTATGTGTTAAAAGAATATTCAACGCCTGAAAAGAAAAGTTGGGCCGCCGACATTAAAGGCTGAACGGATGCATCAACCTCTAAAGCATTCATTAAATCTTTTCCTGTTATGTAAACCGCAACAAGCTCACCTTCCGTGCCAACGCCGAGCGATGCGGCGTTAAAAACATCGGATGTAGTTACGTTTCCCATCGGTAAGGTTTCGCGGATAACGCCTGCCGCAGTGAGTGCAACGTCAACCTCTTTGCCCAGCGCCTTCTCAACCGCTTTTTTATAAGCATCGGAGAATATATTTGCAAGCGTTGATTCATGTTGAGTTGCATACACGCTCTTTACGTTTTCGAATTCATAAGGATTGTTTACAAGCACTTCATCGAAGGTTACGCCGTATTTTGAAAGATAATCCGTTTCAACACTTGATTTGAAGCTGCTTACAAGGCTTGCAATTTGAGCATCATCCGCAACTGTTTCGTCTATTTCAACAAGAGAATAATTTTTCAAAGAAACAGTGCCGTCATTATTGCGGTTTAACTTTACAACACCAAGATTTTTGCCGTATTCACCTGCAGAAACTATAAGCGTGTTATTTACCGAAATAGCTTGATTTATCGTTGTGTGAGTATGTCCCGAAATAATAAGGTCTATTCCATTTACCTTTTCAGCCATTTCATAGTCTTCACCCTTGCCGTCGCTCGTTCCCGCATGGGAAAGACAAATTACAACAGGATGTGCGTCGTAAGTGCTTTCACACTCGCTAACGGCTTCATCAACCGTTTTTTGAGCTATTTCAGCGGGGTCTTTAAGCTCCATTCCCGAATTAGGAGCGCAATCATCACCGTCAAAGCCCATAATACCGAAAATTACAAAGTAAACTCCGCCTCGTTCAATAATAGTATAAGGCTTTACGCCATAGTTTTCAAAAGCATTTAAAATTTCCGAGTTGTCAATTGAGGAGTCCGAGGGAGTTATATAGTTTGCGTTAACTATTGCAGGAACAGGATCGCCCGAAGCTTTTGCGGCGTTAAGCATTGAAGCAAGGCCCTTGGGAAGATAATCAAACTCATGATTTCCAAAGGTGGTAACATCGTAGCCCATTGCTCCCATCATTCGAAGCTCAATTGCAGAGGTTGCAAATGCCGTTTGGAAAAGCGAGCCCATAGAAAAGTCGCCGCCATCAACCAAAATAGCATTGGGATTTTGCGCCTTTTGCTCTTTAATTGCAGTCATAAGCCGTGCATAACCTCCGAATTCACCGCCATCTTCAGCTTTTGAAGGAAGAAGATGCGAATGTAAATCGTGAGTGAACAAAATGGTTACATCCTCCCCGTTTTCAGCCTGCACCGTAAAGCAAAGACCGCTCACAATTACAAAAGCAAGAAGCAATGCCAAAAAACGTGAAATTTTCTTTTTCATAAACATCTCTTTTCTTTTAAAAAGTTTACGGTTAAATTATATCACAAAAAAATATAATTTGTCTATAAAAAACTCTTTTGGCTACACTTTATTGACAAATTCCTTCAAAAGTTATATCATATAAAAAACACGGTTTTATGCCTTTAACGGAGAATTTATATGGAATTTTTACAGTGGATTTTAATAGCTTTGGGAATTATAGTTCTTTTAATTCTTTTAACGTCTTTCATATGCTTTTTGAAGGTTTTCTATTTTAAAAGAAGAAAACCCTTGGGTGAAAACGAATACGAAGTGCCGGAAGGCGAAGTTTACGCTCCCTTTCGCGAACAAATAATAAATTGGACCAAAAAAAGTCGCGAAATGCCTTATGAGATTTTTGAAATAAAGTCGTTTGATGGTTTAAAACTCAAAGGAAAATATTACGAGTGCAACCCCAACGGTTTAACCGAAATTTTGTTTCACGGTTATAAAAGCACCTCTGAAAGAGATTTGTGCGGTGCCATTGAGCGTTGCTTTGCAATCGGCAGAAATGCTTTGCTTGTAGACCACCGAGCAACAGGCGGTAGCGAGGGCAGAATTTGCACCTTTGGAATTAAAGAACGAAAAGACTGCAAGGCATGGGTTGATTTTGCGGTTAAACACTTTGGAAAAGACGTAAACCTCGGCATTTCGGGCGTTTCAATGGGTGCCGCAACCGTTCTTATGGCAACCGAGGAGGATTTACCCGAAAACGTTAAGTTCGTCCTTGCCGACTGCGGTTTTTCATCTGCAAAGGAAATAATTAAAAAGGTTATTCGTGAAATGAAGCTTCCTGCGGATTTGCTTTATCCTTTCGTTAAGCTCGGCGCTAAAATTTTCGGCAATTTCGATTTGGAAGAAACAACTCCTGTAAAAGCCGCTAAAAATTGCAAGCTTCCCATAATATTTGTTCACGGTGATAACGATGACTTTGTCCCTTACGAAATGAGCAAGAAAATGTTTGAGGAATGCGGCTCCGAAAAAAAGTGTTTAATAACCGTTTCCGGCGCAGGGCACGGTCTTGCTTATCCCAAAAACCCTGAAAAATATTTAAGCGAGTTAAGAAAAATATCGGAAAAATGGCAATTGCCCTAACAACACCAAACCCATAGCTTTGTTTTAAGCTATGGGTTTTTTCTATATAGTTGCCTGATTTTGAGCGTGTTCTTCTAAAAAATAACGAAAATTCACAGGTGTTATTTCTTGTCCGTATTCATATAACGATAACAACAGCTTTTCAAGAAGGCGCGCATCGGTTACCGTGATGGAAACCGGCATAAAATAAAGGTAATGCGTTCCGTTATAAATATAATGTTTTTTCTCCATAAGCTCAAGCCGAGTTTCGTTTATCTCTCTGTATGCTCCTAAAAATGCATCGGCATCGTTAAATGAAAACAAATATGTTTTTCCGCTTTCACCCGTTTTTAAGTTACTTTCTTCGGGAAGTCTGGTCACGTATAACAGCACCTCCCCGTTTGACTTGGGAAAAGCTTCAATTAAAAGCTTGTTTCCTGTTGGATTAAATCCCGATTTTTCGTGCGCCGCATTAACTATTTTCCAAAAAGCTTCCTTGGTTTTAATGCTTTTCACCTTTATAAGCTCAAACGAAATATTATATTTTTCCAAATCCTCTTTTTCCAATAATATTCTGATATTATCTTCATCTAACTTTGTAAGCTTCAATATATCAGCTCCCATCTCGCTCGTGAGTATATTAACATTATAGCAGTTTAAACCGTTTCGGTTACTTTTATTTATTTCTTTTTGTTATCTTTGATATTGACATTTTTTTTATAAAAGTTTATAATATTCTAGTATTTTTATTATATATAGCTATTTCTATTTTTAAAGGAGGAATTTAAAAACCATGCCTTCAACCTTTAAGGGCGGAATTCACCCCGATTATCACAAGGATTTCACTTGTGCCACACCCATAGAAAAATTGCCGCCTTCACAATTCTACGTATTCCCTTTATCTCAACATATAGGAAAACCCTGCACGGCACTCGTTAATGTAGGAGATGCCGTTACAGTCGGTCAGCGCATTGCTGAAAGCGATTCACCTATGAGCGCGCCTATTTTCTCCTCTGTTTCGGGAAAGGTAGTTGCCATTGAGCCTCGCCCCGTTACTTCAGGTTTCGACGTTTTGTCTATTGTTATTGAAAACGATTATAAAGATACCGTTTGCGATAATCTTATAGCAACCCCCAAGGGCAAAACCTTGGCCGAATACACTCCTGAAGAAATTATAAAAATAGCGAAGGATGCCGGCTTGGTAGGTATGGGCGGCGCTGCATTCCCCACCGCAGTCAAGCTCACCTCGGCAATTGAAAAAAAGGTTAACACCGTTATTATAAACGGATGCGAATGCGAGCCTTACATAACCAGCGACCACCGCGCAATGCTTGAATATCCCCGTTTTATAGTGGGCGGTATTCGTCTTATTCTTCAATGTCTTAATCTTGATAAAGCTTATCTTGCAATTGAGAATAACAAAAAAGACGCTATCGATACTATGAGAAAGATTATCGGTAACGACGATAAAATTATAATTAAAGAGCTTCAAACAAAATACCCTCAAGGCGGCGAAAAACAGCTTATCCGTTCCGTTTTAGGCTATGAAATTTCACCCGGAAAGCTTCCCCTTGATGCAGGCGTTGCGGTTTTTAACGTTGATACTTGCGCATCTCTTTACCGCGCTTCCGTTTCGGGCTTCCCGCTTATTAAGCGCATTGTTACCGTTTCGGGCGATAAGGTTAACGCTCAGAAGAACCTTCTTGTAAGACTCGGAACTCCCGTTTCGGAACTCTTTAACTACTGCGGCGGTCTTAAAAAAGATGCCGAGCGCATTATTGCAGGCGGTCCCATGATGGGCTTTGCACTTCACACTCTCGACGTTCCCGTTGTTAAAGGAACTTCCGCCGTTTTGGCTTTCGGTTACGATAAATCTCATTACGCAACCGAAGACGCAACCTGCATAAGATGCGGAAAATGCGTTGCGGCTTGCCCCATGAAGCTTATGCCCAACTATATAAATCTCTACATTTCAAACGGCCGCATCGACCTTTGTGAAAAATACAACGTTATGGACTGTATTGAATGCGGTTGTTGCGCATATTCCTGTCCGCAAAGACTTTATCTTATTCAGTCAATGCGTATAGCTAAAGAAAAAGTAAGATTTGCAAAACAAACGGAGGTAAAAAAATAATGGAAAACATTAAAAAGCTTTTTACCGTAACTACCTCTCCCAACATCAAAACGCCGGACAGCACAAAAAGCATTATGCTCACCGTTATTTTTGCTTTGCTTGCTCCCGGCATTATGAGCGTGGTATTCTTCGGCTTGCGTCCTTTAATAATAATTCTTGTTTCGGTTGTTTCCTGCGTTGCATTTGAGGCTTTATATTGCCTTATTATGAAGAAAAAGCTTTCAATAGGTGATTTTTCAGCCGTTGTAACAGGTTTATTACTTGCTTACGTTCTTCCCCAATCGGTTCCCTATTGGTTGCCCGTTGTAGGCTCGTTTTTTGCAATAATAATCGTTAAAATGCTTTTTGGCGGTCTTGGACACAACATAGTAAACCCCGCCCTTGCTGCCAGAGCCTTTCTTATGTCTTGGCCCGTTTTAATGACCACCTTCCCCGCAGTTTTCTCCGAACTTTCCGCAGGATTTATAAATACTGCCGACGTCGTTACTTCTCCCACAACCCTCGTTGCGCTTGAAGCAGGTCCCTCTAACCCCCTTCTCGTATCTTTAGGCGACCTTTTCATCGGTCAGGCAGGCGGATGCATAGGCGAAACATCTTCTCTTTTCTTAATCATCGGCTTCGTTATTCTTCTCGTAAGAAAGGTTATAACTTGGCACACTCCCGTTTTCTTCGTTGGCACCGTTGCTCTTGTAACCTTTATTTTCCCGATGTACGGATTTAGCAATCTCGACTTTATGCTTTATAACGTATTATCCGGCGGTCTTCTCCTCGGCGCAATATTCATGGCTACCGATTACGTTACTTCGCCCGTTACAAAGCGTGGCAAGGTTTTATACGGCATAGGTTGCGGCTTGCTTACCGTATTTATAAGATATTTCGGCAATAATCCCGAAGGCGTTTGCTATTCAATTCTCATTATGAACGTTCTTGCCGGATATTTCGATAAAATAACCCTTCCCAAGCGTTACGGAACCGGAGGAGGTGCAGTAAATGTCAAATAATAAGCTTAATCTCCACGAAATTTTATCAACCGCTCTTAAACTTTTCATAATAACGGCAATTACTTGCGTTTCACTGTGTCTTGTTAACTTTGTAACACAACCTATCGCTGAACAGCTCGAAAGCGAAAAGGTTATGGATTCGGTTCGTGCTCTTATAAGCGAGGAATCTTATACTATTGACGAGGTTGACGGTTTTTCCGACGAGTCCATTGAAAAAATTTATAAAATTTCAAGCACCAATGACGGTTCTCTCATTTGTTACTGTATTAAATCCTCCGAAAAGGGTTACGGCGGCGCTATTAACTTAATGGTTAGAGTAAACGCTTCCGGCTCAATCGGCGGTGTTAAGGTTATTTCCGCATCGGAAACCCCCGGAATCGGTCAAAAAGCACTTGAACCTGCCTTCCTCGACAGATTTAACGGAAAAAGCGGCTCGGTTGCTCTCGGCGAGGGCGGATTAACAGCGCTTACCGGTGCTACAATAACTTCAAAAGCCGTTACGAAATC
The DNA here is from genome assembly GCA_045588575.1 of Eubacteriales bacterium. Taxonomy (GTDB): domain Bacteria; phylum Bacillota; class Clostridia; order Oscillospirales; family RGIG5299; genus RGIG5299. Next base: position 32,612 of record JAZNEJ010000018.1, on the reverse strand, counting down.
AATAAATCACGTTCTTGAGGTTTTTGATATGTTAAAGGAGGCTGAAACGAATGAAATTAACTAAAAAGAAAAAGAAAAGATATTCTCTTTGGAAAATTTTCACCAACGGCGTTATTTTTGAAAATCCCGTTATGGTTCAGCTTCTCGGTATGTGTCCTGCTTTGGCAGTTTCAACCACTCTTCAAAACGCTATCGGTATGGGATTATCAGCCACCTTCGTTCTCATTTTTTCGAACATTCTTATTTCCATACTTCGTAAATTTATTCCCGAAAAGATTCGTATTGCGGCATATATCGTTATTATAGCAGGCTTCGTTTCCATTATCGATATGGTTCTCGTTGCTTTTCTCCCTGCCCTTTCCGCATCTCTCGGATTATTCATTCCCCTTATAGTTGTTAACTGCATTATCTTCGCACGTGCAGAAAGCTTTGCTTCAAAGAATTCCGTTATTCCCTCTGCGGTTGACGGTCTTGCATGCGGATTGGGCTTCACCTTGGCGCTTATGCTTGTATCCGTTTTCCGCGAGGTTTTGGGCAACGGCACAATTTGGGGCATTTCAATTTTCGGAGATGCTTTCCCGCCCGCAATTTTAGTTGCCGCTCCTTTCGGCGGATTCCTTTTCCTTGGCATTGTTATTGCTCTTTTCCAGTTTGTTTTGGGTAAATTCAAAAAAGACGAAAGAGGTGACGAATAATGGGTGAAATACTTTCTATTTGTCTTGCCGCAATTTTAATTGAAAACTTCGTTTTGGTTAAATTCCTCGGCATTTGCTCCTTCTTGGGCGTTTCCAAAAAGCTTGATACCTCTGTTGGTATGGGTATGGCCGTTACCTTCGTTATGACGGTTGCAACTCTTCTCACCTGGCTTATCAACCGTTATATTCTCGTCGCTTTCGGCTTTGAATATTTGCGCACGATTATATTCATACTTGTTATAGCATCTTTGGTTCAGCTTATTGAAATGTTCCTTAAGAAGTGTGTTCCCTCTCTTTATAAGGCACTCGGTATATACCTCCCTCTCATAACCACAAACTGTGCGGTTTTAGGCGTTGCTATTCTTATGGCAGACAGCGAATACGATAATATAATATATCCTCTCATTTATGCTTTTGCCGCAGGTCTCGGTTATACCCTTGCCATGATTCTCTTCTCGGGAATTCAGGAAAGACTTCAATTTTGTAAACCTCCCAAGGCTTTTAAAGGTTTCCCATTATCGTTAATTGCAGCCGCATTGCTTGCGATTGCCTTTTCGGGATTCCAAGGCTTAAGCCTTCCTTTCTGATTATTTTTCAGATAATTTGTGCTTTTGCACGGAATAGAGGACTCTATGGAACTTTTTATAAATATTTTAATTATTATTGGTATTTTCGGCGCCATTGCCTTTCTTTTCGGCGTGCTTCTCGTTATTGCAAGTAAGTTTTTCCACGTTGACGTTGATGAAAGAGCCGAAAAAATAGCGGAGCTTCTTCCCGGCGGAAACTGCTCCGGTTGCGGATATCCCAGCTGTGCTCAATATGCGGCAGCAATAGTTGCAGGGGAAGCAAAAACAAATCTTTGCGCCCTTTCAAGCGAAAAAACCGTTAAAGAAATTTCCAAATTAATGGGTGTTGAAGCAGAAGAAGTAAAACGTATGCGCGCGCAGGTCATGTGTTCGGGAACTTCAAGCGTAACCACTCAAAAATATAAATATGAAGGCATTTCCGACTGTGTTCACGCCTCAAAAATAGGCGGCGGCTCCAAGGAGTGCGCTTACGGATGTATAGGTCTCGGCACCTGTGTTAAATCTTGTCTTGCAGAGGCTATTTCCATTAAAAACGGCGTTGCAGTAGTTGATTACGAAAAATGTAAAGGTTGCGGCGTTTGCACCACAAGCTGTCCCAAAAATATAATAAAGCTTGTTCCCTTCGATTCGAAAATTTGGGTATCGTGCAATTCTCAAGATAAAGCCGCAAAGGTAAAAAAATATTGCGAAGTAGGTTGCGTTGGATGTACTCTTTGCGCAAAAGTTTGTCCCACTCAGGCAATAACCATTCAAAACAATCTTGCAGTTATAAATTTCGACCTTTGCACCGAATGCGGCACTTGTGTTGAAAAGTGTCCCAGAAACATTATCGCTTCTATGCTTAACAACAAAAAAGCGGAAAAAGAAATTTCTTCTAATCCTTTGAGAAAAAAGGCCGAGCCCGCCTTTGATTTTACCGATAAAAAGAACGATTAAGGGGAATAAAAATGGCAAGAAGAGGCAGATTGCATTTCAGAAGCCAAAACAGATATAAAAAAGCTAAAAAAGCCGCTGTTTATTTATCATCGGCATTGGCTTGTCTTGTCCTCGGCTTTTTTTCGGCAATGCTCATTCTCCCCTTCTTTTCCAATGAAATTCCGGATAATTCTTCACTCCCCGACGGAAGCCAAGACGAAAGTTTTGTTTCTTCCGAAACTCAAAGCTCCTCTCCCGAGGTAAGCATTATTGAAAATTCGGGAATGCGAGCAGTTTATATTCCGCCCTCGGTTTTAGACAGCGTGGAAGAGGTTAACGGAATAATAGCTTCTTTAAAAAACACCGATATCAATACCGTTATAATTGATATCAAAGACGAATCGGGAATGCTTTATTACCCTTCTTCTTCAATTGAAATTGTAACGAAGGTGGAAAACGTTTCTCAAAACGCCGAGCTTCTTCGTCAAAACATAAAAAAATTCAAGGACGCCGGATTTTTGGTTTCGGGCAGAGTAGTTTGTTTTAAAGATAACACCATGCCCAAAAACCGAATCAATTACCGTCCTTATTCGGTTTTAACCTCTTCTAATGTAAACTGGTATTTCAACAATATTTTTTGGATGGACCCTTATAAATCCACCGCCAGAGATTATTTATATTCCGTTATTTCCGAGGCTCTCCCCTTCGGCTTTGACGAAATAATTCTCGACGAGGTTAAATTCCCCGATATCGGTCCTATTGATATGCTCGATTACGGCGAACAAACTCTTTCAAGAGCTGAAATTCTTTCGGAATTCATAAACACTTGCGCCGACATAGTTCATCAAGCAGGGGCCGAAATTTCCCTTAAAACCTCTTGGAAATATGTTGTTTCGGCGCTTTCGGAGGAATCGGGACAAACCTTTGATATTTCAAAGCTTAACATAGATTACTATTCTCCCGATTTTCTTATTTCATCTGTTGTTTCATCTAACAGAGACGTTGTTATAGGCGGCATTTCGGTTTCTTCTCCCCTTAAAAATCCTATCGGACTTATAGATGCCCTTAAAACAAATGCTAATTTTAAATTAGGCGAAAACACGGTGCTTAAGCCCTTTATTCTTTCAAGTGCCCCCTTCGACCAATTATATTCCAATGAACAAATAATAGGTCAGGCAAAATTATTCGGGGACGACGGCTATTATAACTTCTGTTATTATAATCAATCGGGCATTTATTCGGAAAATCTTTTAAAAATAGAATAATCCCCGCATAAAGCGGGGATTATTAGTTTTATTCGCTTTCTTTTGTGTTGCCTTTTATACCCGATTCTATTTCAACCACGTCTTTTATTTCGCTGCCCATTTTTTTAACATCTTCTACCATATCTTTGACAAATTCTTCCCCGTCTTCTTTAATTTCGGGTAAACGTTTTTTCATTACGTTTTCAATTTTGCAAAGGCACGGTTTTATCATTATTCCAACGGCTATACCCGCAACCATTCCTATAATTATTCCATCGCATAAACCTTTTTTAAATAAAAGCATTGTTTTTTTCCTTTCTTTTGTTTTATAATAGTATAAACGAAAAAATTGAAAAAATACATATATGGTTAATCTTGCGCTTTTCCTTTATAAAAACCGCTATGAAAAATCGGTGAGTTTTACCGCCCGCCTTTGCAGGAAAAATTTACCGTTAAAATTTGTCTTGTTATAAATAAGATTCTTTAAGATTTAAGCTCTTCCTTCTTTTCAGGAAGAGCTTTTCTGTTATTTCAGCTACCGTAAAGGTTATTATATTTATAAAAAATCCAACGGTTACCGACGAAATGTCAAACGGAGTTTTAAAAACCGAATCCCATATAACAACCCCTAAAATTCCTGAAATTGCAGGAATATAAAACAATGCCGCACTTCCTTTTTTGCCTATAATCGAATAGACAGCTTGAGAAAAAATAACGGGAGCCCAAAATTTATAAGAGGTCATTAAAATTTCCATAACGTCAGGCAAAGTAACAACCAAAACAACGGCAATAAATCCGCAAATAAGATTTATCAGTCTAACGTTTTTTATTTTGTTTTTATTTGGAAAAATTTCTCCCAAAAAATCTTTTGCCAAGGCTTCCGAAGCCGAGTTTAAAGAACTGTCTGCCGATGAAATTAAAATTGCGCAAAGCGAAGCTCCCACAACGCCGTTTAGTCCTATCGGCATTACTTTAACCGCCATTTTAACAAGAATATTTTGCGGAATATCGTTTGGCATAATTTGTTTTCCAAAAACGCCTATAAGTCCTATTATTATAAAAAACAGAGCTGATAAAATCCCCGATATTACCACGCCCCTTACCATCTTCTTTTTGCTTTTATTAAGATTGATTCTTTGAATAAACTGGGGGGTTATCATCTCCCCCACGCCAAATGCTATAAAAAGAGACAAAAATGCCTCCGGAGAGATTTTTTCTTGGTTATAAGGAAATTTCAGCATAGAATAATCAAATTCGTTAGGAGAGGCTTTTAAAGCGTTTAAACTAAATATAAAAAGCAGCGGAATGCCTATTGCCAATATTATAAACTGGGCTATATCGGTTTTTACCACCGCATTTATTCCGCCGATTGTTGAATATACTATTATTAGGGTTGCCGAAACAACAATGCAAAATGATTTGGAAAAGCCGAAATATTCCGAAAGAATTATGCCGAGAGTTGAAAGCTGAGCCGCAACAATGCCCGTGCAAAACAAAAAAGAAAAAAAGGCGGTAAAATGTCCGGCAGAGCTTCCAAAAGAGCTTTTAACAGCGCCGGATAAAGTCTTTTCTTTTGTTTTTATTTTCGGTATTATAAAAACCGAAAAAGCTATAATTCCAACCGCAAATCCGCAAAGCGCTACTGAATACCCTATTCCTATCTTATAACTTCCTGCGGCATTTCCAACCGAATATCCACCACCTAAAAATCCCGATGTCAAAGCCGCAATAACCGCAAAAATACTGTAATTTTCACTCGTCTGAAAAAAACCGCCTTGGCTTTTCGTTTTTTTAGAAGCTTTTATTCCTATGTAAGTTATTATAATAAGATATAAAATAATTATCGCAGCGTCAAACACATAATTCACCTCCTTGTTTATTATTCCGAAACAAAAAGGATTATGACGGTTTGAAAAACAAAAAAAGACACTTTACGTGTCTTTTTTATTTTTTAAATTCAGTTTTCTTCGGTTTTCTTTTCTTTCGTGTTATAAGGCTTGAATATAATCGTTCTGTAAATAATGAAATTCCACAAAACCATCATACACTGAACCGCGCCCTTACACATCCAATCGGGCATGGGAGTAAGCTGAAGGAATCTAATAACAACATTGGTTATTAGTAAGTTGACAAGGAAAAGCGCGCCAAAGCGAAGCATTTCGGGAATAATTGGGTTTTTGGTTTTAAACGACCATTTACGGTTTAAGGTATAAGAGCAAACCGTTCCCAAAAACATTGAAACAGATTGGCAAATATTAGTTCCCGTTACGGTCCAATTAACAAAAGGAATCAGAAAAAGCGCAACGTTTCCGAAAGGATTACCGTCAACTGTAATTCCCATCATTAAATTAAAAGAAATAAACTCAACCAAAACCGCCGAAGCACCCGCAATTACATAACATATAAATTGCTTGATTGTGTTGCGGTCGTGAATTATTTCATTTGCCTTTTGTTTTATTTTTTGAAAAATTTTCATTTTTTCCGGCTTTCCTTCTCGGTAACAAAGCTCGACCACGAGTCTGCATATTGCAGCATAAGCGTTAACGGCTCTTCTTTAGTGGCAACCGATTTGTTATCGTCAACATATTGCCCGTCATGATAAACAATCGCCTGAACCTCTTCCTGCGAAAGCTTTATGAAAGGCAAGCTTAAATAAATACTTCTTATGGGAACCGAAAGATATACGAGGTCGTTATTAAAAATATAAGGATTTGTGGGACCGTAGCCGTATTGGCGTTGTCTTTCAGTTGGCTGTGCGGGAATATATTGAGGATTATTTGGCATACCCACTTTTCCGAGGTCGTGAAGAAGGGCTACTATAACGCAGCTTTCCTCCGAAATCTCGGGATAAAGAGCTTCTCTTATTTTTAAAATGTTTTCGCAAACGTTAAGAGAATGAATAAGCAACCCGCTCTCGCAGCTCAAATGAAACTTCGTGCTTGCAGGCGAGGTAAGCCAACTCGTATTTTTCTCCATATATTCGAGAAGCCTATCTAACTGGGCGCGTCTTACGACCACCTTGTTTTTAATCTCCTCATATTTTTGCAAAAGCGACTCTTGCATACCGTTCTTCCTTAAAACTCGTTGTAATCTTTAAGAATTTCTTTTAAAGCCTTTAATTCGTCGGCAGTGAGGGTAATTCCCTTGCCCATCTTTTCGCCATCGGGAGCCCAGTCACGAATATCGTACTTTGCTTCTCTACCGAGCCAGCTGATGAGCTTTACTTTCTTTTCCCAACCTGTGGGATTGGTGGAAAGGGTTCCAACTTCTTTGATAATTTCATAATTAATGTCCGGCATTTTTCTTCCTCCTGATAATAAATTTTATTGGTTATGTTTTAATTATATCACAATAATTTTTATTCGGCAAGTATTTTTTAATATATAATTAGAGATGTATATAAATTTATTCACACATTTTTCTGAATTCTTCCTCGGAAATAACCTTTATTCCGAGTTCCTTGGCTTTTTTGAGCTTGCTGCCTGCATCCTCTCCTGCCAAAACTATTCCCGTTTTCTTCGAAACCGAGCCCGAAACGGTTCCGCCGTTTGCCTCAATTATTTCAGTTGCCTCGCTTCTGGAAAGAGTCGGCAACGTTCCCGTTAAAACAAAAGTTATTCCCTCAAAGGCATTTCCCGTTTCGCCACCGAGATATTTCGTGTTTACCCCCGCCAAAACAAGCTTTGAAACGGTTTCATTGTTTTTTGAAACAGAAAAGAAATTTATAACCGATTTCGCCGTTGCTTCGCCTATATCTTTAATAAGAATAAGCTCTTCCTCAGATGCTTTTGCAAATAAATCAAGTGTTTGAAATCGTTTTGCAAACGATTTTGCCGTTTTAGCCCCAACTTCGGGAATTCCGAGAGCATAAATAAGACGCGAAAGGCAGTTTTCTTTTGATTTTTCAATTGCGTTCAAAAGATTTTGAGCCGATTTTTCGCCAAGACCTTCAAGATTTTCAATGGAATCCGCCTTTATTTCGTAAAGGTCGGAATAGCTTGAAATAATGCCCTCGTTAAAAAGTTTTTCGCAAAGGGCGTCGCCAAGACCGTCTATATCCATAGCGTCCTTGGAAGCGTAATGAATTATATTTCTCACTGCCTGCGCAGGACACGCCGAATTTTCACATTTTACCGCCGATTCGCTTTCATCGTTAAAAACGGGTTCTCCGCAAGAAGGGCAAACTTTGGGCATTTCAAAAGGAACACTGCCCTCTTTTCTTTTTGTTTTATCAGATGAAATTATTTCGGGAATTATATCTCCCGCTTTGCGAATTTTTACGGTGTCGCCTATTCTTATATCCTTTTCCTTAATAAAATCCCTATTGTGAAGAGTTGCCTTGGAAACGCGGCTCCCCGCAATAAAAACGGGTTCTAAAACCGCCAAAGGAGTGAGTTTTCCCGTTCTTCCAACGTTAATTTCAATGTCTTTCACAACAGTTTCCTTTACCTCCGGCGGATATTTGTAAGCAACTGCCCAACGGGGCGTTTTCGTTGTGCTTCCAAGTTCTTCTCTCAATGTAAGGTTATCTACCTTTACAACTGCGCCATCTATGTCAAATGGAAGGTTTGGGCGTTTTTCGCCTATTTCTTCAATGGCTTTTATTACCTCGTTTAACGAGTTTACCCTTTTATATTCAGGTGAGATTTTAAAGCCCAAAGAACGCATCCATTCAAGTGTTTCGCTGTGTGTTTGAAACTCTTTTTCACTTTTTTGAAGATTAAAAACAAAAATCGAAAGCTTACGGGTTGCGGTTATTTTAGAATCGAGCTGTCTTAACGAGCCCGCAGCTGCGTTTCTTGGATTTGCAAAGAGATTTTCGCCCTTTTCCTCACGTTCGGCGTTAAGACGCTCCCAAACCGCTTTGGGCATATATACTTCTCCTCTTACAATTACGTTTTCGGGAGAATTTAACTTTAAAGGAATATCTCTTATTGTTTTTAAATTTTCGGTTACATCCTCGCCGACTCTTCCGTCGCCTCTTGTAAGGCCTCTTACAAAGACGCCGTTTTTATATTCCAAGGCAACCGAAAGACCGTCTATTTTCATTTCAACAACATAGCCGCCGTTTTCCCTGGCTTTAACCGTTTTTTCGGCAAAGTCTTCTATTTCTTCAAAGGAAAAGGCATCCTGCAAGCTTTCAAGCGGAACCTCGTGCTCACCGCTTTCAAACTTTGATAACGCTTTACCGCCCACTCTAACGGTAGGAGAATCCGCTTCTCGTTCTTCGGGATATTTTTCCTCCAAAGAAACAAGCTCACGCATAAGCATATCGTATTCGTAATCGCTTATTTCGGGCGCGTCTTGGTTATAGTAAAGCTCTGAATGACGCTTTAATTCTTTTGTGAGACTGTGCAGCTTTTCGATTTCATTCATAATATCAATCCTGCCGTTTATTTGTTGTTTATAATAAGTTCGTCGCTTTCGTCCTCTTCCGAATCAAAATAGGTGAAATCGTTGGGAACGGCGCCGACTATTATGGTTTCCGCTACTATTATTTTGGTTTCAACCTCTGTTTCAGCCGTATAACCCGGAAGATAAATACCCGCCGAAACCTTTACTTTTATAAGTATTTGATGTCTTGTTTGATTTATTCCCGCGGTAACGAAGCTGTTTATATAATCTGCCGTTACCGAGCTTTCCGGCATTAAGTCGAATCTTATTTTAGGGCCGTGCCCCGAAAACAAGCTCGGCGCAATAATGTTTCCGATTGGAATATAAACCGAGTTTGAGGTATAGGCATCTACGTTTTCAACAACTTCGTTTATAAATTGCGATTTTAAAAGATTCATTACAACGCTGTTTGAAGTAAGCGAAACTATTTTTCCGCTTAAATCCTTTTCAATCGTTACAACCGACTCGTAATCAAGCGCTTTTTCTGCCAAAACCTTTATTGCCGCATTGTTTATTGCCTTCATCATAACCGTTTCAACCTCTGAGGTCGCAAGCGACGTTATAATAGGCTTTATGGTTGTATGATAATAAGTTGTTATTATTCCGCAAAGTGCCGCAATTAAAAGCAAAAATGCAAAAAGCTTAACCTTTAAGCTTAATCTCTTGCCTTTTCGTTTCAGCGTGTAAAGCATCGTTATTCCTCCCCGAAAATCTTTATTTCATTCTATTCGGAGAAGTATTTTTTTGTGAAAAATCTCAAAAAATAACTATACTTTTACCGTAATCGGTTAATTTTTCATTTGAAAGAGAAGAAACGTCTTTACGGTGTTTTTTGCAAAAATCAGTTATTTCATCAGCGTATTTATATTTTTCAAGGTTTCCGAAAAAGAAAACCTTACCGTTATCTTCAAAGGCTGCACCGCCTATAAATCCACAGTTTGCGCCCTTTAAATAAACCTTTTTTTCAGGAAGAAAAAGAACGTCGGTATTACGTTTAAGCGCCGCATCGGCTATTGTTTTATCCTCTGTTATTATTGCACTTTCCGATATTTTTAAAGTCGAACAGTTTACGTAGCCTTGGTTAACCTCAATAATTTCATAGTCCGAAAAGCAAGAAAGCATCGGCGTTTTTTTACCTTTAAAAAGATTATTTCCCAGTATCGTAACATTCAAAAGACAATCGTTCGGATAAGGTGAGAACACCTTTTCATTAAGTCTTACAATCGTTTTTTCTATATTGTTTTCCAAAAACAATTTGCTGTAATAATCATAGCAATTTGCCGGAAGATAAACGTTTTTACCGTCGCAAAGCATTTGTAAGTCGGGATGATATGCCACCTCATCGGAAAGCTCCGCTACTTTTACCGTCTTCAAAACCTTATAGCCGTATTTTTCGGCATTTAATGCTATATCGTTGCTTATCTCACCCGAAAGGACTAAAAATCTGTTTTTCAAAGCAAATCACCTTTTATATTATACACTTTTTTATATATAAAATCAAGCGTCTTGACCTATTTGCTTTTTTTGTTTATAATTATTGTGGTGATTTAAAAACATGAAAATTTTTATGCCCGAAAAAGTAGCTGAAATTTTAAAGATTTACGCCTCTTGCGGCAAAGAAGCTTATCTCGTGGGCGGTTCGGTCCGCGACAGTCTTCTCTCTCTTCCTTTACACGATATCGATATTGCCACCTCGGCAACCCCCGAAGAAACGAAAAATATTTTTAAAGATTTCAAGATTGTTGATACAGGAATTGATTTCGGCACCCTTACTTTATTTTATAAAGACGAAAAAATTGAAATAACGACCTTCAGGAAAGACGAAAATTACTGTGACGGCAGACATCCCTCTCAAGTTTCTTTCGCCTCCGATTTAAAGCAGGACCTCGAAAGACGAGATTTCACCATCAACGCAATGGCAGCTTCCGAAAATGGAGAAATCATTGATTTTTTTGACGGTATTTCCGACCTTAAAAACAAAAAAATAAAAGCGGTGGGCAACCCGTTTTTACGTTTTTCCGAGGATAAGCTTCGCATTATTCGAGCTCTTCGTTTTTCTCTTTCGCTCGGCTTTAAAATCGAAGAAAACACGCTTAATGCGGCAAGGTCTTTTTTGCCGCAAATAAACGAAGTTTCAAGAGAAAGAATAGGTTCTGAAACAGCAAAAATTCTTCCTTTTTTAAACGAAAAAAACGGTGTTTTTTATAAGGATTTTTTTGAGCAATGTTTTCCCTCTTGCATTTTTGACGAAGAGTGTTTTAAAGCGGTTTCTCACTTTAATTCGAACCTTGAATTCATGCTCGCCGCACTCTTTATTTCAAGTGAAAAAAGCATTGTTTTTAAAACCGTATGTGATTTTGCATTTTCAAAAAAAGTTGCCGAAAACGTTTCATTTCTTGTTGAATTTTGCAAAAAAAGCCTAAAAAACGAGCAAAATTCAATAGATTTCGTTCTCACTTACGGCAAGGAAAAATATATAAAACTTTATAATTTCAAGAAAACCTCAGGAGATGAAATTTTTAATCTTTTTCCCGTTTTTCAAAGCCGTCCCTTTTCTTTAAAGGAGCTTTCCGTAAACGGAAATGACCTTTTGGATTTGGGAATTAAGCCCGAAAAAATAGGTGCCGTTCTCACTTTTTTCCTTCACGAAGCCGCTCACGGAAACGTTCAAAACAACAAGCAAGATTTATTGACTCTTATCACGATATAATTTAATATTTTTTACATCACCTCATATATTTATTTGAGGTGATTTTTTTATGCTTTGGAGACTTTCCGATTTAAAAAACAAAGAGGTTATAAATTTACAAAACGGTGCAAAAATAGGTTTTGTGGGAGATATTGAAATTGATATAACGAACGGTAACGTAAAGTCGATTATCGTGCCTGCTTCATCCGGTTTTTTTGCGAAAAAAGAAGATTACGTTATACCGTTTTCCGACATTCAAAAGGCCGGAAACGACTTGATTTTAGTCAGCTACGAGCCGCAAGACGTTGAAGCCGCAAAAAACGGAAAACGCCGTTTTTTTGATTTTTAATACAGTATATTTTTAGGATTGATTTTTTTATTTTTATATGTTATAATATTTTTATTATATTAATTTATGAACGATGTGGAATTTCTGTTATGAAGCGGATTAAAAAATTTATTGTTTTAAATATCGTTTTCGCTATATTATTTTCGACTTTCTCCGCCTGCTTTTACGACGACGAAACTCCCGAAAGCAGCGTCCCGTCCGCAACGCCCGCAGCTTCCGCTGCCCTTTTATTCGACGGCTCTGATTCGCTCGACCCGTTTATTGCAAAAACCGCAGTAAACCATCAGCTTTTTCCATTGGTTTTTCCCGGCTTGTTTATCAATACCTCTTCGGCACTCCCCGAGCCTTTTGCGGTTTCCGATTTTTCGGTTTCAGGCGCTAAGGTTACCTTTAAGCTTAACGAGGTTAAATTCTCCGACGGCTCGCTTTTAACTCCAAGCGACGTTGTTTCTTCTTTTGATTATGCGAAAAAATCAACGAAATACGCTTCGAGATTTAACTATATAACAAAATACGGAATTTCGAACAATGAATTCTACGTTATCTTTAAAAATTATCCTGAAACCAACCTTTCTCTTTTGGATATCCCCATTATTAAACGCACGGAAACAGGGGTTTTAGGTTTGGGCGAATATGCGTTTTTAAAAAAAGAAAACGTTGTTTCACTTATAAAAAACAATTATTTCAATTCCCCTCAATTTAAGGTTTCTGAAATTTTTCTCGAAGACATTGATGACATTTCCTCAGCAGTCCATTTTTTTAATAAAAAATCGGTTTCAGCCATTTCAATAAACGCAAGCACAAACACCGTTATTATAAAAGGCAGTTACGAGAAGAAAAGTTATATAACCGATAATCTTATTTTTATCGGTTTCAACTGCAATAAGTGGCCTTTTAATTACGCATCTGTCAGAAAAGCGTTTAATCTTGCTTTAAACCGTCAGGCTTTAAGCGAGGAGGACCGTTCGGATTTTGCAAACTTCGTTTGGAATCCCGTTAACCCCAACCACTATTTGCTTAACAGTTTCGAGCTTCCTTCTTCGATATATATGCCCGATATTTCTCACGACCTGCTTTCATCAAACGGTTTTTCAAAAAGAAAAGGCTTTTACAATATGGGAAGCTTTTCGCTTATAGTCAATTCGGAAGACAGCTTTAAGGTCAATCTTGCCAAAAGCATTGTTTCACAGCTCAAAAATTTCGGAATTGACGTTTCTCTCAAGGTTCTTGATTACGACGCCTATACGGCAGCTTTAAAAGCAGGAAATTTTGACCTGTTTCTCGGCGAAACGGTTATGCCTATAAATGCCGACGTTTCAATTCTTGCTTCTTCAACTCTCAATTACGGAAACTGGGGCAAAGCCTCGTTAGATGCTCTTTACAACGCCCTTGCTTCGCAAAATCTTTCCTCAAACGCCTTTGACAAATATATCGACGATTCTCCCGTTATTTCGGTTTGTTATCGCAGAAATTCGCTCGTTTACAGTCGAATTTTTCCTGCAGAGGCTTCTCCTTCTCGTTTTTTGATATATAATTCACTGTTTTTTGCAGAAATAAGTTGATTTTGGCTTTTTTTACAGATAATTACATTTTTTCTGTGCATACTGCACAAAGTTGTTATTTTTCGTTATTTATTTGTTAAATTATTTCTTTTCCGATTGATTATTATATATTTTTAAAGTAAAATACTCCTATCATCTTCGGAGGTAGTTTATAATGCTAAGTTACAAAAATTCTCACGGCAACATTTTAATTTCCGACTATGCGATTTCTGCAATTGCCGCGAATGCCGTTACAAACAGCTACGGTATTGCGGAAATGGTTTCAAAGGACAACACCTTAAACTCCATAGTTTCGCTTTTTAAGGGTTCCTCTTTGAATAAGGGAATTTCTGTTACCGTTGATAAAGATTCCGTTTCGGTTTCAATTCATATTGCCGTAACATACGGAATAAACATAATGGCTATTTCGGAAAGTATTACTCACAATGCAAAATACGCAATAGAATCGGCAACCGGTTTTACCGTTAAAGAAATTAACGTTTTTGTCGATTCAATCAAAGCTTAAGGCGGTGTAATTTTTATGATAAACGGAAGAACTTTTAAAAAGATGGTTATTTCAGGCGCAAATAACCTTACAAATTGCAAAGAAGCAGTAAATAACTTAAACGTATTCCCTGTTCCCGACGGCGACACCGGTACAAATATGTCAATGACCATTAACGCTGCAAAGCGCGACCTTGAAGCAATGCACGGCGCACTTGCCGCAAGCGCAGTTGCCGATACTGCTGCTCTTTCAATGCTTAAAGGCGCAAGAGGTAATTCGGGTGTTATTCTCTCGCTTCTTTTCAGAGGCTTTTCGCGTCAGTTCAAAGAGAAAGACGAGATTACCGCATTCGACCTTGCAAAAGGCTTGGAGGTCGGTGTTAAAAACGCTTATTCCGCCGTTAGAAAACCTGCGGAAGGAACCATTCTCACCGTTGCCCGCGTTGCCGCCGAAAGAGGTATGCAGGCTGCGCGTTTGAGAAAGAATGAAAAAGAGGTTATTTCGGAAATTCTTGAAGCTGCTCAAAAAACCTTAAACGATACTCCCAAAATGCTTCCCGTTTTAAAGCAAGCAAAGGTTGTTGACGCAGGCGGTGAGGGATTTCTTAAAATTATTGAGGGTATGGCTTCCGTTCTCGTAAAAGGAATTAAAATTGAAGCCGAAGCAGTTTCGGAGGAGGATAATTCCGAAAAAGCAAACTTCCAATCGTTCAATACCGAAGATATTAAATTTTCTTATTGCACCGAGCTTGTAATTCAGCGTACGAAAGCCGCAGACCTCGGCTCGTTAAACTCTTTCCTTCAGCGTATTGGCGACAGCATTGTTTGCGTTGAGGATTCCGACATTATTAAGCTTCACGTTCACACCAACAATCCCGGTCAGGTTATCGAAAGAGGCCTTGGCTTCGGTGATTTGATTAACATTAAAGTTGAAAATATGAAGCTTCAGCACAGTGAAAAAATAACTGCCGAAGCATCAAAAGCAGAAGAAGCACCCGCAGCCGATGCAAAGGTTTCTTTCGAGCCCCAAGAGCCCGTAAACGATTATGGTTTCGTTTCCGTTTGCGCAGGCGAAGGTTTATCAACCTTATTTAAAAACCTTGCGGTCGACGTTGTTGTTGAAGGCGGTCAGACAATGAACCCCAGCACCGACGACCTTTTAAGTGCAGTTAAAGCAACTCCCGCAAAGACAGTCTTCGTGCTTCCCAATAACAAAAATATTATTCTTGCCGCAGAGCAGGTTATCCCGATTGTTACCGACAGAAAGGTTATTGTTTTACCCACGAAAACCGTTCCTCAGGGTATTTCGGCAATGCTTGGCTTCGACGCGGGCAACACCGAAGAGCAAAACATTGAAAGCATGACCGAAGCTGCTTCTAACGTTAAAACCGCAAACATAACCTTTGCAGCAAGAAATTCCGAGTTCGACGGTCAGTCTATTAAAGAAGGCGAGCTTCTCGGCTTGGTTGAGGGCAAGGTTTCGGTTGTTAAAAGCTCAATTGAAGAATGTTTTACCGAAATTATCGACAAAATAGTAGATGACAGTATTAGCTGTGTAAATATTTTCTACGGTGAAGGCGTTACCGAAGAAGAAGCAAATGAGCTTGTTAAAAAAGCAAACATTCAAAACGCCGAAGTTAACGTTATCCCCGGCGGTCAGCCCGTTTATTACTACATTATGTCTGCCGAATAATTTTTGAGGTATTTAAATGAAAAAATGTTCTGAAAATCAAAAGGTTTGTAAAACTTCAATAGGCGGTCAGGCTTTAATTGAGGGCGTTATGATGAAAGGCCCTTTTAAAACCGTTTTGGCCGTTAGAAACGAGCAAACCAAAGAAATAACCGTTGAAACCGTTTCAGAGCAAAAGAAAAAAAGTAAAATTTTAAAAATCCCCTTTATAAGAGGCTTTTTCATCTTTATTTCCAGTATGATTACCGGCACCAAAACAATTATGCGTTCTGCCGAGCTTGCGGGAATGGAGGAAGAAGAGCCCTCGAAATTCGAAAAATGGTATGCCAAGAAAACAGGTAAATCAATTATGGACGTTGTTCTTGCTTTTTCCCTTGTTTTAGGCTTACTTCTCAGCGTTGGTCTTTTTATCTTTGCTCCCACCTACTTAACCGCCGGTCTTAACTATCTTTGCGGAAACAGTTTTGACCAAACCGCAATTTCTCTTTTCGAAGGCTTGTTTAAGCTTATAATTTTCATTTCTTATCTTCTTTTGGTATCGCAAACCAAAAGCATAAAAAGAGTTTTTGAATATCACGGAGCAGAGCATAAGTCAATTTTTTGTTATGAAAAAGGTCTCCCTCTTACCGTTGAAAACGTTAGAATTCAAAAGCGCACACATCCCAGATGCGGAACCAGCTTTCTCATTATCGTTATGCTTATAAGCGTTGCGATTTTTATGCTTCCCATCTTTCCTATTGATAACGTCTTTTTAAGATTTTTGTGCAAGCTTGTATTTTTGCCTATTGTTTCGGGCATAAGTTACGAGCTTATAAAGCTTGCGGGGCGTTACGATAATATTTTCACAAAAATAATTTCGGCACCGGGCAAGGCTTTGCAATACATTACCACCAGAGAGCCCGATGACAGTCAAATAGAGGTTGCTATTGCATCTATTCTCCCTGTTATTCCCGAAAATAAAGAAGATGCGTTATGGTAACCGAAAAGCAAATTTTTAAGCAGGGCTATTTTATTTTAAGAGAAGCAAAAATCGAAGACGCCGAGTTTGATGCAAAGCAGCTTTTTGAATTTTGCTTTAATCACAAGGTTGTTATTCCTCTTGTTGATGCCGAGGCAACTAACGATGAGGTTAACGAAAAATATATTGCGCTTTGCAAAAGGCGCGCAAACAGAGAGCCGCTTCAGTATCTTTTGGGATTTTGGGAGTTTTTCTCCCTTCCTTTCAAGGTTTCAAATGACGTTTTAATTCCACGTCCCGATACTGAGGTTTTGGTTGAAACAGCGCTTAAATATATCAACAAAAACAACATTGTTTACGATTTTTGTACCGGTTCGGGCTGCATTGGCATAACTTTGGCTCACGAGTGCAACTGTAAAGCTGTTTTATTTGACATTTCCGAAAAAGCTCTCAATATAGCAAAAGAAAACGCCTTACTTAACAAGGTCAAGGTTTCTTTTGAGCATCTTGATATTTTAAAAGAAACACCCGATATTCCTTGCGACGTTTTGGTTTGCAATCCGCCTTATCTTACCGAAGACGAAATGAACTCACTTCAGGAAGAATTGAAATTCGAGCCTTCCCTTGCTCTTTACGGCGGAAACGACGGTTTGACTTTCTACAAAGCATTAGCCACCCTTCAAGCGAAAGCGCTAAAAACAAACGGTTATATGATTTTAGAGATTGGCGAAACTCAAGCACACGATATCATTGATATTTTTGTTAAAAATCGGTTTGATTTTACCGAGCTTATAAAAGACTACTCGGGAAATGACAGAGTTTTGGTTTTCAGAAAAATTTAATTCTATATAAGGAAGTGCATTTACATGGACGAAAAGCAAAAGGCTTTACAAACTGCAATTGAACAGATTCAGAAAAAATTCGGTCAGGGTTCGGTTATGATTCTCGGAGAGAATTCAACTATGAACGTTGAGGCTATTCCCACCGGTTCTATCGGTCTTGATATGGCTCTCGGCATAGGCGGCGTTCCGAAAGGACGTATTGTTGAAATTTACGGTCCCGAATCTTCGGGTAAAACCACCGTTGCACTTCACATTGTTGCGGAAGCCCAGAAAAAAGGCGGAACCGCAGCTTTTGTTGATGCCGAGCACGCTCTTGACCCCGAATATGCAAAGGCTCTCGGCGTTGACGTTGATTCTCTTCTCGTTTCTCAGCCCGACGGCGGCGAGCAGGCTTTGGAAATCACCGAAGCTCTCGTAAGAAGCGGTGCGGTTGACGTTATTGTCGTTGACTCGGTTGCAGCACTCGTTCCCCGTCAGGAATTTGAAGGCGATATCGGCAACACCGTTGTCGGCGCTCAGGCAAGACTTATGTCTTCGGCCCTCCGCAAGCTTTCAAGCGCAATTTCAAAGGGTAATACCGTTGCAATTTTTATAAATCAGCTCCGTCAGAAAATCGGCGTTATTTACGGCAATCCCGAAACCACCACCGGCGGTCTTGCTCTTAAATATTTCGCTTCCGTTCGTATGGACGTAAGAAAAGCCGACGTTATTAAAAACGGAACCGAAGCAATAGGCTCCAGAACCAAGGTTAAGGTTGTTAAAAACAAGGTTGCTCCGCCTTTTAAAGATTGCGAATTCGATATTATGTACGGCAAGGGCATTTCAAGAATAGGCGAGCTCGTTGACCTCGGCGCAAAATTCGGCATCGTTGACAAGAGCGGTTCTTGGTTTGCTTATAACGGCGTTAAAATCGGTCAGGGCAGAGATAATGCAAAGGAATATTTTGCAAACAATCCCGATATTGCCGAAGAAGTTGCCGCAAAAATAATGGCTGCTTACAAGGCTTCAAAAGAGGGCAAGCCCGCTGAAGCCGCAGTTGAAAAGCCCGCTAAAAAGGCTCCCGCAAAAGCTTCGTCAAAAGCAAACGACGACGATATTTCTCTCGACATTACCGCCGAAGATTTTGAATAATGAAAATTACCGAATTAAAGCCCACAAAACGCGACGGCAGAGTTAACGTTTATTTAGACGGTGAATATTCCTTTACCGTTTATGAAGAAATTATATTGGATTATTCTCTTTTCGTTGACAGTGAAATTGACGAAAATTCAATTCAAGAGATTTTACTTCTCGATAACAGAAAATTCGCAAAGCGAAAAGCCTTTGACATTTTAGGCAGAGGCGCCGTTACCGTTTCTACAATGCGAAAAAAGCTGCGTGAAAAAAGCATTTGCAATGAGGTAATTGACGAAACTGTTGATTATCTTATTCAAAACAACTATCTAAACGATTACGATTACGCTGAAAATGCAGTTTCTTTTCTTCACGAAACGAAATTTTACGGCAAAAACCGTATTTTGCAGATTTTTTTCGAAAAAGGCGTGCCGAAGGATATTGCCGAGGAGGTTTGCGAAGCATATTTTCAAGATGCCGAAACTCCCGATTTACTGCGCGATATGCTTATTGAATACCTTCGAAAAATTGACATTACCGAAATAAACTCAAAGAAACTTCTTATAGATAAGTTTCTTCGAATGGGTTATTCTTATTCGGAAATTAAAAACACTTTATCTGACATAAAAAACATTGACTTGGATGATGATTAAAAATGGCTAAGGTCTTCCCTATTTCGCTCGGATGCGCAAAAAATCTTGTTGATACCGAAATGATGCTTGCCGCTTTAAAAGAGGCAGGTTACCTCATTTCACCTCACGCCGATATTGCCGACATAGTTTTAATTAACACTTGCGGCTTTATTCAGTCGGCAAAGGAAGAAGCTATTGAAAATATTTTCGAAATGAATCTTCTTAAAAACGAAGGCAAGGTTAAGCACATCGTTATTACGGGCTGTCTTACCGAAAGATATAAAAACGAAATAATAAGCGAGCTTCCGGAGGTTGACGCTTTTTTGGGCACGGGCAGCTATATGAAAATAGTTGAAGCCTGCAATGCCGTTATGAAAGGTGAAAAATATTTCTCCTTTGAACCCGTTACCAATCATTCAATTGACTGTCCGCGTGAGCTTACCACTCCCCATTATACCGCTTTTTTAAAGATAGCGGAGGGTTGTTCAAACGGTTGCAGTTATTGCGCAATTCCCATGATTAGAGGCAAACAAAGAAGCCGCTCGCTCGAAAGCATTTTGGAAGAAGCAAAAAGGCTTGCCGATGACGGAGTTAAGGAGCTTACCGTTATCGCGCAGGATACAACCTCCTACGGCACAGACTTATACGGCAAAAAAATGCTCCCCGAGCTTCTCGATAAGCTTTGCAAAATAAAAGGTCTTCAATGGATAAGAGTGCTTTACTGTTATCCCGAAAAAATTGATGACGAGCTTTTAGACGTTTTTGCCGCAAACGATAATCTCGTTAATTATTTTGATATTCCCATACAGCACTGTAACGGCGATATTTTACGTTCAATGAGAAGAAGTGGCCACAGAGCCTCTCTTGAAGAGCTTATTAAACACATCAGAACACGTCTTCCCGACGTTATTATAAGAACTACTCTTATTACTGGATATCCCGGTGAAACGAGAGCGCAGTTTAATGAAATGCTCGAATTTATGAAAGAAGTGCGGTTTGACCGTTTGGGTGTTTTCCCATATTCGAGAGAAGAAAACACCTTGGCTTATAAAATGAGCGGTCAGGTTTCGGAAAAAGAAAAGCAACGCCGTGCCGATATTATAAGAAAAGAGCAAGAATTTATTGCCGATGAAAATTCAAATAAGCTCGTTGGAAAAACTCTTACGGTTTTAGCCGAAGGCTTTGATAAATACGCCGAGGTTTTCTTCGGAAGAAGTAAAAACGAAGCGCCCGACGTTGACGGAAGAATTTTCTTTACCTCAAATAAATCGATTGAGGTTGGCAAGTTTATAAACGTTAAAATAGAATCCGCCGAAGGCTCTGACCTTTTCGGCGAAGCGATATGAAGGTTTTATAATGTTTAAGAAAGAAAATATACCGAATTTACTTTGTTACATTCGAATAGCCGCGGCTCCCGTTGTTGTTCTGTTTATGTGTTTAGCCGCTATTTCGCAATGTAAAACGGTCTTCATTTTAATATCCGGCATTATATTCGGTCTTGCAATGATTACAGATGCATTCGACGGACATTATGCCAGAAAATACGGCATTGTTTCCGATAAAGGCAAGATTTTAGACCCTCTTGCCGATAAGATTATTATTTTCGGCACTATGCTCTCTTTCCTTTTTTATGAATTTATAAGCGGATGTTACGGTTTTTATTTAATACCTTTACTTATCGTTATTCTTGCAAGAGAAATTATTGTTTCTGAGCTCAGAAACTACACCGCAAGAAAAGGCGCGGTTATAGGCGCTATTATTTGGGGCAAGGTTAAAACCTGCGTGCAAACCGTTTGCATTGGTTTTTCTTTCTTCTTCTATCTTTTTAATTTAAACGATTTCGTTTTCTATTCAATTTGTATTGCATCACTCGTAACCCTTATTTCACTATTCCCCTACATATTCCTTTATTCAAAAAAGCTCAAGGAGCTTAAAGCTTCAAAGGAGGTTTCTTAATGTTCAAAGCACTTAAAGAAGAAATCAACTTAATAAAAGAAAAAGACCCCGCCGCCCGCTCTTCTCTTGAAATTTTCTTTCTTTATTCAGGATTTAAAGCGGTTAGAAGTTACAGAAGAGCACATAAACACTATCTTAAAAAGCGTTTTTTCCTTGCAAGATGGATTTCCCAACACGCAAGAAGCAAAACAGGAATTGAAATTCATCCCGGCGCTACCATTGGAAAAGGACTTTTTATAGACCACGGAATGGGCGTTGTTATTGGAGAAACCGTTGAAATGGGAGATAATTGCCTTCTTTATCAGGGCGTTACTCTCGGCGGTACCGGTAAAGACAAGGGCAAACGACATCCCACCTTGGGAAACAACGTAATGGTTGGTGCAGGCGCAAAGGTTTTAGGCCCCGTTAAGATAGGTGATAATGCAAAAATTGCGGCAGGTGCCGTTGTTCTTACAGACGTTCCCGCAAATTCAACTGCCGTTGGCGTTCCTGCAAGAGTTGTTATTCGCGACGGTATTAAGCTTTCGAATCAGCTCGACCAGGTTCATATTCCCGACCCCGTTTCTCAGGAGCTTTGCAGGCTTTCTGTTAAACTTGAACAACTCGAAAAAGCAACTAAAGAGAAGGATGACAAAAAATGATTCTTTACAATACTCTTACTCATTCCAGAGATGAATTTAAAACTCACGAGCCTAACAAGGTTAAAATGTATACCTGTGGCCCCACCGTTTATCATTTTGCACACATAGGCAATTTGAGAAGCTATATAATGGAAGATATTCTCGATAAATATCTCCGTTATGCAGGCTATGAGGTTGAACGTACTATGAATATTACCGACGTCGGCCATCTTACAAGCGATGCCGATACCGGTGAAGATAAAATGTTAAAGGGTGCAAAGCGTGAAAAGAAGACCGTTATGGACATTGCTCAGTTTTACACCGATGCATTCTTTAACGATTGCAAAAAGCTTAACATTAAAACTCCGGAGCACGTAATTCCCGCAACGAGCCGTGTGCCCGATTTTATTGAAATGGTTCAAACTCTTTTAGATAAGGGTTTTGCATATATTGCGGGCGGAAACGTTTATTTCGACACCTCAAAGCTTCCCGAATATTATGTTTTTAATAAGCACGATGCCGAAAACCTTGAGGTTGGCGTAAGAGACGGTGTTGAAGCCGATAATAACAAGAAAAACAAAGCCGACTTCGTTTTGTGGTTTACAAAATCGAAATTTGACAATCAGGAGCTTAAATGGGAAAGTCCGTGGGGTTTAGGTTACCCCGGTTGGCACATTGAATGCTCGGCAATAAGCATTAAATCGCTCGGCGAATATCTTGATATTCACTGCGGCGGTATTGATAACGCTTTCCCTCACCACACTAACGAGATTGCGCAAAGTGAAGCGTATCTTGGCCACGAATGGTGTCCTCACTGGTTCCACGTGCTTCATCTTAATACAAACAGCGGAAAAATGTCGAAATCAACGGGTGAATTCTTAACCGTTTCTCTCCTTGAAGAAAAAGGTTACAATCCCCTTGCCTACCGCTTCTTCTGCTTGCAGTCCCATTACAGAAAGGCTCTCGTTTTTTCTTACGAAGGCCTCGAAAACGCAAACGTCGCTTACGATAAGCTTGTTTCTAAAATTCAGTCGCTTAATAAAGACGGCGAATTTGATGAAAACGGCGCGGCTCCTCTTCGTGCCGCTTTTAAAGAGGCGTTAGACAACGACCTTAACACATCGCTCGCTATTACCATTCTTTACGACGTTTTAAAGGCAGAGATAAACGACGTTACGAAATTTATGCTTATAAAAGAATTTGACTCGGTGCTTTCTCTCAGTCTTACCGAAGAAAAGAAGGAAGATATTCTTGATGCCGAAATTGAAGCTCTTATTGCTGAACGTCAAGAAGCAAGAAAGACAAAGAACTTTAACCGCGCCGATGAAATTCGCGATTATTTAAAGGGTATTGGCATTATTCTTGAAGACACCAAAGACGGCGTTAAGTGGAGAAAGGAATAAAAATGTTTGAACTTTCCGCATCGGTTTCTAATATAAAGGGTATTGGTCAAAAAACCTTAACTTTGCTCGAAAAGCTCGGCATTGTTACGGTTTTCGACCTTATTACTCATTATCCCAGAAGCTATGAGGACCGTTCTAATATTAAATTTGTTGAAGATATCGCCGACGGCGAAAAGGTTGGCATTTTCGTAACGCTTATTGCTCCTGTTTCAGAGGTTAGAATTAAAGGCAAAACCACGCTTTATAAGATGATTTTTGCAGACGATACCGGCTCTGTTTCGGTTACTTGTTTTAATCAAAGCTATTTAAAAACATCTTTGAAAAGCGGAGAAAAATATTTTATTTTCGGGCGCGCCTTAAAATATTACGGCAAACTCGAAATGACCTCTCCCATTATTGAAAAGGCGGAAAATCAATCTTTAAAGACTTCTCTTCTTCCCGTTTACCGTCTTACAGAAGGCATTTCTCAAAATAAAATGCGTTCTCTCGTTAAAAATGCGCTTTCTTTACTCCCAAAAGCCTATGAAACGCTTCCATTACCGCTTATTTCGGATTATTCATTAGTTTCCTTTTACGATGCGGTTAACAAAATTCATTTTCCGAAAAATCAGTTTGATATAAACTTTGCCCGTGAAAGACTTATTTTTGAAGAGCTTTTCATTCTTCGCGCAGGTATTTTAAGGCTTAAAGCACAGCTTGAAGCGCAAGATAAAAAGCTTTTACCTTTAAAAACAGGCTTTGCTCCCGACTCCTTTATTGCAAAGCTTCCCTTTGAGCTTACTTCCGCTCAAAAGCGTGTTATAAACGAATGTTTTAACGACATTTCCTCGGGCAAGCGTATGCAACGCATTATTCAGGGCGACGTTGGCTCCGGAAAAACAGTGGTTGCCGCCGCAGTTTGTTATTCGATTGCAAGAGCAAACGGTCAAACCGCTTTAATGGTGCCAACCGAAATTTTGGCATTACAGCATTATAAAAGTCTTTCGGCTTTTTTAGAGCCGCTTGGCATAAAGGTTGCCCTTTTAACAGGCGCAACTCCCAAAAAAGAGCGTAAAATTATAACCGAAAAGCTTCAAAACGGAGAAATTTCTCTTTGCATTGGAACTCACGCTCTTATTTCGCAAGACGTTTTATTTAGCAATCTTGCGCTCGTTATTGCCGACGAGCAGCACCGTTTCGGTGTTATGCAACGTGCAGCTCTTTCCGATAAAGGCACTGCGCCGCATCTGTTGGTTATGTCGGCAACCCCTATTCCACGCACCGTTGGTCTTATGATTTACGGCGGTCTTGATATTTCAATTATCGATGAATTACCGAAAGGCCGCAAAAAAATTACAACCATGCTCATTTCTTCCAATCGCAGAAAAGACGCTTACGATTTTGCCGTTAAAGAGTTGTCTCTCGGGCATAAAATGTATATCGTCTGTCCTGCGGTTAATCAGGAAGATGATGATATTACCTCGGCAACCGCTCTTTTTGATGACCTTAAAAAAGGTTATTTAAAGGATTTTCGCTTGCTTTTGCTTCACGGTAAAATGAAGCCGAAGGAAAAAGAAGCAGTTATGCAAAAATTCCATAATAACGAAGCCGACGCCATTGTTGCAACAACCGTAATTGAGGTTGGAATTGACTCTCCCGATGCAACTCTTATCTATATTGAAAATGCCGAACATTTCGGTTTATCGCAGCTTCATCAGTTAAGAGGCAGAGTCGGAAGAGGAAATTTGAAATCCTACTGTGTGCTTATTACCGATTCGAAAAACGAAAAAACACTTTCAAGGCTTGAAACGGTGAGAGATAACGATAACGGCTTTAAGCTTATGGAATTTGATTTCAGAGAAAGAGGTCCGGGCGATTTCTTCGGTAAGCGTCAACACGGCTTGCCTGAACTGAAAATTGCCGATTTACTTATTGACGTTTCTCTTTTAGAAAAAGCCGAGAATGCCGCAAATAAGCTTTTTGCGGGAATTTATAAGTTAAATACAACAGAAAAAGAACATCTCAGGAAATCAGTTGAAAAGCTTTTTTCTCAAGCTTCCGCAACTATTTTCAACTGATGAAAGGACTAAAAATGAAACACACTTATATTGTGCCTACTCTTTTCGGTCTTGAAGGCATTGTTTCAAGAGAGCTTGGCTTTTTAGAGGCGGAAAATGTAAAAGCCTTCGACGGCAAGGTTACCTTTGAGGGCGACTTTAATATGATGGCACGCGCCAATATTGCAATGCGCTCCGGCGAAAGAGTGTTGCTTGTTGTGGGTGAATTTACCGCAACCACCTTTGACGAGCTTTTTGAGGGAGTTAAGGCGCTTCCTTGGGAAAATTATATTGGAAAGCTCGATGCTTTCCCCGTTAAAGGCTATTCTCTCGACTCTGCTCTCTTTTCCGTGCCCGACTGTCAGGCTATTATAAAGAAAGCAACGGTTGAAAGGCTTAAAAAAATTTACAAAACCGATTGGTTTGAAGAAACCGGCGCTAAAAAACAAATTCAGTTTTCAATTCACAAAAACCTCGTAACCGTTATGCTTGACACATCCGGTGAAGGTCTTCATAAAAGAGGATACCGAGCCGCTTCCAAAGCCGCTCCGTTACGTGAAACGCTTGCGGCGGCAATAGTTTCGTTAAGCCGCTATAAAAACGGTGAAATGATGCTCGACCCATTTTGCGGTTCGGGAACACTCGGAATTGAAGCCGCTCTTTACGCGAGCTACACCGCTCCAAACTTAAAAAGAAGCTTTTCAGCTGAAAATTGGGCGGAAATCGATAAATCGGTTTGGACCGCCGAGCGCGAACGCGCAATTTCAAAAATAAGGCCTTCCGATTGTAAGATTTTTTGCTCCGACATTGATTCAGAGGCGGTTTCTATTGCCGCAGTTAACGCAAAGCGAGCGGGAGTTTCAAAATATATTGATTTTTCTGTTTGCGACGTCAGAGATATTACCCCGAAATTTGACGGCGGAGTTATTTTGGCAAATCCTCCTTACGGAGAGCGTCTTATGGAGCTTGAGGAAGCAATTAAGCTTTATAAGGCTTTCGGTAAGGTTTATAATAAGTTTAAGGGCACACGTGCCTACGTTCTGACTTCTCACGAGGATTTTGAAAGTCAGTTTGGAAAAAAAGCAGATAAGAACCGTAAGCTTTATAACGGTATGATAAAATGCTATCTTTTCCAATATTTTAAAAATGCTATTAAATAAAATGTTTCATAATATCGAAAGGAACGATAAAAAGTGAGTGTCTTCAGAGTCTATTCAGAAAAAAAGCAGGATTTTGCAGTTGAAGCAAACGCGATTTTAAGCGATTTGAAAGAAAATTTGCAAATCAAAGGTCTTAACAAGGTAAGACTTTTAAACCGTTACGACGTTGAGGGAATTTCCAAAGAGCTTTTTGAAAGAGCTTTGCCCGTTATTTTCTCGGAGCCTCCGGTTGACGACGTTACCTTTGAGCTTGATGAAAATTGCGATTTACTTTTTGCAATTGAGTTTTTACCCGGCCAGTTTGACCAGCGTGCCGACTCTTGCGAGCAGTGTATTGCTCTTTTAGAGCCCGGCTCGGTTTCAAAGGTTAAAACCGCAAAGATTTATATGCTTTACGGCAACCTTACCGATGACGAAAAGGTAAAAATCAAAAACTATCTTATCAACCCCGTTGAAGCAAGAGAAGCATCTCTTGCCGAATTCGAAACCTTGAAAGAGGTTTACGATATTCCCACCGAGGTTGAAACCATTAACGGCTTTATAGCCTTTAACGCCGATGAAAAAGCCGCTTTCTTAAAGGAAAAAGGTCTTGCTATGGACCTTGATGACCTTGATTTTTGTCAGGCTTATTTCAGAGATACCGAAAAGCGCGACCCCACCATTACCGAAATCCGTATGATAGACACTTACTGGTCTGACCACTGCCGTCATACTACCTTCCTTACAAATATAAAAGACGTTAAAATTTCCGATAAGAAAATCAACGGCTCTTACGAAATGTATCTTGACCTCCGTAACGAAATTTACGGCGAAAGAATTTCCAAAAAGCCCGTTTGTCTTATGGACATTGCAACAATAGGCGCTAAGGCTCTTAAAAAGAAGGGACTTTTGCCCGCTATTGACGAATCCGAAGAAATAAACGCCTGCTCCGTTAAAATTAAGGTTGATGCAGACGGTGTTTCGGAAGATTGGCTCCTTATGTTTAAAAACGAAACTCACAACCATCCCACCGAAATCGAGCCTTTCGGCGGCGCTGCAACCTGTCTTGGCGGCGCAATAAGAGACCCGCTTTCAGGCAGAGCCTACGTTTATCAGGCAATGCGTGTTACCGGAGCTTCCGACCCGAGAAAAAGCGTTAGCGAAACAATGAAGGGTAAGCTTCCTCAGAAAAAGCTCGTTAATACCGCTGCTGCGGGTTACAGCTCTTACGGCAACCAAATTGGTCTTGCTACCGGCTTGGTTGATGAAATTTATCATGACGGTTACACCGCAAAGAGAATGGAAATCGGTGCTGTTATGGGTGCGGCTCCTCAGGAAAACGTTGTTAGAGAAGTTCCCGCTCCCGGCGACGTTGTTATTATTCTCGGCGGCAGAACCGGCAGAGACGGATGCGGCGGCGCTACCGGCTCTTCTAAATCGCACACTCTTGACTCTATAACCACTTGCGGTGCTGAGGTTCAAAAGGGTAATCCCCCCACAGAAAGAAAAATTCAGCGTCTTTTCAGAAACTCCGAGGTTACTCGTCTTATTAAGCGTTGTAACGACTTCGGTGCAGGCGGTGTTTCCGTTGCTATCGGCGAGCTTGCTGACGGTCTTACAATAAATCTCGACGCTGTTCCCAAGAAATATGAAGGTCTTGACGGCACCGAGCTTGCCATTTCCGAATCGCAGGAAAGAATGGCCGTTGTTGTTGAAAAGGAAAACGTTGAGAAATTTATAAACCTTGCCTATGCCGAAAACCTTGAGGCTACCGTTGTTGCTACCGTTACCGATAAAAACCGCTTGGAAATGAGCTGGAACGGAAAAACCATCGTTAACATTTCCCGTGATTTCCTTAATTCAAACGGCGCCGTTAAGGTTACCGACGTTTCTGTTCCCGAATATGAATACAGCTTTGATTCCAAGGAATTCAAGGGTGATGCTGCATCTTGGAAAGCGGTTCTTTCCGACTTAAACGTTTGCTCGAAAAAAGGTCTTTCCGAGAGATTTGACTCTACTATCGGCGGCGCTACCGTTTTAATGCCCTTCGGTGGAAAATATCAGTTAACACCCGCTCAGCTTATGGCTGCTCATATTCCCGTTTTAAACAAGAAAACTACCACTGCAAGCTTAATGGCTTACGGATTTAACCCCATTCTTTCTTCTAAAAACCCCTATTTAGGCGCTTATTACGCTATTTTGGAATCGGTTGCACGTCTTGCCGCGGCAGGCGCTCCTTTATCTGAAATGTGGCTTACTCTTCAGGAATATTTCCCCCGCACCAAAAACGACGCGGCTCGTTGGGGACTTCCCTTCTCGGCTCTTCTCGGTGCACTTCAGGCACAGCTTGATTTAGGTCTTGCGGCTATCGGCGGTAAGGACTCTATGTCGGGTACCTTTGAAAGCATAGACGTTCCGCCTACCTTGGTTTCATTTGCGGTTTCCGTAATGAATTCAAATAATATTATTTCAAACGAATTCAAAAAAGCAAACAGCAAGGTTTACCTTATTACTCCCGAAAAGAATGCAGACGGCACCGTTAACCCCGAAAGCTTTAAAAAGATTTGCAAAACCCTTGAAAATGCCGCTAAAGAATCTACCGTATTCTCATCCTTTGCTCTCGGCTACAAGGGCATTGCCGCCGCACTTCCCAAAATGTGCTTCGGTAATAAAATCGGCTTTATCTTCGACGATAACTTTGATATTTCTGTTTGTGATGCCGATATGTTCGGAAGCTTCATTATTGAAACCGATGCAGATTTCAACGGTGTTTTAATTGGTTTAACTTCTGAAAAAGCTGAAATCGTTTCTAAAAACGGCTCTATTTCCGTTGACGAGGCTATTGAAGCTTGGGCATCTCCCTTGGAAAGCGTTTTCCCCACAATGAAAGGCTCCTCAGATGAAACCGTGCCCACGATTTCTTGCTACAAAGCACCCGATTTTGCACACATTGCTCTTAACAACAAGCCCAAAGTTGTAATTCCCGTATTCCCCGGCACAAACTGCGAATTTGACTCCGCTAAGAGATTTACTATGGCAGGCGCCGAGTGCGAAACCGTTTTGGTTGGAAATATAACCGAAGATTTACTTAAGGATTCCATTAAGAAAATGTCGGAAGCCATTCGCTCTTCTCAAATTATTATGTTCCCCGGCGGCTTCTCCGGCGGCGACGAGCCCGAAGGCTCCGGCAAGTTCATTGCATCATTCTTCAGAAATGAACAGCTTAAAGACGATATACACGAATTCTTAAATAACAGAAACGGTCTTATTTTGGGTATTTGTAACGGTTTCCAAGCTCTTATTAAGCTCGGACTTCTCCCCTATGGCGAAATTAAGGATATGACCGAAGAATCACCCACTCTTACCTTTAACACCATTGGCAGACACCAGTCGATGATTGTTCGCACCAGAGTTGCTTCCAACTCTTCTCCCTGGCTTTCCAAGGTTAAGGTAGGCGATATTTACAACGTTGCAATTTCTCACGGCGAAGGCAGATTTATTGCCGATACCAAATCTCTTATTCAGCTTTCCGATAACGGTCAGGTTGCTACGCAGTATGTTGACATTAACGGAAATCCCACTCTTAAAGCTCCTTATAATCCCAATGCCTCTCTTATGGCTATTGAAGGTATTATAAGCCCCGACGGAAGAGTTTTCGGTAAGATGGGCCACGTTGAAAGAAGCGGCGAAAATATATTCAAAAACGTTCCCGGCGAATATGATATGCATATTTTTGAGGCCGGCGTTGAATACTTTAAATAATTAAAACATTCCCGTCAGGATAACGGAGATTTATATGTTTTTTTCAAAGAAAAAGCAAGACAGCAATATTTCTAAAAATACGGCAAAAGCCATTCACGGCAGACATATTGAATATGCCGTATTGCGTAATCCTGCCGACTACTCCGAAACCGTTGTTGGCAGAAACGGTTATATAAGTATAATAAATAACGAGGTCATCGTCCACTGTGAAGGTAAAGACCTTTATAGAAAAAAGCTTTCTGAGGCACGCGTTTGGGAGCTTATGAGTCTAAACGGCGCCGCCTTTGAGTTAGATGACGGTAATACTATTGTTGCTTATTATTCATATTACAGAAAGTGAAGAGGTGTGAAAAGTGAAATTACCGAATAAAAATATTATACCGTATTACGTTTACGGAATTGCCTCTGTTTGCATTTGTCTTTTCATTGCACTTGCGGTTTTTAATTTTGCAGAGCTTTGGAATATATGTTTGAAAATTCTCGATATTCTCTCACCTTTTATAATCGGTTTTTCAATTGCTTTTATTTTCAATCCGGTTATGAACATTTTAGAGCATAGGGTTTTTGGCAGAATTAAAACAAAAAAGCCGAAAAACAGGCTTTGGAGAATTCTTTCGTTAATAATCACCTATATTCTTGCAATTTTCATTTCAATTTTAACTCTTGCAATAATAATACCCGAGGTTGCAGCATCCATAGGCACTCTCGTTGAAAATTTAGGCAGTTACGCTCAAACCGTTACCGAATGGGTTAATTCCGTTTTAGACCGTGAAAACGAATTTACACAATTCATTCTTGAATTCCTTCCTCAAATTCAAGAAGCGGTTAACAAATTCCTCACCGACACACTTACAAACATTAAAAATCTTCAATCTCTCTTTGAGTTTGGCAAAGGGCTTGCGAGCGGCGTTATCAATTTTATTATGGGTATATTCATTTCAACCTATATTCTCCTTGATAAAGACCGTTTTAAAGCAAGATTTAAAAAGCTTATTTATGCGCTTTTCAAACCCAAAACAACAACGAGCTTGATTTATTGGTTCAGCTATTCGGCAAACTCGATGACTAAATATATATCCGGTAAGCTTTTGGATTCCCTCGTTGTCGGTCTTATCTGCTTTATATTTATGACGATTTTCGGCTGGCCCTTCCCCATTCTTATAAGCGTTATTATAGGAATTACTAATATTATTCCTTTCTTTGGCCCCTTTATAGGAACTATACCCTCGGCTATAATTATATTTATACACGACCCCATGGAAGCGTTTTGGTTTGTCATCTTTATTATTGCGCTTCAGCAGGTTGAGGGAAATATTATCGGCCCTTTTATCGTTGGCGACTCGGTTGGTCTTTCCTCCTTCTGGACGGTTTTCGCCATTTTGGTATTCGGCGGAATTTTCGGCATTCCCGGAATGATTTTGGGAATTCCCTTCTTTGCGGTTTTCTATGCAATTTTCAAGACCGTTATAAATGCACGTCTTGAGAAAAACGGACTTCCCACCGACACATCGGAATATCTTACCGCAAACGCAAAAAGATATAATAAAAACGAAAATTCCAAATATCATTTCGGTCAAAAACTTAAAAACAGGATTATTGAGAGCACAAAAAATCTTGATAATGCAAATATTGACGAAAACAAAAAAAATAATGATTAAAAAAGTAAAAAAATGCTTGCTTTTTTCTTCAGTCTGTGATACAATATTACAGCGTTAAATCGTGAACAATAACCGAAAGGGAAGAAATATAATGGCAAAGTGCGAATTTTGTGAAAAAAGTCTTGTTTACGGCATTAAAGTGTCTCACTCACACAGACGTGCCAACAGAACCTGGAAACCCAACGTAAGAAGAGTTAAGGCTATCATAAACGGTGAGCCCACTCACGTTTACGCTTGCACCAGATGCCTCCGTTCAGGCAAAATCGAAAGAGCATAATTTTTAAAATAAGCAGCAATGCTGCTTATTTGTATAGCGGGATTGTGTAAGGGTAGCACGACAGACTCTGACTCTGTTTGTGAGGGTTCGAATCCTTCTCCCGCTGCCAAACAAAAAGCCACACCTTTTTGGTGTGGCTTTTTGTTTAGTTTAGCGGTGTAATGTGGGGATTCGAACTGTGAATTGGAGCAGCTTGCAAAGCAAGGTGCGACAGAGCAACAGTTCGGTGAACTGTTGCGAAATTCACCCAAGGAAGCTTTGCTTCCGCGAAAATTTTTTTCTCGTTAAATTTTGCTTATTTTTAAACCGATTCTTCAAAAAGTTGTTCCATTTTTATATTAAGAATTTTTGCTATAGTATAAATTTCTTTATCTGTTGCGCTTCTCACCTGTCCCTCAAGCTTCGAATAGCTTGTAGCGTTAATATCGCAACCCATTACTTGCATTTTTGCAATAAAATCCTTTTGTTTTATTCCTTGTTTTTTTCTTAAATACTCAATGTTTTTTCCAACGATATTTGCATCGCCATATTCTTTCTTTCTAATCTTCATATTTTTTGTCCTTTTTAGTTTTTTTTAGAATTATATCTTAAAAAAGTATTGACAAAAT
>JAZNEJ010000017.1:0-65012 GCA_045588575.1 Eubacteriales bacterium | reverse complement strand
ACATACTTTAAAATGGCCGTAAATCTATTTAATGCGGCTTTATGAAGGAGATAGTTCGAATTGTTAAAGTGTGTGAAAGGAAAGAAAAATGGTAAAAGGATCCGTACAGGAAAAAGGTGGCTATTTGCATACCGTTATCAGCTACACCGATAAAGACGGTAAGCGAAAGCAAAAGTGGCAAAGCACAGGGCTTACAGCCAAGGGTAACAAGCGTAAGGCTCAGGAGCTTTTGAAAGAACGCATTGTCGCGTTGGAGATGACACTTGAACGTCAAGAAACTCAAATACCCGATATGCCGTTCTCGCAGTTTATGTCAAACTGGCTTGCAATGATTAAACCCACCGTTTTGATTACCACCTACGGCAGCTATCAGTATTTCATCGAAAAGAGAATCAACCCTTATTTTGATGAGAAGAATATTACACTGCAAAAGATAAGGACAGTGGATATTCAAGAGTACTATAATACAATGCTGTCGAAGGGCACGAAATGGAACTCGGTGGCAAAGCATCATGCAGTCATTCGCAAGGCACTCGATTATGCGGTTAAGATGGATTACATATTGGTAAACCCCGCAGTAAAAATCGAAACACCTAAACGACAAAAGTTCATTGCCGAGCATTATAACCGTGATGAACTTCAAGAACTCTTTGAAGCAGTAAAGGGCGATTTGCTTGAAGTTCCCGTTATACTTTCAGCGTTCTATGGGCTTCGAAGAAGTGAGGCTTTAGGACTAAAGTGGAGTGCAATTGATTTTGAGCAGAAAACCTTGTGCATTAAGCATACTGTGTGCCGAATATCTGTTGACGGCAAGGATGTAATTGTTCGCAAAGATACCACGAAGAATAAGACGAGTCTTAGAACTCTGCCCCTGATACCTGACGTTGAAAAACTGTTGCTGAAAACGAAAAAGCAACAAGAGAGCAACAGAAGTAAATGTCGTAACGCATACAATAAGGAATTCCTTGATTATGTGTGCGTGGACGATATGGGGAATCTTTTAAGACCGGATTATTTGTCGCAGCATTTACAGACTGTGCTCAAAAGAAATAACTTAAAGCATATTCGGTATCACGATTTGCGACATTCTTGCGCTTCGTTATTACTTGCCAACGGTGTATCTTTAAAAGAAATCCAAGACTGGTTAGGCCATTCGGATTTTAGTACAACGGCAAATATTTATAGCCATTTAGAGTATGGAGCCAAGGTCAAGTCTGCTAATAAGATTGCAGAAAACTTGAGCCTTGAAGAAAAGACAAAGGACGGGTAAATCCCGTCCCATACATAAATTATTTCTAACAGATTTCTAACGGATTTTTGGTAGAAATAGCCTCATTTTTGACATTAAAATCACTTTAATTTCAAGGTGTTTTTAGACAAAGAAAATCTATCAAACCCGCATAAATACTGGGTTTGAGAGATGATGGTGCGGGTAACAGGACTTGAACCTGCACAGCCTTGCGACCATTAGAACCTGAATCTAACGCGTCTGCCAATTCCGCCATACCCGCATATATGACTTAAATTCTTTCGAAAATCTTAGAACCTAAACGGTTTGTTAGAAATCCGTTAGAAATAAGTGTTTTTTGAGATTTTTGAACAAACAGGAATCAAGGTCAAAAATCGTGAAACCCCTTGATTTTATGCGGCTCTTCGGAGAAAACAGCAGAGGTCTGAAAGAACCTCTCGCGCGTTAGTGCCTGAATCTAGCGCGTATGCCAATTCCGCCACCTTCGCACGTATATCTTCACATATTAATATTGCCCTTGAAATCAAAGGCAATATTAAAGTGAACATCATTATATAACATTCTTCAAATTTTGTAAAGCTTTTAAGCGCTTCTTTTCCACGTTGAAGGATAGAATAAAAGCAAAACGGGGAAAATTTCCAAACGTCCAATGAGCATATCTAAACAAAGAATGATTTTTCCTATCGGTGAAATAAGGTCGAAATCCAAAACACCGCCAACGTTACCGAAAATAGGTCCAACGTTATTAAGGCACGAGATGACCGAGGTAAAGGTTGTTTCAAACGAGAAGTTTTCAAAGGAAAAAACCAATACCGAAACCACTATAATTGCAATATATGCGGTGAAATAGCCGTAAACCTCTTTAACAACTCCGTCATCAACGGTTTTTCCATCAATTGAAACCGACTTAACGCTTTTGGGATGTATCAGCTTTTGAAGTGAAATTTTAAGCGATTTTCCTAAAATAAGTACTCTTGAAATCTTAAATCCGCCACCGGTTGACCCTGCCGATGCGCCAACGAACATAAGTGAGAAGAGCACCATTTTAGAAAGCATGGGCCAGCTGTTAAAGTCAACTGTTGTAAAGCCCGTTGTGGTGATAATTGACGCAACTTGGAAAAAGCTGTGATGAAGCGCCTCGAAAGCAGTGGGAAAAACCGAAAGAGTGTTAACCGTTATAACTGCGGTTGCAACTATAACCGTGCCTATGTAAAGTTTTAGCTCGCTGTTTTTGAAAACGCTCTTGAAATCTCGGAGAATAAGCAAATAAAACACGTTAAAGTTTATTCCGAAAATAATCATAAATATTGCGATTACCGTTTGCAAATAAGTGCTTGAGTAACCCGCCATACTTGCGTTTAAAACGGCAAATCCGCCCGTGCCCGCTGTTGCAAAGGAGTTAACTATGCTATCGAAAAGCGGCATTCCGCCGCAAAGAAGCAAAATAAATTCCAAAACGGTTAATAAAACGTAGATTGCGTAAAGAATTCTTGCGGTATCCTGTATTTTGGGAACGAGCCTTCCCACAACAGGACCGGGGCTTTCCGCTTTAATCATTTTAAACGAGCCGACATTTTGCGATTTTTTCATGGGCGAAAAAGCTATCATAAACGCCAAGACGCCCATTCCGCCGAGCCAATGGGTAAAGCTTCGCCAATAAAGAATGCTCTTGGGAAGCACCTCAACGTCTTTTAAAACGCTCATACCCGTTGTGGTAAAACCCGAAACGGTTTCAAAAAAAGCGTCTATAAAATTGGGAATTGCGCCGGACAGCACAAAAGGAAGCGCTCCGAAAAGCGAAAGCACAATCCAAGTAAGCGCAACGGTTATAAAGCCCTCTCGAGCGTAAAAGCTCTCTTCCTTTGGCTTTATAAAGGTTAAAAGAAAACCAATGCAAATAGAGGCCACAGCCGAAATCGCAAACGATATGGCTGCTTTATCTTCATTAAAGCAAATGGCGCATATAATGGCGGGAACCATTAAAAGACCTTCAAGCCGAAGTATTCGCCCTATGTTATTACAAATAAGCCTAAAATTCATTTTGTTATTCCTTATCAAAAATCTCGCTGAGGTCGTTTATCATATGGTCTGTGGGAGTTATAATAACAACGGTATCCTTTTCTATAATTGTGCTTTCACCGTTGGGAATCATTACCTTACCCAAACGGCCTATGCAGGCAACGATTATATCTTTTTTAACTTTGAGCTTTGAAAGCGGTACGTTAAGATAAAATGCGTCTTTAACGGCATCGAATTCAATTGCCTCCGCCTTTTCGTCAACTATTCTGTGAAGAGCTCTCATTGTTCTGCCCGCAGAATTCGACATAGCGCGAACGTATCTTATTATATTATTAGTTGTCAGCTGCTTGGGAACGACAACGCTTCCTATTCCTTTATCGTTAAACAAAGCGCTGTATTCGGTGTTGTTTATTTTGGTAATTGTCTTTTTAACGCCAACGCTATCGGCAAAAATCGACATTATAAGATTTTCTTCGTCGATATTGGTAAGAGCAATAAAAGCGTCGGTATTTTTAATACCTTCCTCGAAAAGCACCTTCTGCTTAGAACCGTCGGCATTTATAACAACCGCCTTGGGAAGTGCCTCCGAAAGCTCTTTGCATTTCTTTATATCTCGCTCAATGATTTTAACCTTGGCGCCGCTCTTAATTAAGTCTTCGGCAAGATATAACGCAATGTGGCTTCCGCCGACAATCATAACGTTTTTCATTTTTGCGGAAGAAAGCGAAAGCGTTTTAACAAACTTTGCAAGCTCACTGTGAGGCGCCGTAACGGTTATTTTATCGCCGGGTAAAATTACGTCGTTACCTTTGGGGATTATTACCTCGCCGCCTCTGTCGATAACGCAAACCAAAACCGCAAGCCTTACAACGTTATGCAAATCGCGGAGTTTAACGTTTGCAAGCTTACTGTCGGGCGCAATTTTCAATTCAACAACCTCGACTCTTCCTTTTGCAAAGGTATCTCTTTTAAGGAATGAGGGGAATTGAAGAAGACGGAAAATTTCTCTTGCCGCCGCAAGCTCGGGGCTAACCGTCATTGAAAGACCGAGTTCTTCCTTCAAAAATTGAAGCTGACCGGTGTAATCGCTGTTTCTTACTCTGGCAATGGTATGCTTACAGCCAAGCTTTTTTGCAAGAATGCAACAAAGAAGATTTATTTCGTCAAGAGAGGTTGCGGCAATAAGCAAATCGCTTTCGTCTACGTTTGCCGCGCGCTGAACCTCCAAGCTTGCGCCGTTTCCGTTAACGGTCATAACGTCAAGAGTTTCAAGAGCTTCCTGAATGGCCTCTCTTTTACTGTCTATAACCGTAATATTATGGTTTTCTTTCGATAACTGCTCGGCAAGACTTGAGCCAACCTTGCCGTCACCTACGATAACAATATTCATAAATCTAAAACCTTTCATATATAGATAATATATCTACAAATAACATTGTAGCACAAAAAAATGCCGTTTGCAAGTGCAAACGGCATTTGAATTACAAAGACTCTTTAAAATTATCTTTTCCCCGAGCAGCAGGAGCCGCGCTCATTTGTGAAAATAGCGCTGTTTTTAATGGGCGGGAAAAATTCCTCGGTGGGAAATTTAATTCTTCTGAAAAGTTCGCAGGGCTCAGAGCCGCTATCGGGACATTCCTTTGCGGGAATGCAGAAATCAATAGCGGGAATAAGGAGCTGAACTTCTCTTTCAAGTCTTACAATGGAGAAAAGTCCCAACGTTACGAGAAGCTTGTTTTTATCACAGGTATCAACAAGCTCGTCCTCAAAGTTATTGCATACGAAGGTGGGCAAGGTGTTTACGTCGCATTCGCAGCAGCAACAGCTGTCGCAGGGGTCTGTAACCTTTACTGCAAGAGCAATGGGGTCAACGCACTCGACAACAGCCTTGGGCATATTGGATTTTTCGGGATACTGGAAGTCGTAATCGTTAGGAGTTGCGGCAGAGGAGAAAATTCTCGCATTGCCCTCGGAGCCGTAGAGAATAACCTTTTTATCTGCAGTGCAAAGGCCTTCTACCTCGGTGGGACGTCCCACACCGGTAAAGACATCGAACGTTACTCTAAAAAAGAATTTAAGGTCAACGGTATAAAAGCCGTCGTTAAAAGCCACCTCTTCAACGTCAATGTAAGACCATATAACCTCTGCTTTTTTGGGCTTAACGTTTATTGCTCTTTCTAATACCGACTGTCCTACTCTGGTGAGATAAACTCTTAAATCCTCAAAGCAGTCCTTATCTTTGCAGCAGTCGTAAATGCGGCTTGTATTGATACAAACGGAATCTCTTCCGTTACCGTATCTGTTATCCATATTTTTATCCTCCCGTTTATTGTACTTTAAGGTTTTTAAGCCTCAATCTATTTTATGCAAAAAATCCAAAACGGGTGTGCATATTTCGGAAAAGTTAAAAATATATTTGAGTAGAACAAAACGAAGGGTGAGATTATGGTTGTTTTCTCTTTTAAAATGACAAAAGCAAAAATAAGCCTTGCACTTTTTTGCGCGGTTGCAATTTTAATAACCTCAACGGCAATAGCCGATTCCGTAAGCAGAAACAGTGAAACAAAAAAGGCTTCCGTTGGTATTACCAACGAGGACAGAGTAAATTTTCTTACTGCAAACGGCTGGGAAATCATTGCAAATCCCATTGAAATAAAGGATGTTGTTATTCCAAACGAGTTTGATGCGGTTTACACCGAATATAATAATCTTCAAAAAAAGTTCGGTATGGATTTATCAAACTATAAGGGCAAAACGGTAAAGCAATACAGTTATGAAATAATGAACCATCCCAACGCAGAAAGCGGTCTTATCGTTGCAAACATATTAGTATATAACGGCAAAATTATAGGCGGTGATATTTGCAATGTTAAATCAAACGGTTTTATGCATGGGCTTACCGATATCGACACTATAAAGTCGGCTTTAAACGCTCTTTCTTCGGTAGTCGGATAAATTAAAAGCACCAACGTTGGCGAGCCTGCCACAGAGCAGGTCGCCAGCTATGATCGCCTCCGGCGAGTTTAGAGTTATGATTGCCTTCGGCAAGTTATGATGCACCTTCGGTGCAGCTTGAAGTAGCAAGGCGATCATATCATAACGTTTGCAGAGCAAACCCATAACGGCGAGCGTAAGCGAACCTCATAACTTATAACTGAAAATAGCTTTTGTGTTCACAAATGCAGTGCTTGTCAAGAAAAGAGGACAGAGAATGTAAAACACTCTCTGTCCTTTTCCTGTCGGTTCGAGTATATTGCTCTACGGCAGACACCCTTTTGTTGGTGCTTTTTCGTTAGTTTATTTCTATATAATCGTTTCCCGATTTAATTATTCCGTTTCTTATATCGGCGTTTTTATATTCACCTGCTTTGGTGCCATCATCCTTTACCGCTATAAGATTTGCGTAGCCGCCGTCGTATTCCGAAGCGTTGTAGCTTTTAACCGTATTGCCGTCGGCATCGGTTATGTAAAAATCGGTTTTACCGCTTATCTTAATGGGATTAAAGAGGAAATTGCCGTTAGCGTCTATTTTTGTGTAGTTGTAGCTGCCGTCGGCATTATAAATGAGGATTTGAGCAGTATTCGTGCCGTATATGGGATTGATATCGGCAATATCGTAGGCTTCAAACTGCTTAACGGTATTACCTCTTATATTGCACACAATATAATAGTTTTTGCCCGATGCTTCATCGTAAGAGGAATAAATAGCAGCGCCCGAAAGGTTGCTTTTATTAAACGAAAATACCTTTGCGCCCGCAGGCAAGCCGCTTAATTTTCCGTCGCTTCCCATTGAATACAAAATA
This sequence comes from Eubacteriales bacterium, assembly GCA_045588575.1. GTDB lineage: Bacteria > Bacillota > Clostridia > Oscillospirales > RGIG5299 > RGIG5299. The sequence continues at coordinate 57,941 of JAZNEJ010000017.1, read as the reverse complement.
AAGGTTCCAACCGACATATCGTGCGCAGTTACAACTTCTTCAATATAAACGCCGTCTTTGAAAATCGGCACTCTGTTCATTAAATGCTTACCGGTAAGCTTATAAGTAACGTTTTTCTCAATATCGTAATAAACGCTAACCGTTTTTCCGCCAAAATTACCGTAGGCTCTTAAAATGCCTTCGCCGCAATAATCGAGATTACCAAAAATTTCACCGAGGTTATACCAAGCCCTGTAATCAGTAATTCCTATTTCTCGCAAAAGAGGGTTATCAAAGGAAAGGTTATGCTTCCACTTTCCGTCAAGCCCTATAACACCCATTTGGAATCGGTAACCCGTTGAGCCTTCAAGCAATTTAACCGCCAGAATATATCCGTCTTTGAAAAGCGCGTTTACAAGGTCGTTTTTCGACGCCAAATCGGAATAATCGTCGTTTGAATCGGCATCAAAAAACTCGGTGTCGGTTGCAAAAAGTATTTTTAAAGTGGTTGCATTTCCCGGAATTTTAATTTCTTCACCGTTAGTTTTTCTTATGCGCACCTTGCTTCCGTCGTAGGTCATAAAAACGCCGTTATAAACGTTTGTAACGTTTATCTCCCCACTCGGAATTTCCCCGACTTTAAATCCTTTTGAATCAACGCAATATCTTTTTCCGTCTTGTTCTAAAATGCTGTAACCGTTTTTTGTGTTTGCATTAAATGCCGCCAAATTTGCCGAAACAATCGGAGTTTCCTCTTCCTCGGGCACACTCGCCTCGGCAACGCTCGATTCGGGCGTACTCGATTCGGGAACGCTTGATTCGGGCGTACTCGATTCGGGAACGCTTGACTCGGGAACGCTCGATTCGGGCATACTCGAAGGCTCGGAGCTTTCTGCTCCGCCTGTTTCATTGTTGCACGATGCGAGAGAAAAACAAATTATTAATACAAGGAAAAACGCTAAAAATCTTTTCATATTAAAACTCCTTCTTTGGAAATTTTTTGTTAGATTATTCCGCCGTCTACACCCAAAACCTGAGCGGTAACAAAAGCCGCTCCGCTTGATGCCAAATATAAAGCCGCATTTGCAACGTCTCTCGGTGTGCCGAGTTTACAAACGGGAGTTTCATCTATAAGCATTTGTTTATCTTCTTCGGTAAGCGATGCGTTCATATCGGTTTCAATAACACCGGGGGCAATTGCGTTAACCGTTATTCCGGAAGGTCCCAATTCTCTTGCAAGAGCCTTGGTAAAGCCTATAACAGAGGCCTTTGCCGCAGAATAGCAAACTTCAACAGATGCGCCCTTAACTCCCCACATTGAAGAAACGTTTATTATTCTTCCGCTTTTGTTTCTAACCATAATTTCGCTTGCCGCCTTTGAACAAAGGAAAACCGATTCAACGTCAACGGCAAAAAGATTTCTCCATTCCTCCAAGGTGGTGTCGCAAAGCATTTTGCGAAGAGCAACGCCCGCATTGTTTACAAGCACGTCAACTCCGCCGAAAATTCTTACTGCTTCGCTTATGAGAAATTTCGCGCCCTCTTCGGTTGAAACGTCGGCTTTAACCGAAGCCGCATTATCAAGCTCGTTTGCAAGAGTTACGGCTTCTTCTTCGCTTTTAAAATAGTTTATTATAACGTTATATCCGTTTTCCGAAAAAACTCTTGCGATTTCGCTTCCTATTCCTCTTGAAGCGCCCGTTACAACTACAGTTTTCATAAAACACCTCTTAAATTTCCTTGGTGGCGTAGCCGTTTAAATCAAGGCCCGCAACGTTGCCGCTTAAAAATTCAAAATATCCCTGCGCCGCAGGCATAACGCCGTTATCTCCCGAAAGCTCTTTGGGGGGAAGATAAAGCTCAAAGCCTTCTTTTTTTGCGCCTTCTTCAAGATATTTTCTCAATCGGTTATTTGCCGAAACGCCGCCGACCGCCGCAATTTTTTTAACGTTATAATGCTTTGCCGCCGCAAAAAGCTTATCTCCGAGCGTTTTTGAAACGACGAAGTTAAACGATGCCGCAAGGTCTTCTTTGCAAATTTCAATTCCCTTTTGCTCGGCGTTATGAGCAAGATTTATAACGAAGGTTTTAACTCCCGAAAATGAAAAATCAAAAGCGTTATCTTCAAATGAAACTATGGGAATTTTATAGGCCTTTTCGTTTCCGTTAACCGAAAGCGCGTCTATTTGCGGACCTCCGGGGTAGGTAAGCCCCAAAACTCTTGCAACCTTATCGTAGCTTTCACCTGCCGCATCGTCGCGTGTTTTGCCAACAAGTTCAAACTCCGTGTAGCTTTTAACGTAAACTATACTCGTATGTCCGCCCGAGGCGCAAATTGCCATAAAAGGCGGTTCCAATTCTTTGAAAACGGTGTATAAAACCGAAATATGTCCTCTTATATGATGAACGGGAATAAGCGGCTTTGAAAGAGCATAGGAAAGTCCCTTTGCAAAGCTGACACCCGTTAAAACAGCGCCGATTAAGCCGGGGGCGTAGGTAACCGAAACGGCATCTATATCGTTAAAAGAAAGATTTGCATCTTTAATTGCTTTTTCGCAAACGGGCATTAAGGCCTCGGTGTGCATACGAGATGCAATTTCCGGCACAACGCCGCCGTAAAGCTTATGCACGTCTATTTGCGTTACAACCGATTTCGATAAAACCTCTCTGCCGTCTTTAACAACGGCGGCGGCGGTTTCGTCGCACGAGGTTTCAATTCCCAAAATTAACATTTATATTTCCTCTTTCTTTAAATCAAGGCTCATTAAAACGGCATCGTCATCGGGATTTTTGTAATAGTTTTTTCTAACACCGTCAACCTTATAGCCCAAGCGATTATAAAATTCCTTTGCGAGATTTTTACTTCTCACTTCAAGCAAAATTTTATTCGTTTTATTCTCTTTGCAAACCAAAACGCACTCGTTATGAAGTAATTTTGCCAAGCCCTTACCTCTGAACTCGGGCTTTACGAAAATTTTAAGTATTTCGGCAAAATCGGGTAAAAAATCAATAATTACGTAGCCGCAAAGCATTCCGCACACTTTTGCAGTAAAAATTTTTGAAAATCCGTTATTTAACGTTTGAATTATTGTTTTTTCGCTGTAAAACTCAGAAAAATTTTCTTTTTCAAGCTTGGCTATTTCAAAAATATCACAGTCGGTTGCTTGGTTAACCGAAACACCCTCGTTTGAAACGCCCTCGTTAAATGCAATGAATTTCATAACTGCATCATCTCCGATTAAAACTCCGTTTGCCTCGTTTTTAACCAAATCGCACGATTCCTCCGATGCATAAAAACGCTCTGAAACCTTTTTCATTGAAAGGTCGTTTAAGTTATCGCCAAACGATATTATTTCATCGCAAAAAAGCTCGTTTTTAAGGCGCTTTGCAACGTTTCCTTTACCGCCCTCTTTTGAACAAATTTCAAGATAGCAGGCGGTTGAATTATGCTCGTTAAAGCGTTCGTAATTTAAATTTTTGCCCGAAACTGCGGTTTCGAAAATTGCTTTTATATCGGACTCATCACCGACACAAACTATGTAAAGACACTCGTATTCATTATTTTTCGCACTGTTTTTCGGCGCAAAATAAGGTGTTTTCGACAAGGCAAAGCTTTGCTTTTCGGGAAAATCGCGCATTTTTTTAAATCTTTTTCCGCCCTCGGTTTTAAGCTCGTCGGAGCAAATCAAAAGCTCCTTTTCGCTCTTTGCGGCGTAATAATAAAAGACGTCGGCTCCCGTTTTTTCGGCCTGCTTGCCCACCGTTAAAACCGTTTTTGAATCGATGGGAAATCTTTTTATTTCGTCGGTATCGGAATAGTAAATTTCAGCACCCGAAAGACTTATCATGGGAGCCTTTAAAACGGTTTTATCAAGCGCAGAAAGAGCTGAATTAAAGCCTCTTGCAGTTGCCGTTGATATTAAAACTCCCTTTTCTTCGCACTCTTTTATAAGCCGCTTGGTATTTTCCGAAAGCGGTGCTTTATTGGATTTCAAGGTGCCGTCTATATCTGTTACGTAGAAAATCATTTTTCGAGAGCTTCCCTTAATTCGTCGGTATTTGCGAAAATTCCGTAAATTTCAACCGAATTATCGGCATTTTCTTTCAAAAAATCCTCCTTTGAGGTTGTGCCGGTGGTTACTGCCGCAAAGGGAAGCCCCGCATTTTTTGCGGTTTGGAAATCTATTAAGCTATCGCCGACGTAAAGCGGATTTTTTGCGTTAAGCTCTTTAACCGCCATCTGCACGCCAACGGGCGAGGGCTTGGGCTCGGGAGCAGACGAAACGCCGATTATAAGCTCCATAAGGTCAAGCGCACCGTGCATTCCGAGCGTTTCTTCAATGCGGAATTTTTCCTTTGAAGAAACTATTGCGGTGCCGATTCCCTTTTCTCTTAACATTTCCAAAAGAGGCTTGGTGCCGCTGTAAAGCTTAGTTTCCTTTGATAAAATTTCATCGGCCTTTTCTCTGAATAAAAGGCGCATCTCTTCAACGAGCTCGGCATCCTTACAGCCTGTTAAAACGGTTATTGAATCTCTAACCGTCATTCCAACGGTGCGTCTTACGGGCTCACGCTCCGCTTCCTTAAAGCCTTTCGTTCTGAAAGCGTAATTATAGCACTCGACTATTGCCTCGGTGCCGTCAGCAAGTGTGTAATCGAAATCAAAAATTATTGCGTCAAAAATCATTTTCATTTTTCCTTTTTCTGTTTATTTTGCATTAAACCAGCTTTTGCCGGAATTGATATCTGCCTTTAACGGAACGGTAAGATTTGCGCTTTTTTCCATTTCTTCACGCATTATTTCTATAACTTTTTCCTTTTCGTCGGAAGCGCATTCAACAATCATTTCGTCGTGAATTTGAAGAATAAGTCGGGCATTAAGTTTTTCTTCTTTAAGTCGATTGTAAACTCTTACCATAGCTATTTTTATTATGTCTGCCGCCGTGCCCTGAATGGGGGTGTTTCTTGCAACTCTTTCGCCGAAATTAACTATATTTTTGTTTGCAGCCGCAAGCTCGGGAATATATCTTATTCTGCCGAAGGCGGTTTTAACGTAGCCGTTTTCTTTCGCCTCTTTAACTACTCTCTCGACGTATTCCTTAACGCCTATATAGCTTTCAAGGTAGTTTTTTATATAGTTTCTTGCTTCAACTATTGAAATTTTAAGGTCCTCCGAAAGCGAAAATTCGCCCATTCCGTAAACTATGCCGAAATTTACCGCCTTGGCTCTCGTTCTCATTAACGGCGTTACGAATTCGGGATGAATTTTGAAAACCTCGGACGCCGTTTTGGTGTGAATATCCTCGTCGTTTAAAAAGGCGTCGGTCATTTCGGCATCCTTTGAAATATCCGCCAAAACCCTAAGCTCAATTTGAGAATAGTCGCCGTCAACGAGAGTCATTCCGTCTTCGGCAATAAACATTTTTCGAAGCTCTCTGCCTATTTCTTTTCTAACGGGAATATTTTGCAAATTCGGCTCCTTTGAGGAAATTCTTCCCGTTTGAGTTACCGTTTGCAAAAAGGTGGAGTGAATTCTTCCGTCGGCCTCAATTTGTTTTAAAAGACCTTCAGCATAGGTGGATTTGAGCTTTGTAACGCTTCTGTAATCTAAAATTTTTGCTATTATTTCGTGCTTTGATTTTAACTTTTCAAGCGTTTGAGCATCGGTTGAATAGCCGCTTTTTGTCTTTTTGCCGCTTTTTAATCCTAACTTTTCAAAAAGGATTACTCCCAGCTGTTTGGGAGAGTTTATATTAAATTCCTCGCCTGCAATTTCGTAAATTTCAGCGGATATACGCTCGGCTTCCTCTGAAAGCGCCTCTCCGTAAAGCGAAAGAGCCTCGGCGTCCGCCTTAAATCCGATATGCTCCATAGACGCCAAAACGAAGGTTAGCGGAAGCTCTATTTCATAATAAAGCTTGGTCATTTCCAGCTTTTCAAGCTTTTCCTCCATTACCGTTTTTAAAGCCAAAAGCCTTGTTAAAGCGTCGGTATCCGAATCAAAATCTTCCTTCAAAAGCTCTCTTATAGCATTTGAAAGAGTGTAATTGGTTTGCGAAGGATTTAATAAATAGGCTGCTGTTTCGGCATCAAAGCAAACGTTGTTTGCCTCAATTTCATTTTTCAAAAGCAAGCGCAAAATCGGCTTTAAGCCAAAAACCGTTTTTTTGGTTTTTCCCTCAAAAAAGCCTTTTAATGACGAAATCTCCTCGATTTTTACCGAAAAAACCTCTTTTTCATTCGAAAAAAGCAATTTTTCGTCTTTTAGAATTATTAAAGCGTTTTCGCTTTCTTTGAAGATTTCGCAAATTTTTTCGGCGCCTACATCGATTACCGTTACCGCATCTTTTTTAACTGCCGAGACCGAAGCCTCGGCCGTTATGCCGAGCTTTTTGATTATTGAATTAAATCCGAGATATTTAAGCTCGCTTAAAAACCTTTCCCCCGAGGGTTCGGTATAATTCATTTCATCAAAATTAAATTCTATCGGCACAAAACGGTCAATGGTTACGAGCGTTTTCGATAAAAACGCCATCTCCTTGCCGTTTATTATTTTATCTTTTCTGCTTCCCGAAAGTTTTTCGGTGTTTTCGTAAAGATTTTCAATGGTTTTATATTCTTTTATAAGCTCAAACGCGCTTTTTTCGCCAATGCCCGCAACACCCGGCACGTTATCGGAGCTATCGCCCATAAGAGCCTTTACGTCGATGAAATTTTCGGGGCAAATTCCGTATTTTTCAAGAATTTCCTTATCACCCATAAGCTCGGTTACCGTTTCGTGCTCTTTGGTTACGGTTAAGGCGATTTTCGTATAGCCCGATGCTAACTGAAGGTCGTCTTTATCTCCGGTTAAAATAACGCATTCAATCTCTTTTTCGTTGCATATTCTCGACGCCGTTCCGATTATATCGTCCGCCTCATAGCCCGCAAGCTCGAAGCATTTTATATTCATAGATGCGAGTAATTCCTTTAAAAGAGGCATTTGAACGGCAAGCTCCTCTGGCATTCCCTTGCGGGTTGCCTTATAGCCGTCGTACATTTTATGACGGAAGGTGGGTTCTCTTCTGTCGAAGGCGCAGGCAATATAATCGGGCGAATACTGACGCACCGTTTTGAGCAAAAGATTTAAAAAACCGTAAACCGCGTTTGTGGGAACTCCGTCTGAATTGGTAAGACGTGATTTGACTCCGTAAAACGCCCTGTTTATTATGCTGTTGCCGTCGATTATGAGAAGCTTCATCTGCTACCTTCCTCTTTTTTTATTACCTTTTATTTTACCACTTTCTTAAACTAAAATCAATCTCTAACTGTTTTTTCCTTATATTTATTGCATTTTTTGCCTCTTTTTTTCTTCTTTTGTTATTTTGCACAAAAACTCAGTTTCTTTTTTGTGAATATTTTCCCTATTTTTTTTAGCTTTTTTTCTCAATTCTCTTGTTTTTTTTCTTATTTTGAGTTATCATATATAAGTATTAAAAACAAAATTTATTATTTTTCGGAGGTATATCACATGTCTGTTAAAGTTGCTATTAACGGTTTCGGCCGTATCGGACGTCTTGCATTCCGCCAGATGTTCGGCGCAGAAGGTTACGAGGTTGTTGCAATTAACGACCTTACCAGCCCCAAAATGCTTGCACATCTCCTTAAGTACGACACCGCTCAGGGTTGCTACACCGCTAAAGGACACACCGTTTCTTACAAGGATTCTGTTCTCGCAGAAGACGGTAAGACCGTTGTAACTCCCGGTGCTATCATCGTTGACGGTAAAGAAATCACCATTTACGCTATCCCGAAGGCTAACGAACTTCCTTGGGGCGAATTAGACGTTGACGTTGTTCTTGAATGCACAGGTTTCTACACCTCTAAAGCAAAGGCAATGGCTCACGTTGAAGCAGGCGCAAAAAAGGTTGTTATTTCTGCTCCCGCAGGTAACGATTTGAAAACCATCGTTTTCAGCGTTAACGAAAACACCCTCACTGCTGACGACCAGATTATTTCTGCAGCATCTTGCACCACCAACTGTCTTGCTCCCATGGCAAAAGCCCTCAACGATAAATATCCCGTATTAAGCGGTATTATGACCACCGTTCACGCTTACACCGGCGACCAGATGATTCTCGACGGTCCCCAGAGAAAAGGCGACCTCCGTCGCGCAAGAGCAGGCGCTCAGAACATCGTTCCCAACTCCACCGGCGCTGCAAAGGCTATCGGTCTTGTTATTCCCGAATTGAACGGCAAGCTCATCGGCTCCGCTCAGCGTGTTCCGGTTCCCACCGGCTCAACCACCATCCTCGTTGCTGTTGTTAAGGGTAAAGACGTTACCAAAGAAAGCATCAACGCTGCTATGGAAGCTGCTAAATCCGCTTCCTTCGGTTACAACACCGATGAAATCGTTTCTTCCGACGTTATCGGTATCACCTACGGTTCTCTCTTCGATGCAACTCAGACCATGGTTACCAAAATCGACGACGAAACTTATCAGGTTCAGGTTGTTTCTTGGTATGATAACGAGAACTCCTACACCAGCCAGATGGTTAGAACCATTAAATATTTCGCAGAACTTAAGTAAGTTATTAAAGCCCCGCCAAAACGGCGGGGCTTTATTTTTTTGCTCTTTTTAGTTTATTTACGGCTATATACGGTAAAAATTTTTAAAAACCCTTGCACGAATATATTTATTGTTATATAATTATATTATTATACATTACTATGCCTTAGCGCCGAAAGGAAGCTTTTTTAATGAACGTATTCGAACAATATGAATCTAACGTTAGGTCTTATTGCAGAAAATTTACCGAGGTCTTCGATACCGCTGTTAATGCAGAGGTCTTTTCTGCCGACGGTAAAAGATATATCGACTTTTTCTGCGGAGCGGGCGCTTTAAACTACGGTCATAACAACCGCTATATTAAAAAGGCGGTTTTGGATTTTTTTAATTCCGATAAGGTCGTTCATGCGCTTGACATAAGCACCGTTGAAAAAGCAAAATTCATTGAGGTTTTTCAAAACAAAATTTTAAAGCCGAGAAATCTCGATTATAAAATGATGTTTTGCGGTTCTACCGGCGCAAACGGCGTTGAAGCCGCTTTAAAGCTTGCAAGAAAAAATACGGGACGTGTTAACGTTATAGCTTTTTCGGGCGCTTTCCACGGAATGAGTCTTGGCGCTCTTGCCTGCACTGCAAACTATGAATCGAGAGTCGGCGCATCGCTTCCTTTGAATAACGTTACCTTCTTCCCCTATCCCGTTGGCTCAGGCGCTGAATTCGATACCTTGAAATTCCTCGAAAACGCTCTTACCGATGACCATTCGGGCGTTGATAAGCCTGCCGCAATTATTTGCGAAACAACTCAGGCAGAGGGCGGTATTAACTCCGCTCCGAGCGAGTGGCTTAAAGGTCTTCGTGAGCTTTGCACAAAGCATGGCATTATTTTAATTATAGACGATATTCAGGTTGGTTGCGGAAGAACGGGCAGCTTCTTCTCTTTTGAAAGAGCCGAAATTGTTCCCGATATGGTTGTGCTTTCCAAATCAATAGGCGGCTACGGTTTCCCGATGTCGCTCGTTTTGGTTAAGCCCGAGCTTGATATATTCGCTCCCGCAGAGCATAACGGTACCTTCAGAGGCTTCCAAGCCGCTTTCGTTGCCGCCGCTGCCGCCATTGAATTCAGAGAATCTTTTGATTTCGATAACGAAACAAAAAGAAAAGGCAAGCTCGTTGAAGATTATATTAAAAATAATATTCTTCCCTTGGACGAGCGTCTTTCAATGAGAGGTATCGGTTTGGTTTGGGGTATTGACTGCTCTAAAATCACCGAGTTCCAAGCTATTAACGTTGTTAAAGAAGCCTTTAAGCACGGTCTTATTCTCGAACTTGCGGGAAGAAAAGATTGCGTTTTGAAAATTATGCCTCCGCTCACCGTTGAAGATGAAATTTTAACCGAAGGCCTTGAAATTTTGAAAAATGCAATTGCCAGCTTGCTTAAATAATTTGAAATGAGCTTTTAAAATGAAACTTTCAAAAACCGTATCTATGCTGTTTTTACTCGCCACCGCCGTTTTATGGGGTGGCGGTTTTATAGGAATGAGATTTTCACTCGACTATATGTCGCCGCTTACTCTCGTTTTTCTCCGTTTTTTCTTCTCCGGCCTTATTTTTCTCATTCCCGCAATTAAAGATTTTAAAAAAATTACCTTCAAATCCTTTGCAAAGGGCGCTCTTCTCGGCGTTTTCTTTTCAATCGGCTTTGTTGCGCAAACAATTGGTATGTCTATGACCACCACTGCGAAATCCGCCTTCATTACGGGGCTTAACATTATTTTCGTCCCCTTTATAGTTTGGATTTTTTCAAAAAAGCGTCCTCCTCTTAACGCATTTTTAGGCGTTTTAATTTGTCTTGTGGGGCTTACCTTTATTTCGGTTGACTTCTCAAAGGGATTTGGCGACGCTATTAATACAGGTGATATGATTGTTTTGGTTTCGGCATTGGGTTTTGCTTTTCACATTGCCTTCACCGGCTTTTTCGGTGCAAAGGAATCGCCCTCCGTTTTAATGTTTTTTATGTATTTAGTGGGAAGCGTAATAGTGTTTATCGCAATGATGTTTAACGGCGGCTTTGTTTTTGAGCCTAACCTTACCGCTTTTTTTGCCATTGGTTATTGCATTGTTTTTGCAACGGCGCTTACGTCGTTTTTGCAAACCGTTGCGCAGGTTAACGTGCGAGCCGATATTGCCGCTCTTATTCTTGCGGGCGAATCGGTCTTCGGCGCTGTTTTTTCGGCAATTTTCTTGCCAAACGAGCCTATAACACCCGAAATTTTAATTGGTTGCGGCTTTATGCTTTTAGGTATTTTCCTCTCGCAGTTCGATTTTAAAACTCTTAAAAAGAAGAGATAAAAAAAGACCGCTCAATTGAGTGGTCTTTTAATTAAACGCTCTTTTTAACCTTTTGCGCAAAAAGTGAAATAATGGTTTGCGAGGGTATGTAAAAGAGCCAAATAAGGTTAACGCCCGAGTGCAGTATGCTGTAAATTAAGCTTTCTTTGGGAATTGTGAAATAAACGCCGTCGGCATATCCGAGACCTACCAAAATATCGCAGCAAATAAAGCAAATTAAGCCTATTATAAGCGAAAGATTTCGTTTCACATCAAAGAAGCAGCAAACTAAATTCATAATGAGGTTTGAAAAGTAGAAAAGCGTTATTACCGAAACCAAATCGGCGCTCGAACCCAAAACTATAACGGGGGCAACGGTAAAGATTACACTTACCAAAACTCTTGCCAATATTATGCCCTTTACCGATATTTTCTTGCCGCTTTTACTTAAATCCTTGATTATTTGAATTGCATAAAAAATTTGAACGAACGAAAAGAAGACAAGCGATAAAAGTGTTTGCGGCGGATTGCAGATTACGAGACAAAAATCCGCCGAGCAGGTAAACAAAAGTCCCAAAGGAATTAAAAAGCTTTTCTTTTTAACCGAAAATCCCGTTAACGAATAACAAAATGCGGTTACTATTGAAAGAAAACAAATTTGATTAACGTTAGGCGCTTTGAAAAGGATTAAAAACCAATAAAGCATTTCCAGCGCTATAAACGCCAAATTTGTTACCGAAAGAAGCTTATTTCTTTGCATATTTCCTACCTGCAATAAGATAAGATACCGAATAAATTATAATGCCTATAACTGCAAAGCCGATTAAATACATTACAAGAAACGCCGGATAAGGCATTAACGGATAAAGTATTGACAAAACGGGAAGCGTGCTGGGGAAATGCGAGCTTATGTAGAACATATTAAAGGTTTCGTCTGTGATAAGCGGAACAAGCTCGTTTAAGCCTATTGCAATCACACTTACAACCGCAAACGTAACCAGAGCCTTTAAATAGAACTTAATATTAAGCTTTTTGCGGCTTACGGTTATTAAGAAAATACCGATTATTACTTGTAAACCGTGATGAATCATAGTTTGAATGTTAATGCCTATTGTTTCCACAAAAACATCGTTCGGGTAGAAGAGCACCGCAAGTCCGCCGAAAAGTGAGAAGAAGCAGGAAAACGCCACGAAATAATCGCGGATTTTTTCGTTTTTAATTAAGAAAACGAAGGGGAAAACGTAAAGCGGAGTTGAACAAAGCTGGAACGGGAAGGCATACCACTGATAATCCCAAGTTACAATTCCGTCGGAATAATTAAAGGTGTAAATGGTTTGCTTGTAGATTTCAAGCACCGCCATTATAAGCCATGCAATAAAAACAATGCGGTTTACTGTTTTTTTATCGGCATTTTTGAATTTTATGCAAATAAAAATGCAAACTGCGGCAACTATGCCCATAGCCAAAAGATGAAACCAACCGTAGTTTCCGGGCCTTTCCATAGTGCCTTCCAAAAAATGAAGTATCTGCTCAAAGAAATTCATTTTAAAGCCTCTTTCTTTTTAATATATATAGAGAGATTTTATCAAATTTTGACGATTTTGTCAATATTTTGTTAAAACAAAAAGCCTCGGCAAACGCCGAGGCTTAAATGCTATTCAAATCAGTCGGATGAATAAGGAATAAGAGCGATATATCTTGCTCTCTTTATTGCCATGGTGATTTTTCTCTGATGCATAGCGCAGGTGCCGGTCATTCTTCTGGGAAGAATTTTGGAACGTTCGGAAACGTATCTGCGAAGCTTTGCAACGTCTTTATAATCGATAACTGCATTTTTGTCAGCACAGAAGGCACAAACCTTTTTCTTTTTCTTGGCTTTGAATGCCGGTCTCTCTGACGATGCGGAATTGTTATATTCTGCCATCTTTCCATTTTCCTTTCAAAAATTTAACTGTTTTCAAGCTTAGAAGGGCAATTTATCGTCGTCTTCAATAAGCTCTTGGAAATCGGGAACGGGTGCGCTATCGTCTTTCTTCTCGAAAGGCGCACTTATAAACTCGTTTGCTCCGTTTTCCGCGTTATCACGCTTGGATTCAGCAAAATGAACCTCGTCTGCGATTATTTCAAAGGTCTTGCGGCTTACGTTGTTATTATCGGTCCAGTTTCTAACTTGAATTTGACCTACAACAAAAATTGCGCTGCCCTTTTTGAAATATTTGCAAACGAATTCTGCCGTGTTTCTCCACGCAACAACGTCTATAAAGTCTGCCGCGCTTTGCTCACCGCTTCTTGTTCTGCGATTTACCGCAACGGTGAATGTTACTACTGACAAACCGGTTTGTGTTGTTTTTAACTCGGGGTCTCTTGTGATTCTACCGGAAATCATTGCTTTGTTAAAATTAAGCATGTTGATTACCTCTCATTTTTTTTACTCTTCGGGATTTACGATGAGTGAACGCATGATGCCGTCGGTGATGCCGAATACACGGTCAAGCTCCGCGGGGAAATCGGTTGCGCTCTTGAAGCAAACGAAAACGTAGTAGCCTTCGGTTTTTTTGTTGATTTCGTAGGCGAGTTTTCTTTTGCCCCACTCTTCAATCTTCTCTACAGTGCCGTTTTCTGCGATTAAATCGGAAAACTTTTTAACAATGCCGGCAATTGCCTCCTCGTTAAGAGATGCATCGATGATGTAGACAAGCTCGTAAGAACGGATAACTTTTTCCATCTTTATTTACCTCCTTTTGGACTTTGGCCCCTTCTTTTCGGGACAAGGACAGCTTATTATATATCTTTTTCACTATATTGTCAAGTATTTCTTTCCTTTTTCTCTTTTTTATTTTTATTTCTTGACTCTTTTATTTTAAAATGTTAAAATTATTTTATAATTCTTCGGAGGTTTTTTATGGAATTCGGTTTTTTTGCTTTTATTTCACGTTTTAAATATATTCGCCGTTGGGGACTTATGAGAAACACGCGTGATGAAAATCTTGCGGAGCACACTTTAGAGGTCTCCGTTTTGGCGCACGCTCTTGCAGTTATTGCAAACGACGTTTTCGGTAAAAATTTGAATGCCGAAAAAGCTGCCGTTATAGCGTTATATCACGATGCTACCGAAACCATAACCGGCGATATGCCCACCCCTATAAAATATTTTTCGCCCGAAATCAAAAACGCCTTCGACGGTGTTGATGCCGTTGCAAAGGAAAGACTTTTAAAAATGCTTCCCGAAGAAATTTCGAATTCCTACGCCGATATTTTATATTTTGATGGCGACGATTATCTTAAAAAGCTTGTTAAAGCAGCAGATACTCTTTCGGCTTATCTTAAATGCATTGAAGAGCGTCTTGCCGGAAATTTGGATTTTTCGCACGCTGAAAAATCTATAAAAGAGCGTCTTTTTGCTTATAATTTAGAGGAAGTTAACTATTTTATTGAAAAATTTATTCCCGCCTACGAAAAAACCGTTGACGAGATGTAAATAATATTATATAATTAAATTACTGAGGTAGCTGTTCGCAGCACCGAGGAATATTTTATATTTCACCGTCCCGAAGGTGTTATCTGACGGGTTGGAAACTACTTACGTACTTTCTGCGGTGAAGGTGCGTTTTTTTATTTCTTTGGAGGGTTTATTATGGAAAAAAAGTTGGCTGTTTGCGGAATTATAGTTGAAGAAAAAGACTCGGTTTCGCAAATTAACGAAATTTTGCACGCTTTTGCTCCCGTAATTATTGGAAGAATGGGGCTTCCTAACCCTGAAAGAGGCGTTTCGGTTATCTCGCTTATTTTAGACGCCACTAACGATGAAATCGGTGCTTTAACCGGTAAACTCGGAAGAATTAAAGGTGTTTCCGTTAAAACCGCGGTTGCCAAATCTCAAGCGGTGAAGGAAAAGGATTGATTTATATGAAAATGAAAAAAATTATTTGTTTAGCGCTTGCTCTTTGCTTATCGGTGGCTTTGTTTGCATCCTGCACACCCGTTACCACCGAAAAAACAGCAATTAAAATTGCCGCTTTAAAAGGTCCCACCGGAATTGGCTTTGCAAAAATGTTCGACTCGGTTTACGATTCTTACGAATGCGACATAGAGCTTTACGGCGCTCCCACCGACGTAGTCGGATTGGTTGCCGGCAAAAAGGTTGATATTGCCGCCGTTCCCGCAAACGTTGCCGCAACCCTTTACAAAAAAACCGAAGGTAAAGTGAAAATTATTGCTCTTACGGTTTTGGGCTCGTTATACGTCCTTTCAAATCAGCCCATTGATTCAATTGACGATTTGGCAAGCAAGAAAATTGCTCTTGCAGGTCAGGGCGCAACTCCCGAATATGCCCTTAAATACGTTTTGCAAGAAAACGAAATTACAAACTGTGAAATTGAATTTTTCTCCGAACACGCAGAGGTTGTTACAAACGCCGTAAACGGCAATGCCGATATAATCTTGCTTCCCGAGCCTTTCGTTTCGGTTATGCTTTCCAAGAATGCGGGATTCTCGGTTTGCCTTGATTTAGACGAGGAATGGAACAAGGTTAGCACCTCTTCTCTTTCCATGGGTGTTTTAATTGCTTCGGCAGAATTTTGCGAAAACAACCCCGAGGTTTTAAATGCTTTCCTTGAAGATTACGCCGAGTCGGTTAATTTTGCAAACGACGCTGATTCAACTGCCGCTGCGATTGTTGCCGAAAAAGGCATTTTAGCATCGGAACAACTTGCAAAAACCGCAATTCCCAACTGCAAAATCACCGCCATCTTCGGAAATGACATGAAAACCAAGCTTATGCCGTTTTTCCAGCTTCTTCATCAGTTAAACCCTGCAACAGTCGGCGGAAAGGTCCCCAATGAAGATTTCTATTACACGAATTTGGCAAAATAAATACCTTAAAGCCGCTTTGGTGGCTTTGCTTTGGCTCGCCATTTGGGAGCTTGTTTATCTCGCCGTTAATTCCGAGCTTTTAATTGCATCTCCTTTTTTCGTTTTCGAAAAGCTTTGCCGATTTGCCGTTACCCCGAGCTTTTGGTTTTCGGTTTTGTTAAGCTTTTTGCGAATTGCTTTGGGATTTTTTATGGGCGTTTTATTCGGCGTTTTATTTGCCGTTTTATCTAATCTCTCTTCGGTATTTAACGCAGTCTTTTCTCCCCTTCTTAAAATAATACGTTCAACTCCCGTTGTTTCGTTTATTATTCTTGCTTGGGTTTGGATAGAGCGCGATTTTATTCCCGTTTTTATTGCGCTTTTAATGGTTATGCCAATTGTTTGGGAAGGCGCTCGTCTTGGCATTGAAAGCATAACAGCCGAGCATAAAGAGCTTGCAAAGGTTTTTAATTTAAGCTTTTCAAAGCGTCTTTTGAAAATTTATATTCCTTCCGTTTTGCCCGCTTTTTCTTCTTCCGTAATAACCTCTTTAGGTCTTGCTTGGAAATCGGGCATTGCCGCCGAGGTTATTTGCAGTCCCGCTTTATCTATCGGCACGGGGCTTTACAATGCTAAAATTTATCTCGAAACGGGCGAGCTTTTTGCATGGACAACCGTTATTATAATTTTGAGCTTTTTGTTCGAAAAACTTCTTACCTCAGCTTTAAAAAAGGCGGGTGATATTCGTCATGGTTGAAATTAAAAACCTTACCTTTGGCTATTCGTCACCCATTTTTGAAAATTTTTCTTTCAGTTTTCCAAAAAGCGGAATTATTGCTCTTTCGGGCCCCTCGGGCTCGGGCAAAACCACTCTTTTAAAGCTCATTTCGGGAATTATTCCCTCGAAATGCATTTCGGTTTCAGGCAAATCGGCCCTCCTTTTCCAAGATAACCGCCTTTTGCCGTGGTTTACCGTTTCGGAAAACCTTTCAATTCTTTCTTCGAAAAGCAACGTTTTACCTTATCTTGCGTTAGTTGGATTAGAGGATGCCGCAAAGCTTTATCCCGAAAATTTAAGCGGCGGAATGGCAAGGCGCGTATGCTTTGCCGCCACCGTCGCCTTCGAACCCGACGTTTTGCTTTTAGACGAGCCTACCTCAAATTTAGATGCCGAAAACGCCGAAAAAATAAGAGCTATTATTGAAAATTTTGCAAAAAACAAGCTTGTTATAATGTCTACTCATTCACCCGAGGATTTGGCGCTTGCCGACAAAATAATTTATTCGGAGGATTTTAAAAATGAAAGAAATTAAAACCGATAAAGCTCCCAAGGCGGTTGGTCCTTACAGTCAGGCAGTTTGCTCAAACGGTGTTATTTGGCTTTCTGGTCAAATTGCGCTTGATGAAAACGGACTTCCCATTAAAGACTATGCCGAGGCATCTCAAAAAATTTTTAACAGCATTGAGGCAATTTTATCGGAGGCCGGAGCTTCTCTTTCCGACGTTTTGAAAACCACCGTTTTCTTAACCGACCTCAAAGGTTTTCCGCTTGTGAATGCGGAATATGAAAAACGTTTTAAAGCGCCTTACCCCGCAAGGTCGTGCGTTGAGGTTTCCGCTCTTCCCAAAGGTTCGATTATGGAAATTGAATGCATTGCAAAAATAAAATAGTATATAAATAAAAACAAGCCGCAATATTGCGGCTTGTTTTTTTACTTATTACTCAATTGTAATTTCAGGTTGAGGGAAATCTTTACAGAATTCGAGAGTTTCCTCGGCGGAACGCACGCCGTCGGTTGCGCTGGGCGCAACGAGCGAGCAGGTTGCAACCGCCGTTGCAAAATACATTGCATCCTTTAAGCTCATTCCCTTATATGCTCCGTAAAGAGCGCCCGAGCAGAAGGCATCGCCTGCGCCGGTTGTGCCCGCTATTTGCGAACGGGGAATGTCGATATTCGTCATAGTTATAAAGGTTCCGTCTTTATCAAGGCCGTAGCTTGCATCTCTGGTGTGAATTATTATCCAATCAGATACGCCGAGCTCACGGAGCGCCTTGCATATTTTAGGAATGTTTTCCTTAATTATATCGCCGTTTTCATCGGCTGACGGAATTCCAACTATCTTGCCTGCCTCAATTTCGTTAATTATACAGTAATCAACGTATTTCAAAACGGGAGCAACGATGGTTTGATATCTGTCGCTTTCCTCGCTTACTATGTCGATTGAGGTTTTTATGCCGTGCGCCTTTGCATCGCAAAGAATTTCGCCGAGCTTGGTGCCGTATTTTTCATCGGGCTCGTCTAAGGTATCTAAAAGAAGAAGATAGCCTACGTGCAAAATATCGCCCGTTATTTTATCGAAATCAAACTCGCTTTTGCTGAGCTTTGCATTGGAGCCTCTGAAATGGAAATATGCTCTGGTTCTTCTCTCGCTGTCGTACATTACGTCGGTAAACGAAGTTTCACCGTCCATTTTAAGACCGGTAAGGTCGATATTTTTATATTTACCGAGCTCGTTTGCTATAAACTTACCGCCTTGGTCGTTACCTGCAATGCCAACCGCCTTTAAAGGAAGCTCGCTATCTATTCGCGCGAGGTCGATTATGCAGTTGTTAACAAGGCCTCCGAGCGCCATTTCGATTTTTCTTATTGTGGTTAAGCTGCAAGAACCGGGGTAAATATCTATTTTTTTAAGATTATCTACCAAAAGGTTTCCGGCAACTATAATTCCGTTATTCATAACTTTCACCTTTTCTTAAAAGACCTGAAGTGAGCTTATGATTTTTGCCAAATCTTCTTTATTTTGAAGTCTTTCGTAAACTTCGCAAACTCTTGCGGTTATTTCGGAATTTTCTTCCAAGCCGCAGTATTTTACTATTGCAGCCTTAATGCCCTCTTCTTTTGCCGTTTTTGAAACGTTAAGCGACTGTTCGTCATTTTCGGGATTAAAGAAAAATCCCGCGGCAATACCCGCGCAAATGTTTGCGGGAACGATGCCGTGCTTTTGACAAAGCTTTGCAGCGCCTACGAAACGGTCGTTTTGAGAAAGCTTTCTTTCGGTGTCTTTTCCTACTCGCTCAATGGTATCGCCCAAGAGCTTATTTTCAAATCTTCCTATGAGATTTTCAGAGAAAGACAAAAGCTCGTGCATATCAACGCCGTATTCCTTGTTTAACGCCTTCGAGGACTCAATTAAGGCTCTGAGTGCAATTAACTTGATTTCGGCATCGCTTGATGCTTCCCAAATGTATTTATATCCCTTTAAATAACCGAAATAAGAGGTTAACGCATGGCTCATATTGTGCATAAAGAGCTTGCGACGGATATAAAAATCGAAGGGCGCGAAAGGTACCATATTCTTTATTGCGGGAATTTCGCCCTTGAATGCGTTTTTATCGGTGGGAAGCTCGCAATATGCTTCAACGCAAACGGCAAGCATCTCTTTAGCCGAAATTTCGTCGGGAGTTTTGGGAACCATTCTTCCGATTACGGGCTCGACCAATGCGATTTTTTCATCGAAATATTTCTGTTCTTCCTCGTTTAAATTGGCTTTAACGAGAGATGCAAAATATTTATCGGCCTCAATCATATTTTCGCAAAGAATTACGTTAAGAGGCTTTTCAATTCCTCTTTCCTTGCGGAGCTTAACGCCGCCCGCAAAAGGCTTTGCAATAAATTTTAAAATATTTACACCAACGGCGGTTGCCATTATTTCAGCCTCTGCCATTGCTTCGGCGATTGCGGCTTCGTCTTTACCGTCGATACCGCTTACGTTTTTAACTCTGTGTTCCTCGTAGCTCTCGCCTTTTGTTATATAAACGGGATATTCCTTTTTGGAATTAAGTTCATCTATAACAGCCATATTTACGTCTATGAAGGAAACATCGTATCCCGATTCGTAAAAAAGCTGTCCTATGAAGCCGCGGCCTATATTGCCGGCTCCGTACATTATTGCTCTTTTCATTTTTTCTCCTTTAGAAAATAGGCTCGCCGTTTTTGAAGTAAACCGTTTTGCCCGTTTTTGCGGCATATTCGCCGGCAATTGCGGTTTTAAATGCTTTTTCGGAGTTATTGAGGTTTATGTTTTTATCGGTTTTGCCCTCTATTACGTTGATAAAATAGCACAACTGAGCATACATATCCTTATATTTGCTGGGCATATCTATTTTTTCCAAAATGCCCGTTTCTCCGTGAAAAACGGTTATAAGGTCGCCTTTTCCTTTAACGTCTGTTCTGTCTTTTTCAAGAGTTAAGGTTATTCTTCCCTTTTCGCCTATAAACTGCTTTAAGTTAAGCTGCTCAACGTTTTTACCCCAACCGACCTCGTAAATTCCAACGCAGCCGTTTTCAAGTTCAAAGTTTACGCAGGTGTAGTTATAGTTGGGGGAATCTGCATCAAGCTTGGTTTTAAAGCCCGAAATTTTAGCAAATTCCGAGCCTGTGAACCAACGGGAAACGTCGAAATAGTGAACGCCGCAGTCTAAAACGGGAGTGCAGTCCTGCAAAAGACATTTAAAGCGGTTCCAATCTGCCGCATACTGATTTTGCGCCATTCGGAACAAAAGCAGTTTGCCTATTTCGCCGTTATCAATCATTTCTTTAATTTTTATGTAGGAGCGGTTTACTCTTAAAATGTGGGCAACCATTGCCTTGGAGCTTGATTCTCTTGCGGTTTTGAAAAATGCAAGACCTTGCTCCAAGGTGGGTGCAACGGGCTTTTCGCAAAGCACGTGCTTGCCGTTATTTAAAAAGTCGGCCGTTATTTTAGCGTGGGTTGCAGTATAGGTTGCAACTATCGCTATATCTACTCTGTCATCGCAAAGATATTTTTCATAGCTTTCGGCATATTCGGAAATGCCGTGCTTTTCTGCCATTTCTTTGGCAAGCGCTACGTTTTTATCGATTACTGCGATTACTTTTATGTTTTCTTTATCGTATATTTCCTCGAGATGCTCTTTGCCTATATGTCCGCATCCGATGAGGACAACGCCGTATTTTTTCATTTCTTAATTTGCTTTAACAAGAACTTGAGAGATGTAACGCCGTCGCTCAAGGTTGCCCTTTCTATTTTGCTGCCTTCTCTTGCTTTGTCGGTGAAATAGAGGAGCTCGTTATAATATCCGCCCAAATCGGAAATGTTTCCGCCGCCGTCTACACCGAGGTCTATTTTATCGATTTTAGCTTCGCTTACACCTTCATCGGTGAAAACGTTTAATTTGCCGCCTGCAAGCTCAACCGCAGCCTTTTCGAATTTAACTCTGAAGCCTGCGTTGAAGGGGAAGCTGCCGGGGAGGTCCCATGTGCTTTCGGTGGTTACTACGAAATTATCGTAATACATATGGGTTGAGCCGTAGGAGTTTTTATCGCCGGTTACGTTTCTGAGAGTTTTAGCCTTATTGGGAAGACCGAATACCGAGATAACGTAGTCAACGTCGTGAATGTGAAGGTCTTGGCAAGCGCCGCCGGACTTATTAACGTCTAAGAGCCAGTTTTCCCAACCCCAAGTGGGAAGAGGGCTGATTCTGTGGAAGCTTGCGTTTACAACCTCACCGTAGATTTTGCTATCGATGATTTCTTTAAGCTTTACGTATTCGTCCCAGAAGCGAATAACCTGACCAACCTGAACGTTGCAGCCGGTTTCCTTTGCTTTCTTTTCGAGGAGGTCGCATTCTTTTTTATCGAATGCAACGGGCTTCTCAATGAAAACGTAGGGAGCTTTTTCCATTGCCAACAAAGCGTATGCGGTGTGGAGGTAGGTGGGAAGACAGATATCGATGATATCTACCTCTGCATTCTCAATTAAATCCTTACCGTCGGAATAAATTTTTGCTTTTGAAAGAGCTGCAAGAGCCTGTGCTTTATCTTCTCTTAAATCTGCAACTGCGGTTACCTTAACGTTTTTAAGAGCGTTATAGCAGTTTGCGTGCATTGTGCCCATAAAGCCGCAGCCGATAAGTCCAACTTTTACTGTTTTTTTCATTTTACTTTACCTCTCCGTTAATTATTGCGTCCATTGCGCGTGAAGTGTTATAAATTAAGGTATCGGGATAGAAGCGGTAAGAGGGAATCATTTCGCCGGTTACCCAACCGTCGTATCCTACTTCTTTAAACGCCTTCATTACTTCGGGATAGTTTACGTCGCCTGCCAAGAGGTCAACGAAGCCGTCGAGAGTGCCGACGTTCTTTCTGTAATCTTTGAAGTGAACCTTCTTAATGCGCTTGCCGAGGGTTTTAATCCAATGCTCAGGCTCGCCGTTAAACAAAACGTTACCGACGTCGAAATAAGAGCCGACGTAGTCGCTTCCTATTTTATCGATAAATTCTTTCATCTCAACGGGTGAGGTGAGGAAACGGTTCCAAACGTTTTCAAGGCCGATGGATACCTGAAGCTTTTCGGCATCTTCCTTTAAGCGAGTGAAAGCCTCTAAGCTTCTGTTATATACGGTTTCGTAATCAACAATGCCCAAAACGGGAGCAAATTCAACTCTTACTGCGCCGGGAACTACCAAGATAGTGTCGCATCCGAGAATTTTTGCGGTTTCAAGCTGCTTTTTAACGTTGCTTTCTGCCTTTGCTCTTTTAGAAGCGTCGTTATCGGTTATTGAATAATCCCAATAGAGTCCGCTTGCAACGCTGTAAAGCTCAATGCCTGCGTTTTCAGCCTGCTTTTTAATTGCAAGAAGCTCTTTTTCGGTTGTGTTAAGATTTACTTCGCCATCTTCTGCAAGAGCAACCTCAACGCCGTCAAAGCCTGCTTTTTTTGCAAGCTCGAAGGATTCTGCAAGGCTGTCTTTTTGGAATGACCAAATGCTAATACCTTTTTTCATTGTTTTTCTCCTTTAATTACATTCGGGGGTCAAGGGACCTGCGAGTTCTTTGAGATAGAAGAGTTTGCCGGGGAGTGTGGGAATGAAGGTAGAGGTGATGTGCATATCGGGTCCGTAATGGAGAGTGGTTAAGAAGCTCATGCCCTGCCAACCCATTCCGCGACCTAAAACGCCGTCTGCACCGCCGATTGCATAGTCTGCCTGAAGGAAGAGGCCGGGGCCTATGGTGTTAGCTCTGCAAGGAACCAAGGTGGTGCGGCTCTTGAAGCTGGTGAGAGCGTTCTGTTCGATGGTTAAAGGATGAAGCTTTGCTGCAATTCTGTGAGTTGCTTTCTTCCAATCTTCAACGGAAGCGTAATCGGTTGCAAACTGAGGCTCCCAGAATGCGATATGGCACATACGTCCGATGCCGTAAACCAAAACGAGTTTTGCGCCTTCTGCTTTAAGAGCGGCTATTTTGCCCTCGTAGGTGGGAAGGTTTGCTTTGGTTGCAAAGTTTCTCTGATTTTCGGGAACGGTTTTATTTAATTTACCGAAGAAAGCGTCTTTCATAGCGTATTCGAAAGCTGCGGGGTTGGAGCTGTCGAGAGTGTTTCCTTCGGAATCTGCCCATTCGTCCATATTGAAGGTGTAAACGTGGTCGCAGCATACGTCCCATTTGTTTAAGAAATATGCAGCCCATTTATACATACCCATAGGTCCAACGGGGAGAATCATTGCAAGCTTTCTGCCTTCTTTGCCGGTTTGCATAATCTGCAATGCA
This sequence comes from Eubacteriales bacterium, assembly GCA_045588575.1. Lineage (GTDB taxonomy): Bacteria > Bacillota > Clostridia > Oscillospirales > RGIG5299 > RGIG5299. The sequence goes on along the minus strand of JAZNEJ010000017.1, from coordinate 34,646 downwards.
ATTTCATGGCCCATATAGGTATCGAAATCGTGAATATCGTCGCATACTACGGGTTCGAAATCCTTATTCCAGAAATCTTCTCTTGCTACGCCCTTTTCACAGCAAGCGTCGATTTTTGCCATATCCCAGCCCTCGGGATAAAAGTTTTCAAGTAAGCTGCCTTTAACTGTTGACATAAAATCCATGGTAATTTTCTCCTATCGTTATTTTTTAATTTTCAAAACCGTTTAATTACGGTAAAAGTCTTTTGGTTGTGCCCTTTAAGTAGGCCTGACACTGACGGAAGCCTTCGGCATAGCCTGCGCCGCACTGATATCCGCGATATCTCGAACAGGTTTTTACCATATCGGCAAAATCAATGCCGTCGTGCTCTCTCATCCAAACGAGCTGGCTCTCGTGGCATTCGAGCATTTTGATTTTTAAATCAATTTCGTCGGTAACGTCAACGAACTCGGTGGGAACAAAGTTTACGCCTGCGAGAGTATCCATATAATAAATGGGAACGAGTTTTGCGGGCTCTCCGGGGTTTTCGCTGTATTTATGAGGATAGTTTGTGTAGTTGGGAAGAGTTGCGGCAAAGCTTGCGTCGAAAACCAAGCGGGCAACTGCGGTGTGGTCGGGCATATAGTCATCGGGATTATGGGTGATTATGAAATCGGGGTTTGCATATCTGATTACGTCTATAATCTTTTCTCTGGCTTCTTTATTGTTATCGTAGATGTCTAAATCGTTAAAGCCTGCGCTTATAACTTCAATTCCTGCAAGGCTTCCTGCTTTTTTTGCCTCATTTGCTCTTATTACGGTTAATTCATCGGGCGGAATTATTACGTGGCCCAAGTTTCCTGTTGAGACGTGGCAAACTATTACCTTATCGCCTCTTTTTACACATTTTGCAAGTGTTCCCGCACAAGCGATTTCAACGTCGTCGGGATGGCATCCGATTGCGAGTACGTTCATATTTTTTCCCCTTTTCTTTTTTTAATATTTTTTCTTATTTAAATTATACTTGACAAATCACTTAATTTCTTCTACAATTAGGTCATATAGTTTCAAAATCGGACCAACTATTTTTCCGGAAAACCGATTTTCTTATTTTGGAGGCATATATGTACGAAGATAATATTGTGGTTTTGAATTCTCAAATTAACGTTGAGGGAATGTCAAGCGCCTTTCACGCCTCGCTCCCCTCTGATTTTAAATACGACGGCGAGGAGCATAACGGTTGGGAGTTCGTTTACGTTGAGTCGGGTTCAATTAAGGTCGGCTCCGACGATAAAACCTATATTTTAAGAAAAGGCGAGCTTATTTGCCATAAGCCTCACGAGTTTCACACCATACGCTCTTACCGCGGCGAATCGGACGTTATTATCTTTTGTTTTCACTGCAACGCCAAGGAAATGCAGTTTTTCAACAATAAGATTTTTTTCGTCAATCACCGTCAAAAAATGTATTTAAACGACATAGTTGCCGCCTCTACTCATCTTTTTTTGCCAAAAGACCCCATTGCGATTTCCGATGACGAGGGTATGGACAAAAACCCCGAAGCCAACTACGTTTCGGAGCAATTTTTGAAAAATTCTCTCGAGCTTTTAATTCTTTCACTGCTCTCCGCAGAAAGCACCGAAAGAAAAGAAAGAATGAAATCCTATTCGCTTTATTTGCAAAGAAAAACCCTTACATCCGATATAAAAAAATACATAGAATTACACCTTGCCGAAAAGATTTCTCTTTCGGAAATTTCAAGGCATTTTTCCTATTCGCCATCCAGCATTAAGCGCATTTTCCGCGACGAAGAAGGTTGCAGTATTATTCAGTATATCACCGATTACCGAGTTGATAATGCAAAGGTTCTTTTGGAAAAAGGCTTCCCCGTTACCTACGTCGCACAAGAGGTGGGCTTTGATACAATAAACTATTTTTCCACCGTTTTTAAGGAGAGAACGGGACTCACTCCCTCGGAATATAAAAAATCGTTGAAATAATTCGTTGTTTTTCTTCATTATTTTCATTTTTACTATTCACTTTTTCATTTTGCTGTGCTATAATACTTAATTGTGTTTTTTAATAATTTTTATTTTATAGAAGGGAGGGTGTGTATTTGAAAGGTAAAATGTCTAAAAAACGAAAGATTTTTCTGGGCGTTTGGTTAGGCTTAATAATTCTTATTCTTGCGGCAATTTTCCTCGTGGGCTTCCCCGCCGGAGAAAATTCGGAATCCATAAAGGACGTTATGAAAGACGGCGTTTTGCACGAGCATCACAAGGTTTCACTCTTTGGGCTTGAGGTTAACCCCTCGATTTATTCCGCATTCACCGTTACGGGCGTGCTTTTGCTTGCGGCGGCAATTTTAAGAATTTTCGTAATTCCCAAATTCAAATACGTTCCCGGAAAATTTCAGTCGGTTATTGAAAAGGGTGTTGAATTTTTCTCCGATATGGCAAGCGCTTCCGTCCACAAAGGAAGAAAATTTGCCTCAGCTTACATTTTCAGCGCCGGTATTTACGTTGCCGTCAGCACGTTATTCGAGCTCTTCGGAGTCCAGGCGAACACAACTCACGGGCAAATTATTCCGTTACCCGCTCCGCTTGCAGACATAAACGCCGCAATTGCAATGGGTGTTACATCCTTCCTCGTTATTCTCGGCGCAGGCATAGTTACAAACGGTCTTCGCGGCGCAGGAAGAGTTTTGAAGGATTTCTCTCTCCCGATTTCAATGAGCTTCCGCTTATTCGGCGCTCTTTTAAGCGGTCTTCTCGTTACCGAGCTTGTTTATTATTATATCCCGCTTTCCTTCGGTCTTCCGGTTATAGTGGGAATTTTGTTCACTCTGCTTCACGCTCTTATTCAAGCTTACGTTTTAACAACTCTCGTTTCGATTTTCTTCGGCGAGGCAACAGAAACAAAAATTAAACCAATTAAAGAAAAGAAGGTTAAAATAAAATGAAAAAATTTATTGCTTTATTCATTGCTGCTTTTTTAGTATTCTCTCTCGTATCGGCATTCTCTTTCTCAACTCTTGCTGCCGATGAATCCGTTCCCGAGCAAGTTGAAACCGCCGAGCAGGCCGACGTTACCGGCAAAGCTCTTTCAGCCGCACTCGTTGTTGGCATTGCCGCCGCTTTAGGTGCAATCTCTATGGGCTTTACCATTGCAAAAAGCGTTGAAGCCATGGCAAGACAGCCCGAAGCTTCGGGAAAAATCAACTCCGCAATGATGCTCGGTCTCGTTTTCATCGAAACCCTCATCATCTACGCTCTTATAGTTGCTATTCTTATTATCTTCGTTATGTAAGCAGAGGTGTGAAAAATGCCGCTTAATATTGATATTTTGCAAATTCTTTTGCATATGTTTAACTTCGTTATACTTGCAGGCGGCCTTACTTTTCTCGTCTATTCGCCTGTTAAAAAGTTCTTGGACGACAGAGCAAAACATTTTGAAGAAATTCAAAAACAAAATGCCGATGCCGCCGCAGAAAACGAAGCTCTTAAGCTTAAATACGAGCAAATGATTAGCGAGGCCAACGAGCAAATAAGCACCATGCGTGCCGAGGCCGAGCGCGAAACCGCAAGAGTTTCAAAGGCTTATCTTGACGATGCAAACGAAAAGGCTCACAACATTATAGTTAACGCCGAGCACGATGCGGAAGCAAGAAGAGAACATATTTTAAACGTTGCGCAAGCTGAAATAAGAGAGCTTGTTGTTTCGGCAACTCAAAAGCTCCTTACCGATACCGCCACTCCCGAGCAGGATTCCGCTATGTATGACGAGTTTATCCGTCTTGCAGACAAAGCAATTACCGACAAGAGGGCATCTAAATGAAAAACAGCATATTTTTTGATAACGAGCCTGAGGTTGAGGCTTTAAAAGCCGAAATTCACTGTGTTAATCCTCCGAGCGAGGAACAGCTTGAAAAAATTCGCACCTTTCTCGTTAACGAATATAAGCGCGACGATATTGAATGCATAGTTTTAAAAGACCCTTCGGTTATTTCGGGCTTTACGATTTTCGTGGGCGACGAAAGCTACGACTGGAGCCTTGCAGGACGTATACGTCAGCTTAAAAAATCTTTTAAAAATCTTCAAAAGGAATTCGACCACGATAAAATGATTTCTCTTATAAGAGAAAACATTGCGAGTTTCGAGCTTACCGCCGAAAATCAACAGGTCGGCTTCGTTTTATCCGTTGGAGACGGCATTGCCATCATCAACGGTCTTTCCGACGTTGAATACGGAGAAATCGTGTTATTCGACTGCGGCGTTAAGGGAATGGTTTTGGACATTCGCTCAAACGGCACCAACGGTGTTATTCTTTTCGGCGGCGAATGCGAAATAACCGAAGGCTCTCGCGTTGTGCGTACCTTCCGCACCGCAGGTCTTCCCATACGCAACCGCATTATAGGCAGAATGATTGACCCCTTGGGTAACGCTATTGACGGCAAGGGTGATATAGATGCAAAGGAATTCTTCCCCATTGAGCATCCCGCCCCCGGCATTATGGAAAGAAAGCCCGTTACAAAGCCTATGGAAACCGGTCTTTTGGTTATAGACTCAATGTTCCCCATAGGAAGAGGTCAGCGTGAGCTTATTATAGGCGACAGACAAACCGGCAAAACCTCAATTGCAATCGACACTATTCTTAACCAAAAGGGCAAAAACGTAGTTTGCGTTTACGTTGCCATCGGTCAGAAGGCAGGCTCGGTTGCAAAGGTTGTTAATACTCTTGAAAAAGCGGGCGCCATGGATTACACCGTTATTGTTTCCTCACCCGCGAGCGACCCTGCGGCGCTTCAGTATATTGCGCCATATGCAGGTTGTGCCATTGCCGAATTCTTTATGTATAAGGGCAGAGATACCCTTATAATTTACGACGACCTTTCAAAGCACGCGGTTGCTTACAGAACGTTAAGCTTGCTTCTTGAACGCGCTCCCGGCCGTGAGGCTTACCCCGGCGACGTTTTCTATTTGCATTCAAGACTTCTCGAAAGAGCCGCTCAGCTTTCCGACAGGCTCGGCGGCGGAAGCATGACCGCTCTCCCCATTGTTGAAACTCAGGCGGGCGACGTTGCGGCCTACATTCCCACGAATATTATTTCAATTACCGACGGTCAGATTTTCCTTGAAAGCGACCTTTTCTTCTCGGGACAGCGTCCCGCAGTTAACGTTGGTCTTTCCGTTTCTCGTGTTGGCGGTGCGGCGCAGACAAATATTATGAAAAAATCCGTTGGCAGTTTAAGGCTCGACCTTGCCCAATACAGAGAAATGCAGGTCTTCTCACAGTTTGGCGGCGACCTTGACGAGCAAACGCTTAAAGACCTCACCTACGGTGCCGGACTTATGCAGGTTTTGCGTCAGCCCACCAAGGCACCCATGTCGCTTTGGCAACAGGTTGTTACCTTAATTGTTGCCGAAGCAAGACTTTTCTCGAACATCCCCGTTAACAAGGTTAAAGAAAAGCAGCTTGAGCTTCTTGATTATTTCGAGCATAATTGCGGCGCACTTTGTTTGCATATTCAGCACAAAGCCGTTTTCTCGCCCGAAATAAAGCAGGAAATTATTGATAACGCAAAGGCATTCCTTAAAGAAGCTTAATATCCTTTCGGCAAAGGAGCTTTAATTATGGCAAATACCAGTGAAATTAAATCGAGAATAGACTCGGTTACCGAAACAAAAAAGGTTACCGATGCGATGTATATGATTTCCTCCGTTAAGCGTCAGAAGGCAAAGCGCGAGGTTTTAAATACCGAGCCCTATTTCAGAGCTCTTGAAAAAGAAATTTCAAAGCTTATTAAGTTTATTCCCGAAACAAATAACCGTTATTTTCACTCTCCTTTACCGGAGAAGCGTCTTCATTTCAGGCACGGAATTCTTTTAATAACTTCGGATAAAGGTCTTGCAGGCTCTTATAACCACGCCGCAATTAAAATTGCCGAAGAATATATGGGCAGGCATCCCGAAACCCGTCTTTTTATAATGGGCGAATACGGAAAACAGTATTTCGACGCCAAAAAAATTCCGTTTGAACGCAATTTCGATTACGTTATAGGTCTTCCCACCGTTTGGGAAGCAAGAAAAATTTGCTTCGACCTGCTTGAATATTTTGACGACGGCAGACTTGATGAAATAAATATAATTTGCACCGATTACAGTCCCGGAAGGCTCGGAGAATGTAAAAAAACCTGTCTTTTACCTCTGGATAAAAGCCGTTTTTATAACCATCCCGAAATAGACTCTTCATCTTCAACCGAGATGGAATTTTGGCCCGATGCCGATACCGTTTTATCGGGTATTGTTCCGAGCTATCTCACCGGATTTATTTACAGCTCTCTCGTTGACAGCTACTGCAGTGAGCAGGAAGCCCGTATGACGGCTATGAGCGCCGCAAGCAAAAATGCCGAGGAAATGCTTAAAAAGCTTAAATCTCAGTATAACTCGCTTCGTCAGGCCGCAATTACCAGAGAAATGATTGAAATAGGCTCAGGCGCAAAGGCTCTTAAAGAAAAGAGGAAAACAAAATGACACTTCCTTCAAAGAATATAGGTAAAATAGTGGGTATTTCAGGTCCCGTTATAGACGTAAGCTTTGAAAAAGGCTCTCTTCCCAAAATAAGAGAAGAGCTTTACGTTTCTATTTCGGAAGACGATAAGCGCGTTATGGAAGTAGCCCAACACATAGGTTCGGGAATAGTACGTTGCATTATGCTCGGCCCCAGCGAAGGTCTTTCAAGAGGGCTTGACGTCGTTGCTTCGGGCCACTCAATCGAGGTTCCCGTGGGCGACAACACTCTCGGAAGAATTTTTAACGTTTTAGGCGATACTTTGGATTCAAAGGAGAAAATTTCCGAACAAGCCGAAAGACGTTCAATTTACCGTGAGCCGCCTTCATATTCCGAAAGAAAAAACTCCGAAGAAATTTTGGAAACCGGAATTAAGGTTATAGACCTTTTGGCTCCCTATTCAAAGGGCGGTAAAATAGGTCTTTTCGGCGGCGCAGGCGTTGGTAAAACCGTTTTAATTCAGGAGCTTATTCACAATATTGCAAGTGAGCACGGCGGTTATTCCGTCTTCACGGGTGTTGGTGAAAGAAGCCGAGAAGGAAACGACCTATATACCGAAATGTGCGAAAGCGGCGTTATAGATAAAACCGCGTTGGTTTTCGGTCAGATGAACGAATCACCCGGTGTGCGTATGAAGGTTGCCTTTACCGGTCTTTCAATGGCAGAATATTTCCGCGATGAGCAACACAAAGACGTTTTACTCTTTATAGATAATATTTTCCGTTTCGTTCAGGCAGGCAGTGAGGTTTCAACTCTTCTCGGAAGAATGCCCTCCGCCGTTGGCTATCAGCCTACCCTTTCAAACGACCTCGGTGAGCTTGAAGAGCGAATTGCATCAACGAATGACGGCTCGGTTACCTCGGTTCAGGCAATTTACGTTCCTGCCGACGACCTTACCGACCCCGCTCCCGCAACCACCTTCTCGCACTTAGACGCAACCACCGTTTTAAGCAGAAAAATTGCCGAGCTAGGCATTTATCCCGCAGTTGACCCGTTAGACTCCACCTCTCGCGCACTGGAACCCGAAATCGTGGGAGAGGAGCACTATAACGTTGCAAGACAGGTGCAGGAGGTTTTGGAAAAATACAAGGAGCTTCAAGACATTATCGCCATTTTGGGTATGGACGAGCTAAGCGATGAAGACAAAAACACGGTTAAGCGCGCAAGAAAAATTCAGCGTTTCTTATCGCAGCCGTTTAGCGTTGCGGAAAAATTCACAAGCGTTCCCGGCGTTTACGTTCCGCTTTCCGAAACCATTAAAGGCTTCAAGGCAATTTTAAGCGGCGAAACCGACGAGCTTCCCGAAGCCGCATTCCTCAACGTTGGCACTATCGATGACGTTTACAAAAAAGCCGAAAAAATGATGGGTGATGTTTAATGGCAAAAACCTTTAAGCTTAACATTTTATCTCCCGAAAGAGAATTTTTTTCGGGAAACGCTGTTTCTCTCGTTTTGCCCGTTTCCGACGGAATGCTCGGTATTATGGCGGGCCACTCCCCTTTAACTGCGGCAATTGACGACGGTGAGGTTATCTTTACCGCCGAAAACGGTGAAAAAACCGTTTGCGTTGTTACCAGAGGTATTATCGACGTGGCTTCCGAGCAGGTTACTTTACTTTGCGAGGCGGCTCTTTATCCCGATGAAATAGACGCCGAGCTTGAAAGACGCAGAATTGAAGAAGCTAAAAACGAGCTTAAGAAAAAGCAAAGCAAGCGCAATTTTGAAATATGGCAGCTTTCTCTTAACAAGGCTATGAACCGCTTGAAAGTTAAATCGAAAAAAGACCGTCAGCACTGATAAAAAATAAAAACTGCAAGGAAATTTTCCTTGCAGTTTCTTTTTATTTTGAAGCAGATTTTTTCTTCTTTAAGCTCTTGAAAAGAGACTCTATTCTTTCGTTTTCTTCCGTTTTGTTTTTGGTTATTAAGCTTACAAGCGGAACGGCAATCATTGAAACCGCCATTGCAAAAACGCCAAGCTCGGGTGATTTTGCCGCCGCAGCCGAAAATCCCGATTGAAGCGAAATTATAAGCGTTCCCGTTCCAACCGTTAAAAGACCTGAAACAATGCCGGCATAAGCACCTATTTTAGTTATTTTCTTTGAGAAAAGTCCCCAAATGTATGGACCTATAAAGCATCCCGAAACAACGCCCCAAGAGAAAGACATAAGACTTACTATAATGGGAATATTCTGAGTTGCAAAAATAAATGAGCAAGCCACGAAAGCAAGACAAAGCAAACGGGTTAAAATCATTTGTTTTTCGGGTTTTATTTCTTTTTTTCTGATGGCGGGAATTAAGTCAACCGCTACTGCCGACGCCGAGGTTAAAACAACCGCCTCAAGAGTTGACATAGATGCCGAAAGAAGCAAAATCATCATTACCGCAAGCAAAATTACGCCAAACGTTCCGTTACCCAAAACCTCTAAAAGAAGAGTGGGAATAACGGCATCTATTCCGCCCTCGGGAAGAACGCCTCCCAAAATAAGACGTGAAGCGGAGCCTATAAGGTATGCGCCAACGCCTATTATCAAGCAGAAAACCGTTGAAACAACCGTGCCGCGTTTAATTGCCGAGCTATCTTTAACCGCATAGAATTTGCCGAGCATTTGAGGAAGTCCCCACGTGCCGAAGCTCGTGAGCATAATGTTAAAGCAAAGGAAGCTAAAAGCAGAGCCGCCGAAAATATCGGTCAACTGGCTTCCCGTTACGGGATTGGGGTCGGAGGGAAGCGACCGGAAATTTCCCAAATTTTCAATTAAACCCGAAAGACCGCCGACGTTTTCGTTTGCCAAAACCGCAACAACGAGGCAAACAACGCCCACAATCATAATTATTCCTTGAATTAAATCGGTGTATGCCGTTGCCAAGTAGCCGCCCGCAACCAAATATATTGAAACCAAAACCGCGATAATAAGCATCCACACCCACGTTTCAACGCCGGGGAAAACCGCCGCAAAAAGCGAGCCGAGACCTTTATATACCGCCGCAGAATAAGGAACCAAGAAAACGAAAATTATAAGCGATGCCAAAATTTTCATGCCCTTTGAATTATATCTTTTTTCAAAAAAGTCGGGCATCGTTCTGGCGTTTAATTTTTTGGTCATTCTTCTGGTGCGGTTTGCAAATAAAAGCCACGAAAGCAAACAACCCAAAACGGCGTTGCCAATACCAATCCAAATTGCGCCAATTCCTATATTCCAGCCGTGTTGGCCTGCATAACCGACGAATACTACCGCAGAAAAATAAGTGGTTCCGTAAGAAAAAGCGGTGAGCCATCCTCCTATTTTTCTTCCTCCGAGTAAAAATCCGTCGAGTGTTTTCGCTTTTCCAAAGCTAAAGCAACCGATAAGTGCCATAACCAAAGCATATACACACAGGGCGATTATTGTGTAAAGCTGTGCGTCCGTCATTTTGTTTCTCCTCAATTTCAAAATAGTGCTTGATTTTTTTCGAGAATAATTATATAATAGTTTTAAGCATTAGTCAAATGAATGGTTTTAATATTAACTATCGAATTTTTCGATAATGGTGATAGCGATGGAATTGAGAAATCTGATAACCTTTACTCACGTTGCCGAGCTCGGAAGCTTTACAAAAGCCGCCGAGCTTTTGGGCTATTCGCAATCCACCGTTTCCTTCCAGATAAAGCAGCTTGAAGACGAGCTGGGGTGTCTTTTGTTTGAAAGAATAAACCACACAATCACGCTAACCGAAAAAGGCAAAGAGCTTGTTTCATACGCACATCAAGTCAGAACATTAACCGATGAATTCAAAGAAGGGTTTAGTGAGGAAGACGGGTTTCATGGGCATATTCACGTTGTAACGCCCGACTCGGTTTGCGAAGAAATGGTTAAAACTCATTATATAAATTTTCATAATAAATATCCTCATATTTCCGTTAAATTTACAACCGCCGACACAGCCGATATGTTTAATATGCTCGACCGCAACGAAGCCGACGTTATTATAACTCTCGACAGCCACTCTTACAATAAAGACTACGTTATTGCGAAGGAAGAGCGTCTTTCAATGCATTTCGTTTCCGGCGTTGAGTCGAAATTCGCAAAAAGAAAATCGCTTTCAATAAACGATATTATAAACGAGCCGTTTATTTTAACCGAATACGGCCAGGGCTACCGCAGAGTTTTCGACAGAGAGCTTGCAAAAAGGTCGCTCGGATTAACTCCCGTTTTGGAAATAGGCAGAACCGACCTTATAACCTCATTGGTTTCGCAGGGAAATATGATTTCGTTTTTGCCCGATTTCGTAACAAAGCCTTTAATTGATTCGGGCAAGCTTTGTTACCTTAACGTTTCCGATATGAAAATAGACGTTTGGAAGCAGCTTATTTACCACAAAAACAAGTGGATTTCAAAAAGCTTAAAGGCTTTTATAGATTACGTTAAGGCTTGCGAATTTTTAAATTGATTTTTATTTTTATTCAGCTTAAATATCTATATAAATAAAAAACCGAATAAAAGAATGCGGGCAAATTTTTTCTCCTTTTTTAATGTTTTTTTCAAAAAAACTATTGACAAACGGAAAAAACGGGCATATAATGTGAACATCAATTCACAAAGGAGGAACGGCCATGTTTGTTAATAAAAGCTTTTATTACTTTTATTTTGTTAAGGGCTGCCCTGCTTTTGTGAAATCCGAAAAGTAAAAAATTCGGAAACAAATAACAGGTCAGTCCGCATTCGTCGTGCTTTTGGCACACAGAAGGCGGATTTTTTTATTTTTAAAATGAAAATCCCAAGAAACGAGGCAAAAAACAATGATGAATTTTCACAGAAAGCTCCCAATTCCCAAGGACGTTAAAAAAGAATTTCCCGTAACCAAGGAAATGGAAGCCGTTAAAATTTTAAGAGATGAAGAGATAAGAAAAATTTTCGACGGAAAAAGCGAAAAATTTCTTCTCATAATCGGTCCCTGCTCGGCAGACCACAGCGAGCCGGTTTTGGAATATCTTTCACGTCTTGCAAGGCTTCAGGAGCGTGTTTCAGATAAAATTTTAATGATTCCGCGCGTTTACACCAACAAGCCGAGAACAACCGGTCAGGGCTATAAGGGAATGCTCCATCAGCCCGACCCCGAAGCCAAGCCCGATATGTATAAGGGCATAGTTGCAATAAGAGAGCTTCACCTTGCCGCTCTTCGCGATTACGGCTTTTCGTCGGCAGACGAAATGCTCTACCCCGAAAATTACCGCTATCTTTCTGACTTGCTCTCCTACGTTGCAATCGGCGCTCGCTCGGTTGAAAACCAGCAGCACAGGCTTACCGCAAGCGGTCTTGAAATTCCCGTTGGTATGAAAAATCCCACAAGCGGCGACTTAAGCGTTATGATAAACTCAATTTCTGCGGCGAGAACGGGACACACTTTTCTTTACAGAGGCTGGGAAGTAACCAGCGACGGAAACGCCTATGCTCACGCCATTTTGCGAGGCTACGTTGACTATACCGGCAGAAACGTTTCCAATTATCATTACGAGGACCTTTTAAGGCTCGAAGAGCTTTATGAAAAAGCAAATCTTTCAAATCCCTCGGTTATAGTAGATACCAACCACAACAACTCCAACAAGCAATATCTTGAACAAATTCGAATTGCAAAGGATATTGTCCACAGTCGCTCTCAAAACAGTGATATAAAGCGTCTTGTTAAAGGCCTTATGATTGAAAGCTATCTTGAAGACGGCTCGCAGGATGCTCACGGGCACGTTTTCGGAAAATCTATTACCGACCCTTGTTTAGGCTGGGAAAAAACCGAAAATCTCGTTTTGGAAATTGCCGAAAAAATCTAATTTCATGAAGGTGAAAAAATGGAAAATAAGCTTTTGAAAGCAAGAGAATCCATAAATAAAATAGATAAGGAAATGGCGGCTCTTTTCGTTAAAAGAATGAAGGCCGCAGAAGACATTTACCAATATAAAAAAGAGCAGGGGCTTCCCGTTTTGGATGAAAAAAGAGAAGCCGAAGTTATTTCAAAAAACTCCGCCCTCATTGAAGACGAGGTTTTAAAGGAATATTATATTGATTATATTAAAAACGTTATGTCGGTTTCGCGCGCCTACCAATACCGTATGCAAAACGGATTAAAGGTGGCTTATAGCGGTGTGCCCGGCGCATTTGCACATATTGCCGCAGGAAGAATTTTCCCCAAGGCAAACCGTATTTCATACGGTGATTTCAAAGCCGCTTACGACTCGGTTTTAAAAAGCGAATGCGACGTTGCGGTGCTTCCCATTGAAAACAGTTATGCCGGCGAGGTAGGTCAAACAATAGACCTCATTTTCTCGGGCGAGCTTTTTATAAACGGTATTTACGAGCTTGAAATTCATCAGAATTTATTGGGACTTTCTTCCGCCAAGCTTGAAGATATTAAAAAGGTTACCAGCCATCCGCAAGCATTAAGCCAGTGCCACGACTACATTGAGCTTAAAGGCTTTGAAACGGAAGAGGCAAACAACACTGCCCTTGCCGCAAAAAGAGTTTTTGAATTAAACGATAAATCGTTCGGGGCAATTGCAAGCGTTGAAACGGCTGAAATTTACGGATTAAAGGTTATTGAGGCAAACGTAAACAAAAAAAGCGAAAACACCACCCGTTTCGCCGTGCTTTCGAAGATAAACTCAACTGCCGCTTCTCTTACCAGCACGGTTTTAATGTTCACCGTAAAGCACGAGGCAGGCTCTCTTGCAAAAGCTCTTTCCATTATAGGAGAACAAGGCTACAATATGACTGCCCTTCGTAGCAGACCTATGAAAAAACATTCGTGGCAATATTATTTCTACGTGGAAATTGACGGTAGCGTGAGCAGTGAAAAAGGCAAAAAAATGTTAAACGAGCTTAAAGCTGTTTGCGACGAGTTGAAAATTGCGGGAAGTTTTGCTCCGCATACTGAAATATAAGGTGAAAAAAATGGTTATTCATTTAAACTTAGGCGAAAAAAGCTACGACATAGCGGTTTCTCGCGGGGCTTTAAAAAACGCAAACGAGCATTTTAATTTAAACCGACGCGTTTTCATTATAACCGATTCGGGCGTTCCCTCGGAATATGCAAAAACTCTTGCCTCGCTTTGTAAAAAAAGCTTTATCTTCACCGTTAATCAAGGCGAAGGCTCGAAAAGCTTTGAAACTCTTCAAGAAATTCTTAAAGCCATGCTCGAAAGCGGTCTTTCAAGAAAAGACTGCGTTATTGCCGTTGGCGGCGGTGTGGTTGGCGACCTTTCGGGCTTTGCCGCATCGGTTTATATGAGAGGAATTGATTTTTATAACCTTCCCACAACCGTTCTTTCTCAAATCGACTCCTCAATAGGCGGCAAAACGGCAATAAACTTTAACGGCGTTAAAAACGTTATAGGCGCTTTTTATCAGCCGAAAAAGGTGTTAATAGACCCCGAGCTTCTTTTAACACTTGATGAAAGACAGTTTTCAAACGGCATTGCCGAGGCAATAAAAATGGCGCTTACTTCTGATGAAACGCTTTTTGACATTTTGGAAAGCCAAGATATTAAGGATAATATAGACGAAATTATAATTCGCTCGTTAAACGTTAAAAAAAGCGTTGTTGAAGAGGACGAAAAGGAAGCGGGAGTGAGAAAAATTTTAAATTTCGGCCACACGGTAGGGCACGGAATTGAAAGCGCTCACGCTCTTTATCACGGCGAGTGCGTTGCTCTCGGAATGCTCCCCATGTGCGATGATGCAATTCGCAAAAGAGTTATTAACGTTTTGAAAAAGTGCAATCTTTACAGAGAAATAAATTACGATTGGGAAAAAATCAAAGACGCCGCAAGCTTCGATAAAAAAGCCGACGGCGAGCTCGTTACCGTTACAACCGTTTCAAAAATAGGAAGCTATGAAATGAAAACGGTTGGCAAAGACGAGCTTATAGCTTTTGCAAAAAAGATTTTGGAGGAAATTGAAAAATGAAAAACACCTTCGGAAACAGCTTGCTTATAACCCTTTTCGGCGAAAGCCACGGAGAATATATAGGCGCAGTGCTCGACGGTCTTGCTCCGGGGCTTGAAATAAATGCCGAGTATATTGAAAATATGCTTTCTTTAAGACGTCCCGACGGAATTTTTTCAACTCCCCGAAAAGAAAAAGACGCCTTTAAAATTATAAGCGGCGTTTTTAACGGCAAAGCAACGGGCACTCCGTTAACCGTTATAATTCCCAACGAAAACGTTAAAAGTCAAGACTACGATGAAATGAAAACGGTTTTAAGGCCCTCTCACGCCGACTATGCCGCCGAGTGTAAATATCACGGATTTCAGGACTTTCGAGGCGGCGGCCATTTCAGCGGAAGAATTACCGCAGCGCTCGTTGCCGCAGGCGCCGTTTGCAAATTTGCATTGGAGCAAAAAGGAATATACATCGGCACGCACGTAAAAAAATGCGCCGGAATTTGCGATAAAGATTTTGAAAATTACAAAGATGATATTGCCGCTTTAAGCAAAAAAAGCTTTGCGGTTTTAAACGATAATGCAGGCGAAAAAATGAAAGCCGCAATTTTGGAAGCCTCAAAAGAGGGCGACAGTGTGGGCGGAGTTTTGGAAACGGTTATTACGGGAATGCCTGAAGGCGTTTTCGAGCCGTGGTTTGATTCCTGCGAGAGCATGCTTTCGCATATGATGTTTTCCATTCCCGCCGTTAAGGGTATTGAATTCGGGAAAGGCTTCGATATCGCCGATATGAAGGGCAGCGAAGCAAACGACCAAATGAAAATCGAAAACGGAAAAATAGTTTGCGAAACCAACAACAGCGGCGGCATTAACGGCGGTATTACAAACGGAATGCCCATTATTTTCCGCACCGCAATTAAGCCCACTCCCACCATCTTTAAGCCTCAAAAAACGGTTGATTTGAAAACAATGACAGAAACGGTGCTCGAGGCAAAAGGCAGACACGACCCTGCAATTGTTTTCCGCGCAAGAGCCGTGCAGGACGCCGCTTCGGCAATAGTTATTTACGACGCTCTTTCAATGCGTTTCGGAACTGATTTTTTAAAATAATATCAAAGCGGGATTTTTAAATGAAAAGATACGGTTTGGTTGGCAAAAAGCTTGGGCACAGCTTTTCAAAAGAGGTGCACGCCCGTCTTGCCGACTATAATTACGAGCT
This sequence comes from Eubacteriales bacterium, assembly GCA_045588575.1. Taxonomy (GTDB): domain Bacteria; phylum Bacillota; class Clostridia; order Oscillospirales; family RGIG5299; genus RGIG5299. Next base: position 18,964 of record JAZNEJ010000017.1, on the reverse strand, counting down.
TATTGAGCTTAATGAAATTGAATTTGACAGCTTTTTTAAAGAAAAAAGCTTTAACGCCGTTAACGTTACCGTTCCTTATAAGCAAACGGTTATTCCCTATTTAGATGCGTTAAGTAACGAAGCCAAGCGAATAGGCGCAGTTAACACCGTTATAAACAAAAACGGCTTTCTTTACGGATACAACACCGATTATTACGGATTAAAAGCGCTTATTTTAAGGCTCGGCTTAAATTTAAACGGTAAAAAGGTTTTGATTTTGGGCTCGGGCGGCACTTCGTTAACCGCAAAAGCCGTTTGTGAAGATTTGGGTGCGACTGAAATTCTAACCGTAAGCCGAAAAAGAAGCGAAAAAGCCATTAGCTACGATGACGCCTTGTCTTCTCATCTCGATACCGAAATTATAATTAACACCACTCCCGTTGGAATGTTTCCAAACGTTAACGCTTCGCCGATTGACGTTTCCCCTTTTAAAAATCTTGAAGGTGTTATTGATGCCGTTTACAATCCGCTTCGCACAAAGCTTGTAATTGATGCGAAAAAAAGAGGAATTAAAGCCGAGGGCGGTCTTTATATGCTCGTTATGCAGGCAGTTTTCGCCGCCGAAAAATTTACCTTAAAAGAAATTAAAAAAGAGGTTGGCGATGAACTTTTCAATTCTCTTTTTTCCGCAAAGGAAAACGTGGTTTTAACGGGAATGCCATCGTCGGGCAAAAGCACGGTTGCAAAGCTTTTAAATCTTGATGGCTTTGAAATTTTAGATACCGATGAGGAAATTGAAAAGAAAACGGGCAAAAGTCCAAAAGAAATTATATCTGAATGCGGCGAAAAGGCTTTCAGAGATTTGGAAAGCCAAGTAATTTTTGAAGCATCTTCAAAATGTTCTCAAATTATTGCAACAGGCGGCGGAGCCGTTTTAAGAGAAGAAAATATAAACGCTCTTAAACAAAACGGCAAAATTTTCTTTATAGATGCTGATTTGGAGCGCTTAACCGCAACCGATTCACGTCCTCTTTCAAACACCTTTGATAAGCTTAAAAAGCTATATGACGAAAGAATTGAAATTTATAAAGGCACGGCTGACGTAACAGTCCCTGTTTTTAAAACGCCTATCGAGGCCGCCGAATTCATTTTAAAAAATAAACGGAGCTGATAATATGAAAATTTTTGTTATTAACGGACCGAATTTAAATATGCTCGGCATCAGAGAGCCGAATCATTACGGCAACGAAACCTATGCCGACCTTATTGAAAAAATTAAAATTCATTGCGAGAAAAAAGGCGTTGAGGTTGAGTTTTTTCAGTCTAACCACGAGGGCGGTTTGGTTGACGAAATTCAAAGAGCCTACAACAACGCCGACGGAATAGTTATAAATCCCGGCGCCTATACCCACACAAGCGTTGCGCTTTTAGATGCCGTTAAGTCGGTTAACCTTCCCACCGTTGAGGTACATATTTCAGACCTTTCAAAGCGCGAGGAATTCAGACAAATAAGCTATATTCGTCTTGCCTGCGTTAAAACGATTTCAGGTAAAGGCACCGACGGCTATCTTGAAGCAATAGATTTTTTAACTGAGGAAAAATAATATGATTGCAAAATTCAAGCCCTTTGGCTTATCGGGCGAGATTGATGCGCCGCCTTCAAAAAGCTTGGCGCACAGATATCTTATATCTGCCGCCCTTTCAAAAAAGCCCTCTGTTATTTCGGGAATAAGTTACAGCGAGGATATTCTCGCAACGCTTGACTGTTTGAAAGCGCTCGGTGTTAAAATAACAACCGAAAACGATAAAGTTTCTCTTTTCTCCGAAAATTTTATGAAAGCCGAAAACCCTGTTTTAAATTGCAGAGAAAGCGGAAGCACTTTAAGATTTTTCATTCCCATTGCTCTTACTTTGGGTAAAAACGTTACCTTTTCGGGAAGCCGTCGTCTTTTTGAAAGACCGCTTGAAATTTATCAAAATCTTTGCCGCGAAAAAGGCTTTTTATTTAAAAAAAGCGATAATTCCTTAACCGTTTGCGGTGAGCTTAAAAGCGGAAGCTACACCGTTTCGGGCGGTGTTAGCAGTCAGTTTATAACGGGACTTATTTTTGCCCTCGTTTTATCGGGTGAAGATTCTCATATAACCGTTTTGCCTCCGTTTGAAAGCAAACCCTATGTTTATTTAACGCTTTCGGCCCTTAAATCCTTTGGAGCAAACGTTTACTTTTCCGATGAATATAATATTGAAATTAAAGCCTCTTCTCTTTCTTCTTTTTCGGGCAAAATTGAAGGCGACTTTTCAAATGCCGCATTTTTAGATGCTTTTAATTATCTTAATTCAAACGTTAAAATTAACAATTTAAATCCCGAAAGCCTTCAGGGTGATAAGATTTATTCGGAATATTTCAAAAAAATATCAGCCGGCTCGCCTACTCTTGATATTTCCGACTGTCCCGACCTCGCACCCGTTTTGTTTGCCCTTTCGGCACTTAAAAACGGCGCGGTTTTCATGGGTACGAATAGGCTCAAAGCCAAGGAAAGCGACAGAGGCGCTTCAATGCACGAGGAGCTTAAAAAGCTTGGCGGCGGCATTATTTTCGGCGAAAACAGCATTACGGTACCCAAGCAGGAGCTTAAATATCAAAATATTACTTTAAACGGTCATAACGACCACCGAATCGTTATGGCGTTAGCGGTTATTTTATCGCAAACGGGCGGCGTTATTGAGGGCGTTGAAGCAGTTAATAAAAGCTACCCCGACTTTTTTGAAAATATACAACGTATTGGAGCAAAAGTGGAAATTTTATGATAGTTAACGTAAGTAAAAAAATTTTAATAGTTGGTCTCGGTCTTTTGGGCGGAAGCTATGCAAGAGTGTTAAAGCGCTTCGGATTTCATATAAGCGCAATTACCTTGGAGCAAGCCTCAATTGATTTTGCGCTTAAAGAAAATATTATAGACGAGGGTTCAACCGAGCTTGATAAAAAAATAATAGGAGATGCCGACCTCGTTATCTTTGCGCTTTATCCTCACGTTTTCGTGGAGTGGATTGAAAAAAATCAATCGCTTTTAAAAAGCGGCGCTCTCATTACCGACGTAACGGGTGTTAAAGGAAGCATTGTTTATAAAATTCAGGAAATTTTGCGTGATGACGTTGAATTTATTGCCGCTCACCCAATGGCAGGCCGCGAGGTTTCGGGTGTTGAAAACAGCACCGATAAGTTATTTATCGGCGCGAACTACATAGTAACTCCCACCGAAAAAAACACTCCCGAGGCAGTTCAAACTTGCTTGGAGCTCGGAAAACTTTTGGGCTTTTCAAACGTCGTAACGCTTTCACCGGAGGAGCACGACGAAATGATTGGCTTCCTTTCGCAGCTCACCCACTGCATTGCAATTACTCTTATGACCTGCAACGATAAAGAAAATATGGAAAAATTCACGGGCGACTCGTTCAAAGACCTCACCCGAATTGCACGCATTAACGACGTTATGTGGAGCGAGCTTTTCGTTTCCAATAAAGCCGCTCTTTTGGAACAAATGAATTTATTTATAAACAAGTTCGGCGAGCTTAAAAATATGCTCGAATCCGAAGATATTGACGGAATGCGAAAAATGATGCAGCTCTCCACAAAGCGCCGCGCGTTATTCGACAAAAAATAACCAAAAGGAAGAAAGTTAAATGATTAGAAAAGCTTTGGAAAAAGATATACCCAAAATTATGGATTTACTTTCGCAGGTGGACCTCGTTCACCACAACGGCAGACCCGATATTTTTAAAATAGGCACGAAATATTCCGAAACCGAGCTTAAAGAGCTTTTTAAAGACTTAAACCGTCCTGTTTTGGTTTATACCGACGAAGACGACGCGGTTTTGGGCTATTGCTTTTGCATTTTTCAGCAGCATCTTAACAACTCGGTTTTAACCGATATTAAAACACTTTACATCGACGACCTTTGCGTAGACGTTGCTCAAAGAGGCAAGCATATAGGTAAAAAATTATATAATGCCGCCCTTAATCTCGCCAAAGAAAGCGGTTGCCAAAACGTAACTTTAAACGTTTGGGCGTGTAATGAATCGGCAATAAAATTCTATGAAAAGCTCGGTATGAAGCCTCAAAAAATAGGTATGGAAACTATATTAAAGGAATCCGACTGAAAATATATTTTACGTTTTTTAAAAAAACTATTGACAAACAATCGTTATAGTGCTAAAATACTATCAAATTTGAATATCACAAAAACGACTTTGACGAGGACGGTCGGTTTGAACGGTTTTGAGAGAGTTGGCGGTTGCTGCGAGCCAATAACCAATCTTTCCAATGGCCCATCACCTCTGAGTCGAAGGACCGAAAGGCAAAAGCCGAGTAGACTCCTTCCGTAATGCTGCGTGAAAGCAAAGGGCTTGTTAGAGCTCGGAAAGTGACGGAATTATTTTCCGTAATTTGAGTGGTACCGCGGGTTTATTAGCTCGTCTCAAAAGGTTTCTTTTGAGGCGGGTTTTTTTGTTTTATTCAATTTTGGAAAATTAAAAATCTCAAAAATGAGAGGAGAAACCAAAAATGGATTACAGTTTAAAAGACGTTGCAGGCAGAATTAAAGGGCTGCGCGAAGCAAAAGGCTACACGCAGGAGGAGCTTGCAAAGCTCACCGGCGTATCAATTGACGAATACCGTGTTTTAGAAAAAGGCGACACCGATTTCAGCTTCACTTTTATTTATAAATGTGCAAAAGCCTGCGGTGTTGAGGTTGTGGATTTGCTTGAAGGAAGCAGCACAACGCTAACCTCGTTTGCCATCACCAGAAAAGGCGAAGGCCTTAAAATTTTAAAGCAGCACGGTGTTGAATACAACAACCTCGCTCCCAAGTTTAAAGAAAAGCTTGCCGAGCCCTTCCTCGTTAAATTTCCTTATCTTCCCGAGGAACAAAATGCGCCTATGAAGCTTAACTCTCACAACGGTCAGGAGTTTGACGTAATTGTTAAAGGCTCGTTAAAGGTGCAGGTGGGTAACCACGTTGACGTTTTAAACGAGGGTGATTCCATCTTCTATAACAGTCTTATTCCCCACGGAATGATTGCGGTAAGCGAGGGTGGCTGTGAATTCCACGCCGTAGTTTTAAATCCGCAGGACGGTCTTGTAACCGAAGAATATCCCGAAGCTCCCATAGCCGTTTCAAAAGCGGTTGAAAAAACAGTCGATACCACAACCGTTGCCGATAAGTTCGTTGAATCTTACTATGATGAAAACGGCGTATTTAACGGCATTAAATTTAAAAACGAAGATAGCTTTAACTTCGCTTTCGACTGTGTTGACGCAATTGCGGAAAAATCGCCCGATAAGCTCGCAATGATGTGGGTTGCAAACGATAAAACCGACCGCAAATTCACCTTTGGCGACTTGAAAAAATATTCCAATAAAACCGCAAACTATTTTGAATCGCTCGGCATTAAAAAAGGTGATACCGTAATGCTCGTTTTAAAGCGTCATTATCAGTTCTGGTTCTGCATGCTCGCTCTTCACAAAATCGGCGCAATTGCAATTCCCGCAACAAATCAGCTCGTTGAACACGATTTCGATTACAGATATAAGGCTGCCAAGGTAAAGGCAATTGTTTGCACTGCCGACGGCGACGTTTCGGTTGAAGCTGAAAAGGCCGCCGAAAAATTCCCCGAAATGCTTAAAATTTTAGTTGGCGGCAAAAAAGAAGGTTGGAACGATTTTAACGTTGAAATGGAACGCTTCAGCACTCATTATAAACGTACCGAGAAAACTCCCTCAGGCGATGCTCCCATGCTCATGCTCTTTACCTCGGGAACAACGGGATATCCCCGCATTGCAACCCACTCTTACAAATACGCCTTGGGCCACTACCCCACCGCGAAGCATTGGCATAACGTTAATCCCAACGGTCTTCATTTCACTATCTCCGACACCGGCTGGGGCAAGGCTCTTTGGGGCAAGCTCTACGGTCAGTGGCTTTGCGAAGCAGGCGTTTTTACCTACGATTTCGACAGATTCCGTTCGGAAGACATTTTGCCTATGTTCGCAAAATATCACATAACCACCTTCTGCGCACCGCCCACAATGTACCGTTTCTTTATAAAAGAAGACCTTTCTAAATACGACCTTTCGTCAATCGAATATGCAACCACCGCCGGCGAAGCGCTTAACCCCGAAGTATTCAATCAGTTCAAAAAGGCAACGGGACTTACCATTATGGAAGGCTTCGGTCAAACCGAAACCACTCTTTCCATTGCAAACTTCGTTGGCTCTGCAACAAAAATAGGCTCTATGGGAAAACCCAGTCCTCTTTATGACGTTGCAATTTTAGACCCCGACGGAAACGAATGCAAAACGGGTGATACCGGTGAAATATGCATTCGCGCAAAGCGCGGCGAATCTCCCTGCGGTTTATTTATCGGCTATTATTTAGACGAGGAAAAAACCAACGAGGTCTGGCACGACGGCTATTATCACACGGGCGACCAAGCAACTATGGACGAAGACGGTTATCTTTGGTATGTGGGACGTATAGACGACGTTATCAAATCCTCCGGCTACCGCATTGGTCCGTTTGAAATCGAAAGCGTTATTATGGAGCTTCCCTACGTTCTCGAATGCGCCATAACTCCCGTTCCCGACGAGGTAAGAGGTCAAATCGTTAAGGCAACCATAGTTTTGGTTAAAGGAACCGAAGGAACCGACGCTCTTAAAAAAGAAATTCAGGAATACGTTAAAACTCATACCGCACCTTATAAATATCTCAGAATAGTCGAGTTCGTTTCCGAGCTTCCCAAAACCATTTCGGGCAAAATAAGACGTGTTGAAATTCGCAAAAAAGATATGGAAAAATTACAAAAATAATTATAAAAAAACAGCTTCAACCAACCGGTTGAAGCTGTTTTTTTGGTACGGGTGTTCATAACGGACTTGATTAAAAACTGTACAAGAATATATGCAGACAATTGGAACGGATCAAGAAAATTTCAACTTATCTAGAATGAATTTTATTAAAAAGTTTTCCGATGATGTTATATTTTTGAATGGCTTAACTGGAAAAAGGGTTTCCGGAAGAGTTTATTATTCCCGTGAGCGATATTCAAGCATATAAGCAATTCGGGAACTCCGTAGCGGTGCCGGTTATACATGCAATCGCTGAGGAAATTATAAAAGTGCTTGACCATTAAACAAACAAAATATTTAGTTATCACGCATACTTTTTACTACAAAATACATTAATTTTCAATAGCTAAAAGCCAAATGCCAATGTATCGGTTATAAATCGACGCATTGGCATTTTTAATTGCGCTTTTATCGATTGTTTTAATTTACGAACTATTTTTCTCGACAATAAATATATAGAACCTCGATTAATCTTCCGTCCTGTGTGCGCATGGTTCCCGCTTGTGAAATATACCCCATACAAAAATCATCTTCATGAGAAGTGATGTATTCTGCAGAATAATCGGTCTTTTCATAAAAAGTCTTATACATTTCTTTTTTTAGCGCTTGTACTTTAGAGGTGGACATCAATTTTTCCCAATCATCGTTGGCACCACCCTCAATAGCAAACCCTACCCAATGGCTTTTACCGTCAACACACAGTTGATGGTAAACATCATAGAGTTCATGATCCAAAAACGGATAAGTTTTATCGTCAATGCTGTAGGAATAAACAGTTTCAACCTTATCGTTAACTACATATATGCCTACCTTTTCAATGGACACCTTAGCTGTCGGCGCAAAACCAAAGTGTTTTTTGAACTCGTTAATAATATTTGTTTCACAACTCGAAGCCTTATTCAGTGTATAAACCTGAATATATGCCGAATAATCAAAATGGTTTTTAAGATATTCATACTTAACATTGTCGGTATAATAAACACCTATTTTCTCTTTAAAAACTTCATATTCATCTTGAGTTATTGCTGCAACGCTTCGTGTTTCGCTAATGTTACAGGTGTTGCAAATTCGTTTTTCTTCGCCTTTGACACCAACACTTGCCGCCTTAGTTACAGTCCATTTGCTCCAAGAATGTCCTTTTGCAGATATCTGTTTCTGAGCAACAATTACAGTATTACATATGGAGCAGTGGCTGCCTTCAGCAAGTCCTGATTTTGTGCAAGTAGCTGCAACGGCTTTATCAATAATAACGCTATGTCCACAAGCATCTTTATAATCTGCATTGTAGCTATCACCACACGCACACTGATATACTGTGTAACCCTTTTCGGAACACGTGGGACTAACAACACTCTTTTTGATATGTTTATGCGTATGCGTCGTTTTCTGCTTGCTTGAAATAATCTCATTTTGATTCTTTGGATCTTCTGTGGATACGGTTTGTTCTACCGAAATTTGTGTTGTAGTTTCGGAAGTATTTTTCTCACTCGTTGTTTCAGGCAAAGTTTTGTCACTCGAATCACCGTCTACGTTAGCGGTTGTTTCGGATTTGTCGGTCGTGACACTATTGATTTTTTCGTCATTACCACACCCCGTCACTAGACAACACAACAAAACACAAAGAATAATACAAATCAATCCGTTAAACAATTTGTTCTTCATAAGTTTCTTACCTTCCTTTTAAATGAATAAATTTGATGATTTTCACACCCACAGCTCATCACACTTTGCATTCCGTCATGCTTCCTCGTTAGTCGGTTTTGGTTCTAAACGTCTTCGGTTCGCCTCGTTTTTATTTTAAGTCGTATGCGCTCACGACATGCCAATTCGGGCTATCTATGGTTGTTTCCCTACTATGAATATGCAGTTTTTTATCCTACTCTGTTTTGGAAAAGATTACTCGTTTAGCTTATTAATAAGCGACGAGTACCAGTTCTTTTGCAACTGCCACACGCAATTCTTTATTACATAAAAAGTATCAAAGCCTTCAAGCTCTTTGTATTCGTTATATGCTTCTTGGATTTCTTCACCAGCATCCAAATTTGCATATTTATTTATAGCCCTTTCAAACATAACGTCGAACGTACTTTCATTTCCACCCTCTTTTTCAAGTATTTCAGCAAATTTCTTAACTGATCCAAGATTACAATCATCCGAATTACAACAATAGTACAGATATATAAACACACATTTTAAAAAGCTATAAAACAACCTTCGATCAGTTTCTGCTTGAATATAGACTATGTTACAACACATATCACAAAGCCGATTGATTGCATGCCGGTTTTTTATGTATTCCGCAAGATTGACATCATACACTTCGATTTGTTCTAATGTGTCTTTTCTTTTGTTCATTATTTTTTTTGGCCCATGGCGATAACGAAGAACCAGCTTATCTTTTTTTACATCAAGTATTACTTTATTAATCTCGTTATCATTTTCAATGTGACGCAAGGCTTCTTGAAAATGACTATATAGAATCGGATTTACTGTTCGCGCGCCCAGTTTGGAATCCTGTGCATTTTTAGCGATTAACTCACATGCCTTGGTCGAAATTCCAACCGAAACACCACAAGTGCTAAAGAGATTTGTGTAACGTTCTACCATACTCCCCTTCGCGCCTGACAAAAGAATCTTGTAGTCTTCATATTCAAGCGGAGGGATGACGTGTATATAGTTGATTCGGCCACAAAGCTCAGCCATAAATCCCATTTCAATCACATCGTTCATTGTTGCCTTTTTTAACACATCAAACTCAGAACCAAAATCAATGTTGCTTCCAAATCCAAAGCTTGACGAAGACAATCGTGTTTTAACGATATCTGCAAGACCTTCAAAACAACCCGAAAAGATGAAGCTCATCTTTGAAGTATCAATTGTTATAGCTTTATCAGATGAACCGGATGCTTGAGTAATGCCATCAAAAAGTTTCAAAATATTCGGTTGCGGATTTCCCGTAGAGCTCCACTCGTTAATGGCAATTTTGTCAAATTCATCGAAATGAAGGATGCAGGTCTGAAATTCCTCCTCAGAATTGCATTCATTACGAAGATTTACTAAGGCAGAACCAAGATTAACACCTTTAAACCCTGATAAAGTAAGCTGCGAGCAGTCTAGCGTGAGTACCTTTCTTCCCGAAGCTTTAGCAATTTGGCTCGTAACGTAGGACTTTCCGCAACCGGTAGGAGCAATCAATAACATAGATAAAGTCGGCACCGCCGAAGGAGAAATACCATATTGTTCGATTGCTCTCACGCGGATATTGTGGAGCTGAATAAACGTTGCACACTGAAGTCGATATTCTTTTTGACTGTTCAAAGGAGCCAAAAAGTTCGTAGAATTAATTATGCTTTGAATTGTTGTCTTCATCATTTTTTCTCCTTCCTATTTTGAGGTTCTTCCATCAAAACATCGGCTATGTTGTAGTCGAGCGCCTCTTCTGAAAACAACCAATGATCGCCACGCAATACATCGTTTTCGATCTCATCAACTGTTTTTTGTGTATATTTCGCAAGCAATATCATTAATTCTTTATTTGTTCTATCCATTACCTCGGCCTGAATTCGCAAATCTTCAGCTCTTCCCTGAAATCCTGTCGAGGCTTGATGAAGCATAATTCTTGCGTGAGGCAACATAAATCGTTTGTCTCCTGATGCAAATAATACTGCCGCCATTGAAGCACACTGCCCTGTACAGTATGTGTATACCGGTCGGCGCATTTGACGTATCGTGTCATGAATTGCAAGTCCCGATACAACTTCGCCCCCACTACTGTTTATATAAAAATGAATAGGGGTATCTGTTGGTTTCGAGTCTAAATACAGCAATGCGAAGACAATTAATTCCGCTTGTTTTTCATCAATAGGTCCAGTAAGTGTAACAATGTCCTTTTCAAGTAATCCGGAAAATAAGTCCGTCTGGTGCCCTTTTTTGCTTTGAATCATAGGAACTGTCATCATAGTTTTATACCTCTTTCTTTTTTGATTTTATAGATAATGCGTTCTATCAAAGTTGGTTTTATAAATATTGTTCTAAATAGCGGTGAACTCAACATATATGTGATTCTTCCTGCAAGTTTAGAGACTTTCTTTCTTACAAATTTCAGAAGAATAACACTTAAAATAAAACCAACGTAAATAGCAATTGAATATAACCAAGCAAAATTGATGTGTTTATAAAAATGACTGTAGATAAATAACAATCCATCAACGATGAATACGAACGCATGTGCCTTAAATTTAATGAGGTTTATTGGGCAAAGAATTAACCTAATCAATTCGCAAATGAATTCTATTAGCCACAAAAACATTGTCATAAAAATATTATTTGGCAAATGCAGTAATCTGTGATTTTTATCCCACCAAAAACCAAGCATACGATTTCCCTTTCTCTTTGTTGCATGTGTTTTCGCTGTCGTTGACTATATATTACACCATGCAAATTTTATTGTTTTTATAATTTCGTATTTTTTACGAAAAACGCCTTGCAAAACACACGGATTTGCAGTATAATTAAAGAAAATAAAAAAATTTTTTGGAGTGAATTTTATGCATTACAATAATTTAAGCAAAGACGAAAAAATCGATGCTTATTTAAAAAGCATCGATGAGATTAAATCTATCGTGGCAGGAAGAGACACCTCGTTTTTACCTTATGCATTTAACGGCCTACATTACTCTGACCAAAAAGCAGAATCATTTGCCCGTAAGCTTATACGCTATATTATCGATAGATACGCAAAATATGATATGACATTTTCTGATGAAATGATAAAGTTTTACATTTCTTTTTTAAAGTTCTCTATTATTTATTGTTCTATGGAAATTAGAAGGTCTGATCTTATTTTTGAGTCTTTCATAAAACTTTCTAAAGCATTAGAAAAACCGGATGGTGGGAAAAGTCCGGTTGATATTATGGTCGATGATGTAAAAAAGAAAGATATTACACAAATTTCAAGCGAAGATGATTTAAACATTCTTTTATTTAACTATAACATTCTTTGCGAACATTACAAAAACTGTTATGATGAATATTTCATCACTAATATCAGATATTCAATTAATGAGTTTTTAGATGAAGAAAACCTAAGTTATTTCGTTGACGAGCAGTCTTTTATGTATGCTATGAATATGCTTTCTGTCTGCAAAAGGAGATTGAAAGAACTTAAATTCCGAAAAATTGCAGAGGAAAAGAAGGATGTTGTTCATGACTAATCAACTAAAGGGAAAGAACAAAAACAGTTCCGTCACTTTAGATAATCATAGTAAGACTTTTTTAAACCTTTTGAAAAAAGATTGGAAAGAAAAAGATGAGAACAGTTTCTTATATAATCATTTTTTGAAATCACGCGGAACTGATGAAAAAACACGAAAAAGCATAAGCGAATTTTTTTATAATATAAAAACCGGTCGCTCTCAACCTCTCACCTTGTCTTTATTATTAGAGTTTTGCAAATATTGTGGGCAATCACCTAATGGTATATTGAAATTTTCAAATGATTCATTTTTAAATCTTTTAACCTGTGATATTAAAACGTTGGAGAAGAAAGTAAAACTCTCGGAAAAAGATGTTTTGCTACCAATTCAATTTGATATTCATGGTTCAACAGTGTTATATATAAGGTCAAGAGATAATACTCTTGACTATGTCGCTGTAAGTATTAGTCCGGAAGAGGTGTTTAACGCAACTGAAGGAGATGATGAGTACTATCAAGAAATACGAATCATACCGGTTATAAAAAGAAAGTATTTCGATATTAAAAAGTATTTTGATGAAAGTAGAGCTTGTTATCAAGCGGATCTTGCTGAATCAGATACACAGTTCAATCGACTTGATCCTAAAAAACTTGATATGTTTGAACCTTCTTTGTTTTATTACGATGAAGCAAGCTTGGCCCTCGATTCTATTGATAATAAAGTTGAACCTCAACCAAAGAAAACAAGAAAACAAATACCATTTTCTCGTGAAAGATAATTGTAGTATTAAGCCAAGTATAAAAATGAACCACTTGGTAGAAGTCCAAGTGGTTCTCTTTATTGCTTTTATTAATAAATTTATGAGATGCCTATCATTTTTATCGTTTGTCCATTATCTACAATCCTAATATGTGCCGCAAAGCCGCCGAAAACTTTACCGCAGTCAAAATAAACATCAACGCTGCACTCTTCGTTTTCTGGTTCGGCAAAGTCAAAAGAAATACTAACCGGCTTTATTTTGCGAATTTTCTCATTTGATTCATCTTCTATTACACACTTAATAGTGTCAATAGACACTGTTTTAAGCATCTCAATATTTTGATTAATTTGCTCGATTATTTCGGGTTCCTCTTGTTCGAAATCAAGTTCCTCTTTGAAAACAGCCCTTACATTATTTACGGATGTTCCAAATAAATCGATATCACATTTTAATTCGTAAGACATTCCTTTGAATTTTAAAAAAGAATCTAGATCCATACAATTCACCATTACCTTTCTTGCTAATTATAACATTTATGTTTTCTTTTCGCAACCTAATATTTATATACCTTCCGCAATTTAATAACTGCCCCCACAAATTCGATGACGAGGTGTCGGCTATAATCGACACCTCATCCTTGACTTCTTGAAACCAGCGGATCACAAGTCCGTTCTTCTTCAGTCGAGCGTAAAACTGCTGTAGGTCGTTTTGCGACAGCTTATTCAGCGGGATCTTGCCGATCTCGGAAATGATGTGATCGTAGATGCGGTTTTCGTAGTTTTGTTGAGTCAGCGGGCGGACGGCGGGCTTGCAGAAGTTCCTGCACCGCTTATTCGCGAACTCATAGACGAAATAACGGTTTATGAAACCGAAGGTGTTGGTAAAAATCGCAGTCAAAGGATTATGATCCATTACAAATTCATTGGGTATATTGAGATACCCGAATGCGAAAGTAATTACAAGGCAGATAGCCGAAAAGGTGTAGCCGTCAAGTATATTACCAAATCCGCATAAAACAAAAGAGCAGTCTCGAAAACCTGCTCCATACATAACGAAGAAACTCGAAATTGCAAAAAAATCGAGTGTCCATAACTCAAATCCGTTATGAACATTCAACATGGTCGAGATGACAGGATTTGAACCTGCCACCTCTGCGTCCCGAACGCAGCGCTCTACCAAACTGAGCCACATCTCGTTTTATTTCAAGCCTTATTATTATATGTTTTTTAACAAATAAAGTCAAGTAAAAAACACTAAAAAAATAAAAAAACCCGCTTTTGCTTTTATTATTGCAAAAAAACCATATTCGTGATACAATTATATTTGAAATATTGTAAATTTCGGCGAGGTTTTTTATGGCTATTAAAAACTTTCCCTTTCGTGAAAAAATAAACGACTGTTCAAGGCATCCCAAAAAGGAAGCAAGCTTTGCTATGCCCGCTTTTTTGGAGGAGCTCTCGATTAAAGATATAAACGCTGATTTCATCTGGCTTCCCACCTGTGAGCCTCACTCGGTTTGTCTTTTCGTTAAGGATTTTGAGCTTGAAGCTCTTCCCGATGCCGCCCGCGCCTTTATTGCCGCCGAAAGCAAATATATTCTTTGGATTAACGGTGAAAAGGTTGTTTTTGAAGGAGGCCTTAAAAGAGGCTTTGCGCCCGACGGAATTTACTGCGATGAAATTGATATTATTCCTTATCTTAAAGCGGGGAAAAACCGAATTGCCGCTTGGGTAAGATATTTCGGAGAAGACGGCTATTCACACGTTGACAGCGGCTCTGCCGGCTTTTTATTCTACTCGCCCGAAATTGCGGTTTCTTCCGATAAATCCTTTAAATGCGTTTTAGACGAGGCTTATATTCCCAACCTTGATTCCGACCTTTTACCCAACTACCGCTTGGTTGAAGGAAATATTTATTTCGATGCTTCAAAGGAAATTGCCGACTTTTTTAAACCCGATTACGACGTTTCCAATTGGCAAAACGCAACCGAAATAGCATTTGCGGGTGAAAAACCGTTTGGCAAGCTTTATCCCCGTATTATTCCGATGTTCAAAGATTTTGGCGTTAAAGAATTTTTAAACAGCGAAACCGTTTTGCAAAAAAAGAAATTTTCCGATTCAATTTACGAATTAGAGCTTCCTTATAACTGCCAATTTGCGCCCATTATTGAGGTAGACGCCCCCGCAGGCAAGCGAATTGACGTTTATACCGATTTTTATTACGATAATAACGGATGGTCGCAACGTCTTGCCTACATAACCAAAAAGGGCGTTCAAAAATATGAAAGTCCTTCTTGGATTAACGGTCAAAAGGCATATTTTCACATTCCCGGCGGCGTTAAGGTTATTTCTCTTAAATACAGAGAAACGGGCTATAATTCCGAAATTTTAGGCGAATTTAATTCAAGCGACTCAATTCTCAACGCAGTATATAAAAAGGCGCTTCCCACCCTTTACGTTAATATGAGAGATACCTTTATGGACTGTCCTAACCGTGAAAGAGCGCAGTGGGCGGCAGACACGGCAAACGAATCCGAGCAGTGCTTCTATTCGATGGACGAAAACTCTTATTTAATGGTTAAAAAGGCTATTTTATCAACAGCCGCTTGGCAGCACAAAAACAACGTTATGCAAACGGTTGTGCCCGAGGTTATTGACCTTTTTGAGCTTCCTTTGGAAAATTTAGCGCAAATAACCTCATTTATCACCTATTATAAGTATACGGGCGATGCCGAGGTTTTGCCAATGGCTTATAAGCTTGCGCTTTCTTATCTTTCACGCTGGCAAACCGAGGAAAGCGGCCTTGTTTCGCATTACGGCGGCAGCTGGGATTGGCCCGATTGGGGCATTATGGCAGATATGCCCGTTTTGGAAAACGCATGGTATTATTTTGCTCTTAAAACCGTTATTGAATTAAACCGCATTTTAGAAAAAGACGGTTATGAAATTTTAACCGAGCGCGCAAACCGTCTTAAAAGCGCCTTCGACCACGCCTTTTACGACGGCACGGCTTATTCATCGGGCGGAGCCTACGACGATAGGGCAAACGCCGTTGCGGTTTGCTCCGGACTTGCCGACAAAGACACCTACGACGGCATTGCCAAGGTGTTTGAAAACACCTATAATTCAAGTCCTTATATGGAAAAATACGTGCTTGAAGCTCTTTGTAAAATGGGACGTTACGAAACTGCAAAGAACAGAATAAGAAAACGCTACGGCGAAATGGCAAAAAGCGACTGTTCTACCCTTTGGGAAAGCTGGGCAGACGGCGACGGTTCTAAAAATCACGGTTGGTCGGGCGGGCCTTTGGTTATTATGGGTAAATATTTCGCAGGCGTTTCGCCCTTGCAGGAAGGCTTTAAAAGCTATATAGTAAAGCCGAATTTAGCAGGTCTTATTTACTTTAACGCCAAGGTTCCCACACCAAAAGGCATTATTTCGGTTTCGTGTGAAAAAACCGAGGAAATCGCAAAATACCGCTTTAATCTCGTTGAAAATGCAAACGCGGTTATAGCAATAGAGCTTAAAGAAAACGAAAAAATTGCAATAAACGGCGAGGCGGCAACACTTTCTCCCAAGGCAAAAACCGCAGGTCTTACCTTCCTTAAGCAAGACGAAAAATGCGTTTATTTCGCCGCCCCCGCAGGAAACACCGAAATAACGGTTTATTAAAAATAAAACACCTTCTTTTATGAAGGTGTTTTTTATTTTATATCTTTTTATTTTCCCATTCTTTAATTAAAACCTTGGGCTCGCCCTCCATAAGAGTAGGGTCTTTTAAATAGCTTTGCATACGCTTAAAAGCGGCTGCGTAATAACAGCCCGATGCAATTCTTTCATCCATTACAACGCCGAGCGGAATACATCTTTCAAACTCAATGCCGTTTGAAGTCTTTTTGGGAATTTCTCTCAAATTGCCCATCGAAATAAGCTGACCGGTAGTGCCGAAATTGTAAATGTGATGATAGATATGGTTGGTTCGAATACTTGCCAAATTGGTTATGGTCATTGAAGCGTGGAACGGACTTGCTTTTATTATTGCCTCGGGCATAATATTGTGCTTATCCATCCACATAAGAAGCGCAACCGCAACTCTGCAAAGACCGGGAATGCTTAAAAGCGTTCTTATGAGCTTATCGGTGGAGTTGTTGTTTTCTACCTTGCGGTTTTCGTCAACGTATTGCAAAAGCTTACGGTTTACTTCCAAAACGTCGTCTTCTAAATCGAAATACATTTTACTCATGGTCTGCTCGGAGGTGCCGGGCTTTAAAACAACCATGCCTACCTGCAAGCCCTTGCGAGCGTAAATTCTTCTGTTAACAACGAAACGGTTTACATGCGGAAATTCCGCAATCGTTCTTACGTATGCCGCAATAACGAGAGCAAGATGCGATATTGCAATGCCCTCTTTTCGTTTCTCTTTTATGTATTTATCCATAGGCTCAACGGGAATGAACAACTCAATCATATTCATTGAGTCGCATCTGTCAACCATTATGTGAGGAACAACCGTGTACATCGGGTCGCCGTGTTTAACGCGTCTTCCGTCTTTTCTCATATATCCGCCCACTTTCTTTTATTTTTTATGATAAAGCTTATGAGTTTGATGCTGAGGCTCGCAAGTAAGATTTATTCCGAGCTTGCGGTAAACGTCAAGGTCTACCTGCGAAAGAATAACCGTTGAGTGCGCTTCGCTTCCCTTGAGCTCCTTTAAACCCTCCAAGCATTTTGCCGCATCCTTACTTGTTGCCGCTGAAATTGCAAGAGCTATGAGAGTTTCGTCGGTGTGAAGTCGGGGATTGTGATTACCCAAAAAGCCCGTTTTGAGCTGCTGAATGGGCGCTATAACCTCAGGTTTTATAAGCTCAATTTCATCGTCTACACCGCAAGCAAGCTTGACCGCATTAAGTAACGCCGCAGAAGAAGCTCCCAAAAGCTTTGAATTTTTGCCCGTTACAATTTTTCCGTTGGGAAGCATAATTGCCGTTGCCGGCTGATTTTCGGTTTGCTTTGATTTCTCAAGAGCCACAGAAACAACCGCTCTGTCTTCAACCGAAATATTTGCCTGCTTCATAAGAAGCTCTAATTTGCTTATTTCCGAATCGGAACCGTTTCCGAGCCTTTTATGAACAAGAGCCGCAAAATAACGGCGAATTATTTCATCAAGAGATGCCTTGCGGCAAACCTCGTCGTCGCAAATGCAGAATCCCGCCATATTAACTCCCATATCGGTTGGCGATTTGTAGGGGCTTTCGCCGTAAATTTTTTCAAACATTGCGTTTAAAACGGGGAAAACCTCAACGTCGCGGTTATAGTTTACAGCCGTTTTGCCATAAGCCTCCAAGTGATAGGGGTCTATCATATTTACGTCGTTTAAATCGCTCGTTGCAGCTTCGTAAGCAAGGTTTACGGGATGCTTTAACGGCAAATTCCAAATCGGGAAGGTTTCAAATTTTGCATAGCCCGCTTTGTTGCCTCGAATATGCTCGTGATAAAGCTGTGAAAGACAGGTTGCCATTTTGCCGCTTCCGGGGCCGGGTGCGGTTACTACAACGAGCGGAGCCTTTGTTTCTATATAATCGTTTTTGCCGAAGCCGTTTTCGGAAACTATATTGGGCAAATCGGTGGGATAGTTCGGAATGGATTGGTGAATATAAACCTTTATTCCGAGGCGTTCAAGCTTTTCTTTGAAAATTCTTGCCGATGCCTGACCTTTATATTGCGAAATTACAACGCTGCCAACGTAAAGATTTATTGCTCTGAAAGCGTCGATTAAACGTAAAACGTCGAGGTCATAGGTAATTCCTATATCGCTTCTTTTTTTGTTGCGCTCAATATCGCCGGAGTTTACAACTATGACTATTTCAATATCGTCTGAAAGTGAGCAAAGCATTGAAAGCTTTGTATCGGGCATAAAGCCGGGCAAAACGCGTGATGCGTGATGGTCGTCAAAAAGCTTGCCGCCAAACTCCAAATAGAGCTTACCGCCAAACTCATTGATGCGTTTTCTTATTTCCGCACCCTGCCGTTTTATATATTCGTCGTTGTCAAAGCCTTTTTTAATCATAATGCGTCCTCTTTTGCTTTCTCACTTTAAATGTAAAAACTTCTTTTTTTTATTGTAACA
>JAZNEJ010000016.1:0-30345 GCA_045588575.1 Eubacteriales bacterium | reverse complement strand
CGACTTCCCCGCAAGGAATATTGGATCGTGCATAAGTTCTTTGATCATTTTTCGACCTCACGCAGTTTATGTTCGCATGTTTCGCATGCATTTAGCGCCATTGATTTGTCAATTTCGATATCTGGCAGGGCAGAGGGCAATATGTAGCCATTTGCTATCATTTGAATGTCACAACAAAGTCCTTCATCGATGGTTCGGCCTAAATAGGAACAGGATAGCATATTCTCCGAAACCGCTTTGGCTAACGCTTTTTCTATCGCTTCCGAAGCAAATTCCGCAGTTCCATCACCGCACTTGTTGATATTCTTTTTGAATCGCTCGTCGGCAACGTACATCTTACCAAGTCCTGCGAGGATCTCGTCGGTGCAGGTGTAGTAGTTGGCGGTGGTGTACGCCTGAAGCTTGTCTACAAGCGCCTGTACTTCGGCGGAATCAGCGGTTGCACCATTGTTTTTGTGCGCAGCAAACTCTGCAAAGATGGCCATCAAGCCATCGTTTGCTTCCGCCCATTTTTCTTTTGTGTAATGCTTTGTTTTCTGCTCGTGCTCGCGGTAGGCGTCGGTGGCGCCCCAACGCTCACGAGCTTCGGTTTCGTAATTCTTATTCATTTCACTCACCCAATTGTTTCAAGTAAATCCACTCATCCGCATCCTGCTCAGGAGGTAAAAATCCGCCTACCTTGCGGTAGCCGAGCTTCTCGTAAAAGCTCCATGCGGTTTCATCGGCCTGCGTGCTCGTCATAACGTACTTATATCCGCAAGTCTTCATGGACTGCTCCCATTCGCTCATCATTTGGGAGCCATAGCCTTTTCCGCGATATGCTTCGTCGATATACAGAAGATCCAAAAACGGTATGCTCTGCCAAAACAGGCTGTAGCGCAGAACACCCACAACGGGATCCTTCAGCCTATGGTTTTGACCGCCATTTTTGATAGAATCGTCCTTCAGCACATATACTTGACCGTTCCAAATGCATTCACCCAGTCGTGCGGGATGGATGTGGGAATCAAGCTTGGCTATCTTTTGCTTGTCCTTACTCTGTGCAAGTTCAATTATCATGATACTCCTCAATAATTCTTGCAAGTATTTCTTCATCTGCCGGGCAGAACTCATAGTTCGGTATCTCGCTCGGCATGATCCACTTGATATCGTTATGCTCCAACTTTTGCGGAACGCCCTCGGCGATGGTGGCATTGAACAGCGTGAGATGTACCGTCAGATCGGGATATTCATGGATGACATCCATAAACACATCGCCGATGGAGAGCGTTACGGCAAGCTCTTCCCGGCACTCGCGAATGAGCGCCTGTTCCTTCGTCTCGCCCGGTTCAACCTTACCGCCGACAAACTCCCAAAGGAGTCCTCTCGCCTTGTGCGCCGGGCGCTGGCAAATCATGAATTTATCTTTGTCCCATATCAGGGCTGCTACTACTTCGGTTATCATATTTCCTCTATGCCAATCTGTTTCAAATACTCATAAGTTACATCGTAGAATTTAGGCAAGCGAGTGCTGTCTTCCCAAAATCCACTTGGATTCTTATTGGGATTACCTGCCGGAACACAAATCACCATGCCCGCCCTTGCTCTTGTGAGAAGAACTCGATAGGCATTGAGCATATATTTGATATGCTCTTGTTTGTTTTCTGTATCGGGTATTTTTTCGTTCCATGCCGTTTTACCATTAAAGGTATAGTAACGCCATTTTCCGTTATCGCATCTCATATCGGCATCCCAGAGCACGCAAGTGTAGTCAAGCTCCAAGCCCTGCACCTGAATCTCCGTTGCGGCATCTTCAAGATAGTTTGAAGCTCTTGTATCAATCTTGTCTTCAAGGAACCAGTGAACTGCATTCTCATCACCTGAGGGGAGAATGTGTATTCCCAAAGGCTTAAATCGCGCGGCTTCCTTGGTTACAAGCACACCTGTGCGCTCTGTACCTCTAACCTTACTATGAAGCCATCTCTTTGCAGTCTCCATATCGCGTGTTAAAACAATAGGATATCTGTCTTTTATTTCATTGTACAATTCTGCTGCATCGGGATTGAAAGTAAGCAGCGAATGAACAAATGCAGAGAGTTTTTCTGCTCTAAAAGAACGCAGAGAAACGCCAAGGTGTAAGTTTTCCGAATACGCAACGTTTTCATTTTTCGCCAGCAGTTCATTGACCTTACCTTCGGCATATTCCGGCTCAGTAAGCTTAGGAGAAATATATACTTTCCAATGTGGAAATTTATCATTCAGTGCATTTATCCACTCGGAAATTCCCGCTTCTCCAGTATTGATCTCCTGGCCACCACCTACAAGGCAGACAATAGTTGCCCAGTCCTGTCTCTGATCGAGAGACCATATCAAGAAGGCCGCCTCGGATAACGGGAAATTCGGTACTTTAAGCTTATTTCCGTATGTTCCACCGCGTTTGAGATAGTCGGCAAGTCTTTTGTGTGTCCATGAACGTTGCGCTTCGTCAAAGATTGCAACGTGTTCAACCTCACCGTAACCTGACTCTGCAAGCTTCACAGCTTTTTCGGGGTCAATTTCCAAAACTCCATTTTTAACGGGATTTTTGATCTTAGCGAGCATGTTATCACGGTAACGGTGAATGATTTGAATAAACTTACCTACTTCTCTGCGAGAATCGGAAAGGTTTTTCTTTTCGTTTTTATCACGGCATTTTTGATGATTATCTTTTGCAAGTGCTTCAGTAAGTACAGCAACCAAAGGACCGTTTCCAGAAAGATATACCGCGCCTTCGTCTTCAACAGGAGCATCATTCCCCTGATATGTTTGTTTCACCGCAACATCAAGACCAACAAGTGTTTTACCTGCGCCGGGAACACCGGTAACAAAACAAATGCTTTTTTCTCCATTTGTCTTACTTTTTTGGATTACGTCGAGTATGTATTTGATTGTTGTATCGGTAGATACCTTATCCGCTTCATGTCTTGTGATATTTTCAACCGAATGACTTTCGTAAAGTGTTTTGGCAGCCTCAACAATGGTCGGCGTAGGCGCATAAGGACTGATAATCCAATCGTTATGAACCGGAGTTTCATTCGGAAATTTATTCAATACGTTTTGAATCAGAGCGGAAATACCTGTCTTGCCGGTAATGAGCGGGTTTATTACCATGTCGTCATATACAGACATTTGTATGGATGTGCTACGATTAGCATAATTTGTAGCTACCAAAATAGGAGCAATAACCTTGTCCTCACTGAATTTATGGAAGTTTTTCAGATCCAAAGCATAGTCCAAAACTTGGTCAATATTTGATTCAAGAATCTTCGACTTACCAACTTTAAATTCGAGGCAAAATACGATTCCGCGATAAAGGAGAACGACATCAATTCTTTTGCCAAGTCGAGGTATGTCATATTCAAAAAGTATCTGTCCGTTGGCATCAGAAAGACCTGAAACGACGTTCTTCATGATTTCGATTTCGGCCTTCCACGCATCTCTCGTAGTAGTTAAGGCTTCGCCGTGATAATTGTCGTCCAATATTCTGTATATGGAAGCAGAGTCGGTATATAAAAAAGTTGCGAAGTCGCTATTATATAAGCATCGTGCCATAACTGTCGGCTCCTTTATGAATTCTTTTCCGGTACAATTTCTACGATATCATCCATGGTGCACTCAAGCGCGGTACATATCTTCACAAGAACATCGCTGCTCACCACAGCGCCGTCTTTGCCCATCTTGGTGATGGTGGCGATGCTGATGCCGGCTTTTTCGGCGAGTTCTTTCTTTTTCATATCGCGGTCGATCAGAAGTTTAAAGAGTTTCTTATAGCTTGCAGCCATTGTATGACACCTCATAAATTAAAATATAATCATAGCATTTTAGCATAGATTCATAATAGCACAAATTGCGCCAAATTGCAACGGCTTTCGACGGAAAATTAGTGCGATTTCAGCAGTTTTCGTTTTTTCTTCACAGTTTTCTGCGCGATCATTTCCATCATGTGTGTGCTAATGCATCTGCACCTTGATGCTGGAAATGATCGCGCCTTTTCTTTGTTTACTGCGGAGCAACAGTTGACATCCACATAGAAAAGCCGACGAGGTTTCAATTGATTCCTCATCGGCTTTTGCTTTTCAATTGCTCCAAATAACGATTTTTCTACTGATGTCATCGCACTTGCGGTTCACTTTTTCAAGCTGTAGAATTAGCTCAATCAAGAGTTCTTTTTCACTCAGGCGTGAAAGATGTTCCCTTTCTGCATTTTCGTCAATTGGTGCTTGCCTGTTGAACCATCCCATAGTATTACCTCATAATTACTTTTTACCGTTATTCGATCGGCTATGTGAATACTCCCTATTGTTTGGGTTACACTGATTTGCATGGTTGTTTTTATTTGATCGGTAAGCGTTGTTGTTTGGGTTGTTCTGATTTGCATAGTGGTCTCTTTGGTTTTGGGTGTGAGTTTTGTTTGAAACTCCGTGTCCGTTTTTTGCCATGATAGGTCTCCTTTCGATTTTTTCCTGCATTAATTATCGCACACAAAAGAAATAATTTCCATGAGCCACGTGGTTCGAAAAACAAAGGATACCCCTTAAAAAGGGATATCCTCCACATTGATACCGGCAACTTTGATAAAGTGCAACAGTTTTCTCTGTGTGGGCTTTCGTTGACCGGAACAGTAATAGCTCATCGTTCGCGGAGAAACCTCTAACAGTTCCGCCCATCTCTCTTGCGAGAGCCCCGACTCATCAACTATGCTCCAGATGAAATTGCCCAGTTCGTAATCGATTTTTCGATTAACATTTTCCATATTCGCAAACCTCCTTTGCATAGACAAAGCAGTGCTCCAAAGGTTTTGAATATGTGATAAGATTATATCACAGTTGCAATAATAATGCAACGTAATATCAAATATTTTTGCTACCCATATATCTTTCGTCGATAATCTTATAAAGATTCGTATAATTCACTCTGGGAACATACGGCGGATCGTTAAGCCTTTTATACATAATAATTCCGCCAAGTGCGTGATTTAATGATGAAAAACCGAGATAAGTATCAATGCGATCCATAAATAACGCGTTACAGTAGCGTATTTCATTCGTGCTCAACACTTTTATATCGTATATGTATCTGTCATCCTCGTGATACTGATATCCCTTGCCCGGTATAGGAGGCAATACGTAATGATTTCGGTTCGGCTCAAACAGTTTTTCGTTTGGAATTACAGTCAGATCACTTAACTCGGGAACCGTAACTCCTGACGATTTCATAAAATATCTAAACTTGAAAAACGGTGAGATCAAAACGATCATCCGCTTAAATGAAATCGGAAACATCTGAAAGTTTTCACTGAAGCTCGTAACGCTATAAAGTAGCCCCAAAAGTTGTTCGCGCTCGTTGTTATCTTCAGTTGATTTAATCAGGTTTTGAATAAAGTCCAGTTTCTTCCGATTGTGAACACGAATTCCGTCCCAGCCCTTTTCGTTTTCGGATGTCATACCGATATCAGTTATAACAAATTCATCTCTATCATTTGGTGCATCCCAAAAAGCCAAATATGCACTGTTAACAATGCAAGCCCATCTATAAGCCGGATACGTTTTATCAGGATGATTCATAACTTGCCCTGGGGTTCCGTCTGTATCTAAGATGACGTTTAACGTGCGAAGCCAATATTCGAATGAAGTTTCCCCGATAATTTGCTTTTCTTCAAATGGAGTAGGCATACCGCAGCGATTGTAAAAATTTTTTTCCTTTTTCATCCAATCCTCGCCCTTAACAGATCTGATCATTGAAATCGTTAAGAACTTTTTAACGAGAAGCAAATTGGATCTGCTCAAACTTATTTCCTTATCCTGTTTTAGAATCAGATTGGAAAGAAGTCCACCAAATTGAGATTCTATGCGTTGATTTAATTTCTTCTCTGTTTCTTCATCATAGAATCCCTCGATTGAGTATGCGTGTTCAGGAGGGATGTTTTCTTTGAGTTCTCCCGTCCTGACATTGTATAAGCTCAGTTTTTCGCTAAACTTACGCAAAATCAAGCGAGGTACATAATGATTGTTGCTCACCGATTTACCTCCGATGCACATGCGCGAACTACCTCGAACTTTGTTCTAATTATACCATATTTTGAAAGTTTTTTCAACCCGGTATACCTATCCATTCCGTTCTTTTCTGTGAAGTCTTTTTCTTTGTCTACTGCGGTGCAAAATTTGTTTCGCGAAAGGCCTTGACTTTTGGCGGAACAAGAGTTACCATACAGACGACAAAAAACACCTCGGATGCGGCGGAAGCTGCATTCGAGGTGTTTTGCTTGACCACAGTTTATCCCACATCCACGCACGGAGTACACGGAAACAGTGGAGGTAAGAGTGCCGGAAAGGATATGTTTCTGAGCGGAAAGGGGCGGAAATGCCTAGAAATAAGCGGAGACTGGTACTCCTGTAATGTTTGGGGAGCAAGATGCCGCAGGTTCAAATCCTGTCACTCCGACCAGTGTGAGTGCCCTTATGGGCACTCATTTTTTTGAATGTTTTGCTGTGAAAAAAGGGCAGCGTTCATTTGAGAATATGCCTAAATAGTTAAAGATTTTATTTCATCCAAGAAAAGACAAAAATCTATTGACAAAATCTGGCATTTATGATAAAATACATTACGAAATAATTACTCTTAAAGCAGAAAGCAATTCAGTGGGTAAAACGCATTGCTTTGCAAGAGTGAATATTATTTCAACGGCACGGTTTTCGTTTGAAGAAATATCGTCAACAGTAACTTCGGTGTCGGGTCTTGAAACAAAAGAGCAACTAACGCCGTAAACTCTTGCAATTCCATAACCTTCAACAAGCTTGCGAGTTTGTGTTAAACTATAACGCAAAATGCTTCTTCCTTGTTTGTCGGCATCTCTTTCAATACAAAAATGTCTCATAAAAATTCTCCTTAACGTTTATAATTTTTTCTTACACAAATATTATAACACAGAGCTTTGGAGTTTGCAATAATTAATTTAAACCTCATTCGTAGAAATTACACGAATAAAATCGACAAAATGTTACAAAATTAAAAAGTAACATAAAATAATGTGAAAGTACCGAAAAAGAGGCAAAAAAAGCCTTGTTTTTGGGTGGAAAAATGCAATTTTTTTGAAAAAAATTTAAAATTTTTTTCAAAATACTTATTTTTGAGGTAAAAAACAAATTAAAAATAATAAAAAAGCGACAACTAAATCGGTTGTCGCTTTTGTTTTTGTTATTTTTTCTTTCCTTGAGTTGCTTCGTAACTCAGGCTTAAAAGAAATTTTACCGTATCGGCCGAGGCATCGTTTAATAAGACCGAAACCCAGTGGCGCTTATTCATATGATAAGCGGGGAAAACACCGTTTCCGGAATCGAAGCAAAAGAACTCGGTAGGCACCTTGAGGTTTACAACGTCGGTAGATTCATCGGAATCAAAACCGAATTTACGGCGTGAAACCTTCATTGCAATAGCATACCATTTTCGGTTGTGATAATGTCTTAAAACTGCGGTTTCAAAATCGTTTTCAAAAGGGAAATCCGGTTTTGTTTTATAGTTATTAAGACAATAATCAAGAAATTCCGCTCTTGTCATATTAACGTCCTTAATTTTGCTTTAAATTTTGTTTAAAATGTAATTCAGACGACCGACCAAGGCGTCGTTTTCAAAATAAAGGCGGGGAACCCGCTTGCCTATAATGCAGCAAATTTCATAGTTTAAAGTGTTTGCGAGAGTTGCCATATCGTCGATGGTGGGGAATCCGTCGGTTCCATCGCCGAAAATAACGGCCTCATCACCTTCGCAAACGTCGGGAATATTAGTGATGTTAACAATAGTTTGGTCCATACAAATTTTTCCCGTTATTTTTGCGGGCTTTCCGCTGACGGTAACGGAAAAATTATTTGAAAGACATCTTAAAAGTCCGTCGGCATAACCGATTGGCAAAACCGCCATCTTGCTGTCTTTTTCTAAAATTTCGCTTCTGCCATAGCTTATTTCCGCACCTTTTTTGACGGTTTTAACCTGAGATACGGCAGCTTTTAAGACCATTGCGGGAGTTAAATTAAATTTAAGTAACGGCTTTAAGGAAGGGGAGGGCAAAAGACCGTAAAGGATAAGGCCGGGACGCACCATATCAAAGGCGGATTCGGGGTAAGCTATTATTCCCGCACTGTTAAGACAGTGTCTTATACCGGGATTTAAACCCTCGTCTTTAAGCGCATTTAAAAGCTTTTTATAGTTATCGATTTGAAATTCGGTGTAAGCCTTATCTGTGTTGTCGGCATCTGAAAGATGAGTGTAGGTGCCTTCAACGAAAATATAGGGAAGTGAATAAATTTGCTTTATTTTTTCAACGGTTAAAGAAAGCTCGTCATCGTGTTCTGCAAGAAATCCCAAACGGTTCATGCCCGTATCGATTTTTAAATGAATTTTTGCAATTTTACCGAGCTTTGAAGCGACTGATGAAATTCTTTCGGCGGTATACATGTTGTAAACTGTGAGAGAAACGTCCTTATCAAGAGCGGTTTTAATAAACTCCGAGGGGGTGTAGCCCGTTATTAAAATGGGAGTTGTAATACCCGAATTTCTGAGCTGAGTAGCCTCGTCGATGCTTGAAACTCCAAAGAAAGAAACGCCGCATTTTTCAAGAGTACGAGCAATCATGGGGGCACCGTGGCCGTAAGCATCTGCCTTAACCATTGCCATTATTTTAACGGGATTTCCCGAAACGGAGTTAAGGTAGCCTGATATTTCGTTGTAGTTTTTTTGCACAGAATTAAGAGAAATTTCAACCCAGCTTCTTTTAAGAATATTTTTCATTTAAAAATCTCCGCATAGATTAGTTTTCAAAGTTATCGGGAGTTAAAAGCGCAAAGCTTTCAACCGTTATTTTATAGCTTTCGCCGTCATCGGTTTCGATTTCAAACGAGATTGGCAAAAGTGTTTCGGGCGAGAAAGAAACCGTAAAACCGTTTCCGCCGTAAATAAGCTCGTTATCTTGGTTGGATTTAAGCTCAAGCTTTTCAAAGCCGTCGTCTAAAAGCGCCAAAACGTCAACTATTCGGCTTATTCCGTTTGTAATGGGCAACGGGAAACGGTTTAGTGAAAGTTCAAAGCCGTAATATTTTAAGGTTACTTCTCCGTTTGAGAAAATCACGTAAAAATTTTGCAGTATGGGGGGATTTGTGAAATTAAGCTCGAAATAATCGGGTTTAAGACGTGAAACCGAAAAGGTGAAATTTTCTTCGCCTTTTGTAACCGATAACACGGCTTCAAATCCGTTTGCGTTTTTGTAAATATCCTGTTCATTGTTATTAACGGAGCAGGATGACAAAGTGAGGATGAGTAATAAGAAAAGAGAAAAAAGCGGTAAAAGAATTTTTTTCACAAAGAAAACTCCCAAATGGAGAAAACTGTATTAAAGTTGTTTCTCCAAAAAAATTACCGCATTCGGAACGAAATTAACCACGTCGGATGGTAACACCGAGCGCGCGGGCATATTTTCGCAGAGCATTTTTGCCGAAAGCCCGTGAATATAGACTCCTAAGCAGGCGGAATCAAAAGAAGATACGCCACCCGCCAAAAAGCCTGCAATAAGTCCTGCCAAAACGTCTCCGCTTCCGCCTTTTGAAAGGGAAGAGGTGGTAAAGGGAGACACTGCCACCTTGCCGTCCGGTGCGGCTATCACAGTGTATGCTCCTTTTAAAACGGTTATTACATTTTGTTTTACAGAATAATTTAAAGCGGTTTTTATTCGGTTTTCTTGAATTTCTTCAACCGAAAGAGCTGTTAAACGTGAAAATTCAAGGGGATGCGGCGTTATTACAGTATTGGGATTGTTAAAATTAAAACCGGTTTCGGAAACTGCGTTTAAAGCGTCGGCATCAACCACGGTGGGAAGCTTAACAGTGGAAAGAACAGAACAAACGGCAGCTTTTACATCGCTTGTAAGACCTAAACCGCAGCCTATTAAAAGGGCGGAGGCTTTGGAAGAATAATTTAAGATTTCTTTTGCCGATTTTTTTGAAATAAAGCCGTTTTTTTCCGAAAGCGGCGCAAAAACAGGCTCGAATAAAGCGGATTGAAGCGGCTTTAAAGCCGAGCGTGGAGAGGCGAGCTTTAAAAGCCCTATTCCCGTTTTCAATGCTGCGCTTGATGAAAAGAAAGCGGCGCCTGTCATAAACTCAGAGCCGCAAACGGAAAGAAGAGTGCCGAAGCTTCCTTTGTTTCCGTTATCATCGCGCTTGGGTAAAAGCTTTGCAACGTCGGTTTCTTTTAAAAATTCACTCATACTTCTTTAAAAATTCTTCTGGCTCTTAATTTAACGTTTTCCAAAACGTTATCGTCAACCTCGAAAACCGCCATTGTTTTAACACCGTTATTGTTAAAAATTACATAATAAGCAGATTTTGCGCCCTTGTGAGATACGGCGTAAAATTTCTTTACAATAGAGCGGTTTTTTAATGAGGGGTCGTTGTTTTGGTCGTATTTTGCAAAAATTTCGCAATCGGCTACGTCGAAAGAAACGAGGTCCTTGCGCTTTGTCTGACCGTAAATAACGTCTATGTCAAACTCTCCGTTGCAATAGGAATATTCATATTCAACCGAGCCTCTTTTAAAGAGATAATAGGCACCGTAAACAGCCGAAGCGGAAATGAAGAAGGTTAGAGCCCACTGACCGTAGCCAATTCCCAAAAGAGAGAATGCAACGTAAATAATAACGCCCGTTAAAGCAACAATTAAAGATTTAACGGTAAGGTCTTTGTTATCTATAAGCTTTTTAACAAGCTTTTCGGTGTAAAGTTCCATGATTTGCCTCCGAAAAATATATTTATTTTATATTATAATCTTTTTTAAATAAAATTTCAAGATGATAATAAAGAACAATGACAAAAAAAGCATTTTTTAGCATATTTTTTAACATTTGGAAAAAGTTTTTTTATTAAAAGTGAGTTAAAACTGTAAATCGGTTGACTTTTAAACAAAATTGCGGTATATTAATAATATTGATAATATTATTTATCTAAAATAAACAAAAATATATATTGCGAAAGGGATTATCTGATGAATAAAGTAGATGAAAAGTATGAAGCACTGTTTACTCCTTGGAAAATCGGAAACGTTGAAATTAAAAACAGAATAGTAATGTGTCCTATGGGCGGCACCTCGCTGTTCGGTTGGTTTGAATTGACCGGATGTCATTTCGATAAAGAGGCGGCAAAGCTTTTTCTTAAAAGAGCAAACAATAACGTGGGTCTTATTATCCCCGGTATTGCTCCCATACGTGATACCTTCTGGGGCAAATGGCTTTGGCAAAATCCGAAAATGTTTGAAGAGCTTAAGGAGTTTATGGAGGAAATTCATAAAACGGGTGCAAAGCTTTTTATTCAGCTCACCGCCGGAATGGGACGTTCTTGGGCAATTACCGACCTTATTGCGCCGTTACACAAAAATAAATTCACCCGTGCTTTAATTAAGCCGGTTATAGATACCTCTCACGAACTTGCATCTCCTTCGCCTCAAAAATCACGCTGGGCGCACGATATTGAGTGCCCTGAAATGACGGTTGAGCAAATTCACGAAATAATTGAAGCGTTTGCAAAAACCGCAAAGCTTTGCAAGGAAGCGGGCGTTGACGGTGTTGAGGTTCACGCCGTTCACGAGGGTTATCTTCTCGACCAATTTGCAATTGAATTTTTCAATAAACGTGAGGATGAATACGGCGGCAGCTTTGAAAACCGCTACCGTTTTGCCGCAGAAATCGTTAAGAGCATTAAAGCGGCTTGCGGAAACGATTATCCCGTTTCGCTTCGTTACTCCGTAGAGTCTAAATTAAAAGGATTTTGCGAGGGTGCAATGCCCGGTGAGGATTACACCGAGGTTGGCAGAAATATGGAAGAATCGGAAAAAGCGGCAAAATATTTGCAGGATATGGGCTACGATATGTTAAACGCCGATAACGGCACCTACGATTCTTGGTATTGGGCTCATCCGCCTATGTATATGCCTGAAAACTGTAACCTTGAGGACGTTGCTCACATTAAGAAATTCGTTGATATTCCCGTTGTTTGCGCAGGCAGAATGAGTATGGAAGTGGGCGCTGAAGCGGTTAAGGAAGGCAAAATTGATGCGGTTGGCGTTGCACGTCAGTTCCTTACCGACCCCGAATGGATTACCAAGCTTATTGAAGACCGAGTTGAAGATATTAAGCCCTGCATTTGTTGTCATAGCGGCTGCTTCAATTTCTCTTCCTCCAAAGGACATGCCAACACTCAGGATTTAACCGATACAATGGGACTTGCCCGTTGCGCGCTTAATCCCGAAACCATGCAGTCTAAAAAATATTATATAGAGCCTGCAAAGAAGAAAAAGAATATTGCTGTTATCGGCGGCGGAATAGGCGGTATGGAAGCTGCAATTCTTCTTGCAAAACGCGGACACAGTGTAACTCTTTATGAGAAAACCGCTCAGCTCGGCGGTGTTTTCGTTGCCGCTGCTGCGCCTGAATTTAAGGAAAAAGATAAGGCTTTAATTGCGTGGTATATTCGCGAGCTTTCGAAGCATCCCATTGAAATTAAAATGAACACCGAAATTAAAGACGTTAAGGCTCTTGATGCCGATGAAATTATAATTGCAACGGGCGCCAAAGCAAAGAAAATTCCCGTTAAGGGTGCAGAAACCGCAATTGAAGCGGTGGACTATTTGCTCGGTAATAAAACCGTTGGTGAAAAGGTTGTTGTTATCGGCGGCGGTCTTACCGGCTGTGAAATTGCCTACGACCTTTATCTTAACGGCAAAAAGCCCGTTATAGTTGAAATGCAGGACGACCTTATAACAACAAAGGGCGTTTGTCTTGCAAATACCAGCTATTTGCGTGATTTCTTTAAAACCAATAAGGTTCCCGTTTATCTCGAAACCTCGCTTTCCGAAATAGGAGAAGGCAGCGTTTCGCTTAAAGATAAAGAAGGAAATGCATTTGTGGTGGAAGCCGATAGTGTAATTTTATCGGTTGGTTATAATCCCACTCCCGTTGCAACTAAAGCAAAGCATATTCACGTAATAGGCGATGCCGATAAGGTTGGAAATCTCCGCACTGTAATTTGGGGTGCGTGGGACGTTGCAATGAAGCTTTAAAAAAGGAGAAGTGAAAATGGAACTCACAAAAAAACAGCAAGCCATTTTAGATGGCGAAAAAGGTGAAACTCTTGCAAAGGTTATGAAAACGCTGGTTATGTACGGCGATGCTTTCGAGGCAAAAAAGCTTGTTCCCATAACCTCAAAGCATAACCATCTCGTAACCTCGTTTGGACTTAAAGTTATGTCGCCCGTTTACGATTTAATGCAAACTCTTTTAGATGCGGGCGTTTTCTCGGAACAAACCTTCTCGGTTGACCCTCGCCCCATTGATAAAAACGTTCCTGCAAACTTCTTACAGAATTTCGTATTTAACAAATTTATGTATACAAAGCAGGAGTTTTACGAGGCTCAGCTTGAAAAACTCGGCTTGATGGATAAAAACGCCTTCACCTGCACCTGCTATATGGATGAGGTTGGAAATAAACCCCAAAAAGGCGACGTTCTTTCTTGGGCGGAATCGAGCGCAGTTGTTTACGCAAACTCGGTTTTGGGTGCCCGTTGCAACAGAAACTCCGGCATTATAGACATTATGGGTTCAATCGTCGGCTACGTTCCTTACTTTGGCTTGCTTACTGATGAAGGAAGAAAAGCAACTTGGGTTATAAAGGTTCAAACAACCAAAAAACCCGAGGCTCAGCTTTTAGGCTCGGCAATAGGAATGAAGGTTATGGAAGACGTTCCTTACGTTATAGGTCTTGATAAATGGCTTGGAAACGAGCTTAACGACGAGGCGTGCTCTTATCTTAAAGATTTCGGCGCCGCAACCGCATCTAACGGCGCGGTAGGTCTTTATCACATTGCAAATCTTACTCCCGAGGCAGTAGAATTGGGCGAAGATTTAATTGTTGAAGGCGCAAATGAATATATAATTGACGATGCCGAACTTGAAAGAGTTCAAAAAAATTATCCGGTAATCTGGAAAAATCCCGATGCCACTCCAAAGCTTTGCTTTGTGGGATGTCCGCACCTTTCGCTTTCGCAGTTAAAGGAATGGACCGTTAATATTGAAAACGAACTTAAGAAAAACGGTCTTAAAAAGATTACGCTTCCCACGGTATTCACTGCAGCTCCCAACGTTTTGGAAAAATTCAACGAAACCGAATATGCCGCCAGACTTAAAGAAACGGGTGTTATTACTTCATATATTTGTCCTCTTATGTATATGAACAATCCGCTTTGCAAAAAAATGCCCGTTATAACTTCATCGAATAAACTCCGCACCTACACAAGTGCAAGATATTATACCGATGCTCAAATTTTAAAAACCATCACAGGAGGTAACAAAGCATGAAAACGTTTAAAGGAAGAGTTGTAACTCCCGGTGAGGTTACTGCCGAAGCAGTTGTAACCACCGAAGGCTTTAACACGCTTGCCTCACTTCAGATGGCTTTGCAGTTTGGCGATAAAGAGGTAAAATGCGGCGACCAAAGCAACAAAGAGCTTTACGGAAAACCTCTTATTAATAAAGCGCTTTGCTTACCGCAAACAATAGGCTCAACCACGGGCGGTCTCGTTCTTTACTGTGCTTGCTCAATGAAAAAGAATCCCGCTTGTATGCTTTTTGCAAATCATATAGATTCGCTTGCTGCGGCAGGCGCTGTGCTTGCAGACGTTTGGGTAGACGGCGTTACTATGCCGGTTATAGATTCTCTCGGCGATGAATTTTTAAACTATGTAAAAGACGGAATGAAAATTACCGTTAAACCCGACGGCGTTGTAGAGGTAGAATAAAATAAACAAAGAAAATCCCCGTATTTTTATAATGCGGGGATTGTTTTTTAAAAATGTAAAGGCTTTTTATGCTTTTATGCTGTTTGAAAGCAGTTTGTTTCGTTTTTGTTTAACCGCATAAAATCCAACACATGCCGTTCTTAAAGTCAATTCAAAATAAAAGATAAAAAAGTTGCCGTAATAGGAGTGATAAATCAAAAAGTCTGCGTTTTTATATACAACGCAGACTTTTATTATTTTCAATTTTTTATAGGAATCGGCTGATTGAAATGAGTTACCGAATACATCATTTTAACGAATTCAATAAATTCCTTTCCGCCTACGTGAAGCTCATCAACCATAGCTTTTTGCTTGCCCATATAAATATAGGTTTCGTGAGCGCAAACTTTAATAGCAGTTACGTCGTAATATGTGAAACTTTTTTCTCTGCCGAAAAAGGTTCTAACAACAAAACCGCCTTCGTCATAGCAGATTCTGCAATTTATATATCCTATAATTAAGCTGGAAGCACCAATAGCCATAATAAAGAAAAATATTGAAAGCCCAAAATATTCTTCAAAGAAAATAAGAACAATCGAAGCAATAAGAGGAATAAAGGTGCATATAAGACCTAAAATTCCGAAAGCTTTCGGTAAATAAACCTTTCCTTTTTCAAAATGTCTCGGATTTTTTAAAAAATCTAAAACGAGTTTTAAAATAATAGATGTACCAAGATGAGACATATAATACACGTCCTTTCGTATCTTTATTATAGCACTGCTTTGTGGAAAATTCAAGCACGTCTTTTAAGTTCAATAAAAACAAAAACCTATATCGCGGTATTTGCTATCAAGCTTTAAACAAAAAAACAAGACAGTCAAAAGACTGTTTTGTTTTTGTTACGTGTGTCCGATTTAGATGCAAGATGATTTTGCAGAGGGTACACTAAGCCCTTGGCGATGATGGGAGTTAAAAGATTCCGCGTTCTACCGGACTTTTAACGCCATGCTTGCAACGAAGCCTATGTAATTATTTCGCCTCTAAATAGTAGTATTTCCCGAATAAATATTTTTTGTCTGGGGTATAGGGACAATCCTCTTTGCTTCCCGAATACATCAATGTAACGCTGCTTGCAGTGGAACGGAGTACCATAACGTTTCCTCGTTTTCCAACATTGCAAACATCATCGTAGATTTCAAAAATAGTGGGATGCCAATGTGTGATACTGCTTTCAACTTTTCCAAACAACAATATGCTGACACCGACGTAACAATCTCGGGGATCTACCCCAAGTTCAATTTTGATGTTTTCATGTAAGCGCCACTCAATGTTTTCGTTGCCTTCGTTAAGTTCAAATGTACCACACAAATCCGGTGTTTGAAGCATCATATCGTAAAGCTCTTTGGAATTTTGAGGAATAATCATTTTTAACGGAGATTCTTCGTTTTCAAATGCATTTTCATAATTCCATGTAACAAAGACGCAGTCGGGAATATCTATGTCGTTCAAATTAAGTATTGGAAACATTTTTCTTTCAACGAGTAACTTTACGGGATAATTTGGCACGTTTTCTAATTTAGCGAGCAAATTTGCATAACGTTCATCGAAAGGTTTCCAATCACCGTCATAGTTGGCTTGCCATACGTTTCCTTCCTCGTTAAGGTCTATTTGGTCAAAATCGGGGAAAAGATAAATAGTTTCGTTGTAGATAAAATATTCAAATCCGTTTGATTCTTGCTTAACATATTTTAACTGCAAGTTGCGTCGCATAGCAGAATTGTAAAAACGATATTCAGGAGAATACAGAATGCTCATCGTGAACTTTTGCTTAAAATCTTCATAGTAACGAGAGTTTTTATACACCTTTTTGTTTTTGGGCATTTTGAACAATGTATAATACATTCCTGCAATTATAATTCCCGCAACAATCAAGGGCGAAAATATAATAACTGTTAATACAATCAATAATTTTTGATACCATTTTAGCTTGTTCATTATTACTGTAAACCTCCTTTTTTGACTTTATTCCATGATACCATAAAACCTATTACTTTTCAACTTGAAATGAAGATTTTGCGCAGCAAAATCAACCGCACTTTTTCACTATTCACTATTACTTATAACCTTGCCAAATCCCCGATTTAGTGAAAAGTGAAGAGTGAAGAGTGAAAAAGTAAATCCCCAAGGGCAAGTCCTCGGGGATTTGGCTGGGGTGGCAGGAATCGAACCTACGCGGACAGAGTCAAAGTCTGTTGTCCTACCATTAGACTACACCCCAATAATTGACTAAAATATTATAGAATAAAATAATAAAAAAGTCAAGATGAAAAACAAATTAAAATAAAAAAATCCCCTCGGAGTTTAAGCCGAGGGGAAAAAATTATATTTTCTTGAGATTTTTCATGGAATATTTTTTGAGAAGCTCTTCATCGAAGGTGAAGTTGAGTTTTGCAATTTCTTCATCCATAAGAGCTGTGAAAACATCGCTTTCAACAATGCTCTTCAAATAAGAGCCGCCGTAATTGTCGGTAAGCTCGGTGGCGGACTTAATTGCAGCCTCGGCGGTATTTAAATCGGTTTTTAAAACGATGTGCATACCGGTAACGGTGGTGTTGCCCTCGGTGTCTACACTGGTAACTTTACAGCTTCCTGCATTGCCTGCTTCAAGCTCTCCGGCAAGCTTAACGAAGGGCTCGTTAAACTTTTCGTAATCTTTAATGAAGGTGTAGCCACCGTATTCACTAACAACGATTGAACCGGTGGAGGAATCGTAAGATGCCTGAGAGAAAGAAAGGTCAGGCGAGGTTACGTTGTTTTCGGTTTTATTCTTAACGGAGCCGGTATCTTCGGAATATTTTTCTACAAGCTTAAGGAAATTGTCAATAGTGGGATTAGCGTTATATTCTGCAAGAATCTGGTCAACCAAAGCCTGCATTTCAGCCTCGGTACGAGTCTTTTTAACGTCTTTATCATTTTCCTTAACGGTATAGGTGGAACCAATGTAAACGTGCTTTACTCGAATGTAGTTTTCAAGGAAATAATCTTTAACTTGTTGGTCGGTTACTTTTCTGATTCCGTCATCGCCGAAAAGATGCTCTTGAACGGAAGAAATTTTAACGAGAGAACGGAGCATTTCTTTAAACTGAGTTTCGTTCATACCGAGTCTTGCGCGGATTTTCTTAACTTTTGCTTCGCCGTAGTTTGAAATCATAGAATTATAATAGAGTCCTACGTTTGTGATTTCATCGGTGCCGAAGGTAAGGCCGTATTCGTCAAAAAGCTTAAGAATAACAAACTGTTGCTTTAAGTCTTTAACGAGGCTATCGGTGAGATATTCGTTAACGGTTATTTTTTCCTCAGCTTCGGGGTCGAAGATATCATCGAGAGTTTCGTGGAAATATTTTTGGAAATAGTAGTAATAAGATTCGTAATATGCCTGATAGTAAGCGTAGTTGTAATATGCCCAGAAAAGATATTCGTCAAAGGAAACAGTGCCGACGGGATTGCCGTCAAGGTCGGTTACGGTTGCCATAGTAGTGGGCTTTGCGCAGCCTGCAAAAAGTGCAAGCGCAAGGATTACCGAAATAATTGCTACCAAAATTTTTTTGAGCTTCATTGAAAAAATCGTTCCTTTCGCTGATAATGCGGAAATCCGCAATTTAATCTATACATAAAATTATACCATTTTAAAGAGCGAGAAAAAATTAACAAATTGTAAATTTAATAAAAAATATGAAGAAAAGACAGTAAAATAAAAAAATATCTTTTGAAAGTTATATTTTATAGTGTCATAGAAATAATATATTAAAAAAAGGGGAGCTTTTTATGAAACTGTTAAAAAACATTTTGCTAATAGTAATACCGCTTATCGTTTCGGTTGTATCGGCAACAGTGCTCACAAATTTGAATTTAGATTATCCCAAAAGCCTTGTTTTGCCGCCGTATTATCCGCCCGAATGGCTTTTTGGAGTTGTTTGGACAATAGTTTTTATATTAATTGCAATATCTTCGGTAATTGCGCTTACAAAATCGGAATGCTTAAAACAAAGGGAAAGCGTTCTTTCGGCGTTTAACATACAGCTCATTTTAAATTTTCTTTGGACGGTTTTATTTTTCGGCGCCAGAACGAGATGGATAGCCTTTGCCGAAATTTTATTGTTGACCGCATCAATAATTTTTATGATTATAACTTACAAAAAGGTTTCCAAAATATCGGCGTGGCTTTTAGCACCATATATTCTGTGGGTTTTGTTTGCCGCTTTCTTTTTAAACCTTCCTATTGCAATTATGAATTGAAAATTCGATTAAAATCCGCCTTTTAGGCGGATTTTCTTTGTTTTTATTGACTTTATATAAATTAAAGTGATATACTGTTAAGTAGAAACGGAGTGTGTAAAATGAAACTTATAGACGTTTTAAACCGTTCGGGGCTTTCGATTTCGTTTGAGGTGTTTCCGCCGAAAACGAGCGATACCTTTGAAAGTGTTAAAAATACAGTTGAAAAAATTGCCGATTTAAAGCCTTCCTTCGTAAGTGTTACATACGGCGCAGGCGGCGGCACGAGAAAATATACCTTAGACCTTGCAAAAGACATTAAAGATACCTGCAACGTTGAAACGCTTGCGCATCTTACCTGCGTGGGCTCTTCTAAGTCAAGCATAAAAGAACGTCTTGGTGAAATGAAAAAATTTGGAATTGAAAATATTATGGCTTTAAGAGGCGATATCCCCGCGGAAATGGAAAACGACGACAGAACTAACTGGGATTATAAGCACGCCGCAGAGCTTGTCAGAGAAATAAAGGAATTCGATTCGGGCTTCTCGGTTGGAGGAGCTTGCTATCCCGAGGTGCATCCCGAAAGCAAAAACCAAAAGGAAGATATTAAATATCTTAAAGAAAAGGTAGATGCGGGCTGCGATTTTTTAACAACTCAAATGTTTTTTGATAATAACTTGCTTTATAACTTTCTTTATAAAATAAGAGAAGCGGGAATAACCGTGCCGGTTGTTGCGGGAATTATGCCCATAACAAACGCAAATCAGGTTGAAAGAGCGATAAAGCTTTCGGGCTCGTTTATGCCCACCAGATTTAAAAGCATTGTAGATAAATTTGAAGATAACCCTAAGGCTATGAAGCAGGCGGGAATTGCCTATGCAACCGACCAAATAATAGATTTGTTTGCAAACGGCATAAAAAACGTTCACGTTTACACAATGAACAAACCCGACGTTGCCGAAAAAATATATTCCAACCTTTCCGAAATGATAGGAAAATAAAATGACAAACGTTTTTGCAAAAACTTTTAATAAGCCAAATATAAACGAAAAAGAAATTAAGAGATATATGGGAGTTAAGGGTGAGGATTTTTCCGCATCTTCTCTGATAAAAGAGTGTGAAAAAGAAACCGAAAACGCTTTTGAATTTAAGGCCTGCTACGCTGAATTTAAGGTTGAAATTGATAAAAATACCGTTAATTTCGGCCCGTTTAAAACAGAAAGTGCATCGCTTTCAAAATTTTTAAAAGATAGCAAAACGGCAATTATCTTCGTTGCAACCGTTGGCTTTGAAACAGATAGGCTTATTAAAAAATATTCCGCTCTTTCGCCTTCCAAAGCGCTTTGCTTTTCGGCAATGGGCAGTGAAAGAATTGAAGCGCTTTGCGATGAGCTTTGCGACTTTTTAAAAGAAAAATATAACGCTTCGTCGGTTTTGAGATTTAGTCCCGGATACGGAGATTTATCTCTTGAAATTCAAAAAAACATATTTTCGGAGCTTAACGTTACGAAAAACATAGGTGTTTTTTTAAACGAAAGCCTGCTTATGTCGCCTTCAAAATCGGTTAGTGCGATTGTTAAAATAAATTGAGGTTTTTATGGAAATAAAAGAGTTTTTAAAAGAAAAAACAGTTTTGCTTGACGGTGGAATGGGAACGCTTTTGCAAGCGAAGGGGTTAAAATCGGGAGAGCTTCCGGAGGAGTGGAATATAACTCATCCGGATGTTTTAACGTCTATTCATCTCGAATATTTAAATGCGGGAAGCGACGTTATAACCGCAAACACTTTCGGCGCAAACTCACTTAAATTTAACGATGAAAAGCTTGAAGAAATAATACGTCTTGCAATTGAAAATGCAAAAAAAGCAATAGAACTTTCGAAAAAAGAAAATAAATTTACAGCGCTTGATATTGGCCCCACGGGAAGACTTTTAAAGCCGTTTGGAGACCTCGACTTTGAAGACGCCGTTTCAATATTCAAGAAAACCGCGGCGCTCGGAGAAAAATATGGCGCCGACCTCGTTATTATTGAAACGATGAACGACCTTTACGAAGCCAAAGCGGCGGTTATTGCTGTTAAAGAGGCAACGAATCTGCCTTTTATAGTTTCAAACGCCTATTCGGAAAACGGCAAGCTTATAACGGGTGCTTCGGTTAACGAGGTTGTTACCGTTATGGAATCGCTTTCGGCAGATGCTGTTGGAATGAATTGCTCGTTCGGTCCCGAAAAGATGCTTGAAATAGCAAAAGAAATGGTTAAAATTTCAAAAATTCCCGTTGTATTTATGCCTAACGCGGGGCTTCCTAAAATTGAAAACGGAAAAACGGTTTTCGACGTTTCACCCGAAAGATATGAAAAAGAGGTAAAAAAAGCGCTTGAAACGGGTGTTAGAATAGTTGGCGGATGCTGCGGCACAACCCCCGAATATATTGCCCGTCTTCGCGCGCTTGTTGATGAAAATATACCTTGTGAAATTAAAACCGAAGAAAAATGCGCTGTTTGCTCGGGAACTAAAACCGTTATTATAGGAAATAAGCCCGTTATTATAGGTGAAAGAATTAACCCGACGGGCAAAAAGAGATTCCGTCAGGCTCTCGTAGAGCACGATATTGCATACGTTTTGGAAGAGGGAATAAAGCAACAGCAAAAGGGCGCGGATATTTTAGACGTTAACGTTGGAATTCCCGATATTGATGAAAAAACGCTTGTAAAAGAGGTTGTTTCGGAGCTTCAGGGCGTTTCGGAGCTTCCGTTACAAATAGATACGTCTAACATTGAGGCGATGGAAAACGCTTTGAGAATTTATAACGGAAAGCCTCTTATAAACTCGGTTAACGGCAAAGAAGAATCTATGAATGCAATTTTTCCGCTCGTTAAAAAATACGGCGGCGTTTTGGTTTGCCTTACTCTTGATGAAAACGGAATTCCCGAAACGGCAGAGGGCCGCTTTGAAATTGCAAAAAAGATATATAACCGCGCGAAAGAGTTTGGAATTTCGGAAAACGACCTTATTTTTGATACTCTTTGTATGACTTTAAGCACTAATAAGCTTTCGGCAAAAATAACGGTAGATGCATTGAAATTAATTAAAGAAAAGCTCAATGCAAGAACTGTTTTGGGAATTTCGAATATTTCATACGGGCTTCCCGACAGAGAAAAGGTAAATGCCGAATTTTTATCTTTTGCACTAAACGAAGGACTTTCGGCGGCTATAATAAATCCTTTTTCAGAGCCTGTTTACGAGGTAAT
Organism: Eubacteriales bacterium; assembly: GCA_045588575.1. Lineage (GTDB taxonomy): Bacteria > Bacillota > Clostridia > Oscillospirales > RGIG5299 > RGIG5299. The sequence continues at coordinate 7,995 of JAZNEJ010000016.1, read as the reverse complement.
TAACAAGTTTAACGGTAAGAGAGAAGAAAATATAAATATAACCGATTTTGCCGAAAAGGTAATAGAAGCATCGTATAAAACAGATGAGGCTGACGACGGTAGTCTTGAAACCTATATTTTAAGAGGACAAAAAATTGCAGCGGCGAGAAAAATAAAAGAGCTTCTCGCAACAAAAGAAGCTCTTAACATAATAAACGAAGAAATAATTCCCGCACTTGATAAGGTGGGTAACCTTTACGAAGAGGGAAAAATATATCTTCCGCAGCTTTTAATGAGCGCCGAAACGGCAAAAGCGGCTTTTGAAATAATAAAAGAGAAGATGGTTAAAGAAACAAACGCAGCACTTAAAAAAGGCAAGTTTGTTTTGGCAACCGTTAAGGGAGATATTCACGATATAGGTAAAAATATCGTAAAGCTTATTTTGGAAAATTACGGATACGACGTTATAGATTTGGGAAAAGACGTTTCACCGGAAATAATTCTTAATAAGGTTAAGGAAGAAAGAGCCGATTTTTGCGGTCTTTCAGCTCTTATGACTACCACCGTTCCCGCAATGGAACAAACCGTTTTGATTCTTAAAAAGGAAGCTCCGTGGTGCAAAATTGTTGTTGGCGGCGCGGTTTTAAACGAGGAATACGCCGAGAAAATGAAGGCCGATAAATATTGTAAGGATGCGCTTTCGGCAGTTAAATTTGCCGATAAAGTTTTAGAATATTAAGAAAGCTTTTCACTGTAGTTTGCCATTAATTTTGAAATTTCAATTTTTTGAGGGCAAACGTTTTCGCAAGCCTTGCAGGCTATGCAATTTTTCGGGTGCTTTTCATCGTTAAGAGCCTTGGGCGCTGATGATGAAAAAAGACTTTCGTTATAAAGAGAAATTAAATGGGGGATATTAAGGCTACGGGGGCAGTAAGAGGTGCAGTAAGAACAGGCTGTGCAGTTTACGCTTCCGTTTGAGGCAATAATATCTCCTGTTTTTGTTAATTTTTCAAATTCTTCATTTGTTAAAGGATTTAATTTGCTGAAAATTTCAACGTTTTGCTTGATTTGAGCTAAATCCGACATTCCGGAAAGAATAACAGAAACACCCTCGATTGAGTGTAAAAATCTGAAAGCGGACGAAATTAAGTTATCATTGGGCAATATTTTTTTAATTTCATTGGCGGTTTTTTCGGGCATAACCGCGAGTTTGCCGCCGCGAACGGGCTCCATAACCCAAACGGGAATGCCGCGTTTATTAAGCTCGCGCACTTTCTTTTCGGCATCCTGATAGTGCCAGTCAAGATAGTTTAACTGAACCTGACAAAACTCCATTATATCGCCGTATTTTTCTAAAAACCTATTAAAAACGTCAAATTCCGCATGAACGGAAAAACCCAAATGCTTTATTTTTCCTTCTTTTTTCTTTTGAAGAAGGTAAGGCATAATGCCGTATTTTTCTTCGTCTAAATAGGCGTCTACGTTAGATTCGCAAAGACAGTGCAGAAGATAAAAATCAAAATAATCAAGGTTGCATTTTTTGAGCTGAGCATTGAAAATTTCGTCAATTTTTGACCAGTTTTCACTGTCGTAGCCGGGGAATTTATCGGCAATATAATAGCTTTCTCTGGGGTATTTCCCAAAATATTTTGCAACGTAGGTTTCAGAAAGACCGTCGATATAACCCCAAGCGGTGTCGTAATAATTAACACCGTTTTCCATGGCGTAATCGAGCATTTTCGTAAATTCGGCTTCGTTTAAGGTCTTTTCGTCTGTCATGGGAAGACGCATAAGTCCAAGACCCAACATGGATATTTTTTTGCCTTTAAAATCACAGTAAATCATTATTAAAATCTCCGTAGTTATTTGCGTAATTTTTTTATAAGCTCTTTGCCGTCTTTTTTTAGCCAAGAATAATATTCTTTATAATTAGGATAAAAGCTTAAAACAATGCGCCAAAAACGTTTTGAATGATTCATTTCCAATCGGTGAGCAAGCTCGTGAATTACAATGTAATTTACAACGTCATCGGGACAAAACGAAAGAAGCGCATTAAAGTTTAAATTTCCCTTTGAGGAGCAGCTTCCCCAACGGGTAGTTTGTTTTCTTATGGTAATCTTATTATAATTTACATTCATAACGTTCGCCCAATATGCCGTTTTTTCGGGAATAATTTGCTTTGCCTTTATAACGGCGAGATTTAGCTCTTCGTCGGTAAAAGGGGAAGGCGCACTTTCAAGAGCTTTTTTCATTTCAGTTAAATGGGCGTTTATCCAAGACTCTTTTTCCAAAACGAATTTATCTATTTCCCGTTGTTTTAATTTAAACGGTGCTCTTACAACTACTTCAAGATTACTTTTAACTTGAATTGCAATTGTTTTTCTTTTTGAGCGAATAAGTTTATATTCAAAAGACATAAAAACTCCTTAAAAAAGCTCTGCCGAGGCAGAGCTTTTATTATTATTCAGACTCTTCTTCGGCTTTTTCTTCGTATTCAAATCCGAACTGAGAAAGAGCGGTTTTTAAGGCTGAATCTTCGCCGAGAGTTAAATGCTCAAAATCGGGAGAAGAAGCCGAAACGGGATAATCGGGATTAACACCGTTTGAATCAAAAACCGTGCCGTCTGCAAGAGCGTAATATCTGGTTGTAATGCAAAATGCAGTTTCATCGCCTAAATCGTAATAAGCCAAAAGACCGTTAATTCCCGCAGTTTTTGCGCCTATAACAGTTGCTTGCTGCTTCGTTTTTAATATGAGAGCGAGTAGTTCGGCTTCTCTTGCGGTGTTTTCGTTTACTAAAACTGTTATGGGGGCAACAACCTCTTTATCGTCGTAGAAATAGAAGGGGAGGTCGTTGGAATCGTCGCCTGTTTCGGAAAGCGAATTTTTAATACTGAAAGCGTTTCCGTCGTGAACGAAAATATCGGCAATTGAAGAGAAATTTTGAGCAATTAAAGTGGAAACGGGCTTTTTAATGCCATCTTCGGAATTGGATTGAGTTGATATATCTCCGCCGAAATTATTTCTGAGGTCAACGATAACCGAATACTGCGAAGAAGTGGTTGAGCCGTTAAGTATACCTAACTCATTTAAAATTACGGTAAGCTCGCTTAAAGTGTTTTCTCCAAAATAAGAAATATGTATATAGGCAACTTTTTTGGTGTTGTCAATGGGAACGTCGTCGGTATTGGGATTTTTAAACATATCGGCGGTAAAAATTTTGTAGCTTACCGAGGTTGCATTGAAAGATGAGCTGTATTCCATTTTTGCGGAATAAGAAAGAGAGCCTCTTTCCCAAGTTAAGTCAACGGAGCTGCCCGACGATAAAACAAGCTTACCTAAGGCGGCGAGATAACCCATTTCACTAACCAAAGAGTTATTTATTGAGGTAATAACGTCGCCCGCTACAATTTTAAGCTTATCGGCGGGAGAATTTTTTAAAACCGTTCTTACAACGAGTCTGCCGTTTTCATCGGGAGCTGCGGCAATGCCGGTTGATTTGAGTGTGCCTTCTTTAAGATAATTTTCATAGGCTTTATGGTCCGATTTTTTAACGTAAGATGCAAAACGGTCGTTAGATGCCTTTAAATAGCCCGTTATCATTCCGTCAATAAGAGAAGAATCGGTGAAAGAGCCTAAAAAGGACGAGCGGAAATTTTTATCAACCAAAAGTATTTTTGTTACAAGATTTTGGTTTTCCTGTATTTTGTCGCCGGAGCCTAATATATCAAGATTGAAATAAAGAAAAGATGATATAATTCCGAATAAAAGCGAAATTAAAGCGACAAATATTATTGTGCTTGCTCTTAAAAATTTATTTTTCATATAATCATTCCTTATAAAATTTACGTCTTTAAGGAGAATTATTTCTTTAAGGTATCTCGGTGGGCCTTGGTGAGAGGAAGCGGGTCAACCCATTGGTTGTTGATTTTTATACCAAAGTGAAGGTGAGGACCGGTTGAGTTGCCCGTTGAACCTACGTAGCCGATTATTTGTCCTTGTTTTACGTAGTCGCCTGCTTTTACAAGCGGAGTTTCAAGCATATGATAATAAACGGTAACCTCGTTATTTCCGTGGTCAATCATAACGTAGTTCCCCGCGCCGCCTTTTTGATAAGCCGATTTTGTAACCTTGCCGCTTTTGGCAGCATAAATTTCAGCACCCTTCGCACCGGAGCCTGCAATGTCGAGCGCATAGTGCTGAACGCCGAAAACCTCGTAATATTCGGGGTCTTTAAAATATGACGTTATAACGAATTTTTTTGCCAAAGGCCAAATAAATTCTTTTTCTGCGCCTGCGCCGCCCGAACCTTGCGCTAAAGCGTCAAGCTCCGCTTCGAGCTTTAAAATTTCCTGACGGTATGCCGCTCGGTCTTTTTCAAGCGCTGTGAGCGTTTTTGAAATTTCTTTTTGAAGAGATTCGTTTTTATCAAGCTTTGAATTTAAGCTTTTTTGGTTTTTCTGTAAATCGCTTTTTTTGCTTTCAAGCTCATCTTTGTCGGCTTCGAGCCGGGAAAGACTCTCGTTATATTCGTTAGTATCTTTTTCAAGGGAAAAAATTACTTCCTGTAATTGCTCCTTCGATTTTTCAAGCTCGTTTTTCTTTGCGGTGTTATCTTCGGCAATTTGTTTAAAATCGTTCATTGCGTCCTTCGTGGCGTCGGTAATGCTTTTAACGGCATCGGCTTTTGCCAAAAAATCGGAAAGAGAAGATGCGTTTAAGAAAATTGAAATTCCGTTAATGGGCTCGAAAACACCGCTTTCATAGGTTGCGCGAATGGTGTCTTTTAATTTTTCGCGCTCCGAATCGTAAAGAGTTTGAGCGTTTTCAAGCGCGTTTTTAGTTTCTTCAATTTTTTCTAAAAGAAAAGCTTCGTCTTTTTTGTAGCCGTCTATTTGAACGGCAAGCTCGCCGATTTGTCCCTCGAGGGTTGAAATGGATTTTTCCAAGGGCGCGATTTGATTATTAAGCTCAGTTATATCTGCTTTTAAATTTTTAATATCTTTTTCAAGCTGAGCCTCTTCGGATTTTGCATTTTTGAGGTCAGTGTTAAGCTTTTCAATTCTTATTTGAAGGTCGTTCATTTCCTTGTCTTTTTGAGCGATTTCTGCTTCAATTTCAGCCTGTGTTTTTGCCGAAACGGTAAAAGGAACGGAAATAACCGAAAAAACAAGCGTTAAAGCAAGAATGAAAACAGTAATTTTTTTCACGTTAAGGCCTCCTTTGGAAGAATGGGAATTAAACTCTGAGATATCTCCTCATGGGGAAAAGAGTGCCGAAAATTGCAAACAACACGGTTGCGAGAAGATAACTTGCAATTAAGAGCGGGACAAAGCTGAAAAAGCTTAAAGGAGTGAAAATTGCAAGGTTTTTAAGCGCTGCCAAAATAACTATATCGTAAATAAGCCACTGTGAGAAAAAGGCAATTACAGAAGCCGAAAAACCGAGTATGAAAATTTCAATTATGTAAGGAATTCTTATAAACGTGTCGGTTGCGCCAACGTATTTCATTATGTTGATTTCGGTTCTTCTTGAATAAATTGCCATTTTAACGGTGTTGTAAACAATTAAGAAAGTTATAATGAGTAAAAATACAACCAAAACGGTTGAGAAAGTGAGAATTCCGTTTTTAATGTTTATAAATTCACCTATTTGCACCTGCTGAACTCTTACTTCGGCAACGCCCGGCTGATTTCTGAAGAAAAGCGAAATATCTTCGGCAAGCGTTATATCGGTTAAAGTAATGCGGTAGGATGCGCGAAGAGGATTGTCGTCTTTAAATTCATCGTAAAGCATTTCATAACCGGGGCCGAGAGAAGCAACATATTCTTTTAACGCCTCGTCGGCAGAAAAAAAGCGATAGGATGAGATATGCATATTAGTTTCTATTTTATTTTTTATTGCGTTTTCTTTTTCCTCGGTAATTTCGTTTTCAAGAAAGATAACTATTTCGTTTTTGTCAACCGCTTCGTCAACTAAAACGTTTATATTCGCAAAAATCATAGCCAAAGAGGCGGTTATTGTAAAGCAAAGGAAGAAAACCGAAAAGGTTGCAATGCTTAAAAGTTTGTTAAGACGGATATTTTCAACAGCGTCTTTGAAAAAATTTCCGGAGCTGTAATTACCTGACATTGCCGTAACCTCCTTCTCGGTCTGAAGTAACGGTACCGTTGGTTATGTGAATAACACGCTTGTTGAATTTATCAACAAGGTCGTCCTCGTGTGTAACAACGATAACGGTTATATTGCCTCTTTTGCTTATTCCCGCAAGAAGCGACATTATTTCAAAAGAAAGCGAGGGGTCTACGTTACCGGTGGGCTCGTCCGCAATAATTATTTTGGGATTGTTAACAAGAGCTCTTGCTAAGGCAACTCTTTGCATTTCGCCTCCCGAAAGCTGTCGGGGATAGCTTTTTGCCTTGCTTGTAAGCTCAACCATATCTAAAAGCTTGGGAACCTTTTGACGAATTTCCTTGCTTGATTTTCCCGTTACTCTCATTGCAAAGGCAACGTTTTCGTAAACGGTTTTATTGGGAAGAAGCCTGAAATCCTGAAAAACTATGCCGAGTTGGCGGCGGTAGTAGGGAATGTTTCGGTGCTTTAATTCGGAAAGGTCAATTTCATTATCAATTATTATCTGACCGGACGTAGGGTATTCCTCACAGGTGAGGAGCTTTATAAGCGTGCTTTTGCCTGCGCCCGAATCTCCGACTATAAAGACGAATTCGCCGCTTTCTATTTTTAAATTTATATTTTTCAAAGCAACAAAGCCGGTGTCGTATTGCTTTTTGATGTTTATAAACTCAATCATTGACTATTGCCTCACAAACCAATAAAGAGCCTCGCAAACGGGGCCCTTTATTTTTAATCAGTATTTTATTACGTCGGAATCGAGATATTTTTTAACCATCAAGGCAACCTTGAAAACGATTGCATGGTCGAACATTCTTAAATCCAAGCCGGTTATTCTGCGTATTTTTTCCAATCTGTAAACAAGCGTGTTTCTGTGCACGAAGAGCTTTCGTGATGTTTCGGAAACGTTAAGATTGTTTTCAAAGAATTTTTGTATCGTGTAAAGAGTTTCGTAATCAAACGAATCAATGGTGCCTCGCTTGAAGACCTCGTTTAAAAACATCTCGCAAAGGGTAACGGGAAGCTGATAAATCAAACGGCCTATTCCGAGGTTATTAAAGGAAATAATGCTTTTATCGGTGTCGAAAACCTTGCCGACTTCAAGCGAAACCTGAGCTTCTTTAAAGGAGCTGGAAAGGTCTTTTAAGGTTTTAACAATTGTTCCTATGCCGATAGAGGACTTGGTGTAGAATTCACTGTGGAGAGTATCAACAATAGAACGAGCTAATTTTTCAAGGTCTTCCGACTGAGTGCCCGACTTAACTTCTTTAACAAGAGCGATGTCGGTTTCGTTTATATTTATTATGTAATCCTTGCTCTTATCGGGGAAGATGCTTTGAAGCACATCGTAAGCGGAAATATCGGTTTTTTCGGCAAGACGGATAACCAGAACGCAACGCTCTGCCTCCATTGCAAAATGAAGCTCACGGGCTTTAAGGGTTATTTCGCCTTGAAGAATGTTATCTAACAAAATATTTTTAATAAAATTGGTGCGGTCGAATTTTTCATCGGAAAATTCTTTTACCGAGCCGAGAGAAACTGCGAGAATGCCTGCAATTTCGGCGGCATATTTATCTTCGCCTTCAACAAAGACGGCGTAATCGGGTTTGGCTGAAATGCCTATAACTTTATAAGTATAACCTTCAAAGACAGGATGCTCCATTCCGTAGGAAAGCTCATCGATAATTCCGGTGCGCTGCTCTCCGATAAATGAAAGCTCGGTGCAAGAGATGACGGTGCCGTTTTCATCTAAAACACCAACAACTCTGTTTACCGCGTTTTTAAGTTGGAATACTATGGATTGGAACAATCTGTTAGACATAAATTCAAACCCTTTCAGATTTTGGTATTGTTCATTTTTAACAATTATTATTATACAATTTT
>JAZNEJ010000015.1:0-18094 GCA_045588575.1 Eubacteriales bacterium | reverse complement strand
CTCTTTCGGGCTCACCGCATGATGCGAGCATTCCAACGGTGCCGAGCAACATGAGAGCAGCCAACGCGTAGATTAAAATTTTCTTCATTCGTCTTTTCTCCTTTTTTATAATTTAGATATTGATATATCTATGATAAATTTTAACATAAATTATTTTCCAATGCAATATTTTTTTGTTAATTTAACAATTTTTTTCATATTATTTTTAAAAAAGCCACCGAGTATTTCGGTGGCTTAAAAACGTTTTATTCTTTTTCGGTTATAATCGCAATTTTTTCTTTTTTCTTTATTATTCGGTTAGTGATAAATATTGAAATTACTGATAGAATAAAGCCAAAAACGCCGCCTATGACTGTAAACAGTTCGCTTGAAGTTAACGCCCACATAAGCCAAGCAAAGCCGCCCGCAAGTATTATGGGAAGCCAAAAGGTTATAAAGGCAAAGAGTAAATACGGTCCGTTTTCATATTCGAGCTTTACTCTCTCTCCTACTTTGGCATTTATTTTATTAAGAGCAACAATATCTTCTTCGTGCTTTTTGCAAATTCCATAGTTTTCACAAGAGCTGCTGCATGAGTTTATAAGTTTCACTCTAACAGTAGCATATTCGCCCTCTATTGCAATTATATCTCCGCAACGTTCCATTTTGTTTTCCTTATCTTAAAAAAATATTTTTCAAAAGCTCGTCGCTTTCTTTGAGAGTTTTTTCAACTACAGCCCTATAACTCGACCTTTTTTCAATGGAAATATTGTAGCCGTAGTCTGTTACCCCTGTTTTTCGCTCGCTTCCGCTAACCGAAATTATACCCGATATATCATTCATAATAAGCGGTCTTTTAAAGAAGTTTTCTTCTTTTACCGAATATTTCCCGTTATGAAATATATAATCGGTTGCATTTATCGGAGAAAGCTCGCATTTTTTTGAATAGTTTCCCGAAATAAAAGTTTTTTCTGATGTAATTACAGTTATTGCTCCGTCTTTATCAGCTACCAGTAGGTAAATTGGCATTTTAGCGTCGGAAAGACGCTTTATTTTCATCTTTTCAAGTTCATTAACGGCATTTCTTTTAACTTTTGATTTAAACAGCAATCCGTAAAAACCTTTTTTGCCCGACACTTCTTTAACTATTTCCGCCGTTTTGGCGTTGGAAATTCCCGATGCATAAAAAAGTGCGGTAAGCGAGCTGAAGCCTTTTCCTAAAATTGCGCCTACCTTAACACCCAAAACATCAAGCGCCTCCAAAACGCCTGCTTCGGCTCCGCCGACATCCGGACAAAGCAATGCTACTCCGAATTTCACATTGTTTCCCCCGCTTATTTTTTATTGCGAAAACAAACTTTCCGCCTTAACATTATAAGCAGTGAAAATTAAAAATGTTAACCTCTCCCTGAAAGCTTGGGAGAGGTTTTTAAATTATGCTTCAACAGTTTCTTCTGCTTTTGCTTCTTCATTAACTTCTTCAACGGGAAGTAATGCTCTTATAGAAAGCGAAAGACGGAATTTTTCGTTATCGATTTCGGTTATTTTAACCTTAACTTCATCGCCAACATTTATGAAATCGGTTATTTTATTTACGCGGCAGTTTGCAATTTGAGAAATGTGTATGTAACCGTCAACACCGTCTGCAACCTGTGCAAATGCGCCGTGGCTCATAATTTTAACGATTTTTGCATCAATAACGTCTCCAACTGCGTGATTTTGTGCAAATTTAAAGAATTCGCTATCTTCAACACGGCGGTAACCGAGTGAAATTTTATGAGTTTCAGCAGAGAAATCCTTTACGAATACTTTAATTTCATCGCCAACGGAAACAACCTCTGCGGGATTTTTAATTCTCTTCCATGAAAGCTCGGTGATGTGAACAAGGCCGTCAACTCCGCCGATATCAACAAATGCGCCGAAAGAGGTTAAGGATTTTACCGTGCCAACGTATTCTTTGCCGATTTCAATATCGGAAAATACCTTTTCGATTCCTTCGTTTCTATATTCTCTTTCTGCAATTCTGATTGAGCCGATAACCTTGCGGCGACGACGCTCATATCTGATTCCTATAACCTTAAAACGAACGTTTTTGCCTGCTAAAACGTTAAGGTCGCCATCACGTGCAATGCCGGTGTGTGCTGCGGGAATAAAAACGGTTTGTCCTTTAAATGCTACGATAACGCCTGCATTATTGATTATTTCAGTTACAACGCCTTCAAGAATAGTGCCGCTTTCTTCAGCAGCATCGAGTTCTTTTTTGAACATATCTGCTTCTACTCTTTTGCGAGAAAGTGCAACCGTTCCTTCAACATCATTGACACGAACAACCTGCACCTCCATTTCATCTCCAACCTTTACAACTTTTCTGAGGTCGGAAACAGGTGATGCCGAGAACTCAGCAGCCGACATATAGCCTGCATGTTTCGTTCCGATATCAAGCTGAATTTCTGTGGGTGATACAGCAATTACCAAAGCCTGTACTCTATCGCCGTTTGAAACGGATTTAAAGCTGGCAAGCAAGCCCTCCTCAAAGCTGATATCGTTAAAATTTTCGTTCAATGTTGACATTTCTTCAACTACCTCCTTGATGACAACCGACGGAGTTGAAGCCCCTGCGGTTACACCAATCCTTTTTGATTTTTTTATTTTTTCAAGCGGGATTTCTCCTGCTTTTTCAACTGTAAAAGTGTTTTCACAAAAGCGCTTTGCCGTTTCGTAGAGCTTATAGGTATTAGAGCTTCCTCTGCCGCCAATAACTATAACCGCATCATTACGTTTTGCAAGCACTTCCGCTTCACGCTGTCGTTTCTCAGTTGCAACGCATATTGTATCATAAATTGAAAGAAAAATAAAGTGATTTTTTGAAAAATCAGTGATTTTTCTCCATTCTTCCAAAGAAAAAGTTGTTTGCGCTACCATTATTGACTTTTTTTGCAAAAGTTCAGGCTTTTTTTGAACATCGTCCATTAACTCATCAAGGTTTTTAAAGACAAGCGTTTCGCCCTTGGCATAGCTTAAAATGCCCTTTACCTCGGGATGATTGATATCTCCCGCAACTAAAAGCATTGTGTTTTCGTCGGTTTTTTCCGCTGCAACGTTTTGAATTTTTTTAACAAAAGGGCAAGTAAAATCCTTATATCTTATTCCCCTTTTTTTAAGCATTTCCTCGGTTTCAAAAGGAATTCCGTGGGCTCTTATTACGGCAAAAACATCGCCTTCTATTTCGCTCACATCATCGATATAGTAAACGCCTTTTTTCTCAAGGTCTTCAATTATATAAGGGTTATGGATTATTGGCCCAACGGTTACTATTTTGCCTTTTACGTTTTGCAAAAGCTCGTAAACGCCCGATACCGCCCTATTAACTCCAAAGCAAAAGCCTGCGGTTTTTGCAACTTCTATTTCCAAAATCTCACCGACCTCAAAGCAAATATATTGCTTCCATTATTTTCTTTGTTTCTTCCTCGTAATCCTTGGTTTGAACGAGAATGGGTTCTCCAACCGTTACCGTTGTTTTCTTAAATATAAAAACTTTATCGTTTTTAGTTGAAAGCTTTATGGGCACAATAGGCGAATTGGTTTTAAAGGCAAGCATTGCCGCACCGTTATGAACCTTTCCGTCGGGATTTTTGTGCTTTCTGGTTCCTTCGGGGAAAATTCCCAAAGCGCCGCCGTCTTTCAAAACTTTAAGCGACATTTTTATTGCATTAACGTCGTTTCCTTCGCGGTTAACGGGAATAATATTTATTATTTTCGCAAAATAACCGAGAATTTTAGAGTTGTAAATTTCTTTTTTACCCATAAACGAAGGGTCTTTGCCAACTGCGGCTCTTACAAAGAAAAAGTCGATGTAAGAAATGTGGTTTGCGCAAATAACAATATTTCCTTCGGGGATATTGCCTTTATATTCCACTTTGTAAGGAAAAAGGAATTTTACTATTGCTCCGAAAAATTTATAGAAAAACTGTTTGGTCACTTAAGCTTCACCTCAATTATTTTGCAGAGTTTTTCAAAACTTTGTTCAATTCCGTCTTCGTTTTCAAACTCAACAGCATCGTCGGCTTTTTTGAGGGGGGCTGCCGCTCTCGTTGAATCATTTTTATCTCTTAAAAGAATTTCTTCGTAAATTTTTTCTTCGCAAACGTCAAAGCCCTTTGCTTTAAGCTCGGCAGCGCGTCTTTCTGCTCTTGCTCTTGCATTAACGGTCATAAAAATTTTAACGTCGGCGTTTGGTAAAACAACCGTGCCTATATCTCTACCGTCTAAAATAACGCTGTTTTCTCTTGCCATCGACTGTTGCATTTCAAGTAAAAAGCTTCTTACTTCGGGAAGTGCCGAAACGTTTGACGCCGCCATTGAAACCTCGGGATAGCGTATTCTTTCGGTGTAATCCTCACCGTTTACAAAAACCTTTTGAAGCCCTTCTTCATACTTTAACTGTATTTTGATTTCCGAAAGCAAAGGCTTAATTTCGGCTATATCTTTAGTGTTTTTTTCTTTAGAAAGAGCGTAAGCGCCCACAGCGCGATAAAGAGCGCCCGTATCGAGATGAATTAATCCGTATTTTTTGGCAAGCATTTTACAAAGTGTGCTTTTACCTGCACCCGAAGGACCGTCAATTGCAATGTTAATATTCTTTTTCATTTATTTTTCCTTCCTTTTACCTTTTACGCATTCTTTCCTGCAAGATATCCCGTTGAAAAGGCTATTTGTAAATTATAGCCGCCGGTATATGCATCTACGTCTATTATTTCACCTGCAAAGTAAATTCCCTTTACAAGTTTGGATTCCATTGTTTTCGGATTGATTTCTTTAACCGAAATTCCGCCCGCTGTTATTATAGCTTCGTCAAAACCGCCGTATGCCTTGGGAGTGAGTTTTATCTTCTTCATTGTTTTCACAATTCTAAGGCGTTCCTCAGACGTTACGGAATTCACTTTCTTTTCGCCGTTAACATTAGCCAAAGCAAGAAAAGGTTCAATTACAGACTGCGGCAAAAGCTTTCTTATTACATTTTTAACTATTTTGTTTTTATCAAATTCAAATTCTCTTAAAATTCGTTTATCTAAAGTTTGCTCGTCGAGTGCCGGTTTTAAATCTATTATGATTTCGGCGTTTTCAAAATCGTTTTCTTTAAGCACCGATGAAAGCGAAAGCACCATTGGCCCCGAAATTCCTCTGTGAGTAAAAAGCATTTCGCCGCGCTCGTAAAAAATCTTTTTTCCGTTAACAAGGCATATAAGGTCGGTATTTTTAAGTGAAAGCCCCGCTGCGTTTTTAACCCATTTTTCTTGTGTTTCTATTGGCGCAAGCGCAGGACGGAGCTCGGTTACCGAGTGCCCAAGGTTTAAGGCAAATTTATAGCCGTCGCCCGTTGAGCCTGTTAAAGGATATGATTTTCCTCCCGTTGCTATTATTACCGAATCGAATTTTTCCTGTTTATTTCCGAACTGAACAACGCATTCATTCGTTACGCCCGAAACCGACTCGTTAATAACCTTCACTTTGTAATCTTTTACTGCTTTCCTGAGGGCGTTTACTATATCAACCGAGCGGTCGCTTTCAGGAAAAACTCTGCGACCTCTTTCGGTTTTAAGAGCCACGCCGGCTTTTTCAAAAAAGTCTATGGTATCTTTCGAGGAAAACTCCGAAAATGCGCTGTAAAGAAATTTGGCGTTATGAGTAACGTTTCTTATAAGTTCTTCTACGTCGCAGTTATTGGTAACGTTACATCTGCCTTTGCCCGTTATAAGCAATTTACGTCCAAGCATATTGTTTTTTTCAAAAAGAGTTACCTTTTTTCCTTCTTTTGCGGCAACGTAAGCCGCCATCATTCCTGCTCCGCCGCCGCCTATAACCGCTATTTTTTTAGCCATGACAACATTTTCCGCCGTTTGCAAAAAATTCTTTTAAATTAACCTTTAAAACACCGTTTTCTTCTTTAAAACGGCATATTTTAAACTGTTTTAAATAATCGTTGCCCCTATATTCACACCACTCGCCGCCATTTAATTCAAGGCTGTTCATAACGGCTCTTATAAGGCTTTCAGCCCAATATTCTTCTTCGGTTTTTTCAAGTATTTTAAAGCCTATTATTTCTTTTTCGGAATAAAAACAAAAACCCAAAAAGCCGCGCTCATCACAGGCGCCGAAAACCGACAAATCTTCTGAGTAGCCTTCTTTTTTAATGAAATAAAGTGCCATATCCGAGGGCAATTTTAACATTCTGTACATTTAATCACCATTTTGCTTTGAAATCGCAATATTTACATACTTTAACGCCGTCTGCATTTACAAAGAACTGCGGAGGCAAGGTTTTTTCCGAATTGGTTATACATCTCGGATTGGGGCATTTAATGTTTTCAAACTTGGTTTTTTCGGGAAGCTTAGGCGCCTCAAAGGGATTTTCAAGCATTGTCTTCATAAGCGCCATTCTGGCATACATTCCGTATTTCGCCTGTTTAAAATAAAGAGCTCTGGGGTCGTAATCCACTTCTTCTTCAATTTCATCTATTTTAGGAAGCGGATGCAAAACGATAAGGTCTTTTCTGGCCTTTTTCATTTTCTTCATATCGAGAACGAAAATACCCTTTTGCTTCTGATATTCTTCCTCACTTGCAAAACGTTCCTGCTGAATTCTTGTCATATAAAGAACATCAAATTCATCTATATATTTATCTAAAGAATCGCATTCTATATATTGGTTTCCGCTCTTAACGATATCATCTATTATATAACGGGGAGTTCTTAAGCTATAAGTTGAAATGAGGTAGAATTTATTGTTTTTGAAAAGCGACATTGCTTTTAAAAGCGAGTGAACGGTTCTTCCGTATTTCAAGTCGCCGCAAAGACCGATTTTAAGGCCTTCTATTTTTCCCTTTTCTCTCAATATTGTGGTAAGGTCGGCAAGGGTTTGAGTGGGATGCAAATGTCCGCCGTCGCCTGCGTTTATAACAGGTACGGGTGAGTAAAGACTTGCGGCATAAGCAGCGCCCTCATTGGGGTTTCTCATTGCAATAATATCGGCATATCCGCCAACGATTTTAACGGTATCTCTAAGAGTTTCTCCCTTTGATACCGAGGAGTTCCCAGGGTTATCAAAGCCTATGTAGTTTCCTCCCATTCGGAGCATTGCGGTTTGGAATGAAAGCTGTGTTCTGGTTGAAGGCTCGTAAAAGAGTGTTGCGAGTGTTTTACCTTTACAACATTCGGCAAAATCTTTGGGAGATTCTATTATCTCCATTATAAGTTTTGAAAGTTCTCCCCATTCCTGTTTGGTTATATCTGAATTAAAATCGTTAAAATGTCTTATACTCATTGCTGTTTTCCCTTCCGTTTTTTATTTTACAAGAGTTCCCTCATTATCTACGTTAACAGAGCTGTCTTTCGAAAAATATTCGCTCATAATTTCCGCAATCATTACGTCCAAATAACCGCCTTCGCCGCCGTGCTCAATTATTGCGGAAATGGCAATTTCAGGATTTTCTGCGGGTGCAAATGCAACAAACGCCGCATTGGGTGAGCCGCCGGGAACCTCTGCCGTTCCCGTTTTGGCAGCCGTATCGTATTTGCCTAAAATTGCTTTTCTGTTTGAATATCCGTTTATAACGTCCTTCATTCCGCCCACAACGGTAGTTATATCTCGTTGACTTATATTAAGGTCGGAAAAATTCGCAAGCGTTTCAGGCTCGGTTTTTAAAAGAACGCTATTATATTGAGAATCAACCACTTCTTTTAAAATGTGCGGTTTTAAGCGTTCTTCACCGTTTGCAATCATTTGAACGTAAGAAGCAAGCTGAATAGGAGTAACCGTATTAAGCTGACCGATTGAAACCATAAGTTGATCGCCGGGAGTAAGGCCTCTTTCGTCAAAAATCTGCTTTGAAACGTAATAGCCCTTTGCTTCTCCCAAAAGCTCGATTCCCGTGCGCTGACCGAAACCGAACATCGTTGAATAGGAGTTATGTTTTTCTATTCCGAGCTGACGGATTATATCAAAGAAAAAAGCGTTGCACGATTGTTTTATAGCGCTGTGAACGTTGCAAACGCCGTGAGCGTATCCTCCGTAGCAGCGGGGCTGATAATCGGGATAATAGGTGTATTTACCAATGCAATTATAGGTTGTTTTTGATGTTATAAGTCCTTCGTTTAACCCCATAAACGCACTTATCATTTTAAAGGTTGAGCCCGGCTCATAAACGCCGCCTATTGCTCTGTTTAACAAAGGTAAATTTTCATCGGCAACAAGGTCGTTATAGTCTTTTCCGAATGTAGTTAAATCATAGGTGGGATAGCTTGCCATTGCAAGAACCTCTCCCGTTTTAACGTCGAGCACAACAATTGCTCCTGCAGCCGCATCTCCGTTACCGTTGGGATATTTATTTTTGTTAACCTGCATATCCTTTATTAAGGCTGCCAAGGCGTTTTCAGCTGCAATTTGAAGCTCGATATCTATTGTTAGAACAACGTTATTTCCGTTTTTTGCAGGAGTTGTTATTTCAGTTGAAATAATGTTGTAGTCTTTATCGAGATAAGTTGTTTTAACACCGTTTATTCCTCGTAAATAATCCTCAAACGATTTTAAAACACCGTCTTTACCTATATAATCGTTTATTCCGTAGCCTTTATCTTTAAGCTCGGCATATTCTTCTGCGGAAATTTTACCTACTCTGCCTAAAATATGAGAAGCGTAACCCGGATAAACGTATTTGCTTTCAGTTTCGACCTCTATAACAACGCCGAGATATTTCGATGAGTTTTCTTCAAGCACCGTTATCGTTCCGATATCAACGTCATCGGCAAACAAAAGCGGTACGCCGCTTGTTGTTCCGTTTCTGAACATATCATAACGCAAGCCGATTAAAATTCTCTTTTCTTCTTCATTATAATCGGCTAATTTAAATTTTTTCGCAAGTGCTTCCATTATTTCCGATGCGGAACCTTGATTTTTTACGCCGTAATATTTCAAAAAGGAGTTAAACGAGTTTGAGTCTATTTGAGAATTTTCCTGCTTTGTTAAAAAGCTATAAGGAAATTCACCTATATTAAACGTGTTTGTATATTTAATATTTCTTTCCTTGAAAAGCTTTGCAACCGCCAAAAGACTTTCGTTAAACTTTCCATCGGGAATAAAAGCCTGTTCTATATAAACGACATATTTCATCTCGTTCGTTATAAGCGGTCTGCCGTAACGGTCTAAAACCTCGCCTCTGTAAGCTTGTATTGAGTTTTTTTGAGTTATGCCGGTTAAAGTTTTTTGATAGTTGCTTTCGCCGTTTACTATTTGTAAGTCAATGAGTCTTACGCCGAAAATAGCGGTAATGAGCGCAACCACTATGAAAAACACGGTTATTCTGTTTTTCTTCAATTAAGACTCACTTCCTTTTGTTTTTAGCCGTAAATCTGCCGAGTTGGTTGAAAATTCCGTAAAAAATCATTGCGACAATTAACGAAAAGACGGTTTTAGGTAAAAGCGAACCGAAAAACGCCTCGAAAAAATTCGCCTTTTGAGCTATAAAAAGATAAAAAATTGCCGAAATCATTATTACAGTGAAAATAATTCCAAAAGAAACAATGGCAAAGGTAACAACGTTTCTGTTTAAATATGAGTTAATCAAAAATACAAGCGCAGTTATAACTAACGTGAAAACAATTGCGTTAAGACCCGTGTATAGCGTTTGCAAATCTAAAATTATGCCTGCTATAAGAGACACTGCAATTATCTCTTTTTCATTAAGATAAAAAGCACCGCAGATAATGCAAGGCAAAACGAAGCACGGCTCAATACCGAAAATTCCGAAATAGGAGGCTTCGATATATAAAGCCGCTAAGAGAAGAATATAAAAAGCTAAGCGGTAAACGCCTATTTTATTTAATATCTTCACAGTTTACACCTTTGCCGCAAGGCATTCCTTTTAATTATCAATCCGCTTTAATAACAACGTAAACGTTAGTTATTCTTGAAAAATCAACCGAGGGCTGAATTACCGCATAAAGAGATATTCCCTGTTCGTCCGTATAAAAGTCGGTAATTTTTCCTACCTTTATTCCGCCCGGCACGATTCCACCCAGTCCCGAGGTATATACAGTATCTCCTCTGTTTAAAATAGCGCTGTTTAAGATATAAGAAAGCTTACACATTCCCTTTTTCATAAGAGAATAGTCGCCCTTTAAAATGGCGGCGTCGCCCGTTCTTAAAACTATTCCGCCAACGCTTGAATCAACGTCTATAACTGACGTTACTATTGCCCAATTGGGCCCTACGTCTGAAACAATGCCGGCAAAGCCCGCCTCTGTTAAAACCGCGCTTCCCTTTTCTATTCCCGCATTGGTTCCTTTATTTATTGTGAAAACCGAGAAATAATCATTGTCTGCTTTTGAAACAGCTCTTGCCTCGGTTAACTGATATTCTTCCTCTTTGTTTATTATATTGAGTAAGTCTTTTAACTTTTCATTCTCTTCTTCAAGAAGGTTAAATTCTATAAGCTTGCGTTCATATTCGTTTAACTGTTGTTTAAGTAAATCGTTTTCTTTTTGAAGATTGCCGTAGTTAAAAAGACCGTCGAAGGCGTTTGAAAAAAACGCGCCTACGCTATCGGTGCAGTTTTTAAAGAAAACGGTTACGGTTTTTCCTATGTTTGCCAATTGGCTTCCGTCGGTTAACGTTGCGGAATAAAGTGAAAAGCCGCTTATAAAAAGAATAACCGCGCAAAGTATTATAAAAAATTTACTCTTAAAAAAATCAAACACAACAATACCCCTTTTTTGAGGTTATTTTTTATTCCTGCTCTACGATATCGTCTATAACGTCTAAGAAATCGAACATTTTTCCTGCACCGATTGCAACTGATTCGAGAGGCTCGGTTGCAATTTTAACCTTAATTCCGAGACGTCTTGATATATAAGCGTCTATTCCCTTAATTAAAGCTCCGCCGCCTGCAAGCATAACTCCGTTTTCTATTATATCGCCCGCAAGCTCAGGAGGAGTTTCCTCTAAGGTTGCATGAATGCTATCGTAGATTTTTTCAACGCTTCCCGTGAGTGCGCTGCAAATATCTTCAGAGGTAACGGTTATTTTTGCGGGAAGCCCGTTTATAATGTCGCGACCTCTTATTTCCATTTCTTCTTTTTCCAATGCCGCTTCATCGGCACAGCCTATTTTGATTTTTATCTCTTCGGCCGTTCTTTCACCGATAAGTAAATTGAATTTTTTTCTGACGTATGCAACAATTGCCTTATCCATTGCATCGCCGCCGCATCTTAAAGAGCAAGCCGTTACGATGCCGCCAAGCGAAATTACCGCAACCTCGGTGGTGCCGCCGCCGATATCAACAATCATCGAACCGGTGGGTTCAAAAACCGGAAGATTTGCGCCGATTGCCGATGCAAAGGGTTCGGGAACCATATAAACGTTTCTGGCGCCCGCATCTCTTGCTGCATCTTCAATTGCCATCTTCTCAACTGCCGAAATGCCAATGGGATAACAAACCACTATTCTGGTTTTTGAAAAATAATTACCCTTATTGGATTGTTTAACAAGAGTTTTAATCATTTTTGCGGCGCCGTCGAAATCAGCAATTACTCCGTTGTTTAAAGGACGAACGGTTTTAATTTCTCTGGGCGCCCTTCCGAGCATTTTTTTTGCTTCGGTTCCAACCGCAACTATTTTACCGGTGTTTTCGTTAATTGAAATAACCGAAGGCTCTCGCATTATTATTCCCTTACCCCTTTTGTAAATAAGGGTATTGGCAGTTCCGATATCTATTCCCACGTCGTTCGAAAACATTTGTCTTTTCCTTCTCTTTCTTAGTTCTTTCCGGTTGAGCCAAAACCGCCCACGCCTCTTTCGGTTTCTGAAAGGGTTTCTACTTGATTAATAATTACCTCTTCCGTTTTAATCACAACAAGCTGTGCGATTCTGTCGAAAGGATTTATAACGTAATCTTTATCGCTTACGTTACATAGGCCGACGCATATTTCGCCTCGGTAATCGCTGTCTATAAGTCCTACGGCATTGGAGGGATGTATGCCGTGTTTAATTCCCAAACCGCTTCTTCCGAAAATAAGAGCTGCATAGCCCTCTTCTATTTCCAAGGCAATTCCGCACGGAACGGTTACAAGACCGCCGGGCGAAAGAGTAATCGGCTCTTTAATTGATGCCGAAAGGTCAAAGCCCGCCGCACTTGCCGTTTGCTTTTTAGGAAGCGAAACAGGGCTTATTCCCTCTTTTTCAATAAGCTTGACTTTTAAAAGCATTATCTTTCACCGAGTCTTGCTTTGAGAGAAGCAATTTCCTTTAAAAGAGCGTTTTTCTCATCGTCCGCTCTTGCGGCATCGTCAAAATACGCTTTGAGCTGCATACGGAGATTTCCCGTTGAAAGCTTTGCAAGCTCCAATTCTTCATAAAGGTCCATACAAACCAACAAAGCTGCCATAGATGTGGGAATTCTGTTGTTTGCATCGGTTATTGCTTTAACCTTTTCCGTTACCGCAGCAACGGTTCTGTCGATTTCCTCTTTGCTTTCTTCGCTGAATATGCTGCACTGATATCCGCAAATGTTTATGTTGTATTGTCTTTCCATTTAAAACTTCCTCCCGTTTTGTGATATACACTTAACCTTATCATATATTATAATATAAAATAATAAATTTTAGAAGACTATTTTTAAAAAAATATTTATTTTTTTATTAATTTTTAAGGATTGTTAATATTTTCAGTTTTCAAGCCAGTCGGCATATCCGCAAAACAGTGCCATTGCCACCTTCATAAGATATTTTTCGTCGGTTAAAAGCTCCCTTTCTGCCGTGTTAGATATAAATCCGCATTCCGCAAGAAGAATATCACATTCAAGATTTTTATAAAGATAAAGGGAACTGCTTATTGGCTTGATTTTTCGGTTATTTTCCGGTTGTAAAGTTTTAAACCTTAACATTGATTTTTGCGCCAATTCTTGCGATTTTTGGCTTTTCCCGTAGAACATCTGCGCTCCAAAGCAGTCTTCCGACGGGTATTTATTAACATGTATGCTTATAAGCAGCGGATTTTCAAAAGAGTTAATTATTGCAATTCTTTTGTTCATATCTTGTTTTTTATTGAATTTTACACCGCCGTCTAATGAAATATCTTCCGTTCTAATCATCACCGTTTTCACTCCGAAGAGCTTAAAAATTGCATTTAACGCCTTTGCTATTTTAAGGTTTATATCTTTCTCCACTATTCCGTTTGCAACCGAGCCTCCGTCGGCGCCTCCGTGCCCCGCATCTATTACAACGACCATAGAGCCTTTTGGAAAAGTGTTTTCCGCTTCTGCCGAAATGCAAAAAGTAAGGCTACACAAAACTCCGCACATTATTAAAGCTAAAAATCTCATTTGTATTCCTCCCCTCTTATTTTATTTTCCGTTTTGTTTTTTATTACCTTGCAAAATAATTAAACCTTGCAATAAAACAGCCGCAAACTTAACGTTTGCGGCTGGGTGAATTAGTTACAATATTCCAGAAAGTTTTGCTCGCAAAATATAACTAAAAATCATAATTGCCAAACAAACAAACCCTATAATTAATACTTGATTATAGTTTAGTGGAATGTGTAAGTTTTTGAGTAATTTTTCTGCATCGGCGGGTCCCATTATTTGTTCATAAATGCCAAATATTGAAAACAAAAGTGTAATGATAAAAGAAATGATATTTATAATCAACAAAATTATATTAATAAAAGTTATCATTTCAAAGCATACCCCCTTTGATTAGCTCTTGCGATGGGGTCAGTGCAAACCGTCACCACCCGAAAGTTCTTCAATAGCGCCCACAATCAAATATTTTCCGTAAAACTTTATACGAATACATCCTCCATTTTGCATTGGATATTGGCAAAATCCTCCATAGGATGTTATTTGAATTGATTCTGTAGGAGCAATTTTATGTACATCTTGATATGTAGATTCCCCTATAGTAATAGATTGAAAATCCTCTTTTTTATAATAATCACCTGTAAAGTCATTCGTGCTTGATGTTAAACTACATCCTGAATACAAAACCATAGATACAAGACAAACAACTATAATCCAATAATTTATTCTCTTCATCTTACACCTCTTATTTAGATACTGCAAATTAGATTGTCCTTACTATAATTAGTATATTACAAAAACTTTTAATTTTCAATATTTTTTGCCAAACTTGTAAAACCCAGAAAAAAGAAAAACCCTAATTAACTTAACCCTAAAACAAAAACACAGCCGCAAACTTAATGTTTGCGGCTGGGTTGAGTTAATTCTTATAATTTTACCATTGTTAAGGTGTGTCCCCTAAATATCAGAATGATAAAACTCTTTTTTACCCATACAATTCTCAATGGAATGCCATTTGACCTTTGCAGCACAAATCACAGTACCATTATAGTTATCTATTTCTGCTTCTGACAAGTTTCCACAATCACACCAATAAATTTTTTCGTCTTTTAAAAGCATTGTAGCGTCCAATATTTCACAAGTATAATTTTCATCAGCAGGAAAAAGTCTCAAAAACTTTAAACCTTGAAACTCCATTTCTATCATTGAATTTTTTTCGTATTGTCGTTGTATAACAATTTTTAACACTCTACTATCATTTATAGGATGCATTCCAAGATTATCATTAACATACGCACCGCTTAAATAGCTTATTTCTTTTATACAGCTATCGTGAAAACACTCCATTTCTTCCATGAACCGAAGTATATCCTCTTTAGTAATAATTGTTTTCCACATATATTAACCTCCCAACACTCCTATATAGGTAATTCCGGAAATTTTTCAACAGGATAACAAACTGACCATACACGCCGCTACGTCCTCTCTCAAGAGCATGCACTGCGTGTTGTATTCTTCAAAGTCCCAAGCAGAAAATCCCAACTGGCCCGATGCAGAAAAGCCGAAATAACCGAAGAAATAATACAACGGGAAGTCGGAAAAATATACATAGATAAAACCGTCAGGAACCCCTTTTCCCCACGGTTCTGTTTGACAGGAGGTTGGGTTAGCGTAACATTGACGTAAAAAATCCATCCAAAGCTGCAAGTTTTCCTGCTCCAACGTGACGGTGGAAACGCCGTCTGAAAAAACGACTTTTTCCACACGCTCGGAATACACGGAGGGGATGGCACCGCGTTTGATGTAGTAATTGGTCTCCAAAATCCCGTAAGATATCACCAGACGTTCGGGATCGTTTTTTAATATTTTTGCTTTCTTTGTGTATGAGACGGTTGCGTCGATGTTTTCCTCATCAGCAAAGCCAACGTACACCGTTTCCCATTCTGCAGATTCGTTGACCGTCTGCCATCGGGAATTACTTTGGAAGTCATACAGTTCCCCGTTATATACCATCACCGACGCACCGCTGTAATTCTGCTCGGTAGTGCATCCGGTCAACAAAAGTAAGCATACAATCAGTAGACAAGCCTTCTTCAACTTCCTCTCCCCTTTCCCATGCTATTTCCAGAAAATCTTCCAATCAATCATGACTGTTTCCGCAATTAAGATATGGATAATTTCTCCAGTCATAACTATCAGTAATAACATTTAACCTTCTACCGTTAATTTGAACTGTAGTATTATCAATCCATTCAATATCTGCTGATTCACAACGGTATTCCCAATATATATTCCGTTTTTCTCCGGATATGTTTTCGACAACTTCACACCTAACACAATAAGCTACCGTTGCACCGCCGTTAACAAGAAATGAATTTATTGTATACGTTCCATCCGGTGAAATGACTGTTTCCATTAATTCCCCTTGCGGCAAATTATCCATACCCCTCAATAGTGAACAAGATGTAAGTGTCAACATAATTATAAGAATTAGAAGAACTATTGCTTTATTTTTCATTTTAATCCTCCAAATATTGTCATATTACCATTGAAAAACCCATTTTCTAAAAGTTGTTTCCCATATTATTCTACCTACCGTTATCGTAGGTGTAACGGGTTGTGCCTGAAGAATCCTGCTTTTTAACTCTTAACCGTTATCATCGTAGCCGCATTAATAAACAATCTTGCCATTCCGAGCCGCAAACATAAAGTTTGCGGCTGGGTAAATTAGTTATAGAATAATTTTGACTCGATTCTTCCGCTTCAACAAACTCAAACACTTCCAACAGTTGTTCAAATCTGGAATTTGAATAAATATAATAAAGTTTAGGTTTTATATACAAATTATTTTCCTTCATATATTCAATAAGCTGCTGGCGAGGTGTGGGATGAAGTAGGTCTATCATTGTATCTTCAGAAGGTTCTTCAATTTCTTTTTCAATTACTTTGTAATCAACATAATCATACTTGGTAAAATCAATTGGAAGGAGCTTTCCAAGTCCGTAGGGGGCAGCTATAAGAAAATATATTATAACAACTATATGAAAAAGAACCCACAGTAAAAAAGGCGTACAAATTATTCCTAAAATTGTCAGTGTTTTTTTCATGTTTTTAACCTCCCAAAAGCGCTCTCAATTGTATTAATTTCACCACATTTTTTCATTCAGTTGTATTGTGAAAATACTCCTCCATGTCAATTGTAAAAATACTGTTTATGAAATTAACAACTTTTTGTTCGTCTTTTAGTTTACAGGTTATTACGTATGCCTTGTTATCATCAAGAACAACTCTTTTAAATCTAAAGAGCCCACCGCTATCATGAAAAGTATATTTTGGGTTTTTATTAATACTTTTAACGTCTCTAATATTGTCATAGTAACTACTTGCACCTGCATCATCAAAAAACTCATAGGCAAATATTTCGAAGTTAAACTCTTCAGAGGTATATTTGCAGCCAAAGCCTTCTTTATATTCCAAGCCATTTAAATTTATATCTTGTGCAGGTAAATCGTAAACCAGAACCTCGGCATCTTCCTTTTTTCGGTTTATAATATCTTGACATTCCTGTATAGTCGCAAAGCTGTGTATTTCCCTTTCTTTAGCAAGTCTGCAGGAGGTAATCAAAGGTAAAATCAGTAGTATTACCATTAATAAAAATAAGCATCTTTTTAATAGTTTTTTATGCATATGCAGCACCTCCAAATAAAGATATTAGAACTGTTGCGGCAGCTCCTCCTGTATAATAACAAGCTGCTGCTACTCCTACTACAACCAAAAATCTTACTACAAAAATTATAACATATAGGATAATTGGTGTCAATTATAAAGAAAAAAGCTCCCTTTTTAAAGGTAGCTTTTCAGAGTTTAAGTTTATTTTTATTCTTCTTTTTTCGTTTCTATTTTGAATATTTTTCTGAGAAATTTCGATAAAAATTTCGGTGAACGTAAAACTACCACCTTCATAATTTGCCTCCTTTCAGAAAAAGAACAAACACGCGCCTATTGCTATTACCGCAATTGCCAAAACAACCGTCAGCAAAGTACCCGGTAATAAAATTGCAAAAAGAACGCCGAGCGCTATTGCCATTATAATTATTGCTATAAGTACTTTAAGAAAGTTCACCCCTCTTGCCTCCCTCGGTCTTTCTCTTACATAGTATGTATTTGGGTGCAAAAGTGTCAAAAAAAAGACCTTGCGGGGCTGTATTCTATTTCAGGAGACTTTTTGCACATTAAAATTCCGCAAAGCCAGTATTTATGCGGGTTTGCGGATTTTCTGCGTGTAACACTTTTTTGTAATATTTTAAGAGATAAAAAAGATATATAATAATATTTTTAACACACTATAATATATAGAATAGGATTATTTGTACAATACATATTAGATATGACTGTTTTTAAGGTAATATTTATGAAAAACATGGAGTTTTGTTTCCTTTTGTTTTTTAAAAGTTACACTTCTACTTTAGTAGACTGGATTTTTCCAGAAAAATTAAAAAAATTTGTCAAAAGCACTTACTATTTTGTGCGTTTTATGTTACAATATAGGTGTAAAGAAAATTAGTTTCAGAGAGGTACACCATGGCAAGCAGAGAGTATAATAACTTAATAGCAAGGTTGAGTTCGTTTTGCCCGCAGGCATAATTTACCGCAAAATCAGAACTATTAAAGGCGCTCTTTTAGGCTCGTTTATGGGCGCGGCAATTTGTGCGGTTCTTTCGTTCCCCATTAACTATTTCATTACCTACCCTTTCTACACGTCG
>JAZNEJ010000014.1:0-52218 GCA_045588575.1 Eubacteriales bacterium | reverse complement strand
CATTGGAAAAACAGTATTTAGCAACGGTGTGCACACCGACAGACAAGAGTAAATAGCGCAGTTATGGACACAAGTATTGGAACAGAAAAGATTTTGAAAATATAGGGGTACATATATAAAAAAGACCAGCCCCCACCGGTTAAGATGGGAGCTGCGGTAGAATATTTGCGGATATTTGCGTTTACACTATTTCGTTAGTTTTGACGCTGTCCGGATTTATACCGGAACATATAAACCTAATTACTTAGATTCTTTAATTGCAGCCTGTGCTGCAGCAAGACGTGCAATCGGAACTCTGAAGGGAGAGCAAGAAACGTAATCAAGACCGATAGCATTGCAGAATTCAACGGATGTCGGGTCGCCGCCGTGCTCGCCGCAAATACCAATGTGAAGTTTTGCATTATTTTCACGGCCTTCTTTGCAAGCCATCTTCATAAGTTTACCAACGCCGGTTTGGTCAAGTCTTGCGAAGGGGTCGTTTTCGAAAATTTTGGTGTCGTAGTAAGCATTTAAGAATTTGCCTGCGTCATCACGAGAGAAACCGTAGGTCATCTGAGTGAGGTCGTTAGTACCGAAGCAGAAGAAATCTGCATTCTTAGCAATCTCGTCAGCAATAAGACATGCACGGGGAATTTCAATCATGGTGCCTACTTCGTATTTAAGGTCAACGCCTGCTGCTTTAATCTCAGCATCAGCAGTTGCAATAACAACAGCTTTAACGTATTTAAGTTCTTTTACGTCGCCAACCAAGGGAATCATAATTTCAGGAACCATGTTCCAATCTTTATGAGCCTTCTGAACGTTTATGGCAGCGCGGATAACAGCCTTAGTCTGCATTGCAGCAATTTCAGGATAGGTAACTGCAAGACGGCAACCACGGTGGCCCATCATGGGGTTAAACTCGTGGAGAGAAGAAATGAGAGCTTTAATCTGGTCAACAGTTTTACCCTGAGCGTTTGCAAGAGTTGCAATATCAGCTTCTTCGGTAGGAACAAATTCGTGAAGAGGCGGGTCGAGGAAACGGATGCAAACGGGAGTTCCTTCAAGAGCTTCGTAAAGCTTTTCAAAGTCGCTCTGCTGATAGGGGAGAATCTTATTAAGAGCAACCTCACGCTCTTCAGGGGTATCGGAACAAATCATTTCACGGAAAGCAGCAATTCTGTCTGCTTCGAAGAACATGTGTTCGGTGCGGCAAAGACCAATACCTTCAGCGCCGAGTTCACGTGCTTTTTTAGCGTCTGTGGGAGTGTCGGCATTTGTGCGAACCTTAAGAGTACGGAATTCATCAGCCCAACCCATAATTGTTCCGAAGTTTCCGGAAATTTCAGCATCAACAGTTTTAATAATGCCGTCGTAAATGTTACCGGTAGAACCATCAATAGAAATGTAATCACCTTCGGCGAAGGTTTTGCCTGCAAGAGTGAATTTTTTGTTTTCTTCATCCATTGCAATGTCGCCGCAACCGGAAACACAGCATTTGCCCATACCGCGAGCAACAACCGCTGCGTGAGAGGTCATACCGCCGCGAACGGTGAGAATACCCTGAGCAGCCTTCATGCCGCTGATATCTTCGGGAGAAGTTTCAAGTCTAACCAAAATAACCTTTTTGCCGTTTGCATTCCAAGCTTCAGCGTCTTCAGCAGAGAAAACTACCTGACCGCAAGCAGCGCCGGGAGAAGCGCCAAGGCCTTTACCCATGGGAGTCGCAGCTTTAAGAGCTTTTGCGTCGAACTGAGGATGGAGAAGGGTGTCGAGGTTTCTGGGGTCAATCATCAAAACTGCTTCTTCTTTGGTTTTATGACCTTCGCTAACAAGGTCAACAGCTATTTGGAGAGCAGCAGGAGCGGTTCTTTTTCCGTTTCTGGTCTGCAACATATAAAGCTTTTCATTTTCGATGGTGAATTCCATATCCTGCATATCGTGATAGTGATTTTCAAGAATCTGACAAACCTTCTGGAATTCTTCGAAAGCCTGAGGGAATTTGTTTGCCATTTCAGCAATGGGCATAGGAGTACGAACGCCTGCAACAACGTCTTCACCCTGAGCATTGGTTAAGAACTCACCCATAAGTTTCTTTTCGCCGGTTGCGGGGTCACGGGTAAATGCAACGCCGGTGCCGCAGTTGTCGCCCATGTTACCGAAAGCCATAGCCTGAACGTTAACAGCAGTACCCCAAGAATAAGGAATGTCGTTATCACGACGGTATACGTTTGCACGGGGGTTGTCCCAAGAACGGAAAACCGCTTTAACGGCACCTATGAGCTGCTCTTTGGGATCGGAAGGGAAGTCTGCGCCGATTTTTGCTTTGTATTCAGCTTTGAACTGATTTGCAAGGTCTTTAAGATCGTCGGCAGTAAGCTCAACGTCGAGCTTTACTCCTTTTTCTTCCTTCATTTTATCAATAAGCTCTTCAAAGTATTTTTTGCCGACTTCCATAACAACGTCGGAATACATTTGAATAAATCTTCTGTAACAGTCGTAAGCCCAACGGGGATTGCCGGATTTTTTAGCCATAACCTCAACAACCTGCTCGTTAAGACCGAGATTTAAGATAGTGTCCATCATACCGGGCATTGAAGCGCGAGCGCCGGAACGAACGGAAACGAGAAGCGGATTTTCAAGGTCGCCAAACTTTTTGCCGGTAACAGCTTCCATTTTTGTAATGTATTCCATGATTTCAGCCATGATTTCATTGTTAATCTGACGGCCGTCTTCATAGTACTGTGTGCAAGCCTCTGTAGAAATAGTAAAGCCCTGAGGAACAGGAAGACCGATATTGGTCATTTCTGCAAGGTTTGCGCCCTTACCGCCGAGGATTTCACGCATAGTTGCGTTACCTTCGGAGAAGAGATAGCAATATTTTTTGCTCATATGTTTTATACCTCCAAATAATAAATACAAAAATTGTTCTATTAGTTAAATATTATAACATATAATATATGTTTTTGACAAGACTATTTTTTATTTTTAACATAATTACAAAATATTTAACACTTTTTATTAGAAATGTAGTAATTTTGCTTGAAATTTTGTTAAAAAAGTAGCATAATATAAGTATAGAAAAAAGAAATTAAGAGAGGCGGGCCCTTTTGGGCAAAATAATATGGCAGAGTGGCAGCAGATAACCAAAGAAAAAATTGAAAATAAGATAAACGAACTTAAAGAAAAAGGCGTAATTATTCCCGTTTTAGACGGAATAATTATAGATGATTTGGTTGAAATCGGAAAAAATACGGTTATACTTCCGGGAACCGTTATTCTTGGAACAACCAAAATCGGAGAAGGCTGTGTAATCGGTCCTAATTCTTATGTTGAAAACAGTGAAATAGGCGATAACACAATTTTCAAAGCTTCTTACAGCGATAATTCAAAAATAGGAAACCAAACCAGAATTGGCCCGTTTTGTAATATACGTCCTAACTGCAATATTGCAAATGAGGTTAAAATAGGAGATTTCGTTGAAGTTAAGAATTCTAATATAGGAAACAAAACCAGTGTGGCACATCTCACTTATGTTGGCGATAGCGACGTTGGCGAGCATTGTAATTTCGGATGCGGAGTTGTAACCGTAAATTACGATGGCAAGAAGAAATACAGAACAACAATAGGAAACGACGTTTTTATCGGCTGTAATGTTAATCTTGTAGCGCCCGTTACTGTTCACGATGACTGTTATATAGCGGCAGGTTCTACCATTACCGATGACGTTCCTTCAAATGCGTTGGCAATTGCCCGTTCAAGGCAATTAAATAAAGAAAATTGGTTAAAGAAAGAAGGATAACAAATGTTGGGACACGGAAAGCAAATTAAAGTTTTCGCCGGCAATGCCTCCAAAAATCTTGCAAAGGATATAACCGATATTCTCAGTATTCAGCTTGGATGTTCCGAAGTGGGCGCTTTTTCCGATGGTGAAATAAGTGTTGCGGTTCAAGAAAGCGTTAGAGGTGCCGATGTTTTCGTTGTCCAATCCACTTGTCCGCCCGTAAATGATAACCTTATGGAATTGCTTATAATGATTGACGCTTTAAAAAGAGCATCAGCAGGAAGAATAACTGCGGTAATTCCTTATTACGGTTATGCAAGGCAAGACAGAAAAGCCAAAGCGCACGACCCAATAACCGCAAAGCTTGTTGCAAATATTTTAACCGTAGCGGGAGCCGACCGAGTTTTAACAATGGATTTACATGCTCCTCAAATTCAAGGATTTTTTGACATTCCTGTTGACAATCTTTACGGAGTTTCGGTGCTTGCCGATTATTTTGTTGAAAAATTTGGCGTTGATAATTCCAATGTTATATGCGTCTCACCCGATTTGGGCTCGGTTACAAGAACAAGAAATTTTGCAAGAAAGCTTGGCTCGAATCTTGCAATAATAGATAAAAGGCGTCAAAAAGCCAACGTTTGCGAGGTTTGCAACATAATTGGCGACGTAAAAGATAAAACTGTAATTTTGGTAGATGACCTTGTAGATACCGCCGGAACCCTATGCAACGGCGCAAAAGCTCTTATTGAAATCGGAGGCGCAAAGGAAGTTTATGCATGCGCCACACACGGAGTTCTTTCCGGTCCCGCATTTGAAAGAATTGAAGCGAGCGTTATTAAAGAATTGGTAATTTTAGATACTATTCCTCTTTCGGAAAAATGCACTACCGAAAAAATAAAAACAATTCCCATTGCACCCATTTTTGCAGAAGCAATTCAAAGAATATACGATGACCTTCCTATGTCTTCAATATTCGATTGATATAAAAATTACAAGACCGCTGTCTTCAAAAACAGCGGTCATTGGCATATAAAAAACAAAAATCAAGGGAGAAATTATGCTTTTTAAATCAAGTAAATACGATATGATTATTGCAGGTTTGGGAAATCCCGAATCAAAATATGAAAACACCAAACACAATATAGGATTTAGAGCCATAGACGTTATTGCAGATAAGTGCGGCGCTTCTTTTTCAAAAAGCAAATTTAACGCAATGACTGCAGACGTGAAAATAAACGGCAAAAGCACTCTTTTGATAAAACCGCTTACTTATATGAATTTAAGCGGAGAAGCCGTTTCGAAAGCAATGAGTTTTTATAAGCTCACAGCCGATAAATTAGTTGTTTTGTGCGATGACGTTTCATTTGATGTAGGAACATTGCGTATTAGAAAAAACGGTTCGCACGGTGGCCACAACGGTTTAAAAAACATTTCGCTCCATTTAAAAACAGACGATTATATGCGCGTTAAAATAGGAGTGGGGAAGAAGCCTGAACATTTCAGCGACCTTGCAGATTGGGTACTTTCGCCCTTTTCCATAGAGGAAAACAAAATCTTTGAATCCGTTTTGCCAAACGTTTATGAAGCTGTGAAACTTATTGTTTCGGGAGAAACTGAAAAAGCTATGAATTTCTATAACAAGAAAGCGAGATAATTGATGTCGGCAACTCTCTTTTTGAAGGAATTACGTAAAAATAAAGACATTTCTTCGATTGAAAAAGCGGTAAAAACAAACAAATTACCTATAATTGTATGGGGAGCAACAGATGCAGTTAAAGCACCTGTTGTTTCTTTGCTTTCTAATAATGAAAAAAGCTCACTTGTTATTGTGCCTGAAGGTACAGTTGATAAATATAAAAAGCTGTTATATCCGTTTTATCACGATAAAATAGCCGTTTTCACAGCCAAAGACTATGTTTTTTCCGATTTAGAGCGTCTTTCTTTCGATGACGTTTTTTCGAGAACAGCAGCGTTA
This sequence comes from Eubacteriales bacterium, assembly GCA_045588575.1. Lineage (GTDB taxonomy): Bacteria > Bacillota > Clostridia > Oscillospirales > RGIG5299 > RGIG5299. Next base: position 46,480 of record JAZNEJ010000014.1, on the reverse strand, counting down.
TATTGCCTTAAAGAAAAAGGCTTTGCAGTTATAACAACAGCGGAAGCGGTTATGCAGTTTACTGCGGAAAAAGAATTTTATAATTCGAATATTATAACCTTTAAAGTAGGCGAAAACCGGAATTTCGAAGAACTTTATAAAAAACTTTTATCAGCAGGGTACAAACGGGTAGATAAGGTAGAAGGAGTAGGGCAGTTTGCCAAAAGGGGCGATATTTTCGACGTTTGGTCGCCTTTATCGGCTGAGCCTGCAAGAATCGAATTTTTTGACGAAGAAATTGAAAAAATTTCAGCTTTCGATACTTTTTCGCAAAGAAAAAAAGTAGCCTTGCCGGAATATATTGCTATTCCCGCTTCTGAAACTAAAATAGAAGAAAATGCAATAAATATTATAAAAAAACAGCTTAATTTTGATAAAATTAAAATTGCAGATAACGAAGAAAAAAGTTTTGCCGAAAAAGCCGTGGAATGTCTTGAAAACGGATTTCTGCCCGACGGAGCCGATAGGTTAATTCCCGCTTTATATTCTCAAAAAAACACGGTATTTGATTATTTTAACGAAAATTCAAATCTTTTTGTCTTTGAGCACAAGGCTGTTTTTGATAATGCAAAAGCATTTATTAATCGAATAAACGATGATTTAAAGTATCTTGCCGAAAAAAATGTTTCTTTTTTGAAAGGGGATTATTATCTTCCCGAAACTGAACTTTATTCACGCTTAAAAGACTGTAAAGCTATAATACTTGACTCTCTTTCCGGAGGGATAAATGCGGTTACGGTTAAAGAAACTGTTTCGCTTAATATAAGTGAAACTTCGGCTTGGCACGGAAATCTGGACATTCTTTGCGAGGATGTTATTTTTTATGCCGCAAAAGGCTTTAAAATTTTTATTGCGGCGGCTAACAGCTTGCACGCCGAAAAAATAAAGGAAAAATTAACAGAAAAACTTAATGACGGTATAAAAATATCTCTTGTTTCAAACACTTTTACCGAGTTTGAAAAAGGCGTTAATATTGGAATTTCCGAAATTTCGGAAGGGTTTTTAGATAATTCGGTCGGGTTTGTCCTTTTTGCCGATAAAAAAGATGCTGTAAAACGCACGAAAAAGGCGCTAAAGCGTTATAAAGATACTAAAGAAATCACTTCGCTTGAGCTTTTGAAAAAAGGGGATTACATCGTTCATAACGATTACGGAATAGGCGTTTTTGAAGGCGTTGTTACATCTGAATCAAACGGAATAACGAGAGATATGCTTCGCATTTTATACGCAGGCACCGATGTTTTGTATGTCCCTTGCGACAGACTTGATTTAATTGCAAAATATAGCGGCGCCGACGTAACAACCGCTAATATAAAGCTTTCAAAGCTTGGCGGAAACGATTGGCAAAATACCAAAAACAAGGTTAGAGCCGCCGTTAAAACGCTTGCCTTCGATTTAACTTCTTTATATGCCGAAAGGCTTAAAACCCCGGGGCACGCTTTCACAGAAGACACTCTCTGGCAAACCGAATTTGAGGAAAGCTTTCAGTTTGAAGAAACCGATGACCAGCTTCGCGTTATAAAAGAAGTTAAAAAAGATATGGAAAAACCGGTAGCAATGGACCGTCTTATATGCGGCGACGTTGGCGTAGGGAAGACCGAGGTTGCAATAAGAGCGGTGTTCAAATGCGTTTCAGACGGCAAGCAAGCGGCAATTTTAGTTCCGACAACCGTTCTTGCATGGCAACATTACAGAACCTTTTTGTCGCGCTTTGCCGATTATCCCATAAAGGTTGAAATGCTTTCAAGATTCGTTTCGGAAACCGAAAAAAAGAAGATAATAAAACGGCTTAAAACAGGGGAGACCGACGTTGTAATCGGCACTCACAGTCTTATTCAAAAAAACGTTAACTTTAAAGATTTAGGGCTTTTAATTATAGATGAAGAGCAACGTTTCGGTGTAGGACATAAAGAAACTCTTAAAGAAAAATACAAAAACGTCGACTGTATAACTCTTTCGGCAACACCCATTCCCAGAACACTTAATATGGCTTTATCGGGTATTCGCGATATGTCTATAATAGAAGATTATCCCGAAGACAGACAACCTATAAAAACTTACATGGCGGAATATGATGAAAATCTTGTTTTAACGGCAATTTCAAAGGAACTGTCAAGAGGCGGTCAGGTTTATTATCTTTCTAATAGAGTAGATACGATTTATCAAACAGCCGAAAAGATTTCCAAGCTTTTACCGGAAGCATCTGTTGACGTGGCACACGGGCAAATGAAGGACGAGGAGCTTTCACTATCTTGGGAAAAGCTTTTGAAAAAAGAAACCGATATTCTCGTTTGCACAACGATTATAGAAACCGGAATCGACGTATCAAACGTCAATACGGTAATAATAGAAGATGCCGATAATTTAGGACTTGCACAGCTTCATCAAATAAGAGGAAGAGTTGGAAGAAGTCCAAGAAGAGCTTATTGTTATCTTCTTTACAAGAAAAATAAAATATTAACCGAAGATGCAGCAAAACGCTTAAATTCAATAAGAGATTTTACGGAATTCGGCGCAGGTCTTAAAATTGCGCTTCGAGACCTCGAAATAAGAGGCGCAGGCAGTGTTTTGGGCGCAAATCAACACGGACACATCGCAAACGTAGGTTACGATATGTATTTAAAGTTGCTTGAAACGGCAATTTCGGAGCAAAAAGGCGAAAAAGCGCCGCCCGAAAAATGCAATATAGCAATAAATGTAAATGCATTCATACCGCAAGAATATATTGAAGCCGTTGAAGACCGAATTGTAATTTATAAAAAGCTTGCTTCAATATCGGAAATTTTCGATTCCAATGAAATTAAAGAAGAGCTTACGGACCGTTTTGGAAAAATTCCGCCGGAGGTGTTGAATCTTATAGCAGTTTCCGAAATTAAATTCATTGCTGAGCAATGTAATATAACTCAAATTAAAGAGGAACAAAACGGAGAAATATCGTTTGTCTTTAACGGACTTGATTTTGAATTGTTATCAAAGATATGTGCTAACTTTGATAACAAAGTTGTTTTTAGACCGTCGCCGTATCCTAAACTGGTTTTATTAAATACCGACAATTTAAATAAGCTGAAAATAATTCACGATATTGTAGACGTTGCATTTTCTTATTTGAATTAAAATATAATATGTAAAAAAGCAGCTAAAATGGTTTTGAATCCGTTTTAACTGCTTTTTCTTATTTTTTACTTCCCCCAATTATACAAAATATGCATTTTGTATAATTGGACGTATGTTTTTTCGGTTAGGAGCATAAAGCTACCCTATTAAAGTTTTATATACTTATTCAATGCAAATGAATAGATGTATTCTTCTGTTACGGGTTTTTCATACAATCTTTCAAGCGTCTGCTTATAAAGTTCAAGCTGAACAGAATATTTTTCTATAAGTTCTTCACCGTTTGGGTTGCCTAAAACCTTATCGGTTTTAAAATCTATCAGCGTTATTCCGTTTTTGTTAATTACAAATAAGTCTATTATTCCCTGCACAATTACATCGTCAGACGAATCGTCTATTCCTATTTCATTTGCTTTAAAGTTAATTGTAAAGCGTTTTTCTCTGTAAATTTGAGAGGCTGCAAAAATTCTTGCCGTCATAGGATTTTTAAAAAATTCCTCAAGCGCATTTACCGATAATGCTTTTTTCTCTGCTTTTGAAAAGACGTTTTTTGTATCTAAAAGCTCTATTTCGTCTGAAATTGAAGAATTTGATGCTAAAATACGCTCAATATTACAATAACGCAAGAATTTATGTATAGCATTACCTTTATCGCGTCCGTTCTGTTTTTCGGCAAGAAACAGAGGTTTTTGAGTAAAATGATAGCGTTTAACAACACTTTCATTGATATCTGTATCGTTTTTCCTTGCTTTCAGCTCACTAACGCTTATTTTTTCGGGAATTTTCAATATTTCTTTTTCCGATAGGTATTTTATTTCATTATAGGCGTTAGTTGAAGTTTTTAAAGCGTTTGCAACGACGGTTACGTTTTCTTCATTTATAAGCGTTGCTTTGAATTTACAAGGATTTTCAAGAGTATTTTTGCCGAATATTCCCTTTTTCACTTCGTTACGACTGAATAAAACCGGTAAAATTATATCGGCGTAGCTTTTTGCATCTTTTAATTTCCAAGGCGGAACGGTGTCAGTGTGTAATGTCCACTCATCTAATTTTGAAGCTATATTTTTACCTGAGCCAACAATGTATAAACGTTCTCTGGCCCTTGTAAAAGCAACGTAAAGAAGCCTTATTTCCTCTTTTATATTGGTTTCGGAAATAAGAATCTTTTCAGTTTCATCTTGAAGCGTTGCCTTTTTTGTATTGGTTTTAAGGTCGTAAAGCTTCATAGATATACCGAAGTCTTTATTAAATTTAATTATATCTTTTTTCTCTTGGAAATTAAATTTTTTAAATAAACCGCAAAGAAAACAAACGGGATATTCAAGGCCTTTGGAACTGTGTATTGTTATAACCTTTACAAAATCCCCTTCTTTTACAGTGCCTTTCGTTTTGGCGGTACCTTTTTTAGAGAGTAATTCTTTAACGTATTCAATATAAGAAAACAGACCGCCTTCCCCTGTTTTTTCATAGGCTTCAGCGTGAAAAATAAGTTCGTTTATATTTCTTAAACGCTCTTCGCCATGGGGTAATAATGAGAAAACCGCCTCCGCTTTTAAATCGTTGTAAATAATATTCAAAAGCGAATTTACCGGCAATTCTTCTGATAAACAACGATATTTCGTGATTTTTTCTATAAAGTTTGAAACCTTTACATTTGTTTCGGCGGCTTTTAACACGGCGTTATAGAACTCTTTTTCATCTTTTTGAGAAAGCCTTATTTTCATTAACTCCGAATCGGTAAAACCAAAGAGCGGAGACCTCATTGCTGCCGCTAAAGCAATGTTATCTTTATTGTTATTTATTACCGTAAGCAAAGAAAGTACGGCGTTTATTTCATATTTTTCATAAAAATCGGTTCCGTCATTGCAGTATGCAGGAATTCCGGCATCTGAAAGAGTTTTAATTATATCCGCTCCCCTATTGTTTAAATTTCTCGACATTATAACAATATCGGAAAGCTTAATCGGACGCATTTTTTTCAAGTTTTTATCAAAAACTTCTTCTTTTTTACGAATTAAATGCAATATTTCATTTGCTATGTATTTGATTTCGAGTAAAAGGTCGATATTACTTTCATTGTTTTCGCCGTCATCGTCATCAGTATCAAAATCTTCATCGTTTTCCTCGTTTTGATTTATTAAAACAAGGTTTACGTTACCTTTGCCCTCTTTAAAGCAGTCAGCACCGTAAACAAGCATATCGGTTTCTTTATAGTTCATAAAACCGGTATCTTTTCTCATTATTTCATTGAAAATAATATTAACAAACTCCAATATTTCATTTCTGCTTCTGAAATTTGAAGAAAGCATAATATTTTCATTGTCTTTTGATTGCAAACGAGCAGCAAAAAGAAGCGGATTAGTTCCTCTGAATCCGTAAATGCTTTGCTTTTCATCGCCTACTACAAATATATTTTTTTCGTCGTTTGAAATAGCTCTGAAAATCATATCTTGAATATCGTTGGTGTCCTGATATTCGTCAATAAGGATTTCTTCATATTTTAAGCTTAACTGTTTTGCGGTTTCGCTGGGAATTATTTTCCCGTTTACTACGTCGGAAATCAGCAATTCAAAACATTTTCTTGAAATTTCATCGAAATAAAGCATATTAGAAGCTTTAAGCTCTGCCAAAAGCTTTTCTTTATAAATTTCTTCCGCATTAAATAAGCAGCTTAAAATTTCTTTAATTTTTTTATTGCTTTGCAAATATTCGGTTTCGGTTAATTTAAAACAGTTTGTTTTTTCAATTATCTTCTTTTTGAGCTTTTCTCTGAATTTTTTAAAATTAAAATATTCTTCGGTTTGTTCGCATTTTGACGGGAAATTAGCGTATTTATTTGAAAGCTCTGCTACTATTCCCTGCTGATTTTTTGTTTTTGCATTTAAAATAAGCTCGTCAAAGCGGTAAATATCTTTTTTATACATTGGTTCAAAAACAATTTGAGTATCAGCGTTAAATTCGGTGATTTTTTTATAAAGAGCAATGTACTCTTCTTTTATTGCCAATAAATATTCTTCAAAATCTTTAAATGCTTTGTTTAACCAAACATTTGATGAATAAGGCGCATCAAGAAGTTCCAAACACTTTGCTTTATAATCTTTTTTAGATGGTAAACGGTTAAAATAATCATAAGCGTTTATTAATATTTCTTCAACGTCATCGTTTTTAAGCGCTAAAAGAAAATTCTCAAACAAAGGACGGTATTCCGCTTTTCCCGATATAAAATCAACTGTTTCTTCAGCAACACGTTTCTTTAAAAGCGAATATTCCGCACTGTCGCAAATTTTAAAATCGGGTGAAATTCCCGCCTTGTCAAAGCCTGTGCGAAGTGTTCTTTGACAAAAGGAATCTATGGTAAAAATTTCAGCGTTTTTTACCTTCTGACTTTGAATATAAAGCAAGTTGTTTTGAGGGTCTTTTTTCAACTCATCTTTAAGAGCCTTTGAAATTCTCGTTTTAATTTCGTTTGCGGCATCAACGGTAAAGGTAACTACGAGAAGTTTGCTTATATCTCCGCCGTTTTTTAATTTTTCAATTATTCTGTTTATTAAAACGAAAGTTTTGCCCGACCCTGCAGCCGCGCTTAACGTTACCGATTTTGAACCGTTGTATTCAATTGCTTTGGTTTGAGCTTCTGTAAGATTAGGCATTATTTTTCACTTCCCGTGTTTTCCGAAACAGCTTCGGAAATTATTTCCCACTCTTTGTTTTTGCATTTTGTGCGTTTTCTGCGTGTTCCTTCCGGATAACCGCACAATCCTTTATATTTACAGTATTCGCAGCCTTTTTCGAATGGATTTATAGGAATTTCGCCTGAATAAAGGTTATTTCCTATTGTTTTAAGTGTTTTATCTATATATTTTTTCAACATTCCAAGCTGTTCAAGCGTTGCAATGCTCGGACTTTTTTTAAGGCTTCCGTCTTTATTTAAAGAGATGGGAATATATTTTTTTGAAAAATTCTCATCCATCGCTTTAAGAATTTCAACGTCGTTAACAAAAAGGCCGGAAGTGTTAAACTTATCCTTATCGGAGACCGATTCTCCAATGCTTTCTTCTTTGGTGTTGCCGAAGCCGTATCTGTAAAGAAGCGCGCTCGGCTTTAAATTTTCTCCGTAACGTTTTTTGCCGTTTTGGACTATTGCAAACATATAAATAAACATTTGCAAATTAAATCCGTCTATAACATCGCTTAATTTATAATATTTTTTACCTGTTTTATAATCTATAACCCTTATGTATTTTTCATTTTCTTTTTCATAAATGTCAACACGGTCCACCGTGCCTTTAAAAACAATCTGTCTTCCGTCAGCAAGTGGCAAAGAATAGGGAGAAACTCCGTTTTGCTCGGATATTTCAAGCTCGTAATCTCTTGGAACAAAAAGGGCTTCGTTAACTTCATCGCGCATTAAAAGTAATAAGTCGGTTAAATATCCTATAACTCTTTCAAAGAAATAATCGTACTTTCTGGTTTGTTCTGATGCATTTTCAAAATGCTCTGCTATATATTTTTTAGCAAGCTCGGTTGAAAGGTTAACAATTTCATTATTGTTTAATTCTTTAAATTCTTTGCCGTTATAACCGTTTCTCATCGCAGTTTCAAAACAGTAATGAATAAAAGAGCCGACTTCCAAATTGCTTATTCGGAAGCTTTCTTTTTCTTTGAGTTTAAGACCGTATTTGCAAAAGAAGGCAAAAGCGCAGTTCCTATAAGTATCAAAAGAGGTATAACTTAAAGTTTTCGGATAAGCTTTTAATTCGTCTTTTGAAAGCTTTTTGGGCGTCAGAAGGGTTTTTAAATCGTTTTTACGAATATCTAACTCCTCGCACTCCGCTTTAGAAAGATTTTTTTTAAGTTCTTTATTGCCTTTGGCATAAAGAGTGTATAAATTTTTTTCCGATAAATAAGAAATTTTATTTTCTTTTTCACAGTCTTCAAACATATCTTTAACTGTTTCATATATGAAAGACGGTGATGATAATTTTCCCGTTTTTTCAGCTTTATGGTACGAAATATAAAGCTTATTTTCAGCCGAAATAAGCGTGTTTATTATTTCTAAACGGTTTTTGAGCTGCATTTCTTCTGCAGTGGGCTGAAGGCTTACTCCCGATTCTTTAAGAAGCTTTATGTCAAAGTCGCTTAAAATTACCGATTCCTTCGATTCTTTCGGAAAAGAGCCTTCGTTTACACCGATTACTATAACGTATTTTTTGCGTTCAATTTTACTGCGTCCAATTTCGCCGAAAATAACGCTCTCGTGAAAATGCGGAATTTTACCTGCGCTGAGCTCGGTTAGCGCATTTTTAAAAAGATTATAAAAAAGCTTGTTATCAAGCTCGCATTCGGGAAGAATATCGTAAAGCTCATCAAAAAGAGAAATTAACGAATCCCAGAGTTGTTCTTCTTCGGCGGCAAGATAAGAATAACCGTTTTCTCTTAATTTTTCCGCTTGTTTTTTGAGCGTTTCGGAAACTTTTTTTGTTTCCAAGAAGTCATAAATTAACTCTATTTTTTCTTTTGGAGATACTTTTTTTATCTTTTCGGCAAGCTCCCAAATAATATCGGAATAGTTTTTCTTAAAATCGTTTAATTCCTTTAATTTCAAAGCTTCCTCATCGGTTAATTCCGATGAAACTTTAACGGGGTTTCTTAAAAGTGCTTTATTGGGCGCAATTTGCCACGGACGAAGATTCCATAACGATATATAATTTTCGTAATCGGTTATTTTATCAAAATCGGCACCCATTATTCCCGTTTTAAGCATTATTAAAACGTCTTCGGGTTTAATTTGCCAAACAGAAGCTTTTAAAAGCGTTATTATAAAACGTGCAAGCGGTTTTTTTGCAAGAACCGCTCTTGCATCGTCAAAATACGGTATGTTGTATTCGTTAAAAACAGTTTCTACTGCAAATCCAAGCTTTTCCCTATCCCCTGTTATAACGGCAAAATCGGAATATTTTTCGCCTTTTGCTATTCCCTCTTTTATTATAGAAGCTGCAACTGTTGCTTCGTCCAATACGTCATCGGTTGAATAAAGCTCTATTATTTCGGTTTTTCCGTAAAATGCATTTGTTGCGGCAAATAAATTTTCTTCAAGATGAGATAAAACGGGGTTTAAAAAGCTTTGCGTTTTTTCTGTTTCTTCATGAGGAATTCTATTATTATTACAAAAATCGGTTATTTTTTGTATTGTTGAAATAACGTCGGAATAAACTCCAAACCCGCCCGTAGTATCAACTAAAGAGTCGCTGCAAAAAGTAAAAAGACAGTTTTCCGAAAGCTTTATAAGAGTTTCGAGCATATCGTATTCAGCAGGAGTAAAGCCGTTAAAATTATCAAAAAAGAAAACACTTTCCTTATACATCTTGTTTTCGGCTATTATTTTAGACGCAAGAGAAACTCCCGAAAGTCCGCCGTCTTTTATTAGAGCAGAATATGCGGAATATATAATTGAAATATCTTTAATTTTGCTTGCGGTGCGAACACCCGGAAGCTCATCAACCGCAACTGCGCTTAAATCGGTTTTATATTCCGAAATATTATCAAACAAAGAAATAAGCTCGGTTATAAAGCCGGAATCGTCGGTGTGGCGGCCGAAAACCGTTAAGCTTTTTTCGGTTTCTTTTAATGCAATAGACATTAAAACGCTTTTTCCTGCCCTTGTAACCGAACGTTGAGTAAACAATCCCGTTTCGTCAAAAACGTTTTCGGAAAAGCGTTTAAAACTGGTTATTTCAAGATTAGGCTTTAATTTATCGGGTATTTCCTTGCAAAGAAGTTTTTCCGAGGTTAAAGAATATTGTTCGGGCACGAAATAAAAGCACTGTTTCCCAATTGAAAGTGCTTCCTTTAAATTGTTTATAAGTTCGGTTGTTTTGCCCGTTTTTGAACGGCCGAAGATTATTTTTACCATTCTTTCACATCCTTGCAAGAATATTATACCTTTTTTCAACAAATTTGTCCATAAAATATTATATATTATCTTGTAATTTTAAAAATAAAATGTTAAAATAGTAGCAATGATTTTTAGTATCCCTTTAGATTGGAGTTTATTATGGCTAAAGAACTTTCTAAAAAGTATGAACCAAAAGAAGTAGAAGACCGCATTTACGCCGAATGGATTGAAAAGAAATATTTCCATTCCGTCCCCGATGCAAAAAAGAAACCTTTCACCATTGTTATTCCCCCTCCCAACGTTACGGGTCAGCTTCACATGGGGCACGCCCTTGACAACACCCTTCAGGATATCCTTATAAGATATAAAAGAATGAAGGGCTTTGAGGCATTATGGGTTCCCGGAACCGACCATGCCGGCATTGCAACTCAAATTAAAGTTGAGGAAAATCTTCGTGTTAACGAAGGACTTACCCGTTACGATCTCGGAAGAGAAAAATTTCTTGAAAGAGTTTGGGATTGGAAAAAGCAATACGGTGACAGAATTATAAATCAGCTTAAAAAGCTTGGTTCTTCATGCGACTGGGACAGAGAGCGTTTTACTATGGACGAAGGCTGTTCAAAGGCTGTTCGCGAGGTTTTTGTTAACCTTTATGAAAAAGGCATAATTTACAAAGGCAATAAAATAATCAACTGGTGTCCCCATTGCCGCACAGCGCTTTCCGATGCAGAGGTTGAATATTCCGAGCACGAAGGTTGCTTTTGGCATATTAAATACCCCATTGTCGATTCTGATGAATTCGTTATAATTGCAACCACACGTCCCGAAACAATGTTGGGCGATACCGCAGTCGCTGTACACCCCGAAGACGAAAGATATACTCATCTTGTTGGCAAAAAAATATTGCTTCCTCTTGTAAACCGCGAAATTCCCATCGTTGCCGACGATTACGTTGAAAAGGATTTCGGAACTGGCTGCGTTAAAATCACTCCCTGCCATGACCCGAACGACTTCGAACTCGGCAAACGTCATTCTCTTCCTGAAATTCTTATTATGGACGAGGATGCCAAAATTAACGAAAACGGCGGAATTTACGAGGGTCTTACCCGTGAAGAAGCAAGAGATAGAATTGTTAAAGACCTTGATGCTCTCGGCTTGCTCGTTAAAATCGAAAAAATCAAGCACAACGTCGGCGAATGCTACCGTTGTAAAACCGTTGTTGAGCCTATGACCTCAAAGCAGTGGTTTGTAAAAATGGAACCGCTTGCAAAGCCTGCTTTTGATATAGTTGAAGACGGCACGATAACCTTCTATCCTCCGAGATTTGCCAAAACCTATCTCCAATGGATGAACAACGTTCACGACTGGTGTATTTCGCGTCAGCTTTGGTGGGGCCACCGCATTCCCGCTTTCTACTGTGAAGATTGCGGTGAAATAACCGTTTCAAAGGTTGATATTAAGACTTGTCCAAAATGTAACAGCACTAAAATTCATCAGGAAGAAGACGTTTTAGATACGTGGTTCTCTTCTGCTCTTTGGCCTTTTTCCACTCTTGGATGGCCCGATAATACAATCGACCTTAAATATTATTATCCCACAAGCGTTCTTGTTACCGCTTACGATATTATCTTCTTTTGGGTTGCCAGAATGATATTCTCCGGTGTTGAGCACACCGAGCAGAAACCTTTCAGTGATGTTTTCATTCACGGTATAGTAAGAGATGATAAAGGCAGAAAAATGTCTAAATCTCTCGGAAACGGCATCGACCCGCTTGAAGTTATCGATAAATACGGCGCCGACGCTCTCCGCTTTACACTTGCAACGGGTACTGCGCCCGGCGGTGATATACGTTTTTATTGGGATAGAGTCGAGGCATCTCGTAATTTTGCAAATAAAATATGGAATGCCGCAAGATTTACTCTTATGAATTCCGAAGGCGTTACTGAAATTAAGCTTCCCGAAAAACTTGAAAACGAAGATAAATGGGTTGTTTCACGCTTTAACAGAATGGTAGCCGAAGTTTCGGAAAATATTGATAAATACGAAATTGGCGTTGCCATCACCAAGCTTTACGATTTTATTTGGGATATTCTTTGTGACTGGTATATCGAGCTTATTAAGCCTCGCTTATTTGAAACGAACACCAACGAAGAAACTAAGGCTTCTGCAAGACAGACTCTTGTTTACGTTATGTCCAACACAATGAAAATGCTTCATCCCGTTATGCCCTTCATTACCGAAGAAATTTGGCAAACTCTTCCCCATTCCGGTGAATCTATAATGATTTCAGATTACCCCGAATATTCCGAAGAGCTTAACTTTAAAGAAGCCGAAGAAGAAATCGACCTTGTTTTACAGGCAATTAAAGCAATAAGAAATATAAGAGCCGAAATGAACGTTGTTCCCTCTCAAAAAACAAAGGTTTATATTTCTGCGGAAAAGCCCGACGCATTTAAAGCAGGCGTTGAGTTCATAAAGAAGCTCGCATCGGCTGATGAAGTATTCGTATCGAACAGCGAATTTTCTCTTGAAAATGCAGTTGATATAGTTTCGGAAGGTGCAAAAATATCAATCCCGTTAAACGAGCTTATAGATACTGCAAAAGAAAAAGAAAGACTTACCAAAGAAATTGAACGTCTTAATTCTGAAATTGCAAGAGTTAATTCTAAGCTCGGTAACGAAAGCTTCGTTGCCAAGGCTCCTCAAAATATAATAGATAAAGAAAAAGAAAAGCTTGCAAGTTACAGTGAAATGCTCGAAAAGGTTTCGGCATCTCTTAAAAAGCTTAACTAAAACAAAAAAATCGACGGAGGATTTCTCTTCCGTCGATTTGATGATTTATTACTCTTTTAAATTATATTTCAAGCATTGTGGGTTTGGGATAGCTTTCACCGAAAGTTTCTACGGTTATAGTTTCTATTTGTTGAGGAACAATGGGTTTATCTCTCATATCGGTTTGAGTTGTGCTTATTTCGTAAACGGTTTCAAGACCTGTTAAAACCTTACCGAAACCTGCGTACTGATTATCCAAAAAAGAGCAATCCCCTGCGCAGATAAAGAACTGCGAGCCTCCCGAATTGTAGTTTTGAGCTCTTGCCATCGAAAGAACGCCGGGTTCGTGATGAATATCATTAGCAAAGCCGTTTACTTTAAATTCACCCTTTATTGCATAACCGGGACCGCCGATTCCAATGCCTTGGGGACAACCGCCCTGAATAACGAAATCTCTTATACAACGGTGAAAAATAAGTCCGTCGTAAAACTTTTTCTCGTTTGCGAGATAAATAAAGTTTCTAACGGTTTGAGGTGCTTTTTCGGGATAAAGTTCCGCAGTAATTACTCTGCCGTCTTTCATTTTAATTGTTGCTATCGGATTTTTCTTTTCGCTCATAAAAACATCTTCCTTTTTTGTTTATTGTCATTATTATAACATAACTTTTGCGTGATAATCAATGATTTAATAACTTTTTCATTTCTTTTATTTCATTTTCAAGCGCTTTTATTCTTGTTTTTAGCACTTCAATATCTTCCGATGTGTTCTTTTTGACGGAGTTTTCTTTACCGTATATTTTTCCTTCGCCGTTTTCTATAAGCTGTTGTTGTGCATTATATGTTAAAATTGCCTGCCCTACAAGCTGAAGCCAGTTTCCGATTGCATTTTGAACATTAAACGGAAGTTCGTTTGAGTAAACAGCGCCAAAAATTCCACCGATTAGCGTGATTATATCCGGCGGGATATCTTCAAGGTGCTTATAATCCATAGTTCTCGCCGCCTTTTTATAATTATATGATTGTTAGGTGATTAAAATTAAAGAATTTATTATTAAAAGAAACGATGCCGGCCAAAGAACCGATAAATTTATACAAAAGGCAGTAAAAAAACTGCCTCTCAACCTTATGTATAAATATTTCAGATTGAAAAAATTCAAATTAAACGGAAAACCTGCAAAACAAGAAGTAATTCTTGCCGAAAACGACGTTTTACACCTTTACATTAACGATGAATTTTTTGAATCCGAAGAAAAGCAAGACGAGTTTTTATCTTTAAACGGCAATATTGACGTTGTTTATGAAGATGAAAATCTTCTTTTAGTTAATAAACCTTACGGTCTTATCGTTCATTCCGACGATAGAGAAAGCAGAAACACCTTAATAAATCAAGTTAAGGCTTATTTGCATCAAAAAGGTGAGTTTTTGCCCGACAAGGAGCAGAGCTTTACACCTGCTTTGTGCAACCGTTTAGACAGAAACACAGGCGGAATTGTAATTATTGCAAAAAACGCTGAATCCTTGCGTATTTTAAACGATGAAATCAAGGAAAAACAAATAGGAAAATTTTATATTTTAAAGACTTTCGGCGTAATGAAGCCCAAAAACGGCGAGCTTAAATCTTTTCTTTTAAAAGACGAAAAAACAAATACCGTTAAAAGCTTTAACCATCCCGTTTCCGGCGGTAAAACCGCGATTACACTTTATAAAACTCTCAAAATTTCAGATAACGGGACTTCGCTTATAGAAGCTGAGCTGAAAACGGGAAGAACTCATCAAATAAGAGTTCAATTTGCCGAAGCCGGCTGTCCCCTTGTTGGTGACGGAAAATACGGGAATAACGCTGCAAATAAACGTTTAGGTTATAAATACCAGCTTCTTTTTGCTTATAAAGTGGTTTTTCCCGAAAATCTCAACGGAATTCTTGCTTATTTATCGGGAAAATCATTTGAAGCTCCTCTTCCCGATATTTTTAAATAATTTCAAAAATCTATTTATTTTTATTTTTATATATGATATAATTATTCTAACTATATCTTAATTATTAGTTTCGCAAAGTTCTTTGTCGAAAGGATGCTGAAAATCAATGAAAGAAAAACTTACTCTTTACGGCTTTAATAACCTTACGAAAACACTGAGTTTTAGTATTTATGACGTTTGCTACACAAAAAGCGAACAAGACCAAAAGGAATATATTGAATATATCGATGAGCAATATAACTCCGACCGTCTTACGAAAATTCTTTGCGACGTTACAAAAATGATTGGCGCAACAATTCTTAATATTTCCAAGCAGGATTACGACCCGCAAGGTGCTTCCGTTAACGTTCTTATTGCGGATAAAGAGCTTGAGCTTTCGGGAATTGACGAATCCTGTAATTTAGGAAAATATACAAGACTTATGAGAGAAACGGTGCATGCACATCTCGATAAAAGCCACGTTACCGTTCACTCCTTCCCCGAAAGTCATCCCGGTAACCCCATTTCAACTTTCAGAGTTGATATAGACGTTTCTACTTGCGGTGAAATCTCCCCTCTTAACTGCCTTAATTATCTTATTGATAACTTTGATTCGGATATTATTACGATGGATTATAAAGTAAGAGGCTTTACGAGAGATATGGAAGGCAAAAAATATTTTATCGACCACGATATCACCTCGATTCAAAATTATATAGGTGAAAGAATTTTGCAAAAATACGACGCTTTCGACGTAAACGTATATCAATCAAACATCTTCCACACCAGAATGATGACTAAAGATATAAAATTGCAAAATTACTTATTTAACACCGATATGTATGAGCTGCCTCCCAAGCAACGCATTGAAATAACTGAGGCTCTTCGAAAAGAAATGGTTGAAATTTACAGCGGAATGAATATTTACTGACATTGAAAGGTTTTGAAATGGACTTTTTTAATCAACACAAAACTCCCGTCTTTGATGCTTTAAAAAAGGTTGCAGACGATAGAATAGTTCACTTTGACGTGCCCGGACATAAGGGCGGAAGAGGAAATAAAGAGCTTCGTGATTATTTGGGTGAGGTTTGCCTTAAATGCGATATGAACTCTATGAAGCCTCTTGATAATTTATGTCATCCGACCTCTGTTATCAGAGAGTCGGAGCTTCTTGCTGCCGACGCCTTTGGCGCGGCAGACTGTTTCTTTATTGTTAACGGCACAACCGCTGCAGTTCAAGCTATGATTATGTCGGTTTGCAATAAGGGTGATAAAATTATTATGCCGCGAAACGTTCACAGGAGCGCAATAAACGCTCTTGTTATAAGCGGCGCAGTTCCGGTTTATTTAAATCCCGGAATAAATTCCAAGCTTGGTATTCCTTTGGGAACTTCTCTTTCCGAGGTTGAAAAAACAATAAAAGAAAACCCCGATGCAAAAGCCGTTTTGGTAAATAACCCCACCTATTACGGAATTTGCTCCGATTTAAAGTCAATTGTTGAACTTGCTCACAAACATAATATGTTAGTACTTGTTGACGAGGCTCACGGAACGCATTTTTATTTCGGCGACGACCTTCCCGTTTCAGCCATGGCCGCAGGAGCAGACCTTGCCGCAGTAAGTATGCATAAAACGGGTGGTTCGTTAACGCAAAGTTCGCTTTTACTTTGCGGTAAAAACGTTAATGCCGATTACGTCCGCCAAGTTATAAACTTAACTCAAACCACCAGCGGCTCGTATTTACTTATGGCATCGCTTGACGTTGCAAGAAAAAACCTTGCACTTAACGGAAAAAACATATTTGCAAAAACCGTTTCTTTTGCTGATTATGCAAGATATGAAATAAATAAAATCGGCGGATTTTACGCTTTCGGCGAAGAGCTTATTAACGGAACCGACGTATTTGCCTTTGACAAAACCAAGCTTTCAATAAACACTTTAAAAATAGGCTTGGCAGGCATTGAGGTTTACGACCTTTTAAGAGATGAATACGATATTCAAACCGAATTCGGCGATATAGGCAACATTTTGGCAATTGTTTCCGCGGGCGACAGAATGCTTGAAATTGAGCGTTTGCTTTCAGCTCTTTATGAAATTAAAAGAATGTACGCCAAAGACGAAAAAGGCATGTTAAAATACGAATATATAATTCCCGATGTTTGCACAACTCCTCAAAAGGCTTTTTTTGCCGAGAAAAAGACAGTTGATATCGGTGCTTCAGACGGAATGATATGCGGCGAATTCGTTATGTGTTATCCTCCCGGAATTCCGATTCTTGCTCCTGGCGAAAGAATTACGACGGAAATTTTGGAATATATTGCTTATGCAAAAGAAAAAGGATGCTTACTCACCGGCACCGAAGACATTAACGTAGATTATATTAAAACCGTTTTGTAAAGGAGAGAATTTTATGGATTTATGGTATACGGAACCTCACACGAAAAACGTGCGTTTTTCCATTGCAATAGATAAACATCTTTGCTCCGTTCAAAGCTTTTATCAAAGAATTGACGTATTCGAATCTGCCGAATTTGGCAAAATCCTTACTCTCGACGGTTTTCTAATGGTTACCGAAAAAGACGAGTTTATTTATCACGAAATGATTACTCACGTTGCAATGGCAACTAATTTAAACGCCAAAAATATTTTAGTTATCGGTGCAGGCGACGGCGGCACGATAAGAGAGCTCACGAAATATCCCCATATCGAAAGAATCGATATGGTTGAAATTGATGAAAAAGTTGTTGACGTTTGCAGAGAATTTCTTCCTCAAACCGCCTGCAAGCTTGATGACCCCCGAGTTCATATTTATTATGAAGACGGTCTTCCTTTCGTAAGAAAGAAGCAAAACGAATACGATATTATAATAGTTGACTCAACTGACCCGTTCGGTCCCGGCGAAGACCTTTTCACTAAAGAATTTTACGGCAACTGCTATAAAGCTCTTACCGAAAACGGAATTATGATAAATCAGCATGAAAGTCCTTACTATAAAGAGGATGCAAAAGCCACTCAGCGCACACATAAGCTTATTGAGTCGGTTTTCCCTTTATCAACGGTTTATCAGCTTCACATTCCCACCTATCCCTCGGGACATTGGCTTTTCGGCTTTGCTTCAAAAGGTTTAAATCCCATTACCGATTACAATCCGGACGGTTGGAATGCCCTCGGTCTTTTAACAAAATATTATAATACCGAGCTTCACAAAGGCGCTTTTGCCCTTCCCAATTACGTTAAGGAGCTTTTGAAAGATGCTTAAAACTAACAATTCTTCTTTTATAGGCTGCATTGATAATTACAAAGAAGCAACCGCAGTTTTATACGGCGCCGCATTTGATTCAACCTGTTCTTTCAGAGCAGGAACAAGATTCGGACCTGCTGCAATAAGAAGCGAAAGCTTTGGAATTGAAACTTACAGTCCTTATTTAGACAGAGATTTAACCGATATAAAGGTTTTTGACAGCGGCGACCCGGAACTTCCCATAGGCGACACAAACGCTTCTCTTAAAAAAATTCAAAAACGAGCAGAAACCATACTCAAAGATAATAAAATGCCAATTCTTATAGGCGGCGAGCATTTGGTTTCTCTTGCCGCAATAAAAGCGGTTTATAAAAAATATCCAAATCTTAAAATAGTGCATTTCGACGCGCACATAGATTTCCGCGATAATTATCTCGGAGTTAAGCTCTCTCATTCTGCAATAATTCGCCGAGCAACCGAGCTTATAGGCGACGGTAAAGTTTATCAATTCGGCATAAGAAGCGGAGATAGAGAAGAATTTATCGCCGCAAAAGAGCATGGAATCGTTACCCAAAAATTCAACTTTGAAGGCATTGAAAAACTTTCTGAAATTTTAGGAAACAATCCCGTTTACTTTACAGTTGACTTGGATGTACTTGATTCCTCGGTATTCCCCGGCACAGGTACTCCCGAAGCAGGCGGCGTTACCTTTAACGAGCTTTTAAATGCAACGAAAGAAGTTTCAAAATTAAACGTTGTTGCGGCCGATATTGTAGAGCTTTCTCCCCAGCTTGATGCAAGCGGAACCTCTACTGCCGCAGCTTGTAAATATTTAAGAGAATTATTACTTAACATAGTTAAATAATCGGAGGATGAAAAAATGAGTAAAGCTTTAATTATCGGTGCCGGCGGTGTTGCAGGTGTTGCAATTCATAAATGTTGTCAGGCAAGCGATGTTTTTACCGAAATTTGTATTGCGAGCAGAACAAAATCAAAATGTGATGCTTTTAAAGAAAAACTTCAGGGAGGCAAAACCAAAATAACAACCGCTCAGGTAGATGCAGATAACGTTGACGAGCTTATTGCCCTTATTAACCGCGAAAAGCCCGACGTTGTTTTAAACGTTGCTCTTCCCTATCAAGACCTTACTATTATGGACGCTTGTCTTGCAACAAAAACGAACTACGTTGATACGGCAAACTATGAGCCGTTAGACACCGCAAAATTCGAATACAAATGGCAATGGGCATATAAAGAACGCTTTGAAAAAGCAGGAATTACCGCGCTTTTAGGCAGCGGCTTCGACCCCGGAGTAACAGGTGTTTTCTCGGCATATGCTCAAAAGCATTATTTCGACGAAATTCACACCCTTGATATTTTAGACTGCAATGCCGGCGACCACGGTTATCCCTTTGCTACAAACTTCAACCCCGAAATAAACATTCGTGAAGTTACCGCAAACGGAAGCTATTTTGAAAACGGAGAATTCATTGAAACCGAGCCCATGGCAATTAAAAGAGTTTATAACTTCCCCGAGGTTGGCCCCAAGGATATGTACTTACTCCACCACGAAGAAATTGAATCTCTTGCCATTAACCTTAAAGGCATCAAAAGAATCCGTTTCTTTATGACCTTCTCCGAAAATTATTTAAAACATCTTTATTGCTTACAAAATGTCGGAATGACTTCTATTAAACCTATCAATTTTGAGGGCAAAGAAATTGTTCCGCTTCAGTTCTTGAAAGCAGTTTTACCCGACCCGGCTTCTTTAGGTCCGAGAACCAAAGGAAAAACTAATATCGGCTGTATTTTTACCGGAATTAAAGACGGAAAAGAACGTAAATATTACGTTTATAACGTTTGCGACCATCAGGAATGCTATAAAGAGGTTGGTTCACAGGCTATTTCCTACACCACGGGTGTTCCTGCAATGATTGGCGCAATGATGCTTGTTACGGGTAAATGGAATAAAAAAGGCGTATTCAATATTGAAGAATTTGACCCGGATCCTTTTATGGACGCTCTTAACAAATACGGCTTGCCTTGGCAAGAAAATTTTTATCCCGAATTGGTTGATTAAAAATGATTGATTTTAACACAGTTAAAACACCTTGTTATATTGTTGATTGCAACGCATTAAAAAAGAATCTTGAAATTTTAAAACACGTTAAAGAGGCTTCCGGCTGTAAGATTTTACTTGCTCAAAAAGCTTTTTCCTGCTACGGCGTTTACCCTTTAATTTCAAGTTATCTCGATGGCACAACCGCAAGTTCTCTTCATGAAGCAAAGCTTGGATTTGAAGAATTCGGAAAAGAAACACACATTTTTTCCGCGGCATTCAGAGAAGATGAGCTTGCTGAAATTGCTTCAGTAACCGACCACGTTGTTTTCAACTCATTTTATCAATTTGATAAATATAAAAGCTTTTTTACAGAAAAAAGCATTGGAATAAGAGTTAATCCGGAACATTCCGAGGTTGAAACCGAGCTTTACAATCCTTGTGCAAAAGGTTCAAGACTTGGAATTTTAGCCGAAGATGTTAAAAATCACGGCATTGAAGGAATTGAAGGAATTCATTTTCATGCTCTTTGTGAACAAGGTGCCGATGTCTTGGAACGTGTTTTGCTCTCATTTGAAGAAAAGTTTTCAACATTTTTTCCAAGACTTAAATGGGTTAATTTTGGCGGCGGTCATCATATTACCCGTGAAAATTATGATGTTGAAAAGCTTATTACTATCATTAAAAGCTTCAAGAAAAAGTATAATAATATTGAAGTATATCTTGAACCCGGAGAAGCAATTGCTTTAAACGCAGGATACTTGGTAACTTCGGTGCTTGATATTGTTAAAAACGGAATTGATATTGCAATTACCGACTGTTCCGCAGAATGTCATATGCCCGATGTTATTGAAATGCCTTATAGGCCTGAAATAGTCGGAGCAGCAAATGTAAATGAAAAAAGCTTTACATACAGAATAAGCTCTCAAACCTGCCTTGCAGGCGACGTTGTTGGCGATTATTCCTTTGATAATCCTTTAAAAATAGGCTCTCGCCTTGTTTTTTGCGATATGGCAATTTATTCTATGGTAAAAAACAATACTTTTAACGGAATTAATCTTCCTTCCATTTATATAAGCGATAATGGAAATTTAACTTTATGGAAAGAATTCGGTTATTCCGACTTTAAATCAAGACTTTAATAAACGGAGAAAAATAATATGGCTTTAATTGTTGCATTAATTCTTTTTTTGGCAACTTATGCATTAATGCTTATTTTCCAAAAATACCGTCCTCAAATAGTTTTAGCATCTGCCGCTCTTTTTGTTATTTTAGGTAATTTGGGACTTTTTGAAATGAATCTTTTCACTGCATTCGGTGCGGTGGATTATAACGTATTACTTATGATAGCGGGCACAATGGGCACGGTTGCACTGTTTATAGAAAGTAAAATGCCTAACCGTCTTGCCGAAATAGTTATTTCAAAGGTTCCCAACGTTAAGTGGACTATTGCTGTTTTAGCTCTTTTTGCGGGTATTATAAGCGCTTTTGTAGATAACGTTGCAACCGTTTTAATGGTTGCTCCCGTAGGCCTTGCAATTTCAAAAAAACTTAATATTTCTCCGGTTCCCGTTTTAATTGCAATTGCGGTTTCTTCAAATTTACAAGGTGCCGCAACGCTGGTTGGCGATACCACAAGCATTATGCTTGGCGGCTTTGCAAATATGAACTTTTTAGATTTCTTCTTTATGAACGGAAAGCCCGGTCTTTTCTGGGCAGTTGAGCTCGGTGCTCTAATATCAACCGTGGTTCTCTTGTTTATTTTCAGGAAAAACAACGAAAAGGTATCTTCAAAGGTTGAAACTGAAGTAACCGACTATTTCCCTACTTTTCTTCTTATCTTTACTGTTTTTGCCCTTGTAATAGCGTCCTTCATTCCTTCTGTGGAAGGCGGCTTCCTCGGTGCTCTTTATTATAATCGCAGCGGTATTATTTGCGTTGCAATTTGTCTTATCGGTATTATCCGAGCATGCGTTAGAGATAAAAGCTTCACTCCCTTTAAAACGGTTGCAAAAGAGCTGGATTTAGACACAATTTTATTGCTTTTCGGTTTATTTATTGTAATTCAAGGAATTACCGCAGCGGGCGTTATTGATGCCGTTGCTTCACTTTTCTATCAAATTGCGGGCAATAATCCCTTCTTACTTTATACACTTTTGGTTTTTGTTTCCGTAATCCTCTCCGCTTTTATAGACAATATTCCTTATGTTGCAACAATGCTTCCCGTTGTTAAAGGAATTGCTCAAATTATGGGCATTCAAAATCCGCTTATTTTCTATTTCGGCTTGTTAATAGGCGCAACACTTGGCGGAAACCTCACTCCCATTGGTGCATCTGCAAACATTACAGCAATAGGAATATTGAGAAAAAACGGTTATGAAGTAAAAAACAAAGACTTCTTAAAGATAGGTATCCCCTTTACCTTGGCTGCTGTTTTATCGGGTTATTTATTTATTTGGTTTACTTGGGGAATATAATTTCAGGAGGACAAAATGAAAACCGACGCAAACAAATTTTCTTTAGTTGAATTTTTAAGAAGAATGCTCGCAGGAGCCTTAATCGGACTTGGTGCTATGCTTCCCGGAATTTCCGGCGGAGTTATGTGTGTTATTTTCGGTGTTTACCAACCTTTAATGGAAGTTATTGCCGACCCCTTTCATAAAATAAAAAAACATTTTTGGTTGCTTTTGCCGGTCATTATAGGCTTGATTATAGGATTTTTAGGGATTGCAAAGCTTTTAGGCTTTGTTTTAGATGCCTATCCCGCTCCTTCTGTTTGCCTGTTTGTAGGTCTTATTTTAGGAATGGTTCCTTCCCTTTTTAAAACCGCAGGTAAGCAAGGCAGAACAAAAGGCTCTTGGATTTCTTTAATAATTTCTTTTGTTGTGGTTCTTGGTCTTTTGGTTTCTTTAAAATTCTTTATAAACGTCACCATTGAACCCAATTTCTTTTGGTATCTCTTCTGCGGTTTTGCAGTAGCATTCAGCATTATTGCTCCCGGTATGAGCTTTTCAACTTTGCTTATGCCCTTAGACCTTTACGAACCTTTTACAAACGGTGTTGCAAATCTCGATTTTTCCATGCTTATTCCCACTGCTATCGGCGCAATAGTTACCGTTATTGCTCTTGCAAGAGTTGTTAAATGGTTATTTGATAACAAATACTCAATTATGTTCCACGCTATTACAGGCATTGTTATTGCGGCAACCTTAGTTATTATTCCTTTTGAAAGTTTTGCTTTAGGTGTTATTCCCTGCTTGATTAACTGTGTGCTCCTTGTTTTAGGTGCAGTTGCAGGTTTCTTTCTCGAAAAATTCAACGCTAAATTCGATAGAGATTAAAAATTATTATAAAAAGACCGCAGAGAACATTTCTCTGCGGTCTTTTTATTAGAAAAAAATAACCCGACGTGTTAACACGTCGGGTTAAAGTTTTAATTATTCGTGGCAACAACCGCAATCGCAATCATCGTCTGCGGGAAGCTCTTCTGCATAATCCTCGCAACCGCAATCACAGCCGGCAAGAGTTACCTTTTCGCCGCAATAGGGGCATTCGATGAATTCTGCTTCAAAATCCTCATCATCGAGGAAAAATTCTTCGTTGCAAATAGGACAAATTGCCGAATATTCATCGTCTTCTTCGTCATCACAACAATCGCAATCACAATCGTCATCACAATCGCAACCGCAATCACAAGAATTTTCTTCGTTTAAGGTCTGGTAAAGATATTCTTCAACAGAACCCAAGTCTTCATCTAATTCTTCGCAGTATTCTTCAATTTCTGCGGTTTTATCTGCATAGTCCTCAACATCTTCAGCCATTTCGGTTAAAAGCTCTACAATAGCCTTTAAAAGCTTTTCCTGCTTGGAATCACCAAGCTCTAAGCCATCGGCAAGACCCTTGAGATATTCAGCTTTTTTTGCAATATCCATACTCTTACACCTTATGCTCTTTCCATATATTCGCCGGTTCTGGTGTCAATTCTTATCATATCGCCTGCGTTGATGAACAACGGAACTTTAATTACTGCACCGGTTTCAAGAGTTGCGGGCTTGGTAACGTTTGTTGCAGTATCGCCTTTTACGCCGGGCTCGGTTTCAGAAACTTCGAGCTCTACAAAGAAAGGAGGCTCCATGCCGAAAACATTTCCTTTGTAGGAAAGAATTTTAACGGGCATATTTTCTTTTACAAATTTGAAGCTATCCGGAATAGTGTCTTTACCAACGGGCAACTGCTCGTAAGTTTCGTTATCCATAAAATAATAGAGGTCGCCATCGTTATAGAGATACTGCATTTCTCTTCTCTCAATATAAGCGGTGGGATACTTATCGTTGGGGTTGAAAGTTTTTTCAAGAACTGCACCTGTAATAACGTTTTTGATTTTTGTTCTTACAAAAGCTGCGCCTTTTCCGGGTTTTACGTGCTGAAATTCAACTATTTGGAGAACGTTTCCATCCATCTCAAAAGTTACGCCGTTTCTGAAATCGCCTGCTGATACCATATTTATTTACTTCCTTTCGAAATTTACATTTTATTATTTATATTTTACCCTATTTTTAACTTTTTTTCAAGGGGTATTTAATAAAAATATAGTTTATTAATAATTTATATTGAAAATCTATTGTAATTTATCGATTTTTTTGCTATAATTAATCATTATATAATAAAATTTGAAATGAGGCATTTGAATGGATAAAATCCGCGAAAAAGAACTTAAGCTCTTTGCTGCTAATCTCAGAAAGAACATATTGCTTGAAGTCTTTTCGGCTTCTTCAGGTCATCCGGGCGGGTCTCTTTCAATTGCAGATATTCTTTCCTACCTTTACAATGTAGAAATGAATGTCTCGCCCGAAAATCCTAAAGACCCCAACAGAGACCGTTTCGTTCTTTCTAAAGGTCATGCAGCCCCCGCTATTTACGCTGCATTGGCTTTAAAAGGATTCTTTGATGAAAAAGAATTAAAGCTTTTCAGAAACATTAACGGCTTTTTACAGGGCCACCCCGATATGAAAGGCGTTCCCGGAATCGATATGTCTTCCGGTTCACTCGGTCAGGGCATTTCTGCTGCTTGCGGCATGGCTATTGCAGGGAAAAAAGCAAATAAAGATTACAGAGTTTATGCAATTCTCGGCGACGGTGAAATTGAAGAAGGTCAGGTTTGGGAAGCAGCAATGTTTGCCGCTCACTACAAGCTCGATAACCTCTGCGCATTCCTCGACTTAAACGGTTTGCAAATTGACGGTAAAACAAGTGATGTTATGTCTTCCGCTCCCGCCGACGAAAAATTCAAGGCTTTCGGTTGGAACGTTATTGTTATAGACGGCCACAACTTTGCCGATATTGAAAAAGCGCTTAACAAAGCATCCGCTACTAAAGGCAAACCCACTATGATTGTTTGCAACACAGTTAAAGGCAAGGGTGTTTCTTATATGGAAAATCAGGCTTCTTGGCACGGAAGTGTTCCCAACGAAGAACAATACAACATCGCAATCAGCGAGCTCGATGCCGCTATTGCAGCATTGGAGGACTAAATCATGGCAGATAAAAAAGCAACCAGAAACGCCTATGGTGAAGCTTTGGCTGAGCTTGGCGAAAAATATGATTTCTTGGTTATGGATGCCGATTTATCAAAATCAACCATGACCGCAACTTTTAAAAAGGTTTTCCCCGATAGATTTATAAATGCAGGTATCGCAGAAGCAAATATGGTTTCTGTTGCGGCAGGCATTGCAACAACCGGAATGCCCGTTTTCTGCTCCAGCTTTGCAATGTTTGCGGCAGGCCGTGCTTTCGAGCAGGTTAGAAACGCTGTAGGTTATCCCCACTTAAACGTTAAAATAGCCGCAACTCACGCAGGTATGTCTGTTGGTGAAGACGGTGCGACCCTTCAGTGCTGTGAAGATATAGCATTAATGACTGCTATTCCCGGTCTTATCGTTTTATCTCCCGCAGACGAATTTGAAACAAAAGCAGCTGTTAAAGCCGCACTTGAAATAGACGGTCCCGTTTATCTTCGTTTAGGCAGACTTGCTGTTGAGCCTCTTTACGATGCGTCAATCGATTTCAAAGTAGGTAAAGCTCAAACCCTTAAAGAAGGTAACGACGTTACCATTATTGCAACAGGCTTAATGGTTTACGAGGCTTTAAAAGCTCACGATATTTTAAAAGCAGAAGGCATTAACGCAAGAGTTCTCGATATGTCTTCGCTTAAACCCATAGACAAAGACGCAATTATCAAAGCATCAAACGAAACCGGTGCAATTGTTACTGCTGAAGAACACAACGTTTTCGGCGGTTTAGGTTCTCTTGTTGCTTCTGTTGTATGCGAAGCTGCTCCCTGCCCCGTTTTAAAAGTCGGTGTTAACGATAGCTTCGGTAAATCCGGCAAAGTTCAGCCCGTTCTCGATTATTTCGGTTTGAATGCCGCAACAATCGTTGAAAACTGCAAAAAAGCAATAAGCTTGAAATAATTAAAAATCAAAAAGAAAAAGCATTTGTGAAAAACAAATGCTTTTTTATTTTTATTTAATATCGGCAAAAGATTCAGGAATTAAGTCTTTTAGAACAAACTCTTTGTAATCTCCGTCGGGATTAGACGCAATAACAAGCATCTCGGGAGAAAACTCGCAAAGAAACTGCCTGCAAATGCCGCAAGGCATACAAAAACTTCCCTTTTGAGAAACTACCGCAATCGCTTTAAACTTTCTTTTACCGTTATTCACCGCTTTCACGGCGGCGGCTCTTTCAGCACACACCGTTGCTCCAAAAGTTATATTTTCAACATTAGAACCGGTGAATATTTCCCCGTCTTCAGTTAAAATTGCCGCACC
Organism: Eubacteriales bacterium; assembly: GCA_045588575.1. Classification (GTDB taxonomy): domain Bacteria; phylum Bacillota; class Clostridia; order Oscillospirales; family RGIG5299; genus RGIG5299. The sequence goes on along the minus strand of JAZNEJ010000014.1, from coordinate 19,577 downwards.
AACCTTAAAATCGGAATAGGGCGAATATGAATTTTTTAAAGCTTCTTTCGCCTTGTCAATAAGTAATTTATGCATAAAATATCATCTCTCTTTACTTTATTATACTTCCCGTTTATTTTTTTGTCAAACATATTTTTCCGCTTATTTTTTTACTGAATTTGAGCACAATGTAAGAAAAGGGGTGATTTTTATTAAAAAAGCTGCTTATCTTGCTGCTATCTTAATGGTTTTGGCAATAATTGTTTCTTTTTTAAATCCTGCCGAAGCGGCACAACTTGATAAAGCTTACGATTGGTGCTATAAGCCCAACAATACACATACTCCTCCAACAGTAATGGATGGAAATACTTTTTTTAAACCTTACGACGTAATATACCGAAAAGATACCGATGAAAAAGTTATATATTTAACCTTTGATGCAGGATATGATAAAGGCACACACTCTAAAATTTTAGACGTTTTAAAAAAGCATAATATTCCGGCCGTTTTCTTTTTCGATGGAAATATGCTAAAAAGATTTCCCGAAATAGTTAAAAGAGCAGTTTCCGAAGGACATATTATAGGGAATCATACTTTAAACCATCCCGATATGACAAAATATGCCGAAAATAAAGCGAAATATTTTAATCAAATTGAAGAATGGAATAATCTTTACCGCAATATAACACAAACTGAACCTGTCAAAATTATGCGTTTTCCAATGGGAAGATTTTCCGAGCGAACTCTTATTTATAATAAAGAGTTAGGGTACAGCTCTGTTTTTTGGTCATTTGCCTATTTTGATTATGAAGACGATAATCAACCCAGTGTTTCAACAGCAGTTGATACCGTTTTAGAGCGCCTCCATTCAGGTGCGGTTTTGCTTCTCCACTCAACCTCGGTAACAAATGCAAATGCGCTTGAAGAAATTATTTTAAAGGTTCAAAACGAAGGTTACCGCTTTGGAAGCTTTTATGAGCTTTTGATTTAAAATAAAAAAATCCACCTATGTTTTAGGTGGATTTTTTAGGTTATTTTACTTTTGAATAGCTTTTCCATCGTTAAAATAAGTTTTTATTGCAAAGAATGCATAAAGCGCCGCCGAAATATCGGCAATGGCATAAAGCAAAAACAATGCGGTATCTGTTTCAAAAACAGGAACAACTCTAACCGTTAAAATTAACGGAAGCCAAGTTACCGCTACTGCAAAAATTGCAAATAAACCAAATACATAGGCTTGCTTTGCGCTTTTTTTCGTTGATATATATTTTCCTAAATAGGTAAAGAAAAGAAGCAACAAAACGTTTGTGAGTATCATTTCTTTAAAATTAAAATCACGGTTATTATTCGTGTAGTAAAGGAAAACGGTTACAACTTTTAAAATATAATAGGCTATTGGGATTATAGAAACCGCACCGCCTGTTTTATTTTTATAAAAATCAGTTCCTGCAAAAGCAACGTAACCGTAATAAAAACACATTAAAGCGCTTAAGAAAAGAAAACCAACAATTATTGCTACCGATGAATTAAAAAATCCGGCACCTGAATAAACCGAATAGCCGGCGCAAGCTAATGTTGCCACAATTCCAAATGCAGCGGCAAAATTTCGACCGAGCTTAAATTCCACTTCATCTATTTTAACAAAATCATCTTTCTTTAAAACAAAAAGCAAAACTACTGCCAAAACCGTAGCGGCAAAGAAAATTGCCACGAACGTCCAATAAGAAAAGCTTTTTTCTTCCGAAAGACAGTCAACGTTATCAACAAAGAAGAGAATATGACAAATTCTAACCGCAATTGCCAAAATTCCCATTACACAAGCGCAATAACCGTATACCGTGAGTTTACGCATTGGAAGTTTCCCTCCGTAACTTATTTTACAGTTGCTACCCAACCGAAATTATCTTTAATTCTGCAACGCTGAATTCCGGTGATTTCATCGTAAAGCTTTTGAGAAAGCTCGCCGATTTCGCCGTTGTTGAATTCCATGTGCAAATCGCCGACTTTAAGTTCGCCAACAGGAGAAATAACGGCTGCTGTTCCGGTGCCGAAAACCTCTTTAACCTTTCCTGCGTTATAAGCTTCAATAAGCTCATCAACGGAAAGACGGCGTTCTACTGCATTTACGCCCCAAGATTTCAAAAGTTCCAAAACAGATTTTCTGGTTATACCGGGCAAAATGCTTCCCTGAAGAGCAGGAGTTACAACTTCGTCGCCTATTACGAAAAATACGTTCATTGCGCCTACTTCTTCAATATATTTTTGTTCAACACCGTCAAGCCACAAAACCTGAGAATAGCCTTCTTTGTTTGCAACTTCCTGTGCTTTCAAGCCGCAAGCATAGTTTCCTGCGGTTTTTGCAAAGCCGGTGCCGCCTCTAACTGCTCTTACGTATTTTGTTTCAACGTAAATTTTAACAGGCTTAAGACCTGCTGCATAGTAAGGACCTGAGGGAGAGGTTATAATTATAAAAAGATATTCGTGTGATGCATGAACACCAAGTTTGGGTTCTACTGCAATAATATAAGGTCTGATATAAAGAGATGTTCCGTCTGCATAAGGAACCCATCTCTCGTCAACCTCAACAAGCTTTTTGGTTGCTTCAACGCAGAAATCAACGTCTATTTCGGGAATTTCAAGACGGTCGTTAGAGCTGTTTAAACGTTTGTAGTTTTCTTCGGGTCTGAAAAGAACTATTTTACCCTCATCGGTGCGGTAAGCTTTCATTCCTTCAAAAACTTCCTGACCGTAGTGAAGACACATTGAAGCAGGGTCGAGCGACAAAGGGCCGTAAGGAACTATTCTTGCAGAATGCCATCCCTTACCTGCGGTATAGTTCATAATGAACATATGGTCCGAGAAGGTTGCGCCGAATCCGAGCTTGTTTTCATCTGTGGGTAACTGCTTTGGATTTTTGGTAAGTTCTATTGATATTTCCATTTTTACATCTTCCTTTTATGAAAAATATTATTTAATATTATAATACATTAGATAACTAATGTCAAATATTTTTACGTTTCCACCACAACGGTTTTATAATCCACGTAAAACACCATTCCCGGTTTTGAATTCGGTTGTCTTTTTACGTTTTTAATCTCGGTATAGTCAACTGAAACTTTACCTTGAAGACTGCTGTGTTTTGCAGCAGTTTTTGCAGCAAAAAGCAAAAGTTCATCGCTTACCGACTTAAACTCCTTGCATATTACCGTATGGCTTCCTGGCGCATCTTTTACGTGCAACCACACGTAATTTTTTTGCGCTATTTTAAAGGTTAATTTATCATTTTGAACGTTGTTTTTTCCAACTAAAACAAGAGTTTCTTCTTCGTTTTCTTTAAAACGGTATTCATAAGGAATAAGCTTTTTCGGCTTTTGTTTCGAATTTCTTGTGTTATATTGTTTTTTATTTTTTAAAAATCCGTTTTGAATTAATTCTTCTCTTATTTCAGCTAAATCTGTTTCGCTTTGCGACTCGCTTAAAAAAAATTTTGCCGATTTCAAATATTCAAGCTCTTTTAAATTAGAAGCAATTTGTTCTTCCAAAATTACCGCTGCGGTTTTAAGTTTTTTATATTTTTTATAATAAGCCGCCGCATTTGCTTTTATATCTTTCGAAGGCTCAAGCGGAATTGTTACCTCGTTCATCCCGTCGTAAAAATTAGGTAACGTTATTTTATCGGCCTTATCTGCTTTTAAATATAAATTAGCAGTTAGAATATCGGCATATTCCTTATATTTATTTGCATTTTCGCTTTCTTTTTTCTCTTGATTTTGCTTTTCGGTCTTATGCTCTATTCGCTCAATGGCTGAGGATATTTTTCTAACTAAATCCCCTGCTCTTTGCTTGGCAAGATTTTTTTCGGTTTTATGCTCAAAAAAAGCTTCTACTGCATCTGAATAACAAGATTTTATTTCATAATTATCAAAGTTATTAAGTTTAATATAAGAAAATTCGCAAGGAACGGAATCTTCAGAATAATAAAGATATGGCTTTGAATCAGCTATCTCGGTTATGGTTTGCTCAAAACCGTTTTTATTAAAGTTTTCAAGAAGCGTTTTAGAAACCACGGGAGAAATTCCGTTCACACCGTCGACAAGCTCTCGTGAAGAAGCAAAAAACTTAACTTCTTCCGAAGTAATTTCGGTAATATCTTTCTTTTCTTTACCTTTTAAAGAGGTGTAAATAATTCCCGGCATTATTGTTCTCGGGCCTTTTTCTCCGTTTTCGGTTTTTATAGCCCCTAAAATTTTATTTGAAAAATCGGTAAGAATTATATTACAATATTTACCCATAATTTCAATGTAAAGGTATTTTACTTCAGTGTCTCCAAGTTCGTTTACCGAGTCAAAACCCAGGCGAACAGTTCTTTCAAATCCCTCTTGTTCTATGGTTTTAAGCATTGCGCCGTTAAGATGCTTTCTTAAAAGCATACAAAAATTAGGCGGAACGGCCGGATTTTCCTTGGGCTTATCGGTAAGACAAAAATAAGGATTCGAAGCATCTGCCGATATAAACAAATCTTTGCCGTAACGGAATTCAATTGTTATTTCCTTAGCACCGGGCTGATATATTTTTAAAACCTTTGCGTTTTTAAGAGTTTCTCTAAGTTCTTCGCAAAGTTTAGATATAAAAATTCCGTCAAAAGGCATGGTTTTCACCTCATATCTGTTTATAATTTAAAAAATCTTCAAATTCTTCTATCTTTACGTTGTCAATAAAAGATAGTTTTTTCATAAGAGCTTTGGCAAAAATTTTTTCGGTATAAAAATGCCCTGCATCAATAAGGCTTACGCCAAGCTCTTTAGCTCTGTTGAAATGATAATATTTACACTCGCCGGTTATGAAAAGGTCAGCTCCGTTTTTTACGGCTTCCTCAAAAAACGAAAAGCCGGCTCCACAAACAAGCGCTATTTTTTCGGGATTTTTGCCGCTTTCAAAATAGTTCACGGTATTACATCCAAGCACTTTTTTAAGGTGCTTTGCTATTTCCTTAACGGTTTTACGGTTCATTGTCCCTATTATTCCCGAACAAACTCCTGCGTGATTTTCTGAAAATTTTCCGATAATTTCAAGTCCTATCGTTTCGGCGAGAGTTTCGTTAAGCCCATCTTTTGCGGCATCAAAATTAGTGTGAAGAGATATGGCCGAAATATCGTTTTTAATAAGACTTACCATTGTTTTGTCTTTATCGGAATTTAAGCTTTTGGGAAGCCCCGCAATATAAAGCGGATGATGGCTTATTATAAGTTCCGCACCCGTTTCAGCCGCTTTTCTGACAGCATCTTCGGTACAGTCCAAGCATAATAAAATTTTAGTTATTTCATTTTTTGAAGATTTATAAATATATCCGGAATTATCATATTCTTCAGCGGTTATGTAAGGATAATTTTCATCTAAAAAGCGATATATTTCATCTATCAACATTTTCTTTAATCTCCGTAAGCATTTGTTCTATTTCAGCGAAGGAAAGAATTGCCTCTTTTAGCGAGCTTTTTTCATTAACTATCCCCTTTTCTCGCTCGGCTTTTTCCATTTCCATAAGCTTTTCTCTGGTTTTGCGAAGTCTTCTTAATATATAACCCGAAGACTGCTTTGCGTTAAGCTTTCCTATAAATTTTTCACGTTCCGTAATAGTTAAATGTTGAGCAGTATATTCCAAAGCTAAAACAAGATAATCCTTGCCGTTTTCTTCAATAGCGTATTCTTCAAGTATGCCAAAGCCGTTTTTATAAATCCACTCGTGAAAAAATTCCACGCGGCTCATGGGCTGAACTATTATCTTTTTTCCTACTATAATTTCTTTTTTGCTTTTTTCCAATATTTCTGCTATAAGCTCTCCGCCCATACCGGCAATAACAATAGTATCCGATTTGTCTATTACAGAATCTTCAAGTTCCAAACCCGAAGCCTGTATAAATTCCATTTTATCGTAAGTACCGAACTGTTTTGCGGTTTCAATAGCTTTTTGAAGAGGAAGCGGATTAAGGTCTGTTGCAATTGCATATTGTATAGTTCCGTTTAAAAGAAGCTTTACAGGAAGCTTGCCGTGGTCTGTTCCTATATCTATTAAGGTTTTACCCTCTACCAAATCTGCAATTGCGGAAAGTCTTTTTCCAAGTTTTAATTCCATAAATAATCATCCGCCCCGCCGAGCATTTTCGGTGAGGCGGATTTGCCTGCCTTTTTATTTATTTTGCCGCAGCCAAGAAATTGTTTATCTTGTTGATAAGCTCATCTGCGTCTACGCCGTGAACTGCACAAGCCTGTTCAATGGTTTCTCCCTTTGCAGCGGGGCATCCTAAGCAATGCATTCCGATTTCATAAAAAAATTCGGCAGTATCGGGGTTGATTTCCAAAACATCTGCAATAATTGTATCTTTTGTTACCATTTTTATTTCTCCTTTTATTTTGTTTTTATTATTATAACATATTTTTTTATATTTTTAAACACTTTTTTTATTTTTCTTTATTAAAATTTCTTCAACTTCTTTTAAATCCTCGGGAGTGTTAACACCCATTATCTCTTTTTCATCGTTTATTGAGTAGGTTTCTATTTTCAAAGAGTCTTTAAGCATAAGACGCGGAACATCTGTAAGATAATATTCTCCCTGCGCATTATCATTTTTAAGCTCCGAAAGATATTTAAAAAGCTTTTTGCTATTAAATATATAGATACCCGCATTATATTCTCTTATTTTATCTTGCTCTTCGTTGCAATCCTTTTGTTCCACAACATCTGCAAATTTTCCGTTTGCATCTCTTACAATTCTGCCGAAAGCAATATGCCTATCTATATTAGCGGTTAAAACGGTGCAATCTGCCTTTGTTTTATCGTGCGTTTCAATCATGCCCTTAAACGTTTCTTCTCTGAAAAGCGGCATATCACCATATGTAATCAAAACGTTTCCGTCATAATCTTTAAAAAGCTCTTTTGCAGAGTTTACGGCATGTCCCGTTCCAAGCTGTTCTTCCTGCACCGCAAATTTAAAATCGCCTTTAATATTTTCCATTACGTATTCTTTTTTATAACCCACAACTATTACGGTATCTTGTTCCGCTATAAAAGATATGGAATCGAGCATATATCTTATAAGCGGCTTTCCGTTAGCCTCTCTCATAACCTTAGGCTGCTCAAATTCTTCGGAATGAAGTCTTTTGCCTTTGCCTGCGCCCAATACAATTGCTTTCATCTTAATCCCCTATCTTAAATGTTCTTATATAATTATAATACTCTTTTCCAATTTTTACAATATCTTTTTCCTTTTTAAGTGTCAAAATTACTCTATTTTAAATAAAATGTTATCAGTATTAAGATTGGAGTAAATTGTATGAACGATTTTATCTGTGCAAATACAAAAAACGGGTTTTATTCTTTGCAAAATGAAATTATAAACACTAATGCAAAAAGAGTTTATATAATAAAAGGCGGCCCCGGAAGCGGAAAAAGCACTTTTATAAAAAAAGTAACGAAAGCCTTGGGTTACACTGAGCTTTTGCATTGCTCGTCCGACCCCGATTCGTTAGACGGTGCGGTTTTAAGCGATTCAACCGTTCTTTTCGACGGTACATCTCCTCATCTCGCCGAGCCACCCATTCCGGGAGCTGCCGGAAGAATAATTAACACTGCAGATTTTTGGGACGAACGAAAACTTTCCTCTTCAAAAGATGAAATAAATTCACTAAACGAAAAAATTAAAAACGAATACAACGCCGCATATTCGCTTTTAAAAGCCGCAGGAGAAACCGACGAGCTAATATCCAATAACGGTTTTAAAAAACTCAATCTCCAAAAAATCAAAAACTACGCCGAAAATTTCGTTAAAAGAAATCTTCCCTTAATAAACACCGAAGGTTTTGTTTCAAAAAGATTTCTTGATTCACTTTGTTTTAAAGGTTTTTTCTCGTTATCGGATTCCGTTAAAGAAAAGGCATTGGAAACAATATTTTTAGACGACCCTTACTTTATATCGTCCGATATTATTATGAATTTAATATCGGAATTTGCCGTAAAAAGAGGCTATAAAACAACTGTTTTCTATTCACCGCTTAACCCTAACAGAATATCTCATTTATTTATTCACGGCGTGAAAATATTTTTTACAACAAACAAAAAAATAGCGGACAGAAATATAAAATGTCAAAGATTTTACAATAATACGAATGAAAATGCTGCAAGAATAAAATTCTACGAGCTCCTTCACAAAAGCTCCTTGGAAGCAGCTTACGAAAGACTCAGAACTGCCAAAACCTTACACGACGAATTGGAATCTTATTATATAAATGCACTTAACAAAAACGCTTTTAATGCATTTACCGAAAAATTTATTAATTCTTTAAGATAAAAATGCGAAAAACTCTTGACAAAACGGCGGTTATAAGGTTATAATATACGTCGTATGCAGGGGTATAGCTCAGCTGGTAGAGCAGCGGTCTCCAAAACCGCGTGCCGAGGGTTCGATCCCTTCTGCCCCTGCCAAGAAAACAACCACCAATTCGGTGGTTGTTTTTCTTTTCTAAATATGTTATAATATTTTCAACAATTAAACCGCAACAAAGGAATTAAAATGAAGCTTTACGCACCGAAATATTATAAAAATTTTAAATGTATTGCAGAAAAATGCAGCCACAGTTGTTGTGTCGGTTGGGAAATAGATATCGACGACAACACTTTCGAAAAATATAAAAAGCTCAAAGACCCCTACAAGACCGCTATTTTAAACAGCATTTCATCAAATGGCACTCCGCATTTTAAGCTTAACGAAAACGAAAGATGTCCTCATCTCGACGAAAACGGACTTTGTAAAATAATAACCAATTTAGGTGAGGAATATCTTTGCGATATTTGCCGCTTACATCCGAGATTTTATAACTACACAACTGTTTGTGAGGTAGGACTCGGCATCTCTTGCGAAGAAGCGGCAAAAATAATCCTTTCATCTCCCGACTATGCGGTTTTGGAAGAAATCGGCAAGGTAGAGTCCGAGCCCGACGAAATTGATTTTGACGGACGTTCCGAGCGAAGCAATATATATAAGCTTTTGCAAAACACCGAGACCGATTATATAAATTTACTCAACAACATTTATAGCTACTATTCTATAGAAATTCTCAGTGATGAAGACTGTATTAACAAACTCATTTCTTTGGAATATTTAAACCCGAAACATAAAGATTTGTTTATAAATTATTCAAAAAAGCGCCGTCCAAGCGGTAAAGAGGAATATTTAAAACGCTTTTTGGCTTACTTTATTTACAGGCATTGTACCGAAGCCTTTGATTTTGAAGACTTTTCCGAAAGATTAGCCTTTTGTTTGTTTTGCGAACGTTTGTTTGCTTCACTCATTTCTTATAAAAAAGCTGACTCTTTAGAAGAAATTGCAACGTTGGCAACTATTATTTCGGAAGAAATAGAATATTCAGATAATAACATTTCAATACTTATGGAGTGAAAATTTAATTTCAATATATTAAGAGGATGGCAATATTGTGTTCGGTGCAATATACGGTGATGTAATAGGCTCATATTATGAAGTACACTGTACAAAAAAATACAATTTTGAATTTAAGAATGAAAGCTTTTTCACCGACGACAGTGTCTTAATAGCGGCAGTATGTAAAGCTATAATGAATAATCCGCAAGAAATCTCAATATGGAAAATTCGCTCTCGTTCCAAAGAATACGCTGCACAATATCGTCAATATTATTCTTATTTCCCCAATGCAGGATTCGGTAATATGTTTACTCTTTGGGCAAAAAACCCTTATTCCAAAAATATACACAGTTATGCAAACGGTGCCGCTATGAGAGTAATTCCCATAGGTTATGCTTATAACAACTTAGAGCAAATACTTATTCAAGCAAAAGCAAGTGCCATTTCCACTCATAACCATCGAGAAGCAATTATAGGGGCACAGTCCGTTGCCGTGGCAGTCTTTTTGGCACGTAAAGGAGAAAGCAAGGAAAATATCAAATCATATTTAGAACAAAAATTTAAATACAATTTATCAACTTCACTTAGCCATATTAGAGAATCTCACGTATTTAACAGTCGAGCTTCATACAGTATTCCACCTGCAATTATTGCTTTTTTAGAGTCCACAGACTTTGAAAGTGCTATTAGAAACGCTATTTCCCTCGGCGGAGATGCAGATACACAGGCCTGCATAGCCGGAGGCATTGCAGAAGCTTATTACAAAACAATTCCCGAACATATTGAACGGTTTTGCAACAGAAGAATAGACATAACTATTAAAAATACAATAAAACAATTTAACAGCAAATATTTTTAAGTTATTTTTGGTTTTATCTATTGACAAAAAAAAATTATCGTGTTATAATCTTACAGTCAAAAAAATAAAGCCTTGCGGGTGTAGTTCAATGGTAGAATTCCAGCCTTCCAAGCTGGTCGCGTGGGTTCGATTCCCATCACCCGCTCCAATTAAAACGGCAGTTTTCATTAAGAAAATTGCCGTTTTTCATTTTTAGTTCAGTAAAAAATCTAAACAAAATCCCCATTAAGCTTAGTTTATATCTGTAAAGCGTTAAAACTTGTCATTTGTTTTAACGCTTTATTTTATTATTTTTTCTTCTTTCGCTTTATTTTTTTATTGAAAATTCTTTTAAAATATATTATAATATAGTGTAATATTTTTTGTTTCTTACGAAAGGCTTGAAAGCAAATGTATTTAAGCGATTATCATATACACACCCATTTATCTATGGACTGCACCGAAAAAACGCAAGATATGGTTAACGCAGCCTCAAAAATGGGACTTTCCGAAATTGCAATTTGCGACCATTGCGACCTAAATCTTATGGAGCAGTTTCCCTATTCATCCGCAGAATGCTTTGAAGATTATACAGCTTGCAAAAACATGGGCGTTAAAATTAAAATAGGCGTTGAAATGGGCCAGCAAACCGAATTCCCCAAGCTTTCCAAAGAAATTCTTTCATTTGATAAATACGATTTTGTTATTGGCTCATATCATTGCATGCAAGGTTATCCCGACTTTTCGGAAGCCGACTATAAAAATTATGACGTTCCCTCTTTTTACGACACATATTTTGAAGGCCTTCTGGACTATGCAAAAAATGCCGATTTTGATATTATGGGTCATATAACCTATCCTTTCCGTTACGGTTTCCGTCAAGGCTACACAATTTCAATTGCAGACTATATGGATGCAACAGAAAAAGTTTTAAAAGCTCTTATAGAGCGTGGAAAAGGTCTTGAAGCCAATACTTCAGGCCTCAGAGATTCTATGAATTCAACGCATCCGCCCATTTTTGTTTTAAAACGTTATCTTGAACTTGGCGGTGAACACATTACCGTCGGAAGTGATGCGCATCATCCATCACAGGTGGGCTTTATGATTAAAGAAACCTATAAAGCTCTTAAAGATGCCGGCTTCAACTACATTACTTCTTACACTTCAAGAATTCCGCAAAACATAAAAATTGATTAATTTACCGAGAAAAGAGTGATTTTATGAGCAACAAAGCAAGAATATCTAAAAACGCATCTCTCATTAAACCTTCGGGAATACGCCGTTTTTTTGATATTTCCGCCGTAGATACCGACTGCATATCTCTCGGCATAGGTGAACCCGATTTTATCACCCCCGAACACATTTCCGCTGCCGCAATACGCTCTATTGAAGCAGGTCATACTCATTATACGTCAAACATAGGAACTCCCGAGCTTCGTCAGGAAATAAGTAATTATCTCAATAACCGATTTAATATCGCCTGTCCTGCAAACGATATTATTGTAACCGTTGGCGGTAGTGAAGCCATCGACCTTTGTTTGCGCGCCGTTTTAAATCCCGGAGACGAGGTTTTAATTCCCGAGCCTTGTTTTGTAAGCTTTTCTGCAATCGTAACTCTTTGCGGTGCCGTGCCGGTTCCCGTTCCCTGCCACGTTGAAAACGGATTTCGTTTAACACCCGAGGCTCTCAAAGAAAAAATAACTCCAAAATCAAAATTATTGGTACTTTCATACCCCAATAATCCCACCGGCGCCATTATGACCAAAAAAGACCTTGAAGACATTGCCCCCATTGTTTGTGAAGCAGACCTCACAATTCTTTCCGATGAGCTTTATGCCGAGCTTACTTACGAGGGCGTTCATTGCTCACCTGCATCTCTCCCCGTTTTAAAAGACCGCACCGTTTTGGTTTCGGGTTTTTCGAAAGCTTTCGCAATGACAGGCTGGCGTTTGGGCTATGCGGTCGGTCCCGACGATATTCTTCAAACAATGCTCAAAATTCATCAATACGCAATTATGTCTGCTCCCACCGCCGCGCAGTATGCCGCCGAAGAAGCTCTTCGTAACGGTTTACCCGACGTAACAAGAATGCGAGCCGAATATAAAAAAAGAAGAGATTATCTTTGTGAAACGCTTGATATGTTAGGTGTTGACTGCGTTGTTCCCAAAGGCGCATTTTATGCATTCCCCTACATAGGCAAATACGGCCTTTCCTCAGATGAATTCTGCGACCGTTTGCTTCAGGAAAAGAAGCTTGCGGTAATTCCCGGAAACGCTTTCGGTGATTGCGGAGAAGGCTTTATAAGAATTTGCTATGCAAACTCTATTGAAAACATCGAAAGAGCTATGTTTCGATTAGAACAATTTATTAAGGGGCTTAAAAATTGAAACAAATAAACCTTATTTGTTCCGCTAAAATAAATTTAACGCTTGATATTTTAGGAATTTTAGACAGCGGCTATCATGAAATTCAAAGTATAATGCAAACCGTATCTCTTCATGACGATATTACGGTAACTTTAGCAGGAAGATATATTGATATTTCAACAAATCTCCCCTACGTACCGAGAGATAGTCGAAACATCGCTTACAAAGCCGCTTCCGCTTATTTTTCGGAAATAAACGCCACTTACGGCGTTAAAATCAATATCAATAAAAGAATTCCCGTAGCGGCAGGGTTAGCGGGCGGCTCAGCAAACGGCGCCGCAGTTATTTATGCCTTAAACGCCTTGTTTGATTTCCCTCTTAACGATTTGCAAATTACTGAGCTTTGCAAAAAAATAGGTGCCGACGTTCCCTTTTGTTATTTTGGCGGTACTGCTCTTGCTGAAAATATTGGCGAAAAGCTAACTCCTTTACCGAATATGCCCGACTGCTCAATTCTAATAGCAAAGCCTTCCAGAGGTCTTTCAACTGCTGAAGTCTACTCCGCATACGACCGTTTTGAAAATGTTGTTCACCCAAATACAACTTGTGCAATTGAAGCTTTACAAAACCAAGACATCCACTCTCTTTCAAAAAATTTAGGAAACGTTTTTGAGCCCGTTTGCGAAACTCTTATGCCGGCAATTCGCCATTTAAAAAAAGATATTGAAGCATATAATCCTCTCAAAGCAATTATGAGCGGCTCCGGTTCCTCTGTTTTTGCCATATTTGAAGATAAAGAAAAAGCACTCTACTGTCAAAAACAGTTGTTAAAAAAATACGAAAACGTTTTTGTTGTTAATCCCACAACCGCTGGGATATTGTTTAAATAATATTTGAGGTGCAATTATGACTCTTGATAAATTGAATCCCGGCGAATGCGGAATTATTACTTCCGTCAAAGGTCAAGGTGCTTTAAGAAGAAGACTTCTTGATATGGGGCTTATTCCCAAAACAAAAATATCCGTTGTTAAATTAGCTCCTCTCGGAGACCCCATTGAAATTACTTTAAGAGGTTATTCTCTTACCATCCGCAAGGAAGACGCTTCGTTTATTGACATCAAGGAGGTTTAAAGATGGTTTTTGCTCTTGTTGGAAATCAGAATTCCGGAAAAACAACGCTTTTCAACGCGCTCACCGGTTCTAATCAACACGTTGGAAACTTTCCCGGAGTTACTGTTGAAGGAAAATCCGGCGAGTTTAAAAATTCAAAAGAAAATATTGTTTACGACCTTCCCGGAATATATTCAATCCGCACCTATTCTGCTGAGGAAAAAGTTTCGAGAGATTTTATCGTAAACTCAAAACCCGATGCTATTATTAACATTATAGACGCTACCAATATTGAACGAAATCTTTATCTTACTCTTCAACTTTTAGAGCTTGGTATCCCCACGGTTTTGGCTCTTAATATGATGGACGAGCTTAAATATAACGGCGGCGCCATAGATGTCGATATACTTTCAAACGAACTCGGCATCCCGGTTGTTCCGATTGCAGCCGCAAAAAACGAAGGCATTGAAGATTTAATTTCAACCGCCTTGAATATTGCTTCAAATCAAATTGCACCTAAAAAATACGACTTTTGTAATCCCGGACCCGTTCACCGTTGCATACATTCGGTTTGTCACGTTATAGAGGACCACGCTCAGCACATAAAGCTTTCTGCTCGTTTTTGCGCAATGAGACTTATTGAAGGCGACGATAACGAATTTATTGAAAAATTACGTTTAAGTAAAAATGAGCTTCAGCTTATTGAACACTCCGTTAAAGAAATGGAAAGCGAATGCGCCTTAGACCGTTATGCAGCTTTAGCGGATATGAGATATAACTACATAGAAAACATCTGTAAAAAAACCGTTAAAAAGCCGGAAACAACGAAAGAAAGGCTCAGAAGCAGTAAAATAGATAGTATCCTCACAAATAAATATCTTGCTATTCCCCTTTTTGTCGTTATTATGGCGCTCGTTTTTTGGTTCACCTTCGGCATTATCGGGCAGCCGCTTTCCGACCTTCTTTCCGAAGGAATTGATTCTCTTGCTGCGCTCACTGCAAGCGGGCTCGAATCTCTTGAAATAAATCCCGTTTTACAAAGCTTGATTATAGACGGTATTTTTGCAGGCGTAGGCGGCGTTGTTTCTTTCTTACCCATAATTATAGTATTATTCTTTTTCCTTTCGATTTTGGAAGATACCGGTTATATGGCGCGCGTTGCCTTCGTTATGGATAGACTTTTAAGAAAAATAGGTTTATCGGGAAGAAGCTTCGTTCCTATGATTATCGGCTTCGGTTGTACCGTTCCCGCAATTATGGCAACCCGCACCTTATCAAGCAACCGCGACAGAAAAATGACAATTCTTCTTACCCCTTATATGAGCTGTTCCGCTAAAATTCCGGTTTATGCTGTAATTTGCGCCGCATTTTTCCCGAATTACGCTTCTTTGGTTATGATTGCCCTCTATTTCGGTGGAATGATTTGCGGAATTCTTGCCGCTTTAGTTCTTAATAAAACAGCATTTAAAGGCAAGCCCGTTCCTTTTGTAATGGAGCTTCCCAACTATCGTTTACCTTCTCCAAAAAACGTTTTTATGCTTCTTTGGGAAAAAGCCAAAGACTTTTTACAAAAAGCCTTTACCGTTATTTTTGTTGCAACTGTAATAATTTGGTTCCTCGGCGCTTTCGATTGGAAATTCAACTACGTTCAAGATGCTTCTCAAAGCCTTCTCGCATCTCTCGGACAGTTAATTGCCCCCGTTTTCTCACCTTTGGGCTTTAACGATTGGCGAGTTGCCTCTTCTCTTGTCGCAGGCTTTACCGCAAAGGAAGCGGTTATAAGCACTCTTGAAATTGTTTCCGGCGGTTCACCGTTAACTTCCCTTTTCACTCCCGCCGCCGCAGTAAGTTTCCTCACCTTCATTCTTTTATATACTCCTTGCGTTGCCGCAGTTGCAACTATGAAGCGTGAGCTCGGTTCAAAATTGCAAACTCTCGGTGCGGTTACAATGCAATGCGGAGTCGCTTGGATTATTTCTTTAGTTGTTTATTTAATTGCAAATGTTTTCATTTGAGGTTTTTAATATGAATTTACCCGATATTATAGTAACTGCCCTTATTCTTTCACTGTTTATTTTGGCAATTATTAAAATAATTAAAAACAAAAAAACATCCGGCAACTGTTCGGGCTGTTGTTCAAGCTGCAAAGGTTGCTCTCGCAAGATATAAATTCTATTGTTTTATAATTATTAAAATATAAAAGAGGTTTAAAAATGAAAGTTTTAAAAGGTTTTCTTGCATTTTTCTGTGTTATTATAAGCATTGTAATATGTCTTTCTTCGTTGGCTACAATCTTTTTGTGGACTGCCGATAACGCCCTTTCCGCAGATTCAATAAAAAACATTTTAAGCTCAATGAATATTAGCGAAATATTAAACGGCGGTATGCAAAAAACACCCACTGAATTAGCCGGAGATTTTTCTTCTGTAAAACTCAACACCTCAACCGATTTGGAAGACGCTCTTTCGGGTATTGATTTTTCAAATATTGAAACATTCGAAGACTTATCAAGAGTTTTAAACGAAACCGTTCAGGCTTTTGAAGAAAGCGGTGTTGACGTAACCGGAATTTACGAAGTTATAGAAAACGACGTTCTCGGCGAGGTTATAGGCACTTACGTAGAAGGTCTTGAAGAATATTTAATAAACGGTGAAACCGATAAGGTACTCGATTCAGAAAAATTAATCGAGGTCTTTAACAATGCAAAAGATTCTATAAACGAAATTATTCCCGGCGTTATTTCCGAAGAGATTTGGAACGACATTTCAGACGTTTGGCAAGCCGCCACTACCGAGCTTGTTGAAAACATTCCCACCTACGAAAATATAAAAGAAGAAGCTTCTCAGGCTATGCAGGAAAACAACATTTCCATAGATTCCGACACTTTATTTAAAGCGGTTGGTTTCGTTATGTCAGGCCATGCAGCTCTTATTTTCGCCATTATAATCGTTATTTTGGCAGGGTTCATTGCCCTTTTCCGCTTCAGTCCTTACAGATGGCTTTGTTGGACGGGTATTCCCATGCTTATAGCAGGCGGAATAACGATTTTACCTGTAATTGCAGGCGCTGTTTTAAGCGGAATATCTTTTGAAGGTGCAACATTAAATGTAGGTTTAATAATTTCCAACGTAACGGGCACAATGTTAATGCCCAGTCTTACATTCGTTATCTTAGGCATACTCTTTATAGTTGCCTATATAATAATTAACATTTTCGTTAACAAAGCGAAAAACGCAAAACAAATCAAAAATATTTAAAAAGGAGAAATACTATGGAACTCAAAGGCAGCAAAACCGAAGCAAATCTCGCAGCAGCTTTTGCGGGAGAATCTCAGGCAAGAAACAAGTATAACTACTACGCTTCAAAAGCAAAGAAAGACGGCTATGAGCAGCTCGCAGCAATTTTTGAAGAAACTGCATCAAACGAAAAAGAACACGCAAAAATATGGTTCAAGCTTCTTCACGACGGTGCAATTCCCGGCACAATAGAAAATCTTAAAGACGCTGCAAGCGGTGAAAATTATGAATGGACCACTATGTATGCCGATTTTGAAAAAGTCGCTAAAGAAGAAGGTTTTGACCACATTGCATATCTCTTTGGCCAAGTTGCAAAAATCGAAAAAGAGCACGAAGAAAGATATAAGGCTATGCTCGAAAATATTGAATCCGGCAAGGTTTTCGTAAGAGAAGGCGTTATTGCTTGGAAATGCAGAAACTGCGGTCATATTCATTTTGGTCCTAAAGCTCCCGAGGTTTGCCCTGTTTGCGCTCATCCCAAAGCATATTTTGAAATCAAAGCAGAAAACTATTAAAAGAAAGGCGGCATAAGCCGCCTTTTTTGTTAACTAAAAAAGACAAAGGAAAATTTCCTTTGTCTTTTATTTTTTAACCAATCGGAATACCAACGTAATAAGCGTCTTTTTGAGTCAATCCGGTAAGGTCTTCTCCGTATATTAAATTTACCGTTTCAAGCCCTGCAGGAAGGTCAAAAATAAGATGATATTCCCCTGTCTCGCCCTGTTTTAATTTTAACTTTTCCGGAAACACACCTGTTTTTCCAATAACACGCTCACTGGGATAAGCAAAATCTTTTTCACCCTTACCCCAAATTACAGCAAATTCAATTACGCTAACCGTTACATCTTTATCGGTGTTATTCGCAATTTCTATAGTCATATCCGCAAAAAGAGCTCGCGTAGGTGAAGCTCCGTCATAAGCGCTTTTTAAGGTTACGTTTGTAATGGAAAAGGTCATTTTCGGAGTTTGAACGTCGTCATACATCTGAAAATAGTAATACTGAGGTCCCGACGTTGTACCCGATGAATTTTCGTTTCCGGTATTATTAAAATCGCAACCGCAAAGAAGAAAAACAAAAAGTAATAGCGCCAAACAAAGCGAAACTGTTCTTTTTATCATATTTTTTTCTCTCTTAATAAAATTTTAATACTGTCTGCCCCAAACAACCATATGCTTTGCTTTTTTTCCGCAGCAAACGCAGGTATCGGCAAGGTGTTCTTCTTCAAAAGGAATACAACGTGATTTTACGCCGCCCGTTACGTCTTTTAACTTTGCTTCGCATTCAGGGTCGCCGCACCACATAGCTTTAATAAATCCGCCTTTTTCGTCGGCAATCTTCAAGAATTCATCATAAGTGGTTGCAACCGATGTTTTTTCTTCAAGATTTTTCTTGGCTTTTTCATACATTGCATTGTGGAATTCTTTAAGAAGTCTTGAAATTTCACTTTCAAGATTTTCAAATTTAACAACGGTTTTTTCGCGGTTATCTCTGCGTACGAGAACACACTGACCTTCGGCAATGTCTCTCGGACCGATTTCCAATCTGAGCGGAACACCCTTCATTTCATATTCGGAGAATTTCCAGCCGGGAGAGTTATCTGTGGCGTCAAGCTTAACGCGGAATGATTTTTTAAGCATATTTGCAATTTCGGTAGCCTTTTCGGTTACGCCCTCTTTATGCATAGCAATAGGCACGATAACAACCTGAATCGGAGCAATGGCGGGAGGTAAAACAAGACCGCTGTCGTCGCCGTGAGTCATTATAATAGCGCCAATCATTCTCGTAGAAACACCCCATGAGGTTTGATGCGGATGCTTAAGCTCATTATTTCTATCGGTAAAGGTTATGTCAAACGCCTTTGCAAAGCCGTCGCCAAAATAGTGAGAGGTGCCGCCCTGAAGAGCAAAACCGTTATGCATCATAGGCTCAACAGTATAGGTATCTATTGCGCCTGCAAACTTTTCTTTTTCGGTCTTTTTGCCGATTACTGCGGGGATTGCCAAACAATCGCGGTAAAAGTCGTTATAGCAATGAAGCATGCGAAGAGTTTCTTCTCTTGCATCTTCTTCGTTTTCATGCATAGTATGTCCTTCTTGCCAATGAAACTCAAGGTTTCTAAGGAAGGGACGTGTTGTTTTTTCCCATCTTACAACGTTACACCACTGGTTGTAAAGCTTAGGAAGGTCTCTGTAAGACTGAATGATATTTTTATAATGCTCGCAGAAAAGAACCTCTGAGGTAGGACGAACGCACAAGCGCTCGGCAAGCTTTTCGCCACCGCCCATGGTTACCCAAGCAACCTCGGGAGCAAAACCTGCAACGTGGTCTTTTTCCTTTTGTAAAAGACTCTCGGGAATAAAGAGAGGCATTGAAACGTTTTCGTGTCCAAGCTCTTTAAAACGCGCATCCAAAATTGTTTTTATATTATCCCAAATGGCAAAGCCGTAAGGTCGAAAAATCATACAGCCCTTAACCGATGAGTAATCTATAAGGTCTGCTTTTTTAACAATATCGGTATACCATTTTGTAAAATCTTCATCCATTGATGTAATTGCT
>JAZNEJ010000013.1:0-61631 GCA_045588575.1 Eubacteriales bacterium | reverse complement strand
TCGAGCAACGTCGTCGAGATTAACGCTGCCGTTGCCGTCAACGTCGCCGGGAACTACGGATGTGATCTTTACTTCAGCAAGCTTCATAGCTTCAATAGTTACGAGCTGGCCGCTTGTATCGTACGCACCGTCTCTTGCGTCACCCATAAGATTGGGGGAGACAATAAGATTATACTCGCCTGCATTGACTGCGTCGGTGTAGTTGAACTTGAGAGTTACGAGCTTACCGCTTGCAGTTACGCCGCTTGCATTCTCCGCGTAAACGTAAAGCTTTCCGTCGTTTGCAACAACGTCGGCGAAATCGGATTCAGCGAATATACCGTAAGAGGTTACGCCTGCGAATTCGAGATAGTTGCTCTGGAATTCAACCGTGAAGCCGAGCTTTGCGATACCGGGGTTGTTTTCAAGGTTGATGTCAACCTCAACAGAGCCGTCGCTGATCTTTGCTTCAGTATCAGCGGCAACGATGTTAAACGTATTGGTCGTGTCATCAACCTGGATGCCGCCCGCGGTTACAGTGCACGCACTTGTAATCGGATCGGGAAGGGGAGTTTCGGTAGTTCCGCTGACTGTTCCGCTCTGAGAGAAAGCTTCTTCAACCGTCGCGGTGATAGGATAAAATCCTGCTGCCGTGTCCTCCGGCACCTTAAAGTTAAGGACGATAAGTCTGCCCGTTGCGGTGTTGTTTGACTCAAGAGCAGAAATGTAAGCAACCGTGAAGGGGTTCTGCGCAAGATCATCAGGCTCAAGGCTCGTGCCGTTGTGAGGCGAGCAGTTGCCGGGTGCGGGCAAGCCCGTCGTTCCGGAAACACCTTCCTGGTTTGCGACATACGGGAATACTGTTCCCTCCGTCCAGCCAACAAGCTCAAAATCATTGTCATAAGCAACGCTGAGTATTATTGACACAAAACCTGTGTTTTGGATAATATTTATCGGTACTGACACGTTGTAGTAGCCGCCGGTTGCCGTTTCGTCCGCCTTGTCAAATGACACGCGCTCGATAAGCACCTTTACGCTATCGCTTGCGGCAGATACCGTAAACATTCCGAAAACCATTGTAAAGATTAGCAACACGGCTGTCGCTAAGCTTACAATTTTCTTCATAAAATAATAGGTCCTCCTCCTGCAAAAATTAGTTGTGCCAAAAGACATAGCCCTTCCAGCCCCTTCGGTTTCGGGACCGCAAGAGCTCTCGTTCCCCGACAAACAGTCGCTTTTTCTCTCATAAAAGCGCCATTTGTCACAGAATATTACATTCAGCTATACTATGGTACTATAACCGTTTAAATTGTAACATATATTGAAAATGTTGTCAATATTTCGGTCAAATTTTGGACGAGATAAGTGTAAAATTCACATTTTTTTAATAAATTGTGAATTTTGTCAAAACAGACCGTTCCGTTTTGGTAAAAAGGCACAAAAGAGCAGGGAGATACTTTTCTCCGTGCTTTTTGCAGTCCGTTTACGCGAGCTTACCCTTGAGCGCAAGGTCGAGCCACGCTATTCCTATATCAAGCGCCTCGTAAAAGCCCTTTTTGTTTGCCGCCTTTACTATCTTTCCGTCCGTGTTCGAGCGCACCATTACGGTGATGTTCGAGGGGATCTCGGTCTCGCCGACCTTTTCGGTTCCCATTACGCCGAGGAAAAGCGAATGCGTATCGTTCATCCAGCCGTACATATACTGTCCGCCCGAGCGTACAAGCGGCTTTCCGCGATACATTACGTATTTATCCTTGCCGAGCATTTCTGCCATTTCGTATCATCCTTTCGTGTATTCGTTTTAAGGGGGGAGTTCTGTTCCTTTATATTATAGCATATTTTTGCCAAATTGCAATAGGCGGCGGAAGGTTTATAAAAAATTTACATTGCGGCGCAGGACTCTCATCCTTTACCATAATTTACCGCAAAGATATTGTTTGACAAACGGGCATACTCGTTATATAATATACGTAGGTTTTCTATTTTAAGACAGCACATCCATTTTTTCACGAAAGGTTTCGGCTATGAAAAAGCTTTTATCCATAATTCTATGCATCACTTCCCTGCTCGCTCTGGTCTCCTGTACGGGAGAAATCATCGAAAAGCGCGAGGAGGTCACCACCTTCCCCTTTGAGTCCGAAACCGAGACCGTGGAAGCCACCGAGGAGGCAACAGAGGTTATTGCGCCTCCCGAGCCCGTCGCTCCCGAATTCGTAAACCCTCTCACGGGACTTGAGGCTACCGAGGAGCTGTCGGGTATGCGTCCCGTTGCGGTTATGATAAACAATCTCAAGGCGTCTATGCCCCAGGAGGGTATTTCATACGCCGACGTTATTTACGAGTGCATAGTTGAGGGAGCACAGACCCGTCTTCTCGCGCTCTGCCTCGATTACACGAAGGTTCCCGTTTTCGGCTCGGTCAGAAGCAGTCGCGAATACTTCCTCGACCTTGCCGCAAATCACGACGCCATATACGTTCACGCGGGCGGAAGTGACGAGGCGTACAAACAGATCAAGTCGAGAAGGGTCTCGAATCTTGACGGCGTCAATATGTATCTGCCCGACACCTTCTACCGCGACGAGGAGCGCCGCAAGGTGATGGCGTACGAGCACACTCTTATGACCTCGGGCGAAAAGATAAAGTCGGGAATAGAATACAAGAAGTACCGCACCGAGCTAAAGGACGGCTTTGCTTCCCCGTTCACCTTCACCGAGTTTAACGAGGTGAGAGTTCCTGAGGGCGAGGACGCAAAATATTTAAGCTTCAAGTATTCAAGCGCGTACAACCCCTATTATATATATAATGAAGAAAACTGCGTTTACGAGAGGTATCAGTTTGACGCATCTCACGTTGACAACACAACGGGAGAGCAGCTCGCTTTTGAAAACGTCATCGTCATTTACTGCCCCACCTACAACACCAACGACAAGTACGGTCACTACAACGTGAACTGTGTCGGTGAGGGCGAGGGCTACTATATTTCAATGGGAAAGGCCGAGTCTATAAAGTGGAAAAAGCCCGCCGCAGACACTCCCGTAAGCTTTTTTACGGACAGCGGCGACGAGCTTGTTATAAATCGCGGACGCACCTTTGTTCAGGTCTGCACCAACGCAATGAAGGAATCAACGGTCATTTCCGCCGAGACTCAAATCGGTTGAAATCAACGCTTTTCGCCGACACGCGAAGCAAGAGCCGCTTCATCGCCCTTGCGTTAAAGGGGATAAGCGGGTAAAGATAGCTTCGGCTTCCGTCGACGGTATTGTTGGTAACGATAAAGAATATTATAAGCAGCACTCCAAGGACAAAGCCCCACACATCAAGGAGCGCGGTGAGTCCGAGGAGCAGCATACGCATAAACTTGAACGCGAAGCCGAGCTCAAAGCTTGGCTGAGTGAAGTTTGAAATGGCGACTATCGCCATATAGACTATTACCTCGGGGATAAACCACCCGACCTGCACGGCAAAGTCGCCGAGAATGAGTCCGCCGACCACCGAGAGCGAGTTGCTCAGGGCGTCGGGGGTATTGAGTGAGGCAAGCTTTAAGCCGTCGAGCGCAATTTCGATCGCGAAAAGCTGTGCAATTATGGGAATGGTATACTCGTGCTTGATCTTTATAAAGTCGAGCCACTCGGGTATCATTTCGGGGTTTTCTATAAGCAGATACCACAGAGGCGTCAGCACGAGGGTGAGTATAAACACGAAATGTCTTAATATTCGAAGATAGCTTCCCGTCAGCGGCGGCAGATAATAGTCGCTCGCCTCCTGAAGAAAATCGAATATACCGGTCGGCAGTATCATTGCCTCGGGAGAGGTGTCGCAAAGGATTATCACGCTTCCCTCGAATATCGACGCCGCCGCGGCGTCGGGGCGCTCTGTGTATCTGAACTTCGGGAAGGGGTTATACCACTTGCTTGGCACGAGTGCCTCTGCAAGACTCTGGTGTCCGAGGGGCAGCGAGCCGACTCTGAGGCTTTTCAGCCTGCTTCGCAGTCTGTTTACGTAGTCCTCGTCGGCAACTCCCGATATATAGCACAGAGCCACGTCGGTGCGGCTGTTTTCGCCCACCGTTATTTTTTCGGCAATAAAGTTTACGTCGCGTATGCGGCGGCGCATCATACAGATATTATGCTTTATGGCTTCAACGAAGCCGTCTCTCGCTCCGCGCAGGACCTTATCGTTGTCGGGCTCCTTTATGGCGCGCGCCGGATAGATACGCAGGTCCATAACTATTGCGTTTGCGCCGAGCACCTCGGAGATAAGGCAGACCGTCCCCGAAAGCACCGAGTAGGTGATGTTGTCAACGTCGTCAGTTACGCTGGTTTCCCCGAAGGGTACGAATTCGGCGGCGAAGCGGTTTGCGTCGATTCCCTCGGGGATTCCCGAGCGCTTAAGCTCGGCAAAGAAAATAAGAAGCCTTTCAAGGACTACCGTATTCATAAAGCTATCGACGAAGTAAAGCTTGGCGTCGCAGCCTGCGAAACGCATTTCCCTGCCTGCCACGTCAAAGTTTACACCGATCTTGAACAGCTCGTCAAGCATTCGCTTATTGACCTCGAAGCTTGACGAAAGCTTTTTTTCACTCATTTTGCCACTTCCCTTGCCCGTTTTACTTAATTATTTGCAAAAGGGTGGGGATTTATGTATAAACCGTCATAGTGTTATTTTTTGCTTGTGACGGTTAGCCCTCTCAGTCGCCTACGGCGACAGCTCTCCCAGGGGGAGAGCCTTTGTGAAGTATCAGAGTCCGAAGTAGCGCAGTATTCCGTTGTATATTCCGCGCGCGAAAAGGTCGGGCATCGTCGCCATCATATTGGCGTCGCCCGCGTTTGAAATAAAGCCCATTTCGATAAGCACCGACGGCATTCTCGTGCGGCGCAGGACGTACAGGCTCGGACGGGTGAACATTCCGCGATTTTCAAGTCCCGTTGCCGTTGCAAGCGAGCTTGTTATATACTCGCCGAGAACGTAGCCCTGCGAGGCTTCACTGTACGCGTAGCCCTCCACTCCCGACGCGGAGGTTATGGTGCTCGCGTTGGTGTGAAGGCTTATATAGTAGTCGGCGCCCCAATTATTTGCGGCGCGCACTCTCGTCTGCAGGCTTGTGGCGTTGCTCGTTCCGAGTATCTGGCTTGGTGAGGTGTGCGAGGTGATCGCCTCAAAGTCGGGGTTGGCGTTCAGAAGCGCGGCAAGCCGTCTGCCTATGCTGTAGGTAAGCTCGAACTCGGTGTAGCCGTTGCCCTCGGCGCCTGCATTCGGCCCCATCGGGTTGTGTCCCATATCCACGAATATTTTTATCGGCATATTTACTCCTTTCGGTTTGTATACGTACGTTAGCAATATATGTTAAAGAGGTTTGTTTGTTGAATTTATGGAAAACATAAGAAGAATTTTAAGCTTCGTCCGCCGTGCCGTGGACGATTACAATATGATAAGCGAGGGCGACCGCATCGCCGTCGGCGTTTCGGGCGGCAAGGACTCGCTCGCTCTGCTCGCCGCGCTCTCGGATCTGAGAGGCTTTTATCCTGCAAGCTACGAGCTTTTTGCCGTGACGGTAGATATGGGCTTCGAGGGTGTCGACTACTCTGGGATAAAGGAGTTCTGCGACATTCTCGGCGTGCCGCTTACGGTGGTTAAGACTAACATTCAGCACGTTGTTTTCAACGTCAAGAAGGAGAAAAATCCCTGCTCGCTGTGCGCGCGTATGCGCCGCGGCTCTCTCCACGACGCCGTCCTTGAGCTTGGCTGCAACAAGCTCGCGCTCGGTCACCATTACGATGACGTGCTCGAGACCTTTATGCTCAATCTGTTCAACGAGGGCAGGCTCGGCACCTTCTCGCCCGTGACCTATCTCGACCGCAAGAAGATAACTATGATACGCCCCCTCATCTACGCACCCGAGAAGGATATCCGCTACTTTGCGTCAAAAACCACCCTCCCAGTTCTCAAAAACCCCTGCCCCGCCGACGGCGCTACCAAGCGCGAGGATATGAAGCAGTTTCTAAAATCCCTCGACCGCGAAAACAAGGGCCTCAAGCACCGCATCTTCGGCGCCATCTGCAAGGCTGAGCTTGACGGGTATAAGGAGACGTGAGAGGTGTTTTGCGCCTTTTTGAAAAAAGGCGCCCCAAAAACTTTTAGGGAGCGCGAAGACGCGTCTTCGCAAAAAAGCCTCACAGACGTTGTCTGTGAGGCTTTTTTCATCCTGTGATATTGAGTGTGTTTATAAGCAACACGAATGCGAGTCCGTAGTAAGTAATAACGGCTACGAGGTCGTTTACCGTTGTGATCAGCGGACCCGACGCTACTGCAGGGTCTATTCTGAGCTTGTGGAACAAAAGCGGCACCGACGTTCCGACAAGCGAGGATATCACTATCGAAACCAGGAGCGCGAGTCCAACGCAGCCCGAAACCGCGAACGCCTCGAACACGGTGTAGTCCTTGACAAACGAAACGTAAGCTCCGACCACTCCGAAGGATATCGCGCCGAGCAAAAGTCCGTTCAAAAAGCCGATCCGAAGCTCCTTGAACACCAGCTCCGCCCTTTGCTTTGCTTCAAGCTGCTCGTCCATAAGCACTCTGATGGTAACGGCGAGCGACTGCGTTCCGGCGTTTCCTGCCATACCGAGTATGAGCGACTGGAAGCACACGATCACGGCAAGCTCCGCGACCACCGCCTCAAACACTCCGACCACCGCCGACACTCCGATTCCGAGCACCAGAAGTATCGCAAGCCACGGAAGCCTTTTTCTCACGCTCTCGAAAACCGACTCCTTTACGTCCTCCTCCTCGGAAAGACCCGCGAGCTTTGCGTAATCGTCGCCGAGCTCGTCATCCACCGCCTCGATTATGTCCTGCGAGGTGATGATTCCGAGAATTCTGCCGTCATCCCCAAGCACAGGGAACGAGTCCTCGGTGTAATCTCTTATACGCTCGATACATTCGGATACGTTTTCGTGCGCGTTGACGAAGGGGTAGGATCTTCCGATTATTTTCTCAAGCTCATCGTGCTCGCGCGCGGTTATGAGGTCTTTGAGGTCTATCGCGCCGTAGAAGATGCCGTCATCGTCGCAAACGTAAAGCGTATTTATATTATCGTTGTCGCCTGCCTGACGTATAAGCTCGCGCATTGCCTGCTTGACCGTCAGTCCTTTTTTTATCGACACGTAGTTGGTAGTCATAAGGCTACCTATCTCGTCATCCTCGTACGAACGAATGAGCTTGATGTCGCGGCTCGCTTCACGGTCGAGCAGCTTGACGAGTTTTTCTTCTATCTCGTCGCCGACGTCGTCGAGTATGTCGACCGCGTCGTCCGAGTCCATATTTTCGATGATCTTCGCCGCGTTTCTGAGTCCGAGCTCGATGATGTACGGCTCTGCGTCCTCAACGTACGCGAATATCTCCGAAAAGCGTTCCTCGCCGAGCACGCGGTAAAGTCCTTTGCGCTCGTCGGAAGTGAGCTCGGCAAGCGCGTCGGCTACGTCGCTGTCGTGATAGTCCGACAGCTTTGCCGCAACAGTCTCGCCGTCTGCTCCGCTTCTTATAATTTCAATAATTTCGGCAATGTAATCTCTGCCGCCTGTGTAAACGTTTTCCACCGTAAATACCTCCTTTTGATCGACCGACGTCTGTAAAAGGGCATAAAAATACCGTCCCCTGACCTTACAGACGAAAGCTTTACGCTATGTAATAAGGGTGTCGGGCACGGTGGAATCTATTGCAATATCAAATTAACGGCGCGAAAAAAGAACATCCTTGCGCCAAAAGCAATATTTCATCGTGACCGACTGTCTACTACTACCGCCGCCGTCCATTCTTTTTTCCTCCTTCTTAAGATTAATTATTAGTGATTATTTGATTTCCTGCTCCAAGCTATCAAACTCGGGTGTAGAAAAGAATTCGCCTAAAGTTATTTCCAATCCGTCGCAGAATTTTTTGATGGTTATTATAGATACGTCTCGTCTTCTTGTATCCATCATACTATAAGCCGTAGACGGAGTAACTCCGGATATATTTGCGAGTTCGTTCAGCTTTATATTTCTCTCATCGCATAATTCTTTCATTCTTTTAGCAACAACATCTTTGACGTTCATTAAGTTCACCTCAAAAAGATTGTATAAAGTTTTACGTTATTGCGTATACGCACTTGCGCAAACGGCGAAGCAGATGCCAAGTAATCTCTGCCAAGTCGCAACACAAGCACATCACAACGCTCTGCGCTTGTCAATATTTTTTCATCCCCGTTTATATTATATTCCCTCTGCTATCCCAAAAATCCTTAAAAATGAAATCACGGCATTGCCGTTGTTGGTGATATACACGCTGTCGCGTGATGATATACCATTGCTTTCGCAATGGATAAAAAAACGACAGGTCAAAACCTGTCGTTTTTTGGTGCGAGGAAAGGGACTTGAACCCTCACGAAGAATCTTCACTACCACCTCAAAGTAGCGCGTCTGCCAGTTCCGCCATCCTCGCATCTTTGTTGCACTTTCAAAGCGCTTAAAGATTATACCAATAAAAAGTCAGTTTGTCAATGCTTTTTTGAAAAGTTTTTCTCTTTTCTTTTTATTTTTTTATTTTCTCGCTTTTTTCGCTTCTTATATTGAAAATTTTTTGGTTTTATTATATAATTATTAGTAATATGTCTATATAACTAATAATATTCTGAAAGGTTTTGGTAAAATGAAAGCAGTTATCTCGGTAATAGGACAGGACGGCGTTGGCATAATCGCAAAAGTAAGTAACAAATGTAACGACCGTAACGCAAACATTCTTGATATTTCTCAAAACGTTTTTGACGACACCTTCGCTATGATTATGGTGGTTGACGTTTCTCAAATAAATTGCGAATTCGCATCGTTTGCCGAAGAATTTGAGCTTTTGGGTAAGGAGCTCGGCTTGGTTATTCACGTAACTCATTCTGACCTTTTTAATTCAATGCACAGAATTTAATTTCAGAGGATTTTAAAAAATGTTAAACGCTACCGATATTTTAGAAACAATAAAAATGATTGACCGAGAGAATCTCGATATACGCACCGTAACTATGGGAATCTCTCTTTCCGACTGCGCTTGTGAAAATCTTGAAAAAAGCACTGCAAAGGTTTACGATAAAATAACGAAAAAGGCCGAAAACCTTGTTGAAACAGCTCGAAAAATAGAAAAGGAATACGGAATTCCGATTATTAATAAGCGTGTTTCCGTTACTCCCATTGCGCAACTTGCCTCCTCGGTTGATAAGGAAGACGTTGCCCCCTTTGCTTTTGCTCTTCAAAAAGCGGCAGACACTTTGGGTATTGACTTTATAGGCGGTTACGGCGCTTTGCTTCAAAAAGGAATGACCAAGGGTGATTTGCGTCTTATAAATTCCATTCCCGAGGCTATTTCGCAAACTCGTTGCGTTTGCTCATCGGTTAACGTAGGCTCCACCCGTACGGGACTTAATATGGATGCCGTTGCGCTTATGGGCAAAACCATTAAAGACCTTGCTTACATTACCCGTGATGCCGATTCAATAGGCTGCGCAAAGCTCGTTGTTTTTGCAAACGCCGTTGAAGATAATCCTTTTATGGCAGGCGCTTTCCACGGCGCAGGCGAGGCTGAAACCGTTATAAACGTAGGTGTTTCGGGTCCCGGAGTTGTTAAATCCGCAATTTCAAAGCATCCCGATGCAAGCCTTTCGGAAATTGCCGAAATAATTAAGAGAACTGCATTTAAAATAACCAGAGTAGGTCAGCTTATAAACAGAATTGCAAGTGAAAGGCTCGGTGTTGAATCGGGTATAGTTGACCTTTCTCTCGCACCCACTCCCGCAATCGGCGACAGCGTTGCGAGAATTTTAGAAGAAATCGGTCTTTCTCACACCGGTTCAACGGGCACAACCGCCTGTCTTGCCATGCTTAACGATGCCGTTAAAAAAGGCGGCGTTATGGCTTCAAGCAACGTTGGCGGTCTTTCGGGCGCATTTATTCCCGTTTCGGAGGACGAGGGTATGATTGAAGCCGTTAAGTGCGGTGCTCTTTCTCTCGAAAGACTTGAAGCAATGACCGCCGTTTGCTCGGTTGGTATTGATATGGTTGCCGTGCCCGGCGATACTCCCGCCGAAGTTATCTCCGGCCTTATTGCCGACGAGGCTATGATTGGCATTATTAACTCCAAAACCACAGCAGTAAGAGTTATCCCCGCTTACGGCAAGACTATTGGCGATGAAATTTCATTTGGCGGACTTTTAGGCAGCGCTCCCATTATGAAAATAAGCACTGAATCTCCCCTTAAATTTATTTCCAGAGGCGGCAGAATTCCTGCTCCCATTCAAAGTCTTAAAAACTAAAACGGAGAATTTTTATGAAAAAAGCGTTACTTATTTTATCTGCGCTTTTGCTTGTTTTTTGCTTTTCGTCTTGTATTGAATACGACCCCGAAAACGATAAAAATCAAGCGACTCCCACTTATATCGACGAGGTTCGCTATAATTTCAACATACTTTTCGATAAAATGAATCAAATTTCCGAAATTCTCATCTCGAAAAGCTACGATTTTGAAGCCGACTCTCTCGGTTATAAAACGCGCTATGCCGAGCTTGTTGATATTGGCAAGCTGATGCCGACGGTAGACGATTACATAACGGTTTCCAATCTTTATTCCATTGAAAAAAAGGTAAACGAGGTAACCGAAAAGATAGCGGAGCTTAAAGCGAATGCCGAAAGTTACGGTGAATAAAAATGTTTAAGTTTGATAAATTATTTTTAACAATGGAGAAAAAGGGTGTTTCCACTTATAAGCTCAGAGAAGAATGCGGTATAGACAGCAAAACCGTTCGCAGATTAAGAGCAAATCAAAATATTGAAATGAAAACGCTCGACAAAATTTGTTCATTTTTAGATTGCAAAATTGAAGACGTAGTGGAATTCAAAAAAGACTGATTAAATTTAAAAAGACGGTTTAAAAACCGTCTTTTTTATTTCTTTGTTATGTAGCAGGCAGGTACTTTCTTTAAGCGAAAAAGAGCTGACGCCCTAAAACTATGCCGTAAAATAATATTACAACAAAAAACCACCCGCATAAGCGAGTGGTTTTTATTTTTATTCTTAAGCCTTGTTTGCGGAGCCGAAGAGATTGATTTTTTCTCTTACGGTTTCTTTTATTGCTTCGTAGCCGGGCTTTAAGAGCTTGCGGGGGTCAAAGCCCTTGCCTTCCAAGTCTTTGCCTGCTTCGATGTATTTTCTGGTTGCCGCTGCGAAAGAAAGCTGGCATTCGGTGTTAACGTTAATTTTTGCAACGCCGAGGCTTATTGCCTTTTTAATCATATCTTCGGGAATGCCTGTGCCGCCGTGTAAAACGAGGGGCATATCTCCGGTTAAAGCCTTGATTTTTTCAAGAACGTCGAAACGGAGTCCCTGCCAGTTTGCAGGATATTTGCCGTGAATGTTTCCAATGCCTGCTGCGAGCATTGTAACGCCCAAATCTGCAATCATTTTGCATTCCTCGGCGCTTGCAACCTCACCGCCGCCTACAACGCCGTCTTCTTCGCCGCCGATTGAGCCAACCTCTGCTTCGAGAGAAAGACCGAGCTTATTGCAGGTTTCAACGAGCTCTTTGGTTTTTTCAATGTTCTCGGCAATGGGATAGTGAGAGCCGTCGAACATTACAGAAGAAAATCCTGCCTCAATGGTCTTTTTTGCACCCTCGTAGCTTCCGTGGTCGAGGTGGAGAGCAACGGGAACAGTGATGTTAAGTTCGGTTAAAAGACCGTTTACCATTCCAACAACGGTGCAATAGCCGCCCATATATTTGCCTGCGCCTTCGCTTACGCCGAGAATGATGGGTGATTTCATTTCTTCAACGGTTTCCAAAACAGCTTTGGTCCATTCGAGGTTGTTTATATTGATTTGAGCAACCGCATAGCCGCCCTTTGCCGCTTTTTCAAGCATTTCTTTTGCAGATACCAACATTTTTGTTTCTCCTTATCTATTTTAGCCTTCGAGCGCTGCTTTTCTTGAGAAATTGATTCTGCCCTGAGAATCTATTTCCATACATTTAACGATTATTTCGTCGCCAACAGAAACAACGTCTTCAACGCTTTTAACGAATTTGGTGTCGAGATTCTTAATGTGAACGAGGCCCTCTTTGCCGGGAGCGATTTCTACGAATGCGCCGATGGGAATGATTTTGGTTACCTTGCCGGTGTAGATAGTGCCGGGAATGGGGTCGTTAACTATTGCATCTATAATTGAGATTGCTTTGTTGCCTGCTTCGATATCTATGCAAGAAACAAAAATTCTGCCGTCTTCCTCAACGTCGATTTTTGCGCCGGTTTCAGCGATAATCTTCTGAATTACAGAACCGCCTTTACCGATAACGTCTTTAATTTTATCAACGGGAACTGAGGTGGTGAGCATTTTGGGAGCGTAGGGAGAAAGCTCTTTTCTCGGCTCGGGAATAGCTTTGAGCATTACCTCGTCGAGAATGTAAAGTCTTGCTTTACGGGTTTTCTCAAATGCGCTCTTTATTATTTCGGGGGTAAGACCGTCGATTTTAAGGTCCATTTGAATTGCGGTTATACCTTCGTGAGTGCCCGCAACCTTAAAGTCCATATCGCCGAAAAAGTCTTCAACGCCCTGAATGTCAACCATTGTTAAGAATTTGTTATCCTCGGTGATAAGACCGCAGGAAATGCCTGCAACGGGACGTTTAATCGGTACGCCTGCTGCCATAAGAGCAAGGGTAGATGCGCAGATTGAGCCCTGAGAGGTAGAGCCGTTAGAGGTTAAAACCTCGGAAACGAGTCTGATAGAATAGGGGAAGTCGGCTTCTGAAGGAATTACGGGTTCCAATGCTCTTTCAGCAAGAGCGCCATGGCCTATTTCACGTCTACCGGGACTTCTGGGAGCCTTTGCTTCGCCAACCGAGTAGGGCGGCATATTGTAATGATGCATATATCTCTTGAATTCTTCGGTGTCGATACCGTCGAGAAGCTGACGTTCAGCAACGGAGCCGAGGGTTGCTATGGTTAAAACCTGAGTTTGACCTCTTGCAAAGAGTGCCGAGCCGTGTGTTCTGGGAAGAATATCTACCTCAGCGTGAAGAGGACGGAGCTCGTTTATGCCTCTGCCGTCAACACGCTTGCCTTCGTCCATAAGCCAGCGGCGAACAACGTATTTTTGAAGCTTATAAATACACTCTGCAATTGCTGCGCCGTATTCTTCAGCAGGATATTTTTCTGCGAAATGCTCGTTAACCTCATCGGTTACAACCTTCATACGAGCGTCTCTTACGTTTTTATCGTCGGTATCGAGAGCATATTTAACTTTATCTATGCAGAATTCCTTAATGTCGTTATAAAGAGCTTCGTCAACAGCCATCGACTTGAAGCTGAATTTCTCTTTGCCGACCTCTTTGGTGATTTTGTTGATGAACTCAACGATGGGTTTAATTTCCTCGTGAGCTTTCATAATGGCGTTAAACATTACGTCATCGGGAATTTCGTCTGCGCCCGCTTCAATCATTACAACCTTCTGTTCGGATGCCGCAACGGTTAAGTTAAGGGTGCTCTTTTCTCTCTGCTCGAAAGTGGGGTTAACAACGATTTCGCCGTCAACGTATCCTACGTTTGCGCCTGCGATGGGGCCGTTCCACGGAATGTCGGAAATAGAGATTGCAACAGATGCGCCAATCATTCCAACGATTTCGGGAAGGCAATCGTTATCAACCGACATTACCGTTAAAACAACGGCAACGTCGTTTCTCATATCTTTGGGGAACAAAGGTCTTATGGGACGGTCTATAACTCTTGATGCCAAAATTGCCTTATCGGAAGGTCTGCCTTCTCTTTTAAGGAAGCTTCCGGGAATTTTGCCTACTGCGTAAAGTCTTTCCTGAAATTCAACCGAGAGCGGAAAAAAATCTACCCCGTCTCTGGGCTCTGCAGATGCGGTAACTGCCGCCAAAACAGCGGTGTCGCCGTAACGAATCATTGCTGAACCGTTTGCAAGCTCTGCATACTTGCCTGTTTCTACGACAAGCTTCTTGCCGCAGTACATTGTTTCGAATACTCTGTGATTCTTATACATTTTCTTTCCTCCGTTTTTTTGTTGCACTCCGAGAGGTTTTAGCAATTATATAAAAGCGAATTCCTTTGCCCTTATATAATGGCTAATCCGCTCGGCGCGTGCTTTTAAATATGATTTACGGGAGTGCAGATGAGAAATCTGCACTCCCGTTTTACCATTACTTTCTGAGATTGAGCTTTGCTACGATTGCACGATATCTCTCAATATCCTTTTTATAAAGGTAGTTTAAGAGGTTACGTCTGTGGCCGACCATCTTGTAAAGACCTCTTCTGGAATGATTGTCGTGAGTGTTCTTTTTGAGGTGTTCGGTGAGGGTTGCAATTTTCTCGGTGAGAACTGCAATTTGAACCTCGGGCGAGCCGGTGTCGGTTGCGTGGATTTTGTTTGCTTCGATGATTTCGTGCTTTCTTTCTTTAAGCATTTTGTTTTCCTCCGTTTTAATTGTTTTTTCAATCGACTCAGATTCGGGCAGGAAGCGTCCTTAAAAAAGGCATAACCCCGAAACCGTGCCGAAAGAATAGTAAATTAATATATTTCTATATCAACGCCGAATGATTATATCATATATTTTTAAATTTGTAAAGGGTTTTATCGCTTTTTCAAAAAGTTTTTTTATTTTTTTATTTTTTTTATAAATTTAGTATTGACAAATTTCAAGAAATATATTACAATATCATAGCTGTCTAACGATAGCGGCGTTTTACGTGGCGGCATAGCTCAGTTGGCTAGAGCATTCGGTTCATACCCGACAGGTCGTAGGTTCAAGTCCCACTGCCGCTACCATACGCGGCGCCTTGGTCAAGCGGTTAAGACACGGCCCTTTCACGGCTGTAACAGGGGTTCGATTCCCCTAGGCGTCACCAAAAAGCACTTGCTTATGCAAGTGCTTTTTTCATTGTTTTTTCGCCTTTAAAAAAGGAGTATCTTCTTTCGATACTCCTTTTATTTTTAGCCTTGTATTTCTATTTTTACGTTAAATTTTCTCGTTTCTCCGGACTTTATTTGCTGATATTTAAAATTATCGTCCAGCTCGGTTGTGGCGGGTTCCAATCCCAAAGCGTAATCGCCTGCAACCATGCTTTTCCATAAAACGAAGTTGTCAAAGCCCTCGCCTTCAAAGGAAAGATTAAAGCTTTTTCCGTTTTCGGAGCGGTAGCTTACCTTCTTTTCGTTGAGCTTCAAGAAATAGCAGCACTCTTCCTCGTCGGTTGCAGCGGTTGTTTTAAAGCACTCGGAAATTTTTGTCTCGGCATAAGCGTTTCGAGGCTTGATTTCTTTAACGTTTGCAACTATTTCGCCGCCCTCGCAAAGCAAGGGATAACCGAGATTTATATGGTATAAAAGACAAAAATCGGCATCTTTTACGCCCTTATTTACGATTTTATCTTCAATTGAAATTTCACCCTCGGAAATTTCAACTTTTCTTAAAAGCAACAGATTTCTTCCGAAAAGCTCGGTGTCGCGAATTTCGGCTTCAACCGATATAGTTCCTTCGCTCTTTTTAATTCCCGTTACGAATGCCGTTTGATTATGAACGCTTCCGTGAACCTCAAAGCCTTCTCTTCCGCCAACGCTGTCAAGCCCGCAGGTATAAACCATACCGCCCTCAAAGCGATTCATAAAGGGTGCATTTCCTGCTGAAAAGCCGTTTTTCGAGATAAACGAAAGGTTTTCTCCGCAGTGATACGCCTGCATAACGTCAAGACATTTGGTTACGTTTAATAAAGCTCTGGTTTTTCCAACGGTGCAGTCTATTACGTCAAGACCTTTACCCTTGCCCTCGGTTAAGGTGTATCTTAAAGCTTTTATTACCTGCGCCGTGTTTGAAATCATCCGATTCATATTTTAACCGCCTTTTCAAAGTAATTTCTCTCTATTTATAGAATAATATATTTTTCATTTTTTTGCAACAGAAAAAAGAAAAATCCCGAACTTTTCGTTCGGGATTTTACCGTTATTAAAGGTTATAGTATTTTTCAAACTCAGCGGGATGAGGAATTTGCGAGAGCTGTCTTACCTCAGCGCGTTTTGCTTTGATGAAGTTTTTAATGAGTTCTTCGGGGAATACGCCGCCTTCGGTGAGGTAAGCGTAGTCTTTTTCTAAGCAATCAAGAGCCTGCTCGAGAGAAACGGGAAGCCCTTGAAGCTTTGCTTTTTCTTCCTCGGGAAGATTGTAAAGGTTGAAATCGTAGGGGCCCCAGCCGTTTGCTTTGGGGTCGATTTTATTTTTAACGCCGTCAAGACCTGCCATAAGAATTGCTGCATAGCAGAAATAGGGGTTGCAGGTTGCGTCGGGGTTTCTTAACTCGAAACGACGCTTATCGGGGCTCTTTGCATAAGCGGGAATACGGATAACTGCGCTGCGGTTGGAGGTTGCATAACCTACGGTTACGGGAGCCTCGAAGCCGGGAATAAGACGCTTAAAGGAGTTGGTGCTGGGATTGGTGATTGCGCAAAGAGAGCCAATGTGCTTTAAAAGACCGCCTATGAAATAGTGTGCGGTTTCGCTCAAATGCGAATAGCCGTTATCATCGGAGAATACGGGCTGACCGTCTTTAAAGAGGAGCATATGAACGTGCATACCGCTTCCTGCCTCACCAACGATGGGCTTGGGCATGAAGGTTGCGCTCTTGCCGTATTTTAAAGCGGTGTTATGAATGATGTATTTTATCATCATGGTTGCGTCTGCCATGTGAACTACTTCGCCGAGCTGAGGCTCGATTTCAAACTGGCCCGATGCTGCAACCTCGGGATGATGATAGTTTATGTCAATGCCCATTTCCTTCATAAGAAGGCACATTTCGCTGCGGCACTCGTAGGAAGTATCGAACGGCTTGGCAATGTGGTAGTTTTTCTGCTTTGCTACTACAACGCCTTTGCCTTCGGTATCGGAATTCCAGTAGGACTGTTTTGCATCTACCGTTGCGCCAACGTATCTTCCGTCTACGTTCCAAGCAACCTCATCGAAAAGATAGAACTCGAATTCGGGCAAAATCTTCATTTCATCGGCAACGCCGCTCTTCTTCATAAATTCAACGGCGGCTTTAATGATATTTCTCGGATACTGTGCAAGGGGGCGGTTCTCCGGAGAATCGATTATCATTGCATTTCCTGTCATTGAAAGAGTGGGGATTTCACAGAAGGGGTCAATAACTGCGGTGTCGGGGTCGGGAATGAATACCATGTCGCTTTTTTCAACAACGGCATAACCGTAGTTGGAAGCATCGAAGCCTATTCCGCTTTTCATTGTTTCTTCCGAAAAGTTCTCGGCAGGGATGGTTACGTGACGGTATTGGCCGTTAATGTCAACCATTTTGAAGTCGACCATTTTGATGTTATTTTCTTTGATAAGTTTAAGAATATCTTTAACATTTGCCATAAAACATACCTCTTTCACAGAATTTCTTAAAATAGTATATCAAATTTTTTATTTCCGTGTCAATATTTCTTACTAAATTTTATGGTATTTTTTGCAAAAAAATACGGTAAAACCGAACCGTTTAACGCCGCTGTTTTTTTCGTAAAATATTTTTCATTGAATGAGGTTGACTTTATTTATATTATAATATATAATAATATTATGGGATTTTTCGTCCTTTTTTGGAAAGTATGACCGAATAAGGTACAGACGAGGTGTAATTGTTTTGAAAAAATTCGAAAATAAAATTTGGCTTTCAACGCCCACAATGCACGGCGATGAGCTTGAATACGTAACCGAGGCTTACCGTACTAATTGGATGTCTACCGTAGGCGAAAACATAAATGTAATTGAACGCGAAACCGCAAAGCTTGCAGGTTGCGAGTACGCCGTTGCCTTATCTTGCGGAACCTCTGCTTTGCACCTTGCAATGAGACTCGCGGGGGTTAAACAAAACGACAGGGTTTTCGTAACCGATATGACCTTCGCCGCAACGGTTAATCCCATTGCCTATGAAAAGGCAATTCCCGTTTTTATAGATTCGGAATACGAGAGTTGGAATATGAGTCCCGAGGCTTTGGAAAAAGCGTTTGAGCTTTATCCCGACGTTAAGGTCGTTGTTGCCGCCGACCTTTACGGTGTGCCTGCCGATTTCGATAAAATAAAAGCAATTTGCAAAAAACATAATGCAATTTTAATTGAAGACGCCGCCGAATCCTTCGGCGCTTCTTATAAGGGCAGTCCCTGCGGCTCGTTTGGTGATTTAAACGTCATCTCGTTTAACGGAAACAAAATTATAACAGGTTCATCGGGCGGAATGCTTCTCACAAACGACGAAAACGCTGCAAAGGCGGCTCGCAAGCAATCTACCCAAAGCCGAGATAACGCCTCTTGGTATCAGCATTCGGAGCTTGGCTTCAACTACCGAATGAGTAACGTAATAGCAGGCGTAGTCAGAGGTCAGCTCCCCTATTTGCAGGCGCATATCGACCAAAAAAAAGCGATTTACGAAAGATATAAAGAAGGCTTTAAGGATTTGCCCGTTAAAATGAATCCTTATAACGAAAAGGAATGCGTGCCGAATTTTTGGCTTTCCTGCATTATCATCGACAAAGACGCTATGTGCAAGCAGGAAAGAAACGATTTTGAGGCAAAATACCTTTCCGAAAAAGGAAAATCCTGCCCCACTGAAATTTTAGAAAAGTTGGCAGAGTGCAATGCCGAAGGCAGACCGATTTGGAAGCCTATGCATATGCAACCTTTTTATAAGGAATGTCCTTTCGTTTCGGTAACCGAGCATCCCGTTAACGAAGACGTTTTCGAAAGAGGTCTTTGCTTGCCCTCGGACAATAAAATGACTCCCGAAGAGCAAGACGTTATTATTGAAATTGTTAAGAGCTGTTTTAACTGATTTATACA
Organism: Eubacteriales bacterium; assembly: GCA_045588575.1. Taxonomy (GTDB): domain Bacteria; phylum Bacillota; class Clostridia; order Oscillospirales; family RGIG5299; genus RGIG5299. Next base: position 42,746 of record JAZNEJ010000013.1, on the reverse strand, counting down.
AAAGGAGAATTTGAATGGAATGGTATTGGATTTTGGCGATTGTTATTTTCGCCGTTTCTTTACTTTTAATTCTTTCAATATTGTTTTACAAAAACTTTTTTAAGCGTTTTTACGATTTGGTTTTATCGGGAATTACTTTAACGGTGTTATCGCCCGTTTTTCTCGTTTTAATAATTTTGGGCGCCGTTAAAATGAAAGGAAATCCCTTTTTCGTGCAGGAGCGTCCGGGTAAGGACGAGAAAATTTTCAAGCTCATCAAATTCCGCACGATGACTATGGAAAAGGACGAAAACGGAAATCTGCTTCCCGACGACGTAAGACTTACCTCTTACGGAAAGTTTTTAAGAAAAACCAGTCTTGACGAAATTCCCGAGCTAATAAACATTTTTATAGGAAATATGTCGATTATAGGTCCAAGGCCTTTATTGGTGCAATATCTCCCCCTTTATAACGAAAGGCAAAAGCACCGCCACGACGTTCGTCCCGGTCTTACCGGTTTGGCGCAGGTCAAGGGAAGAAACGGAATTTCCTTTGAGGAAAGATTTGAATTTGATATTAAGTACATAGAAAGCATCTCTTTGAAATCCGACCTTTTGATTATCTTGGAAACGGTGAAAACGGTTTTAAAGCGCGAAGGAATTACCAGCCAAACCAGTGAAACCATGGAGTTTTTCACCGGAACGAAGGAAGAAAAAGAGGTTAGCAAGGTATGAGAATTCTTTTTACAAGCGTCGGCAGACGTGTTGAACTTATGCAGGAATTTGCATCGGCGGCAAAAAATCTTAATATAGATTTGGAAATTTTCGGCGCCGACATTACCGAAACCGCCCCCGCTTTGAGCTTTTGCAACAGCACGGTTATCGTTCCGAGAATAAAGTCTCCCGATTACATTCCTTTTTTGTTGAGCTTTTGCAAAGAAAATAAAATTGACGCGCTTATTCCCACAATCGACACCGACCTTTTGATTTTATCGCAAAACAAAAAAGCTTTTTCGGAAACAGGCACCAAGGTTTTTATAAGTGATGAGGACAAAATCGCTCTTTGCAGAGATAAAAATCTCACCTCGGCTTATTTTGAATCGGTTGGGCTTTTGGCTCCCACACCCGTTAACAATTATAAAAATTACAAATTCCCCTTCCCCGCTTTTATAAAGCCGAAGGACGGAAGCTCGAGTATTTTCGCTTACAAAGCAAACGATTTAAAGGAGCTTGAGGCTTACTCTTTGCAAGTACCCGATTATATAGTTCAGCCCTTTATTGAGGGAACGGAATATACCGTTGACGCTTTTTGCGATTTTGACGGAAATCCCATTTACATAACGCCACGAATTCGTCTTGCGGTTAGAGCCGGCGAGGTTTTGAAAACCGAAATAGTGCAAGACGAAGCCATTATTGAAGAAATGAAAAGGCTTATTGCCGATTACAAACCCTGCGGCGCAATTACCGTTCAGCTTATTCGCCAAAAGGAAAGCGGCAAGGATTATTACATTGAAATAAATCCGCGTTTCGGCGGCGGCGCTCCTCTTTCGATGAAGGCGGGCGCCAATTCCGCAGAAGCTACCTTAAAGCTTATCGGCGGCGAAAAGTTAAGTTACCTTCCCAACGCCGCACAAGACGGCGCAATATATTGCAGATTTGACCAAAGTATAAGGGTGAATTAAAGGTGTTAGAGGTTACCTCTCTCAAAGACGCAAAAGAAGTACTTTTTCAAAAAAAGGTTGTTATTTTTGATTTGGACGATACCTTGTTTTCGGAGAAGGACTACGTTAAAAGCGGCTATAAAAAAATTGCCGAAAGCTTCCCTCAAATTAAAGATATGCAACAAAAGCTTTGGCTTGCTTTTGAAAGCGGGCATAAGGCTATAAATTACGTTTTGGAAAACGAGGGTTTGTTTTCGGAGGAAAATTTAAATAAAGCGTTAACCGTTTACCGAAGCCACGTCCCTGAAATAGAGCTTTACGAAGATGCGAAAACGCTCATTTCCATTCTCAAAGAAAGCGGTGTCAGGCTCGGAATTATTACCGACGGACGTCCCGAAGGGCAAAAAGCAAAAATAAAGGCTCTCGGCATTGAAAGCTTATTTGAAAAAATTATTATAACCGACGAGCTTGGCGGCCTTTCTTTCAGAAAACCGTCTCCCGAGGCTTTTAAGATAATGCAAGATTTTTTCAACGTGCCTTTCGAAGATATGGTTTACGTCGGAGACAACCCCGAAAAAGATTTTATCGCTCCAAGCGAGCTTAAAATGGACTCGGTTTATTTTGTCAACCCCGAAGGGCTTTACAGTAAGAGGATTTAATTATGAAAAAAGTGTTGTTTATAAGCAATATTTTGGCGCACATTGAGGCTTTCCATCTTCCCTATTTGCAGTGGTTTAAAAGCCGCGGCTACGAGGTTCACGTTATGGCTAATGCCGGCGGCAAAACCGCCGATTACTGCGATAAGCTTTTCGACGTTGAAATTTTCCGCTCACCTTTTAATCCCAAAAACATTAAAGCTATTAAAGAGGCAAAGAAAATTATTGATGCCGAAAATTACGATATAATTCATTCGCATACCCCCATGGGCGGCGTCGTGGGAAGACTTGCCACACAAGCAGCCCGAAAAAACGGCGCTAAAATTTTATATACCGCTCACGGCTTCCATTTTTATAAAGGTGCGCCAAAAATAAACTGGCTCCTTTACTACACTATGGAAAAATTCCTCGCAAAGAAAACCGACTGCATTATAACGATAAATAACGAGGATTACCAAATTGCAAAGAAAAAATTCGAAAGTGAAAAAACTCCCGTTTACAAAATAAGCGGCATCGGCGTTAATTTATCGCGCTTTGCTCCCGTTTCAAACGAAGAAAAGGAAAAATTAAAAAAGGAATACGGTTATGAAAATAAATTCCTTTTAATTTACGCCGCCGAATTCATTCACAGAAAAAATCACAAATTTTTCATTGACGCCGCGGTTGAGCTTACAAAAAAAATACCCGACGTGAAATTTTTGTTTTGCGGCAAGGGCGAGCTTTTTGAAGAAATAAAAAATCTTGCAAAAGAAAAGGGCGTTTCGGAGTTTTTCGATTTTCTCGGCTTCAGAAGAGATATGCCCGTGTTATATAAAATGAGCGACGTTTTAATTTCGGCAAGTATTGAAGAGGGCTTTGGCATAAACATTATCGAGGGAATGGCTTCAGGCATGCCTGCTGTTGCTTCAATTGTCAGAGGCCACAAAGAAATGGTGCGTAACGGTGAAAACGGATTTCTATTCGATACTTCCGAGCCGAATTCCTTTAATGAAGCAATTTCAAGGCTTTATTTCGATTCGGAGCTTTACTCAAAATTATCAAGCGGCGCTTTAAACACCGCTCCTAATTTCAGCATTGAAAATTCGTTAAAACAGATGGCCGAAATTTATGAAAGATTTGAAAATTAAGAGGTAAAATATGTATCAGCCTTTAGTAACAATTGTAATTCCCGTTTATAACGGAGCAAATTATTTGGCGGAAAGCATAAATTCCGCTTTGGAGCAAACCTATAAAAACAAGGAAATAATCGTTGTTAACGACGGTTCTAACGACAACGGTGAAAGCGAAAAGGTTGCTCTTTCGTTCGGCGATAAAATCACCTATCTTTCAAAGCAAAACGGAGGCGTATCGAGCGCTTTGAATTTATGCATTGAAAAGATGCACGGCGAGTGGCTTTCTTGGCTTTCTCACGATGACCTTTATTATCCCGACAAGGTTGAGGCCGAGGTTAATTACGTTGGAAAGCTTCTTGAAAAAAATCCCGAGCTTGACCTTAACAGAGTTGTTGTTCGATGCGCCGCCGAATCTATGGACAAAAACGGAAAAACCATTCTTAAATACAATTACAGCGACGTTAAAGAAAAAGAGCCGCTTATTGAGATGATTTTAAATAACGTTTACAACTACCGTCTTGCAGGCTGTTCCTTTCTTCTTCCTGCCGACGCTTTTAAAAAGGTTGGCAAATTTAACGAAGCCATTCGCACCGTTTCGGATGCGGAATATTGGTACCGTCTTTTGTTTGCGGGTTACGATTTTTATTATCTCGACCGTTGTTTAATAAGAGGCAGAGTTCATAAAAAGCAGGTTGGCAAAACCAAGGTTACAACCTTCGATATTGAGGGAAACAATTTGCACAGATGGATTGCCGACCAAATGTGGTTAAACGAGGAGTATAGGCAAGGCAAATATTTCTTGCGTTTGGGCGGTTATTTACGTAAGCGTTTAATGCCCGATGCGTCGAAATACGCTTTTGGCTATGCCAAAAAGCTTTGCAATCCCGTTCATTATTACATTGTTTCAACTTGCTATAAAATTTGGTTTACTTTAATAGGCAAGGGCAGAAATTTTATCAGAACCGTTTACAGAAAATTAAAGGTTAAGTAATTACAAGCGTGGTGTTTTAGGTGAAGGTAGTTCAAATAAACGGCGTTTCCTCCTCGGGAAGCACCGGCAAAATAGTTTCTCAGCTTTCAAGCGTTATGACCGCCGAAGGCATTGAAAACTACGTTATCTCGTCGGGCTACAAGGAAGACAAAAAAAACGAAAACGTTTTCTTCGTTTCTTCATATTTGGGTGTAAGAATTCATCAAATTCTCGGTAACCTTTTGGGAGATAACGGCTTTCACTCCTTTTTTGCCACAAAAAAAGCAATTTCAATTATTAAAAAAATTAAGCCCGACGTCGTGCATCTTCACAATATTTACAGTTATTTTTTAAACGTTGAGATGCTTTTGAATTTTTTAAAAAAGCAAAATATCAAAACGGTTTGGACTCTTCACGATTTTTGGGCGGTAACGGGACATTGTCCTCACTTTGAGGCAGCAAAATGTTTTGGATTTAAAGAGGCTTGCGGAAATTGTCCACAGCTTCACAAATTCCCTTACAGTAAATTTTTCGACAGAACCTCCGAGCTTCTTAACAGAAAAAAGGCAATTTACGAGGGCTTTAGTTCACTTCATCTTGCAACCGTTTCACAGTGGGTTAAAAGCTATCTTCCCTACTCCGTTTTAAAGGATAAAGAGGTTAGAGTTATTCCAAACGGAATAGATTTAAGCGTTTTTAAGCCGCTTGATACAGAAAAGCCCAAAGAGCTGAAAGACAAGTTCGTTATTTTAAGCGTTGCGATGTCTTGGAGCGTTAACAAGGGGCTTGACGATTTAATTAAGCTTTCGGGTCTACTTCAAAAGGACGAGGTTTTGATTATAATCGGGCTTGACGAAGATAAAATTAAAAGTCTTCCCAAAAATATAATTGGCATTACCAGAACGAAGGACGCCGCCGAGCTTTGCAAATATTACAATTTTGCAGACCTTTATCTTTCGGCTTCGGTTGAAGAAACAATGGGACTTACCGTGGTTGAGGCAATGGCATCGGGCACTCCCGCCGTGGTTTACAACAAAACGGCTCTTCCCGAGCTTATTTGCGACGGTTGCGGATTTGTTTGCCGCGAAAAGAGTGCCGAGTCTCTTTACGAAGAAGTTAAAAAGGTTAGAGCTTTGGGCAAGGCTCATTTTTCAAAAAGCTGCATAAACCACGCAAAAGAAAATTACGATAAAGAAAAGCAATTTAAAAAATATTGCGATTATTATAAAGATATTTCGGAGAAATAAGATGAAACATAACGCAAGCGGCAAAATCGCCACCTTTATGAACAACCATTTGCATCATTATAATCACGAAAAATATTGGAAACGCCGCGATAAAGTTATTAACGGCAAGAGCGGATTTTTAAACAAGCTTATTCGGTTTTATTATCTTTACTACATAAAAAAATGCGATGCCTTTAATTTAGCCTCCTTTGGCACCGATTTCGGCGATGGAGCAGAGTTTGCTTCCCCTCCCCACCTTCCCCACGGGCCAAACGGCATTATTATTTCTAAATTTGCAAAAATCGGAAGCAACGTGAAAATTTACCATCAAGTAACGGTTGCCACAAAAAGCATTAACGGTGAGTTCGTTTCGGCAACTATCGGCGATAATTGTACATTGGGAGTTAAATGCACAATCCTCGGCGGAGTTAAAATAGGAAACAACGTTAAAGTGGGGGCAAATGCCGTTGTTACAAAAGACGTTCCCGATAATTCGGTTGTTGCAGGCGTTCCCGCAAAAATTATAAAAGAGTTGAACTAAAATGATAATTGAATTTACGGGGGTGCCCTGTTCGGGAAAATCCTCGGTTTCTCACGAGCTTTTTAAAAAACTTTCCGAGGAAAACCTTTCGGCTTGCGAAAAGCAATATGAGCTTAGCCATAATGCAAGCGGCTTTAAAAGAATTTTTGCCAAGCTTACGGCGTGTTTTTTATATTGCATAATGCACCCGAAAGCATCGATTTCTTATTACCGTATTATAGGCTCTTTAGGGCTTTGGTTAAATTATATTCATTTGCTTTCTTTAAGCAAAAATAACGGAATTTGCATTTTGGAGCAGGGTTATTTGCAGCTTATAGGCTCGTTTTTCGATAATGCCGAGCCTAACAAAGAAAAGGCGGAGCTTCTTTTTAAAAAGCTTATGCCCGAGCTTGATATTGTTCAGGTTTTTGTTTCGGCATCGAAGGAAACGGTTTTGAAAAGAGCAAACAGAAGAAACGATAAGCCGTTTTTCTTAACCTCCGCCGCTCCCGAAGCATCTCTTGAGCTTTCTTTTAAAACGAGTGCCTTACTAAAAGAGCTTTGGATTGAAAACAGGGGTAACGAAAAATTCATTGAGGCTATAAGCACGGAGGAAGGCTCATCAAAAGCCGTTTCTCAAAAGATATTTGAAATTTTGAAGCAGAAGGAACTCTTATGAAAATAGGAATTGCAACTTACTTTAAAATTAAAAATTACGGTTCTGCTTTGCAGGCATTTGCTTTGCGAAAGTTTCTTATGCAACAAGGTTATAACGCTTTGTTTTTAAACGTAAAAGAGCAAAAGCCTATAAACGACCTTTTTCATAAGCTTTACGTCGGTACGGTAACGCTTTTTAAGTGTGCATTTAACGCTTCGGCAAGAAAAACGCAAGCCGAAATTAAGGCTTTAAAGAAAAAAACAACCGAAGTAATTTCAAAAGATACCGCAGAGCTTTTTTCAAACTTTGAGCAAGAATTTTTGCCGTCAATAAACATTGGCAGGCTTGAACTTAAAAAGATGGCAAAAAGCGACGAATTCGGCGCATTTATTTGCGGAAGCGACCAAATTTGGTCTCCCCTTTCGCCGCATCTTTCGGGTTTTAAATTTTTAAGCTTTGCGCCGAAAGAAAAACGAATTGCATTTTCACCCTCTTTTGGAGTTTCGAAAATCCCCTCTTATAACGAGTCCTTCGTTAAGAAAAGTCTTATGAAAATAGACGATATTTCGGTTAGAGAATTCGACGGTGCAAAAATAATTAAAGAGCTTACCGGCAAAGACGCTTTGGTTACCATAGACCCCACCATGCTTTTAACGGGCGAGGAATGGAGAAATATTTATAAAGAGCACTCCGTTTTAACGCCCGATGGAAAATATATTTTATGCTATTTCTTCGACGAGCCCGATGAGAAAGACGTTTTGAAAATTACCGAGTTTGCCCGTTTGAAAAATTTAAAAATTAAGGTTTTATCTTGTTCGAACAAATTTCTTATTGAAAACGGCGCCGAGCTTATCGATGCAGGTCCTATGGAATTTTTAGCGCTTACCGATAACGCCGAATACGTTTTCACCAACTCGTTTCACGGCTCGGTCTTCTCGGTTTTGTTTGAAAAAAAGTTTATTGCATTTGCAAGAAATCATTCCGACACTGTTAAGCAAACCTCAAGAATTGAAACGTTGCTTAAACGCGTAAATGCCGACTGCTTTTACAACGGTGAAACCGACGGTTTCGTTTTTCCGAATACCGAGCTTTTTGAAAGCTCAGTTAAAGATTTAAGAAAAACCTCTGCGGAGTATCTCACAAACTGCTTAGAGAAAAGAAGATTAAAATGAACAGCTATCTTACAGAAAATAAAAAAGAATTTTGCTCAGGCTGCTCTCTTTGCGCTTTTTCTTGTCCTGCCAAAGCGCTTGAAATGCAACAAGATTTCGAGGGCTTTAGCTTTCCCGTTTTAAACAATTCTCTTTGTGTTAACTGCGGAAAATGCGCAAAAGTTTGCCCTATTGACGTTTTTGAAAAAAACACCGATACTCCGAAGGCCTTTGCAGGCTATTCGAAGGACAGATTCGAGGTTTCAAAAAGCTCTTCGGGCGGTATTTTTACCGAGCTTGCCAAAAAGGTTATTTCCGAAGGCGGAGTTATTTGCGGCGTTACCATTGACGAAAACCACAAGGTCAAGCATATCGTTATTGAAAAAATTGAAGATATTCATCTGCTTCAAGGCTCAAAATACGTCCAGAGCGATTTAGCTAACTGTTTAAAAGAGCTTTCCTCTCTTTTAAAGCAAGGCAAAAAAGTTCTTTTTACCGGAACGCCTTGTCAGGTTTCCGCCGTTAAAAATACAATGAACTGCGATAACCTTATAACAGTCGATTTGCTTTGCCACGGCGTTCCCTCTCAAAAGCTTTTCGATTTTTACGTTAAATATCTTGAAGAAAAACATGGCGGCAAGCTTACCGAAATAGTTTTCAGAGATAAGGAAAAGTTTGGCTGGTCGATTACTCAAAGATATAAAATAGAAAAAAACGGACGGGTTAAAACTTATTATTTGGAAAGGCACACCTCGGAATATTTTTCGGGATTTTTACGTAACGTAACCCAAAGAGATGCTTGTTTTAACTGTCCTTACACCTCGCTTTCGAGGGTTGGCGATATTACGCTCGCAGACTTTTGGGGCGTTGACAAGGTTAGACCCGATTTACTTAATTTAGAAGGAACTTCTCTTATTCTCGTAAATTCCGAAAACGGCGAGGCTTTAATTTCGGGCATCTCGGAAAAGATTGTTATTTCGGAGGTTAATTTAAACGATGCAATCTATCAAAACGTAAATCTTATTTCACCTCCCGAAAAAAACAGATTAAGAGATGAAATTTACTCCTTAATTTTCAAGCTTGGCTTTAAAAAAGCGGGAAAAATCTATTTGCTTCCCAAAAACAGCTGGAAATATAAAATTGCGCAAATCTTAAATTTTAACGTTATGAAAAAAAGCTTAACAAAGGCTAAGAAAAACTGATTTTTATTTTACTGAAGGATTACGGAGGTGTAGCGTTTGAAAAAAATCGATCAAAGATTCATTGCGATAATTTTAGGCTATTTAAATATTGCACTTCATAATCTTTCTACCTTGATTTTAACGCCCACGATGATTGCCGGCTGGGGAGATGCCTCTTACGGCCTTTACAAAATTATTCTCTCGTTTTTAACCTACTTCTTACTTATAGATTCCGGAATAAGAAACACGGTTGTTAGGTTTGTTGCCGAATACCGCGCAAAGAACACACCGCTTGACGAGCGCAGGTATATTACCGTTATTATAAGCTACTATACGGTTGCAATTTTAGCGCTTTCGCTTATCGTTTATATCTTCAGCCTGTTTGTTCCGCAAATTTATTCGCAATCGTTAACTCCCGATGAAATTCAAATTTTGCTTTCAACTCTTCCCTTCTTGCTTATTTCAACCCTTTCGTCGCTCTTCTTTAACACCTTCTCGGCGCTTTTGAAGGGGCATAATTTGCAGGCGGTTGTTCAGGGAATAAACGTCGTTCGTTCAATTTTGCGCTTCGTTATCCTTTTTGCTGTAATAAAATCGGGCCTTGGCGTAACCGAAACCGTTTTTGCCGAAGCGTTAATTGCGTTTATCTTTGCCGCAGTTGTTTTGGCTTATATCTTCTTCGTTATGAAGCTTCCGCCATTATTTAAGGGAATTGATAAGGCCTTTATTAAAAAGATTGTTTCTTTCACAAGCGTTATGCTTGTATTCACTATTTCCACCAGTCTTTTCTGGGCGGTTGGAAACTTCCTGGTTGGCATAATGACCTCGGCCGTTTTAGCTGCGGTTTACGCCACCTCGTTAACACTTACCAATATGTTTCAATCGCTTTCGGGAATTATTTCGCAGGTTTTGGTGCCCGACATTATGCTGAAAAGCTACACCGATGATAATCCCGAGCAAATGAACGGCCTGATGATGCGAATTGCAAATATTAAAATGCCCGTTATGCTTCTTATGGTTTTGGGCTTTGGTCTTTTCGGAAACGAATTCGTTACCCTTTGGGTTGGCGAGGGCTATTTCGGCACCTATTTGATTGCCTTTATAACAATGATTCCCTTAACCTTAGGGCTTTTGCAGGACGTGCCCAACAACTATATTCTTGCCAAAAACAAGCATAACGTTTTAGCAAACGTTTCGCTTATAGCCTGCGCTTTAAACGTTATAGTATCGGTTATTCTTATTAACTTCTTTGGAATTTACGGCGCAGCAATAGGAACCTTTATAACCTATTCCTTCGTTAATATCGGCTTTACCTCGTTCTATTACACCAAAAAATTCGGTTTTGATATGAAACGTCTTTATATTGAAACCGTGCTTAAAAATCTACCCTATATTTTAATCCTCGTTATAATCGGCGTTTTAATTAACCTCATTCCCTTTAATGCGCTTTTGGGAGAAGCCGTTATTGTAAAATGGCTCATCTTCGCATTTAAGGCAGCTTTGTTTACCGTAATATTCGCAATTTTGTTCTTTACCAAAATGATAGACAAAGAAACCAAGAAAACAATTTTGAAAAAGTTAGGCAGGTGAGAAAATGTTAGGCTATATAATCGTTATTTGCTGTATGACAGCGTGGTATTTTTTGTGCAAGCAGTTTAAAGATAAAAACCACAAAACCTTTTTGCTCGGTTGCGCTATTTTAATGACCTTGTTTTACGGTCTTCGCGGCCCCTACGTCGGTTCCGATACGTTATCTTACATTTATATGTTTACCGAAGACGGCAACGTCCCAATTACTGAGCTCTGGAATTATATGTGGAAGGAAAAAAGCCCCGCTTTCGTTTTGGCCGAATGGATTTTTTATCAGTTTTTACCTTATTATCAGCTTTGGCTTATTGCAACCTCTGCCTTCTTTTTCTTCACCTTTTCAAAATTCGTTGAAAAAAACAGTTCCGACCCGTTTTTCTCTTATTTTATCTTCTTTGCCATATTTGGAACCTTCCAAATGACAGGTATTCGTCAGAGCTGCGCAATGGCGATTTTAATGCTCGCCTTTGAGCAAATGAAAAAGAAAAAGCTCGTTAACTATTTGCTTTTAATCGTGCTCGCCTATTTATTCCATAAATCAGCGATTGCATTTTTACCTTTATATTTTATTGCAAACCGAAGAATAACAAAGTTCGATATTCCCGTTGTTGCGGTATTGGTTGCTTTAATATATCAAAACCGCGCCTTCCTCTTTGACTTTATAAAAAATTTCACTTCTTACGATTATTTCGACCAGCTTAACCACGCTGAGCCCATTAACTTCTCAATTATGATTTATGCGGCAACGTTAGCGGCGCTCTTGCTTTGCCTTTTACTCACAAGGCAGAAGAAACGAGAGTTTTCTGAAAAATACCGCGAGGAAATTCGTTTGCAAAACCTTAACAACTACGCTTTTATGGAAAACGATAAAATAAGAAAGTTTGTGCCGAGCAATCTTCTCAGAAAAGAATTAAGAAAAGACGTTGAGCTTACTTTATATTCTCAATATGCAAACGCAATGATTCTGGCAAGCTTTTTTATGCCTCTCGTTGCCATAAACGGCGCCGTTAGAAGAGTTGTTATGTATTTTGCGCTGTTTATGATATTCTTAATTCCCAAAGCTTTTGAAAAATTCCTTGAACCGCAAAGCCGAAAAATTGCAAAGGTATTGCTTTGTGCCTTCTTACTCTATTTGTTAAAAGACATTGGCAGCTCGTCTTACGCTTATTCTTTATTCTTCTAAGGAGAAAAGGTTATGAAGTTTAATATTTTAATGCCCGCATATAACGCCGCAACCGATATTGAAAAAGCAATAAACAGCGTTATTTCGCAAAGCTATGAGGATTTTTTGCTTATAGTGGTTAATGACGGCTCGCAGGATAACACCGAGGAAATTTTAAACTCCTTTGCCGATAATGAAAAAGTTAAGGTTATAAATCAGCAAAATACCGGAATTGCCGGCGCTTATAAAAAAGCATTTGAAGAGCTTGACGGCGACTATATAATGTTTTTAGACAGCGACGACGCTATGGAAAAAAATGCATTGGAGGAAATTTCCGAATGCATAGAAAAAACCAATGCCGATATAGTCCAGTTTGGGATTTCTTATTTCAGCGAGAGTTGGGAATATAAAAGAAGCCTTATCTTCCCCGAAAAAGAAATTGTTTCAAACGAAAATATTTTGCTCGATTATTTTAACGGTTTAAATAACGGCACCAACAGGCCCAATTTGGGAATTAGAGCTTACAAATCCGAGCTTCTCAATAATTTCATTTTCCCTCCCATAGCCTCTCTCGGAATTGACGAAATTTTAAACCTTTTCGGAATGACAAAATGTAATAAAATAGCTTTTATGCCTAAGGCTTATTATCTTTGCCAACAGCGCGGAAACTCTGTTTCGAGAATTAAACCCTCTTCTAAAAAAGTTTCGGGTGTTTTGGCGTCTTATAGGGAAATGGAAAAGATTTTGCTTGAAAATCATTCATCATTTGCCGACTTGCTTTATTTAAAGTTTATAAGATTTTATATAAGCCATTTAAATATAATAAAAAAATTGCCAAGCTATAAAACCGATAAACAAGATTTTAAACGCTACGTTAAAACGGTTAAAGATTCTTCAAGAATTAAGCTCGGTTTTAAGCTTAATTTAAGAATTTCACTTCTTTTGATTTTTCCGTTCTTATCGTTTGTATTATCGAAATATTGATTTGGAGGATTTGAAAAAATGATTCCGTTAGTTAAAACACACATTGCTCCGCCCGAAGAAATGATGCCCGCAATTGAGAAAATTCTTTACAGCGGCTATATTGCCGAAGGTCAGGCGGTTTACGATTTTGAAGAACAGTTTGGCTCTTACATTAAAAATCCGTTAACGCTTGCTCTCAATTCGGGAACTGCGGCGCTTCATATTGCTTTGCTTTTATTAAACGTAGGTCCCGGTGATGAGGTTATAAGCACGGCTCTTACCGCCGAGCCTACCAATACCACCATTGCTCTTACAGGCGCAAAAATAGTTTGGGCAGATATCGACGGTGAAACGGGGCTTTTATCGCCCGAAAGCGTTGAAGCGAAAATAACCGAAAAAACCAAGGCTATTATGCTCGTGCATTACGCCGGTATGGTTTGCGATATGGATAAATTTAACGCCATTTCGAAAAAATACAATATTCCGATTATTGAAGATACCGCTCACGCACTCGGCGCCGAATATAACGGAAAGCCTATTGGCTCAAATTCGAGATTTACCGCCTTCTCTTTTCAAGCCATTAAGCATTTTACAACGGTTGACGGCGGCGCTCTTTCTTTAACAAATGAAGAGGATTACGTTGCCGCAAGAAAGTTAAGATGGTTCGGCCTTGATAAAAAGGTCCCGAGATTGCAAAACGATATTACCCGTGCAGGATATAAATACGGAATGAATAACGTTACCGCAACGATAGGAAGCGTTCAGCTTGCTCATCTTAAAGAAACCATCGACAGACACGTTGCTAACGGAAAATATTTTGATAACGCTCTTAAAAACGTTCCCGGTGTTACTCTTCTTAAATATTACGACAATACTTCGCCTTCGTATTGGCTTTACACAATGAAGGTTGAAAACCGCGACGATTTTATTAAAAAGATGGAAGAGGTTGGCGTTATCGCTTCTCCTCTGCATCACAGAAGCGATACTCACAGCGTTTTTGCCGCTTCTAAATGCGATTTGCCCGAATTAGATTCTTTTTGTAACTCTTTCGTTCATATTCCTTGCGGCCGGTGGGTAACCGACGAAGACAGAGAGCTTATTACCGATACTATTAAAAAGGGGTGGTAACCGTGGGAATTATACCGCTTTATAAGCCGTATATGCCCGAATTACCCAAGCTAAACGATATTTTACATTCAGGTCAGTTGGCTTACGGGGCTTACACCAAGGAATTTGAAGAAAAGCTGAAAAAATATTTCGGTGTTGAATATCTCATTGTTACAAACTCGTTTAACACCGCAATTTCGGTTGCCATAACAACCTTGGGGCTTACCTTCGGCGACGAGGTTTTGGCATCTCCCATGGCTTGTCTTGCTTCAACTCAGCCTTATCTTTCGTCGGGACTAAAAATAAGATGGGCAGACGTCGATAACAAAACGGGCACTCTCTCACCCGAAAGCGTGCGTGAAAGAATAACTCCCAAAACGAAAGCCGTTATTCATAACCATTTTTGCGGTTATCCGGGTTATATCGACGAAATAAACCAAATTGCCAAAGAACACGGCATTCCCGTTATTGATGACTGCATTGAGGCCTTCGGCAGTGAATATAAGGGGAAAAAGCTTGGTTCACTTGCCACCGACGTTACGGTTTTCTCTCTTACCGCAGTTAGAATTCCAAACGTTATAGACGGCGGAATTGTTATATTTAAAAATGAGGAGCTTTACAAGAAAAGTCTTTTAATCCGCGACTGCGGTATTGACAGAAGCATTTTCAGAGATTCCATAGGTGAAATAAGCGCCGATTGCGACATTAATCTAATCGGTTACAGCGCCACGATGAGCAACGTAAACGGCTATATCGGAAGCTGTCAGATGGATAACGTCGATTCAATTCTTGACGCGCAGCGCAAAAGAGCTGAGGTTTGGTTTAAAAAGCTATCTTCCGAGCCGGAATTAACCCCCGTTACGAAGGATTTTCAAAATCCTAATTACTGGGTTTTCGGAATTCTTGCAAAAGATAAGCGTAAAACCATTTTGGAATTCAGAGAAAAAGGCTATTACGCCTCGGGCGTGCACATAAACAATAACATATACAGTATTTTTGGCGAAAGCCCCGTTTTAGCGGGAACGAACGATTTTTATTCTCATTTCGTTGCTCTTCCTTGCGGCTGGTGGATGGACGGAGAATGATATATGGATTTTGTTTTAATTTCAAATAACGCTTTAACCGAAAAGCATTTAAACGATATTGGGGCGTTAAAGGCACAACATTGGCCGCACCCCGTTTCGTCGCAAGTGGATTGGATTTTGAAAAGCTACAACGAAAACGACCTTCACGTTATTCTTGACGATAACGGCTTTACGGCAGGCTACCTTGCTCTTGCCGACCTTAAAGTTACTTTCGACGGGAAAAATGCCGATGCGCTCGGAATCAGCTGTCTTTGCGTTGATAAAAATTATCAGGGCAAGGGGCTTGGCCTTCTTATTATGGAAAAGGCATTTAAGATTGCCAAAGAAAAAAACAAAGCGCTTTGTCTTCTTTGCAAAGAAAAGCTGGTTGATTTTTATAAAAAATGCGGCTACTTAATTCTTTCTCCCGAAAAGATTTTGGTGGCAGATGAAATTTTTAATCACAATCTTATGCTTTGCGATAATATTTCAAACGGTGAAACAAAAGCATTAAAATCGGCAAAAAATATATTTATTGATAGAAATTTTTAAAATAGCGGAGGAAAAACGATGTTTAAAAACAAAACTCTTTTAATAACAGGTGGCACGGGCTCTTTCGGAAACGCCGTGCTTAACCGCTTTTTGAGAACCGATATCGGTGAAATCAGAATTTTTTCGAGAGATGAAAAAAAGCAAGACGATATGCGCCACGAATTTCAGGCTAAAATGCCCGAGGTTGCCGATAAAATTAAATTTTACATCGGCGACGTGCGTGATATTGCATCTGTAAGAAACGCTATGCACGGGGTGGATTATATTTTCCACGCCGCCGCATTAAAGCAGGTTCCCTCCTGCGAGTTTTTCCCCGTTGAAGCAGTTAAAACCAACGTGCTCGGCACCGATAACGTGCTTACTGCCGCTATTGAGGCAGGCGTTTCAAATATAGTTTGTCTTTCAACCGATAAGGCGGCTTACCCCGTTAACGCAATGGGCACCTCAAAGGCAATGATGGAAAAGGTTATAGTTGCGAAATCGCGCACTGTTGCTCCCGAAAAAACTAAAATTTGCTGCACTCGCTACGGTAACGTTATGTGCAGCCGCGGCTCCGTTATTCCGCTTTGGATTGACCAAATTAAATCAGGCAAAAGCATTACCATAACCGAGCCCTCAATGACTCGCTTTATAATGTCGCTTGACGAAGCCGTTGATTTGGTTTTATTTGCCTTTGAACACGGAAAATCGGGTGATATTTTAGTTCAGAAAGCCCCTGCCTGCACAATTGAAACTCTTGCCAAGGCAGTTACCGATTTATTTGCACCCAACAATGAAATTAAGGTTATAGGCATTCGCCACGGTGAGAAGATGTATGAAACTCTTTTGACAAACGAGGAATGCTCAAACGCAACCGATATGGGCAAATTCTACCGTGTCCCCTGCGATTCAAGAGGCTTGAATTACGATAAATATTTCAAAGAGGGTAATACCGAAAGAAATACCTTAACCGAGTTTAACTCAAACAACACTGAGCTTCTCGGCGTTGAAGACGTTAAAGAAAAGCTCCTTTCTCTTGCCTACGTAAGAGAAGAATTGGAGAATTGGAAAAAATAATTTATTCATTAGAGTTAAAAATCCGTGATTGGAGTTTAATATGAATATTTTAATAACAGGCGCCAAAGGCTTCGTTGGCAAAAACTTGGCCGCCGCGCTTAAAAATATTAAAGACGGTAAGGATAAAACGCATCCCGAAATCATTATAGATAACCTTTGGCTTTTTGATATTGATTCCGAGCGTGAGCTTCTTGAAGCCGCTTGTAAGAAAGCCGATTTCGTCTTTAATCTTGCGGGTGTTAACCGTCCCGAAAACAACGACGACTTTATTAAAGGTAATTTCGGTTTTGCCGAAGAACTTTTAAAAACGCTTAAAAAATATAATAACGCCTGCCCCGTTATGCTTTCCTCCTCAATTCAGGCAACCCTTATAGGCAGATATAACGGCGATTACGGCAAAAGCAAAAAGGCAGGAGAGGATTTATTCTTTGAATATGCTGCCGAAACGGGCGCAAAGGTGCTTGTTTACCGTTTTCCAAACCTTTTCGGAAAATGGTGCAGACCAAATTACAACAGCGCCGTTGCAACCTTTTGTTATAATACGGCAAACGGTTTGCCCATTCGCATTGATAATCCCGATATTGAGCTTGAGCTTGTTTATATTGACGATTTAGTTAACGAAATGTTAGCCGCTCTTTCGGGAAAAGAAACCCGTTGTGAATTTGAGGGGCTTAACGCCGTTTTTAAAGAAAACGGAAGTTTTTGCTTTGTCCCCATTACTCACCGAGTAAATTTAGGTGAAATTGCTTCTCTTTTAGATGATTTTAAAAATCAGCCTCAATCGCTTTTAATTCCCGAAATTCCCGAAAACAGCTTTGCAAAAAAGCTTTATTCAACCTATCTTTCTTATTTGCCTTATGAAAAATGCAGCGTTTTATTAAAAACAAACGTCGACGAGCGCGGCTCGTTTACCGAGCTTGTTAAAACCAAGGCTTGCGGTCAGATTTCGGTTAACGTTACAAAGCCCGGTGTAACAAAAGGTATGCACTGGCATAACTCGAAATGGGAAATCTTTACCGTTGTTTCGGGCGAGGCTTTAATTGAGCAACGAAAAATAGGAACTAACGAAGTTTTGGAATTCAAGGTTTCAGGTGATAAGCCCGAGGCGGTTTATATGCTCCCCGGCTATACTCACAGCATTACCAATCTTTCAAAAACAAACGATTTAATAACGGTTATGTGGGCAAACGAGCAATTTGACGCAAACCGTCCCGATACTTTTTTTGAGGTGGTTAAAAATGATTAAAACAGATTATTCAGAGGTAAAATTTCAAAATAACGGAAAGCTCAAGCTTTTAATTATCGTGGGTACTCGTCCCGAAATAATCCGTCTTGCCGCGGTAATAAACAAGTGCCGCAAATATTTCGATTGCATTTTGGCACACACGGGGCAAAACTACGACTACAACTTAAACGGCGTTTTCTTTAAGGATTTAAAGCTTGATAATCCCGAGGTTTATATGGATGCAGTCGGCGACGACCTTGGCGCAACAGTCGGCAACATTATTAACTGTTCTTACAAGCTTATGAGCCAAATAAAGCCCGACGCCCTTTTAATCCTCGGCGACACAAACTCCTGCCTTTCCGCTATTTCGGCAAAAAGACTTCATATTCCGATTTTCCACATGGAAGCGGGCAACCGTTGCAAAGACGAATGCTTGCCCGAGGAAACAAACCGCCGTATCGTTGATATTATTTCCGACGTTAACCTCGCCTATTCCGAGCACGCGCGCCGCTATCTTCACGAGTGCGGTCTTCCCAAGGAAAGAACCTACGTTACAGGCTCGCCCATGGCAGAGGTTTTGCACCAAAATCTTGAAGATATTAAGGCATCTGATATTCTTTCACGTTTGAGTTTAGAGCCTAAAAAATATATTCTTCTTTCGGCTCACAGAGAAGAAAATATAGATACCGAAAAGAATTTCCTTTCGCTTTTTAACGGAATAAACAAAATTGCAGAAAAATACGATATGCCCATCTTGTATTCCTGCCATCCCAGAAGCAAAAAACGTTTGGACGAAAGCGGCTTTAAGCTCGATAAGCGCGTTATTCGCCACGAGCCTCTCGGTTTCCACGATTATAACAATCTTCAAATGAATGCCTTTGCAGTTATTTCCGACAGCGGCACTCTCCCTGAGGAATCGAGCTTCTTTACAAGCGTGGGCAACCCCTTCCCCGCCGTTTGCATCAGAACCTCAACCGAGCGTCCCGAAGCGCTTGATAAGGCTTGCTTCGTGCTTGCGGGCATTGAGGGCGACGGTTTAATTCAAGCCGTTGAAACTGCCGTTTCTATGAATGAAAACGGTGATTACGGTATTCCCGTTCCCACCTACGTTGAAGAAAACGTTTCTTCAAAGGTTGTTAAAATTATTCAGTCTTACACCGGAATTGTAAATAAAATGGTGTGGAGAAAAAACTAACTGTAATTGAGATGAATTTATGATTTCTGTTTCAAAGCTTTTTTTGGCTGTTATTCGTGCTTTTGTTAATCAAACCGAAATTGAAGAAGATTTAAAGCCTCATTTTACCGACGAGGTAATTGAAAAACTTTTTAAAATTGCCAAAATGCACGACGTTTTGCAAATTGTTTCCGACGTTTTATTTAAAAACGGACTTTTGCCACAAAATGCCGAAATTACAAAAAAATATCAAAAGCAGCAGCTTAACGCTTTGGGCAGATATTTGAAGCTTGAGCAAGAGCTACAAAAAATTTGCGAGCTTTTTGAAAAAAACGCCGTGGAGTTTATTCCTCTAAAAGGTGCGGTTTTAAGAAAATATTATCCCGAACCATATATGAGAACAAGCTGTGATATTGATATCTTGGTTCACGAGCACGAGCTTAAAAGAGCAATTTCGCTCATCGTTTCGGAGCTTAATTACAAAGCAAACGATACCGTTGATTATCACGACGTTTCCCTTTTTTCGCCAAACGGTGTTTTATTGGAGCTTCACTATAATCTTAAAGAAAAGCGCGAAAACCTCGATAAGCTTCTTGTTGAGGTTTGGAATTATACCATCAACACCGAAAACGGACAATATTATAAGCTTGAAGAACCCGAATTTTATATTTTCCATCACGTTGCTCACATGGTTAACCACTTTTTAAGAGGCGGTTGCGGAATTAGAGCCTTTATTGATTTGTTTTTCATTGAAAAGCATTTAAAATACGATTACGAAAAGCTTCACGCTTTATTAAAGGAAAGTCAAACCGAAGCCTTTTATAACACCGCTTTAAAATGCACCGACGTTTGGTTTAGCTCTAAACCTTCTTGTGAAACCGTAGATTTGGTTGAAGCCTTCGTTTTGAAGGGCGGCAGCTACGGCACCAAGGAAAACCGCATTAACGTTGAAAATAACGTTAAAGGCGGAAAATTAAGCTATCTTCTTTCCAGAATTTTCGTACCTTATAATTCCTTAAAATATAAATACGTAATTTTGCAAAAACATAAAATTTTACTCCCTTTAATGTGGGTTGTGAATATTTTCTCTTACCTTTCTCCCGAAAGAAGAAAAAGAGCAAAAAAAGAGCTTGAGCTTCATAAAAATATAAGCGCTTCATCGGAAAGCAAGATGAGCGCCATGCTTAAAGAGCTTGGAATTTGAGTTTTAGGTTGAGATAATTAATATTAAATGATATCTAAATCAATGAAATTGAGGTAAATCTAAATTAAAAGCGGCAACCTTTTGGCTGCCGCTTTCTTTTTTATATATTAAATTACTTTTTCATTTCGTAATAAGGTAACGGAGAAAAACCGAGCTTTTCATAAAGCTTAATGGCGTTTTCGTTTTCTTTTTCGGCTTCCAAACGGAAAATGCAATTTTGATATTTTTCCGTTATAAATTCCAAAAGCTTTTTCCCAAGACCTTTTCCCCTATGCTCTTGCTTTAAATAAATATCTTCAATCCAAATGCACGGTTTGCCGAACTCGGTTGAAAAGCTTTTGGCAACCATAGCGTAGCCTTGTATTCCATTTGAATCTTCAATAACAAATCCCTCAAGATATGGATTCTCGTTTACGCAGTTTTCTATATCTTTTAAAAAGATTTCTTCCGAGCCGTTTGTAATTAAGGCAGGGGACGCATAAAAAACACGCATCATTTCCAAAACCTGCGGTTTATCTTCATATATCATTTTTCTTATTGTGCTTTTCATTTTTTTCTCCGTTTGGTTTTTTAATATTATATCACACAGCTTTTTCTTTTTCAAGTTTTGAAGATAACAAAGCCCGCACTTATCGGTGCAGGCTTGGCAAGTTATGACGGCGCATAACATCGGGCTTGTTATTTTTTATTTATAAGCTTTATAATTCTTTGGCGATTATACCTTTGCATAGCAACAAAAAGAGTATCAAACAGTGCGGCGAATACAGAGGTAATAACAAAAACCAACAATTCTCCAAACCAACAAGAAAACAAAATAGGAATGAAGCTTAATATAACGTTTATCTCGTGCACCAGCTCGGCTTGACACATAGCTTGAGCTATTTCGTCCCAGCTTTTCTTTTTGGGATTAAAATAATCTGCATTATATGATGGCATTTTACTTTTCCAACGTTTTACGCCTATAAGATTGTATATTTTAATTTCCAAAGGGCTACACCGATACCATTTTCGAAAATAATCTGCTTTATTTTTCATAGCTTTATCAAAAATATAACCAACGGCAAGCCTAATTAAAAAATGATATGATATAGTTCCAAACGTTATAGCAAGCGTTTTTGCAATATTGAGTTCCGAAAAGCAATATAACGCTATGCTAAACACTGTAAGCAACACAGAAATTACCGATATGAAATTCATGGCTTTTTTCAATTTTAACACCCCTTAAACCAAATTTCATTAAAATAATTATATCATATACTTTAATGATTTTCCATACAATATTCGGTTAGTTTCTCATAAAATCTCCTTTTTAAAAAATTTTATGCTGAAAAATAAGGTGGAGATTTTTAAAGGGATTTTTAAACGTAAAACTCCCGAAATTCATTACGAATTTCGGGAGTTTAATTTATTGTACATTAACCAACTCTTGTTAAAGCATAATCTCCAAAGCACAGAGTTATGCGGTATTGTTCGCCTGCAACGTTATATTCAACACCTGAATTAACAGTCTTAGTTTTGCCCTACTTTACAAATATTTTCATCGCCTATCACCTCTGTAAATTGCTTTAGATAATATTTTTTAAACCAAGCAAGTTTTAAAGAGATAATAACATACTCTATAGCGTGTGATTTTGAAAACATATAATGCACTTTATTATCAATCCTGCATAAAGACAAGCAGGATTATTCAGACCATTACATACCTGCTTAAGAGGGTTTAACGTCAGTCAAAACATATCCACCGGAGGAACCACTCTTTACCAGATAGAGTTCATGCTTTGTATAGACCGTTTTGTAGATTTCGGTAACATTACGGAACTCGGGATGGTCGACCACAAATTTATAGGTCACCACCTCATTGGGATTGTCGGACATCAAGGTAAACTCGAGCCCATAGGGCAAACCCTGATAGATTTCCTTCGAAAGAGGTGCACTTGTGGAATTGATTTTTTCGCAGGTCATATCCGAATACAGATAATACTTCGGACTGTAGCCGCTTGTCATCGTGGACAACAGGCCGCTATTCTGATAGTAGTAAAGATCGTAAACATCCGGTGCCTGATAGTATTTTTCCGTGTAAGCAGAAACGGTGTAATAGTCACCACTTGCGTTATACTTGACGGTATTTTGCAAAGCAGAGGAGTTGTTCTCCAGTTTTTGGAAAGGAGCGGAATAGCTGGTCGTGTAGTAGGTGTAGAAGGTGGGACCGCTCCGGTTTATCTCCCAAAAACTCTTGGAGCGAGGAGTATGCATCTTAAGCGTTACGGTATACTCCTCCGTCTTACCGCCCAGGGTGGTCGTACCCTTGTCGATGACATAGCCGGACCACACGGTTGCCTCATAGGTGCTGCGTAATTCACCGTCGCTGCAGAATATTTCCTTGGGATCGACCACATTGTCCGGAATCACTCCGTCCCAATTGGGATCCGTGGGAATGATATGCTTCAGTTCGCCGTTTTCAATGTAGAACATCAGCACATAGCGGTGATTGGCCACTCCGTCAAATACCTGGAAATCCATGACGGGATAGCGGTAGCTGGAGTAGTTGTTTGCAAATTCAGCATTGCAGTAATCTTCAACGGTTGCATTTACATCCGCCTCATAGTACCAATCATAAGAGCCTTTTTCGTTGACAACAAGCCAAAGGTTCTCGCCGGGTTTGTCGTAAATTTCACCACCTAAATTGTAGATGGGCATAGCCTTTCCGCAAATATCGCATTTGCCCTTCTTCAGACCTGCGGAGGTCCTGCTGAAAGTATGGGTATGGGGAAGCACAGGTATGGTCTCTGTCTGCTTATAGCTGCACACAGAGCAGGTGCGGTATCTGCTGCCTTCTGCGGAGGTGGAGGCCTCTTTCGTCACGGTCCAATCCCCAAAGCTGTGGGAAGCGTTGCTGTCCTTTTGGCCGCAGCTGCATTCCTTCCAATGAGATGTGGAATTTTTCTTCCACTCGCCGAAGGTATGGTTGTGTGGTGTAACCATCGGAATGGTGGCAGTTTCCTGATAGCCGCACTCAACGCAAGTGCGGGATTTGCTACCCTCTGCGGTGGCAGTGGCCTCTTTCGTTACCATCCAGTCCCCAAAGTTGTGGGAAGCGGCGGTGTCCTTTTGACCGCAGCCACATTCCTTCCAGTGCAAGTCGGAATCACTCTTCCATCTATCAAAGGTGTGCGTATGGGAAAGCGCAGGTATGATTTGGGATTCACTGTAGCCGCAGACAGAGCAAGTGCGGAATTTGCTGCCGTCCTCGGTTTCGGTAACCTCTTTTGTTACTGTCCATTCTCCAAAACTGTGGGAGGCAGTGCTATCCTTTTGTCCGCATCTGCATTCTTTCCAATGAGAATCAGATGCATACTTCCATTCACCAAACGAATGGTCATGGGGAGCCTCTGCCTGCTCGCCCAAATCCACCAACACATACGTACTAAAATGACTAAGCTCTGCAGAAACCACTTTCTTAGCGGAATCTACAGTCGTTTGCAGCAATTCCTTATCTCCACTTTCGGATACATAGTAGAGGACGAGATTGTTGCTATAGCCGTCCGGGATAGAAAACTCAACCTTCACAGAGCCGTTAGGTTGAACTGCAGCGTTATTCTTCGCTGCGGTAATCTCAAACACGGCAAACTGAACGGCCTCTTCTTGAACCGCATTTTGTGCACGTTCATAAACCGATCCTGCGGTCAAGACCTCGGCGGTTACCTTAGTGCCTTCCTCAAATGCAGAATCAGCTTGGTAGATAACCACCCCATCGCCAATATCCGTTGGCGTGAAATTGGTTACCGGAGCTTTTTGGCAAGCAACCAGACTAACTACCATAATTAAAGCAGTTATAAACAGAACACAGCGTTTGAACATATATTACCTCCTAAACTAAACGGAATCAAATAATAAATATAGCTAATTCATTATAGCACAAAATTCAGTTTCTTTCAATGGTTTTAGCGAAAAACACAAAAAAGTAACAGCAAATTACCAATCTTCCGTCTGCTTCATCAGCTCTTCACTTAGATGTCCAATGATTTTCATACACCGAAATTCCATAATTGCGTATTTTATAATTTGGATAATATCTTTTGAATTCCACCTTGAAAAATGACATAACAAAACCCCGAAACCGTTATGGTTTCGGGGTTTTCCGAACCGATATCTAAATCGGTTCGCATTGTTGGCAAGAGGTGCCGAAAAAGATATCTTTGTTTTAATCAATTTTTAAAGCTTTTTCTAATAATTCATTTATTACATCACTTAAATCTTTGTTGGACACACCTACCTGTATGTTAATTTGTTCAAGCAGGTCTTTTCTTATGCGAAAATTAATAATAGGTGTATAGTCTGGCGAATCTGTTCTTCTGTACAAAAGATCCATATAATTGTCCATCATAACACTTCACCACTTTTTATAGTTGAGCCTGTTTTAATTCTTCGATCCGTTGGATATGGTGCATCTTTAGGAATCATCCAATCCCTGCCAATTTTTTTTGCCCCGGCAATTCTACCATTCCTACAAAACACTTTTACTTGTTCTTTAGATTTTCCGTATTCGTCGGCGTATTCTTTGACTGTTACAAACAGCTTTTCATCTGATGTATCTTTTTTGTTATTTAAACATTCTTCAAAAGGAGAAATTTCTACAATAACAAGGTGTCCTTTGTTATTTGTATAAGCAATAGTGTCTCCTGGATACTCAGTCATCTCATCATATTCATCGTCCCACTTGCCAGTAATTTCAAAATTTAAATGATTAGGATTGTTTTTAAGAAAGGCCTTATGATGGAAGAGATAGTTTGATAGTTTCTTTTTTTCAACATAAAGAAGTTTGCCATTATCTAATAGCAATAATAATGCG
This sequence comes from Eubacteriales bacterium, assembly GCA_045588575.1. Lineage (GTDB taxonomy): Bacteria > Bacillota > Clostridia > Oscillospirales > RGIG5299 > RGIG5299. The sequence continues at coordinate 17,690 of JAZNEJ010000013.1, read as the reverse complement.
CTTTCCTTTCTAATTAATCGTGTTTTCAAATTTCATACCCCTTTCGTTTGTTTGTGATACTATTATAATGCAAAAACAATATTTTGTCAAGAGTAATTTATAAAGTTTTGTATCTTTAAAGGTATAAAATAAAATTAAAAGAGAAGATACCACAAAGCATTGTAATATCTTCATCCTTTTTATTTGAAGTTTTAGTTCAAGTCCTCCCCGAAAGCCGTTTTGCGTGTAGGATATCTTCAAAATTTGACCTTTTCAAAATGCAAAGAAAAACCCCGAAGCCGCTGTGGTTTCGGTGTTTTTCGAACCGATATCTAAATCGGTTCGCATTGTTGGCAAGTTGCACCAAAAAAGATATTTTCGTTCATAAAAATCAAGCATTCACTGAATAATCCTTTTTAAAGCCGTGTGCACCGAATATCTGCCAATTTCCAATGCCGAGGCGTTGCATGATTGCTTTTCTTTCCTCGGCGCAAAGCTTCGGGTTCGTATCCACAGACGTCATCAGAATCGGCGCGTATTGGTTGTATTCTACCTGTTCGGTGGTTAAGCCGTGCACGTTGATGTAAATATCACCGGTAATTGCAATGTGATTTGAATAATCAATAAGTACGACCTCCCCCGGCAAATGCCCGCCCTTTCCTTCATAAACCTCAAAATGAAGCTCTTCAAAATCAAAAAATCCTATTTGCGTCAAGGGTTCAGTCAAATGCTCATTATCGTTCCATAAAGTGATGATTTTTTCAGGGCTGACAGGCTTGTAGGAAGTAAGAATCTTACAAATGTTGATATAAGGCTTGTGAAGGGGATTTTTTTCGCGGAACCCGTCATTTCCAAGATACTCATTTCTTAAGCAATCCGCTGTTTTGTGAGTGGCAATAATTTGGTCAAATACAGGCAGAAGACCGCAATGGTCCACATCCGCATGGGTTACAAGGATGGTTTTCTTTATTGCATTAAAATCAGGAATCACTTTGGCAAAAACCGCAAGCATTTCTTCCTTATAGCAGGCATATCCACTGTCTACAAACAGAATCTTTTCATTACTCTTAATAATCATGGTGTTACTGCCGCACGGTGGTTCAATTAAGATAATTTCTGTATTTTCCGTCACCCTATGGGTGCTTATTCTCGGTGAAAAGGCTTTACCTCTTGATGCGCCGAGGAGTTCGGCGAATTTACTTATACTATCAAACGTTCTGTACGGTGAAAGTCCTTGCTCGTCAAGCGTTTGCATTGCAAGATTAACATGAACCAACAGTTCGCGGCTAATATCTTCGGAAAGTCCCATCGTTTGAGAAAGTCCCAAAACGTAGGTGTTATAAAAAATACTGTTATCGTAAACTTTTTCGGAACTGTTATAATCGATGATGCGAACCTTGCACAGCTTTTCGGCTTCCTTCAAAAAATCGGTAATTTTATCGGTGTCATCAACGTAAAGCCCCATTTTAAACAGCTGATAATCCGTTCCGTTCTCCTGCGAACTGATATAGGATATATTGAAATTGAAGTCATTTATCAAAATCAAAATATCCGTTACACTGCCCGGAACATCCCTAAGACAAAACTCAATTAAAACGATACTGCTTTTGTCGACATTGCTTTGCAGATATCCGATTTTTTCAAGTTCAATATCCGCTTTTTTTAGTTGTTCGCTTGTTCCTTCCGCATCAATAAAAAGAGTGTGAGAATCAACTGCTTTGTTATAACTGACACGGGTGATATTTACACCTAACGAGGAAAAGCATTTGCTCGCTTTTAAAAAGGCACCGATATGATTCGGCATAGATGTCACATAGGTTTTTTTCATTTTTTCACCTCTTAAACTTATTATACTTCCTAAAGGTAAAAAGTGCAAGGCAAAGCCTTGCAGAAACTTTTTCACTATTCACTATTACTTATTACCTCCAAAAAAATTCCCTTGCAGAGATTAGTGAAGAGTGAAGAGTAAAAAGTGAAAAAGTAAAACCTTCCCGAACTGCGTTCGAGAAGGTTTTTGGTTGCGGAGGCTGGATTTGAACCAACGACCTTCGGGTTATGAGCCCGACGAGCTGCCGAACTGCTCCACTCCGCGATTTCTGCTAAATATAATATCACAAATTGTTTTAAATATCAAGTGTTTTCTTGAAAAATTTTTCTTATATTAAAAGTTTTATTTTATATTATATATTTTATACATTATTAAAAGGAAAAATCCCCGAAAATTTCGGGGATTTTTATTTTTTTATTCTTCTGTTTTTTCTTGAATATTTTCTACCGTTTCGGTAATATCGGTTTCTGCTTTGGGCGTTTCTTCAGCTTTAGTTTCCTCGGGTTCTTCCTTTTTCAAAGGAGGAAGCTCCTCGTTATTCATAAGCTTTTCAAATTCCTCGCCCGAAAGCTTTTCTCTTTCCAAAAGCGCGTTTGCAACGGCATTGAGCTTATCGAAATTATCTTCGAGGTTTTTCTTTGCCTTTTCAAAGCATTCCTCAAGAATTTTCTTAACCTCTCTGTCTATCATCGAAGCGGTTTCCTCCGAGAAGTTACGCTGAGTTGTGAAATCTCTTCCAAGGAAGACTTCCTCGTGCTCTGAGCCGTAAACTACGGGGCCGAGAGAATCGGACATACCGTATTTTGTAACCATCTTTTTAGCGATGGCGGTTGCTCTTTCGAGGTCGTTTGATGCGCCGGTTGAAATATCGTCGAGAGCAATTTTTTCTGCAACTCTACCGCCGAGAAGCGAACAAATTTCCTCAATCATTTCGGTTCTGCTCATATAGCTCTTATCTTCCAAGGGAAGACTTAACGTGTAGCCGCCCGCTCTGCCTCTGGGGACAATTGAAATTTGATGAACGGGGTCGAGCATTGTCTGACATTTTGTAACGATTGCGTGGCCTGCCTCGTGGAATGCGGTGAGCTTGCGCTCTTTTTCGGAAACCACTCTGGTCTTTTTCTCAACGCCCACACAAACCTTCATAATGGCGTCTTCAATGTCTTTCATATCAATTTTTTTCTTTTTGCGACGTGCAGCGTAAAGAGCCGCCTCGTTAAGAATATTTTCAAGTTCGGCGCCCGTGAAGCCAACGGTTTCCTTTGCAATGGTGTTGAGGTTTACCTCATCTGCCAAGGGCTTTCCTTTGGCATGGACGTTTAAAATTGCCTCTCTGCCGATTATATCGGGAACGTTTATGGTTATCTGACGGTCAAATCTTCCGGGACGTAAAAGCGCGCTGTCCAAAACGTCGGGACGGTTTGTTGCCGCAATGATTATAACGCCCTCGTTTACACCGAATCCGTCCATTTCAACGAGGAGCTGGTTCAAGGTTTGTTCTCTTTCGTCGTGTCCGCCGCCAAGGCCTGCACCTCTTTGTCTGCCCACGGCGTCTATTTCATCTATGAATACGATACAGGGAGTATTTTTCTTTGCTTGGTCGAAAAGGTCTCTTACTCTCGATGCGCCGACACCGACGTAAAGCTCAACGAAATCGGAGCCGGAAATTGAGAAGAACGGCACCTTTGCCTCGCCTGCAATTGCTTTGGCAAAAAGGGTTTTACCCGTGCCGGGTGCGCCTACAAGCAAAACGCCCTTGGGAATTCTTGCGCCGAGTTCAACGAATTTTTTGGGATTTTTCAAGAATTCAACTATTTCGGCAAGCTCTTCCTTTTCTTCATCAGCGCCTGCAACGTCTTTAAAGGTTACCCTTTTCTTATCATCGGAGATAAGCTTTGCGCGGCTTTTGCCAAACGACATAGCGCCGTTTTTACCGCCGCCGTTCATTTGGTTCATCATAAAGAAGCCGAATACAACCAAACCGCCAATGAGGAAAATGTAGGGAACAAATTCCAACCATGCAGGCCATACGGTAGGAGCTATTATATCGAGATTTACTCCGCCCTTATCTACGTATTCCTGAATATCCTCTTTAAATCCGCTAATGCTCCAAACATTAAATTTTATTTCTTTTTCGTCTTCTTTTAATACTATTTTAAGCTCGCCGGTTGAAGCGTCTAAAACTGCCGAGTCAACCTTTTCCTCTTTAAAATAGTTTACTATTTCGGTGTAGGTGGGCTTTTTGTTTGCTTCACCCAAGCCGAGCCAGCTTACTATTAAAAAAATTGCGACGAAGGCAGCTATAAGTATTACTACCGTTCTTACGTTCTTTTTCATTTCGGGGTATTTCTCCTTAATTTATTAGTCGTCGTTGGGAACTGCTATGTGGGGAAGGTTGCGGTATTGACCGTTATAATCAAGACCGTAGCCCACAACGAATTCGGGGCCTATTTTAAAGCCGTAGTAATCGGGAACTATATCGGTTTTACGCAATTCCTCTTTATAAAGAAGGGTGCAAAGCTTAACGCTTAAAGGATTTTTAGTCTGCAAAGAATCTCTAATTTTAGAGAGGGTATAGCCGCTTTCCAAAATATCCTCAATTATAAGTAAATCCTTGCCCTCGAGCGATTCCGTAAAGCAATCGGAAAGCAAAACGTTTTGAGTGGTTTGGGTGCCGACGTAGCTTTTTGCTCTTATGGTTTCTATGGTTAAAGGTAATTCAATTTCTCTTACAAGGTCTGCCGTAAATATTATGCTTCCTTTAAGCACGCATAATACAACGAGGTTTTTATTTTTATAATCTTCGGTTATTTGCTTGCCAAGTTCCTTTACTCTTTTTTTGATTTCTTGCTCACTAAGAAGTGTTTTTGTAAAATTAAGCTGCATTTCCATTTCTTTTCCTTTCCGTCACGCTTTATTTAAGTGGTCCGAGCTTCCTATTTTTTCAACGAAAAATATCTTTTTGCTATCTGATATTATGGCAAGACCGTTTCTTTCCTCTTGGGGAATTTTCTTATCAATAAGCAGTTTTTTTAAAGATTTTTTTATTCCGTTTTTCAGAAAAACGTCGCCAACCTCTCGAGAGCGCAGGTAAAGGTCGCCTTCTATTTTATCACAACTTATTGATATATTTATTATTGAATTGTAAATATTTATAATTCCCGCTTCTTTTTTAACAAAATATTCGCCGTTTTTGCCCTCGATTAAAACGGTTTTTTCTCTTTTTGCCGCTTCTTCTCTTTTAATAACGAGCTTGCCGTATTCGGCCTTTATTATATAGCCGTTTTTAAGCTGTTCCTTGGCAGACGTTTTGTTTTTCTTAACAAGCGCGCTAACCCTTGAAAGCATATTGTAATCGGGAACAAAGCCGCATTCCTTTTCAATTTTTTCCGAAATTACTCTTGAAAAAATTGCGGGATGCATTTGGCTTAATTTGAAAACGTCATCGGTTTTGGATTTTTTTGCGAAGTCTTCCAAAAAATCGTTATCTTGCGTTAAAATCAGCGAATTGCGCTCTGCCGTTTCGATAAACGATTCGTTTATTTCTTTAATTAAAGGAATAATTTTATGCCTTATTTTATTTCTCGTGTAATCGGTTTCCAAATTGGTTTTATCTATTTTATAAGATATTTTGTTTTGGGTAAGATATTCCTCAATATCTTTTTTCTTTATTTCAATTAAAGGTCTTATTAAGTTTTCTCTAACGGGTAAAATTCCTCTAAGGCCTTTAAGCCCCGTGCCTCTTATCATATTGAAAAGCGAGGTTTCAACCGAATCGTCGGCGTTATGTCCCAAGGCTATTTTATCGATTTCGTTTTCCTTTGCCGTTTTATTAAAAAACTCATATCTTATTTCTCTTGCCGCTTCCTCAATGCTCTTGCCCGTTTTTTCGGCGTAAGCCTTAACGTCGGCACTTAAAACGAAAAGCGTTACTCCGTTTTTTTCGCAAAGCTCACGGCAAAAAGCTTCATCGGAATTTGATTCCTCACCGCGAAGATTATGGTTTACGTGAGCCGCAAAAAGCGAAAGCGAAAGCTTTTCTCGAATTGAGGTGAGAAAATGAAAAAGGAAAACCGAATCGGGCCCGCCCGAAAGAGCTATTAAAACCTTATCATTTTCTTTAAGCATACCGTATTTTAAAACGGTTTCGCTTGCTTTTTCGTTAAAATTCTTCATGTTGCGTATCTATTGCGGAGAATTTGGTGAATTCTTTAATGAATTGAAGCTTAACGTCGCCCGTCATACCGTGACGGTTTTTGGCAACCGAGCAGGTAACGACGTTGGGATTCACCACGTTTCCTTTATCATCCTTTTCATAGTGCAAGAACATTACCATATCGGCATCCTGCTCAATTGAGCCTGAATCTCGAAGGTCTGCAAGAATGGGCTTTCCGCTTCTTCTTTCAGATTCACGGTTTAACTGCGAAAGCACCAAAATCGGAACGCCGAGGTCCTTTGCCATTATTTTAAGGTTTCGTGTGAAGCTTGAAATTTCAAGCACGCGGTTATCTGAAAGCTTGGTTGAGCCCAAAAGCTGAAGGTAGTCTATAACCACAAAGCCCAAATCCTTAACTCTTCTTAACTTTGCCTTCATTTCAGATATTGTTATACCGCTCTTATCGTCGAAGAACATCGGGCAGTTATATAAAAGACCTGCCGCATCGGCGAGCTTCGTCCATTCCTTTGCGGAAAGGTTGCCCGTTCTGAATTTTTTACTGTCTACAAGCGCTTCCATTGCCATAATTCTTTGCGCAAGCTGCGAATTAGACATTTCGAGCGAGAAAAGCACGCATTTCTTTTGCGATTTTTGAGCTATGTTTCTCATAAGGTTAAGCGCAAAGCTTGTTTTACCAATACCGGGACGCGCCGCCAAAATTATAAGGTCGCCCTTGCCGAAGCCGTCGACAATTTTATCGAGCTCGCCGTAACCCGTTTGCAAGCCCAAAAGCGCCGATTTGTCTTCTGCGGCAGCAAGCTTGCCGAGGTTATCCATCTCTTCGGTGATTGCGGCGGAAAGCTTTTTAATATCGCCCGTTTTTTTCGATTCGCTTATATCGAATATTTTTTGCTCCGCCAAATCTATTACGTTTTCAGCCGCTTCGGTTTCGCTGTAACACATTGAGGTAATGGATTCGCATTCCTCGATAAGCTTTCTCAAAATATATTTATTTTTTACTATTTCACAGTATTTCTCAATATTCTGGGCGGACGGCACGCTTCTGGAAAGATTGAAGATATATTCCTTACCCGTGTTTTCGTCGTAATTTCCGTTTTCTTTAAGTGTTTCAATGAGAGTTACGGGGTCTATACCGCCTCTTGAAAATTCAAAGATTTTTTGCATTGCCTCAAACATCTCTCTGTGTGCAGGCACGAAAAAGCACTCTGCCGTGAGATTGTTGAAAACAACGGGCAGACTTTCGTCGCTTATAAACATACAGCCCAAAACGGATTGCTCCGCTTCAACCGATGATGGCATTTTTCTCGAAAATTCGTCCATAGGACTAACCTACCTTTCGGTAAAACTTTAATTATCAGTTTTCTTTTTGAACCTTTACCTTGAGCGTTGCAGTTACCTCGGGATGAAGCTTAACGGTTACGTTTACCGTGCCGAAGGATTTAATGGGGTCGGGTAATACTATTTTTTTCTTGTCGATTTCTATTTTGAACTGCTCTTTTACCGATTCGGCAATTTCCTTTGAGGTTACCGAGCCGAAAAGTCTTTCGCCTGCGCCTGCTTTTGCGGTTATTGTAACGGTTATTGCGTCTATCGTTTCCTTAAGCTTTACCGCCGCCGCCTTTTCTTCGGCTTTTCTGTGGTCTATTGCCGCCTGCTTGCTGTTTCTTTCAGACATATTTGCATTATTGGCTTCTATTGCAAGGCCCTTGGGGAAAAGAAAGTTTCTGGCATATCCGTCGGAAACGTTTACCACGTCGCCTTTTTTGCCCTGCGCCTTTACGTCTTGAGTTAAAATAACTTTCATAATTATTCTCCTTTATCGCCGTTATCGTTATCGTTTTGTTCGTTTTCGCCGTTATTTTTATATTCGTCGCGTTCATACCACGGAACGTCGTTTTTGCTTTTTTCCGACTGCTCTTTTTCAACCTTTTTCTTTATTTTTTCCAACAGGTCGGAGGCGTTTTCTTTTGCCGAATCAAATCCGTAGTTGCTTACGAGCTTTTCAAACTTGCCTCTCGTTTGAATAACTCCCTCCATTATTCCGAAAACAGAAAGAAGGTCAAGCCCCGTAAGCATTACGCAAACCGTTAAAATTATTCCGTAAACCAAGCACTTTTTGCCCGTGCTTGCTTTTCTCATATTAAGTATGAACGAAATATAAGCTGCGCCGGAAACCGCAAAATAAGCATTTCCTATTAACACGAGGTTTTTCACCGTTAAGCTTAATGCGGAGTTATCTAAAAACATTACCGCTATGTAGGCCGCAATCATTAAAATTGCAACTATTCGCTCGGTTCTGAAAGATGAGAAAATTCCTATTTTCTTTTTATTGGGAATATCAGCCAAGATTTTAACCGTAAGCGCCGCCACAGCCGAGAAAAGAAGCGTTGCATTTAAAATAATTCCCAAAAACATAGGAACGTAATATTCCGTTACGCTCACTCTAAACTCTTCAAAGAATTGCTTATACATATCGGCAAGATTTTGGCTGCCCGCATCGGTATACATCTTAACAACGGCGTCGGCTACCGTGTTAAACTCGTTTATAAGCCAGCCGAATGCCGTTTCAGCGCCTTTAAGAGAAATTTCGCCGCCTTTAAGGTAAACGTAAAGAATTATTATGCCTATTATAAATCCGCCCAAAACGGTTGCCGTTAAAAGCACGGTGGCTTGAAAGGTTAATCCCTTTGAATAGCAAACGGCTATTAAAACCATTGGCACCAAAAACAAAATTGCAACGAGCGCTATATAGTAAATATCAAGCCCAAGCAAAAAAGATGACGTTACGAACAAAGAAAACGAAATTAAAATTATCAACAAGGGAAAAGCTTTTTTCTCACTGTTAAACCAGTTTATTGCTCCGGTTACTCCTGCAACGAGGGCAAAAAGAGGCATAATTGGTGAAAACGCCGCAAAGGCAAGCGTTAAAACTGAAAACAATATGAATTTACCTTTACTTTTTGACGTCATTTGCTTTTTCTCCTTCATCTATATTTATATTATATAATTTTATCATAATAATCGAATAATTTCAAATACTTTTTTATAGGTTTATGGAATAATTTATGAATTCACTGTTAAAAGTTATTTAAAAAGCGGTTTTAAAGCTTTAAAGCATATTAAACGCATTGACTAAAACCGTCTTTTTTGCTATACTGTTTTTAAAGTTATTTGGAAAGGACACTGAAAAATGAAAAAAGGAATTATATCCAAGCTCATTTCCGCTCTTATTTCGGCATTGGTAATTTTTATTGCTTTTTGGTTCGAGCTTCCTCCCATCAATTTAAGAAGTCCTGATTTTTGGGGTTTTCTTATTTTCTGTGTGGTTGCCACCGTTATAATATTTTGCGGCGCCGCGCTTATTAAAAAAATCAAAAACGGTTTCTCCGACGAATTGCATTTCGACGTTAAAGACCCTAAATCCGCTTTGGGCATTTTAAAATCCAAAAGCACCGTTGCAATTGGCATTAAGGCCATTATAATTACTCTCGCTCTTTGGCTTGTTGTTAACGTTGCGGCGTTTTTTACAGGTCTTCCTTTGTTTAACGCATCGGCTTATCACGGGCTTTTAAAGGTTACCGACGGCAATTTCTCAGAGGACGTTGCCGAGCTTGATATGTCTTCAATTCCCGTTGTTGACAGAGATACCGCATCTCGTCTCGGCAAAAGAAAGCTCGGTGAAATGAACGACCTCGTTTCTCAGTTCGAAATCACCGAGGACTACACACAAATAAACTACAAAAACTCACCCTACCGTGTTACAACTCTTGCTTACGGCGATTTGTTTAAGTGGTTTAACAATCAGGAAAAGGGTATTCCCGCCTATATAACCGTTGATATGGTTACTCAGGAAACCACCCTCGTTCGTTTGGAGGAAGGAATTAAATATTCCGAGGGCGAATATTTTATGAGAAATATTCACCGTTATCTCCGTTTTAACTATCCCACCAAAATTTTCGACCAGCTTGAATTTGAAATTGACGAAAACGGCACTCCCTACTGGATTGCTCCCTGCATTACCTACCGTATAGGCATTTGGAGCGGCAAAGACATTGAGGGCGCGGTTTTGGTAAACGCCATAACGGGTGAAAGCAACTTTTACTCTCTTGAAGAAATTCCCGAATGGGTTGACCAAGTTTTTATTTCTTCGCTCGTTATTGAGCAGCTTAATTACTACGGATTATACGGCAACGGCTTCTTTAACTCGATTTTCGGTCAGCAGGGAGTTATTGAAACCACCAGAGGCTATAACTATCTTGCAATTGATAACGACGTATGGCTTTATACCGGAATGACCTCCGTTGCCGGCGACGAATCGAATATCGGCTTCGTTTTGGTTAATATGAGAACCAAGGAAACCCGCTACTACTCGATTCCCGGCGCAGAGGAATATTCGGCAATGGGCTCGGCGGAAGGTCAGGTTCAGCATCTTAAATATTCCTCAACTTTCCCCATTTTGCTTAACGTTTCAGACCGTCCTACCTATTTCGTTTCACTCAAAGATGCCGCAGGTCTTGTTAAGATGTACGCCTTCGTTGACGTTGAGCGTTACCAGATTGTAGGCACCGGTGAAACCGTTGAAAAGGCAAAGCAGGATTACGCCTCTAAGCTCGACGGAGAGGATATTACAACTCCCGATGAAAAAGAAACTGACATTACCGTTTCCGACGTTAGATTCCCCGTTATAAACGGCGAAAGCAAAGCTTATATTCTCGATTCAAACGGTGAAATTTGGGTTGTTCCCGTTTCGCTTGATTCACGTCTTGCCTTTATTAAATCGGGCGACGTTTTATCCGTTAAATACACCGAATATTCTTCAACAAAAACAATAATCTCAATTACTGAAATTAAATAATTTTGCAAAAAAGTCCGACTGTTCATCAGTCGTACTTTTTTTATTTTTCCGAAAATTTATATTCGCCCTTACCCTCGGTTTCCTCATAAATCATTTCATATTCCTTTTCTTTTACTATTTCACCCGAGAGTATTTTTGCTGCAACAAGGTCTTCAATTTCGGTTTGAATTGCTCTTCTTAAAGGTCTTGCGCCGTAAACCTTATCGAATCCCGCTTTCGAAACAGCTTCGCAAACGCTTTCGGCGAATTCAACGGTAATCGGAAGATTTTTAAGCCTTAAAGTTACCTCTTTGAGCATATTTTTTGCAATTTTTAAAATGTCTTTTTCGGTTAACTGTCTGAAAATTACAATTTCGTCTATTCGATTTAAAAATTCGGGACGGAAATCCTTTTTAAGCTCCGACATAACCGACGCTTCTATTTTCTTTTGAGCATCCTCGTAACTTTTTTCTTCGCTTAAATTTGCAAATCCCACGGTTTTCGGCTCGGTTATAACTCTTGCTCCCGTATTCGAGGTCATTATTATTACCGTATTTTTAAAATCTACTTTTCTTCCGTGAGAATCGGTTAACTGTCCGTCGTCTAAAATTTGGAGTAAAATATTAAAGACGTCAGGATGCGCTTTTTCAATTTCATCAAACAAAATTACCGAATAAGGACGTCTTCTTACCTTCTCGGTAAGCTGGCCTCCGTCATCAAAGCCTATATAACCGGGAGGCGAGCCGATGAGCTTGGAAACGGTGTGTTTTTCCATATATTCCGACATATCAAGCCTTATCATATCTTTTTCGTTTCCGAACATTGCTTCCGCCAAAGCCTTTGAAAGCTCTGTTTTACCAACACCCGTGGGACCTAAAAACAGAAATGAGCCAACGGGCCTTTTGGGGTCTTTTAATCCCACCCTGCCTCGTCTTACCGCGCGGCAAACCGCAGAAACGGCCTTTTCCTGACCTATAACTCTTTGATGAATTATTTCTTCAAGCTTGGAAAGTCTTTCGCTTTCGGTTTCGCTTAATTTCGAAACGGGAATGCCCGTTTGAGATGAAACGGTTAACGCTATATCGGCGCCCGTTACGCATTTTTCACCGCCGTTTTTTGCTTTTTTAAGCTCATCTAACTTTTTGGAAAGTTCTTTTTCCTCGTCCCTCAATTTTGCGGCTTTTTCAAATTCCTGACTGTTTACCGCCGCTTCTTTCTCAATTATAACCCGTTTTCTCTCTTTTTCAAGATTTTGTTCCTCGGGCGAAAGCTCGCTTTCGGAAAGTCTTACTCTCGATGCCGATTCGTCCATGAGGTCTATGGCTTTATCGGGGAGAAATCTGTCTTGAATATATCGGGACGATAAAATTACCGCTTCTTTTATTGCTTCATCGGTTATTTTTACCTTGTGGTGCGCTTCGTAGCGGTCTTTAAGCCCCTGCAAGATTAAAATTGCGTCTTCCTCGCTCGGTTCTCCAACCGTTACGGGCTGAAATCTTCTTTCGAGAGCGGCGTCCTTTTCAATATTTTTGCGGTATTCGTTTATGGTGGTTGCTCCAATTACCTGAAGCTCGCCTCTTGCCAAAAACGGCTTTAATATGTTTGCCGCATCCACCGCACCCTCTGCCGCCCCTGCGCCGACTATGGTGTGAAATTCATCTATAAAAAGAATTACGTTTGCCGCTTTTTTTACTTCGTTTATTACGTTTTTAAAACGTTCTTCAAACTCCCCTCGATATTTTGCACCCGCAAGCATTGATGCTATATCTAAGGTGAAAACCCTTTTGTTTTTGAGCGTTTCGGGAACGTTTCCTTTAACTATTTCTTCCGCAAGATATTCCGCTATTGCCGTTTTGCCAACGCCCGGCTCGCCTATTAAGCAGGGATTGTTTTTCGTTCTTCTCGAAAGAATTTGAATTACTCTTTCAAGCTCTTTTTCTCTACCTATTACGGGGTCTAATTTGCCTGACTTTGCAAGCATGGTTAAGTCTCTTCCGTATTTATCCAAAACTGCGGTTTGCTTATCGGCCTCGCCTGATGCCGCCGGCATTTTTCCGTTATGCGACGCTTTGTTGAGTTCTATTCCCATAGCGTCGTAAACCGCTTCGGTTAAGGCATCGGTATCTACGTTAAGACGTATTAAAATTTCATAGGCCTTTGAATCTTCATCCGATAAAAGCGCCAGCAAAATGTGCTCGGTGCCTACGTAGCCCGAATTTATTCTTGTTGAAACGGCGCAGGCGGTTTCTATTATTTTCTTTGCTCGCGGTGTTAAATCGTGGGCTGTTACAAGCGACGGAATTCCCGTTCCTATAATTTCGTTTATCACCTCAATAACGTCCTCAACGGTTACGTTTGCTTCGTAAAGCGTGTTGTGTGCAAGACCGCCGTTTTCTCTCAAAAGCCCCAAAAGTATATGCTCGCTTCCAACGTAGGCGTGCCCCAATTCCTTGGCACTTTCAACTGCCGAGCGAAATACATTTGACGCCTTTTCGGTGAAATTATTTTCAAACAATTTAATCATTCCTTTCAAAAAAACCGACGAAGCCGCCTTCGTCGGTTTTTAAAATTATACCCGATTTTTAACGAAAATATTGCCGATTTATGCCGTTTTTTTCTCTATTAGCTTTATTTTATCTCGCAAAACGGCTGCATCCTCAAATCTTTCCTCCGAAATCGCTTTTTTAAGCTCACGACGTAAAATTTGCAGCTGATTTTTAGGCTCCACGGCCTTTTTTTCTTTATTTTCTTCTGCTTTTTCAAAAAGCTTTCTTCCCTCTTTAACCGACAGTTCGGGGAAAAAGCTTTGTTCAAAACGGTTTAGCATTTCAACCATCTCGGCAAAGGGATTTTGCTCAAAAAGTCCTCCCCAGCTTGTTCCCATACCCGAAAATTCGGGTATTTTAACGTTAAGATTAAGCTTCTTTGCGCATTCCTCGCAAACGTTTATTTCATATCCTCTTCCGTTTATAATTTCGCTGTAATAAACGGTTGCTTCTCTTTTTTTACAGTGCATACATTTCATAATAATTTCCCTTTCTTATTTATAATTTGCCAATGATATAAGCATATTTTTGAATATTCTCGCTCTTACTCTGTCTTTATCGGGATTTATTATTCCCGAAAGCGAGCTTTCCGAAACGGCTGCTTGCATTACGTTTGCCTCTTTTTCGCCGATTAGGTCTGAAGAAAGCATATTGGAAAGAAAAATTCTAACCGTGTTTCCGTCGATTGAGCTTCCGACAGAGTTTATTATATGCATTAGTTTTTCGCTGTTTGTCATTGAAACTCGGCGAATAAGAATGTAACCGCCGCCGCCTCTTACGCTTTCAACGGTGTAACCCTGTTCGGGCGTGAAACGGGAGGAAACAACGTAATTTATTTGGCTGGGAACAACGTTAAAACGGTTGGCAAGCTCGTTTCGCTGAAATTTTGCTCCCTCCTCCGACATTGCAAGCTCTCTTAAAAATTCGTAAATTATATCACTCGAACGCATTGGGCACCTCTTTTTTTGACTTTGACTATCTTTGACCTTTGATTATATTATACTCTTTTTTCAGCTTTTTGCAACTCTTTTTTTATAATATTTTGAAATAATTTTCGGTTGTTTTTTATTATATATCTTTTCTTTTCTCTTTTTTTCAATGTTTTTCTTAAATTTTCTTTATTTTTTTAAAAAACCTCGAACAAGCATTATGTTCGAGGTTTAATTTTTTATTTAATTACCCTGCTAAGCGTGAACAAAAGTTCGTTTGGCATTACCTTTTGGCAAGCAATTAACGATATAAAGTTGATTGCTTCCTTTTCGGAGCAGGAAATGTCCTTTACTTCTGCCCTTTCGCCCGTTTCGGCTATACATCTCACTCCGTAGACGTTTGCCATGCCGTAATCTTCAATGAATTTTCGCTGTTCTGTTAAAAAATAGCGTATCTTGCCTTTTTCTTTGCTTTCTCTTTCAATGTAAAAATTATTCATTTATCTTCCCTCTCTTTGCCGATTTTTTAACATTATTTATTATTTTTCTCCTTCTTTCAATGCTTTTACCGTGTTTTGTTCCGACATTTCGGTTAAATTCCCCCAAAAACGCTTTGGCAAATGCGTTATGCGGCATTTTTCGTTCTTTCGTTCTTCAATGCAAACGGTATCGTAAAACTCTTTCCAAAGAATTCTGTATGCCTTTTCCTCGGGGCTTGCCGTGGGAAATGAAAAATTTTCGGTTTCAAAAAAGCTTATTTTACCTTCATCGCTTATTAACACCGTTTCATGTTTTTTATCGTATATTATAAAGCGTTCTTTATGATAACGGTTTGAAAAGTGATTTGCAACCAGCGGCAAGACCGATGCGTTTGGCTCACATTCTGCCGCCAGAATACCAGAATGCTCGGAAAATCTTAAAAATCCTTTTATTCTGTGTGCCTCGTTTAAAACCGATTTTACTGTTTTTTCGGCGCTTAAAACAGGCTCGCAAGCTATCATTTTTTCGGTTTTTTTCCCGTTTTTAAGCCCGAAGCGTATATATTCCAAAATTAAAAGCTCTTTATCTTCTCTATCGGACAAAAAAATAAGCTTTATTTTGGAAGATATGCCGGAAAAAATGCGTTTATCCAATGCGTTTATAAGTCGGGTTGCTTTTTTCTCGTCGGTTTTAATTGATATCTCCTTGAAAAAAGGAAAAAGCTGTTCCTTAAATGAAATTGCCGAGGGGTTTATTTTTTGTTCTAAAACATACCATATTGCCGAAAGAAGCCCTAAGAAGCTTTTATCGTAAAGAAGCATTATATTTTGTTTTGCTTCCATTTTATCACCTCTTAACAGCGAAACGAGGGCTCAAAAATGGAAATTTGGCCCGCGCACTGTTTTATTTTTGATTTCACCGTTTCGGAAAGAAGTCCTTCTAAAATATCGGGTGAGGTTATTTTTATCGCCTCGTCGTATTTGCCCTTGGCGGTTACGAAATATTTTGCTCTTTTCATTACAACGCCGAGCGAGGAAAGCGCGGAAAGCTCTATTTTGCCGCATCTTCTCGCATAAAGAATTCGGTTGACGCTTCTTACTCCAATGCCGGGGACTCTTAAAAGCAGTTCCTTCGGCGCCGTGTTTATTTCAACGGGAAAATAATCGGGATGTTTAAGCGCCCAGCTGCATTTCGGGTCTAAATACGGATTTAAATTCGGCTCGTTATCGCTTAAAAGCTCGTCGGCAGAAAAATCGTAATAACGCAAAAGCCAATCTGCCTGATAAAGCCGATGCTCTCTTAAAAGCGGCGGCTCGGTTTCTCTTGATGGCAAAAGAGTGTCGGAAACCGTTGGAACGTATGCCGAATAAAATACTCTTTTAAGCTTATAGGTCGAATAAAGCGACGAGGAAAGCTTTAATATGTCGAAATCGCTTTCGGGAGTTGCTCCTATTATCATTTGGGTGGACTGCCCCGCAGGCACGAATTTGGGCGCATGGCGATATTTTACTATTTCGTTTTGGTTTTGATAAATTTGCTCCTTTAACTGCCGCATTGGCAAAAGTATGTTTTTCTTAGGCTTATCGGGCGCAAGAAGATTAAGGCTTTTTTCAGACGGAAGCTCTATGTTAACGCTCATTCTATCGGCAAGAAAGCCTATTTTTTCAGTTAGCAGCGGATTCGCTCCGGGAATTGCCTTTGCGTGAATATAGCCGCCGAAGCCGTAGTTTTCGCGAAGAAGCGTTAGGGTTTTAAGCATTAGTTCCGCCGTATAATCGGGATTTTTTATTACCGCCGACGATAAAAAAAGCCCCTCTATATAATTTCTTTTATAAAAGCCCATTGTGAGCTCCGCAAGCTCTTCGGGTGTGAATGCCGTGCGTTTTACGTCGTTTGAGCGACGGTTAACGCAATATTTGCAATCGAAAACGCATATATTGGTCATTAAAACCTTTAAAAGCGAAATGCAGCGCCCGTCTGCCGAAAAGCTGTGGCAAATGCCGCAATTTACCGCCGAGCCTATATTCCCCTCTTTTCCGCTTCTTTCACTTCCGCTTGAGGTGCAAGCCGCATCGTATTTTGCGGCATCTGTTAAAATTTTAAGCTTTTGATAAACTTTTGCAAAATCCAATTACGGCGCCTCCTTTTATAAAAACCGAACAATTGTTCGTGTTTATATTATAGCACTTATTTTTTTATTGTCAAGGTTATTTATTAAAGTTTTTAACGTAATTTTTTCCTTTTATTTTTTGCTCTTTTATTGACTTTTTTAAATTGTTGTTATATAATATTTCTGTTAACTCGGGGCGGAGTGAAATTCTCCACCGACGGTGATGAGCGAAAGCTACAAGTCCGTGAGCGAGAGCATGATACGGTGCGAATCCGTAACCGACGGTATAGTCCGGATGTGAGAGTTTAGCGTTTTTTTGTCTTGCGCCCCGCTTTTTTGCGGGGATTTTTTTATTTTTTGGAGGTTTTTGTAATGTCTTCTGTTTTGAAAAAGGATAAGTATGGAATTAACATAACCAGAAAGCTAACCCTTACCGCCATTATGGTTGCGATTTCGGTTGTTCTGCAATTTCTTGAGCTTTCGGTTCCTTTCGTTCCCGCATTTATAAAGCTTGATTTTTCCGACTTGCCCTCTCTTATAGTTTCTTTTGCCTACGGCGGTCCTTGGGGAGTTTTGGTTTGTTTTCTTAAAAATCTTATCAAAGCTATTTTCTTTTCAAATACCGCAATGGTCGGAGAATTTGCCAACTTCTTGTTGGGCACGGCTTTCGTTTTGCCCGCAGGCATAATTTACCGCAAAATCAGAACTATTAAAGGCGCTCTTTTAGGCTCGTTTATGGGCGCGGCAATTTGTGCGGTTCTTTCGTTCCCCATTAACTATTTCATTACCTACCCTTTCTACACGTCG
>JAZNEJ010000012.1:0-68332 GCA_045588575.1 Eubacteriales bacterium | reverse complement strand
CTGTTAAATCAGCAAATCAACAAAGAGTTTTACTCCGCATATCTTTACTTGGATTTTTCTAACTACTTTGAGGATGCGGGACTTGACGGTTTTGCAAACTGGTATAAGATTCAGGCACAGGAGGAACGCGACCACGCAATGCTGTTTTATCAGTACCTCCAGAACGAAAATCAGAAGGTGACGCTTGAAGCAATCGCAAAGCCCAACAAAGATATCAACTGTCATATGGACGTTCTTAAGGCAGGGCTTGAGCACGAGGAATATGTTACTTCTTTGATTAACGATATCTATGCAGCAGCATATGAAGTAAGGGATTTCCGTACCATGCAGTTCCTTGACTGGTTTGTTAAAGAGCAGGGTGAAGAAGAGACCAACGCCAATGATCTGATTACGAAGATGGAGTTGTTCGGAAGCGATCCCAAGAGCCTCTATATGCTCAATCAAGAATTGGCTGCAAGAGTATATGCCGCACCTTCCTTGGTGCTTTGATTTACAGAAATCAAAAACTAAATCCTAATAAGGCAATAAAGGCGGTACAGTAATGTTGCTGTACCGCTTTTATACAGAAAACTTTCAAGGCCACCGGAAACGGAGTCCTATTTTTGTGACATCATCACTGAAGTGAAATATTCAATGCGGTATACTAAGATTAGAAAAGTAAAAAAGGAGTGCCTGAAAATGACAAACAATACTTGTGTTGGTGTTTGTTCTTCTGATTGGCGGTGCTTCGGTGCTTTATACGTAGCTTAGCAAGGACGATGCTCCCGACGGGATGCTGATTCAAGGCAATCAAGAAAAAAATGACAACGAAAACCAAAATGATAAATCAGGCACAGACGATACAAAGCGGCAACTGGCGAAAGCTCCCGATTTCACTGTTTATGATGGATAGGGAAACAAAGTCAATCTGTCGGATAGCCTCCTTGCTCATTTACCAAGTTTTGTCGTAGCATAGGTAATTCCAACGATATACGACTTTGGACGTGGGAATTTCAATTTGGCATTCATCACCATATGGCTCCTTGCAAAAATGAAGCCAACCCTTTAATAATTCCTTGTTATATGTTTTATATTGATATAGAAATTCTAAACTAAAAGTGTTGTTATTCACAAGACGGACTAATTTTTCAAGAGTCCATTCGATACGGATTGTTTTTCCGAAAATATTTTTTTTAAAAACATAAATCAACACATCGTCATCAAGGTGATAGTCGACCTGTGAAAATCAGTGCGAATAATTTTATCAGACTTATTTGCAGGGTGCGAGGGGGTAACCCAAAAACCGTTTTGAAAATAAAAAGAAAGAATGTTGTTCTTGAATTGAATTCTATTGGCGTAACAATCGTGTAACGACAAAACAGAATCATCTGTATCTATATGCGTGTATACTTTTTGTTCGTTCAATTACCTCATCCTTTCTATTTCTAAAAGTTCTTCTATAGAGTAAGTCTTATCACATTTGTTGCAACGAAAAACAGTTTGAATGAATTTTATATTTCCGACTAAAAAACTATCACCGTTTGAAAAATCATAGTATTTTGCTTCTTCCGATTTTGAATTAACCACAGTTTCCGTTTTGGTCTTTTCTAACATTTCGTTACAATGGGGACAATAATGCTTTTTCAGACAAAAAATAGGGTGAGAACATTTGCGCTTTACACCGTGTATTTTCATATAATCGTCCTCGCTTTTTTCTAATTATATCACAATTAATTTGACATTTCAACAATAAACCCCCTATGGAATTACCATAGGGGGTTATTTTATCTTACCTGACCGTTGCCTTTAACGGTGAATTTATAAGTATTAAGCTCTTTCAAACCCATAGGGCCTCTTGCGTGAATTTTTTGAGTGGAAATTCCTATTTCAGCGCCAAGACCAAACTCAAAACCGTCGGTAAAACGGGTTGAAGCGTTGTGATAAACCGAGGAAGAGTCAATTTCCTTTAAGAAAGCCGAAGCGTTTTCACTGTTTTCGGTAATAATACATTCCGAATGGTGAGAACTGCAACGGTTAATGTGTGATATTGCATCTTCTAAACAGTCAACCTCAATAACCGACATTTTGTAATCCAAATATTCGGTGTAATAGTCCTCTTCGGTTGCTTTAAATACATTTTCTTTGTTTGAAATGGCGTTATAACAAGCTTCTGAACAGTAAAGCTCAACGCCTTTACTATTGAGCTTTTCCTTGATTTTATCAAGTAAATAGAGCTTTGAACGGTGCATAACCAAGCTTTCGGCGGCATTACATACCGAAACACGTGAGGTTTTTGCATTAAAGATTATATCTAATGCTTTTTGGTCATCGGCAAACTCATCAACGTAAATATGACAGTTACCGGTGCCGGTTTCTATAACGGGAATTAAAGAATTTTCAACCGTTGCTCTTATAAGATTTGCACCGCCGCGGGGAATAATAAGGTCAACGTATTCTTTCATTCTCATCAAAGAAAGGGTATCTTCTCTTGAAACGGAGTCAACGAAAGAAATAATATCTTCGGGCAATTTTAAAGAAGAAAGCGATTCTCTCATAATTTGACTAAGAGCGCGGTTTGAGTTTATTGCTTCCTTGCCGCCTTTTAAAATAACGGCGTTGCCGGCTTTTATACATAAAACTGCGGCGTCAACCGTAACGTTGGGACGTGATTCAAAAATAATGCCTATAACTCCAATAGGAACCGAGACCTTCGAAATTTCAAGCCCGTTAGGACGTGTAACTGTTGAAAAAACGGTACCAACGGGGTCGGAAAGCTCGCAAACCTGATTTATACCCTCTATAATTCCGTCAATTCTTTTATCGGTTAAAGCAAGACGGTCCATCATAGCCTCACTCATACCGTTTAAACGTGCGGCGTCGAGGTCTTTTTTGTTTTCGATAATAATATAATCTCTTTTATTATTAAGATTTTCCGCTATCTTTTTAAGCGCTTCGTTTTTTAAAGAGGTATCGGCTTTGCCGATTGCATAAGATGCTTTTTTTGCGTTTTTGCAAAGTAAAGAAATATCGAACATAGAAATCTCCTCTTACTTTTTTGCGGGGAAGAATGTGCCTGTGAAATCATTTCCTTCAACGATGTTGTAAAGCTCGGAAATTTTTGAACTGTTTATAAAATATGTATTAATTCCGTTGGACGTGGCCGTTTCCGCAGCGTTTATTTTTGTTATCATGCCGCCTGTTCCGCAACCGGAAACCGATTTTCCGCAATGAGAACGAATTTCATCGTCGATTTTATCAACCGTTTTAATAATTTTCGCATCATTGTAAATCGCGGGGTTTTTATCGTATAGCCCATCGCAATCGGTCATAATACAAAGAGTATCGGCACCCACAAGCGATGCAACAAAAGCCGAAAGAGCGTCGTTTTCGCCGAAAATTTCATCGGTGGAAATGGCGTCGTTTTCATTAACTATGGGGATTGAATTATGAGTAAAAAGCGTTTCAAAGGTGTTTTTTGTGTTAATAAGAGCCTGCTCGCTGTGCTTTATATCTTTAGTAAGCAAAAGCTGGGCAACGGTGTAACCGTATTCGGCAAAAATTTTATCGTAAAGGTTCATTAAAGCGCACTGACCGACTGCGGCAGATGCCTGACGGTCCATAACGCTTTCCGGTTTTCCTTTAAAACCGAGCTTTGCAGAGCCTATGCCGATAGCTCCGGAGGTTATAAGAATAACGTCTATATCTCTGTTTTTCAAATCGGAAATAATTCTTGCAAGCTTTTCAAAAGAAGAAATATTTATTTTTCCGTTTTTATAGGTTAAAGATGACGTGCCTATTTTAATAACGAGTCTTTTAAGAGAAGTTTCCATTGATATTACTCCCTAAAATATGATTAAAATATGATATTATATTTTATCATTTTCTTGTAAAATAGTCAATCAAAAAAGCAATAAAAGGGAATTAACTCAATAAAAATACCTATTTATTTAAAATTACCTTGCCATAAAAAAGATTTTGAATTATAATAATATAAAACGTCGCGGAGGTAAAAAAATGAAAGAGGTAAAGCTTAGAACACAATATGTTTGCAGCGAATGCGGCGCAACCTATATGAAGTGGATGGGTAAATGCCAAGCTTGCGGATGTTGGAACAGCTTAGTTGAAGAAACTGTTTCAAACGATAACTTTGCAAAAAAAACAACCGAAACGAAGAAAAACGAACCCAAATTGCTGAAAGATTTAACTGCAGGCGGTGAAATAAGGTATTCGAGCGGCTACAAAGAGTTAGATAGGGTTTTGGGCGGCGGAATTGTTAAAGGCTCGTTAATTCTTTTCAGCGGCGACCCCGGAATAGGCAAATCTACCTTGCTTTTGCAGGTTTGCAGTAAATTTGCCGAGCCTTTTAAAATGCTTTACGTAAGCGGTGAAGAGTCGGTTTCTCAAATAAAGCTTCGTGCAGAGCGGCTTGGAATAAACTCGGAAAGACTTTATGTGCTTTCGGAAACCAACACCGAAAATATAGTAAATGCAATAGAAAAAATATCACCTTCGCTCGTTATAATAGACTCAATACAAACAATGAGCACTGAAAATACATCAACCTCGGCGGGAAGCGTTTCTCAAATAAGAGAATCCACGAGCGTTTTAATGCGCGCCGCAAAAGAAAACGATATTCCCATATTTTTGGTTGGACACGTAACGAAAGAGGGAAATATTGCAGGTCCGAAAATTTTGGAGCACACAGTGGACGTTGTTCTTTATATGGAGGGTGAAGATAAATTCCAATATCGTTTGCTTCGCTCGGTTAAAAACCGTTACGGAACAACTAACGAAATAGGCGTTTTCGAAATGCGAAACGAAGGTCTTGTTGAAATCACCAATCCTTCGGCAGAATTTATTTCAGACATTTCAAAAGACGTTTCGGGTAGCGTTATAGGCTGCTTGCTTGAAGGAAGCCGTCCCATAATGTGTGAAATACAGTCGCTTGTTTCCAAATCGGTTTTTCCTTCTCCCAGAAGAACTGCGGTGGGCGTAGATTATAACCGTTTATGTATGCTTATGGCTGTTTTGGAAAAGCGTGCGGGCCTTTTGTTT
Organism: Eubacteriales bacterium; assembly: GCA_045588575.1. Taxonomy (GTDB): domain Bacteria; phylum Bacillota; class Clostridia; order Oscillospirales; family RGIG5299; genus RGIG5299. The sequence continues at coordinate 63,298 of JAZNEJ010000012.1, read as the reverse complement.
TATGATTCCGACGTTTACGTAAACGTAACGGGAGGAATGACGCTTAAAGATACCTCGTCCGATTTGGCGGTTGTACTTTCACTTGCATCGTGTCATAAGGATTTCGTTATAGGAAACGAAACGGTAATACTCGGCGAAGTAGGTCTTTCGGGAGAGGTAAGAGGTGCGGTAAATATAGATTCGCGCCTTAACGAAGCAAAAAGACTTGGATTTAAAAGAGCGGTAATCCCCGCAAGAAGCCGTCTTTCCGATAACTACGGAGATATGGAGATAATTAAAGTGAGAAATATAAGAGAAGCTATAAGGTTTTTCATCTGAATAACATAAAAACAGATATCCCGTAATAGATTGTTACGGGATATTTTATTTTTTGAAAGGATGAAGCTGAATGAAGATTGTAAAAGGAAAAAACAAATATAAAAATGCAGAGAACAAAAAAGGAGGTCTTGTAAAAGTAATAACCGTTCAACTTATAGTTTGCGCGCTTGTTTTTTCTTCATTTCTTGCTTTTCGTGCGGTAGATAACGAACTTTACAAATCAATTACAACCGGAACAATAGGAAATTTCGGCGAAGACAGAGAAGGGTTTAATGAATATTTGGAAAATTTAGCGGAGCAAAGCCCCGTTTGGTCGATAATTTTCGGTATCAAGGAAGAAAAAGAAGATAATAATGAAAATGAAGAAAAAGAAAGTGAATCTTCGGAAGAAACGAAGAAAGAGGAAAATGAAGAAACTTTTAAAGAGGATTTTGAAATTACAGAAGAAAAAGAGGCCGCTTTGGCGGTTTTCGGTTCAAACGGACTTCTTTACGACGTAGATATAAAAGAAGAAATTGCGGAAACCGAGGCAGACGAAAATACTTTGACAATTAAAGTTCCCAAATACACTCTTATTAAAATAGAGTTGCCGGAACAACCTTCAAGACCGTTAAAAACGGCAAATTTAACCGACGTAATGGGCATTAGAATTAACCCTGTAACCAATAAACAAAACTTTCACACGGGAATTGATTTGGGAGGAGTTAAGCAGGGAACGGACGTTTATGCTGTAATGAGCGGAAAAGTAAAGAAAGCGTCGAGTGATAAAATAAGCGGAAATTACGTGATTTTAGAGCACGAAAACGGATTTACAAGCTGCTATTGTCATTTAAAAGACCAAACCGTTAAGACGGGAGATATAGTTGAAAACGGCCAAATAATAGGGCATGTGGGCAACACGGGACAGTCAACGGGCACTCATCTTCATTTCCATATGAAAAAAGACGGTGTTTATTTAGATCCGCTTAATTATTTTAATTACAGACCTTACAATGCCGACTGATAAACTTAAAATAAAGGTTAATCCGTTTTTTTTAGTCCCGTTTGTTTTGTTCTGCTGTTTAGAAGGAGTAGAGAACACTTTAATAATATACGCATCTGCCTTAATTCACGAAACGGGACATTTGGTATGCGGAAGATTTTTAAAAGGTAAAGCTGAAAAGCTTTATATACTTCCTTTTGGGATGAGAATTGATATGAATTTTTCCAAAATGAGCTATAAAGGTGAGTTTTTAACGGCATTTGCAGGTCCTGTGGCTAATATCTTGGTTTGGGTTGTTTGCTTTGTTATAAACTGTTTTTTTACCGTTCCCTATATCAGTTTTGTTATGGCGTCCAATTTTTTATTAGCGGCGGTCAATTTGCTTCCGGCAATGCCGCTTGACGGAGGACAAATGTTAAGAGCGTTTCTTATGTTTAAACTTTATGAAGAAAGAGCAACATTTTGGAGCGACGTTATTACACTGATAACGCTTTTATTTATTTTTGCCTTTGGTGTTTTCATACTTATTCGGAGTAAAAATAATTTTTCTCTCATATTTTTGTCGGTATTTTTTCTCATTTCTCTTTTAAGAGATAAAATTCTTCAAAAAGACAATAATGAGTTGCAAAATGCAAAATAGTATGTTATACTTGATATGTATAATTAAAAAAAGGAAATATATATATGAAAAAAATCAAGTACCTTTTTATGCGGATTTTTGATTTTAATTACAAGGCTTTTTTTAATACAATATCCGAGCTTTCCGAAAAAACAGGAAAAAGCAAAATCTTTTTGTTTTTCGATATGATTCATTGCGGCTTAAAATACGGCGCAGGTTATATGGATTATAAACTCATTGAGTTTTACAATATTGAAGAAAAATATCGCGGCACCTTTATAACAAGAGGAGTAAATAACGCAATTGTCGGGGAAAGAAATAATAAAGATTTCGTTCATTTTTTTGACGATAAGCGCGATTTCAATATTAAATTTGAAAAATATCTTGGCAGAAAGTGCTTAGATATGGCAAAAACGGATTTTTCGGAGTTTGAAAAGTTCATAGAGGGCAAAGATGAAATAATGGTAAAACCTGCCGATGACTGTTGCGGCAGAGGAGTAGAAAAGCTTAAGCTTAAAGATTACGGCAGCGTAAAAGAACTTTACGATTTTATTAAGAAAGAAAAAATTCACATAGCGGAAGACGTAATAAAACAGCACAGCGAAATGGCAAGCTTAAATCCCGCATCGGTTAACACGGTAAGAGTGGTAACTTTAAGCGCAAACGGAAAAAGTGAAATTTTTTATGCAGCTATAAGAATCGGAAACGGTGATTTTATTGTAGACAACTTGAATAACGGCGGAATGGCTGCTCCCGTTGACGTTAAAACCGGAAAGCTCACTCACGTTGCCTTTGATAAAAATCAACAGCTTTTTGAGGTTCATCCTAACACAAATAAGCAAATAAAAGGTTTCCAAATTCCTTTCTGGAAAGAATCCGTTGAAATGGTTTTGGAGGCCGCAAAGGAAATTCCCGAGATTGGCTACGTTGGTTGGGACGTTTCAATAACCGAAAACGGTCCTCTTTTAATAGAGGGAAATCCTTTTCCGGGGCACGACATAATTCAAATGCCCTATGAAATGGACGGAAAAACAGGAATGTATAAAGAATATAAAGAAATTATAAAACGCCTTACGGCATAATTTAAAAAATAAAAAAATAACAATATAAATCGGAGGAAATTAAAATGCCTAAAAGAGTAGACCTTCACAATGTAAACGTAAGCGAGTTTGTTCAGGAGCTTGATAACTGCAAGGGAGAAGTTTATCTCACCTCGCCCGACGGAGATAAAATAAATCTCAAATCAGCTCTTTGCCGTATTATCGGCATTACTAAGCTTATTGAGGGCGGAAAAATCGCCAACGCTCAAATTGAATGTGAGCTTCAGGAAGATATGACCAGACTTTTCCGTTTTAATCTTTACGGAAAAAGCTCAACTGAGGATAAAAAATAATTTATAATTTGCACAATTTGTTTTTGGAGAGATTAAAATGAGAGAAGAAGAAATATCCTTAGGTTATATTTTCTCGGCAATTTTGAGAAAATTATGGATAATTATTTTAAGCTTAATATTGGGAGCAGCCCTTTTGTTTGGGTATAGCAAGCTTTTTGTAGCACCCACTTATACCACAAACGTTTATATGACCATCTTGAATATAAAGCAAGATGAGATTAAAGACTATATGATGAGCACGAGTATTATCGAAGCATCAAAAGCTCTTGCAAAATCGGTAGTTGAGATTATACCTAACTCTCCCGTTTACAGCGAGATAGCTGAAAGTTTAGGTGTATCCGAATCAACGGTTGCTTCTGCTGTAAGTATAAGAAACAATGAAGAAACGTTCGTTATAAGAATAAATGTAACTACGTCCAATAAGCAACTCACCAGCGATATAGCGGCAAAGCTTGCCGAATACCTCCCGCCCTATATGCGAGAAATAAACATGGGTAGCGTGGGATTGGTTAATAACCCCAGAGAACCCTCCGTTGCAGATAGCTGGAAAAGATATTCATTGATTGGCGCAGTTGCAGGCGCATTTGTTTCTGTTGGCTTCATTTTGCTTTTTGCCTTGCTTGACAGAACCATTAAGCATGAAGAGGATTTGGCAAATTATGTTGAATATCCCGTTTTATCGGAAATTCCGTCACTTTGCGGTAAAAAGAAGAAAATGAGTCCTATAACCTCTCTTATTCCGAAGCTTCGTAAAAAATTCTTGGCAAAAGAATCAAAACTTCGCGCATCGGGCAGAGACCTTATAAGTAAAGATACCAAATTTACAATAGTTGAAAATTACCGTCAGCTTCGCACGAACTTGCTTTTTGCAACCTCGGTAACCGATAAAAACGTTGTTATTGTTTCGAGCGGTCAGCCCAACGAAGGAAAATCAACAACGGCGTGCAACATTGCAATTTCTTTAGCGCAAGACAATAAAAAAGTCCTTCTTATTGAAGCGGATATGAGAAAACCCACAATTCACAAGAAAATGGCGCTTGATAATGTTTTGGGCCTTTCTTCGATATTGTCGGATAAAAAAGACGTTAAAGAATGCACTCATGAAAACGTTTATGAAAATCTCGACGTTATAACTAGCGGAATTCTTCCTCCTAACCCCACAGAGCTTTTAAGCTCCGAAACTATGGAAAAATTCTTAAATGAGGTTTCCGCAAAATACGATTACGTAATAGTAGATACTCCTCCTGTTGAAATTGTTGCCGATACCAGAGCGTTTGCTCAACATACCGCAGGTGTTGTAGTTGTTGCGCGTCAGGATATAACCACTTACGATGAAGTTGTAAGAACTGTTAAGATGATAACGAATACAAATGCCAAGGTTTTAGGTATTGTAATAACCGACGTTGAAATCGGTAAAAAACATTATAGCAGATATTATAAATATAGCTATATTTATAGAAGATATGGCGGTTACGGTGCAAATAACGAATATTATGCAGAACAACCCCAAAAAAAAGGAATTGATTTAAAAGACGATGACTGATTATCATTCGCACTGTCTTTTTGGAATTGACGACGGAGCAGGAAGCTTGGAAGAAAGCGTCATGCTCCTCGAAATGCTTAAAAAGCAGGGAGCAGACTGTGTTTGTTTAACCTCGCATTTCTTTCCCGACACAAACTTAAATGACTTTCTTAAAACCAGAGAAGAACATTTTTTAAAAATAAAGGAAGCAATAAAAGATAAAGATGTGCCGAAACTTGTTTTAGGTGCAGAGGTTGCGGTTTTTAAAGGTGTTAGCAAAGTTCCGGGAATAGATAAGCTTTGTTATGGGAATACAAAATATATGCTTTTGGAGCTTCCTGAAACCGGTTATCTGCCTTGGATGAGCGACGAAATAGATTCCCTTGTTGCAAAATATAAAATAAAGCCCGTAATAGCGCATATAGAGCGTTGTCTGCCTTATTATAATAAAGATTTTTTTGAATTGTTTGAATTTGAAGACGTTGTTTTTCAGTTAACCACTGCTGTTTTGCAATCTTTTGGAATGCGTCAAAGAGTTAAAGCTCTTTTAAAATCGGGAAGAAGCTTTATTTTCGGTAGTGATGCTCATAACACTAAAAGGCGCGCTCCCACCTTTGATTTGTTAAAAAAATATATAAAAGAAAAAAACATAACAGACATTGATTTGCATTAAAGTTAAAGACAGCACCGTACCTTTGTCGTGTATGAGGAGGTTTAAAGTTGCCGAGTTTTATAAAAAATTATTGGAAAAAAGCAATACTTTTTTTGTTTGACCTTATAGTTTTTTTTCTGGCATACTTCTTTGTTGCGCTTGCAAGTAATCAAGCGGCAGACCTTTATAAAGTTTTAATTGCAGACCTTATATTTGCGGGAATTAAAACGGTTTTTCGTCTTGCCTTCGGCACTTACAGGCAAATTTACAGACATGCGGATGCCTATGAATATTTTCAGTTTTTTGTGGGTGAAATTTTAAGCCTTATAGTTTCCGTTGCCGTATTTTTTATTTTTGAACCGTTGCAATACGTTAATCTTTTAGCTTTGGTGTTTGCTATTTTTCTTTCAATTTTAATAAGCTTCTTTTCTCGAATTGCTTATAGATTTTTTGCTTTTAAACGCTCGATGATAGGGTCAAAAAACAAAAAAGCAAAAAAATACGCGGCAATATTCGGCGCAGGAGAAGCAGGAAGATTGCTTGCCCATGAGCTTAATAAAAATCCCAAAAGCGAATTTGTTCCTTTTTGTTTTTTTGATGACGATATTTCTAAAGTTAACTGCTTTGTTCACGGAATAAAGGTTTTGGGAACAGGCTTTGATGCCGTTAAAATTTTAAAAAAGACCGACGTAAGAGACGTAATTATTGCAATTCCCACAATAACCCGAGCAAGAAAAAAAGCATTTTTAGCCGACCTTATTTCTGAAGGATTTAACGTAAAAGAATATGAATACGGTCTTAACGATGCTGAAATTACACAAAAAAATAAAATAAGAGACCTTACAATTGAAGAACTTCTTTTTAGAAACGTTGTTAAAATAACGGCAGATACTAAAAGCGTTTTACAAGGAAAAACCGTAATGGTAACCGGAGGCGGTGGCTCCATTGGCTCTGAACTTTGCCGTCAAATAGCAAAAGCGGAACCTAAAAAGCTTATTATACTCGATATTTATGAAAATAACGCTTATGATATTCAAAACGAGCTTTTACGTAAACACGGAAAAAACCTTGATTTAGAAGTAATTATTTCTTCGGTAAGAGATAGGGAAAAGATAGATAAACTGTTTGCGCGTTTCCGTCCCGAAATAGTTTTTCACGCAGCTGCTCATAAGCACGTGCCTTTAATGGAGGATGCTTGCGACGAGGCAATTAAGAACAACGTTTTCGGTACCTTGAACGTTGCCGATGCCGCCGAAAAATACGGCGTTGAAAAAATGGTTTTAATATCTACCGATAAAGCGGTAAATCCCACAAATGTTATGGGCGCATCAAAACGTCTTTGCGAGATGATAATTCAAAGCCGTAAAAACAGTAAAACCGAATATTCCGCCGTTCGTTTCGGTAACGTTTTAGGTTCAAACGGCTCGGTTGTACCTTTGTTTAAAAGACAAATTGAGGAAGGCGGCCCCGTAACCGTAACCGATAAAAGAATAATACGTTATTTTATGACAATTCCCGAAGCGGTTACATTAATTTTAGAAACCGCGATAATAGCTGAAAAATCGGAAATTTTTGTTTTGGATATGGGTAAGCCTGTTAAAATTTTGGAATTGGCAGAAAATATGATAAGACTTTCCGGCTTTAAACCTTATGAAGATATTCAAATTGAAGAAATAGGTTTACGTCCGGGCGAAAAGCTTTATGAAGAAATTTTGATTGATTACGATAATTGTAAGAAAACCGAAAACGAAAAGATTTTCGTTGAGCAGCTCGATACATTATCAAGAGAAGAAATGGACAAAAAGCTTGAACTGCTTAAAGAGGCTGCCGATAGCGGAGATAACGAAAAGGTTAAAGAAATAATTAAAGCAACGGTCCCCACTTACTGCGTTGAAAATATTAACGCAAAAGAGGCCAAATATATATAATTTTAATAAACCGATTTTTTTCTTGGAGAATCGACACGTAAAGTGCCTATACTATTATGTATAGGCGCTTTTTTATTTTAAAAAACAGGAAAGGGAAGAAAAATGAAAGCGGAATATAACGCAGATAAAAATTTTTTGGTAGTCGAGCTTAGCGGCGAGATAGACCACACAACAGCGGGAGATATAAGCGCAGAGGTCGATAATGAAATAATGAAATATAAGCCTTTGAGCTTAAAACTTGACTTTGCAAACGTTACCTTTGCCGATAGTTCTGCCATAGCGGTGGTAATAGGCAGAAGCAGAACTATGAAAATTCATGGCGGAGAAGAAAGAATAATCATAACGAACGCATCTCCTACAATAATGAAAATATTTTCATTTTCAGGTCTTGAAAGATTTACAGAAAGGGAAACAAAATGAAAACGATAAACGAAGCAAAAATAGTATTTACAAGCCATACAAAAAACGAAAGCTTTGCAAGAACTGCGGTTGCCGCTTTTGTAACGCAAATAGACCCTGTTATGTCAGAACTTGCCGAACTTAAAACCGCAATATCTGAAGCAGTATCAAACGCTTGCCTTCACGGTTATAAAAACAAAATAGGATACATAACAATAAAAATGAGGCTATGCGAAAAAAGCACAATCGTTATTACTGTAATCGATAAGGGCGAGGGAATTGAGGATATAAATAAGGCTATGGAGCCTCTTTACACCACATCAGACAGTGGATTGCAGGCAGGAATGGGCTTTACCGTAATGGAAGAGTTTACCGATTCTTTAAAGGTTAAATCGAAGCTCGGAAAAGGCACTACCGTAACAATGAAAAAACAGTTTACTGAAAAAAGCGGCGGTTTTAATGTCTAACGAAGAGAATTTAAAGCTGGTTACCCTTATTCGTAACGGAGATAAAAATGCCGAAAATGAGCTTATAAAAAAGAATATAGGCTTGGTTCACGGAGTAATGCGCCATTACCGAATATTGCCGGGAGAATATGAGGACCTCTTTCAAATGGGTTGTATAGGTCTTTTAAAAGCGGCGCGAGCTTTTGACCAAACCAAAACAAACGCCTTTTCTACCTATGCCGTTTGCTTGATAGCGGGTGAAATAAAACGTTTCATAAGAGATAATACTGCTGTTAAAATTTCAAGAAATTTAAGAGAAATTCATATGAGAGTAACGCGCGTTACTCCTATATTAACCGGAAGGCTTGGAAGAGAGCCTACGATAAGCGAAATTTCCGAAGAAACGGGAGATTCGGTTGAAGATATTATTATGGCAGAAGAAGCAAATGAAAGCGTTTTATCTCTTGAATATACAATTGATGAAGACGGCTCAAGCTTATCGGATACAATAGGAACCGACCCGACAAACGATTTTAACGATAAGATAGCCTTAAAGGTTGCAATAGACAAATTAGAAGCGTTTGACAGAAAAATTATAATGTTGCGTTTTTATAAAAACAAAACGCAGTGTGAAACGGCTAAAATGCTCGGAGTAACACAGGTGCAAATATCAAGGCGTGAGCGGGTGATTATTAAAGAGCTTAGGCTTCTTATGGAAGCGTGAGCGGAGCAGCTTAACCGTTATTAGATAAACAATAACGCTTACCATTGTAAGTCCGATTAAAGCGCATGGCATAAAAGCTTGATTTTCCTGAAAAAACGAGAATCCGAACGAAGATAGAGAAAACACGGGAATTGAAGATAAAAAGGGAAGAATAAACCATTCGAAAAGTTTGATTTTCAAAGAAACGGTTTTTACAATTATAACAAAATTTATTATAGTTGTAACCAGTGCGCTCACTATAAGACCTATAACGAATCCCATAAGCCTTAAAGAAGGTATTGCCACAAGAAAATAAGTAAACGCCACCTGAATGTAATCGCCTATGATAAAACTCACGGTGGCGGCTTTTTGTTTTCCAAGCCCGTAAACAATTGAACCTGAAACCGCTTGCACCGCATTTATAATCATGCTTATTGCGGGAAGTAAAAGATTTTCGCCAACTTCTTTGCGCCCGAAAAGAAGCTCGCCTATGTAAGGCGCAATAGGCAAAACAAAAGCTGTAACCGGAAGGGTAATTATGAGAGAATAAAAGAATATTTTTGAAATTTTTATTCGCGCAGCTTGATAATTATTCGATGCAATAACGCTTGCGAGAGAGGGGACTATAATAAGACAAATTGCGCTTATAAAAACTGTTGGCAAAGTAAGGAGAGGCAAAGACATTCCAAAAAGAGTGCCGAAAGATTCAAGCGCCTCAACGGAAGAAAGTCCCGATTCAACAAGTCTTTTGGGAATGAGAGCGGAATTTAGGGAATCCATAACCGAGCCCGAAAGATTTGTTGCACAAATTGGGAGAGATATTGCCAAAATTCTTTTGTAAACGGCAAATTTATTTTTGGATATTTGTTTGTTTGAGTTACATTTTTTTATATATTTAAGTCTTAAAAAAGTAAGAACCAAAGAGCTGAAAACTTCGCAAATTACCATACCCAAGGCAATAAGCATAACTTTGTCATCATCTTTGGGCGGATTTATGAAAATAAGAAGCAAAATAACTGCGGAAATTCTTACAATTTGCTCTAAAACCTCCATTATTGCAGGGATTTTTATATTGTTTATTCCGTAAAAATAATTTTTGCTTATATTTTCAATTCCCGTTAAAACAAGGCATGGAAGCAAAAGAAGAAGCCCTTTTCTTGTTCGAATATCTCCTGCAAAAAGAGATATTTGATTTGAAAAAATAAAAACAACTGCCGATAAAATAACGGCGGTAATCAGAAAAATTCTTAAAGCGGCGTTTAAAACAGCTCGAATGCCGCAAATATCGTTAACGGCGCTTTTTTCTGCAACTATTCTTGAAATGGCAACGGTAAGACCGGAATATGCAATGCTTGTTAAAACAACATAAACAGGCATGAGAAGCTGGTATAGTCCCATATTTTCTGCTCCGATAAGTCTGGTTAGAGCTATTCTGTAAAAAAAGGCAAGACCTTGAGATATAACGTTAACAACGGTGAGAAAAAAAGTTCCGTAAACAAGTGAGGATTTATCTATTTTCAAAAAAAACACCCCTTAACAGAATTTATTCATCTGTTAAGGGGTAAATACATATTATTTAAAATTTTCTTGCGCCTAAAAGCTCGGCAAGCGAATTCTTATAAGCTTTTTCCGCTTCATCGTCTTCTGACGGATTTGGAGTAATGCCGTTATTTTCGCAAATAACATTTACAAAATATTCAAGAAGCGGCGGGTTTTTAATTAAAATAGGACCGATTAAATGAGTTCCGAAAAAGTTGTTGTTAACACTTCCGTCGGTTTCCGGAATATAAAAGTTGCAAAACTGATTTTTAACCGATAAAAACGGAGTGTTTGATGCAGTGGTATTGCTGGATTTATTTATAAATCCAATAATTGAATGGGGGATTAGCGAACATTCACAAATAACGTCGCCCGTAAATCTTGTGTTTGCAACGAATTCGGTTTCATAATCAAAAACAGTCAAGCATTCGGTTGTTTTGCCATCAAAATCTTTTATGCTTTTACCCAAAAGCTCCGAAGCATTTCCCGTAAAAAGAGCAATACCGCCGTTTTTATTATATTCGATAAAATCATCGCGATAGGTTAAAAGGTCTTTTGCAGCTTTTAAAAGCTTTTTTTCGGTGCCCGAGCCGCAGTAAATAAAGTCAATTCCTTTTAAATCTATTTTTTCTCCAAATTTGTGCTTTATAATCTCAACCTTTTTTAAGCCTGCGCTTTCAAGACGGTTTTTTAATATAGCGGCATTTCCGTATTCGCCGTAAAGATTTAATAAATCACTATAAAGATGTAATACTTTACACATTTTCACTGTCCTCCGAAATAACGTTTTTATCGGGGTTTGGGAGAATAAAATCAGGCGGTAACGTTTCAACCGAGGAAAGCGCCTTATGCTTATCGGAGAAACAGGTAAAAATGAATATTCTGCCCGTATCTTTGTATTTAAGGCCTTCCATAGCGTCGGGAATGCGTTCCGAAACGGTGATAATATCTTTGTTTATGTCGGTGAATGAAAATCTAACGGCAAGGTCGTGGCAATATTTGCCCGCAAGAATTATTTCGTTTACAAAGGGAAGCTTTAACTTTTCGAAATCAATATCAAAAAGCCAAGAGGTATCGCTTGTAAAATATTTTCTGCTTATTGAATCAACAATTATAACAACGGTTGAAGACTTTTTAAAATCCTTAACTAATTTAATTGAGCAGTCGTAAGCAATGGAATTTTCGTGCTTGGAAACGAGGAGGGTGCCGTAGTTTTCGCCTATTTTAAAGTTAACCGCTCTTCCGTTTTTTAAAATATAATCGGATAAGGCATTTCTGGTTATCTCTTCGTTAAGGCCGAGCTCGGAGCAAACAGCAAATGCGGCAAGCATATTATAAACGTTGTGAATGCCCGAAAATTTAAAGTTTATCTTTTTTCCGCAAAGAATTGTGGTTTTTAAAGAGGGGGTTTCAACGGAATATTTTACTTCGGGACGTTTAAAATCACAATTCGTGCAACTATAGCCGCCCATGTGATTGTAAAGTCTGTAATCGTAATTCATATTGCCTAAGCAAACGGGACAAAAAGCACCGTCATCATAAGCCGAATCGTTTTTCGAAGATTTGCTTTGCGGTGAAACACCGAAATAAACGGAATTTGCTCTATTATAACCAAAGGAAGCGGTGAGAGGGTCATCGGCATTTAAAATAAGGGTTGAGGAATCTGAAATACTCTGCTTTATTATTGAGAAAATTCTTTCAGGATGTCCGTTTCTGCTTAATTGGTCGCGGTAAAGATTGTTAATTACGTAATAAGTGGGGACAAAGAATTTAAAAATATGTCTTGCCGACTGCTCGTCAGCTTCAACCACCATAATATCATAATCAAGTTTGCCTTTTTTTGATGCCGAAAGAATAAAGGTTGCAACACCGTCAAGCTGATTTGCGCCCTCGGAGTTATAAACAACTTTAAGACCGTTTGCCTTAAAAGCGTTAACAATCATTTCAACGGTAGAGGTTTTACCGTTACTGCCGGTTACTGCAACTATTTTTTTGGGAAGCTCAATTTTAGATAATATATTTTTATCTATTTTAAGTGCAAAAACGCCGGGCAAGCTGCTTCCTTTGCCTATTTTTACACCTATAACTCTTAAAATTTTGCAAACCAAAACAGCGATTTTAGCTTTAAAATCGTATTTCATAATTAAATCCTCTATGATTTTAAAATTTTTCGGGAATGGGCTTATCTTTATAATAAAACTTTTTATCGTTTTCGTTTATTTCTCTTAAAACGCGGCAGGGATTTCCAACTGCAATAACGTTTGCGGGAATATCTTTTGTAACAACACTTCCTGCACCGATTATGGAGTTATCGCCAATGTGAACGCCGGGTAGAATAATTGCGCCCGTGCCAAGCCAAACGTTGTTTCCAATGTAAACGGGAAGGTTGAACTGTGCGCCTTTTGCTCTTAATTCAGGTAAAACGGGATGCGAAGCGGTTGCAACGGTAACGTTTGGAGCAAACATAACGTCATCACCAACGTAAATATCGGCGTCGTCAACAAGGGTAAGAGAAAAATTAGCGTAAACTCTGTTGCCGAAATGAACGTTACAGCCCCAATTAGCATATAAAGGAGGCTCAATATAACAGTCTTCACCAATTTCGGCAAAAAGCTTTTTGAGAATTTCTTTTTTTTCGTTAATGTTGGAAGGTCTTAAATGATTAAAGTCAAAAAGCAGCTCTGCATAGAAGAGCTGCTCCTTAATTAACTGTTCTTCATCGGGATAATAGAGATTGCCGTCTTTTATTTTATCGCGTAACAACATAATTATTCCTTATTAAAGAGTTCAATTATTTTTGAAGTATATTCAGGGTCAATAAGACAGGAAATATCACGGGTAGAGGTGGTAACCATCTTGATATCGCATTCTGCTTTTGCGAAAATATCAAAAATATAAGCGGCAACACCGGGAGAGTTTTCCATTTCGTTTCCAAAGAAGGAAATTTTTGTGTTTCCGGAAAAAACCGAAGCCTTAAATTCTTTGTGGGCGGTAAAAAATGAAATAAGTTGTGAAATTTGTTCGTCGGAAACGGTGAAAGAAAGCTCAACGGTTTCCTTTGCGGGATAAGATTGAGAAATCATATCAACGTTAATTCCAACGTTACTTAACATTCCGAATATGCTTGCAAGAATTCCGTGGCGGTTTTCTATTTGTTTAAGAGTAACCAAGGAAACGTTTTCGGTGATGGAAATATCGGTTATAACATTTTTCATAATAAAATACCTCTTTAATCAGCGTGAAAGAACGTCGCTAAGCAAATCCGCCATAGTGAAAATACCGTTTTTCTTATCGGCAATAAAAGCGGCGGCATTAACTGCGCCTGCAGCAAAAACACGTTTTGAATAAGCTGTGTGGGAAAGAGTGATAACTTCGTCTTCGCCTGCGAACAAAACGTCGTGCTCACCGACGATTGTTCCGCCTCTTACGGAGTGGATGCCGATTTCGTTTGCATCTCTTTTCTTTCTTACACTGTGTCTGTCATAAATATAATCGGGTGAATAGGGAAGTGTTTCCGAAGCGGCGTCGGCAAGCATAAGAGCCGTTCCCGAAGGAGCGTCAAGCTTTTTGTTGTGATGCTTTTCAACGATTTCAACGTCAAACTTTCCGCCTAAAACAGCAGCGGCCTTTTTCACAAGCTCTGAAAGCAGGTTAACACCGAGCGACATATTTGCAGTGAAGAAAACGGGAACAGATTCAGAAGCTTTTTTAATAAGCTCTTTTTGCTCGTTGTTAAGGCCCGTTGTCGCAACAACTGCGGGAGTTTTTGTTTTAACGGCATATTCGAGCATTCCTTCAAGGCAGGAAGGATGAGAAAAGTCTATAATAACATCGGCTTTGCCGTCTATAAGTTTAAAAGATTTATAAACAGGGAAATCGGAAACACCTTCTGCAATATCAACCCCTGCAACAACTATTTTATCCTTATCGTTTTCAATTATATCGCGAACGTTTCTGCCCATATAGCCGAAACAACCGGAAACAATAATTTTAAGCATTTTTATACATCCTCACAATCGAGTCATATAAGAGAATAAGATTTTAAAACGGATTTAAGATATTCTTCGTTTTTCTCGGAAAGGTCGCACAAGGGAAGACGGAGCGGACCTGCTTCAAGGCCCATATAATTCATGGCACATTTTACGGGAATGGGGTTTACGTCTATGAAAAGGTCATTCATAAGCTTAAGATATTTGAAATAAATTTCTCTTGCTTTTTCAATCTCACCTTTAAAATATAAAGCACAAATATCGTGCATTTGAGTTGGGATAATGTGAGATGCAACAGAAATAACACCTTTGCCGCCAAGTGCAAGAATGGGGAAAACTTGGTCGTCATTGCCGGAGTAAACGTCAAGGTTAGGACATCTTGCAATAATTTGAGCAATAGCAGAAATATTACCCGATGCTTCTTTCGTTGCAACTATGTTTTTGTGGCCCGAAAGTTCAACGTAAGTATCAACGGCAATGTTACAGCCCGTTCTTGAAGGCACGTTGTAAAGGAACATGGGGATATCAACGCTGTCGGCAATTTTCAAAAAATGCTTTGCAAGACCTGTTTGAGAAGCTTTGTTGTAATAAGGAGTAACAGAAAGAATAGCGTCTGCGCCTATTTCCTTGGCTTCTTTTGAAAGCCAAACCGCATACTCGGTATCGTTGCTTCCTGTTCCTGCAATAACGGGAACACGGCCTGCAGCGGCTTTGCAAGCGCACTCAATGCAAAGCTTATGCTCTTCGTCGGTAAGAGTTGAAGCTTCGCCCGTTGTGCCGCAAATTACAATAGAATCGGTTCCTGCTTTAATTTGCATATCAACAAGCTCGGCAAGCTTTTCATAATTAACACGGTTATCTTCTGTAAAGGGAGTTATAATGGCAACTCCGGCACCGGTAAAAATACTCATAATATCAAATCCTTAACAATTATTTTTTAGTGATATAGCCCTTCGAGGTAAGAAGCTCGGCAAGTAAAAGAGCACCGCCTGCGGCACCTCTTAAGGTGTTGTGAGAAAGACATACGAATTTGAGGTCATACTGTGAGTCGGGACGCATTCTGCCAACCGATACAGCCATTCCGCCTTCGAGATTTCTTTCGGAATTTATTTGAGGTCTGTTATCTTCTCTGAAATAGTGAACGAACTGCTTGGGAGCAGAGGGAAGATTTAAAAGCTGAGGCTCTCCTTTGAAATTTTCAATGGTTGCAATAGCGTCTTCAATGTCGACTTCTTTTTCAAAAGATGCAAAAACAGCGGCAAGATGTCCGTTTGTAACGGGAACTCTTATACACTGAGTTGTAATTGCGGGACTTTCGGCAGAAACGATAACGCCGTTTTCAACCTTGCCCCAAATTTTAAGAGGCTCTTTTTCTGATTTTTCTTCTTCACCGCCAATGAAAGGAATAACGTTATCAATCATTTCGGGCCAAGTTTCAAAGGTCTTTCCTGCACCGGAAATAGCCTGATAGGTGCAAGCGAGCGCTTTTGTAAGGTGGAACTTTTTATCTAAAGGCCACAAAGCGGGAACGTAGGACTGAAGGGAGCAGTTGGATTTAACCGCAATAAAGCCTCTCTTTGTTCCGAGTCTTTCTCTCTGGAAAGGAATAACGTCGCAGTGGTCAGCATTAAGTTCCGGAACAATCATGGGAACGTCGGGAGTTCCGCGGTGAGCGCTGTTGTTGGAAACAACGGGACATTCGGCGCGAGCAAATTTTTCTTCGAGCGCTTTAATTTCGTCTTTTTTCATATTTACCGCGCAGAAAATGAAATCAACGTTTTCAACTATTTTGTCAAAATCGGCATCACAGTCTAAAACGGTCATTTTGAGAATGTTTTCGGGACATTCCGAATCCATTGCCCATCTTCCTGCAAGAGCGTCTTTGTAGCACTTTCCCGCAGAGCGTGCAGATGCTGCGAGAACAGTAATATCATACCAAGGATGATTGTGAAGCAAAGAAATGAATCTTTGACCAACCATGCCGGTGCAACCGACAATACCAACTTTTAATTTTTCCATAAAACACCAACCCTTTTAATGTAAGAAAATAATAATTTTTAAATTTTTTGTAAAGATAGATAAAGATGAAAAAAACCGGTTGAAAAACCGGCTATCTTTGATGTATAATATAAATATAGAATATACGTGTATCAAAGATAGCGCTTCATTTGAACAACCAAATGACAGTTGCAGAGCTTTCGCTTTTGCAACCAGGAAAACATTTACCGGAAAAAAGTTTTCCTTCGGCGTATAACGCCTTTCACACCATAAGCATCCGGAGCATAAATATGGATGTTAATAATCGTTAACGCACCTCTATCGCAAATATTATATCTCTTATATTGATTATTGTCAACTGTTTTTATATAAATAAAGAAAATTAAAAAGAAAGATTTTAAAAGATGACGAAAGCAAACAAAAACTTTGCAGTAAAAAGAATAATTTGCGCGGTAATTTCAATAACCTTAATTACCGGCGTTTTTTCCGTTGTCTTTTCTCAAAAGGTGCAGGGCGGAATAACGTTTAACGAAAATCAAATCGTAAGAGTTGAGGTTGGCCCTAACGACGTTAATTATTCCTCTTTCAGAGTTGGTGATTACGGCGACGGCTATGAGGAAACCGATGAATTGCATCCCAATAATCGCTACGTTATTTTTAAGGTCTATGATAACGTTACAAAGGAAGAAAAATATATATACGAAACACTTCCCGGGCAATTTGCACTAACATCGGTAATAGACAGTAATTTTTATTACAGTTCGAATTGGAGCTCGGATTACGGCGGCTGGGCCGACACCGTTTCGCACGGCTCATATTCTGTTTATGCAGGAAATTACCATATTCAAATTTCAAACCCGTTTATCTCGGTTGAAGAGTTTGAGCCTATTAAAAAAGTTTTAACCGATTGCGGTTATAAGGTTTTTCCCGCTTACGTTGAAGATGCTTATTATTTGAGAATAGGTGGTTATTTTTCTTTGGAAGAAGCCGAAGACGATTTGGCTGAGGTTTTGGCAGTTTACAACGCTGCAATTGAAATTCTCAACAAAACCGAGGAAGAAAACAACAGCTCCGACGTTCCCGAAGATAACAGCTCTGATATTCCAAGCGATAATAGTTCGGAAACGCCCGAAAACAGTAGCTCCGAGCTTCCTCCCGAAGATAATTCAAGCTCAGAAATCGAAAATGACTCTTCTTTGAATTCAAGTGAAGAAACATCTTCAGAGGTTAATTCCGAAACGTCTTCGGACGTTAATTCAAACGATTCGTCTGAAATAAACGAAGAACCCGAAAATAATACCTCAATTCCGGAAAACGATAGTTCGTATCCCGAAAACAACGATAATTCCAATTCTTCTTCCGAGCTCTTGGAAAGCGACAATTCCTCTGAAATAAACGATTCTAACGAAAATCCTTCGGAAGAGGAAGAAAAATATATTTATCCTTATCTTGCATTTGAAGCCGTTGGCGGAAGCGAAAGCTGTATAACCGTTTTGGATGAAAGAAGCGGAGAAATTTATTTTGAATTCGATTGTGCTGAAAAATGGCTTCGTGCCGTTGCTTCGGTCGGTAATAATTTTTATCATAGAGTTTATTCTATGTCTGCGGCAGTTGCGAACAGAAATATGGGCAGAACATATTACGGTAGCATAGACATTGCCCGAGTTCCCGAAAACGATTACACAATAACAACCGTAAGCAACGTAAATTTAGACGACTATATAAAAGGCGTTTTAATGCGCGAAATGGGGAATTCATCAAATCAAAGCTTGTATGAAGCATATAGAACTCAAGCAATCGTTGCGAGAACCTACGTTCTCAGAAAAATATTAACCTCAAGCTCACACGGCAAAAATTCAGCTCACGGTTTTGATATATGCGACGGCTCTCACTGTCAGGTTTACGGCGGAAATATACAAAACGCAACAAAAATGGTTTCCGATGCGGTTGAAACCACTTCGAGAATGGTTATAACCTATAAAAACAGTAAAGGAAACGATTCTTTAATAGAGGCCGTTTACAGCGCTTCAAACGGTGGCTTCAGCCTTTCGAACTATCAATATTGGGGAACAACTCAAACCTCGTATTTGCATCAGGTGGAAGATACCTATGAGGATTTGGATAATGCTCGCTTCGGAAGATGGGAAACCGAATTTACTCCCGCAGATTTGCGTGATTACATAAATTATCTTAAAGAAAATCTGCCCGATTATTTCAGACTTTTACGCAACTATACTTCAGAAGGCTTTATAACGGGAAAAGAATATACTGATGCCACACGTCTTGATAAAGAAGTCGGCAAAATAGTGAAATTCTATGCCGAGGTTGTAACGCCGCTGGGTGATATTCCCATGAAGCTTGTTTTTGAAGACGAGTTCGGCACAAAGGTTTACGTTCAATACGGCGGAAATATAAAGTCGTTTATGTCTAAAAACGGAATGGGAATTCCCGGATTTGAAACTGCGGCTGTTAAAAGTCCCAACTTCCATATTCATTATAAATTTGATGATTTTTACGTTGTAAGCGGCTCAGTTACCGAAAAATACAGCGGAAAGTTAAACGAAACCTATGTTTTGACTGCAGACGGATTAAAAACCATTGAAGAATATCCTTTCGAGCTCGAAATAAAAACCTCAAACGGCATAGAGTTTTTAAATCCCGAACGTTACAAATACATCATTAAAGGAACGGGCTGGGGCCACGGCGTAGGACTTAGCCAAGAGGGTACCTTCGGACGTTCAAAAGCAGGCTTTACCGCAGAGGAAATAATCCATCATTATTATACAAACGTTAATATTATTCTCGTTGACTGATTTAATACCCACCCCGGTTGCTCGGAGTGGGTATTTTTTTATCTTCCTTTGCTTACGATTGCTGCGGCACCTGCTAAAATAGGCAAATTTGCCTCGTATATTTTGTCAAACTGCGAAAGCGGCAACGGGTTTATTCCAAGACCTGCTTCAATGGTGTAACCCGGTCGATTATAATTCATAATAAACCAATCTTTATAGCCCGCATAACCTGAGGCTTCGGGTGTTACTTCATATAAATAACCGCTCACCTTTGAAAAGAACGCCGCAATTTCTTCCGAATATTCGGGGAGGTAATCGGCATATTTCCAATAAATCGTTTCCCCTTGAGTGTGATAAGAAAGGGTTATTTGATAATCGTTTTGTTTAGTTAAATTATATACCGCACGGCTTTCGGGGGCTGAAAGAGGGAAAAATCCTACAAAATCTCTCGGTGCAGGAGAGGTGTAGCCTTGAGAATATTTAATTTCCTTTGCTTTTTCCCATCCTGCAGGATAGTTTAAATTAAGGTCGGTACCTGCAATATTTGCTTTCCAAGCGGAAGGGAAAGGAAGATTTGTGTAGTTTAAAGCTTCGGCTTTTTCGTAAATTTCACTTGAATCGGGAATTGCACCGGTAACTAAATCAACACCGTCCGGATTGACCAAAGGAAGAAGGGTAAAGCTTGTTAACTCGAAAAGCTCTCTTGCATTGTAATTTAAGATTTTTGTGTTTTGAGAATAGGCCTTGGCGTAATCCTCGCAAAATCTAAGTAAAACGGGAATGGTTATCCACTCGTTTGCGTGATGAGCTGCATTTGCCATAAGCTGATTTTTTCCGTTTCCTATTTTTAACCCCTGCAAATTTCTTCCCAAAACGCTTTTTCCGTAACTAAAACCTTTAATAAAAGGATATCTTTTAATTAATCCGTCGCAAATAAGAGAAACGAGCAAGGCCGTGTAGCTTATATCACTCGTTGCAACGGTTACCCTGTAAGGAATTACAATTTTCAAAGCGGATGGTATTAAATTCCCTGAAAGAGTTGGGTTTGCCGTTTTTATAAGAAATTCCGTGGAATTGAATTTTTTTGCTATGCTTGAAATTTCCTCTCCGCGTTTTGCGCTGTATATTCCGTAACCCGTTATATATTGCTTTATTGAATTAAAGGTTTTTTCTCCCATAATTCCGTCGGACAAAAGACCGTAATCCTTCTGATATTTTATTAAATCCGATTTTGTTAAAGGACCGAAAATACCGTCGATTTTGCCCGTTAAATAACCTGCGCGTTTTAAGGCTAATTGAAGCATTTCAACGTAAGGTCCCGTGTTTCCTTGCTTGAGAATAAGCATAAAATCACCTCAAAATCATAATATGCAACAAAAAAATAACGGCTACAAAAGCCGTTATTTTTCAATTTTACAACGTGAGCTGATTTTTCTTTTTATCGTCTTCGCTTAAGAAAGAACCCGCCGCGGGAATGTTTTTTGTTTTATATCGGTGAGGATTTACAAAATCATCCGCTTCAAGTCGCTTTGCGGAAAATAATGTGTTTTTGCCCTTTAAAGTGATAACCTGAACGCCCTGGGTGTTTTTTGTTGTTTTCTCTGAAATCATTGCGGTATTTACCGAAAGGAATCTGTCGTTTGAAGCACGGAGTAAGAGGTCAAAGTCAGCCGAATCGCAGAAAAATGCAACCGCTTCGGACTTATCGGAATAAGCGTTAATAAGCTTCTTTCTGTTTGTTTTTGTTTCAAAAGCAGAAAGTGAAATTTTAGCCGCCTTACCGTTTTTAAAGGTGACAAGTATAAAACCTTTATAGTCGGCTGTAACCGCCATAAATAAGGGGTTTTCGTTGTTTTCAAAGCCCAAAGAAGAGGGAATAAAGTGACCTAAAACAGAAGCCTTGCACTCTTGGAAATCGGAAACCTTGCTCTTGTAAACCTGACATTTATCGGTAAAGAAAAGCAAGTCGCACTTGTTTGAAACCTCTTTTGAGAATATAATTTCATCATCTTCTTTAAGTCTTTGTTCGCTGTTCATTCTAAGAGAGAGAGGAGTGATTTTTTTGAAATAACCGCTTTTTGTAAAGAAAATATTTACGTTGAAATCGGGCACTTCTTCTTCGGCGGAATAGGTTTCTATATCGTCCTTGAAAATAATATCCGATTTTCTCGGAATACCGTATTTTTTCTTGATTTGTTCAAGGTCTTTGATAATAATATTCTTTATTTTTGCCTTGCTTGCAAGGGTTGACTCAGTATCGGCAATGGATTTTTCAAGCTCCTCGACTTCCGAAATCTTATTTAAAAGATATTGCTTGTTTAAATTTCTAAGCTTTATATCGGCGACAAATTCAGCCTGAGCTTCATCGATTCCGAAACCGATAATAAGATTAGGAACAACCTCACTGTCTTCTTCGGTTTCTCGAACAATTTTAATGGCCTTATCAATATCGAGAATAATTTTCTTAAGACCGTAAAGCAAATGAAGCTTTTCACGCATTTTTTGAAGGTCGAAATTAAGCTCGTTTTTAATGCATTCAATTCTGAAAATAAGCCATTCATCGAGAATTTCTTTAATACCCATAACTCTCGGAGAACCGTTAATAAGTATGTTAAAGTTGCAACCGAAACTATCTTGCAAGGGAGTAATTGCAAAGAGCTTTTGCATAAGCTTATCGGGGTCGTTTCCTCGTTTTAACTCAATTGCAATTCTAAGACCTTCCTTATCGGTTTCATCTCTTATTTCGGAAATTTCTTTAATTTTTCCTTCTTTTATGAGAGCAATAATTTTATCTATAATAGCTTCAATGGTGGTGGAATAGGGGATTTCGTAAATTTCAATACGTCCGTCGTCATCCACACGGTATTTTGCTCTCATTTTAAAGCTGCCTCGACCGGTATTGTAAATGTTTCTCATTTCTTCGTGAGAAAGAATAATCTGGCCGCCGGTAGAAAAATCGGGAGCTTTTAAGGTGTTCATAATGTCGCAATCGGGATTTTTAATATATTCAATTGTGGTATCGCAAACCTCCGAAAGATTGAAAGAACAAACTGAAGATGCCATACCAACCGCAATACCTATACTGGGAGTTATGAGAATGTTAGGGAAGGTAACGGGAAGCAAGGTGGGTTCTTTTAAAGTGCCGTCATAGTTATCAACTAATTTTACGTTGTTTTTATCGATGTTTTTAAAAAGCTCTGCGCAAATCGAAGAAAGCTTTGCTTCGGTGTAACGTGATGCGGCACACTGCATATCTCTTGAATAGTGTTTGCCGAAGTTTCCTTTACTTTCAACGAAAGGATGAAGCAAGGTTTCGTTACCTCTGGCAAGACGCACCATAGTATCGTAAATTGCGGCATCGCCGTGGGGATTAAGGCGCATGGTAGTACCGACGATATTTGCCGATTTTGTAAGCCCGCCCGATAATAATCCCATTTTATACATTGTATAAAGAAGCTTTCTGTGCGAGGGCTTAAAGCCGTCTATTTCGGGAATTGCACGGGAAATAATAACGCTCATTGTGTAGGGCATATAGTTTTGCTTAAGAGTGCTTGTAATTCCCTGCGGAGCAAAAAGAGGAGCTTTTGGCTCGTTATCGAAATCAACTGTTTCGACGGCCGCTTTTTTGCCCTTTTTTGCTTTTTTCGGTTTATCGGATTTTTCGTCTTTGGAGTTTAAAGTAGAAACGATATTCGGGAAAATTACCCTTTCCAATTCGGGCTTGTTTTTCTTTTCTTTTTCAGCCTTTTCTTTAAGAAGCGCAATTCTTTGGGCGGCATCATCTTTAACAAGCTTTTCTTCTTTTTTCTCTTCTTCCTTAACAAGCTTGGGAAGCTCGGAAATTATTTCTTTCTCAGGTTCCGAAGCAGCTTCTTTAAAAGAGGTAAGAGGCTCGGCTTCTTTTGGTAAAACTTCTTCTGCCGTTTCTTTTGTTTCTTCCGCCGATTCGGGCTCGGAGCTTCCGCCAAAAGCCTCGTCTATAGCTTTAAAAAGGTCGTCGGGTTCGTTTTTCGGCTTTAAAATAAGACCGTCATCGCTGCCGAAAAAATCATCGAAGGAAGATTGCATGTAGTCATCCATCATGCTGTCGTTTGAAAAAATATCTTTATTATCTTTCAATTAAGCTCTCTCCCTTCGTTAAGATAAATCTAAATCATCGAGATAATCGCTGCCGAAAGCGGCAATATAATCTTTTCTGCCTTCCAAATTATCACCGAGCAAAATATTAAAAATTTCTTCGGTTTCGGTAACGTCTTCGGGTAAAATTTTGGTTAAACGGCGCGTTTTCGGATTCATTGTTGTAAGCCACATCATATCGGGCTCGTTTTCACCCAAACCTTTTGAACGTGAAATCGAAACCTTAACGTCGCCCAACATTTCCAAAATGCGCTGTTTTTCCTGCTCGTCATAAGCAAAATAAGATTCGCCTTTATAAGCAATTTCGTAAAGCGGAGTTTCGGCAATGTAAATATAACCCTCGTTTATAAGAGTGGGGAGCAGACGATATATCATTGTAAGAATAAGGGCGCGGATTTGATAACCGTCAACGTCGGCATCGGTACAAATTATAATTTTATTCCATCTTAAATTGTTTATATCGAAGCCGCCTATATCTTTTGCATTTTTAAGCTTTACTTCAACGCCACAGCCCAAAACCTTGATAAGATTGGTTATAACTTCGCTTTTGAAAATTTTATCGTAATCGGCTTTTAAACAGTTTAAAATTTTACCTCTAACGGGCATAATTGCCTGAAATTCCGAATCTCTGCCTTGCTTACACGAGCCTAAAGCCGAGTCGCCCTCAACTATGTAAAGCTCACGCTTGGAAATATCTTTCGAGCGGCAGTCAACGAATTTTTCAATTCTGTTGGTTATATCAATAGCGCCGGTAAGCTTAACTTTCATTATTTGACGGCTTTTTTCGGCGTTTTCTCTTGAACGCTTATTGGCAAGAAGCTGTTCGGCAACACGGGTTGCTTCTTGGGGATGCTCTTTAAACCAAATTTCAAGCTGTTCTTTCAAAAAATCGGTCATCGCCTGCTGAATAAATACGTTGGTGATGGCTTTTTTCGTTTGGTTTTCGTAAGAAGTAATGGTAGAATAGGTGTTTGAAATAAGAATGAGACATTCCTGAACGTCTATAAAAGTAATTTTCGATTCGTTTTTGTTATATTTGTTAATTTGCTTAATATAAGCGTCAAATGCGGAAACAAATGCGCTTTTAACTGCTTTTTCGGGGCTTCCGCCGTGCTCCAAACAGCTTGAATTGTGGAAATATTCAAGACCTTGATATTTGTTTGAAAAACAAAACGCCGTTTCAATTTTAACCTTATATTCGGGCTTGTCTTCACGGTCGCGGCCCTGTCTTTCGGCGGTTACGAAAACGGGTTCGGAAAAAGCAGAATCACCCGCAAGAATTTTAATATAATCGCTTATGCCGTTTTCATAGAAGAATTCCTTCGTTTCGAAAGAACCGTTGGGGCGCTGGTCTTTAAAAACAAAACGAATTCCTTTATTTACAATGGCCTGTTTGTCAATTGTGTTTTCAATGAAATCGGAAGATATGTTAATATCGGTAAAAACGTCGATATCAGGTTTCCACTTCGTTCTCGTTCCGGTTTGCTTGTGGGTGGTGGGCTCTTTTAAAAGACCGCCCTTATTTTCACCCTTTTCAAATTCCAAGAAATATCTGAAGCCGTCTCTGAAAATTTCAACCTCCATACGCTCGGAGGCATATTGAGTGGCACAAAGGCCCAAACCGTTCAAACCGAGAGAATATTCATAGTTTCCGCCATCATTTGAATATTTTCCGCCCGCATAAAGCTCGCAGTAAATAAGCTCCCAATTATAGCGATTTTCTTTGTTGTTAAAGTCTACGGGAGTTCCTCGTCCGAAGTCGGTAACCTCAACGAAGCCGTCATTGAAACGGGTAACGATAATTTTGTTACCGTAACCTTCTTTTGCTTCGTCTATTGAGTTTGAAAGAATTTCAATAAAAGTATGTCGGCAACCCTCAACGCCGTCGGAACCGAAAATAACGGCGGGACGTTTTCTAACGCGGTCGGCGCCTTTTAAAGACGATATGCTTTCATTGGTATACTGCTTTTTAGACAAAAGAATCTTTCCCTTCGGATATATCTGTTCAAAAAAAGAAAAAATCGTTTTAAAAACCTATATATAGTGGTTTGTTTGTTAATATGTTACAACAGAATGTGTTTTTTGTCAATAGAACTCATTGAATAATTTGCAAAAAATAATGGTATAAAATATTGATTTATTTTGTATTTTATGGTATTATATAATATCATAAAATGCTGTTTTTTGAAAAGGAGGGGTAATTACGGATTGCAATATGGAAAGTCTTCTGTCGGTTTGCAAATATTTAACAATCGCAATTTTGGAAAACGGCGGAGAAACATACAGAGCAGAAGAGTCTATAACAAGACTTTGTGAACGCTTTGGCTTGCATAATGCCGATATACTTGCCTTTCCCACAGGTGTAATTCTTTCAATAAGAGACGACCAAAAACGTTGTTACACAGAGGTATGCCGTGTTAAGAAGCGTTCCTTTAATCTTCAACGCTTAAATGAAGCGAACGATATTTCAAGAAAAGTAATAAGCGGAGAAATTTCTCTTTTTGAAGCTGAAAAGAGCTTCGCGCAAAAACAACTCAAAAAAGAAGCCGATAAAAAGAAAAACGGTTATTTTCTTAATGTTGTTGCGGGAGCGCTTTCTTCGGGATTTTTTGCTGTGCTTTTCGGCGGCGGTATTTTGGAATTTATTGCGGCAATGCTTTGCGGAGTTGCAATTCAAATGTTCCTTTCCACTTTGAAAAGAATGGATATATTCCATTTCGTTTCAAATTTTGTAGGAAGCTTTATTGCTTCGGTTATAGCTGTAATTTTTCTTTTGTTTTTCCCCGACCTTAACGTTTCAAACGTTATTATCGGTGCAATAATGCCGCTTTTGCCCGGTCTTGTAATGACTAATGCGATACGAGACACTATAAACGGCGATTTGGTTTCGGGCGTTTCACGCTTGGCGGAGGTTTTACTCGTTGCGGTTTGTTTGGCTGCCGGTGTAGGTACAGTTCTTTCAGCCTATGTTTTCTTCGGCGGAACCATAAACTCTCATGTAATAGTAAACGGAGATTTTTTATTTGAAACCGTTAAAGCTCTCGTTTTTTGTTCTCTTGCTTCTTTCTTTTTCGGAATGCTTTTGTCTGCTCCGAAAAAATCGCTTATTCCGTCTGCTGTAATTGCGGCGCTCGGATACTATGTTTTTTATATTTTCAGCTATTTTGGTCTTTCAATAATGCTTGGCGGATTTTTAGGAACGATGCTTATTGCAATATCGGGCGAAATCTTTGCCAGAATATTTAAAATGCCCGCAACGGTATTCGTCTTTCCTGCGGTTATACCTCTTGTTCCGGGAATTTGGCTTTATGAAACTATGCTTTTCTTGGTACAAGGCGATTATGCAGGCTTTGCAACAAAAGGAACCGATACGGTTTTCTTTGCCGGCGTAATGGCGGGAGCAATAGCGGTAACAAGCTTTTTATTTAAAGCAATAACGAATAAAAATAAAACGGAAAGAAGGCACAAAAAATGAAAAAAGTTGCACTTATAATGGGAAGCGACAGCGATTTTCCCGCATTAAAAGGATGCGTTACAACACTTAAAGACTTTGGTGTTGAAGTAGATGTTATGGTTTGCTCGGCACACAGAACACCCGATAAAGCGGCGGAGTTTTCAAAAAATGCCGTTAAAAACGGTTACGGAATAATAATTTCCGCAGCGGGAAAAGCAGCTCACTTGGGAGGCGTATTAGCGGCTCACACAGTTATACCCGTAATTGGAATTCCTATGAAGTCTTCAACTTTAGACGGACTTGATTCACTTCTTTCAACGGTTCAAATGCCCGCCGGCATTCCCGTTGCAACCGTTGCAATCGACGGTGCTGTAAACGCGGCTCTTTTAGCTCTTCAAATTCTTGCTCTCAACGATGAAGAATTAACAACGAAACTTATCGAACACAGAAAAGCAATGGCAGAAAAGGTTTACAAAGCAAACGTTCGTATAAACGAAGAAATCAAACAGCTTTAAGCTGATATTAAGATGATAAAAAATATAATTTATAATATAAAACAGGGGGAAATGTAAATGAAAAAAACTATGGAACTTTATGAAGGAAAAGCAAAGAAAGTCTATGCAACCGAAGACGAAAATCTCGTTATCGTAGACTACAAAGACGATGCAACTGCTTTTAACGGACTTAAGAAGGGAACTATTGTAGGAAAAGGTATAATAAACAATAAGCTCACTAACTTCTTTATGCAGATGCTCGAAAAGGAGGGCATTCCCACTCACTACGTAGAACAAATTTCCGATAGAGAAACAATCGTTAAGAAAGTAAAGATTGTTCCGCTTGAAGTAATCGTACGTAACGTTGCCGCAGGCTCTCTCGCAAAGAAGCTCGGAATTGAAGAGGGAACCCGTCTTGCCAAAACCGTTTTGGAATATTGCTATAAGAACGACGATTTAGGCGACCCCATGATAAACGAATATCATGCTTATGCAATGGAACTTGTAACCCCTGAGGAACTTAAACTCATTGCAGACTATTCCTTCAAAGTAAATGAAATTTTAGTAAAATACTTCAAAGAGATAGGCGTTGACCTTATTGACTTTAAAATTGAATTCGGAAGAACTGCAGACGGCACAATAATTTTGGCCGATGAAATCTCACCCGATACCTGTCGTTTCTGGGATGCTAAAACAGGCGAAAAGCTTGACAAAGACCGTTTCAGAAGAGATTTGGGCAACGTTGAAGGCGCATACGCTGAAATGCTCAAGAGAGTTTTAGGCTAAGAAAAGGAAAATATATATGAAAAACAGTTACAGTGAAAGCTATAAAGCAGCAGGCGTTGACGTAACCGCAGGCTACAAAGGCGTAGAACTTATGAAAGAGTACGTAAACCGCACTAAAACAGCAGGCGTTATGGGTGGTTTGGGCGGCTTCGGCGGACTTTTTATGCCCGATTTAACCGGAATGAAAGAACCTATTTTAGTTTCCGGAACAGACGGCGTAGGAACGAAACTTAAAATTGCATTTTGCTTAAATAAGCACGACACGGTCGGTATCGACTGCGTTGCAATGTGCGTAAACGATATCGTTTGCTCGGGCGCTAAGCCTCTTTTCTTCCTTGACTATATTGCTCTCGGTAAAAACGTTCCCGAGAGAGTAGCCGAAATCGTTAAAGGCGTAGCCGAGGGTTGCTGTCAGGCAGGTGCCGCACTTGTAGGAGGAGAAACTGCCGAAATGCCCGGATTTTATCCTATAAACGAGTATGACCTTGCAGGTTTCTCGGTGGGTATCGTAGATAAAAATAAAATTATCGACGGCTCCAAAATCGAAAAGGGCGATGTTATATTGGGCCTTGCATCGAGCGGCGTTCATTCAAACGGCTTCTCCCTTGTAAGACGTGTTTTCAACATATCCGAAAACAATGTAAACTTCTATTGCGATGAGCTTCAAAGCACAATCGGCGAAGAACTTATAAAGCCCACAAGAATTTACGTAAAATCGATTCTTAACCTCATGAACGAGGTTGAAATAAAAGGTATATCGCACGTAACCGGCGGCGGTTTCTATGAAAATATACCGAGAATGCTTCCCAAAGGAAAAACCGCAGTTGTTTCTAAAAACAGCTACGAGGTTCCCGCAATCTTTAAACTTCTTGAACAAACCGGACATATTCCCGAAAGAGATATGTATAATACCTTTAATATGGGTATTGGTATGGTTGTTTGTGTTTCCGAAAAAGATGCCGATAAAGCAATAAAGAGCTTGGAGGCTTCCGGCGAAAAGGTTTGCCGTCTCGGATACATAGACGAAAGAGAAGAATCAATAATCATCAGCTGATAAAGGATTGATTAAAATAAAAAGGATAATTGTTCTTGTTTCCGGGGGAGGCACAAATCTTCAGGCAATAATAGACGCTAAAGCCGACGGTAAAATTACAAACGGCGAAATTGTTGGCGTAATTTCAAGCAAAAGCGGAGTTAAAGCTCTTGAAAGAGCCGAAAAAGCATCAATTCCGGCATATATTCTTGAACGAAAACAGTTTTCTTCAAATAAAGAATATTCCGAAGTGCTTCTTTCACTTGTTGACTCTTTGAAACCCGATATTATTGTTCTTGCAGGATTTATGGTAATACTTGATAAAGCTTTCATTAAAGCTTATCCGAACAAAATAATAAACGTTCACCCTTCGCTTATTCCGTCTTTTTGCGGCGATGGATTTTACGGTCTTAAGGTCCACGAGGCTGCGCTTGAAAAAGGCGTTAAAGTTACGGGAGCCACGGTTCATTTCGTAAACGAGATAACCGACGGCGGCAAGATAATTGCACAAAAAGCAGTTGAAGTAAAAGAAGATGATACCCCTGAAACACTTCAAAAAAGAGTAATGACAGAAGCCGAGTGGAAAATACTTCCCGAGGCTATAAATAAGTTAAGCAACGAATAGGAAGGAAAAAACAACTGTGAAAATAAACGAATATCTTTCATCAAAAACCTATCCCGGAAGAGGCGTTCTTCTTGGAATATCTCCTAACGGCAAATATGCGGTAGCTGCTTATTTCATAATGGGAAGAAGCGAAAACAGCCGTAACAGAATATTTGTTCCGGTAGGCGACGATATGAAAACCGAAGCTTTCGACCCTGCAAAGCTTAAAGACCCGTCACTTATAATTTACTATCCCGTAAGAAAAATAGACGGTAAGCAAATTGTAACCAACGGCGACCAAACCGACACGGTTTATGAATTTATAAAAGAAGGCAAGTGCTTTAATCAAGCGCTTAAAACTCGCAAATTTGAACCTGATGCACCGAACTTCACCCCCAGAATTTCGGGTATTCAAACCGATAAAACCGGCGAATATAAGCTTTCTATATTAAAATGTTCCGACGGTGTAGGCGATAAATGCGCACGCTACACTTATGATTACGCTGAACCCGAAGCAGGCTTCGGACATATAATCCACACCTACGTTGACGATGGTAATCCCATTCCTTCTTTTGTCGGAGAGCCTGTAAAAATCGAGCTTACCGACGATATGGAAGCTTTTGCTAACGATATTTGGAAATCTCTTAACGAAGAGAATAAGGTTTCTCTTTTTGTAAGATATACCGAAATGGAAACAGGCAAAATCACAACTAAAATAATTAATAAACTTGGTTAAGGGAGATAAAAAATGAACGAACTTATGCTTAAATACGGTTGTAACCCCAACCAAAAACCTTCAAGAGTTTTTATGAAAGACGGAAGCGAGCTTCCTATTGAAGTTTTAAACGGAAGAGCAGGTTACATAAATCTTTTAGATGCATTAAACAGCTGGCAGCTCGTTAAGGAGCTTAAAGAAGCAACCGGCAAACCCGCCGCAGCGTCTTTTAAACACGTAAGCCCCGCGGGTGCTGCAATTGCAAAGCCTTTAACTGACGTTGAAAGACAAATATATTTTGTAGATAAAGAAGAAATTTCTCCCATTGCAACTGCTTATGCAAGAGCAAGAGGCGCCGACAGAATGTGCTCCTACGGAGATTTTGCAGCTCTTTCCGATGAATGCGATGAAGATACCGCTAACCTTTTAAAAGGTGAGGTTTCCGACGGTGTTATAGCTCCTTCTTACACAGAAAAAGCACTTGAAATTCTTCGCACAAAAAGAAACGGCAACTACACCGTTATTAAAATAGACCCCAATTTCAAGCCCGCTCCCATTGAAAATAAAGATTGCTTCGGAATTACCTTTGAGCAGGGAAGAAACGAGCTTAAAATTGATAAAGAAATGCTTAAAAATATTGTAACCGAAAACAAGGTTCTTTCCGAAGATGCTAAAAATGACCTTCTTTTAGGTTTAATAACCTTAAAATACACCCAGTCCAACTCGGTTTGCTATTGTCTTAACGGTCAAACAATAGGCGTAGGAGCAGGTCAACAATCGAGAATTCACTGCACACGTCTTGCGGGAAATAAGGCAGACGTTTGGTATCTCCGCCGTCATCCCAAGGTTTTGGCGCTTCCTTTCCTCGATACGATTAAGCGTCCCGATAAAGATACGACAATAGATATTTATATCTCCGATGAATACGAAGACGTTACCGCAGATGGCAACTGGCAAAGATATTTTAAAGAAAAGCCCGAAGTTCTTACTGCCGAAGAGAAAAAAGAATGGATTAAAACACTTAACGGTGTTTCCGTTGCATCCGATGCTTTCTTCCCCTTTGGAGATAACATTGAAAGAGCAAGAAAAAGCGGTGTTTGCTACGTTGCTGAACCCGGCGGCTCAATAAGAGACGATAACGTTATTGAAACTGCAAATAAATATAATATGGTAATGGCATTTACCGGCATTCGTTTATTCCACCATTAATTTTTAAGAGGTATTTTAAATGAATATACTTATATATGGAAGCGGCGGAAGAGAAGACGCCATTGCGCATCAGCTTAAAAAAAGCAAAAAAGTTGAAAAGCTTTGGTGCGCACCCGGAAACGGTGGAATCTCACTTGTTGCGGAATGCTTTCCGAACGTTAAGGCAACCGACCTTGATGCCGCGGTTGAGCTTGCTAAAAAATTAAACCCCGATATGATTGTCGTTGCTCCCGATGACCCTCTTATAATGGGTTTAACCGATTTACTTGAAGCCGAAGGCTTTAGAGTATTTGGACCGCGCAAAAATGCGGCAATAATCGAAGGAAGTAAAGAATTTTCTAAAAAACTCATGGAAAAATACGGGATTCCAACTGCAAAGTATAAAAGCTTTACAGATGCGAAATCTGCAATAGATTACATCAATTCCGAATCTGCACCTATTGTTGTTAAAGCAGACGGCCCCGCGCTCGGAAAAGGTGTAACGGTTGCAGAAACAAAAGAACAAGCAATAGAAGCCGTTAAAGAAGCAATGGAAGATAAGGTTTTCGGTGCATCCGGTAACTGTATAGTTATTGAAGAATGCCTTAAAGGTCCTGAAGTTTCCGTTCTTGCCTTTACCGACGGCAAAACTGTTGTTCCCATGGTTTCCTCGAAAGACCATAAAAGAGCATACGATGACGATAAAGGCCCCAACACCGGAGGTATGGGCACCATTTCTCCCAATCCTTTCTATACCGATGCTCTTGCTGAAGAATGTATGAACACAATTTTCCTTCCCACTGTTAATGCAATGAATCAAGAGGGAAGAACCTTCAAAGGCGTTCTTTATTTCGGTCTTATGATAACCGAAAACGGCCCCAAGGTAATTGAATATAACTGCCGTTTCGGCGACCCCGAAACACAGGTTGTTTTACCCAGACTTAAAACTGACCTCGTTGATATTTTTGAAGCGGTAATTGACGAAAAGCTTTCATCTCTTAAAATAGAGTGGGAAGATAACGCTTGCGCTTGTGTAATTATGGCGAGCGGCGGTTACCCCAAACACTATGAAAAGGGTTATGAAATTTTCGGTTTAAACGACGTTGAAGCCGATTGCACCGTTTTTCACGCAGGCACTGCTCTTAAAGACGGAAAAATTGTAACTGCAGGCGGAAGAGTTTTGGGCGTAACCTGCAAAGGAAAAACTCTTGATGAAGCACTTAAAAAATGCTATTCAAACGTCGATAAAATATCTTTTAAAGACGGTTTTTACAGAAAAGATATAGGTAAAGCGGGCTGTCAAATAGATTGACGGAAGGACTTTTCGAATATGAAATATATAGTAATGCTTGGAGACGGTATGTCGGACTACCGTTCAGACTTTTTAAATAATAAAACGCCGTTAGAGGTTGCCAAAAAACCTGTAATGGATTTCTTTGCGCAAAACGGAGAAACGGGCCTTGTTAAAACCGTTCCGGACGATTTAAAGCCCGGAAGCGACGTTGCCAATCTTTCTGTAATGGGATACGACCCTTATGTTTATTATACGGGAAGATCCCCTCTTGAAGCTATGAGTATGGGTATTAAGCTTGATGATACCGATATGGCTTTCCGTTGTAATTTGGTTTGCGTTTCCGACGAAGCTGATTACAAAGATAAAACTATGCTCGATTACAGCTCCGATGAAATTACAAGTGAAGAGAGCGCTGAACTTATAAAAACATTAAATGAAGAGCTCCCTAAACGTTTTCCGAAATTTGCCGATGAGTTTAAGCTTTATTCAGGTATTAGCTACCGCCACTGCCTTGTTTGGAATAAACCTTCGGGTAAAATGAGCTTTACCCCTCCGCACGATATAACGGAGAGAAAGGTAACCGATTATCTTCCTCAGGGAAACGGTACCGTTGATATATTTGAGTTTATGAAAGCAAGCTTTGAAATTCTTTCAAACCATCCCGTTAATAAAAGCAGAATTGAAAGAGGCTTAAAGCCCGCAAACTCAATGTGGATATGGGGAGAAGGCAAACGCCCCGCCTTAAAAACCTATAAAGAACTTTACGGAATTAACGGCGCGGTTGTTTCGGCTGTTGACCTCATAAAAGGCATTGCGGTTTGTGCAGAGCTTGAAGTAATAGAGGTTCCCGGAGCAACGGGAAATATAAACACCAACTTTAAAGGAAAAGGTGAAGCGGCCTTAAAGGCACTTCTTGACGGAAAAGATTTCGTTTATATTCACGTTGAAGCTGCCGATGAGAGCGGACATCGTTGCGAAGTTGACAATAAGGTTAAATCTATTGAAAAAATAGATTCCGAAATCCTTGCTCCCATAACTCAAAAATTAAAGGAAGCAAATGAAGACTACGCAGTTCTTTTATTGCCCGACCATCCTACTCCGCTTACTTTAAGAACTCACACGAGAGATGCCGTTCCTTACGTTCTTTATACTAATAAACAAGAATTAAAGCCTCACGCAAACTGCTATAATGAGTTTGAAATAAGTAAGGAAAATTACGTTGAAAACGGCCACGAACTCATTAAAAAGCTTTTTTCAATAAAATAAAAACAAAAATTACTTGTAAAAAACAGTAAAATATTGTATAATATTTTTAATAGGCAATAAAAAGGTTAATGAAAGGTAGAAAACAATGAATATTTACGCTATTGATTGCGGATTTATGGGCGCTAACCCCTTAGAAGGAACAAGCTCTTCCACACAGGCTCCCGAAGGAAATGCGGGTTCGGGAACAAACGGTCAGCAAAATGCAGGCTGGGGCGATACTTTAATGCTCCTTATTCCCATTCTTCTTTTGGTTCTATTCTTCTTTATAAGCAACCGTTCTCAAAAGAAGAAAGAAAAAGAACAAGCAGAACAGAGAAATAAGCTTAAAATAGGTGATGAACTTATCACAATCGGCGGTATTGTCGGCACTGTTGTTGTTGCAAAGCCCGAAGACGATAAGGTTACCATTGAAGTAGGCGCTGCAAGAAACCGCATCGTTGTTATGAAATGGGCAATCCAGACTATCATAACTAAAGAAGATAAAGAAAAGCAAGCCGCTGCAAAAGAAGAGCAAAAAGCTCTTGCAAGCAAGGTTGAAAATCCTAAGCAAAAAGATTAAGTCATAAAATTCTCAAACTCCGAATAAATAACTATAAAACGGAGGATGAGAATATGAAAAACGATAAAACGGAAAAAATCAAGCCTATTTTTAAAATGGGTGTTTTGGGTGGCATTATAGGCTTTATTATAATGGTAGCGGTAATATTTATATTTGCGCTTCTCATGCTTGTTGGCGCCTTGCCTGAAAACACGGCCTCACTTTTGGCAATCGTTTCCGCAATAATAGGCGGATTTGCGGGAGGATTACTCGCGGGATTAAAAGCGAGAAAAAACGGGCTTGTAACCGGATTAATATCGGGAGCAACTATGACTTTGCTTTTGTTAATTGTCAGGTTGATATTTTCCGAATCCTTCACACCCGACCTTGAGTTAATTGCAATAATGCTGTTATCTCTTATAACCGGTGTGATTGGCGCAGTTTTGGGAACAAATATAAAAATAAAGAAAAAGATAACAACACGGAGGTAGTTAAAATGAAACACATTAAAACCGTAAAGAAAAGCGACCTTAAGGTAACTGCATGCAAGGGCGGATGCGGCGAGTGCCAGACTTCTTGCCAGTCTGCTTGCAAAACTTCTTGCACCGTTGCAAACCAGAAATGTGAAAACGATAAGAAGTAAGAGCAGGTAAGCAAAAACGTAATTCAGCAGGAGCGAACCTCCTGCTGATTATCTTTAAAGAGGTACATAAATATGGTACATTTGTTTAAACAAAACGGATATTATATAGCAGTGGACGTTGAAAGCGGCGCCGTTCATTCTATTGACGAGATGACTTACGATATCCTTTCAAAAGAAAAACTTTTTTTGGAAGAAGACGGCGTAGAAAAGCTTTCTGAATTTTATCCGCAATATAATAAAGAAGAAATTGCTGAAATCGTTTCGGAATTAAAAGAACTTGTAAACGAAGGTCTTTTATATTCCGAGGAATTCGTTCCCGAAGACTATATGTCCGACGAAGGCGATTTCCCCATAAAAGCTCTTTGCTTAAACGTCGCGCATGATTGTAATTTAAGATGCTCATATTGCTTTGCTTCAACAGGAGATTTCGGTGAAGGAAGAAAGCTAATGCCTTTTGAAACGGCAAAGGCAGCCATAGATTTTATTGTAAAATCCTCAAAAGGAAGAAAAAACATAGAGGTAGATTTCTTCGGCGGTGAGCCTTTAATGAACTTTGAAGTTGTAAAGCAAACCGTTGAATATGCAAGAAAAATTGAAAAAGAGCATAATAAAAATTTCCGTTTTACAATAACTACAAACGGAATGTTGCTTGACGATGATAAAATAGAATATATAAACAGAGAAATGTCGAACTGTGTTTTGTCGTTAGACGGTAGAAGTCAAGTTAACGATAAAATGCGTAAAACGGTAAATCAAAAGGGAAGCTACGATATAATCTTACCTAAATTCAAAAAGCTTGTTGAAAGCAGAACCGGCGATTATTACGTTAGAGGTACCTTCACAAAATTCAATACCGATTTTGCCGAAGACGTAAAGCATATATATTCCTTGGGCTTTGACCAAATATCTGTTGAACCCGTTGTTTCCGATAAATGCTGTGAGTGGGCTCTTACCGAAAAAGAGGTACCTGCGGTATTGGAAGAATATGAAAAGCTTGCAAAATATATATTGGATATGAAGAAATCGGGTGAAAAGATAAATTTCTTCCATTTCAATATAGATTTAGAAGACGGCCCTTGTATTATTAAACGTATTAAGGGATGTGGTTGCGGAAGTGAATATATTGCGGTAACTCCCGACGGAGATATTTACCCCTGCCATCAGTTTGTCGGCAACAGTGAATTTGTTATGGGTAACGTTCACGACGGCGAAATTGATAAAAAAATGAAAACAACCTTTAAAAATAAGGATTTGTGTCATAAAGAAGAATGCAGAAACTGTTTTGCGAAATACTTTTGCAGTGGTGGATGCAATGCAAATAATCATGCCTTTAACGGCGATATGTTAAAGCCTCATAAAATAAGCTGCGAATTCCAAAGAAAACGCTGCGAATGCTCAATTATGATACAAACCGCGCTTAAAACCGAAGAATAATCTTAAAATAAAATGCCATTTGCGTGGCATTTTATTGTTTTTATAAAATATTAATTAATTTTTACTTGAATTTTATCTTAAAATGTAGTATTATATAATCCGCTTAACATAATATTTTCAAAAGAGGATTTACTATGAAAATAGGCTTTTTGGGTGTTGGAAATATGGCAAGTGCCATAATAAACGGTATATACGACGTTGTAGGCATCACCAATATAATATTGTGCGAGAAAATAAAAGAAAAGTGTGTTCCTTTTAAAGAAAAAGGCGCTGTTTTGGTTGAATCTGCGGCAGAGCTTTTTAAAAAATGCGATTACGTTTTCTTGGCAGTAAAGCCGCAACAGTTTTTTGAAGCTGTAAAGCGTGAAGACTTTATAGGAAGTAAATCGGTAATAATATCCATAATGGCGGGTATTACCACCGAAAAAATAGAAGAAGTTTCAAATCTTTCAGTAATCAGAGCTATGCCAAACGCTCCCATGATGAATAAATTGGGTGCAGTCGGTCTTTGCAAAGGTAAAAAAGTAACCGATGCTGAAATGAAGGTAGCAAAAGAGCTTTTTGAAAAAATATCGGTTGTAACCGAAGTAAGTGAAGATAAAATGTCGGCAATAACGGCCCTTTCGGGAAGCGGACCGGCATATTTCTACCTTTTTACAAAATATATTGCCGAATATGCGGTTAAAGCGGGAATAGATAGAGAAACCGCTGAAATTTTTGCAGTTCAAACCGCGCTTGGAGCGGCAGACGTTATGAAAAACCGTCCTCACGAGCTTGATGAGCTTATTAAAGTGGTAAAATCACCAAACGGCACAACCGAGCGCGCCTTGATAAGCTTTGAGGAAAGTGATTTGGCAGGCATTGTAGAAAAGGCGTTAACTGCTTGCGAAAAACGAGCTGATGAGCTTGCTTTATCAAATAATTAAGTAATAAGCTTCACCTTTTTTGAATAGAATTAAAACAAAAAAGGTGAAATAAAATGATGAAAATTAAAAACCGAATAAATATCACGAAATTTGTTCCCATAATACTTTTTTACATAGGAGTAATTTTGGGAAGTGTCCTAATGCTCCTTAATTCCGAAACAGTTTTAAACGATTCTTTCGAAATACTGGAAAGTTATTTTTCTAAAGAAAAAACGCTTGATTTTGCGTCGGTATTTTTTAAAATTATGAGCGCTGTTTTTTTGGAAATTATAATAATATTTTTAATGGGCACCTCTACGCTTGGGAAATATCTTATTTGCGCCTTTTTAACCTTAAAAGGTTTTTCCTATGCTCTTGATTTCGGAATAATTTACCTTTACTTAGGCTCAAATGGCATTTTGGCCGTGGCAGTTTGCCTATTGCCTCAAACGCTTTTGTTTATGGCGATTTATTATTTTTATTGTAACAGAGCAATAGAAAATGCTGTTTATATAGTAAAGGGCAGAGCAAGAAGTAAAGAACTTTTAAAAACCGCAGTAATTGCAATGTTTTTGTCTGTCTTGCCAATAATTTACGATACCGTTTCGGTTGTTTTTTTGCTTAAAAATTTTAGTATATGAAAGGAGAAATTGCCGTGAGAGAGCTTGAAGATTTTATTGAGTATTTGATTACAATTGAAAAAGCAAAAGAAAATACCGTGAAGTCTTATAAGGCTGATATCGATAGGTATTTCATCTTTCTTATTCAAAAAAATAAAAATTTCAGAAAATCTACAAAAGGGGATTTGAATGCGTTTTTGGATTTAGAAAAGCAATCCGGAAAATCGCAGGCAACCGTTTCAAGATGTCTTTCTTCCATAAAAAAGTTTTACGGATATCTTTATAACGAAAAAAATTATCCTGTTAACGTTGCCCGAAACGTTAAAACTGATAAATATTTCAGAAAAACTCCCGACGTTTTAACGAGAGAAGAAATTGAGCTTTTGCTCATTCAACCCGATATGTCAGACTATAAAGGCAGACGTGATAAAGCAATGCTTGAATTGCTTTACGCCACGGGAATAAAAGCAAGTGAGCTTATTTCACTCGACGTTCAAGATATTAATACTGAACTCAATTATATAACGGTAAGAAGTGATAAACCGGATAGACTTATACCCATTCATGAAATGGCTTCAAGACTTTTGGAAGATTATATGAAAAACACGAGAAAGCTTCTCGTAAGAGACGACGAAGTTGCTTTGTTTGTAAATATAGACGGC
The DNA here is from genome assembly GCA_045588575.1 of Eubacteriales bacterium. Taxonomy (GTDB): domain Bacteria; phylum Bacillota; class Clostridia; order Oscillospirales; family RGIG5299; genus RGIG5299. Next base: position 24,245 of record JAZNEJ010000012.1, on the reverse strand, counting down.
AAAAGAATAACGCGTCAGGGCTTTTGGAAGGTTTTAAAAAAATACGGCAAGATGGCGGGGCTTACCAAAGAAATAACTCTTCAAACAATAAGACATTCATTTACAACCCACCTTATTGAAAACGGAGCCGATTTAAAAACAATACAAATGCTTTTAGGTCACTCGGCACTTACCACTACGCAAAGCTACAGCTATATGCTTAAAATAAATAAACAACTTGATGCTTATAAGAAATATCACCCAAAGTCAAAATCGTTAAAAGTAAGATAGGAAAGAAAAAATGGGATTATTTAATCATAATTACAATACACCAGGAAAAGGTGTAAGTAAAGAGGGACGTCAAAAAACCGTTCTATTTAGATTTTTTGAACTTTTTTTCGGCAAGTTTTGGCAACTTCTTGTTTTGAATGCATTATATTTATTGATGTGTTTGCCTGTTGTTACAATAGGTGCGGCATCGGCAGGCTTTACCTATTGTTTAAAGAATATAATTGCGGGTAAACCTATTTTCGTTGCGCACGATTTTTTTAAAGGTTTTAAAAACAACTGGAAACAGGGAACTGTAATGATGCTTATAAATGCAGTTGTTACAGTTGTATTACTCGTTGCCTTTTCGTTTTATTTAGATGCCGAAGTAATTCCCGTTGAAGGACTTCGCATAGCATTTACAATATTTTTGGGCGCAATTGCCATATTGTATTGTATGATGCAATTTTACACTTATTTATTAATGGTAACCTTCGATATTAAATTTTCGGCACTTTTGAAAAACTCGTTTTTGTTTATAGTACTCGGCATAAAAGAAAATTTAATTGCAATGTTCTTCACTTTGGTTTATGTGGTTTTGATTATTTGGGGTCTTTTCCCGTTCTCAATAATTCTTGTTGTTTTATTCTTGCCCGCACTAATGGGAACAACGGTAAACTTTATTGTTTATCCGGTTGTAAAAAGAATTATGATTGACCCCTATGAACAAGAACAAAACAATGAAGAAGAACGTATTTTTGAAGACGACGTAAAATAATCGTTATTTCGCATAAAAAGGCTTCCCGAAAGGAAGCCTTTTTATAATTCTACGGAGCGTGGGTTTACTTTTTTGAAAAAAATTTTTATAATATGCCTATAAGAAAGGCGGTAAAAGAATGGACCAAATTAAAATAGGAAAATTTATAGCAGAATGCAGGCAAAAGGCGGGACTTAATCAAAGAGAAGTGGCTGATATTCTTTTAATCAGCAGTAAAACCGTTTCTAAATGGGAAACGGGCAGGGGGCTACCTGAGGTGTCTTTAATGTTACCTCTTTGTAAGCTGCTTGGAATAACGGTAAACGAATTGCTTTCCGGTGAAAGAATAACCGAAAATTTAGAGAAAAAAGCAGAAGAAAATTTGGTAAATGTTTTAAAAAACAGTGAACAAATTGACTGGAAAAGAAAAACTCTTATTGCTTTAACGGCGGCTATACCAACGTCGTTGATGCTATGCTTTATTCTTTTTTCTAACAGTAATATTTATCAAATGGGACAAGTGCCAACATTTCTTACCTCGTGTTATCTTATAATAGCTTTTATTTTAATTTTATGCACGGTGTTTAGCGTGATATTTGGCTTTTTTATTAAGAAATCGGCAATTTCAGCCTTGGCGGTTTGTTTGGCTTCACTTTGTTTGATAATACTCGGAATAGCATATTCTGAAATTCTGTTTTTTCTTCTTTCAGCAATAGGTATTTTGTCATCTGCTGCAATTTTAATAATTTCATTAATTAACAAGAAAAGACAGTAATAATTTTATTTAAAACTTTTAAAAAAACACTTGCTTTTTTTAATTAGTTGTTGTATAATAATCAAGTTGAAAATAGCAAGTTTACGTGGAAAGATGGCTGAGCTGGTCTAAGGCGCACGATTGGAAATCGTGTATGCGTTAATAGCGCATCGAGGGTTCGAATCCCTCTCTTTCCGCCATTTTTTTGAAGGTGTAGCTCAGCTGGTTAGAGCACTTGCTTGACATGCAAGGGGTCGATGGTTCAAATCCATTCATCTTCACCAATAAAATCTCTTTTGCACTATGCAAAAGAGATTTTTTGTTTTTTACGGCATAAAACTACAAAATTCTTCAGCCTTATTGTTGTAAAATTTATTACGAAGAAAAAATCAAGGAAATGAATATGTAAAAAGGGAAGAAAAAGAAAAAAGCAGTCAATTTTCCTATAAAAGTCGCATATAAATTTCCATGACGAACAATTAGGAGGAAGATAAATGGAAACCATGTATAAACCTGAAGGCAATTTGCTTAAGATTGACGAAATCAAAGAAATAGCGTCAGACCCCAAACAGCTTGAAAGAGCAAGATTAACCGGAAGAATATTGGAAGGTAGAGCAGTAGTTTGCGATAACGAGCATAATCTTATTGTGGATTTTGGCGGAATAAAAGGTATAATACCCCGTGAAGAAGCGGCAATAGGAATAGCGGACGGAAGCGTAAGAGATATTGCGATAATAACACGTGTAAATAAACCGGTTTGCTTCAAGGTAACCGATATTGTAAAAAGGGCTGATGAAAACTGCCTTTATCTTTCAAGAAAAGCGGCGCAGGAAGAATGCCGAAAGCATATTTTAGAAAATGCTAAAAAGGGAGATATAGTTGAAGCTAAAATAACACATCTTGAACCGTTTGGTGCATTTGCCGATATAGGCTGCGGAATTATAGCGCTCATATCAATAGATAATATTTCAATTTCCAGAATTTCGCATCCAAGCGACAGATTTACAATAGGACAGCATATATATGCAGTAATTTCAGATATAGACAGAGCAAACGGAAGAGTTTGTTTATCACACAAAGAACTTTTGGGAACGTGGGAAGAAAATTCAAGCCAATATTCAACGGGACAAACTGTTGCGGGAATAATTCGTTCGGTTGAAGATTACGGAGTTTTCGTTGAGCTCGAGCCTAATTTGGCAGGACTTGCCGAATACCGTGAAGGACTTACAATCGGGCAATCGGCGGCGGTTTATATTAAAAATATAATTCCCGAAAAAATGAAAATAAAGCTTTCTATAATAGACGCTTTTAAAAACGAATACGTAGACCGTAGTTGTAAATATTATATAACCGAAGGTCATCTTTCTAAGTGGACTTATTCGCCTATCTCTTGCGAAAAAAGAATTGAAACTATATTTGAATAAAATGAAAAAACGCAGGAAATTTCCTGCGTTTTTCAATGTTATTTACAGTTTTTTGTAGAGCTGCTTTTCTTCTGCGAGCTTTTACCGGTTTCAGTTGAAGACTTTCTCTTGGAACTGTTGGCTCTGGAATTTTTTCCTGCCGATTCTGTTTTAGAGCTTCTTTGAGAAGACTTTTTAGCAGTAGAAGATGACTTTGTTGCCATAATATCACTCCTTTAAAATTTGGTTTGATGATAGTTTAACCTTTAAAGGAGAGAATATACAAAAATTTAAACGTTAAATCTGAAAACAACGACGTCGCCGTCTTGCATAACGTATTCTTTGCCTTCGCTTCTTACAAGACCTTTTTCCTTTGCATTGACAATTGAACCGCATTCAATAAGGTCGTTGTAAGAAACAACCTCGGCACGAATAAAACCTCTTTCAAAGTCGGAATGTATCGTTCCCGCGGCCTTGGGAGCTTTTGTGTCTTTTTTTATTGTCCAAGCACGAACCTCTTGAGGACCGGCTGTAAGGAAGCTCATAAGGCCCAAAAGGGAATAACCGCTCTTAATAAGCCTTTCCAAGCCGCTTTCCTTCATGTTAAGCTCTTCAAGGAACATAGCTTTATCTTCATCGTCTAAGTTGGCAATTTCTTCTTCGATTTTTGCACTAACGGGAATAACGGCAGAATTTTCCGCTTCTGCAATTTCACAAACGGCTTTGTAATAAGGATTATCTTCATAACCGCCCGAAATATCATCTTCCGAAAGGTTTGCGGCATAAATAACGGGCTTTGCCGAAAGAAGATTTGAATTAGCCATAAAAACAGCGGTATTTGCATCGGTTTTAACGCTTCTTGCGGGCAAACCGTCGGATAATACGTTTCTTACCTCTTCAAAGAATTCGAGCTCGGCGGCAAAACTCTTATCACCCTTTAAATTTTTCTTCAGCCTGTCAATTCTTCTGTCGACTATTTCAAGGTCGGAAAGAATGAGCTCCATATTTATTATTTCAATATCGTTTTTCGGACTTATTTTTCCGTCAACGTGAACTATATTGCTGTCTTCAAAGCATCTTACAACGTGAACTATTGCATTAACCTCTCTTATGTGAGAAAGGAATTTATTTCCGAGACCTTCGCCTTGAGAGGCGCCTTTAACAAGACCTGCAATATCAACGAATTCAATAATAGCGGGCGTGGTCTTTTCGGGATTATACATTTTTGTTAAAACGTCTAATCTGTAATCGGGAACCGCAACAACACCAACGTTCGGCTCGATTGTGCAAAACGGGTAGTTGGCAGCCTCGGCACCTGCTTTTGTAATAGCATTGAAAAGAGTGCTTTTGCCTACGTTGGGCAAACCGACGATACCTAATTTCATTTCTTCTTCTATCTCCTTAAAAATCCTTTTAAAAACAAGCTATGTAACTTTTATATTATAGCACGTCTGCTGCTTTTTTTCAATAGGAAACGGTGAATATATAGCTGTTTTGATTTTTGAAATTTTAAAAATAAACTCTTGCAGTATCTTTTATATTCATTGCTTTTGCCAATGTAATAAATAACGTTACGAACAAACGGTGTGGATGAAGAAGTTTATACCTTCGTTCGCAAGGCAAAAACAAACTGAAATACAAAGTTAAACGAATAAGTTTTTAATTACCCCGAAGAATAAAAAGAATAAAGTCTTAAAAACGCAATTTCATTAAAGTTATTTTAACAATATAGTCATTGATTTTTAACTGTATAATTGATATAATAATTATGTCTAAATTAAAGGAGATGAAAAAATGGCAAATAAAATTTTAATTATTGACGATGACGTTAATATTTGTGAGTTATTAAGGCTTTACATTGAGAAAGAAGGCTATGAAACAAAAATCGTAAATGAAGGAATTGAAGCGGTAAAAGCAGTTACCGAGTATAATCCTTCGTTGGTTTTACTTGATATAATGCTTCCCGGAACAGACGGGTGGCAAATTTGCCGAGATATAAGAAAGTTTTCCGAAGTGCCGATAATAATGATTTCGGCAAAAGGGGAGACCTTCGATAAAGTTTTGGGACTTGAACTCGGCGCAGACGATTACGTAACCAAGCCTTTTGATACAAAAGAGGTTGTAACCAGAATAAAAACCGTCTTGCGTAGATGCAACGGAAGTAAAACACAGGCAGATACCGATATAATCGAATACGAAAACCTTTACGTCAATCTTTCTAATTATGAAATAAAAATAAAAGGCGAAACGGTAGAAGCGCCTCCAAAGGAAATTCAGCTTCTTTTCCATCTTGCAAGCAATCCCAACCGAGTTTTCACCAGAGATAAGCTTTTAGATGAGGTTTGGGGCTTTGAATATTTCGGCGACACAAGAACAATCGACGTTCACGTAAAACGCCTTCGTGAAAAGCTTGAAGGAGTTTCGGATAAATGGTCTTTAAAAACCGTTTGGGGCGTAGGTTATAAATTTGAGGTTATAGAATAAAAACTCGATTTAATAAAAAAAGGAGGTTAAACAGTGAATTCGCTTTTAGGTAAATTTATGCGTTCTTTTACCGTGGTTATTTTTGCAACGTTTATATTTTTCATATCACTTCTTTTAACCTTCATAAATTCCTATTCGCTTTCCGAAACTTTAAAGGTGTTGGAAAACGGCACCGAAAAGCTTTCCGATATAGCAACGCATATGAATGAAACCGGATATATTACCGAACAGCAAATGCGAGGATATTACGAGCTTGTTCATTTTTATGCCGATTCTTTTGATACAACCATAATTATTTCCAATTTAGAGGGCGAGGTTGTAAATTACGGAAGCCCCGAACTCGATTTTTTTGATGCCAATTTACCGAAATCGGTAATTAAAGAAACCGTTGAAAACGGCTATTACAATCAAACGGGACGAATGGGCAACTTTTTCGGTAAGGTCCAACATATCTATGCAAGACCGTATTATTTGGCAGACGGAGCCCCGGCGGGAATAATTTTAATGTCAACCTCTGCTGAATTTATGACAAAAACAGTTAGAGATATGCTTTCTATTTTTGCGGTAGGTCTGATTTTAACTCTTGTAATGAGTTATATGATTACATATTTCATAACCCTTAGAATAACAAGACCGCTTAAAGAAATGAGCGAAGCGGCAGTGGCTATTTCTCAAGGGAAATTTGACCACCGTATTGTTGTAAAAAGTAATGACGAAATAGCGGCTCTTGCCGATTCGTTTAATATGATGGCAGAATCTCTTATTAAATTGGATGAAATGAAATCGAGCTTTATTTCAAACGTTTCGCATGAGCTTAAAACTCCTATGACAACCATTTCGGGATTTATAAACGGAATTTTAGATAAAACTATTCCGCCTGAAAAATACGATTATTATTTGGGCATAATTTCCGATGAGGTTAACAGACTTTCCCGCTTGGTTAACACTTTGGTTGAGGTTGCAAGAATTGATTCGGGCGACTTAAAATTCAATATTAACACCGTTGATTACACTGAACTGTTGCTTAACGTTTCAGCACAGTTTGAAATGAAATTTGCCGATAAGAATATTAATTTCAAACTTGATATTCCAAATAAAACAATATTTGCTCAAGCTGATTACGATGCAATATACCGAGTAATATATAATCTTCTCGACAATGCTGTTAAATTTACTCCCAACGGAGAAAGCATTATAATAACATCTCGCGTTAAAAACGATAAAATAACAACCTTTATTAAAAATACGGGAGTTGGCATAAAGGCAGACGATTTGCCGCTTGTTTTTGATAAGTTCTATAAATGCGACCGTTCTCGCAGTGAAAACAAAAAGAGCTTTGGTTTAGGTCTTTTCCTCTGCAAATATATAATAAACGGTCACGGTGAGAATATTTATATAAGGTCCGAAGAAGGACAATACGTAGAATTTTTATTTACACTTAATCAAGCAGATAACAGGGGTGAAACAAATGATAAATAACGAAGAAAACAAAAACGAACTTAATACCGTGCCTGTTAAACAAAAGAAAAGAAAGGCGCCTATAATTATTGCAATTATCTTTGCCACGGTATTTTGCCTTATTTTCATTTCGGTAACTACCGTAGGAGCGGTGCTTATGGCCACCGAGTTTTTTGAAGATTATTATGCTTCCCAACAACAAGGGGGAAACAACATTCCCGAATCGCCTACACCGTCTATTCCCCAAACGGGTAGCGGAAGCCAAACCGATTATAATTTCGTGGCATATTCCGAAAAGGTAAATAATCCTCCCGTTACTACCGTGGAAAAAGTAAGCGATAAAGAGCTTTCGTTTACGGAAATTTATAATAAGCTTTGTCCTTCAATAGTTAGAATTTTTACTGCGAAAAATAGTTTTTCCGAAACCGTTTATACTGCTACCGGATTTATCATTTCAAAGGACGGGTATATTTTAACAAATGCTCACGTCGTTGACGAAGCTAAAAGAATTCAAATACAAACATATTATGGCGAAGTTTACAATGCGGTTGTTCTATGTACGGACGTTGATAACGATATTGCGCTCTTAAAGGTTAACGGAAACAATTTTATTCCTGCAGAGCTTGCCGATTCCAATGAGGTTTTAATCGGTGAAGACGCCGTTGCTATTGGGGGCCCAAGAACCTATCAACTTTCATACACTATGACTCATGGCATAGTTTCGGGATATCGCTATAATTTCACAATAGACAATGAAATTCACAGAGAGTTAATTCAAACCGATGCTCCTATGAATCACGGTAATTCCGGAGGTCCTTTAATTAACGGCAAAGGGCAAGTAATAGGAATAATTTTAATGAAACTAACTTCTGCCGATTCTACAACTATAGAAGGTCTTGGCTTTGCGGTTCCAATAAATATTGCGAAGGACTTAATAGACGAATACGTTAATTATGGAAGAGTTTTGGGAACACCTGCCTTTGGCGTAACCGATTCTTATTACGTTAATCCCACACCCTCAACTCCCGGCGGTCTTAAAATAGGCGGAACAATAGAGGGCTCTGACGCAGAAGCGAAAGGTCTTTTGAAAGACGATATAATTACAAGGGTTAATTATTTTGATATAACAAGTCTGGAAGATTTCACTCTTTTCCGTGACGCAATGCTTCGCCCTTATGAAGAGGTTGAGCTTACAATTTTCCGTAACGGAAGATATGAAAAAGTAACTGTTGTATTGGGTGAATTTAAATAGAAACATTTACATCAAAGCGAAAATTTTCGTTTTGATGTAAATTATCTTTATCTCAAGAATATTTTTATAGAAAAGATTACTATAATATAAATTGAAGTTTATAAGGCAGAACACAGGGCGTTATTATTAGGAGGAGGACAAAGCTTGCTCGAACTTAAAAATATAACTAAATCTTACGTTGTTGGAAGCGGTAAAGTAGAAGCTTTAAAAGGTGTGAGCATAAAGTTTAGAAAAAATGAATTTGTAGCAATTTTAGGGCAATCCGGTTGCGGCAAAACAACTATGCTTAACATTATAGGCGGACTTGACCGTTATACAAACGGAGATTTAATAGTAAACGGAAAATCCACCAAGGATTTTAAAGACAGAGATTGGGATTCGTATAGAAATCACTCAATAGGCTTTGTTTTTCAAAGCTATAATTTAATTCCGCATCAAACCGTACTTCAAAACGTTGAATTGGCATTAAGTCTTTCGGGCGTTTCAAAGGTTGAACGCAAGAAACGAGCAATTGAGGCACTTGAAATGGTTGGCCTTTCTGACCAAATTAAAAAGAAACCCAGCGAAATGTCGGGTGGCCAAATGCAACGTGTTGCAATTGCAAGAGCAATTGTAAACAATCCCGATATAATTCTTGCCGACGAGCCTACGGGCGCGCTTGATACCGAAACAAGCTTGCAGGTAATGGAAATTTTGAAAAAAATTTCAGAAGAACGTCTTGTTATAATGGTAACTCACAATCCTGAATTGGCAGAGCGGTATGCAACCAGAACGATAAAAATGCTTGACGGTCTTTTAATTGGTGATTCAAATCCTTTAACCGAAGATGAAGTGGTTAAATTAAAAGAGGCTGAAAAACAGTCGGCAAAAAAAGGAAAAATAAAGCTTCCTTCTATGTCTTATGCAACGTCGTTTGGTTTGTCACTTAAAAATCTTTTCACAAAAAAGGGAAGAACAATATTAACGGCAATAGCGGGAAGCATAGGAATAATAGGTATTGCCCTTATTTACGCTGTTTCTCAAGGTATGACAACGTGGATAAATATAGTTCAGGAAGAAACACTTTCTTCATATCCTTTAACCATTGAAGCTACAAATATGGATATGACAAATCTTTTTGAAAGCTTTTTAAATAAAACGGAAGGTAACACAGAACACAACACCGACGAGGTTTATCAAAAATCTCTTATATATAACCTCATAAATTCTTTAAACAGTATTGAGGTAACAAAAAACGACTTAAAAGCTTTCAAAACTTTTTTAGAAGCCGAAAGAGCAAAGGAAAACGGCAAATATAAATTAGACATTGCAATAAGCGGAATAAAATACACTTATCTGCTCGATATGTCGCTTTACACCAAAGCTCCCGACGGAACTATAATTAAATCCGATACTGATGAAGTTATGAGGGAAGTTTTGGCGCAAGGCTTCGGCTCCTCAATTACCGATATTTTTAATTCCACACCCACTACTATGCCGGGAATGTCATCCAGTTTAACTGAATATACAAAGCTTTGGCAGGAAATGGTTCCTGGCGATAACGGCAATCCTATAAGTGATATGGTTAAAAATCAATATGACCTTATTCACGGAAGCTGGCCGAATTCTTACAATGAAATTCTTTTAATTGTTGACGAGAATAACGAAATAGACGACCTTACCTTATACGCGCTCGGTCTTATATCTAAAGATGAAGTTGACGAAATTATAAAAGCGGCAATTGATGGGGAAGAACTAAAAAAAGAAACGCCTCATTGGAAATACGAAGATATTTGCAAAAACGAATACCGAGTTATTTTAAATTCCGATTGCTATAAGCAAAACGAAATGACAGGCCTTTTCTACGATATTAGAAACACCGAAGCAGGCCTTTCAATGCTTTATGATAATGCAACTACTCTCAAAGTTACCGGAATTATACGTCCTAAAGAAGACGCATTGGCGCCTATGCTTACGGGTTCTATTGCATATACTCATCTTTTAACCGAGTATGCAATAGAAAAATCCGAAGAATCCGCCGCGGTAAAAGCACAAAAGGAAAATCCTTCGATAGATATTTTAAACGGTTTGCCTTTTAGAGAGAGCGGTGAAAATCTTTCGCTTGCCGAAAAAGAAGCAGAGGTAAGAAAATATATTTCTTCACTCGATACAAAGGGAAAAGCAAACGTTTATAAGCAAATTGTTTCAATAGCGCCCGAAGAAAAAGTTCAGGAAGCCGTTATTCAGGCGTTGTCTATGGTAACGAGAGAGCAGATGGAAACACAAATGATTACTGCTTACTCTCAGCAAATGCAAACCGATACAGAGGCAATCAAAAGCTATTTTGCGGCAATGAAGGATGAAGATATTAAAAATCTTTATTCAAAGCTTGTTGCTGAAAACTATAAGATGATTTACAAACAGCAAGCTCTCAAAGCTATTGAAACTATGCCTGAAGCAAGCCTTACCGCAGCACTCGAAGCAGGTCTTCAAAACTATACTCCCGAGCAGTTTGGAATTTATTACGATACTGTTTTGATATTCTCCGAATCAAGCTACGATGAAATTCTTGCAAAGCTTGGCTCTGTTGATATAGAATCGCCTAATTCAATAAATATTTACGCTTCGAGCTTTGCCGATAAAGATGCTATTGAGGCGGCAATAGCGGCATATAATTCGCAGGTTGGTGAGTTCGAAAAAATAAGCTATACCGACTACGTTGGTCTTATGATGACCTCAATTACAACAATAATAGATGCAATTACCTATATTTTAATTTCCTTTGTTGCGGTTTCGCTCATTGTTTCGTCAATAATGATAGGCGTTATAACCTTAATTTCCGTTCAGGAAAGAACAAAGGAAATAGGAATACTTCGAGCCATTGGCGCATCGAAACGAAACGTTTCGAATATGTTTAACGCAGAAACGGTTATTATAGGCTTTATTTCGGGATTGCTGGGCGTTGGAATAACCTATCTTTTGTGTATTCCCATAAACATTATAATCCATTTCTTAACGGGAATAGGTAATCTCAATGCGTTTTTACCCATACCTATAGCTATCATCCTTGTTGCAATAAGCGTATTCCTTAATTTAATTTCCGGAATAATTCCTTCAAGAAGCGCTGCAAAGAAAGACCCTGTTGTAGCTTTAAGAACAGAATAAAAGAAAAGCACTCACTTTTAAGTGAGTGCTTTTTGTTTTGATTATTTTATTCAAAAAGTGATTTAATTGTCAAGAAATAGAGATAATGGCCGTAGTTTCCGGGATGGTTAATATTTGAATAAACGATTTCTTCAACAGTCTGACCATGCTCCATTTCAGCTTTCATAAATGCTGCAACGTCGGCAAGAATGATTCCGTTGTCCTTTGCAAAAGTGCGAAGTGCATTATGCCACTGCGATTGATCGGGGTTAGAATAAATCCAAATGGGGTTAGGTGACATTGAGGTAACAACCATTATTTCAACGTCGTTGGTGGCCTTTACCTTAATAGCGCTGTTAATTGCAACCTTAATATTTGCAACGTAACGGTTGGGAGCTTGAGCGGGAGTAGTAGCAAGGGTGTTTTGGTCGTTCATTCCGTAAGCAATAATAACAAGGTCGGGCTGATTATTGCCGCACTGTTGGTAAAGGGCGTTTGAACGTTCGTAAGCGGAGTTAGAAGCATGACCACCGACAGAAACGTTATATAAGGTAACCTTAACCTTTTTCGGACCGAGGTTTTCAAGATAATTCTTAAGCAAGGTGAAATATTCGTTTCCTGAGGTTGCTTCTGCGCCCGTGCTGATACTGTCGCCAACAACACCAATTACAACATCTTTGCCGCTCATAATTTTATTAATCAACTTTGTGGGAAGAACGGTTGCATTCGTGCCGTTTATGTTTTCAAGAATCTCATCGTATGTATCGTTTGACTCTTTATCATAAGTGTAGGTTGCATAAGCAGTGAAATAAGAGTTGTGGAAGGTTGTTGCGTCTTTAACGGTATCGTGGTTAAGAGATTTCAAAGGCATTCCGTAGGTAATGTTATTTGAAAAATCAGGAATTCTGCTGTTTGCAAGTCTGCGAATTTTCCCGTTTTCGTAGTCAACCTCATAGTCGGTGCCTTCAACATAGGTAGTATTGCCTAATGCGCTTTTTAAAACAAGAGTTCCTTCTTTAATGTTTTTAAATCTTAACTGATTCCAATTATTTTGAATCATAACAACTGCTTCAATTTTTTGAACGCTTTCGTTAGAAGCTTCGGGAGTGCTTGCTTCGGGGACACTTGATTCAGGAGTAGAAGACGGAACGCTGCTTTCGGGAGTTGAAGAGGGGGGAGTGCTGCTTTCCGGATTTTCGGGCGCAACCGTACAAGCCGAAAGCGTTAAAAGTAATAACGCCAAAGCTAATGCGGTTAAACGCTTTGTAATAGATTTGTTTTTCATAAAATCACCTATATTCTTTTTTAGATATTTACTTATCTAATATAACATATTCTATAAAATTTTTCAATAAAAAAATAAAAAAACCAAGAAAACTGTCTTGCTTTCTTGGTTTTCGTTTTAATTATTCAGTGAAAAGCGATTTTAAAGCTCTGAAATAAAGTGAGTGTCCGTAATCGCCGGGATGATTAATCATAGAAATTATAAATTCTTCATAATTTTGACCGTAATCAAGTTCGGCTTTAAAAAGAGCGCCCGCATCGGCAATAGGAATGCTGTTTTGCTTTGCAAAATCACGAAGTGCATTGCCGAAATCGTACCATTTGCCACTTGTGTGAAGCCAAATCGGATTTGCAGGCATTGCGGTAACAACAATAAAATCCGGCGCGCTTTTAGCAAGGTTTCTAATGTTATTTATAGTGTTTCTTATATTTGAAACATATTGCTGAGGAGAAATTCTCGGAGTGGTTGAGGTTGAATTCTGGTCGTTCATACCGTAAGCGATAATAACAAGGTCGGGTTCTTTTTCGGTGCACTGCTGATAAAGCTGGTTTGAACGAGTTATTGCTGCATCGGAAGCATCACCGCCAACCGAAACGTTAACCAAATCAACCTTAACGGGAGTTTCACCGTAAGTTTCAAGATATTTTGCAAATAAAGTGAAATATTCATTCCCTTGGGTTGCTTCGGCACCGACGCTTATACTATCGCCGACAACACCGATTAAAATATCCTGTCCGTTCTTAATTTTGTTAATTACGTTTGTGGGAATGGCAGTTTGGTTTTTTGCATTTGCTGCGGCAAGAACAGCCTCGTAAGTATCGTTCTTATTTGCTTCTTTTCCAAAGTTATAGCTTGCAGTAACGGTAAAATAGGAAGCATGGAAAGAAGTAGATGTTTTATATTCTTCGTGATTAAAGCTTTTATCTGCAGCGTTATATAAAGGATTTCTTGAAAAATCGGGAATTTTACTCTTTTCAAGCCTGCGAATACGTCCATTCGCATAGTCGACCTCATAGTCAACACCTTCAACATAGGTGACTCTGCCATTTTTTAAGACGAGCGAACCCTTTTCAATGTCTGTAAATCTCAACTGATTCCATTCGGTTTTAATCATAACAACCGATTCATTTACTTGGGGAAGCGTTTCTTTCATTGCGCAGGAACCAAGTAAAAAGGTAAATAAAGCTAATAGAATTACAGTAAAATTTTTAAAAAATTTCTTTTTCATATTATATCAAACCTCGATAAAATCAATATAAAATAATATAACATTTTTAATTTAAAATTGCAATAGAAAAGCCCAAACATTTTTGTTTGGGCTTTGAATTTATTATTCAAAAAGAGATTTGAAAACCTCGAAATAGAGCTTATGACCGTAGTTTCCGGGATGGTTGATGTTTGAGTAAACAATTTCTTCAACGCTTTGGCCCTTATCGTATTGACTTTGCATAAAAGCAGCAACGTCTGCAATCGGGATATTGTTTTGCGAAGCATATTCTCTTAATGCATCATGCCATTGAGCTTGGTTAGGATGAGTATAAACCCAAATGGGATTGGGCGACATAGAAGTAACAACAATAAAATCGGGAACCTCTTTTGCGGCTATTTCTGAGATATATCTTATAACCGTTTTAATGTTAGCAACGTACTGTTGAGGAGGAATTCTGGTAACGCTGTCTATTAACGAGTTCTGGTCGTTCATACCGAATGCAATAATAACGAGGTCGGGCTCGTTTTCTCCGCACTGCTGATAAAGTTTTTGAGCCTGGCCGAATCCTGCATCGGAAGCATCACCGCCGACCGCAACGTTAACGAGTGTAACGTTAACGGGGTTCGGGCCGTAATTTGCAAGATAATCTTTTAATAAAGAAAAATATTCTTTGCCGGGAGTTGCTTCTGCACCGTAGCTTATGCTATCGCCTATAACACCTAAAACGATATCTTCACCGTTGTTTATTTTATCGATAACGTTTTGAGGAATTGCCGTGTTATTGGTTTCATTTATCGCTTTAAGAGTTTGGTCGTAAGTTTCGTTAACGTCTTTATTAAAATTATATTCGGCGTAAACAGTAAAGTATGAATTGTGGAAAGTGGTTACGTCTGTAACAAGGTCGTGATTGAGCGTTTTCACAGCCATTCCGTAAGTATAGTTTTTTGAGAAATCGGGAATTTTAGTTCCTTCAATTCTGCGGATTTTTCCGTTTTTGTAGTCTATTTCGTAGTCGACACCTTCAACGTAGGTTTTTGTGCCGTCAACACTTTTTAAAACAAAAGAACCTTTTTCGATATCTTTGAATCTTAACTGGTTCCACTCTGTTTTAATCATAACAACAGACTCTAATGATTGTTTCATAGTTGTACCTCCGTTAGTTTGTGGATTGCAAGCGGTGAGTAAAAAGGTAAAGGCTGCCAGTAGTAATACTGCTAATTTTTTCATAAAATAACCTCACTTTATTGGTTTACGTAATTTAATAATAACACTTTAAAAAAAGAAATTCAATAGAAAATTTATTTTTTACCCCAATTTTTTATTTTATATTTAATATTTCCCAAAATCTTTCTTGCAGTTAGCATTGAAGTAAAGATAAAATAGGCAAGGGGATTAAAAACGTAATCAAATTCACCTGCGTAAGCAACAACCGCACCGCTAAAGCCCGTTTTAAAACGGTAAACTCCATAAGTAGGACTGTTTTCATCAAGCTTTGCGGCAATGCCCATAAAATCATAAACCTTACAGTTTGTTTCAAGAGCCCATTGCATCATGGTCCATTGCATAATGTAGTTGGGCATGGTGTTTCTGAATTCATTGTCGGATGCGCCGAAAATATAGCTTGTTCTGCCGCCCCAATTGCAAGTCATTGCCCCCGAAATTTTGTGTCCCTGATAATCGCAAAGGTAAATTCTCATATGTTCAGGACCAAAAGCTTCAAGCATTCCGGCATAATATTCTTCGGAACGAACAGGGAATTGGTCGCGAATTCCAGTTATAACCGAAAGCCTTGTGAAATCTTTAACGCCTTCAACACCGTAAGCCTTGCACTCAACGCCGTGTTTTTCGGCAACTCTTATATTGTAACGGCATTTAGGCTTGAAAGAGGCCATAAGTTCTTCGGGTGTTTTGCCTTGAATATCGGGAAGAACGTAGTTGTATCTGCGTTGAACGGTATCGTATTCATCGGCATTAGGCTTGAAACGGAAGCCGAAATCTTTTAATACCTTGATTTTTTCTTCGTCGGTTTCTAAAACCATGGGGTCTATTTTAAGTTCGAATGCGCGGTATTTTTTGGCAACGGCTTTTGCGCCGTCAAGAAGCTCTGAAAAAACCTCTTTATCGCAAATATCGGCAACGGGACCTCTGGGCGCATATAAAAAAGTAAATCCCGGCATTAGTCGTCTTATAAGAATGAGCATTCCGCCTCTTATTTTGCCGTTTGCATCTCTCGAAACAACAACCTCGTGCCCCCAGTTCTTCTTAACCTTTGTCCAATGAATAGACTGGGTGAAGCTGGCATCGGTATAGCTTGATGCGAACGCCTCGTATTCGTCGTATTGGGTTGATTTTAAAATCTCTGTCATAACGCAGATAAACCTCGTAAAACGTATTTTATTCTTTTATAATTTTAACATATATTAGCAAAAAATGCAATAAAAAACAAAAAAAGAAAGTAACTATTAAAATTGGGAAAAACAATATAAAGCAATATACCTTTACATAGAAAAATTATGCATAAACCCATATTTATGCATAAAAATATGCATAAATGCGATGAATTTGCAACAAATATGAAAAAATATAAAAAAATAATTGACAAAATATAATATGGGTGTTAGAATATAGCACATAGAAATACATTTTTATTCATTATAGAATAGAAGAAAGGAAAAATAAAATGAAAAAGATTTTAGCACTCACTCTCGCAATTATGATGATTGCAGCACTCG
This sequence comes from Eubacteriales bacterium, assembly GCA_045588575.1. Lineage (GTDB taxonomy): Bacteria > Bacillota > Clostridia > Oscillospirales > RGIG5299 > RGIG5299. The sequence continues at coordinate 7,541 of JAZNEJ010000012.1, read as the reverse complement.
TATTCACAATGTCCGCTTGCGGCGACAACAAGGTTTACATCGGTGTTCAAAGCGGAACCACAGGTCAGTATTTCGTTGACGGCGACGCAGACTGGGGATTTGACGGAATTGCAGGCTACTATTCAAAGGGCTATAGCAACGGCGGCCTTGCAGTTGCAGACATGAAAAACAACAACGTTAAATACGTTATGATTGACGAACAGCCTGCAAAACAGCTTGTTCAGAAAATCAGCGGCATTAAAGTAATCGACGTTGCTCTTACCGAAGAAGAATACGCTTTCGGTGTTGACAAAGCACAGCCCGAACTTCTTGCTTCTGTAAACAACATTCTTGCAGATATGAAAGCAACCGGCAAGCTCAACGAAATCGTTGCTGCTTATGCAACCGGCGAAGGCATCAAACCCTTCAATTCTGCAACCTTCGATGCTTCTAAAGCAGATACTCAGCTCGTTGTTGCAACAAATGCAGCTTTCGCTCCCTTCGAATATAAGGACGGCGACAAATTTGCAGGTATCGATATGGAAATCGCAGCATACATTGCACAGCAGCTCAATATGGAGCTTGTTATAATGGATATGGAATTTGATTCCGTTGTAACTTCCGTTGGTTCAAACGGCATTGATATTGCTATGGCAGGTCTTACCGTTAACGCAAAACGCCAGGAATCTGTAAACTTCACCGAATCTTATTACGAAGCAGCTCAGATGCTTGTTGTTCTCGAAAACGATAATACTTTTGCTAACTGCACCACTGCAGAAGAAGTTTTAGCAGCTCTCGCAGCAAACGTTAAGTAAGAATAATGGCAGGCTGGGAAAATTTTTACGAACAGCTCATCACAAAGGACGGTTATAAGACTGTCCTTTCTGGTTTGCTTACGACTGTTGAAATAGCAGTTTTAGGTTTAATAATCGGTGTTGTTTTCGGCACCCTTATAGCTCTCATAAAAGTAATGCCGAAAAACAATATTTTTGCTAAAATTGCGGCAGGAATTTGCGACGTTTACGTCGGATTTTTCCGCGGAACCCCTATGGTTGTTCAGCTTCTTATAGGATATTACGTATTGCTTCCCGGAATCGGTATTTCGGCTGATGCAATTGCCGTTGCAATTATAATTTTTGGATTAAACAGCGCCGCATACGTTTCGGAAATAATGCGTGCGGGAATACAATCGGTCGATTATGGTCAGCTTGAAGCGGGTAGGGCAGTAGGTCTTCCTTATTGGACTGCAATGCTTAAAATAGTTATTCCGCAGTCTATTAAGAATATTCTTCCCACATTGGGAAATGAATTTATTGTTCTTATTAAGGAAACCTCGGTAGTAAGCTTTATTGCCGTTACCGATCTTACCAAAGCTTTCCGTTCCATCGGCGATGCAAACTATGAATACGTAATTCCTTATGTTATGTTGGCTGTTGTTTATCTCGTGCTCGTTTTGGGAATTTCTTATCTCATAAAACGTATGGAAAAGAGGTTGAACCGCAATGAACGCAGATAAATACATAATATCGGTTCGCAATTTGCAAAAAGACTTTGCAAATTTGCAAGTTTTAAAGGGTATAGACCTCGATATAGCTAACGGTGAGGTTATAACTGTTATAGGACCTTCCGGCTGCGGAAAATCAACCTTTTTGCGTTGCTTAAACTGTCCGGAAGACCCCACGGGCGGCTCTATATTTTTCCAAGGCGTTGATATTGCCGACGTAAGAGTCAACATAAATACTCACCGTGAAAAAATAGGAATGGTTTTTCAGCAATTCAACCTTTTTAACAACAAAACGGTAATAGACAATATTATGCTTGCTCCCGTTTACGTGGGGCTCAGAAATATAAAAGCCATAAAGCGTAAGAATTTCAAAATAAAGTTTTCTAATTTATTTAAAAAAGAAAAACTTCCGCTTGTTCCTATAACTCAAACTCCCGCAGAGGTTAAGAACAACGCTAAAGAGCAGGCTATTAAGCTCTTGAAACGCATAGGGCTTGAAGAAAAAGCAAACGATTATCCTTCAACTCTTTCCGGCGGTCAAAAGCAAAGAATTGCTATAATAAGAGCGCTTGCGATGAATCCTAAGGTTATGCTTTTCGATGAGCCCACGAGCGCACTTGACCCCGAAATGGTAGGCGAGGTTTTGGACGTTATGAAAGAGCTTGCATCCGAAGGTATGACTATGATTGTCGTAACTCACGAAATGGGATTTGCAAGGGAAGTTTCCGATAGAGTTCTCTTTATGTACGAAGGCAAAATAGCCGAAGACGGAACTCCCGAAGAAATTTTCAATAATCCCAAACATCCTAAACTTAAACAGTTTTTAAACAGCGTTTTGTAATTATTAAAACAGAGGATAGAACTTATCCTCTGTTTTTTTATTTAATATAAATTTCTATTAGGAAATCCTTAAAAATGATTGACTTTATTTTGTAAAACTAGTATAATGATAAAAGAAATAAAATATCATACTATTGCTATCATAGAGAAAAGTAAGGGATATTAAAATGTATCGAATTGAAAAGGATTCCATCGGCACAAAAGAAGTACCTGTTGACGCTTATTATGGCGTGCAATCTTTGCGCGGCTACGAAAATTTCCAAATAACAGGCCAAAGACTTCGTCCTGAATTTATAGAAACCTTGGCGCAAATCAAAAAAGCTTGTGCTATTTGTAACTATAACGTCGGAGAATTAGATGAAAAACGCAAAAATGCTATTATTCAGGCTTGTGATGAAATTATAGCAGGCAGATTTCACGACCAGTTTATTTGCGACCCCGTTCAAGGCGGCGCAGGCACAACAGCTAATATGAATGCAAACGAGGTAATTGCTAACCGTGCCATTGAACTTTTGGGCGGCAAAAAAGGCGATTACACCATTGTTCATCCTAACGACCACGTAAACCGCGCTCAGTCTACTAACGACGTTTTTCCTTCTGCTGCAAAAATAACCACTGCAAAGTTGCTCACGAAGGCAATTAAACAACTTGAAGAGCTTGAAAAGGCTTTAGCGGCAAAGGCTGAAGAATTTAAAGACGTTATTAAAATGGGCCGTACTCAAATGCAAGATGCGGTTCCGATTCGTCTCGGTTCTGAATTCGGCGCCTACGATAAGGCTATTCAAAGAGATATAAAGAGATTAAACATAGCTCTTAACGAAATGTATACAATCAATATGGGTGGAACGGCGATTGGTACATCTATTAACGCTAATCCCGAATACGTTAAAGCTTTGGCTCCCACCTTGGCTGAAATTACCGGTATGCCTTTGGTCAAAGTAGAAGATATGGTTGATGGCACCCAGAATTTAGACTCTTTCTCATACGTTTCTTCTGTTTTGAAGAACTGTGCAGGCTCTTGCTCTAAAATGTCAAACGACTTCCGCCTTATGTCTTCCGGCCCCCGTTGCGGTTTTCAGGAAATCAACCTTCCTCCTAAGCAAAACGGCTCTTCGATTATGCCCGGAAAGGTAAACCCCGTTATTCCCGAGGTTATGTCGCAAACCGCTTTCTTGATTATAGGAAACGATATTTCCATTACTGCGGCTTCAGAAGCAGGTCAGCTTGAACTTAACTATGCCGAGCCTGTCTTGTATCATAAACTATTTGAGTCTATCGTGGCTCTCACGGGCGCTGTAAACACTCTCACAGTTAACTGCGTCTTGGGTATTACCGCAAATGAAAAACGCTGCCGTGAGCTTGTAGACGGCTCTGTTGGCGTTATCACTGCCATTTGTCCTAAACTTGGCTATGCCGAAGCTGCTGATATTGCAAAAACCGCAATTAAAACAGGCGAATCAGTTCGTGAGGTTTTAAAAGCAAAACGCATTATGAGCGAAAAGGAAATAAATGAGCTTTTAGACCCCGCAAGCATGGTTTAATTAAAGAAATATATAATTCTGTAAAAAGAAAAGCCTTCCTATTAAAAGGGAGGCTTTTTTAGTTATATCGCACAATTGACACATTAAAAAATATTCTCATTACATCATTTAATCAAAAGGATATTTAATTCCGATTTGTTCTCGTATTTCGTCCATTTGCTTTAAAATAGTTATAGTTTCGTCAAGAGGTAATATATCACTTTCGGTTTTTCCACTATTAATACAGTTACAACATTCGATTATTTCTTCCTCAAATCCGTTGCCGATATATTCCTTTTTAACGAACCGTTGCTTTCCGTCAGCTACGATAATAAGCTCATTAGCTCCGTAAAATTCAGGAATTAAAATAAAACCTTTTGAGCCGTAAATATAAGCGGTTTCGGGCTTTTTCACATTAATCGCAGACGTTATATTTGCAATAGCTCCGCTTTTATATTTAAGGAGGGCATTGGTGTAAAGGTCAACGCCTTTATCCGTGTTTGCAACCGCAACAATTTTCTCGGGAGCGTTTCCAAGGAATATTGAAGCAAAATGAAGACCGTAAACACCAACGTCTAAAAGTGAGCCGCCCGCCATTTCGTTTTCATATATTTTCGGCTCTTCATCATAGCTTAAATTATAACAAAAATCGGCTTGAATACCGAGGATTTCGCCAATCTCACCGTTTTTAACAATATTTTCGGCTTCTTTAATTGCGGGCAAAAACCTAGTCCACATTGCTTCCATTAAAAAGACGTTGTTTTCAATTGCGGCGTCTTTTAATTTTTTTGCCTCGTTTGCATTAACGCATAAAGGCTTTTCGCATAAAACGTGCTTTTTGGCATTAATAAAAAGCTCGGCGCAGGGTTTGTGAAAAGGATGCGGCGTTGCAATATAAACTGCATCTATAAGAGAAGAAGTTGCCATCTCTTCATAACTTGAAAAAACGTTTAAAATGCCGTACTTTTTTGCAAAAGTTTCTCCACGCTCTTTGTTTCGGGAAGCAACGGCAACAAGACGTGCCGAATTTACGTTTTTTATAGCTTCGGCAAATTTATTTGCAATATTTCCGGGACCGACAATACCCCAATTTATCGTTTTCATAATAAAACTCCTTAAAGCTTTAACTTTTTTAATTATATCATTTTTGGTAAAACGGTGGAAGATAAAAATTCACTGCCGTCAAGGCAGGGAATAAGTGGCTTGATTATTTATTGGCATACTCGCGCGCGGCAATTTGTGCTTCGTCTAAATCATTACCGCCGTATATTAAAATAATTTCTTCTGCATTGGAGTATTTCATTTCTATTTTGCCGTCTTGAAGCTTGGTAATTACCAAGATGTCGGTAGCTTCTTCGAGATATTCATCCATATAATCGCCGGCTTCATATAAGAGTGAAAGCTCGTAAACGTTTTCTTCTAAAACCTTAAAGGCGGATATTTTTGCTGCTCTTTCGTAACCGCCGGGATAAGCGCCGCCGCCGCAATATTCACTGCCTATTGACTTAAAGGTGTAGGTGTATTCGTCTTCAGAAAAAAGGGAAATGGAGTTTTCAACAATCCAAATGCCGCCCGTTTCTTCAATGAATTCTTCAAAGGTTATATTTGTGTTTGAACTGCTCGGAGCATTAAAAAGGGAACAGGACGAAAAAGCAAAAATCATAATAAAACAAATTGCGAAAATAACTGTTTTTTTCATAAAAAAGTCCTCCAATAATTATTTTTTAAAAGCTTCTCTTAAGAATTCAACTGAATTTTTAGCATCTAAATCTATTTGTTCCATTGTTTTGCCCATAGACATATCGCGCCAAATGGAAATATCTTTGCCAACCTGACCGCCCATAAGAACAAACGGCTCTAAAACAACGTAACCGTCGTAATCTATTTCATTAAGGGTTTTACCTATTTCTTTCCAATTAAGACGGCTGTTTTTATGAGGACATCTTCTGTTCGGCTCACCAACGTGGAAAGCGCCCAATGTACCTTTTGTAAGTTTTATTGCATCTATAATGGAATCTTCTTCAATGTTCATGTGAAAGGTGTCTAACATAGTCTTTACGTTTGGCTTATCAACCGCTTTGACGTAATTAAGGCATTCGTAAGCCTCGTTAATCATATAACCTTCAAATCTGTTCAAAGACTCCATGCAAAGAGTAATACCGTGGTCGGCTGCAAGCTCTGCAAGCCTTCTCATGTTTTTAATGCTTTTTTCGGTATCTGCCTGCTTATCAAAGCCTGCTGAAAAATTAACCGGCCAATATGAGTAAAGAGCGCCGCCGATGCGGTCTATTCTCGCAATTTCCATTTTTCTGAAAATATCGGCATAAAATTTAAAAGCGTTTTCAACAGCCGAGCTATCAGGCGATGCGAGATTGTGCTCAGGTCTTGGTCCGTAACCGCCGGAAAGAAGCATTCCGTTTGCATCAGCAACGTTTTTAAGTTCTTTAAAATAGTTATCGCTTTCTAAATGAAAAGCGCCGCAAGCGACCTCTAAAACGTCAAAACCCAATTTTTTGGTTTTTTCAATGTATGGCACGAAGTTGCCGCCCCACTCATGTTCCCAATATGCATAATAAATACCAAATTTCATAAAACACCTCATAATGATATCCTTTAATTCATTATAACACAAGTTATTTTGAAATTCAATATACAAAAATCCCCTCGGATTTCTCCAAGGGGATAAATTGTTTTATTACTTGCTTTCTTTAATAGCAGCCTGTGGTGCTACCAGCAAAAGGGGGAAATATGGATGTTTTCTCTAACCGAAATTTACATAGCCTCCATGCTATAAGCATCTTCTGTTGTTAAAACCATTCCTATAAAGTACAGCATTGCTTTTATGAATTTTTTCATATCAGAAACATCTCTGTCCTCTTGTTTTCTGACATAATGGGTTTCATCATTACCAATCCATGCGGATTTTTCAGCCAGCGTGGCAATTCGAGTGTCGTCAATATATTTCTCGATACATTTTGCTAAACGTATTACTTTTATATCATCGATATTATCTGGATGTTCGTGGATGGCAAAATCTTTTACAAGAAACTCTAACGACTTGCGATAACCAATACCTGCGATTTCATCAAGGCCTTGTGTTTCGGCTGCAAGCGCTTGGTTATAAATTTTAACAAAAGAGGGAGATAAAGAAGCAACTTTTTCATCAAATTTTTCTTGTTGAAATCTATTGGGTAAAGATTCAATTTTTTCACTATCATAATAGTCGACATGTTGTGTGCTTTTTTCTGATTTTCGAATTTTATAATTTGTAACAAAGGTGCTTTGGCAAGCACGACAATAATTCAAAATGCTTGCTGTTTCCTCAGTATTTAATGTAGATGCTACATAATCTGGGAATATTGTGTGTTTACAAATAGGGCATATTGTTTCTTGTTCAAATTCGATATGTGTTTCTCTGCGTGAATACATATTATCTACTTTGTGGGTTGTTTTCATAAGATTCTCCTTTATCATACTATATATAATTGCAATTCAAAATTAGCTTTTTTTGAGACTATTATATCACATTGGTTTAACAATTGCAATAAACGCAAAAATCACCCCGCCGATTACTCGTCAGGGTGTTTTTTTGGCTTATAATGTGACGGGATAAATCAAGATAGCGCGCTGCAGGGCACGGCGGAATATTCCCACCCATATGTATGGCATCAAAAATTTTTCAAGTATGTTTCAATACT
>JAZNEJ010000011.1:0-53911 GCA_045588575.1 Eubacteriales bacterium | reverse complement strand
TATTTGTTTTTTCATCTTTATAAACAGCCATTTTCATCACTTCCTTTCCTTAACTTTGGCTGCATCATAGCAAGTCTTGTCTAAAAAGAATTGTTTGTTGACTTTCCCCGCCATTGTGAAAAATCCTTGTTCTTGCAGTTCGGCGTTCATTTTCCGAATCACCTTATAGGCGAATGATTTGGAAATCTTGAGCGCTTTTGCAACATCGTCTGCGGTCATATAATAATCTTCAAACATTCCAGTACCTCCTTTCTTTGTTTTTAGTGCTGTGTTTGGATTTGCCGTTCTACCCAAGTGCCGTTCCTGCCCCTGCTTTTCAGCGGCGTTTTCTCGCTCGCTTCCGTTCGGAAGGTCTTGGCGGAGTATCCCACTTGGACGGTCATTTAGTTGCAGTAACTTAATCATATTTGTTTAAGTTATCCTCATTATACTAAACATACTCCGTTAAGTCAAGTGGTTTTTGAGAAAATATTAAACTGTTTTGTTTATATTATCTTGACAGAACTTAAACATTTGTGTTATAATCAATGCAAAGCACATAAGTAAGGAGTGAAATTACTATGGCAATTGGTGAAAGAATTAGATTTTTTCGTAACCTAAAAGGTATGACACAAAAGTTTCTTGGTGTAAAAGTCGGTTTCCCGGAGAAAACTGCCGACATCCGTTTGGCTCAATATGAGTCCGGTACAAGAACACCCAAATCAGATTTAACCGATGCGCTTGCCGATGCTTTGGGCGTTTCTACTATGGCATTGAATGTTCCTGATATTGATACGGATCTCGGCTTTATGCATACCCTCTTTGCATTAGAGGATATTTACGGATTGAAGATTGACAAGCTCGATGACGAGATTTGTATTCGCCTTGATAAAAATAGAGGAACATCTTACATTTCTTTGCTTGAGCGTTTTACCGCTTGGCAGAAAGAAGCAGAGAAGTATCGCAACGGCGAAATCAGCAAAGAGGAATATGATCGTTGGCGTTATACATATCCCGAAGTAGAGGCACAGCGTACAAGGGAAGCTCTTGATGTTTTAAAAGAACGTAAAAAGGACGGTGAAGTGTAATGATTATTTTTCGTGATCGTCTTTTTAACGTTGTATGTAATATTAGAACACCAAAAACAGGCGGTAAGATTTCTGTTGGCACTGGCAGTTTCATCATTAAGGGTAATAAGGTGTATCTACTTACAGCTGATCATGTAGCAAAAACAGTTGATGATAATACGGTTTTGGCTTTTGGAAAACATCAGTCAAACTGCGTTGTTCTACCATTAAAAGACCTATCAAATGGAAATGCATGGAAAATTCACCCTATAGCAGATATGGCCGTTATCGAATTAAATATTTTAAACCATCTTGCACTTTTCCAAGATAGGTGCTTCCCATATGATCACATTAACGATACAGATGTTCCGGCATCAAGAGATGATGAACTCACAGTAATAGGGTTCCCTCACGGTTTAGGTGTTCAAGGCAAGTTTAGTCCGTTAACATTCCGTTCTTACGCTTCTTCTGCCTTTTTAACTCTCAATAGAGCCGATACTCAAACGCCTTCTGATTTCTTTTGTTTGGAAAACCCTAGTGTTGGTGGATATAGCGGCGGTCCTGTTTTTGATATGGGATACGAAAAAATGGGGTGTGCAACAGCCACAAAAGAGAAAACTGTATTGCACGGAATCGTCCACGGTACAATGAGTGATGAAACGGGAGGAAAGATTGCTCTTATCACTCCAATGTCGTACATAAAAGATTTAATATAATTAATGGGGAATAAACATTGGAAGAATTAATCAAAAAAATCGTATCAATGGCAGTCCAAGATCTGCGTCAGCATAACCAAGGTGCGATTGTTGAGGTTATAAAGAAATCTGAATTCTCGCTTGAGTGGCTCGACCACGACAATTGGAATGGTGGTATAGACACATACAAGCTGGTGTTTTATTTGAAGTATTCAGATTACACAAAAATCATCGATCTGAAAAAGCTTTACGAGGACGCCATAATGAACTCAATAGATTCTTTTTACAAGGACGAAAGAAACATTATTGCCTGCGTAGAGATTGCCGCAAAGATTGATCAGTTCGTAGATTGGGCAGCCATAGCCCCTAAAGAGAATAAAGACTCAGTCATTGCTTTGATTAATGCTGAAAAAGACACTTTAATCAAAGCTGGGACGGGTGTGCTTCAAATTAGGGATGTAAAGGTTAACAACGAATATAAAGCGAAGCACGCTTATTTGGTTTCTTTATTAAAACAGTTAGGCTTGGAACCTGTTCACGCTTATAACGATCTATGGGATTGGTATAACGACTATAATTTACGAGAACTAAAAACATACCAAAGCCGCCGTGTATTTATCAAAGACATTTTTGAGCCTCTGCTAAATACCATTCAGAACTCCGAAGAATCTGCACTTCAACTAATCAGTTATGAACCTACCGGATGGGAAAAAGTTGACGACGGGATTGCTCGACTGAAAGAAGTACTAACTGAAGCAAACGAAACAGCAGATTTTCAATCCGTGGGAATGTATGGTAGAGAGTTGTTGATTACCTTGGCGCAAACAGTTTTTGATAAAGAAAAGCATCCATCACCAGACGGAACAGATATTGGTAAAGCGGACTCGAAACGAATGCTTGAAGCTTATATTCATTACTGTCTTCACAAACGTAGTAAGGAACGAGAAATTAAGTTCGCAAAATCATCTATTGATTTTTCAAACGAACTTACCCATAACAGAACCGCTACACAAATGGATGCCGAACTATGCTATAACGCTGTTCTATCGACCGTGCATATTATCAAGGTGCTTAACAAATTTAATGACTAACAAAAAAGAGCTAACAGACTTTGTAACAAAAATCTGTTAGCTCTTTATTTATGAATAATCTGAAATTGTTGTCAAAACGTTGTCACGAGGCTTTTTGAAACCTCGAAAACCCAGTGTTTATGCGGGTTTTCAGCGTTTTTGGTATTATTCCCACTCGATAGTGCCTACGGGCTTGGGAGTTAAGTCGTAGAGAACGCGGTTGATGCCGTTTACCTCTGCGGTAATTCGGGCGGTTATGCGGTGGAGAACCTCGTAGGGAATTTCCTCAACGGTTGCGCTCATGGCATCTTTCGTATTAACTGCACGGATTATTGCGGGCCAGCCCTCGTATCTGCTTTCGTTTTTAACGCCTACGCTCTTAATATCGGGCACTACAACAAAATATTGCCATACCTTTTCGGCAAGTCCCGAGAGGTCAAACTCCTCACGGAGTATTGCATCTGCCTCGCGAAGCGCGTGAAGTCTATCACGAGTGATTGCTCCAAGACAACGAACTCCAAGTCCGGGGCCGGGGAAGGGCTGACGGTAAACCATAGCGTGAGGAAGGCCGAGCGCCTCGCCAACAACTCTTACCTCGTCCTTAAAGAGAAGCTTTACGGGTTCAACGAGTCCGTCAAATTTGAGGTCCTCGGGAAGTCCGCCTACGTTGTGGTGAGATTTAACTGCCTTTTTACCCTCTGCCTGCTTAATGCTTTCAAGTATATCGGGATAGATAGTGCCTTGTGCGAGAAACGCTACGCCGTCGAGCTTGCGAGCTTCGTCTGCAAATACGTTTATAAACTCAGCGCCGATGATTTTTCTCTTCTTTTCGGGGTCGGATACTCCTGCAAGAAGGTTAAGGAAGCGGTCGGTGGCATCAACGTAGATGAGGTTGGCGTCAAGCTGATTACGGAAAAGCTCGACTACGTTTTCAGACTCATTCTTTCTCATAAGGCCGTGGTTTACGTGAACGCAAACAAGCTGTTTGCCTATTGCTTTTATGAGAAGCGCGGCAACTACCGAGGAGTCAACTCCTCCGGAAAGCGCGAGTAATACTTTTTTATTGCCTACCGTTTCTCTTATTTCTTTTATTTGTTCTTCAATGAATGCGTCTGCAAGCTGTTTATTTGTGATTCTTTCCATTGATTCCGGACGTACGCTTATTTCCATTTTTTCTTCCTCCGTTTTATTTTTCAAGCTTTTCTTTTTTAACGCCGTATTCACCGTTAAAGCAACCTACGCAAAGAGGTAAATTGCAACCCTTGCAAGCATCTATAACGCCTTCGAGGCTTATATATGCAAGAGTATCGGCATTGAAGAGTTCTCTTATTTCTTCTACTGATTTATGATTTGCAACGAGCTTATTCGCATCGCCTACGTCGGTGCCGTAGTGGCAGGTGTGAATAAAGGGCGGCGATGAAATTCTTAAATGAACCTCTTTTGCTCCCGCTTTTCTTAAAAGAGAGATGGTTTTTCCTCCCGTTGTGCCTCTTACTATTGAATCGTCGCAAACTACTATTCTCTTATCTTTAACGTTAAAAGAAACGGGATTTAATTTCATTTTAACAGCGTTTGCTCTTTCCTCTTGAGAGGGGAAAATAAAGCTTCTGCCGATATATCTGTTTTTATTAAAGCCCGAAACGTAAGGAAGTCCGCTTTCAAAGGCATAGCCCATTGCAGCCTCTAAGCCGCTATCGGGTACGCCGCAAACGCAATCGGCGTCTACGGGATGCTCCTTTGCCAAGCGTCTGCCCATTTCGTATCTTGCCTTGAAAACCGAGAGTCCGTCGATTACCGAATCGGGACGTGCAAAATAAACGTATTCAAAAATGCAAAGCCCTAAGGTGTCGGACTGAAGCGCAACGGTTTTATCTATGATTTCACCATCCTGCGCTACTATGATTTCGCCCGGCTTTACGTCTCTTATAAGCTCGAAGCCGCAGGTGTCTAACGCGCTGGTTTCAGATGCGAAAATTATGCCCTTTTCACTTTTTCCTATGCAAAGAGGACGGAAGCCGTTGGGGTCTCTTACTGCAATGAGCTTGCCGTCTCCCGACATAACTACAAGGCAAAACGCGCCTTCAAATTCGGTTGACGCCGCCAAAACACCCTTTTCAACACTGTTTAAGCAAAGAGAGTAATAGGCGATTAATGCAACGATTGCTTCGCTGTCTGCTCCTTTGGTGATTGCTATGCCGAGTTTTTCAAGCTTTTCTTTTATTTGAGGTAAATTGGTTATATTTCCGTTATGGGAAACTGCTACGCGGCCTGTGAGATATTCTTTAACCAAGGGCTGAATATTACTGTCGTCGGTAAAGCCCTCCATTGAATATCTGGTGTGTCCGATTGCGGTTTTTGCTCCTCTTAAGCTTGCCATTGCCTCGGAATCGAACGCTTCGCTTACGAGGCCTTTGTTTTTATGCACTTTTATATTGTTGCTTTCGCAAATTGCTATGCCTGCGCCCTCCTGACCTCTGTGCTGCAATGCAATGAGGCCGTTATAGGTTACGCTTGCCGCATCGTTGGTCTTAAGCGATGCACCGAAAACCGCACACTCTTCATGAAGTTTGTCGTTAAAAAACATCTTAGGTCCTTCTTCCCTTTTTAAATTCAGATGACTTTATTTTATTTTTTTAATAATATAATATTATACATTATTTCTCTTTAATTGACAATATCTCATGAAAAATTTTTTTCATTTTTTTGCGGTTTTTTATGTCGAAATTTAAACTTCTTTTCCTGTTTGACAAATCGCTTTTTTGTGATATAATTATAGTAACGGAATTTATTTTCCACGGGTTCGTTAAAAGAATATTTTTTTAGCCAAACAGATAAAGATTTTTTAACTTTATCTGTCTTTTCGGCATTTATTTTTGCGGCATTTTTGTATTACGCCGCTTTTTACTGAAAGGATTAAATTGATGAAAAAAAATCAAAACGAAAAAAACGAGTTAAAGGAGCTAAAGGAGCGCAAGCAGAAAAAGAGCTTCGGAAAGCGAAAAAAGGAGCCTATGCCCAAATTCTCGGCTTCGGAATTGGAAGAAGAGCTTGTGTCTAAAAAGGCGAAGAAAAAAAACGACAACAAAAAGAAGCCCGAAAGCAAAAAGCCCGCCTCTTTTGACTCGGGCAAAAAAAAGGAAAAGAAAAAGGCGGAAAATTTTTCTGCTCCAAAAAATAAAACAAAAAAGAATGCTTTAACGGCATCTGATTTTACCTATTCGAAAAAGCCGCTCGTTAACGAAAAAATTAAAATTATACCTCTCGGCGGCTTGGGAGAAATCGGCAAAAACATTACTTTAATTGAATATAAAGACGAAATTATAGTAATCGACTGCGGTCTTTCCTTCCCCGATGAAGAAATGCCCGGAATTGACCTCGTTATTCCCGACGTTTCTTATCTTGTTAAAAACAAGGAAAAGGTGCACGGTTTTGTTCTTACTCACGGACACGAGGACCACATAGGCGCTCTTCCTTACGTTTTGCGAGAGATTAATATTCCTGTTTACGGAACAAGACTTACCTTGGGTATCGTTGAGGAAAAATTAAAAGAATTTAAGCTTAACAAGGCCGCAACGCTTATTGAGGTGCCGATTGGCGGACACATTAAGCTCGGTTCGTTTGAAATTGAGCTTGTTCGCACCAACCACTCGATTGCCGACTCGGTTGCTCTTGCAATTTCAACTCCCGCAGGTTTGATTCTTCATACCGGCGACTTTAAGCTTGATTTAACTCCCATTCAGGGCGAAATGATGGATATTACACGTCTTGGAGAGCTTGGAAGAAACGGCGTTTTGGCTCTTTTAAGCGACTCAACTAACGTTGAACGTCCCGGCTACACCATGAGCGAAAAAAAGGTTGGCGGCTCGCTTGATTACACCTTCGGCAAAGCCTTGAAAAAACGCATTATAGTTACAACCTTTGCTTCCAACGTTTCACGCGTTCAGCAGGTTATTGATACCGCCGCAAGATACGGAAGAAAGGTTGCCGTTTCGGGAAGAAGCATGGAAAACATAGTTAACGTTGCCATGCGCTTGGGTTATATGGAAATTCCCGAAAATACTCTTATAAGCATTGACTCTATTTCTAATTATCCGCCCGAAAAGCTCGTTATTATAACCACCGGCTCGCAGGGCGAGCCTATGTCGGGCCTTTACCGAATGGCTTTTTCGGAGCATAGAAAGGTTAAAATCACCTTTAACGACCTTATAGTTATGTCTTCCTCCGCAATTCCCGGAAACGAAAAGCTTATAAGCAAGGTTATAAACGAGCTTTTTAAATCAGGCGCCGAGGTTGCATACGATTCGAGCGATGAGCTTCACGTTTCGGGACACGCCTCACAGGAAGAATTGAAGCTTATGCTTGCTCTTACAAAACCGAAATTCTTTATTCCCGTGCACGGTGAATACCGACATCTCAAAAAGCACGCCGAGCTTGGAAAAAGTATGGGTGTTGAGGTTCAGAATATTTTTATTTTGGAAAACGGAAACGTGCTTGAGCTTTCGCAAAACGAGGGCAAATTCCTCGCTCCCGTTACCTCGGGAAAAATTCTCGTTGACGGTCTTGGAGTGGGCGACGTGGGAAGCGTTGTTCTTCGCGACAGAATGCATCTCGCACAGGACGGACTTTTGGTTATTTCTTGCGCTATCGACCATAGCTCAAATCTCGTTTCGGGGCCCGATATTATTTCAAGAGGCTTCGTTTACGTTAAAGAATCAGACGACCTTATTAACGGAATTAAGGGCGTTTGCGTTAAGGCTCTTTCGCCTTATTCCGATTCCTACGGGGTTGACTGGCAATCTATGAAATCGGACGTTAAAGACGCGGTTTCCTCCTTTGTTTTTGAAAAAACAAAGCGGCGTCCGATGATTTTACCCATAATTACCGTCGTTTAAAAAAATATTAGGCAGAGAGAAATTTCTCTCTGCCTTTTTTTAGGCGGAAACCGAACAAAAACGCCGTTGGATTTAATACGGTTTACATAAAAATTATTATTTCTTTGCTTTTCCTTTAAATAGTAATATTCAAGGCCATCTTTGTTGACATAATATTTTTTATATGTTATAATTACATTTAATAACAGATGTCTTTTTTTTCTGTTTTTTAAAAAAATTTATATATGGGAGAATTTTTATGAGCAGCTTTGAAAATCTTCGAATTGTTGACAACTTTTATCAGACATCGTTGTTTTTCCCCATGCCCACCGTTATTATAAGCACTCTTTGTGAAGACGGAACCACAACTTTGGGCCCATATTCGTTGGTGCAGCCCTATTACGTTGCCGGAAAGGATTATTATGCAATGCTTTTGTGTTGCAGAAATTCATCTAACACCGCGCAAAACATTCTTCGCAACGGAAAATGCGCCTTAAACTTCATCACCGACGAGCCTAAAACCTTTAAGGAAGCGGTTAAGCTTTCGTGGCCCGGTGATAAGCCCCATGAAAAAATGCCGAAATGCAATTTCAAGCTTGAAAAAAGCTTGCTTGAAGAAGAAACGGGCGAATTAAGGCCCATGGTTTTAACCGATGCAATTGAGGTTATTGAATGCAGTTGGGTTCGTGAGCTCGACGGTGCAGACAAGGATTTGGCGGGCGAATTAAACGGTTACGAAGGTCCTTATCACGATTTTAACGGCATTACCAGTAAATTCGGCGCGCACTTTATTCTTAAAATTGACAAAATTCTTATGAAGAAAAAATACAGCGACGCTATTATTCGAGGCGTTACCGCAAAGGATTTTCCCAATCTTCCCGTTGACTACGGCTATCGCGACAGCAAAAATTTCTGGTTCCACAAAAAATCGAGAATGAGAGCCGAGCTTTTACAAATGAGAAAGGCTTCTCTTGAATCGGTTCGCTATGCGGCAGACCGAGCAGACGACAAGGTTAAGTTTACCGACGAGGCTCTTATGACTATTTTGGGCGTTCCGCGCGTTTTCTTATCTTTGGTTTTAAAGGGTTGCGTTGACTGGGCAAAGGAAAACGGAGTTACTCTTATTACCGAAGAGCATATGAAAATTATTAACGACAAACGCTCCAAAGAAAAAAATAAAAAATAAGGAGAATTATTATGAAAGTTGTTCTTGCAGGTGCTTACGGCAATTTAGGCTCTTACATTTTAAAATCTCTTATTGCCAAAGGCCACGAGGTTATTGCCGCCGACATTGCCGAGCGCGACCTCGGAATTGAAGGTAATTTTACCTTTAAAAAAATTGACGTTACAAATCCCGAAACCTTGAAAGGTCTTTGCGACGGCGCCGACGTTGTTATTACCACCGTAGGTCTTACCGGTGCTTCCACAAAGGTTACCTCTTACGACATTGACTACAAGGGCAATATTGCCATCTACGAGGAAGCAAAGCGTGCGGGCGTTAAAAAATTTAACTATATTTCGGTTATTTCCTGCGATGAAAAGGGCGCCGAAAAGGTTCCTATGCTTCACGCAAAAGAACTCGTTGAGGAAGAAATTAAAAAACAGGAGCTTGATTGGATTATTTACCGTCCCACAGGCTACTTCTACGATATTGCAAAGGTTTTCAAGCCTTACGTTGACGGCGGCGAAATGCAGCTTCTTAAAGGATTTGGCGGAGTTAAGGCAAACGTTGTTGACTGCCCCGATTTTGCCGATTTTATCGTTGAGCATATGAACGATAAAAACGTTACCTATAACGTTGGCGGCAAAGAAACATACACCTATGAAGAAATGGCGGCAATGTGCTTTGAGGCTGCCGGAAAGCCTCTTAAAATTAAGTGGGCTCCCATTTGGTTGTTCGGCATTTTGGCTAATCTTCCCAAAATTAAAAAAGCCGGCAAGCATGACATTATTCTTTTCTCGAAATGGACTTTAAGCCACGACCTCGTTGGCGATACCGTTGTTGGTGAAAAGAGCTTTGCGGAATATATTAAAAGCTATTTCGGAAAGGAGAATAAATAATTATGCCTTGGGATTTACTCGGTATTCTCTTAATTGTTTGCGCTGTTTTATGCGCAGTTGGATTTTATAAATTCGTTTATTTTCTTTCAATCGGCTACGGCTTTGCCGTTGCGGGCGGCGGTATTGCCGTTTTGATTATGTATTTTATAAATCCCTCTCTTACTCCTTGGTGGATTATGGCAATTGAAGCCGCTTTATTCGTTGCTTACGGCGCACGTCTTTCGGGTTTCTTGCTCGTTAGAGAGCTTAAAAACATCTCTTTTAAAAAGACCGACGTTGCAAAGGAAACTCTTTCCAAAAACAACGAAAAGAAGATGCCCGTTTTCGTTTTGGCAACCATTTGGGTTTTCGTTTCAATTCTTTACGTTATGCAGGTTAGCCCCATGCTTTTCCGTTACAGCAATCAGGCTTCAGACTTCATTCTCCCCGTAATCGGCTTTGCGATTTCCGTTTTCGGTCTTATTCTTGAAGCTGTTGCCGACAATCAGAAATCGGCGCAGAAAAAGGTTCGTCCCGAAATGGTTGCAACCGAAGGTCTTTATAAAATCGTTCGTTGCCCTAACTATCTCGGCGAAATTATTTTCTGGACAGGCGTTTTCGTAAGCGGCATTACCGCTTATGCGGGTGTTTGGCAGTGGATTGTTGCAATTATTGCTTACGTTGCAATAGTTTACATTATGTTTAACGGCGCCCAGAGGCTTGAAAAGCGTCAGATGGAAAGATACGGCGATAACGAGGAATATAACGCTTACGCTAACAAAACTCCCATCATTATCCCTTTATTGCCTATCTATCATCTTAATAAAAAATAAGAGATTAAGGAGTGTTAAAAATGGAATTTACAGTTCCTATGGCTCTTGTTGACTATATTCCCGTTATATTTTTTGCACTCGCCGTTATAATTTTAATGCGCGACCTTTACAGTAAAATGGGCAAGCTTTCGTTTGCTCTTTTTGCCGCAGGCAGCATTGACATTGTTTGCGCAGGCGCTTTAAAGGCCACTTATAAGCTTCTTTACGCCGCAGGTGTTTGCGATTTTCAGCCGCTTAACGCAATGTTTTTCCCCGTGCAGTCGATTGGCTTTCTCCTTGCGGGAATAGGCTTGATTATTATGCTTTGCGGCTTTAAAAAAAGCTCGTCGCTTTTAACGGTTGTTCCGCCTGTTTTCACCGGAACTTTCGTTTTCGTTGGCTTTATGGTTGCGGGACTCGGTCTTTTAGATGCGGTTTTATGCATTATTTCAGCTAAAATGAAAAAGCCGTGGCTCGTTGCTCTTTTCATTCTTTCCTTCGTTTGCTCGCTCGGAATGGGATATCTTTCCTCGAAGGATTTCGCCGAGGCTTCAATGAACTGGATTGCCGAGGGCATTAACGTTATCGGTCAGGGCTCCTTACTTGCAGGCGTTTTACTTCTTCACAAAAACGGTCTTGCAAACCTTAAATTAAAGGAAGAAAAGGCTGCATGACAAACAAAATAATTGATATTATTAAAAAAACATATCCCCTTCGTAAAATAGACGTCGGGGATATGAAAACGGTTAAAGCCAACGGTATGACTTTTGAAATAGAGGCTTTTTACGCCGAGGGTTTAGGACATATTTCGGTTATGAAGGCAAAAGGCTTTTTCGGGCTTATGAAGATGGACACACTTATTGTAAACCCTTTTGAGCTTGACCTTCCGCTCTATTCATACGACCGTATTTATGCAATGGGTAACGATACTTTAATCGTTGAATTATATAACACCTTTATCAAAAAATGCCGTTTAGATAAGTTGAAAAAGGCAAAGGCGGAATTTAACGATTTGCCCGAACACGAATTGGGCGCTCATTGGTATGACTCCATTAAGCTTGCGGAAAGCATTTCGAAAAAAGGAAAGAAAGCCGAAAGCAAGCGCTTTGACGAGCTTACCTTAAAGCATTTTGAAGCGTTTTTGGCTCTTAAAGCAAATGATACAAATACCGCCGAAAAAAAGGAAAAGGCCGACGTTTACGTAGACGGGTTGCTTAAAAACGGCGGTCCGTCAACCGACGTATTTAAAAAGGCGCTCGGCGAGGAAAAAACCTCATTCCTTTTTAAAACCATTCTTTTCGGTACGGTTTGATTTTTGGCATAAAAAAGCCTCGATGAAGTTCATCGAGGCTTTTATTTTTTATTCTTCCGAATTGTTTTTGCGATGGTTTTTATGATTGTTTCCGTTGCCGTTATATGCGATTACAACCTTTCGGTTTGGCTCGCTTCCGGTGGAGTAGGTTGTTACGCCGTTAAAATCCTGCAAGGTTGCGTGGATTATTTTGCGCTCATAGTTGGGCATTGCATCAAGGTAGATGTTTCTGTGGGTTTTAACAGCGGTTACAGCCATTCTTCTTGCAAGCTTCTCTAACGTTACCTTTCTCTTTTCACGGTAGCCGAGAATGTCGAAATTAACCTTTGAATAGTCTTCGCTTTCTCTGTTTTCAAAAAGACTTACCAAATATTGAAGCGCGTTTAAGGTTTCGCCGCGGTGTCCGATTAAAGCGCCTGCCGACTCGCCTTCGAGCATTATTGAAATGCCGTTTTCGGTTTGTTCACTTTTTACGGTAACGTCTTCGTAATCCATAAGACGAACTATTTCGGTTATGAATTCGGTGCTGTTTTCTGCCTTTTTAAAGCCTTTTTTAGTTGCGGCTTTCTTTGCCTTCTCAGCCTCTTTTGCAGCCTTCTCGGCCTCTTTTTCGGCTTCTTTTGCGGCTTTTTCAGCTTCCTTGGCTGCCTTTGCGGCTTCTTTTTCGACCTTTATTTTTTCTTCCTTTTGCTCCTTGGTTTCAATGGGAACCACACCCTCGTAAGAAAGTCTTACAACTGCGGGCACTGCGCCTATTCCCAAAAAGCCTTTTTCGGGGGTTTCCAAAACCTCGATTGAAACGTCGTCTCTTTCCAAGCCGATTTTCTTTAAGCCGTTTTCAATGGCTTCGTCGATGGTTTTACCTTTTGACGTATATTCACAAAGCATATTGCCGTTTCCTCTCTTATTTCTTTCTGTATTTTGCCTTTATTTCTTCCTGCTCTTTGAGCATTTGATTATAGCGTTCTATTCTGCGGAGCTTTTTCTCTATTTTAGCTTGTTCTTTTTCGGTTCTTTTCTTTTCTTCAAGCTCTTTGAGATATTTGTTGGGGTCGTAAATTCTGCCGAGAATGAGGGTTTGGATGCAACCGAAGAATGAGGAAAGTCCCCAATAGAAGCCGATTGCGGCGGGAAGAGTAAAGCAGAAGATTAACGAGATAAGGCAAGTGGAATAAGACATTATTGTTGATGCGGTGGTTTTGGATTCCTGCAAGGTGAATTTTTGCGAAATGAAGGACTGCAAGAATGCGCCTGCAAGAGCAAACAAGGGAATGAGCCACAAAAGGCTCGGCTCTGCAATGTTGGGAGTTTCACCGAGGTTTATGCCGAGGAAGTTAGTGTCGAGCATATAGTCGGATGCTTCTTTGCCGTATGCCGCAAATAATTCGCTTACTTTTTCGGGAACGAGATTTCCCAATCTGTTAATTTCGTTTAAAAGCGGAATTTGGTTTTCGGCGGCGCTTGTAACGGCAGCGCCCGTCCAACCGAGAGCGGTTGCAAGTGCTCCGCAGTTTTGAGCGTGGAAGCCGAATAAATAGGTTAAGGGTTTTCTTATAACCTGATAAAGACCTATGATTATGGGGAGCTGAATTAAAAGAGGCAAGCAGCCCGAAAATGCCGAAACGCCGCTTTCTGCCTGAAGACGCTGCATCTCTTCGTTTTGCTTTTGAACGTCATCTTTATAACGCTCTTTTATTTCTTTCATTTTAGGGGCGATTACCGCCTGCTTCATCATGCCCTTTTGCTGTTTTATGCCGAGAGGGAACATAATGAGCTTTACCAAAAAGGTAAAGACTATAAGGCAAAGACCGTAGTTGGGAATGAACGAGTAAAGAAACTGCATTATTACCGAAAACGGAACTGCCAACCAATCGAATAAGCCCATTGTTTTCTACCTTTCTATTTCTTTCTTTTTTTGATTTTGCCCACGTCTAAATCGGGCACGGGGTCGTAGCCGCTTTTACAAAAAGGATTACACCTCAAAATTCTCTTAAAAGCTAAAAATCCGCCCCTGAAAACACCATAACGGCTTATAGCCTCCATGGCGTATTCCGAGCAGGTTGGATAAAACCTGCAACTGGGCGGAAGATGAGGTGATATGAACTTTTTATAACCTTTTATCAGAAGAAGGACTATCTTTTTCAATCAGGCCGCCTCCCGACATTATTCTTTCAAGCTCTTTTGAAAGCTCGTAAGATTTTAATTTCAGTGTTTTCGTTCTTGCCACAAAAATATAGTCGTGCCCCTGATGAAACCTGTTATAAAGGGGATAAACCGCTTCTCTTATGAGACGCTTGGCTCGGTTACGCGAAACCGCTCCGCCTATTTTTTTGCCTGCAGTTATGCCTATGCGTATTTCTTTTTTGCGGTTAGGCGCCGCATAAACCACTACATAGGGCGAAACACTGCTTTTTCCCTTTTTATATAACCATAAAAAACGGTTATTTCGGGTTATGGGAACAAAACGCATATTCTGTCTCCCGTTTTACGACTTTAGTGTGAAAGTCTTGCTCTGCCTGCGGCTCTTCTGCGAGAAAGCACCTTTCTGCCGTTAGCTGTGCTCATTCTTTTACGGAAGCCGTGCACCTTTGAGCGCTGTCTTTTTTTGGGTTGATATGTTCTAAGCATCTGTTACACCTCCTGGTATGTCTGAAAGCAAATAAATTGCATAATTTTATGTTTATTCACAGGTACCAATTATTATATAATGAACTGACGCATTTTGTCAAGATGTTTTTTATCTTTTTTATTTTTTTCCTTTATAACCTTAAAAACGGTTTGCAAATATTGTTCTATTATGTTATAATAAAGAGTAATCAATTATTTTTTATGCAAATGCTGAATCGAGGAACAAAAATGAAAAAACTTATGCTCGGAAACGAGGCTGTTGCAAGAGGTCTTTTTGAAGGCGGTCTTGTATACGCTTCGAGTTATCCCGGAACTCCTTCAACCGAAATTACCGAAAAAATTTCGGAATACAGTGAAATTTACAGCGAATGGGCTCCCAACGAAAAGGTTGCCGCCGAATCGGCTTTCGGCGCTTCGGTTGCGGGCGCCAGAAGCTTTACCGCTATGAAGCACGTTGGCTTAAACGTTGCCGCCGATTTGCTTTACACCGCATCTTACACCGGAGTTAACGGCGGTTTTGTGCTTGCCGTTTCCGACGACCCCGGTATGCACTCTTCGCAAAACGAGCAGGATAGCCGTCATCACGCTATTGCCTCCAAATCTATGATGATTGAACCTTCCGATTCTTCGGAATGCTTAAACTTTGCCAAAGCCGCTTTAGAGCTTTCGGAAAAGTTTGATACTCCCGTTATTCTTCGCTTATCCACCAGAGTTTCGCACTCGCAGTCTTTGGTTGAGGTTAGCGAAAGAGTTGAAGTTCCGCTTATTAAGTATGAAAAGAATATCGGTAAATTCGTTATGATGCCCGGCAATGCCGTTAAGCGCCACGTTGACGTTGAAAAGCGTTTGATTGATATTGCCGATTGGGCAGAAAGCTGCGATTTAAACCGCACCGAGCTTAACGGCTCCGATATTGGCGTTATTTCGGCGGGCGCAGTTTATCAGTATGCCGTTGAGGCGCTCGGCGATAAAGTCGACTATTTAAAGCTCGGCGTTATAAATCCGTTACCCAAAAAGATAATTGAGGATTTCTGCAAGGCTCACAAGGTAGTTTGGGTTTTGGAAGAGCTTGACGATATAATTGAAACTCATTGCAAAAAGCTCGGTTTATCTGTTGAAGGGAAAAGCCATTTCTCCTTTAACGGTGAATATACCGCCGCAATGATTAGAAAAGCCGTTTTGGGTAAAGATTTGGAAATTATTCCTCAGCCCGAGGCTTCGCCGGCACGTCCTCCCGTTATGTGTCCCGGTTGTCCTCACAGAGGCGTTTTCTATGTGCTTTCAAAGCTTAAATGCTTCGTAAGCGGTGATATAGGCTGCTACACTTTGGGCGCCGCCGCTCCCCTTGCATCTATCGACACAACGATTTGTATGGGCGCTTCCGTTTCAATGCTCCACGGCTTTAACAAGGTTTTGGAAAAAGCCGAAAGCAAGGGCAGAAACGTTGCCGTTATAGGCGATTCAACCTTTATGCACTCGGGCATTACCGGTCTTATAGACATCGCTTACAACCAAAGCAACTCCACCGTTATTATTTTAGATAACTCTATTACCGGTATGACCGGACATCAGCAAAACCCCACCACCGGAAAAGACATTAAAGGCAACTTTGCTCCCAGCGTTTCAATTGACGATTTGGTTAAAGCAATCGGCATTGAGGTTTGCAAGGTGGTTGACCCGTTTGATATTAAAGAGCTTGAAAAAACGGTTAAAGAATTTACCGCCCTTGATAAGCCTTCGGTTATTATTTGCCGCAGACCTTGCGCTTTGCTTAAATCTGTTAAACCCGAGCCCGCTCTCGTTATAAACGATAAATGCGTTGATTGCGGCGCTTGCAAAAAGCTTGGATGTCCCGCAATTGTTAAAAAGCTCGGCAAAATGGAAATAAACCCCGTTCTTTGCACAGGCTGCGGTCTTTGTGAAAAGGTTTGCGGTGTTAAAGCCATTGGAAAGGTTGGAAAATAATATGGGAAATATAATGATAGTCGGTGTTGGCGGTCAGGGTACCCTGCTCTCATCCCGAATTTTAGGAAACGTTTTTACCTCGCAGGGTTACGACGTTAAGGTAAGCGAGGTTCACGGTATGAGCCAAAGAGGCGGCTCGGTTGTTACCTACGTTAAATATTCAAGCCGTGTTGCTTCTCCCATTATTGAAAAAGGCGAAGCCGACATAATTCTTGCTTTCGAAAAGCTTGAAGCTTTGAGAAGCTCGGAATATCTTAAAAAAGACGGCATTCTTATAGTTAACACTCAGGAAATTGAGCCTATGCCCGTTATTACGGGTGCGGTTTCTTATCCCGATGAAATTATTTCAAAGCTTAGAGCTCAAGGCAGAAACGTTCTTGAAATAGACGCTCTTAAATTTGCCGAGGAGGCGGGTAACGCTAAGGCAATTAACGTTGTGCTTATCGGCGCTTTGGCAAAATCCACCTCTATTCCCAAAGAAACTTGGCTTGAAGCAATTAAGCAAACCGTTCCCGCAAAATTTTTGGAAATAAACTTAAAAGCGTTTGAATTAGGTTATAATAATTGAGGAGGAATTTATAATGGCTATTACTCAACTTTCTACTTTTTTGGAAAACCGTCCCGGCAGACTTTCGGAGCTTACAGAGGTTTTTAACAAAAACGGTGTGGATATTAAAAGCCTTTGCATTGCAGAAACGACCAAATACGGTGTTTTGAGAATGATTGTTAAGGAACCTGAAAAAACCGCTGAAATTCTTAAAGCAAACGGTTTTACCGCAATGCTCGGCGACGTTGTTGCCGTTTTGGTTAAAGACGAACCGGGCGGTCTTAACGCTCTTTTACAGTGCTTCGGAAAGGAAGGCTTGTCAATTGAATATATGTATGATTTTATTGGCAGCTTAAAAGAAAACAACGCCTGCGTTGTTATTAAGGCTTCCTCAAACGAAAAGGCTGAAAAAATTGCCGTTGAAAACGGTTTTGAGCTTCTTTCGGAAAACGATTTATAATTTTAAAACAAAAAAATCTCTCGGTTTAGCCGAGAGATTTTTATTTTTCTTTTCAGTCTTTCTTTATATCGTCGAGCGTTTTGCCAACGTTATGTTCAATGGGCTTCCACCAAACTTTTCTGAATGCCGCAATTACCGTTATGGGAATGTAGCTTATCATAAAGAAGGGGAATGTGAAAAGATAGCCTATCTTTTTTGCCTTTGAGCAATGAATTACCTTGTGCTCGGTAGCCATTGCTATTGCCCCTACTATAAAGCCCGTTAAGTAAACGTTTGCGCCGCCTATTAAAAGCGAAGTTACCGTTTTTAACAGTTCGGAGGGGAAAATAAGAGCGTAAATAAAACCCGCAACTCCCACGAGTGTTCCTACTGTTGTTAAAACTGCGGGTGAAACAGTCATAAACATATCGAAGCAAGAAAAGCTTTTTCTTTTAAAGATGTTTACGAAAAGCTTGCCTGCATAACGGCGGAAAATTTGGAAAAAGCCTTTTGCCCATCTCGTTCTTTGACGCCAAGACACGCCGAATTTCGTGGGTTGCTCATCGTAAAGCATTGCGGTGGGACAGTAAGCTATTTTTTCGCCCGAGCAAATAAGGTCGGATGAAAATTCAATATCTTCAATGAGAAGATGATATTTCCAGCCGTTTTCCTCTTTTACTATGTTTTTATCGAAAAGGAAGCCTGTTCCCGAAACGGCACAGGTTGTGCCCAACTTCATGCGGGCTTCGTTTAAGAATTTCGATTCTCTTACGTACCAAAGACCGTGGCCGGCGCTTATCCAGTTATCGCCGTAGTTTTTGGAGTTTCTGTAGCTTGTTATAACGCGGTTGCCTGCGGAATAAGCCTTGTTCATTTCGAAAATGAAATTTTCGTCTAAAACGTTATCGGCATCGAAAACAAAAAACGCTTCTATATTTTCGTCGAGGTTTGCCGCAAAGATATTTTTTAAAAGAAAATCAAGCGCATAGCCCTTGCCTATTTGCTCTTTATTCTGACGCTCGTAAACCGTTGCGCCCTTCTCTCTGCAAATTTCGGCAGTGTTATCGGTGCAGTTATCCGCAACCACGAAAAGCTTTAATTTGTCCTGAGGATATTTTTGGTTTTTAATGCTGTCAATAAGGTGGCCTATTACCGCGCTCTCGTTTCGGGCGGCAATAAGTATGCCGTAGTTTTTCGGCTCAGCTTCGGGATAGCTTTTTCCTTTTTTAAGCAAAACCACCAAGACGTAAACGACCTGATAAAAATAACCTAAAAGAAAAATTGCGCCGAAAACTGCGCTGAATATCTCGAAAAACAACCTCATCACCTCTCCCTTTTTGTAAGTTTACATACACTGCTATTCTACCACATCTTTTAATTTTTGTCCATAGCAATTTGCAATTTTGTGGTTTTTTGGCATTTTATGTCTTTTATTGAGAAAATTTATCTTTCAAAAGCTAAAAAGTTCTTGAATTTTTCTTCCATATAGTATAAAATATTATAATAACAAATATTTTATTATTACTGTGTAAAGGATTGTTTTTATGTATACTCTTGCTCCTTCAATTCTCACGGCTGATTTTGCCAATCTTCAGTCTGAAATAAACAAGCTTAAAGACGGCGGCGTTTCTTTCCTTCACGTTGACGTTATGGACGGAAATTTCGTGCCTAACATTTCAATAGGCATTCCCGTTGTTAAGTCGCTTCGTAAAATAACCGATATGGTTCTCGATGTTCATCTTATGATAGATAAGCCCGAAAGATACATAAAACAGTTCGCGGAAGCAGGAAGCGATTATCTTACAATTCACTGCGAAGCTACCGAAAATCCCGCAGAGGTTGTTAAGCTTATTAAATCCTACGGTGTTAAGGCTGCCGTTTCGGTTAAGCCCAACACTCCCGTTGAAGCGGTTTTCCCTTATCTCGATTTGCTCGATATGGTTCTTATTATGTCGGTTGAGCCGGGCTTCGGCGGACAAAGCTTTATTCAGTCCTGCTTTGATAAAATCGCTCCGCTTAAAAAGGAAATTGAAAAAAGAGGTCTTAAAACTCTTATTGAAATCGACGGCGGCGTTAAAAAAGATAAAATCAAGGCTATCGTTGACGAGGGCTGCGACGTTGTTGTTGTGGGAAGCGCAATCTTCGACGGCGACCCCACCGCTTTGGCAAAAGAATTCATCTCCCTTGCTTAATTAAAAAGTTTAAAATTTTTCGGTTTAATAAATTTTGAGGAGGAATATAAAAAGATGGTTAATACTGACAAAAACTACAAATTTCTTAAAGAGGGTCTTACTTTCGACGACGTTTTGTTAATCCCCGCAGCTTCGGAGGTTATTGCAAGAGACGTTGACGTTTCTACCAGACTTACAAAAAATATTCGCCTTAACATTCCTCTCGTTTCTGCGGCAATGGACACCGTTACGGAATCGCAAATGGCCATTGCTATGGCAAGAGAAGGCGGCATTGGTATAATTCATAAAAATCTCGGTCTTGCAAGACAGCTCGACGAAGTAGATAAGGTTAAGAGAAGCGAAAACGGAGTTATTGTTAACCCCTTCTTCCTTTCTAAAAACCACACCGTTAACGACGCCAACAATCTTATGGCGAAATATAAAATTTCGGGTGTGCCGATTTGCGAAGGAACAAAGCTCGTTGGTATTCTTACTAACAGAGACCTTCGTTTCCTCACCGATTATAATATAAAAATCGAAGAGGTTATGACCAAGGAAAACCTTATTACCGCTCCCGTTGGAACAACCTTGGAGCAGGCTAAGGAAATTCTTTCAAAGCACAGAATAGAAAAGCTCCCCATCGTTGACAACGATTTCAACTTAAAAGGTTTAATTACCATTAAAGATATTGAAAAGGCAGTTAAATATCCCAACTCGGCAAGAGATAAAAACGGCAGACTTCTTTGCGGTGCCGCAATTGGCTTTACCGCCGACGTTTTGGAAGCCGCCGAAGCTCTTATTGCCGCAGGCGTTGACGTGCTTGTTTTAGACTCGGCTCACGGCCACTCTAAAAACGTTATAAACACTCTTAAAAAAGTTAAGGCAAAGTTCCCGAATACCGACGTTATTGCAGGTAACATTGCAACCGCAGCGGCAGCCGAAGAGCTTATTGCCGCAGGTGCCGATGCTATTAAGGTTGGTATTGGCCCCGGCTCCATTTGCACAACACGCGTTGTTGCAGGTATTGGCGTTCCTCAAATTACCGCCATTTACGACGTTGCATCGGTTGCTTCCAAATACGGTGTTCCCGTTATAGGCGACGGCGGCATTCAGTATTCGGGCGATATAGTTAAGGCTATTGCCGCAGGTGCCGACGTTATTATGGTTGGTTCTCTCCTCGCAGGCTGTGAAGAAAGCCCGAGTGCTACCGAGCTTTATCAGGGCAGAAAATATAAGGTTTATCGCGGAATGGGTTCTCTCGGCGCTATGACCGAAGGCTGCAAGGACAGATATTTCCAAGACGGCAAGCAAAAGCTTGTTCCCGAAGGTGTTGAAGGCCGTGTTGCTTACAAAGGTCCCGTTTCCGAAACCGTTTATCAGCTTCTCGGCGGCTTAAAGGCCGGTATGGGTTATTGCGGTGCCAAGGACGTTGAAACCTTGCAAAACAACGGTCAGTTCATTAGAATTACCGCCGCAGGTCTTAAAGAAAGCCATCCTCACGACATTAACATCACCAAGGAAGCTCCCAACTATTCTTTCAACTCCTAACGGGCTTCTTCCCTATTAAAAAGGATTGATTTTATGAAAATTTGTTTTTCAACGCTCGGCTGTCCCGAATGGAAGCTAACCGAAATTGCTTCCACCGCCGCCGACCTAAAATATGACGGAATTGAAATTCGAGGAATAGGAAAAGACGTTTTCGCTCCCGATTCTCCTTTCTTTTCCGAAGATAAAATTGAAGCTTCGGCATCGGCTTTAAAATCCGCAGGTGTTGACGTTTTATGCTTGGACACTACCTGCGTTTTAAGCTCCCCTTCTCTTTGGAGTGAGGAAGCTATTTTAAAAACCTGCAAGCTTGCAGCCGCTCTTTCCTGCCCCTACGTCAGAGTTTTGGGCGATGCTCAGCCCGAGCCCTCCGACGTTGACGACACAGTCGTTATTGAGGCTTTGAAAAAGGCCTGTGAAATTGCATCTTCCTTTGGAGTTACCGTTATTATTGAAACCAACGGCGTTTATTCCTTCTCTGAACGTTTGGTTGGCGTTATTAAAGCGGTTAATGCCGATAATTTAGGCGTTCTTTGGGATATTCAGCATCCTTACCGTGTGGCAGGCGAAAAAATTGAAGATACCTTTAATGCCATTAAAGATTATCTTTGCCACGTTCACATTAAGGACAGCGTTTTAAAAGACGGCAAAACCGTTTATAAAATGACAGGCTACGGCGATATGCCCATTAAGACTGCTCTTGATATTCTTAAAGATGCAAATTTCGAGGGCGCGGTTTCGCTCGAATGGCTTAAGCGCTGGGTTTCGGAGCTTGAAGATGCGGGCATAGTTTTTGCTCACTTTATTAAAACCGTTAAAAGATTTTTGGCATAACTTAAAAATTAAAAAG
Organism: Eubacteriales bacterium; assembly: GCA_045588575.1. GTDB lineage: Bacteria > Bacillota > Clostridia > Oscillospirales > RGIG5299 > RGIG5299. The sequence goes on along the minus strand of JAZNEJ010000011.1, from coordinate 31,920 downwards.
ATTCGTTGTTTTAACGAATCTCTTTTTTTGTTAAAAAGTCGCTTATTACAGCATTTACCGCGTCTTCGTTTTCGCCGCAAACCGTCATTTTTATTTTTCGGTTTTCTGTTTTTAAAAATATACTGCCGTGTTCGGTTTGAAAGCTTTGCGCGTTTTTGGGGTGAATTCCGAATTCCGATGAATAGTGCCGCATTGCTATTTTCCTCGCCTCATCGTTTGAAACCGTTACCGTTTTTAAATAATATTCGGGAGCAGATTTTGCAAGCTCAAAAAGAGGTTTATTTGTTATTTTAAGCGCTTTTGCTATGCGGGAAATGCAAAAGCCCGCATCAAAAATTAAGCTTTCTTTTCCGTTTCTTATTATTTTGCCGCCCGTTGCTTTTTCGTAAAGTCTATCGGGAAACGGCTCGTTTTCCGGCAAACTCACCTTGCCGTCGGCAACCAAGGCGGCATATACCGCTATGGATTTAGCCTTATCTTCGGAAAAATAAACTCCCTTTTCATCGGAAAAAGAAAAAGAGCCTCCGTTTTCGGAAACGAAAAAGGATATATAGTCTTCCTCTTTTCCCTCGGTTAAATTTTCTTTATAAATTTTTTCAAGCCGATGTTCTTCGCATTTTATAACAGCCGCAAGCCGATGCTCTGCATATTTTTTAAGCTCCTCGGCGTAAAGGTTAAAAATTCCGTTCAGTTCCTGCTTTTCACCCGATTTCTGCGCTTTCGGGGATTTACGCAGCTTGTTGTTTTCTTTAATAACCGTTTTATTTAAACCGAAAAAAGCGCCGCTTTCACCGCCGAATTTATTCATTGCAAAGCGCCAAAGGCTTTCGGGCAAATTGTTTGCCATTAAAACCAAGGCGCCCGCCGAGGCGGCGCCGTTTGCAAAAAGGGCGGCGGCGTTTTTTTCTTCCTCTTCTCCGAAAGAGCCCACAATTACAGTATTCGAGCTGCTGCCGCTTGATTTTCCGGCTTTATAGGCTTCCTCACCGCTTAAATAAAAGTTATTTGCATCGTTTCCTATACTGTGGAAATTAGGTATTATTACTCCGCTTTTTAAAACGGTATCTTCGCCTATTTCGGCGCCGATGCCAACTGCTGAAAATTCTTTTATTTCGCAGTTATTTGCAACCGTTGCCTTATTAAAAATGAGCGCGTCTTTTATAAAGCAGTTTTCTCCTATAACCGCGCCCTCTTTTATAACTGAATTTATTATTTTTGTATTTTTTCCTATTTTAACCGATTTTTCTATTATATTTCCCTCGTTATCGGGCTTTTTAAGCTCTTTTAACGCTTTTAAAAGAGTTGATACGCTATTTATTTTCACGCTTTCTTTTTCGGGCAATATTCCGAAAACGTTGCCTCTTTTTATCGCCGGAAATATTAGCTCGGTTACGGTTTTCGCATTGTTTTTTGCGCATTCACTTGTATTTATTATAAGGGCGCCGCCGAAGGTTAAATCGGAATAGGAAAGCTCAAACGAAGGCGGCATAAAAACGCCCTCCACCTTGTTGATTTCGCTTAAAGAATAAACCTCGTCATCACCGTTTTCGGCCTGTTTAAGAAGGACTGTGGCGCTCGATGCAAGAATTTCGTGTTTTTCTTTAAGCTTTATTATTTCTTCTTTTGAAATAAAATGGTTTTCAAAAATTATTATTGCCTCGTCCTCCTCGGCAAAGTTTGAAAAAAAAGAAAGCGGCGGCTTATTCTTTGTGAAAATATATTCAACGGCGCTTGACTCGGCAGCTTTTTTAAGCTCTTCGTTTTTTTCGTCGGTTATAATTGCAATTTTTAAAGCGCCCGTTTCCCTTAACGCTTCTATTTGATATTCCAAAAATCTTTTTTCGCAAGCTTTTTGCAGTGAAATACAGCTGTTTCCCATTTCTCTGAGAGGATTTATTTTGGTTTCGGATATAATTATTCCCGTCATATAAATTTACCTTTCTTGTTTTATCACTTCCTTTATTATTGCCAATTTAAAAAGAAAAAACCGCTTAAAATAAGCGGTTTTTATTTTATTTCTCTTCTTCTTTGAGTTCTCTTAACGAATAGGTTAAGAGCATTAAACCGTCGCCGAGGTGAACGTTTTCAACCACCGCGCCGTTACCGGTTTTAAGCTCTGCGCTTGAAAAGTTCCAAAATCCTTTTATGCCGAGTTCCTTTAATTTAAAAAACATTTCGGGAACGGCTACCGACGGAACGGTTAAAATTGCTATATCAGGCAACGTTTCTTTGCAAAAATCGCCAATTGAATTTACGTCTTTTATAACGTGCTCGCCGCATTTTTTGCCTATTTTCCCCGAATCAGAATCAAACAGAGCTAACACTTTAACGCCGCGTTTTGCAAAATTAACGTTGTTTGCTATTGCATTTCCCAAGTTTCCTATGCCGATTATTACTGCGGTGAATTGTTCATTTACACCCAAAATTTGAGATATTTCCTGACGAAGAGTGGTTACGTTATAACCATAGCCTTGCTGACCGAAGCCGCCGAAATGGTTGAAATCCTGCCTTATTTGAGATGCGGTGATTTGCATATCGTCCGCAAGAGACTGCGACGATATTTTAGCTGTGTTTTTTTCGAAAAGCTTGGTTATATAACGAAAATATCTCGGTAATCTTCTTATGACTGCTATGGGCACTTTCTTTGCCATTTTAATCAGCTCCTTGCCTCTATATTTTTTGTTTTTATTAAAGTTTTGCTACGGTTTCCATTACGTAATCGCCAAATTCGGCGGTGGTGCATCCGTCCGCTCTTCCGGTGGTGCCCATCTTCTTTTCCTCGAACATACAAATATCGAGCGCTCTTTCAAGCTTATCGGCCTTTTCCTGATAACCGATGTGAGAAAGAAGCATAACCGATGCGCGAAGCATTGAGCAGGGGTCTGCATAAATATCTCTGCCCTCGTCTACCATTCTGGGAGCGGAGCCGTGAATTGCCTCGAACATTGCGTAACGCTTACCTATGTTTGCGCTTCCCGCAGTGCCAACGCCACCCTGAAATTCGGCAGCTTCATCGGTGATTATATCTCCGTAGAGGTTGGGAAGGAGGAATACCTTAAAGTTTCTTCTTCTCTTTTCGTCGATGAGCTTTGCGGTAGTGATGTCGATATACCATGCATCCGTTTCAATTTCGGGGAATTCTTCGCCAACCTTTTTGCAAAGGTTTAAGAATTTGCCGTCGGTGGTTTTAATTACGTTTGCCTTGGTGATTATTGAAACCTTGCCTTTTTTGTTTTTTCTTGCATAGTCGTATGCAAGACGTGCGATTCTTTCGGTTCCTTCGGTGGTGGTTACCTTGAAGTCGAAAGAAATGTCGTCGTTTACCTTAACACCCTTTGAGCCGAGCGCATATTCACCCTCTGTGTTTTCACGGAAGAAGGTCCAGTCTATGCCCTGCTCGGGAACTTTAACGGGACGTACGTTTGCAAAAAGGTCGAGTGCTTTTCTCATTGCAACGTTTGCCGATTCAATGTTGGGATATTTGCTTCCTGCCTCGGGAGTGGTGGTGGGGCCTTTTAAGATGACGTGGCAAGCTTTAAGCTCTTCCAATACGTCATCGGGAATTGCTTTCATTACTTTAACGCGGTTTTCAATGGTGAGTCCGTCTATATCTTTAAACTCAACCTTGCCTGCCTTAACCTCGTCGGCAAGCAAGAATTTTAAAACTCTTGCGCTTTCTTTGGTTATCATGGGGCCGATACCGTCGCCGCCGCAAACACCGATTATAATTTTATCGAGCTTTGCGTAATCGGTGAATTCTGCGTTTTTCTTCATCTCTTCGTTTCTTGCGAGCTGTGAACGAATGACCTCCTCGAATTTAGCTGTTGCTTCTTTAATTTCTGCTTCGTACATTTTAGTTGTTTCCTTTCATCATATTGATAAGTCCGCCCGAAAGAAGCATATTCTGTTGCTTTTCGGTGAAGTCTGCTTTTAAGGTGAATTTAAAGCCCTTTGTTTCGTTTATAACCTCAATTTTGCCGCTAACGAGCTGATTTCTCGCATCTTTAACGGTTAAAACGTCGCCTTCGGAGATTTTCTCATAATCTTCGGGATTTTCAAAAACCAAGGGCATAATGCCTGAATTTATGAGGTTTGCGGCGTGAATTCTTGCAAATGAAATTGCCATAACCGCTTTTATTCCCAAATAAAGCGGAACGAGCGCCGCATGCTCACGGGATGAGCCTTGGCCGTAGTTTGCGCCGCCGATTATGAAGCCGCCGCCCTCTTTCTTTGCTCTTTCGGGAAAAGAGGGGTCGCATACCTCAAAGCAATACTGCGAGAGGTGCGGAATGTTCGAGCGATAAGGTAAAATTTTGCTTCCTGCGGGCATTATGTGGTCGGTTGTTATGTTGTCGCCAACCTTCAAAACCGCTTTTTTGGTTATGGTTTCGGGAAGATTTTCATTTAAGGGGAAGGGTTTGATGTTCGGGCCGCGCAAAACCTCAACATCTTCGGGATTTTCGGCGGGAGCGTCAACCATATTATCGTTTATTAAAAATTCGTTAGGGATTTTGATTTCGGGGAACTCAAAGCCTGCGTCGGTGGGGTCGGTTAAAACGCCGGTGATTGCGGAAACGGCTGCCGTTTCGGGTGAAACAAGATAAATCTTGCCGTCTTTGGTGCCGCTTCTTCCCTCAAAGTTACGGTTAAAGGTTCTTAAAGATACGCCTGCGGAATTAGGCGACTGGCCCATTCCGATACAGGGACCGCAAGCGCATTCCAAAACTCTGGCGCCTGCCGCAATTATATCTGCGAGCGCTCCGTTTTCGGCGAGCATTGTGAAAACCTGCTTCGAGCCGGGTGAAACGGTGAGGGAAACGCCCTCTTTAACGGTGTTGCCTTTTAAGATTGCGGCAACTCTCATAAGGTCTAAATAAGACGAGTTGGTGCAAGAGCCTATGCAAACCTGGTCTATTTTTATTTTGCCGATTTTCGAAACCTCGGAAACGTTATCGGGCATATGAGGCTTTGCAGCCAAGGGTGAAAGTTTGGAAAGGTCGATGGTGATTTCTTTATCGTAGGTTGCATCGGCATCGGCTTTAATTTCAACGTAATCCTCTTCTCTGCCCTCTGCCTTTAAGAAAGCGCGGGTTACTTCATCGGAGGGGAAAACGGAGGTGGTGGCGCCGAGCTCTGCGCCCATATTGGTGATTGTTGCTCTTTCGGGAACGGAAAGCGATTTAACGCCCTCGCCCGCATATTCTATAACGGAGCCTACGCCGCCTTTAACGGAAAGAATGCGTAAAACCTCTAAAATAACGTCTTTTGCCGAAACGAAGGGACGAAGCTTGCCGATTAACTCAACCTTAATTACCTTGGGCATTGTGATATTGTATGCGCCGCCGCCCATTGCAACCGCAACATCTAAGCCGCCTGCGCCCATTGCGAGCATACCTATACCGCCGCCTGTGGGGGTGTGTGAGTCGGAGCCGAGAAGAGTTTTTCCGGGCTTACCGAAGCGCTCCAAATGGACCTGATGGCAAATGCCGTTACCGGGACGTGAATAGTAAATTCCGTGCTTTTTGCAAACGGTGCGTATGTATGCGTGGTCATCGGCATTCATAAAGCCCGACTGCAACGTGTTGTGGTCTATATATGCTACCGATTTTTCGGTTTTAACACGGTCTATGCCCATTGCTTCAAACTGAAGATAAGCCATTGTACCGGTGGCGTCCTGCGTTAAAGTTTGGTCGATTCTTAAACCGATTTCGGTGCCTTTTATCATCTCACCTTTAACAAGGTGGGCGGATATGAGTTTTTCTGTTATGTTCATTTATTTTCCTTGCCTTTCCTACTCATTTATATAACCCATATATTATATTATATTTTATATTAAAAGTCAATTTAACTTTCGTTATTTGAGATATTTATTGCAATTATCAACGTGCTCGTCGAAATCCTTGGCGTAAATTGTTCTGCCGTCGGCAAAAATGAAGAAAAGGTAGTCGTGTTCCTCGGGAGTAAGCGCCGCAACGATTGCCTCAATTCTTACGTTTGCAATGGGGCCTTTGGGAAGTCCGTGGCAATAATAAGTGCTGTAAGGGCTTTCAACCGCAAGGTCTTCAAGAGTTAAATTCTTGCCGTATTTGCCGAGAGCGTAGTAAACCGTTACGTCGGACTGAAGCTTCATATTTATATCGAGTCGGTTTGTGAAAACCGCAGCAACGCCTCTCATTTCAGAGGGATAAGGCGTTTCGCACTGAATTATTGATGCAAGTGTTACCGCCTCGTCGAGAGTGAATCGGTTGCCTTTTAAAAGCTCGTAAACGCCCGCTTGCTCTAACTTCGCCTCGAAGTTATCTAAAAACTTTTTCATTATTTTCTCGGGGCCGTCGGTTACGAAAAATTCGTAGGTATCGGGGTAAATATAGCCCTCGTAATATTTTTCTCTTGCGGGAAGATTTTTAAGGAAAGAATAGTTATCTTTTATTGCATCAAGCCCTGCCAAAAGTTCCTCGGCAGTGTAGCCCGACTGCTTGGAAATGGTTTCTAAAATTTTATCCTGATATAAACCCTCGGTTACTCTTATTGTGTAGACCTCCTGAATGGGCTTTGAACAAAGCTTTGCAATTATTTCGGCGTAGCTCATATTTCTTTTAAGCTCAAAGCGGCCTGCCTTCAAGGTGTCTTGCGGCGGATTTAATTTTAAATATATTTTGAAGCAAAGCTCGTCTTGAATATAGCCGTCTTCTTTAAGCTGCGCGGCAAGGGTGGCAAAGCCAAGCCCCTCGCTTACCTCGAAAACACCTCCGGTTTCACTTCTGTTAATGCCGTTTACCTCGTTTGAATAGTAAGAAAATCCAACTGCTCCAAGCGCCGAAAAAGCCACTAAAATTACGGCTAATACGGAAAGTATTATTATTTTCTTCGTCTTTTTCTTTTCCATTTATCTTTCCTCTTTCTTTGTAACCTTGTTTTAGGTTATTACATACAATAAAATATAATCCTTACAGTGAGGTGAAAAAAATGTGTTGCAACAATAACAACAATCTCTTTGGAGATTGCCAGTCCGGCGGCGGTTACTGGGTAATCGTTATAGTTTTAATTCTTTTCCTTCTTTGCAGAAACAGCTTTAATTTCTGATTACTTAAAAATTTTCAAGCCGCAACCCTTGGGTTGCGGTTTTTTATGCCCAGAATCCCGTTATTTCGAAAACGAGCTTTAAAACAAACAGCGCTACCAACACGAAAAACGATGCCGTGAAGGGAGTTTGTCTGTTTCTTCTTCGGTTGGTTTCTTTTTTGTTTATTTTCTTTCTTCTTTTTTTGCTTTTTAAATAATATTTTTCAAAAAGCCTTAAAGTCATATAAAGCGAAATGAAGAATATTATCAAAGAAACCACGTAAATTGCATATTTTAATTCGGAAACGGAAAGCGCCTCTGAATAATAGGCTGCCGTTACCGCAATTACGTTGTTGGTAAGATGCGCAATTATTGCAGACCAGATTGAGCCCGTTACGTAAACCAAAAAGCAATAAACTATGCCGCAAACAAAGGGAGAAACGAGATTTGTAAGCGAGCCGTGAAGCATGGCAAAGCAAAGGGCGCTTGCTAAAATTACCTCTATTCTCGGTTCGTCGGAAAACTGCGAGCAATAGGCGCCTCGGAAAAACAGCTCCTCACAAATTGCGGGAAGCAAAACAACTGCAAACGCCACGGGCAAAACGCCGTTTATTTCTATATCTCCCATTACGGTAGGAAAGGTTGAATTGCCTTTTATGTTAAAAAGCATAACTATTGCGCCGTTTAAAAGCAAGCAAAAAAGCGTTGCGGTTACGCCCGAGGCAACCGAAACGGGCACATATCTCAACTTAAAGCTTTTAAGCTGAAGATAGCTTTTTATTTTTATTTCTTTTCGTTGCATTACTGCTAAAAGCACCGTGGGAATTAAAAAACAAATTAAATAAAGGATTATACACAAAGTATATTTATCTATTCCCGCCCATTCGGTTATTTTGTTTGAAAAAAGCCCGACGACGTTTAACACGACAAACATCAAAAGCGCTGTTATATTAACGGGATTTTTTTGTCTTATTACCATATCGTCTTGCTCCTTTCTTTTTAATAGGGGAAAATTACTTTGTCTAACGAAATATCGGTTTCTTCAGCCTCAAAATCCTCTAAATAGAGCGATAGGCCGATTTTTATGCCTTTGAAATCTTTTAAAAATCTATCGTAACAGCCTTTGCCGTAGCCTACTCGGTGAAATTGTTTATTAACCGCCAAGCAAGGCACGATGCAAACGCTTTTTTCGGTTGATTCCGCCCTTTTTTCGCTTGTTGGTTCGGGAATATGAAATCTTCCCATTTGAAGTCCGCCTCTGTGCTCGTAAAATTCAAGGCTGTAATCCTCTTTCGTTTTGGGAAGGCATACCGTTTTATTCATTGAAAGTGAAACGTCGATTATTCCGAGTGTTGAAATTTCATCGCCTACCGAATAATAGCAAAATATTTTATCAGCCGACAGAAACTCGGGGAGTGTTAAAAGCTTTCTCGCTATTTCAAACGAAAGCGCTTCAATATCCTCGGTTTTTCTTTTTTGCTTTGCTTTTTCTCTTACTTCTTGTTTATTCACCGAAAACAACCTGCTTTGCTAAAATTGCCGCTTTTTCGGCGCCGAAAAGCGCTCTTACTATTTCAAGAGCAAATTCGGTTGCGGTGCCCATTCCACGCGAGGTTATTACGTTACCGTCGCGGCAAACGTTATCAAACGAAACTCTTGCGCAGTTAAGCTCTTTTTCCATTCCGGGATAAACGCAAGCCGCTTTTCCCGAAATTATGCCGTAGGAAGATAAAACGGTGGGCGCGGCGCAAATTGCGGCTATTATTTTTTCCTCGCCGAATGCCGCCATTGTTATTTCCTTTACCTTTTCGGATTTGGAAAGATTTATATATCCGGGATTTCCGCCGGGAAGAATTACGCAATCGGGTATTTCTTTTATTTCATCTATTTCTTTATCGCAAACAACCTCAATGCCTCTTGCGCCGACTGCCGTTTTGCCGTTAACGCCGAGCATTAAAACCTCTGCCCCTGCTCTGCGAAGCAAATCTACGGGCGCAAGCGCTTCAACCTCTTCAAAGCCGTTTGCCAAAAATACGTATACTTTCATTTTTTACCTCTTTATTATGCTGTAAATTTCATCGTTTATTTCCGAAACCGAGCGGATATTGTTGCTTGCATCGGTGCAGTTTACCGTGTTCCATCCCAAAACCTCGGCGGCGTAAACTGCCGTTTCATAGCAGGTAAACAAATAGCCGTTATCTTTTTCGTGAATATCTTTTTTGCTTTCCTCGCCTTTATAGCGAACCATTAAAAGCTCCAAGCTTTTTTCGGGCGGCATATTTAAAAAGATTACTTTATCGGGCTTGGGAAGCGCCATTTTATTGAATTCAAAATCGTAAAGCCATTCAAAATAGGCTTTTCTTTCCTCTTTTTTGAACTTTTCGCCCTGATGGATTGCATTTGAGGTGGTGTAGCGAGCCGCAATTAAGGTATATCCCTCTTCTAAAAGCTTGCCCCAAGATTTTTTATATGAGCAATAGCGGTCTACCGCATAAAACGCCGATGCGGCGTAGGCGTTTACGCTTTCGGGCGTATTTCCGAATTCACCGCCCAAATACATTTTTATAGGGGCGGAATAGTCCTCGTCGTAGCAAGGAAATGAGATGAGTTTAACCTTTTCGCCCTCTGCTTCAAGTCTTTTTAAAATAAGCTCTGCCTGAGTGGATTTGCCCGAAGCATCTACTCCGTCTATTACAATAAGTCTTCCCTTTTTCATTTTTCTACCTCTTTAATTCTTCTTTTGCCGTTTCGGCGTATTCGGTGGGTGTTATGCCGACATAGTGCTTAAAGCATCTTGAAAAATAATGAACCGAGCTATATGAAAGCATTTCCGATATTTCGGTGAAGCTATATTCTTTGAGCTCTATAAGCTTTTTTGCTTTTTCAAGCTTTATTCGGTTATAATATGCAATCAGACCGTTTCCCGTTTTGTTTTTGAAAAGAGTTTTTATATAGGTTTTCGAAAAATAAAAATGCTCGCAAACGTTATCGAGCGTTATGTTTTTGTCTATATTTTGCTCCAAATAATCTATTATCGAGTTAAAAACCTCGTCGCTTTCGGTTTTTCTGCCATAACCTGTTCGCTTTTCACGAAGAGTTAAAGCGTTGTTGCTTCTTACGAGCAAAATTAAAAGCTCTTCGAGATAAATTTTTGCAAGCTGACTTGCCGCATAACCCGACTCTTCATTTTTTTCCTCGGCTATTTTATAAATAAGCTCTCTCTGCTGTTTATTTAATTTAAACGCTTTATTCTCAAAAAAGCTCATATTCGGGCTTTCGGCTTCAAAGCAAATTGAAATTATATTTATTTCCTCTCCGCGAGGCTCAATATCGTATTCTTGACCGCATTTATTGAAAATTGCCTCGCCTTGATTTATTTTAACGGTGCGAACTGACGTTTTTAACCTTAAACTGCCGCTTTCTATATAAATTATTTCCCAAGAAAGCGGATTTTCTTCTTTGATTTTTGCTTTTTCTTTCTTTTTAAAAGAGCGCGGCTTATATATTTCTTTTACCGTTATATATTCATTGTTTAACGCCATTTGACCGCCTCCCTTTTCGCTAAAATTAAAGCATATTTTATAAATATAATGTCTTTTTATCTAAATATATTTTTATTAAAATATCTTATACCATTACGGACGTTTTGTCAAGAGGGTTTAGGCTTATACTATACCTCTTTCGGCTTTTTTGACGTTATATTTTTTTAAAATTTTCCTTTTTAAATTATTGACAAAGCTTTAAAAAAATGTTATACTAACTTGTGCTTGCCGCTGTGGTGGAATCGGCAGACACGAGGGACTTAAAATCCCTTGGGGGCAACTCCGTATCGGTTCAAGTCCGATCAGCGGCACCAAAAATCCCGTTCACGAAAGTGAGCGGGATTTTTATTTGTTACAAATTAAAAAGGAGAAGCAATTGCTTCTCCTTTTATTTTTATGCTATGAACGTTCCTATGAGGTTTGCCGCCAAAACAACGAGAACCAAAGCGATGGGATAGGTTGATGCATAAGCTGCAGCAACGTCATCGGTTCCGGCAACACCGATAAGGGTGCCGAGAGCAGGAGTGCTGGTCATGCCGCCTGTGAGCGAACCAAGATTGTTAAGAAGGCTTAATTTAATAACCTTTTTAGCGAAGATATATCCGACGATTAACGGAACGGTGGTCATTATTACGCCTGCGATGAAGCCGTAGAGAATGAGCATGGGTCCGTATGCCGAATTGCTTATTTGAGAAACGAGCTGAACGCCACCCTCAAAGCCTGCGCCTGCAAGGAAGAGCATAAGACCGAGTTCTCTTAAAGTTTTTAAGGTTGTGGTCTTAATTTTAAAGCTTATAAAGCCTATTCTTCCAAAGTGGCCTAAAATCAAAGCAACGATTAAGGGACCGCCGGTGTTTCCGAGAGAAACGCCTGCAATTTTAATGCTTCCGAGTAAAAGACCGAAAAGAATTGCAACGCCGAAAGCGCCTATTCCGTAGCTATCGAGCTCAATTGTTTTCTTTTCTTTCTTTTCTTTAACAGCTTCGGCAGGTTTGTTATCCTGCGCTACCTTCATAAGTTCTCTTTCTTTGTTCATATCTGCCTTTAAGAACTTGGGAACGAGCTGAACGAACAAAACAACGCCTATAACACCGAAGGGATAAGCAATTGCCTGACCGAGTGAAACGAGGCCGTCTGCCGCGCCTGCAACGTCTTTAGCTGCAGAATATGCGGGGGTGCTGGTGAGAGCGCCCGAAAGAATGCCTGTGCTGAATGCCGAGCCGATGCCGGGGATTAATGCAAAGATTACTGCTAAAGTTGCGCCGACGGTGATGATTATTGCGCCGAGCGGTATGTAAGATTTTGCATTTCTTTTGAAATCTCTGAAAAAGTTGGGGCCCGCAATGAAGCCAACCGCAGTTACGAAGAGAAGTAATCCGATTGTTTCGATAAACTTATAGTTTTTAAATGCGGAGGCAGAGCTATCGGGTGTGAAAAATTCTTTTAAAATCGGGATTCCCTGAAGCTCTGGAAGAGTGCAAAGAAAGCCGAAAAGAATTGCTACAAGGAAAACGCCTGCAGAGCCAAGGCTTACGCCCTTAATTTCAATTCTTCCGAGAGCATAACCCAAGAAGCAGATTATGAAAAGACCTGCGAAAATTACGGTGTTTCCGCTGAATGCAAACTGAAAAATGTCCATTTCCTTACCTTCTTAATTATTTAGAAAATTTGGGATTGCCGTGTGTGTAGCTCGGTAAAAGAAGCGGAGAAACTTTATCGGTTTCAATGCCTGCATCTTTTATTGTTTTTTCAAACTTCTCAACGTGGTCTAAGGTGAGCTTGCCAACCTTAACGCCTGCTGCCTTTGCCGCGGCGCTCTTACCTGCATCTCTGCCGAATACGATGATGTCGAGGAGCGAGTTGCCCATAAGTCTGTTTCTGCCGTGAATACCGCCAACGGCTTCACCTGCAACGAAGAGGTTTTCAACCTTGGTGGTCATGCAGTCTGCATTTATATCCAAGCCGCCGTTCTGATAATGGAGAGTGGGATATACCAAGATGGGCTGTTTTCTTATATCAATACCGTGCTGTGCAAACATACGGTACATAGCGGGAATTCTTGCCATTATGGTGCCTTCGCCGCCGAGAAGTTCAATCATGGGAGTATCGAGCCATACGCCTAAGCCGCTTCCGGTTGAAACGCCTTTTTTGCGGTCGTCGCACTCACGGATGATGCTTGCTGCCGCAACGTCACGGGTTTCGAGCGGATGCATAAATACTTCGCCTTCGCAGTTGATGAGCTTTGCGCCGAGTGAACGAACCTTTTCGGTTACGAGTGCGCCGAAAATCTGCTCGGGATATGCCGCGCCTGTGGGGTGATACTGAAGAGTATCGGCATAAAGAAGCTTTGCGCCTGCACGGTAACCTAAAACAAGACCGTCGGCAGTTGCGCCGTAGTGGTTAGAGGTGGGGAAGCCTTGGTAGTGCATTCTTCCTGCGCCGCCGGTTGCGATGATTACGGTTTTTGCTCTTGCAACCATAAGCTCCTTGGTTTCCATATTCATAAGTACTGCGCCTGCGCATTTGCCGTTTTCATCGAGAATAAGCTCTATTGCAGCGGTGAAATCAACTACCGGAATGCCGAGATTGAAAACTTCATCTCTTACGGTTCTCATTATTTCAGAGCCGGAATAGTCTTTTGCGGCGTGCATACGCTTACGAGAGGTACCGCCGCCGTGGGTGGTTACCATCGTACCGTCGGGCATTTTATCGAATTCAACGCCTAAGTTGTTAAGCCACTGAATTGCTTCGGGAGCTTCGGTTACGAGCTTGTAAAGAAGCTCGGGCTTTGCGGCAAAGTGGCCGCCGCCGAATGCGTCGATATAGTGAATTGCGGGTGAATCGTTAGGCTTATCTGCTGCCTGAATGCCGCCTTCAGCCATAACGGTGTTAGCGTCGCCAATTCTTAATTTGGTTACAATCATAACGTTTGCGCCTGCATTTTTTGCCTCGATTGCGGCAGAAGAGCCTGCGCCGCCGCCGCCGATTACCAAAACGTCAACGTCATAATTCGGATTTTCAAGGTCTATGTCCTTGGGATTGATGCGGCTGTGAGCCTGAAGCATTGCTGCGAGCTCTATCGGCACTTTTTGACCTTTGTTTTCACCTATTTGAAGAACTTCAAACTGATTTTCACGGTAGTCGGGATGATAGGTTGCAAGAAGCTTTTGCTTTTCATCCGCCGTCATTCTTCTCGGCTCATATTTTGCATTTTCAACTCTGTTTGCTTCTACCTTTTTGATAGATTCCATTATTTCTGCAGAATACATCTTTCTTTCCCCCTTACTTTTCTATCTCGCGCTGATTATAAAGCTCTTTAATCTCTTCGATGGGCTTTTGCATGAGATTTTCGAGGAGCTCCTTGAAGGTGCCGTTTTTGATTTCTTCAACACGTGCTTCAAGATGCTCGGTTTTGGGAGCAAGATATTTGCCGTTAATTCTTCTTGCAAGAAGCGCTACCTGAGGATGAGAAATTCCCGCAGGGCAACGTGATGAGCAAACACCGCACATTACGCAGTCGAACGAAAGTTCGGCAACGGTTTTGTAGTCGCCTCTTTGAGCAGCTGCGATATATTGCATAACGTCTAAGCTCTGGGTGCAGCTCTTGGTGCAGGCGTTACAGCCGATGCAAGCGTAAATTTCGGGATAAAGCTGCATCATAACCATTTGCTCTGCGCCTACTTTTTCAATGTCGTAAACCTTTTTTACGAGCGGGAAGAAAGGAAGTGTTGCTATATACATTCCTTCCTGAACCTGTGTTTGACAGGCAAGACAAGCGTGAAGCTCCTGCTCGCCTTTTATTCTGTAAAGAGTTGAGCAAGCGCCGCAGAATCCGTTACGGCAGCCGCATCCTCTTACGAGCTGATAGCCTGCATATTCCATTGCAGTCATTATTGTGAGATTTCCGGGAACCTCATATTTTTTGCCGAAAAGAAATATATTTACTTTTTCCATTTCAAAACTCCTCCTTAATATTCATCGGGAAGCTCGTCAAGCTCGTCGCAACGGAAAACGGGACCGTCTTTGCAAACGTATTTGTTTCCGATATTGCATCTGCCGCACTTGCCGACGCCGCACTTCATTCGCATTTCCATTGTTGTAAATACCTGCGATTTAACAAAACCAAGCTCTGCAAGACCTGCAAGGGTGAATTTAATCATTATGGGAGGTCCGCAAACTATTGCCGTTGAGGTTGTTTTGAAATCGAGCTCTTTTACGTAGTTGGGAACGAAGCCTACGTGGCCGTCCCAGCCTTCTTGCTCTCTGTCGATGGTTAAGTAAACGTTGATATCTTTATCGTTAACCCATTCTTCAATGATTTCCTTATAATCTACAAGGTCGTCTTTGGAGCGTGAACCGTAAACGATATCGATATGTCCGTAATTTTCTCTTTTTGCTCTGCAATAGTTTATTACCGAGCGCAAGGGAGCAAGTCCGATACCGCCGGCGATAAAGAGAAGGTCTTTACCCTTGAATTCGGTATCAACGGGGAATGCGTTGCCGTAGGGGCCTCTTATGCAAATTTCCTGACCTACGTCCATTTTGTGAAGCCATGTTGTTAAGCAACCGCACTTTTTAATTGAGAATTCCATAAATTCCTCGTTTGTGGGCGAGGAGGTTATTGAAAACATTGCTTCGCCAACGCCGGGAATTGAAAGCATTGCGCATTGGCCGGGCTTATGAATAAAGGGTTTTTGGCCGTCTAATCCTACTACTCGGAAGGTTTTGATATCGGCTGTGTCGATTCTTATATCTATTACCTTGCCAAGCTTCGGTATAAGGGTTTCTTCTGTCATTTTACATCCTCCTCAAGACTTTTCATTACCTTGACAATGTTCATTGAAATAGGACATTTGCGAAGGCATCTTCCGCATCCTACACATCCGTAAACTCCGTTGTTGTTCATGGGATAGTAAACGAGCTTATGCATAAAACGCTGACGGAATTTCTCAAGCTGAGTGAGTCGGGGTGTGCCCGACGCCATAAGGGTAAAATCGGAATACATACAGCTATCCCAGCATCTGAAACGTTTTACGCCGTGGCCGGTGTCGAAATCTCTTATATCGTAGCACTGGCAGGTGGGACAAACGAAGGTGCAGCTTCCGCATCCGAGGCAAGCCTCTGAAAGCTCTGCCCATTTTTCCGATTTAAAAGCATCTAACTGCTTTTTGGTGAAATCCTGCGGTTTTAAAGTTGCAAGAGGCATTTTTGCCATTTTTTCTTTAGTTTCTTTTTTCTGCGCTTCAACAGCCTCGCCGTTATCCTCTTCACAGAGCGCTTTAACCGCTTCGTAAACCTTTTTGCCCTTTTCGGTTATGGGCTCGAAATAAAGAGCGTCGTCGGTTAAATAGCATTTTGCATCGCCCGTGGGCTCGGTTGCATCTATTCCGAAAGCGGAGCAGAAGCATTTTTCATCGGGGTTGGAGCAAGCAAGAGAAATTATAGTGCCGTGGTCTCTGCGGTTTTTATAGTAGCTGTCCACGGGGTCTACCAAATAAACGGTGTCTAAAATTTCGAAGCTTTTTACATCGCAGGCTCTTACGCCAAAGATTACGAAGTCTTCGGTTTCTTTTCTCGGGTCTATAACCTCGATTTTTTGACCGTCTACCTTGAATTCAACAAGGTTTTCAACCTGCGGGAAGAAGAAGTCTTTTGCGCTTCTTAATGTGTTTACCGAATTTTTGAATTCAACGCCTTTTTCCCACTCGGCAAATTTTGTGCCGCCGTTATTATCGGAAACGGGAAGATAAAGCTTTTGAGTTTTTGCGATTAACTCAAAAAATTCGTTTAATGAGGAAATTTTTATTTTATACATCAGTTATTTCCCCTTTCGTGAACTATTGAAGGCTCTGCGTCGTCGAGCTTGTAGCTTACGAGCGGTCCTTTTTCGTTAACGGTTTCGCCCGCCTGATATTCGCCGTAAAGTTCGTTAATATCTTTAATGAACTTGCGGTTTAAAAGGTGGAGCGGAATGTTTTCGGGGCAAACGCGTGAGCATTCGCCGCAGTCGGTGCATCTGCCTGCAACGTGGAACGCTCTTATGATATGGAACATATTTTCTTCAAAAGAGGTTACAGCCGCTTTTTGAGATACGTTAGATTCGGGGTTATCGAATATGCATTTTTCGCAGGTGCAAGCAGGACATACGTTTCTGCAAGCGTTACAGCGAATGCATTTTGAAAGCTCGTTTCTCCAGAATTCAAAGCGCTCGTCGGCAGTCATATTTTCTAATTTCTCAACCATATCAAAACGGTTTGAATCAATTACCTCGCCCTCTTCGCCCAAAAGCTCATCGTATGTTACGTGCTTTTTGCTCTTGCAGGTTTTGCATCTTTCCTCGAGCTCGGTGGGGTTTGTAACGTCTTTCATTCCGTTACAGGGAACGCCGATTGCGTAAATATTATCTCTTTTTACTCTGTATTCGGCGGTTAACTGGTTTAAGCTGTAGGTATCGCAGGGCTTTAAGAAAATTGCAATTTTACCTTCCTTATCGCTCTCTTTTACCATATATTTCGAGAGGTTTGCGCCGCAAAAATCGTTATATACGAAATTTGCCTTTATATCCTCTGCGGTTTTGAAAACGGAGGGAGTTACGTCGGACTCAAAAATACCTTTTCTCCAGCCGTAAACTCTGTTTACAGTGCCGTTTTCGAGAAGCTCTATTGCCTTTTTGATTATTGCTTCTTGCATCTTAAGTCCTCCAATCTCTTGTTTTCACCGAGTTTTGTTACGGTTTCAACGAATTCGTTCATGGTTTTTGCAAATTTTGCGCCTTCGGCGGCAGAAACCCATTCAACACGGGTTCTGTCTCTCTCTATGCCCAAATAGTCGAGCATTGAGAAAAGAAGAGTCATTCTTCTTCTTGCAAAGTAGTTGCCGGAGGTGTAGTGGCAGTCGCCGGGGTGGCAGCCGCAGATGATTACGCCGTCGGCTCCTCTTTGGAAGGCTCTTAAAACGAAGAGCGGATTTACTCTGCAAGAGCAGGGTACTCTTATGATTTTTACGTCTGCAGGATAGTTAAGACGGTTGGTGCCTGCAAGGTCAGCGCCCGCATAGGAGCACCAGTTACAGCAGAATGCAACTATTTTCGGTTTGAAATTTGTTTCGTTTACTTGCATATTGCATCTACCTCCGCCATAATTTGTTTTGTTGAGAAGCCCTTAAGGTCCATAGCTCCGGAGGGGCACGTTACGGTACATGCGCCGCATCCCTGACATACCGCTTCGTTAACCTTTGCAACGCGGCGGATTTTGAGCTGACGGTTGGGCATTTTGAATTCTTTATCTACGTATGTGATTGCGCCGTAGGGGCAAACCTTTTCACACTGCGAGCAACCCGTGCAAATATTTTCGTTGGAGGTTGCAACGCAAGCGTTACAGGTGAGGCTATCTTTTGCCAAGAGTCCGATTACCTTGCTTGCCGCCGCGCCTGCCTGTGCAACCGTTTCGGGAATATCCTTCGGGCCCTGACATACGCCTGAAAGGAATACGCCTGCCGTGGGGCTTTCAACCGGACGGAGCTTGGGATGCGCTTCGGTGAAGAAATCGTTGGTATCCATACTTGCAGTGAGCAACGTTGCCAAGGGACGAGCCGTTTTATCGGGCTCTATTGCCGCTGCCAAAACAACCATATCGGCGTCGATATGAAGCTGCTTTTCAGCAAGTAAATCGGATGCCTGAACCTTTAATTTTCCGTTTTCGGGAGTTACCTTGCCAACCATACCCTTTATGTAATGCACTCCGTACTGTTCAACCGCGCGGCGATAGAATTCATCGAAATTCTTGCCGGGAGTTCTTACGTCTATATAGAATACATATACATCTGTATCGGGATATTTTTCTCTGGTGAGCATTGCGTGCTTTGCGGTGTACATACAGCAAATTTTTGAGCAGTAGGTTTTGCCGCACTTAGAGGAATCGCCCGATTCTCTCGAGCCTACGCACTGAACGAAAACGATTGTTTTGGGATGCGTTTTGTCGGAAGGACGGAGAAGAGTTCCGCCCGTGGGGCCTGCCGCATTCATTAAACGCTCATATTCGAGCGAGGTTACTACGTCGGGGCTCTGAGAATATGCGAATTCATCGTATTTCTCAACGCTTATGGGGTTAAAGCCCGTTGCGGCAACGATTGCGCCGTACTGAACGTCTATAAACTCGTCTTTTGCCTTATAGTCGATTGCGCCAACGGTGCAAACCTTTGAGCAAACGCCGCATTTGCCGCTCTTTAACATAGTGCAATAATCGGGGTCGATGGTTGCAACCTTCGGAACTGCCTGAGCAAAGGGAATATAGATTGCTCTGCGGTTATCAAGGCCCAAGTTAAATGCGTTGGGAACCTTCTTCTGAGGACATTTCTCGGTGCAAAGTCCGCAACCGGTGCAAATATCTTCCTTAACGTAGCGAGCCTTGCGCTTGATTGTTGCGGTGAAGTTACCAACGAAGCCTTTGATTGCGGTTACTTCACTGTATGAATAAATGTGGATTTTCTCGTTTTGAGCCGCCTCAACCATTTTGGGCGTTAAGATACACGCCGCACAGTCGAGTGTGGGGAAGGTTTTATCTATTTGAGCCATCTTGCCGCCGATGGTGGGCTCTTTTTCAACTATATCTACCTCGAAGCCTGCATCTGCGATATCGAGAGCGGTTTGAATACCCGCTATACCGCCGCCGATTACGAGCGCTCTCTTGGTTACGGGAGAGGTGCCCGAGGTGAGCGGTGCGTTTAACATTACCTTCGCAATTGCCGAGCGGGCAAGAACAACTGCCTTTTCGGTTGCGGTTTCTATATCCTTATGAATCCAAGAGCACTGCTCACGGATGTTGGCAATTTCAACCATATAAGGATTGAGTCCTGCAGCGGCTGCTGCTTTTCTGAAGGTGTTTTCGTGCATTCTGGGTGAACAAGCACAAACTACAACGCCTGTGAGATTTTGCTCTTTAATTGTGGCTTTAACAAGATTTTGCCCCGATTCAGAGCACATATACTGATATTCTGCCGCAAAAACAACTCCGGGCTCTTTTTTAATTGCTTCGACTACTGCTTTAACGTCTACCGTTGCTGCGATGTTACTTCCGCAGTGGCAGACAAAAACGCCTATTCTTTGCATTATTCTTCACCTCATTCTGCATATTTGCGGAAGGCACTTACCAATGCCTGCTGCGGAATGTCGTTATCTAAAAGCTCGGGAATATTATCGGGCTTTAAGTGATTGTTATCTTTTTGTCTTACCGCTACCGCTCTTACTGCGTCTATAAGCTTGGCGGGCTCTACCTGACGGGGACATCTTTCAAGGCAGGCAAAGCAAGTGAGGCATTTATAAATAGATTTGTTATTCATAAGAGCTTCAATATCGCCTGTTTCCACCATATAGACAAACTGATGGGGATGATAATCCATCTCATCGTAAGCGGGGCAGGTTGCGCTGCATTTTCCGCAACGCATACATTTGAGGGGATTTACACCTGATATACGGGTGATTGTTTCGCGGACGTATTCTTTATTTTCCATCGATATCCTCCTTTATTCCGAGAGCTTCAGCCAAAAGCTCGGTGAAATAGTAAACCGGAAGCTCTGTGTTTGACTTATTGAGATTGTAAAGACAAAGAGGACAAGCCGTTATTAACATATCTGCCTGATTGTTTTTGGCGTTTTCCTTTATTATGTCTGCTCTCTTGGTTGCATAGCTTTTATCGTCGATTGTTGCGTAACCGCCGCAACATTCGTTTCTCTGCGCATAAATAACGGGCTCTGCGCCGATAGCTCTTATGAAATCCTCTAAAATTTTGGGGTTTTCAGGGTCGTCCATTGCCATTACCTTGCCGGGACGGAGAAGAAGGCAGCCGTAATATGCGCCTATTTTCTTGCCCGTTAAGGGATTTGTTACCTTGCTTTTTAAAGTATCGAAGCCGATAACGTCTCTTAACACCTCTAAATAGTGAATAACCTCAGTGCCGCCGTTATAAGCCTCGTCCTCGCCCATATATTTTCTTGCCGCCGAGGCAATACTTTCGTTGGTTTTTATATCGTTGTTTACCTGCTTAATGACGTTATGACACGCCGAGCAAAGTGTTAAAAGGGCATTTCCCTCTTTTTCGGCCGCCGCAAGCGCTCTAACCGATGCGAGTCGGGTTGCTATTTTATCTTTGGCTATTGTGTAAACTCCGCCGCAGCACTGCCACTGGGGAATTTCTTCAAGTGTAAAGCCCAAAACCTCGGCAGATGCTCTTGCATATTTATCTAATGAAACTGCCTTGTTTTTCAAAGTACAACCCGGAAAATAACTGTATTTTATCATTTTTAAGGTTTCCTCCTACACGACTTGAAACGCCTTGCGGCGTTTCGTCTTTTTCTTTATTACACCATCTGCTCCGGATGGAACACTTCATCGAATTTCTCTGCGGTTAAAAAGCCGAGCGAAACGCAAGCTTCTTTTAAAGAAACGTTATCTTTAAATGCTTTTTTAGCCGTTTTTGCGGCGTTCTCATAACCTATATAAGGATTAAGAGCCGTTACGAGCATTAGAGAGTTGTGAAGATTATTGTGCATTTTTTCTCTGTTTGCAGTTATGCCTACCGCACAGTTATTGTTAAAGGAAACAATTGCTTCGGCAAGTAAGCGAGCCGACTGCAAGAAATTATAAATTGCAACGGGCATAAACACGTTAAGCTCAAAGTTGCCCTGAGATGCAGCCATTGAAACGGCAACGTCGTTACCCATTACCTGAACGGCAACCATGGTTACCGCCTCGCACTGTGTGGGATTTACTTTTCCCGGCATTATAGACGAGCCGGGCTCGTTTTCGGGAATTCTTATTTCTCCAAGACCTACTCTGGGACCGCTTGCAAGCCAACGGATATCGTTTGCGATTTTCATCATATCTGCGGCAAGAGCCTTTATTGCTCCGTGTGCAAATACGAGCTCGTCTTTAGAGGTAAGCGCGTGGAATTTATTTTCGGCTGTTTTGAACTGTTTACCCGTTAACTCCGAAACTGCGTTGGCAACCTTAACGTCGAAGCCTTTGGGAGCATTTAAGCCGGTGCCTACCGCAGTGCCGCCGAGAGCAAGCTCTTTAAGAGGTGAAACCGCAAGCTTTAAAAGCTCAACGTCTCTTTCGAGAGAGCTTCTCCAACCGCTGATTTCCTGCGAGAATGTTATGGGAGTTGCATCTTGAAGATGCGTTCTTCCGCTTTTTACTATGCCTTCGTTTTCTTTTTCAAGTCTTTTAAAGGTTGAAATTAAAAGCTCGGCTGCGGGAATGAGCTTATCCTCAATTGCAATTACCGCAGAAATGTGCATTGCCGTGGGGAAAGTGTCGTTAGACGACTGGCTCATATTGATATCGTCGTTGGGATGGCAAAGCTTTTTGCCTGCAAGCTCGTTTGCACGGTTTGCAATTACCTCGTTAGCGTTCATGTTAGATTGCGTGCCGCTTCCCGTTTGCCATACTACGAGCGGGAAATGGTCGTTTAACGCGCCCGAAATAACCTCTTCGCAAGCTTTTGATATTACTTCAAGCTTCTCTTTGGTCATTTTTTCGGGTTTAAGCTCCGAGTTTGCCATTGCTGCGGCTTTCTTCAATATTCCGAATGCGTGAGTTATTTCACGAGGCATTGTTTCAATGCCAACGCCAATGCGGAAATTCTCGTGGCTGCGTTCGGTTTGAGCTGCCCAGTATTTATCTGCGGGAACTTTTACTTCGCCCATGGAATCGTGTTCTATTCTGAAATTCTCAGATGTCTCCATTTTTCGTTCCCCTTTTTATATTTTTAATTCTTTTATTATTGCTTTAAGCGCATCGGCGCTGTTGTGAAGCTTTTTGAGCTCTTCGTCGGTTAACTCGGGAGTAATGAGTCTGCCGTGGCCTTTTCTTCCAACCTCGGTCATAAGCGAAAGGCTTACGTCCTCAATTCCGTATTCGCCGTGAAGCGGTGCGGAAACGGTTAAGATTGTTTCGGTGCTGTAGCTTATTGCCTTACAAATGTGGCAAACCGCCAAGGCAATGGCGTAGAAGGTTGCGCCCTTTCTTTTAATTACGTTTGCGCCCGAGGTTCTCATGTAATGCTCGGCTTCGTCTCTGTCGAATTCGGGAAGCTCTTCAACGAAATCGGAGAATTTCTTATATCTGTCAATCGGCTGGCCTGCTACCGTTGCGAGCGACCACGGAACGAAAGAGGTATCGCCGTGTTCACCCAAAACGAATGCGTGAATATTCTTCTGGCTTACGTCGTAATATTCCGAAATTCTTGCTTTAAGACGTGAAGTATCCAAAATTGTGCCCGAACCGATGATTTGGTTTTCGGGAAGCCCCGAATATTTAACGAAAGCGTGCGTTAAAATATCAACGGGATTGGAAACTATTACGTAAATGGCGTTGGGAGAATGCTTTACAACACTCTCCGCCACGCTCTTAATAATGCCGACGTTTATTTCGCAAAGGTCTATTCTCGTCTGACCGGGTCTTCTTGCTATGCCCGAGGTGATTACAACGATATCGGAATCCTTTGAATCGGCGTAAGAGCCTGCATAAACTCTTACCGGTCCGCAAAAGGGCATACCCTGACGAATGTCCATTGCTTCGCCGAGCGCCTTTTCGGTGTTGATATCTACGAGAACGATTTCAGATGCGAGCGACTGCACTGCAAGTGAATATGCTATTGTTGAGCCTACGCTTCCGGCTCCTACTACTGTTATCTTAAACATTTTATATCATCTGACTTTTCTTTATATTTTTGCGATATTTGCTTTAAGGATTTCAAGCTGTTCTTTTAACTCTGCGGGGAGTCTGTCGCCAAACTTTTTGTAGTGTTCTTCGATTTCCGAAGCTTCTTTTTCCCAAACGTCTTTTTCAACTGCCAAAATATCTTTTAAGGTTTCGATATCCATATCCAAATCCTGAAGGTCGATATCTTCTGGCTTCGGAACATAGCCGATTGCGGTTTCAACTGCGTCTGCAGTGCCTTCGCAACGCTCGATAATCCAGTTGAGAACTCTCATATTGTCGCCGTAGCCGGGCCAGATGAAGTTACCTTCGTCATCGGTTCTGAACCAGTTTACGTTGAAGATTTTGGGAGCCTTATCGCCGAGCTTCTTGCCCATATCGAGCCAATGACGGAAATAATCGCCCATATGGTATCCGCAGAAGGGAAGCATTGCCATGGGGTCGCGTCTTACTACGCCGACTGCGCCTGCTGCGGCAGCAGTTGTTTCGGATGCCATTGCAGAGCCGATGAATACGCCGTTTTCCCAATCCTTCGACTGATAAACCAAGGGAGTGCATTTTGCACGTCTGCCGCCGAATACGATTGCGGAAATCGGAACGCCTGCGCCTTTATCGAATTCCTCGGAAATGCAGGGGCAGTTTACTGCGGGAGCGGTGAATCTTGAGTTGGGATGTGCCGAATAGGTTGACTTATCGGCTTTATTGAACATTGAAGGAGTCCAAGGATTGCCCTTCCATTCAAGTGCGTTTTCGGGGGGATTATTATCGAGACCTTCCCACCAAACAGTGTTGGTGTCGAGATTTAAGCAAACGTTTGTGAAAATGGTGTTCTTCTTGGTGCTCTCAAGAGCGTTGAAGTTGGATTTTTCGTTGGTGCCGGGAGCAACGCCGAAGAAGCCGTTTTCGGGGTTAATTGCATAAAGTCTGCCGTCGGGACCGATTTTCATCCAAGCGATGTCGTCGCCTACCGTCCAAACCTTATAGCCTTTTTTCTTTAAGTATTCCGGAGGAATAAGCATTGCAAGGTTGGTTTTGCCGCAAGCCGAGGGGAATGCAGCGGCTATGTATTTAACCTCGCCCTTGGGATTTTCAATACCTAAAATGAGCATATGCTCTGCCATCCAGCCCTCTTTCCAGCCCTGATAAGATGCTATTCTGAGAGCAAAGCATTTTTTGCCGAGCAATACGTTGCCGCCGTAACCGGAGTTTACGGAAATAATGGTGTTATCTTCGGGGAAGTGGCAAATGTATCTCTTTTCGGGATTGATTTCGCATTTGCAGTGAAGGCCTCTAACCCAGTCGTTACTGTCGCCGAGGGTTTCGATAACAGCCTTGCCTACTCTGGTCATAATTGCCATATTTAAAACAACGTAGATTGAATCGGTTACCTCAATGCCGATTTTGGCAATGGGAGAGCCGATGGGGCCCATTGAGAAAGGAATGATATACATTGTTCTTCCTTTATAAGAGCCTCTTGCTATGTCGTAAAGCTTTTCATACATTTCTTTGGGTTCGCACCAGTTATTTGTGGGACCTGCATTTTCTTTTTCACGAGAACAAATGAAGGTTCTGTCTTCAACACGGGCAACGTCGTTGGGGTTGGTTCTGTGAAGATAGCAACCGGGAAGTTTATCTTCGTTTAATTTAATCATTTCTCCTGTTGAAACAGCCTCGTTACGAAGTGCTTCAAGCTGCTCCTCACTTCCGTCAATCCAAACTACGTTGTCGGGAGTTACAAGAGCCTTAACTTCGTCGAGCCACTGTAACACGGTTTTGTTTTTTGTCATCGTCTTTACTCCTTTTATAAGTTAATTTTTTATTATTTTTTTCATTGAATTTGCGACAAAAAAATGGGACTTTTTCGATTTTTTCCCAATTTATCACATATACATTATAGCACAAAATAAAAGGCTTGTAAACTATGTTTTTACTGTTTTTGTTAAATTTTTAACACGTTTTTTACCGTCTTTTTTGTTAATTTTAACAACGCCGGCATTTTTTACCTTTTAAAAGCCGTTTTCCCCTCTTTTTTACTGTTATTTTATTGCGCGCCGCTTTTTAAAATTCCGCTTTTTTAAATAAAAAATTGTTGAAATTTATATTAAATAGTGATATACTAATAAAATACATTACGAAAGGAGCGGATTTGTTCAATGAAAAACAAATTCTATATCACAACACCCATTTATTATCCCTCTGATAAATTGCATATCGGCAATACCTACACCACCGTTGTTTCCGATGCAATTGCCAGATATAAGCGAATGCGTGGTTTTGATGTAATGTTTCTCACCGGCACCGACGAGCACGGTGAAAAGCTTCAGCAAATTGCAGAAAAAAAGGGCTTAAAGCCCATTGAATATATCGACGGAATAGTTGCTTCAATTAAAGAGCTTTGGCAGCTTATGAATATAAGCTACGACCGTTTTATAAGAACCACCGACGATTATCACGTTGAATCGGTTCAAAAAATATTTCAAAAGCTTTACGATAACGGCGATATTTATCTCGGCTCTTACGAAGGTCTTTACTGCACTCCCTGCGAGGCTTTTTGGACCGAAACTCAGGCCGTTGGCGGCAAATGTCCCGACTGCGGAAGAGAAGTGCATCCCGCAAAGGAAGAAGCATATTTCTTCAAGATGAGCAAATACGCCGACAAATTGCTTAAATACATAGAGGAACATCCCGATTTTATTGAGCCTGCTTCGAGAAGAAACGAAATGGTTAACAACTTCTTAAAGCCCGGTCTTCAGGACCTTTGCATTTCGAGAACCTCATTTGACTGGGGTATTCCCGTGCCGATAAACGAAAAACACGTTATTTACGTTTGGATTGACGCTCTTTCAAACTACATTACCGCGCTCGGCTATCAAAACGGAAAATATAACGATTTCGAAGATTTCTGGCCTGCCGACGTTCACGTTATAGGCAAGGATATTCTCCGTTTCCACACGATTTACTGGCCCATTATGCTTATGGCGCTTGATTTGCCGCTTCCGAAAAAGGTTTACGGCCACGGCTGGCTTCTTATTGACGGCGGCAAGATGAGCAAATCGAAGGGCAACGTTGTTGACCCCGCAATCCTTTCTCACTATTTCGGCGTTGATGCCATAAGATATTATCTTCTTTCCGAAATAAGCATGGGACAAGACGGCAACTATACCAACGAGCTTTTTATTAACAGAATAAATTCCGACCTTGCAAACGACCTCGGTAACCTTCTTTCAAGAACAACCGCAATGATTATGAAATATTTCGGCGGCGAGGTTCCCGCTCCCTCGGGTAAAACCGATTTCGACGGTGTTTTGGAGCAATTTATGAAAGACACCGTTTCAAAAGTCGAAGAGGAAATGGACGCTTATAAGGTTTCCGACGCCATTAAGAGCGTTATGAGCCTTGTTTCACGCGCCAATAAATATATCGACGAAACGGCTCCGTGGGCTCTTGCGAAGGACGAAGCAAAGAAAGACGAGCTTGCTTCGGTTATGTATCACCTTGCCGAAAGCTTGCGCCACGCCGCAATTATGCTTAAACCCTTTATGCCCGATACCGCAGAAAAAATGGCTGTTCAGTTAGGTCTTGATTCCGACGAGCTTGATTGGGCAAAGCTCGGTTTCGGCGGCTTAAAAGCAGGCGCCGTTGTTTCCAAGGGCGAGGCGCTCTTCCCCAGAATTGACGCCGAAAAGGTTATTAACGAAATGACTGCCGAGCTTGAAGCAAAAAAGGCCGCAGCCGCTCCCAAAAAGCCTCAGGAACACAAAGAGCAGATTACAATTGACGATTTTGCAAAGCTTGAAATAAGAGCAGGCGAAATAAAAGAATGCGAACCCGTGCCGAAAAGCGATAAGCTTTTACGCCTTATGATAGACACCGGCGAAGGTCTTCGTCAGGTTGTTTCGGGCATTGCGAAATATTACAAGCCCGACGATTTAATAGGTAAAAAGGTTTCGGTTATCGTTAACCTTGCGCCCGTTAAATTAAGAGGCGTTGATTCAAACGGAATGATTATGGCATCTGAGGACGACAACGGCAACGTTAAGGTTTTATTCCTCGATAATTCCGTTGAAAACGGCAGCATAATTCGCTGATTTTGAAAGGTTATTTTATGGATTACAATAAACTTGCAGAGCTTATTTTCCCTAACGTTACTCTTACTCCCGATGATTTGGAAGCAAAATATCCCGAAAGGAATTTGCCGGAGGGCGCAAGAGTTACCAGAGTTGCTCCCAGCCCCACGGGATTTATACATCTGGGCGGTCTTTATCAGGCAGTGCTTGACGAGCACGTTGCTCATCAGTCGGGCGGTGTTTTCTATCTTCGAATTGAAGATACCGACAGAAAGCGTTTGGTTCCGGGCGCCGTTGAAAACATTATTGATTCCTTTGCCTTTTTCGACATAAATTTCGACGAAGGCGCAGGTAAAAACGGTGCCGATATTGGAAATTACGGACCT
The DNA here is from genome assembly GCA_045588575.1 of Eubacteriales bacterium. Classification (GTDB taxonomy): domain Bacteria; phylum Bacillota; class Clostridia; order Oscillospirales; family RGIG5299; genus RGIG5299. Next base: position 4,145 of record JAZNEJ010000011.1, on the reverse strand, counting down.
TACCGTCAAAGCGAAAGACGTGAAATTTATCACGTTTTTGCCAAAAAGCTTATGAGCGAGGGCAGAGCTTACCCTTGCTTTTGCACCGCAGAGGAGCTTGAAAAGCAGCACGAGCTTCAAACCTCGTTAAAGGCAGACCCCGGTTATTACGGCGAATATGCAAAATGCCGAAATCTTTCTTTGGAGCAAATTGAAGCAAACATTAAGGCGGGAATGAGCTATATTATCCGTTTTAAATCGGAAGGCGATAAAAAAATCACCGTTAAGTTCAAAGATGAAATCAAAGGCGAGCTTACCCTTCCGCAAAACGATAACGATTTCGTTTTGCTTAAAACCGACGGTCTTCCCACCTACCATTTCGCCCACGCGGTTGACGACCATCTTATGAGAACCACTCACGTTGTTCGAGGCGAGGAATGGCTTTCCACTCTTCCCTATCATCTCGAACTTTTCAGAGCGCTTGGATTTAAATGTCCCAAATACGCGCACACCGCTCAAATTATGAAGGGCGAAAACGGCGGAAAGAGAAAGCTTTCAAAAAGAAAAGACCCTGAGGCAGCGGTTACCTATTACGTTGAAAACGGATATCCTGCCATTGCCGTTAAAAAATATCTTTTCACTCTTCTTTCCTCCTCCTTTGAGGAATGGCTTAAAGCAAACAAGAATGAAAGCATTTCGAAATTCCCCTTAAAGCTTTCGAAGATGAGCATTTCGGGTTGTCTTTTTGACAACGATAAGTTAAACGATATTTCCAAAACCGTTCTTTCGGAAATGACTGCCGACGAAGTTTTCGAGCTTTTAAAGGCTTGGGCGCCCGAATACGACAAACCTTTAAACGAGCTTATCGTTAAAAACGGCGATTTTATAAAGGCAATTTTATCAATAGGCAGAGGCGGCGCAAAGCCGAGAAAAGATTTAACCACTCTTAAAGACGTTTTTGATTACGTTAAATATTTCTTCGACGAATATTTCGAGCCCTCGCAAAGCGAGCTTTTGAAAACCGACGATGCAAAAGCAATTTTAAACGGTTACGCTTTAATTTGGAGTGAGGCAGACGAGCAAGACGTTTGGTTTGAAAAAATCAAAACTCTTTCGGAATCTTTGGGTTATTGCCCGAACACCAAAGAATATAAACAAAATCCCGAAGGTTACAAGGGCCACGTCGGCGACGTTTCAGGGGTTATACGCCTTGCGGTTACCGGCAGAGAAAGCTCACCCGATATGTGCACCGTGTTAAAGCTTTTAGGTAAAGAAAAAATCCTTCGCCGCATTGAAATTGCAACGAAGTGAGAAAGGATTTTTTATGAGTAAATTTGATGCAGAAAACTTCACACATTTTATAACCGATATTATTGATTCCGACCTTGAAAGCGGAAAAATTTCGGCTGTTCAAACAAGATTTCCGCCGGAGCCTAACGGTTATCTTCACATCGGCTCGGCAAAGGCAATTTTCATAAACTTTCTTGCCGCTAAAAAATACGGCGGAAAATTCAATTTAAGATACGACGATACAAACCCCTCGAAAGAGGAAACCGAATTCGTTGAGTCTATTTACGAGGATTTAACTTGGCTCGTGGGCGAAAAACCCGATAACGTTTTCTTCGGCTCCGACTATTTTGAAAAATGCTACGAATTTGCAGTCGGTCTTATTAAAGACGGCAAGGCTTACGTTTGCGATTTAACCGCCGACGAAACGAGAGAATACCGCGGAACGCTCACCGAACCCGGAAAAGACAGTCCTTACAGAAACAGAAGCGTTGAAGAAAATTTGCGCTTATTTGAAGAAATGAAAAACGGCAAATATGCCGACGGTGAGAAAACGCTTCGCGCAAAAATAGATATGGCATCGCCCAATATAAACATGCGCGACCCCGTTATCTACCGTATTACCAGAAAGCATCATCACCGTCAGGGCGACAAATGGTGCATCTACCCTCTTTACGACTACGCTCATCCCATTCAGGACGCTTTAGAGGGCATTACCCACTCCTGCTGTTCAATTGAGTTTGAAAATCACCGTCCGCTTTACGACTGGGTGGTTGACAACATCGGTTTCGAGAAAAAGCCGCATCAGTATGAATTTGCCCGTCTTAACGTTACAAACGTTGTTATGAGCAAGCGTTATCTTCGTAAATTGGTTGAAGATAAGCTCGTTGACGGTTGGGACGACCCCAGAATGCCCACCCTTTCGGGTATGAGAAGAAGAGGCTTTACTCCCACCGCAATTTTTGAATTTATAAGACGCACCGGCGTTGCCAAAAACGCAAGTCTTTCCGACAGACGCTTGCTTGAGCACTGTCAGCGCGAGGAGCTTAACTTAACCTCCGAAAGAAGAATGGCGGTTTTATCACCTCTTAAAGTTACAATTACAAACTATCCCGAAAACCAAACGGAATATTTTGAGGTTGCAAATTCTCCTCAAAAGGAAACCACCGATTACCGCAAGGTTGCTTTCACAAAGCATATTTATATCGACAGAAGCGATTTCGAAGAGGTTCCGCCTCCCAAATTTCAGCGTCTTACCCTCGGCAAAGAGGTTAGACTTATGGGTGGATACATAGTCCGTTGCGATGAGGTTATTAAAGACGAAAACGGCAACGTTACCGAGCTTCTTTGCTCTGCCGACCTCGTTTCGAAAAACCAAAATCCCTTCGACGGAAGAAAAATTAAGGGCACAATCCACTGGGTTTCGCAGGATTTTGCAGTGCCGGCAAAATTTAACCTTATTGATATTCTCTTTAATATCGAAAACACCGCCGAAATTTCGGAGGGCTACGATTTTGAGCAGTATATAAACAAAGAGTCGCTCGTTTCACTTCACGGTTACGTTGAAAAGGCCCTTGAAAACGAAGCCGAAAAAGAAAAGTCCTTCCAGTTTGTCAGAACGGGTTATTTTAAGTTTGACAAAAAGACAGGTGCTTTCGTTAGAATAGTAACCTTAAAGGATAGCTACAAGCCCGAATAACACAAGGCGCTTCCCTGGGTGTTTTATAAAGCTCGACTTTTTTGCAAGTCGAGCTTTATTTTATTCATACATAACCACTTGAACTAAAACAGCGTTTTTGTTATAATAAATTTATTGATAAATTGAGAGTTGTTGAGGCTAATGATGAAAGACGAATGTTTACTTTGCGGAGCACCGCTGAAATATTTAGAAAACGATGAGATGATGGAATGCGCCATCTGCCATAAAAAAGAAAGCAGTAAAACCTCTTGCGAGAACGGTCATTATATATGCAACGAATGCCACACGCAAGGAATGGATAGCATTATAGGCGTATGCCTTGCGGAACGCTCGAAAAATCCTATTGAAATCAGTAAAAAATTGATGGCTCTGCCTTTTTGCCATATGCACGGCCCCGAACATCACGTGATAGTAGGTTCGGCTTTGCTTACTGCGTATAAAAACGCAGGCGGTAATATTGAACTCGCAAAAGCACTGTTCGAGATGCAATCACGCGGGAAGAAAGTGCCGGGCGGCAGCTGCGGATTTTGGGGAGCTTGCGGCGCAGGAATAAGCGCCGGAATGTTCGTGTCTATTGTAACAGGGGCAACACCTCTTACAAATGAAACGTGGGGATTATCAAACAAAATGACTTCTTCCGCGCTTGGCGCAATCGCCGAGGTTGGCGGTCCCCGTTGCTGTAAGCGCGATTCGTATATATCTATTATAAAAGCCGTGAAGTTTGCAAAAGAATTCCTCGGTGTTGAAATGGAGCTTGATGAAATTAAGTGTGCTCATTCGGCGCAAAACAATCAGTGCATAGGTGCGAGGTGTCCTTTTAAATGAAAAAGAAGATAGCATTTATTTGCGTGCATAATTCGTGCCGAAGTCAAATTGCAGAAGCTCTCGGAAAACATCTGCGCGGAAATGACTTTGATTTTTACTCGGCAGGCAGCGAAACAAAGCCACAGATAAATCAGGATGCCGTAAGGCTTATGAAAGAGCTTTACGGAATTGATATGGAACAAACGCAGTACAGTAAAACCGTACGGCAAATACCTCTGCCGGATGTAGCAATCTCAATGGGATGCGATGTTAAATGTCCGTTTATCGGCAGAGGCTTTGACGATGATTGGAAATTACCCGACCCAACGGGGAAGAGCGATGCGGAATTTATAAATATCATAAAACAGATAGAAGT
>JAZNEJ010000010.1:0-44207 GCA_045588575.1 Eubacteriales bacterium | reverse complement strand
ACGTTAATATTGTAACTCTACAGAAAAAAACACTCTGCAATAAATCCTATAAGGCTCCAATTGCCAGAGGGAATATTGCAGAGTATTTTTATCAACAATTTTGATAAAAAGCTTGCTTACTTTCTGTTTTTTAGTAGATTCTTTTTTATTATTGTCTATTCTATTTCGAAAAAGACCTCTGTTACAACGTAATCTTCTTCCCAATTTTCAATGGCGCTTGCTTCATTTGAAAAAGAACCCGCCTTATGACTATCGTCATAATCTAAAATTACCGAGCCGTCAGGATGTACTACAACATCTCTAAATCCGCGTAAATAATAAACCGTTTTATTGTATTCTCCATATACATATTCTTTATAGCTTACGCAAAAAATTAAACAGTTTTCATCATATTCAGGATATCGAGCATCTGCTTTTGTTTTTAAAAACCAAGTTTTATAATAATTAAAATCGGAATATGAGAACAACCAATCGTCTTCTTTGGAAGTTTGAGTGTTATTTAAAAACTCTTCTGCAATGTTTTTCAGCGTATCATCTGTGGGTAATTGAGAAATATCCGTCATATAAGAAGGTAAACCTGAAACGGTTATTGTTTTAACGGTTTCTTTGGGCACAGAATTAAAACTGAGGGCATCGTCTAAATCATATTCTAAGGTAATGGTTATAGTATCACCGTTTTTGAGGTTGTAGCGATTATCTGCTGATAATCTACACTCTTGAGCAAATAAGTTTTCAGAGTTGTTTTTTATTTTCAAAGATGCAGAACCGCTAACCCCGTCAAATTTAAATTCAACATCCTTAAAGACATCTACAGATTGGAGTATAACCAAATTTTCAACCTTAAATGTTTTGCTTTCGCTTTTGATTTTTGAGGCGGCAATTCCTGTGGCGGTTATTGTAACGGTAACGCTATCGCCATTACTCAAATCGTCTGTTTTATCACAAGTATACGATATAGCGTTGGCGTATTCGTTATATTGCATTTCCCATTTGATATATTCCTGAAAATTGGTTTCACTCGGAGCTTCGCCTATAATTCGCTCAACAAGAGCTTTCTTATCGATTGAGACATCAACCAATCCAAAACCGGAAGGGCCATAAAAACGAACTTCTACATAATCAAAAGTATTTATCGTTGATGAAATCGAAAGAACAATTAAAATCGGTATTAAAAGCGCCGCAAATATAAGTGCTATAGTTGCCGTTTTTTCAGGCTTGTGTTTTTCGCCTGCAGTTCCTTGCTGCTTTTGCGCAGCCTCACAGGTGCATTTTTGAAATAACGGTATTTTATTACCGCAGTGTTCACAGTATTTCATTTTTAATTCTCCTAATTCTTTTTCTTGTATTCGTCAAATTTGAATATAAACGGCTCATATCCGGGAAGACCAATAATAGCCTCGCCTATGCGAAGCCTGGAAATATCCCAATCCTCCACAACGTTGCCTTCGCGCTGGCTTTCAATTCGTCCTTTGGTTGCCAACGTAGGCATATATGAATCCAATTTTTGATTTTTGCCAAACAATCCTTGTATATATTCGCGAGATTTGGCATCGTTTACACGGAAGCAAACTGAAGTTGAAAAACCCGACATTATGCTTCGGGCGCGTTCTTCTCCGTAATTATCATATATCTGCTCGACGTTCTGCACGCCGATCATAAATTTGATACCGAGGCTTCTGCCGAAGTTTACGGCATCGTCAATGTGGTTTAAATGCGGAAGCAATTTAAACTCATCGGTAATGAAATAAACGTTACCCTCGCTTCTGTTTCTGCTCAGTGCCTCTTTTATAGCAAGGTCAAACATCAGGCTGTAAATAGGCGAAAGCATATTTCCTATGCTTAGGTCGTATTCAATAAATACGCGCTTACCGCCCTTTTTTCTTACTAAATCGCGCAACGATAACGTACCGCCATAGGCAAAGTTGCCAATAAACACTTCACGAACAACCTGTTGCAGCTCAGATAATACGCCTTGAGTTTGCGGAGACTCATCAATAGATATGTAGCTTTGCATTGCTTTTAAATCGTCATATGCGTTTAACATATTGCGCATATCCGCAGAGGTTGACGAGTGAATATGGTGAACCAAGTGTTTATTGGAACAATATTCACGAGGAACCGAACGTAGAAAATGCAACAAACAAGCCATAAACAAGTCTTTTGCGGCATTCGGGAAGAAAATTTGATTGGTTTTTTCACAAGCCTCGGCAAAAAGCGCCTTGGAGATTTCAATTACAGTCTCAATTTCACGAGCATCGGAATCAATCTCGTTAAAAATATTCCAATAATCAGGACCATTGCCTCCGGTAGCTTTATCATCGTTACTGATAACTACGTCACCGGGACGGTAAAACTCTTTATAGAAATCGCCCTTGGTATCGAAAATAATCATAACATCATTTTCAGACATTTTATCTTGAAGTTGAGATATTATGTGATAAAACGTATTGGATTTGCCTGTGCCAATGCTTCCAAGAAACATTAAATGTTTGCTTAGAATATCTTTATCCAAAGGAATATTGGCGGGGGTTCCGGCAGGAGAAATGCCGTTAAGAGTACAAATAGGGTTAGTGGCACTTATAATTGGCGCTGTATCCATAAGGCTATCGCCAAACAAAACGCTGCTTTTTTGTTTTCTATCGTTATTCATATTAATTACCTTTTACATATTAAATCCGGTGGTTGTTTTTTCAATGCCTTGTTCAACCAAAGAAGAATTACTTGCAGCTGATATTTTGGCATCATAAAAGCCATCAGTGGTGTTTGTATCTATTTTGCCATTAGGATCAGAAGAATTGTTAGAACTTTGTGGTTGTGAAAACTTGCGATCGTTTTCGTTAGTGGATTCCGCAAGGGTGCTGTTATATGAAGGGGTATATTCCCCATAATGCTCATTTAATGCCTTTTTGGTAGGATATATTTCGCTATCAAACGACGTGCTTTTGTGGCAACGAGAATCTAATGGATATCCAATTTTTTGAACGTCGCGAGAGGATTCTCCGGACATTATGGCGCTACACTTATTTTTACGGTATTTGCACATTTCTTCGTATTCATCACGAAATTTAAGAGTGCTTGCGGGATCGGCATCGTATGTTCCTGCATATTTCAAACAACCGTTATTATACAGTTCAGTCAAAAAGGCGTTATATCCTTGGTCTCCGCCATCCGGGCCAAAATGATTGTTTTTTGAGCATTTTCCAATAGCAGCGTTAAAATCGCGTGTGCCGTATATTTGTTCCATTCTATCTCTGTCTATATAAAAATAGTCTAAATGGCGCTTATCCATAAGCTCATCGGATTCCGTAGCATGACGGGTTGGCGCTACGCATAGGTCACGATGAAAGCTATATGCATCAAAGGTCCCATCTTGATTTATTCTGTTTTTAGCTGTAGCCTCACTTGTGAAATAGCCTGAGAAAGAAGTGTAATCGTCACTTGATGCTATGTTGCCGTTTTTATAGCATTCATGCTGACGGTCGGTGGTTGATAAATAGATAAAGTCATCGTTAATGGTAGCATTACGAAGACGATCTACGGCAGGATAAGGAGTTTCTTCTTGTTTGGCTCTTGGTAATGAAGTGTCAATACCTTGAAAGGATTGATTAAAAGCCACATTATTTTGATTTGGATTATAATGCATAATAGTTAATCCTCATAAGATATTTTAAGACAACCACCGTGAATCCACAAACTGCGGCCGTTTTCTTCATAAGCACAAGTATATATGAAGACGTTTTTAAAACTGTATTCTGTACAATCGCAATCACAAAAAGTAGGTTCTCCAAGTTGTTTTTCAAGCCACTCATCTAAAACGGCACGAACCTCCTTGAAATATGCTAAATCATTGTCTATATCGCATGTGATTTGCTCGTGAGCTAAACCGCCAATAACCTCACGAACCTTATATTTAGAAATCAATTCGGGAATTTGAGGATATAATTTCACTTCGTCAACTGTTTCATCAAACGAAACATCTATTTTAAATTCAAGCCCGTTATTTATAAAGGTTTGTTCATTGAGCGTGAAATTACAACAAATGCCCTTTCTTATGCCAGGCATACCAAAATATTCTTCCATATCTTCGATTGTAGTGGTGGGCTCAAGTAAGAAACCGTTTATATCAATAATTCCATTTCTCAAATCGTTCATCTTCAGTTCTCCTTCCAATTTTCGATGGCTGCATCGCCATTAAGCCTCAGGTCGTTAATCAACGTACCCAGTTCTTTGTTTAGAAGCACTGCGTCTTTCCCCGGAACCACCTCGGAAAAGCCCGTATTTTCGACCTCTTGCTTGAAAATCGTTGCATGCTGTTTGCGGCGAATATTAAAGGCGTCTGCAGCACCTTTCGTTTTTACGCAAAGTGTAAGATCAGGCACAATGCTGATGAAGACGAGTCCTGCAAGCCACAGTAAAGAAAAGAGAAAGCCAACAAAGTCAGCAATATTCATTGAGAATCCGAAAAGTATAGCAGAGGGAGACAATTTGACAAGTGAGCTTGTACCGATTAAACAGCCCATTCCGCAGTTGAGAGATAAAAACTTTAACCAAAATTTCTTTTTAAGTAAAAAGAACGGAACGGCAAAGCCAATTGCCACAAAAATTGAGAGAAACAGCGCAAATTCCGGGGCGTGTACTGCAAGACTTCTGAAGATTTTAGAAAAGATAGGACAAATAATAAAGGCGGATAGAATACCCAAAACAATATTGAGGGGGCTTACTCTATTCGAGATTTTAACCTCAACACCGGCAATTTCTTCAAGAGCAAATTCGTGTTGAACTGTAATGCCTCCTTTATACGAGGCTCCGACTGCTCTGAAAATAACGCGTTTGTTAGTAACCTGCAACCTGCCCTTACTATATTGACCTCGTATTCTTGACCGCAAAGTTGCCACTTCGTACTGCTTAACAGGCACCTCACCGTCGTTTGCTTTAATAACGTCGGGAACAATCTTTTTGTTTCTTTCAAAAATGTCCCCACCTTCTTCCGAACCCTCGAAAATTCCCATACGTTTAACCAGTTTTTCAACAAAGGACCTACAGGAATCTAAAAAGGTTGTAATTTTAGGCTTGCAGTTGCACTGCTCTCCTTCTTCTAACGGTTTTCCGCACTTGGTGCAAAATTTTGACATAATTTTCCCCTTTCGTAAAAGTAATCATTTTATTTCGCATAAAACAGTATTAAAATGATATTATACCGCTATAGTATAACTCAAAATATCTGAATTTTCAATATATTGTAAAGAAAAACGGCGTTAATTTAAGACTTTGGCAAGATTTTTTAGGTGGTTTGTTGTATTAGAGGTGGTATAAAACAAAGGAGGGATAAAAATGACAAGAACCGGAGATTCGGTTTACCACAGAAAAAACGGCTTATGGGAAGCCAGATATGTAAAAGAAATAGATGCGTTTGGAAAGAAAAAATATGGTTCGGTATATGGACATAGCAAACGCGAAGCTCGCGAGAAGCGTCAAGATGCTTTGGACCGTATTCTGCTGTATCAAAAGGCTACTCCAACGCGACGGATAACCGTAGTAGAATTGGCGCAGGAATGGCTGTATCTTAACCAAAATCGAATTAAGCCGTCAACATACCAACGGTATCAAGGGTTCCTTAAAAACCATATAAAAACCGTTATTGGCAATCTCGGCGCCGTATATCTTACCACTGGCACTATTCATGAATTTTCTCTAAATCGACTTCAAACGGGACTTTCGCCCCAAACCGTTAATTCTATCTTAATTTTCTTACACGCTTGCATTAAATATGGACACAAGCAATATAAATTGCCGTTGCCGGACTTTATATATCTCAGCTGCGAGAAAAAGGAAATGCGAGTGTTATCTAAAGAAGAACAACAACAATTAGTAGATTATTTGCTAAAAGAAATTGATATTTATAAATTTGGAGTTTTGATTGCCCTTTACACAGGCGTGCGGCTTGGAGAGCTGTGTGCTTTGAGGTGGGAGGATATAGACACAGATTGCATTCGAGTACGTCAAACGATGCAACGCCTGAGTAAAAGCAACGGCGAAGGCACTGAATTGTATATAGGCACGCCTAAAACGGAGACTTCAGTGCGGCTTATACCGATACCTTCCTTTTTAAAGGAATTGCTTGAGGAATTCAGGGAAAAAGGAATAGGTTTTCAATATTTTTTGGGTTCAAATACTAAAAAAGTTGTGGAGCCGAGAGTTATGCAATATAAGTTTAAAAAGTATTTACTTGAAGCAAATATAAAAAAAGCAAACTTTCATGCACTACGCCACAGCTTCGCTACCAGGGCCGTCGAATTAGGTTTTGAGCTTAAAAGTTTAAGTGAACTGCTCGGTCATGCTAACGTGCAAGTTACACTGCAAAAATACGTGCACAGCTCGTTTACGCTTAAACAAAATAATATGGAATTACTTAAATCTGTGTGGTAAATAGTTGTAATAAAAATTTGATTTCAAACGGAGTTCTGCGGGACTCCGTTCTTTTTTATCTCCTGATTACAACTGCGAAAACGAGTGAGGGGCTGGCAATGCAAAAAACCAGTCCTTATTCCTTTTCTGCATCACGTTGTAACGCCTTTTGATAACACGGTTCGCATAAGGTCTTAAGCCAATATACATCGGTTCGATGCTTGCCGGGTGCTCCACATTTCTCGCAAACGGCAGAGGAAACAATATAGGCTGCTTCTTGTAGCTCTCTTATTTTTGCTCTATCTGTTGTTTCGCCATAACACTGAATGCGCAACAAACCAAACTTTTCTTTAACGTTTATATTGCACTCCGGTGCCAGCTCCACGATCTGCGGCAAATATTCCTCTATAATAGGCCACCAACCCTTCCCCACGGAACTCTTGGCATCTTTTAATATTGCTTGATACGTCATATACTTACTCCTTGCTTTTGGCTATTAAATCCAAAAAATGTCCTCGTGATACAATAGCCGATAGGCGTTTTTCACCACCATTGGCAACATGTCGTGCCGGGGGTCATAGTCGGGGGCATGCAAACGTTTAGCTGCAGGCTCGATAGCCGCCTGACACAAACTGGCTAATTCCAGCGGGGTTAAGATGTATTGGTTGTTTGACTTCTTCATACGCTTACTCCTCGATTTCATTTTTACCATACAGCTTAACTACTTCGGCATAGCCCTGCTCGGCTCCAAGTCGTTTGCAGCAAAGCGAATAATACGGCATTAAATCATATCGTGTATCCCGTTCTAAAAAATACTGAATCTGCTTATCAGTCAAGCCACGCTGATGCTTCGCTTTCCACACGTAATGTTCTCTTTCGGTCATACCCTTACTCCTCTTTTTGCGGGATAGCTCGCTCGGGATCGAGCGTATTCGCCGTATTGATTAAATAGGCTTTTACCTCTTTAAATTCCGGCTCGTTTGTATAGCAAAAACATTTTGCATCACTGTCAAGGTCGCTCAAAACTTTTCTGATTGACCGGGCAAGGCGTTTTTGGCTTTCTTGGTTCATAGGTATTCCCCTTTCGTATGCTTCTTTCATACCCTTACTCCTTACTTTTGCTTATTAAATCCAAAAAAATGTCCTCGTGATACAAAAGACGATAGGCGGTTTGCACCACGTTCGGCAACATGTCGTGCCGGGGGTCATAGTCAGGGGCATTCAAACGTTTAGCTGCCGGCTCGATGGCCGCCTCACACAAACTGGCTAATTCGCACGGGGTTAAGATGTATTGATTGTTTGACTTTTTCATACTCTTACTCCTTAAAACAAATGTTGCTCGATTACGTCTTGTTGTCGGCGCTGAAGGTTCATGTTGGCCACGAACGCAAAGAACCGACGTTCCTCGTCGGAATCGGCAGTTATCACTTGTCGAAGCGCCTGGTTCGGCTCTACCTCGCGTGCAACTTCATACAGTTGTTTTAAATCCATGCTCTTATTCCTCCTCTTCCGGCAAGCCGTCATCGGTGACTTCAAAAAGTGTCTCAAGGTCTTCCATTTCCCCTAACACGCGCCAACAAATAGGACCAGGATCAAACCCGATTTTGCCGCACGTGCACATCGTCAACGGTCCACCGTGCTCGCTTGAACTTGCATATTCTCTTCCTAAAATGTCGCCGCAATGCTTGCAGCGCACCTTGCAAACACGTAAAAACTTCATATATTTATTCCTCAACGTATCCTTTCGGTAATCCTTTTCGCAGGCTACCGTAAGGTGTTTGCCATTTACTTTCGTAGGCCGCAAAATGCCAGTATTCACCGTCTATGTTTCCAAAAATAATATAAGGAACAATTTCATAAGTGTGTAAGGACTTGCTACTTAATTTTTTCTGGAAATACCACTTTATTGTGCCTTCTTTAAACTGAGTATTAAGCTTTTGTAGAAGGTCAACCGTTTTATCGGCTTTATATAAAGTTTTTCTATTAAGCTCCAACTGTGCTTTTCTTTTATTAATGGTTTCGGGTTTTCTACCATTTTTTTCAGCAGTATTAAGATAATGAATATCTGCTTCTACGGCATCAAACGCTTTTATACGTTGATTTAACTGTACAGATACAAATTTTTCCCAACCTTTTTTTGCCCATTCTTGCCTTTCAAAAAACTTTTGCGGCTCTGTGTCTTCTACGCCATCACGGCTTAAAACGAACTCTTTTTCGTTCTCTGGACACATCACATTGCCAAAACCTTTGATAGTAATATAAACATTCATATTGCCGATTAAAATCGGATAGTCCTCTTTATATTTGCTTAAAAAATCTTGCAAATATTGCAATGCGTTTCCAACGCTTTCGCCACTTTTAATTGTTAGCTTCATTGTTAAAGCTCCTTTCAAAGCATATCTTAATTTTAAATCATATTTCCAATATCGCGGGACGGATAGTTCTTGTCGGTTTGCTCGTCTCTCTTTTTTTCGGCAAAATCCACTTGTGATTTCAAAGAGGTTTTTTTGACATTTTCACACTTTGGAATAGGTTCAAGCTTATTTTTATCTGTATCCAACGCATCAATTAAGCTATGCTGTCGGCCGATAATAGTAACGTCAATTTCCCTTACACAATGTTTAAGCCATGTATAGTTATTTGAAAGTTCTTTTACAGTGTTTATAATTGTATTCATACTCATTGGCCCTGTTGAAACATATCCCGACCATTGTTTATGTTTAAATCCGTTTTTTTAAAGATATTTTTCTATATCTTTATATGCCTTTTGCCAGTGGCGCGAAGGATAATATTGTTTTTAATTATTGGTATCTAAGTCGAAATTTAAAGCTCGTCTGCGTAGTTCCATAACATCACCCTTTATTTGCGACGTTGGAAAGCATAATAATCTGCCAAACAATCTTCGCGGTCATCTATGTTGTCAGAATCTACGCGCCAATACCACTCGTCAACTACTTTTAAAAACCAGTTGCTGTCCGGTAAACGACATATCGCAGAAGTACAGGCGTTAAACATATTTTGATCGTCAGAACTTTTGTAAAAGCCCTGGCTTTCAGCTTTAATGCTGTATTCCTCAAAAAGACGGTCAAGAACATCGTAACAAGCCTCAACAGTATATCCGAGAGCTTCGGCTTTTTCTTTGTTTAAAATAAATTCCATTATCATAGTGGTTACCTCTTTCGTTTTAACAATATAGATTGTTTATAGCTTTGTATTTATAATGAATTGCAATGCAATCTTCAAAAGTATTCGGATCTTCGTCATCTTCATAAGATAACCATTTGTCAATTACATGTAAAAACCAATCGGTATCCGGAAGCCACGTAGCTGCGCCAAGTGCATCAAAAGTGTTTTGATTATCCGGTCCTTCATATACTCCCTGAGAAGTGGGTTTTATGTTGTATCGTGCAAAAATCTGATCTACTGCCTTATAGCAAGCATCGGCTGTATATCCCAATGCACGAGCCTTTTCTTCATTAAAAACAAATACCATTTTAAGCATAAATTAATTCTCCTTATCTTTTTTTGTTGTCACACATATAAGTTAAAATAAGTTTATTTTCTTTTTCTACAACACTTTCATCAACCATATCAATACGATATTGGTTGCATCTATTAAGAATATCTTTTATTTCTAAAGTAAATTCTCTTCCAACATATCCTACTAAACCGAAAAATTCGCCGCCAACAAGAACTTTTATTGCGTTCGAATCATATTCGTTACTTGGTTCCTCTTCGAAAAAAAAGTAAGAATTATCTTCAAATTCTCGGTCTATTACATTGGTAACGCTGCTAAGAAAACCATGCCATAAGTTTTCTCTATTACGCATAGTGCAACCTCGGCAAACAAACTGCATAGAGCTACACCCCACTGCACTGTTGCGCGACATAAGATTATAACGATGTGTTGTTTTCTTTCTCATAATATTTCTCCTTAGACAAATAAAAAAAGACGCACTAACCCTCTTTCAAAATGAAAGAAAGGTAGTACGTCTGTTACGCACAAACAAAGAAGTGGATCATTTCTTTGTATTCCTATCAGTTGGTTGTTGTTATCGTAGCCTTGATAACGGCCCCGTACCCCCTACGGCGATGATTCTGCTCTAAGACAGTTTGACCTGGGCGATAACTGCCCCGCACAACCGGCGGTTTCCACAAATAAACGACCGAAATTTGTCACTCCCGGTGCTGGGCTCAGACACTATTTTGTGTCGGTTGAGACGGCTTCGGTTAACGTTACTAATATTATACTATACCGCACTTAATTTGTCAAGTATTATACCGCACACGCTGGAATGGTTTTGCAATAATTAATCTTCCTCTAATTCTACAGGTATGAGATCCAATATCTCGGGATTATCGTTTTTATTGCCGACAACTTGGCAATATTTAAAGAGATTGTTTTCAATCTCGATAATGCCGCCAGCATAAAATGTACCGTTATCAAATACAACCATGGTAATAAGTTCGGTTTGAAATGGGCTATTTGATCCAATCGTAGTTTTAAGAAAGTCACCCTCGTAAATGTCCTTACCGTTTATATCGGTTTCGAAAGCGTAAAGACAAACCGAGAAATTAAAAACAGGGTGTACTTTAATAATACTTGTATCATTGTTAACGTCTATAATATCGCGTTCATCGACTTCTGCTATATATGGCTTATTGTTTCTTTGAATATAATAACCATATATCCATTCTTGCGTACTTTGTTTCGTGGCAGATACCATCTACCCTTTATTTTGACTGCATTGGGCATTTTTTTGTTTTCAATCCAACTAAGAACAACATTATCTTTTACTCCGTGCTCAGATGCAAACTCTTTAACGGTTATCATATCGGTTGCAAGTTTGGGTTTAAAAAGAGTCGGTTCCGTGGAGGATTGTTTAGGAGCTTCTTGTTCCGTATCTGGAGCAACAGAATTAAACACGGTATTAAAAGTTTCTGACATAATTTCATTTTGTTCATCCGGTTCGATACCAAGAGAATTATGGATAACTATTTCAGAACGAGGTTCGTTTGTAAAATCATAAAAGAATTTCATTAAAAAGTGTTTCTCGTCGGAAAAATCTAAGCCCAAAACAAATTCTTTTAAATTAAAGGGTTTATCCGAATCGTTATCGAGATTATTTAAGAGAGCTTGAAATAGTTTTGGAAATCTACAAACGGTGGTGGAGTCACTATAAACTTTCATAAGAGTAAGTCCCGGAATAGTTTCCAAAGAACGATGTCGTGGGTTCACTTTTGCCGTTGTTCTTTTGATTGTACCGTTGCTGCCATTACGAAATGATTGCGGGTCGGAAAGGAGTTGCAACAAATTGTTACGAGAACAGTTAATTGTTTCTCCTGAAAACAGAGCAATGTGGGCGGTGCCGTTAGGGAGCATTACAATCCTTGATATAAGATACTTGCTCATAAGTGCCTCCGTATAATACAAGCTTTTGCCTTTTTATTTTTTCTTTTTGACGTGATAATCACGTTTGGACATATCTCTTCCTGCTCTATTATCCTTTGGATATGGAGCGTTTTTCGGAATAAGCCAACGAGAGCCAATAGTAATAACGCCGGGAAAACGCTTTTCTTTGCAATACCTTAAAACAATAGATCCCTTGCGGTCGTGCTTATCTGCGTATTCCGCTACTGTATAATACGGAAATTCACTTGGATATTCAATACAACGAAGAATGCTCGCATCTTTAACAATGAGCTCACGATTGCTTTCTAATATAGCCACGGTAGTGCCGTCATATTGTTCAAATATTTTCGGCAAAGGCTTGTCCTCTAAATCTTCAAGTGTGTCATAACGAGAAATAAAGGTACCTATGGTTGCCTCATTGAAATATTTTATTTCGCCAGTAGAAAATAGAACGTGATACTCGTTTTCAATTTTATTAACTTTAAAAAACATACTATACCTCAAAAAATAAAAGTTTTCTATATAATACCATAACGGGTATTTTATGTCAAGCTATTTTGTGCGTTTTTTAGCACTTTGTTATATCTTTGGAAATTATAAAAAACCCGCAAAGCCAGTATCTATGCGGGTTTTCAGGTTTTTAAGTATAATTTTGAACTTTAATTTCCACGGTATAACAGATGCGATTCCCACGGTATAACACTAAAAGACGATTACGCTCAAAATCGTTGTTTTTATTTGAAAAAAATAGAAACTTATTTTGATTTTTCCTTGATATAGCTTAATATTTTTTAGGTCTCCTAAAGTAGAATACAGCCCCTTGCGGTCTTTTTTAAAATTTTCTTTTTTCGGAAAAGATTTTATAAAATTTCAAATAGTTTTCATATCTCGACGGCGCTATTTTGCCTTCTTTCAACGCATTGATGACCGCACAGCCCTTTGTTTCTTCCAAATGAAGACAATCGGAAAATTTGCATTCACCGTTAAAAGCCGCTATTTCAGGGAAAAAGTTTTTAATTTCTTCCTTTTCACAATCTACACACATAAGCAAATCGAGCGAGGAAAATCCGGGAGTATCTGCCAAAAAGCCTCCGTTACACTCAAACATAGTTGTTCTTCTGGTTGTGTTTTTTCCTCTTTGAGATTTATCTGAAAGCTCTCCCACTTCGCTTAAAGCTTCGGGACAAATTTTATTTATAAGGCTTGATTTGCCAACGCCCGAAAAGCCTGTGAAGGCCACGGTATTGCCTTTTATAAGCTCTAAAATTTCATTTGTTCCCACATCGCTTTTATTGGAAAGAGTTAAGGTTTTATAGCCTGCCGAGTTATAGATATTTTCGTAAAATTCGGCATCTGCAAGGTCATTTTTGGTAAAAACAATTATAGGCTCAACGTTTTTGTATTCGCAAATAACCGTCATTTTATCTATATTTTCCAAAACGGGCGGTGGTGAAGAAAGAGAAGAGACGATAAACATTTTATCTATATTGCTTACCATCGGTCTTATAAACTCATTTTTTCGGGTCAATATTTTAACAATATTGCCCTCTTTTTCGTTAAATATTTCAATTTCAGCATAATCTCCCGCCTTGGGGAAAAAGCTTTTTTTGCGAAAAACGCCTTTAACGCCGCAATCAAAGCAACCGCTTTCGGTGATAACGGTGCATCTTCCGTTTAACGCTTCTATTACTCTTCCGTTCATAGCTTATTCCGCAACTTCATCGGAGTTATCGTCTTCCGGCACAGAGCTTTCCTCGTTTGTTGCAGGGTCTTTTCCTTCGGAAACAACTATGGTAACAGTTGTATCTTTTTCGTGCTTGGAATTTGCAATGGGTGTTTGCGATATAACGCGGTTTATTTCAACTGTATCGGAATATTCGTGCTCGGTTAATACGTTAAAGCCCGCATCCTGCAAGGTTCTGAAAGCATCGTTGGCATCCATTCCCAAAACGTTGGGAACCTTTACAAGCTGAACCTGTCTGCCACGGCTTACAACAAGCTTAATTTCGGTGCCGTAGGTAACCATTGTTCCTTCTGCAGGTTCGCATGAAATTATGCGTTTTTCATCAAAGTCATCGTTATAAACATATTCGGTTGAAACTTTAAAGCCCTGATTTTGAAGAATTTTAACAACGGCATCTACGTCGTAGTTAACTATTTGAGTGGGAACTTTTTCTACCCTTACTCCCAAGCTTACCGTGAGTTTAACAACGCGGCCCTCCTGAACTTTGGAGTTTCTCTCGGGCGATTGTTCTATTATAACGCCCTTTTCGTAAACGTTGCTGTATGCTTCACTGAAGCTAAAGGTGAACATATCTTTATATTCGTCGCTGTTTTTAACGTCTTCGGCAACCATTCCCACGAAGTTGGGCATTTCAACGTAGCCCTCTGAAGAGGAGTTTATCAATTCGTTTACAAAATACCATACTCCGCCCGAAAAAATAAGTCCCAACACAATTCCGACTAAAACCGGAATTGAAAATATCATTTTGTGCTTACTGAAAAAGTTGTTTTCTCTCTGTTTCTTTTTCATTTCCTTCATCCTTTGTTTATCCGCCGCTTCAAGTGAATCGTTTAAAAATTTATAGTTGAAGATAATGGCCGGATTTTCCTTTACTTTTAAAAGTGCCTCTCTCATCTCGTCTGCCGATGAAAAGCGGTTATCGGGCCTTTTGCAAATTGCTTTCATTACAATTTCTTCAAGCCCTTTTGGAATATCGGGGTTTATTTCTCTCGGTGATTTCGGTTTTTCCTGAATTTGCTTTATTGCAATATTCACGGGAGAATCGCCTTCAAAGGGTAAAACGCCGGTTAACATTTCATAAAGCGAGATTCCAAGCGAATAGATATCGGATTTTTCATCAACCTTGCTTTTACTTGCCTGCTCGGGACTGATATAATGCACCGTTCCCATTGCTTTATCGGCAACGGTCATATTATCGTAGCGTTGAAAACGCGCTATGCCGAAATCGGCAACCTTTATAAGACCGTCGGGAAGCAGCATTATGTTATGAGGCTTAATATCTCTGTGGATTATTCCCTTTTCGTGAGCATGCTGAAGTCCTTTAAGAATTTGCTCGCAAAAATATATTGCTTCTCGCCATTCAAGCGCTCCGCGCTTGGACATATACTGTTTCAGCGTTATTCCGTCGACGTATTCCATTACGATATACTGAAAATCGTTATCTATATGAACGTCTAAAACGTCGACTATATTTTTATTTGAGAGCATTGAAATAACTCTCGATTCGTTTACAAATCGAGTCTTAAAGGGCTCGACGTTAAATTCATCCTTTAAAAGCTTTATGGCAACCGTTCTTCCGTTATATACGTCTTTGGCTTTATATACAACCGCCATGCCGCCTATGCCTATAATTTCTTCTATTTTATATTTTTCGTTTAAGGTTTGGCCTATATATCTATCCATATTACTCATTTTATCAGCCTCCGTAAACCAAAACGGTTATATTGTCGGTTCCGCCTTTTTTGTTGGCGGCGGCAATAAATGCACCTACGCTCGCTTGTGTTACTCCGTATTTACGAATTAATTCCGCAATAAGCTTATCGGAAAGCATATTGGAAAGGCCGTCGGAGCAAAGCAAAAGAGTTCTGTTTTCAAGCTTATCTGCTTTTATCTCAAATTTGGGTTTTTCTGCAATTCCTATTGCATTGGTAATTATATTTTTATTAGGATGATGTTCTGCTTCTTCGGCGGTGAGCTCGCCGAGATTTACCATTTCTTGAACAAAGCTATGGTCTTTCGTAAGGCGAATTGCTTCTTTACTGTCGATTCCGTAAAGACGGCTATCGCCGAGATGTGTGTAGAAAAAGCGGTTTTCTCTGACAAGCGCCAAAACCAGCGTTGTTCCCATTCCCGCAAGAGTTTCATCGGTTCTGGAAAGCGTAAAGACCTCTTTATTTGCTTTTTTAACGGCGGTTTTCATAGCTTTCATAATTTCTTGCTCTGTCATATCTTTAACAAGATTTTCTTTTAAAACACAGCTTATGTTTTTAATGCAAACGTCGGAAGCCACCTTTCCGCCCTTTGCACCGCCCATACCGTCGCAAACAATAAGGCATGAAATTCCCGCTGTTTCAAAGCATTCGAAATTATCTTGATTTTCTTTTCTAACCTTGCCCTTATCGGTTTTTCCGTAATACATTTTCTACTCACCCACCGTTTCCTTATGGTTTCGCCTTAACTGTCCGCACGAGGCGTTTATATCGCTTCCGAGCGTTCTTCTCACCGTTGCGTTAAGACCCTTTGAAGTAAGTATTTCACAAAAATCTTTAACTCTTTTATCACTCGATGCCCGTTGTTCCTTGCCTTTAACCGCATTAACGGGTATGAGATTTATGTGCGCCAGTCTGTTTTTCAAAAGCTTAACAAGCTCATCGGCATCCTTTATACTGTCGTTTACTCCCGCAATCATCGTGTATTCGTAAGATATTCTTTTATTTGTTTTTAAAACGTAATAATCGCAGGCTTTCATCAATTCTTGAATGCCGTATTTTCTGTTTACAGGCATAATTTTGCTTCTTTTTTCATCGTTTGGAGCGTGAAGCGAAACAGAAAGTGTTATTTGAAGCTTCATATCGGCAAGCTCTCTTATTTTTTCGCAAAGACCGCTTGTTGAAACCGATATATGCCTATGGCTTAAATTTATTCCGTTTTCATCATTTATATTTTTGAGAAAACGCACCAAATTATCAAAATTATCGAGCGGTTCTCCTATGCCCATTATAACGATATTCGAAACGCCGCCCTCAGTATCTCTATTTACGTATTCATATTGCAAAAGCATTTCGCTTGCAGTTAAATTTCTCACAAGACCGCCTATGGTTGAAGCACAAAAGGTGCAACCCATTCTGCAACCCACCTGAGAAGAAATACAAACGGAATTTCCGTGACGGTATTTCATAACGATAGTTTCAACCATCTCACCGTCTTGGAAAGAAAAAAGATATTTTGTTGTTCCGTCTTGCGCTGAAACCAGTTTTTTCTCAACGGTTATAGTGGGAATATAATAGTTTTCGTTTAAAAACTCGCGCATATCTTTGGGAAGATTGGTCATTTTATCAAACGAATCCACCTTATAAAGCCACGAAAAAAGCTGCTTTGAGCGAAACGACGGAAAGCCGTTGTTTTTTATTATATCACAAACTTCGGCGTATGTCATTGATTTTATATCTTTTTTATCGGCCATTTATTTTTCCTTTCTCTTAAGCTTTGCAATAAAAAATCCCTCGTAATCTCCGTTTGGCAAAACCGTAAGCATATTTTCGTTGTTAACTGAATTTTCTATTTCAATTCCGGTGGGAACAACCTCGAAATCCGACTGCTTTAAAAACCGTTTTAGAACCTCTTCGTTTTCCTTTTTCCGAAGCGTGCAGGTAGAATAAACCAACGTGCCGCCCTCTTTTAAATATTTTGAAACGTTATTGAGTATTGAAAACTGAAGATTGGGAAGCTCTTTTAAGCTTTGTTCGGTTTTGAGCTTTATAAACGGTTTTTTACGAAGAAGTCCCAATCCTGAGCAAGGAACGTCGCACAAAATAACGTCGTATTTCTTCTCGGTTTGATATTTTGATGCATCGCAAACCGTTGGGTTGAGGTTGGTTATTCCAAGCCTTTTTGCACCCGAAACTATTTTTTCTATTTTAGGCAAAGATACGTCCAAACAATCTATTTTGCCCGTATTATTCATAATTTCAGCCATTGTGAAGCTTTTTCCGCCGGGAGAAGAGCAAGAATCCAAAACCTCTTGGTTTTCCCGAGGAGAAAGAATTTTAACGCAAAGCTGGGACGAAAGATTTTGAAAATGGAAAAGTCCCTTTTTAAAGCCATCTTCTTCCGCCACGTTGCCCTCAAAAACAAACTCCGCCGAATTTTCAAAAGACGAGGCCTTAACACGCTCTTTATAAAGCTCCTTTACCTCTTCAAACGTTGTTTTAAGGGTATTTATTCTTATTATATCATTCGTTTTAACCGCAAAGCCGCTTAATATTTTTTGGGCAACGTCTGAACCGTAATCCTTATTAAACGAGCTTATCATCCATGCCGGCACGTTATATTTTGCCGCATCGGTTTTAGAGGTATATTCCTCGGATTTGCGGATTGCGTTTCGCAAAACAGCGTTGGTATATCCTGCAAGTGAGGGTGAAATCAGCTTTTTGGTTATTAAAACTGCTTCGTTTACCGCGGCAAAATCGGGAATTTTATCAAGAAACAAAAGCTGATAAAGGGCCACCTTTAAGTTTGCAAGCATGAGAGGTTTGATTTTCTTGATTTCTGTTTTGGAGACCATTGAAATTCGTGCCTCAAGCTCTTCATTTTTTTCCAAAACGCCGTAAACAATACGTCTTGAAAGGTCGCTCTCTCTTTTATCGGTTATTTCTTTTTCAATTAAAATCTCAGGGTCGGTAAGCTCGTTTGAAAACAGTGTTTTTAACGTTTTTACCGCCACAAGACGTGCTTCGTTTATATTACTCATCTTCTGTTTCTGCTCATCAAAAGAAGTCTTAACAAACTCATAAGAGATACCAGCAGCGCTGCAACATAAGTAAGCGCCGCCGCAGTTAACACCTTTTTAACTCCGTTTAGTTCCTCTTCGCTCATAGTGTTGCTTTTTCTAAGTTCGTTAATTGCTCTTTTGGATGCATTAAACTCAACGGGAAGTGTTACAAGCTGGAAAAAGGTTGAAAGCGAATAAAGCAATATTCCTGCAATAAAAAGCGCCTCTAAACCTGAAAAAAGCGAAATCACAATTAAAGGCAGTGAAAGCGACGAGCCGAAATTGGTTATGGGAACCATTGCGGTGCGAAGCTTTACGGGGAAATAGCTTTCAGCATGCTGAATTGCATGTCCGCACTCGTGAGCCGCAACACCTATTGCCGCAACCGACGTTGATGAATAAACGGCATCCGAAAGGTTTACCGTGTTATTTCTCGGGTCGTAGTGGTCGCTTAAATTGCCCCCAACCTTATTAACCGAAACATCGGTAATGCCGTGCGCCAAAAGAATATCTCTTGAACAGTCGGCGGCAGTTTTTCCTCTTTTTGACATAACCTTGGAATAGTTGTTAAAGGCACTTTTTACCTTAAACTGCGCCCATATTGATATAATTACCGCAGGAAGAACTAATATAAGATAGTAATAATAACTGTCATACCAATACATCGTCTACCTTACCTCCCTCTTGTCTTCTTCCCGCCATAAAGGAAGAACCGTCCATTTCTTTTTTGCCTTCCGGCTTAACTCTTACAAGCTCCAAAGAGCCGTCGCCCGTGCCGATTACAAAGCTTTTTCCATTGGGAATTACTCCCACAGGAATAATTTCATCTCTCTTTTTTGTTTCCAAAACCTTTATTATTTTGCTTTCAAAAACAAAAAATGCAGTTGGAAAGGGTGAAAGACCTCTAATTTGATTGAAAGCCTTTTCTTTTCCTTTGGAAAAATCTATTCTGCAAGTATCTTTATTTATCATTGCGGCGTATGAAGAAAGTAAGTCGTCTTGTTTTTCATAAACCGCTTTGCCGTTTTCTATTAAATCAAGAGCTTCAATTATTGCATTTGCTCCCAAAACGGAAAGCTCATCGTGAAGAGCGCCTCCCGTTGTTTCTTCGGTTATTTTAACCGCTTTTTTAAGAAGCATATCGCCCGTATCTAACCCTTTTTCCATTTGCATTACGGTTACTCCGCTTTCGGTTTCACCGTCCATAACCGCGCGTTGAATAGGCGCAGCACCTCTGTATTTCGGAAGAAGCGATGCATGAATGTTTATGCAGCCGAATTTGGGAAAAGTCAAAATGTATTCGGGCAAAATTTTTCCGTAAGCACAAACCACAATAACATCGGGCTTTATTTCGTCAAGAAGAGCTTGAAGCTCACCGTTTTTGATTTTTTCAGGCTGATAAACCGGAATTCCCATATTCACAGCCGCTGCTTTAACGGGCGTGGGAATCATCTCATAGCCTCTTCCCTTGGGCTTATCGGGTTGAGTTACAACGGCGCAAACCTCGTGCTTTTCGTTTAATTTTTCTAACGCCTTCACCGCAAAATCGGGCGTTCCCATATAAATAATTTTCATTAAGTTCTCCGCTTTTATTTAAGATTTTTATCGGTTTTGGGGTCGTAAAATTTTTCTTTTACGTCGAGAATTGTAATACCGTCGAGATGGTCAAGCTCGTGGCAGGCAAGCTTTGCGTAAAATCCCGAGAAAAGATATTTTACAGGCTCGCCCTTTCTGTTGTAACCCTTTACTGTTACCTTTTTCGGTCTGTTTAAAACACAGTTTTGTCCGGGGCACGAAAGACATCCTTCCAAAACTCTCTGGCTTCCGCTTTTTTCAACTATTACGGGATTTATAAGCTCGTAATAATTATCTTCATAATCCATAATAACAATTCTTCGCAGTATGCCTATTTGAGGTGCAGCAAGACCAACCCCGCCGCTTTCGGTTAAAGTTTCGTGCATATCGTCGAGAAGAGTAGCGAGCTTTTCATCAAACTCGGTTACCTCTCTGCACTTTTTGTGGAGGGCTTCGTCTTCATAAGTTAAAATATTTCTGAGTGCCATATTTTTTCTCCTATATTATAGTTTCCGGATTATATTCAACCGATATATTAACCGTTTTAAACTCTTTTTTAGCGTAAAAGCTATTCATAAGCTCGTGAATAAACGAATGAAAATCCTCGTTTATTTTGCATTTAAAAATAAGTTTATATTTATATGTATTATTTACCTTTAAAAGTCTTGCCGCGCTTGGTCCCAAGCCTCTGAGCGGCATTTGAGAATATTTTTCAACGTAAAGCTTTTTGGCTTCACTTGCCATTTGTGTTGCGGATTCCTTGGCAATAAATTCGTTTAATCCTTCAAAAGTTACCTGACAAATATCGCAATAAGGAGGATATGTGAGGCTCTTTCTCAAAGCTTCTTCTTCTTTAAAGAAGGTTTCGTAATCCTGCAATACCGCAAGATTTAAAACTCGGTTATCGGGCGAAAAGGTTTGAACAACCGCTCTGCCCGAAAGTTCTGCCCTGCCCGCTCTGCCTATAACCTGTGTTATTTGGCAAAACGTTTTTTCGTTTGCTTTATAATCATCGGCATAAATTGCGAAATCCGCCATTAAAACCGCCGCAAGCGTTACGTGGGGGAAATCAAGTCCTTTTGCAATCATTTGAGTTCCTACCAATATATCTGCCTCGTGCGCGGCAAATGCCGAAAGAATTGAATCGTGCGAGTTTTTCTTAACCGTTGTATCTGCATCCAAGCGCATAATTTTTGCATTTGGAAAAAGTATTTCAAGCTCGCTTACAACCCTTTGCGTTCCGGTGCCGAAAAATTTAAGACTTTCTTCTCCGCAATTGGGACATTTTTCGGTGTAGTCGGTGCTATAACCGCAATGGTGGCACATAAGTCTTCCGTTTTCGGAATGATAATTTAATGAAATTGAGCATTTAGGGCAAGTTACCGGCTGCTGACAGCTTCTGCAACTTATAAACCAATTATAACCTCTTCTGTTTAAGAAAAGAAGCGTTTGCTCGTTTCTTTGAAGGTTTTTTTCAATTTCATCTCTTAAAAGGTCGCTTATTATTCCCGTATTACCTTTTGAAACCTCTTGACGCATATCAACAACTGAAACCTCGGGAAGAGGACCGCTGTTAAAGCGTTTTTCCATTGTTAAAAGCTTATAGCTTCCCATTTTAGCCTTTGAATAGGTTGAAACGGAAGGTGTTGCCGACGAAAATACAACGGGGCATTTATTATATTTTGCTCTTAACACCGCAATTTCTCTTGCGCTGTATTTCGGAGTCATTTCCGACTTATAGGTGTGTTCCTGTTCTTCGTCTATTATTATTACTCCCACATTTTCAACGGGAGCAAATATTGCCGAGCGTGTTCCAACTGCAATTTTTGCATCTCCGTTTTTGAGACGTTTCCATTCGTCTGCCTTTTCGCCAACCGAAAGGCCTGAATGAATTATTGCAATCTTTCTTCCGAAAGCTTTATAAAATCTTGTTATTATTTGCGAGGTTAGCGCAATTTCGGGCATTAAAACTATTGCTGTCTTATTTTCGTTAAGAGCTTTTTCGCAAAGCTTTAAATAAACGTGGGTTTTTCCGCTTCCCGTTACTCCGCGAAGCACGAATGGAGAAAAGCCCAAAGAGGAAGAAATTTCATTATAAACCTCTTGCTGACTTTCGTTTAAAAGAATTTCTCCTTTTTCTTCCGTTTCGTTTATTTGCGGCAAGCGATATATTTCCTCAATTTTAAGGTTTATTATTCCTTTTTTTATAAAAGAATTAACGGTTTGCGCTGAAGCGCCCGTCATATAGCACGCCTCTTTAACCGAAACCTCTTTGTTTTCATTTAGAAATTCCAAAAGCGCAAGCTGTTTATTGCCAAGCGATTTTCTTTTTATAAGCTCGGAATATTCTCTTTCGTTTATTGCCAAAGAAATTATTTTAACCGTTAAATCGGAAACGTTTTTCTTTGCTATGCGTTCACTTTGCAAATATCCCTTTGATTTTAGGCTGCCCAAAACAAGTCTTGCGCTATCGCCGTAGCTTTCAATAATCTTACTTACCGAAACGGGCTTTTCCTTTGAAGAAACAAAGGCGTAAATATCTTCTTCAAGCGGTGATAACTGCGCGAGCCCCTCTGTTGCCGGTCTTGCCGAAAGCATTTCCTCAAGGTTATAGTTGCAACCGTATGGGATTAAAAGTTTTGCGGCATCGTAATAGGTGCAAAAGCATCTTTTTTGAATATAATGCGTTATTTTTATTGCTTCGTCGGACAAAATCGCGCCGTTATCAAGCACCGATAAAACAGGCTTTAAGCTTCTTTCGGCTTCGGTTTCCTTAACCTCCAAAACAACGCCTTTAGTCTTTCGGTTGGATTTTCCAAACGAAATAAGCACAAAAGCACCCGGCTTGACACAACTGTCAAGCTCTGTGGGAATATAATAGTCAAAAAGCTTATCGTTTTGACTCGTCATATCCGCTACTGCAACGGATGCCGTTTTATGCATTTCACTACCTCGTTTTTAAGTAAAATTATTCTTCGGTTTTATAGCTTACTTTGCCCTCTTCAATATCACCCAATGCCATCATAATGGGTTTTTCGGTTAAAGGCTTGCCCTCTTCAAGAGATTTATCGGATATTGCTCTTGCTCTTTTAGAAGCTGCAATTACGAGTGAATATTTGGTTTGATTGCCTTTTATAAGTTTGTTAAGTGCCTGAAATTTCATTTTTCTTCTACCTCTTCTTTAATAATTTTTTCAATATCTAAAACTGCTTTCATAAGGTCGTCGTTAATAACAACATAATCGAATTTAGACTGCTCGTCTAACTCTCTTTCGGCTTCGGCAAGACGTTTTTTTACGTCTTCCTCACTTTCGGTGCCTCTGCCTCTTAGTCTTTTTTCCAAAATTTCTTTTGATGGCGGTGCCATAAAGATTGAAACCATATCGGGATGCGTTTTCTTAACGTTCTCGGCGCCGATTACGTCAAGCTCCAAAATGCAGTTTCTTCCTTCTTTAAGCTTTTCTTGAAGAATATCAAGCGGGGTTCCGTAGTAGTTGCCGCAAAATTCGGTATATTCAAGAATTTTTCCTTCATCAAGCTTATTTAAAAATTCTTCCTTGGAAACGTAATGGTAATCAACGCCTGCCTGTTCTCCGTTTCGCATGGCTCTCGTTGTCATTGAAACGGAAAAGTAGATGCTTTCATCTCTTTTTAAAATTTCTTTTATTACCGTTCCTTTTCCTGTGCCCGAAGGAGCTGAAATAACAAATATTTTACTCATCTTCTTCATCCTCCGAAGCATCTACTTCAATATCGGAAAGCCTTTTTGAAAGAGTTTGGCTTTGAAGGCTCGATAAAATTACGTGGTCGCTATCGGTTACCAAAACCGATTTGGTTTTTTTGCCGCCGGAAGCATCTATAAGACGTTTTTCATCTCTTGCGGTTTGAACCATTCTCTTAACGGGAGAGCTTTGCGGATTTAAAACGGCAATTACTCTGTCGGCCGCTATAAGATTTCCATGATAAATGCTTATAAATTTCATTTTTCTCCCCCTTACTCAACGTTTTGAATTTGTTCTCTTATTTTTTCAAGTTCCGATTTCATTTCAACAACGGTTTTGCTCATTTCCAAGCTTGCCGATTTTGAGCCCGTTGTATTTATTTCTCGGTTGATTTCCTGCACTAAGAAATCCATTTTTTTGCCTATCGGCACCTTGCTTTCAAGCATATCTCTAAACTGCTTAAAATGGCTTTCAAGCCTTGCCATCTCTTCGTCGACGGCAACCTTATCGGCGAATATTGCCGTTTCGGTTATTATTCTTGCCTCGTCGATGTGAGCATCAGCCAAAAGCTCCTTCATTTTTTCTTCAAGACGAGCTCTGTAAAGATTAACGCTTTCCGGAGAAAGAAGCTTTAACTTATCTTTGTTTGCTTCAAGCTTCTCTAAATAGCCTTTAATATCTTCGCAAAGTCTTTCGCCCTCGATTTTTCTCATTTCAGTAAACTCATCAAGGGCAGTTTTAAGAGCTTTTTCTATATCGGCAAAAACTTCTTCGTCCTCTTCTTCCGTTTTGTTAACTGTGAAAAGGTCGGAATTTCTTGCAACACTCATTACCGAAATATCGTCTTTTAAGCCGTATTCCTCTTTTAAGGTTTTATAAGCGTTTAAATAACCGTTTAAAAGTGAATAGTCAAGGCTTACGGTAAGACCGTCTTCCCTTTTATTAACAACCGAAACGTAAACGTCTATTTTACCTCTCGAAACGGCCTTTGAAACTATTGCCTTTATTTTGTCCTCGAATTTGGAATAAACACGGTAAATTTTTAAATTAAAATCTAAAAAGCGGTGATTTACCGATTTTATTTCAACGGTAACCGTTCGTTTTTCTCCGTCGTATATTCCTCTTCCAAATCCCGTCATGCTTTTAATCATCGGAATTTTCCTCCTTTTGAACGTCTATTTCTTTCATTATTTCGTTAACACAACCGGTTAAGCTTTCTTCTTTTTCAATTACGGCAGGCTTTGAATAAACAAGCTCATAAGGTTCTTTCTTTTTGTTTATAACAGCAAAAACAATGAGATATACTGCAAAAATTACTATTGATATACCCGAAAGCAAAACGCCTGTTTTTAATCCCACGGGCATAAATTTAAATTCTATATTGTTTTCTCCCGCTTCACACAAAACCGCCATAAATCCAACGTTAACTCTTTCGATTTCAACCTGTTTTCCGTTTACGTAAGCAGTCCAACCGTCTTCGTAAGGAATTGAGAAGAATACGAGATTTTTGCTTTCAAGGTTAATATCGCATTTAAAGCCTCTTGAATCGTATTCAAAATTATTTACCGTTTTCTCACGGCGAGCATCACACGCTGCTTCCATATCGGAATTAAGATATATGTTGCTTGCGGTGTATTCGGTTAAAATTTCGGAATATTTTTCTATTTGCGAGTCGCTTAACAAAATTCCTTGTAAAAGTAATCTGTCACGATATTCCTTATCGGTTTTTTCATATTTTTCCAAAGTGATATATTTATCGTAAATAAATCCTATGGGAATATAGTTTTCGTTTTCCCAAATGCTTATTTCAGCGCTCTTTCCAACGTATTTGAAACCATACCAACCGGGTGAAGCGTTGTTTTTGGTGTCTATCATATATTTTACCGAAAGGAAAGAACGAAGCCAAATAAGGCTCGGGTCGGGCTCGCTTCTAACCGTTCTTGTGCTTCCGATTGATTCGTAAAATCTCGTTATAGATTCGGGAACGACGGTATGGAAAAATCTTATTGACGGAACGCCGAGCATTAAACCTTGATTTTCTCGGTTATCCTTGGGAGTATCCACCCTCACGTAAGCGTCCTCGTGTTCGGGAAGCTCAAAATCATTTCGGTTTATAATATTTTGTTCAATAAAGCTAGGTTGCGTTCCGTTTTTTCGGTTAGTTATATCATAGCTTTTGCCAAAAAAGATATAAACGTTTCCGTAAAGGACGCAAACTCCGCAAAGAATTAAAAGCGCTGATTTGAAAAACGCCGGACTTTTTCTTTTTATTACGAAAATGAGAAGGCCCGTAAGTATTATGCAAATTGCGATTATTGCAATATACGCCCAATATTTTTCGGGATATTTTATAAGGCCGTATTCCTTATAAAAATCACCTATTCCTTCAATTATTTTATTTATGGTTCCGCCCTCTGCCTGACCTATATAAAATCCTAGGTCTTTTCCTTCTTTTACGTTTTTGAAAAGAAGTCCAACCGGCAAGGTGAGCAGTGCCGTTGCGGCAAGGTTTATCTTAAATGCGCCCTTCCACTCTCCGTCGGAGCATTTTTCCAATGCAAAAACGGTGGCAAGTGCAAACATGAGTGCAAGCATAAAATACCATCTCGTATAATAGCTTGACGAGAAAAGCTGAAAGACCGAATTTAAAACAGGTACAACAGTGCAAACCAAAAGAATTATTAAAAGTCTTTGCAACCAATCTTTTTTTCTTGAACGTCTTAAATAACAAATTACACCCGTTGCCGAGAAAAGCGGAAGCCAACAAGCAACCGACGACCACTTCGTATCTATTTCGGGGTAAAAAAGAGGTCTTGCAGGAAGGTCGGGCGGGGTGAAAAATGCGGTGAAAATATTGGGATAGATTTGCGTTTTATTGAAAATCAACATATTCCAGCCGCTTATTTTCCAGCTTGCTCTCGGAACCTGCGCAGTTACGTAAATTGCGGGAAGCGCAATAAACAGAGCCATTCCGCATCCCAAAACCACCTCAAGCGCAAGGGAAAGAAAGGTTTTTAAATCAAAGGTTTCTTTCCAACAACCCGATAAAAGACGCACAAAAAAGTAAATTACTATAAACACTACCTCTGCAACAAAAAGATAATAGTTGCAAAGCAGGCAAAGAGCTATTCCGAGCGCAAAAAATCCGCGTCGCTTTTTTTGTATTAAAACCTCTAAACCGTAAAGCATTAACGGAAAGAATGCATATACCTCGTTAAACTGGTAGAAAAAGATGCTGTAAACCATATGGCTGCAAAAAGCATACATAATAGCGCCCAATGCAGCGTTGTTTACGTTTTTCGCAAACAGTTTAAGATATGCAAACGAGGTTACCGCCGAAATTGCAAATTTAAGGCACAAAAGAGCAGGCATTACAACGGGAAGCCAATCGGTTGGGAAAATCAGCGAAATCCAAAAAAACGGACTTCCAAGCATATAATAGGAGTAGGAGCCTATAAAATTAACGCCCAAATCGGAATTCCAGTTCCAAAAAATTTCGCCGCTTTTAACAGCCTCGTGGGCTTCATACCAAAACGGTATTTGCTGAACGTTATAATCTCCGTAAAAGGTAAATACTCCCCCGTCGAATATCATTGCAGGAACTATAAAGGCAGCAGTTACCGCAAAGCTTATTAAAAACAAGTAGATATATTGTTGCCACGACGGAATATTTGAAAACGAAAATGCCTTTTGCCTTTTTAAAAGAGGATTATTCATTTTAAAAATCACTTCATTCTGTTTTGAGGGTTATTTCTCCGTTATTCACTGAGAAGCTTGCCTTGGTAAAGGTTTCGCCTATTCTTAAAAGCTCATCTATAAGGCGATTTTCTATCTCTTTAAGG
The DNA here is from genome assembly GCA_045588575.1 of Eubacteriales bacterium. Taxonomy (GTDB): domain Bacteria; phylum Bacillota; class Clostridia; order Oscillospirales; family RGIG5299; genus RGIG5299. The sequence continues at coordinate 16,736 of JAZNEJ010000010.1, read as the reverse complement.
ACCGTTCTTCTCGTATTTCTTGCTCCGTATTCCTCGCTGTATGATTTATCGGAAAGGAGTTTAACCACGTCTTCGGTCCAGCAAAGCTCAATGCCTTTTTCTTTAAGAGCATTTTTCTGCTCGGTTAAAATAAGCTCTGCTATTTTATCGAAATCCTCATGCTTTAACGGGTCGAAAACTATAATTTCGTCTATTCTGTTAAGAAATTCGGGGCGCATAAACGATTTTAACGATTTTTCCGCCTTTTCTCTTGACAAATCGGCGGTTGATTTGTTAAAACCAATGCCCTGCCCTTTAATTTCCGAGCCCGCGTTTGAAGTTATTATAATTATGGTATGACGGAAGTCAACGCTTCTGCCGTGAGCATCGGTTATTCTGCCTTCGTCTAAAATTGAAAGCAAGATATTTAAAACCTCAGGATGTGCTTTTTCAATTTCATCGAAAAGAATTACCGAATAAGGACGGCGTCGTATTTTTTCGGTGAGCTGGCCTGCTTCGTCGTAGCCAACGTATCCGGGAGGCGAGCCAATGAGTCTTGAAACGGCGTGCTTTTCCATAAATTCCGACATATCGAAGCGCAAAAGCGAATCGGGAAGGTCAAAAAGCTCGGTTGCAAGAGTTTTTGTAAGTTCGGTTTTGCCAACGCCCGAAGGGCCTGTAAAAATAAACGATACGGGACGCTGACGCGGAATTAAAGCAGCCTTGGCTCTGATTACAGCTTTTGAAATTGCTTCAACGGCGTAATCTTGACCTATTATTTTGGCTTTAAGATTTTCTTCAAGTTTAGATAGTGCCGCAAGCTCGCCGCCGCTTATTTTCTTTGCGGGAATACCCGTCCAAAGCTCAATAACGTTTGCAAGGTCCTCTTCGGTTACCTCAAAGCCGTCAACCGTTTCGGCAAGTTTCTTTTCACTAACCTGTTTTTTAACAAGCTCGGCTTTTGCTTTTGTTATTTTTTCATAATCGAGCTCCGAATTTTCTTCCGAAGGAGTTTCAAGCTCAATTATTTTTTCTTCGAGAGCCTTTATTTCTTTTCTTATTTTAAAAAGCTCATCAATTTCTTTTTTGTTAAGACCTGCCGCAGAGCAGGCTTCATCTATTAAGTCGATTGCCTTATCGGGCAAATATCTGTCGTTTATAAATCTTTCGCTCCAAATTACAGCTTTTTTAACAAGTTGCATGGGAAGCTTAAGACCGTGGAATTTTTCGTAATATTCTTTTATACCGGCAATAATTTTTTCGGCGTCCTCAAGGCTGGGTTCTTCAACCATAACCGATTGAAAACGTCTTTCAAGCGCGGCATCTTTTTCAATATATTTTCTGTATTCATTTAAGGTTGTTGCGCCAATTACCTGAATTTCGCCTCTTGAAAGAGCCGGCTTTAACATATTGGCAGCATTCATAGAGCCTTCGGCATCACCGGTGCCCACAAGATTATGCACTTCATCAATTACCAATATAACGTTTCCTAAGCTCTTAACCTCTTCAATAAGGCCTTTTATTCGGCTTTCAAACTGACCTCTGAACTGTGTGCCCGCCAAAAGAGCGGTTAAATCCAAAAGCCAAACCTCTTTATCGGCAAGCTTTGCGGGAACCTTGCCCTCAACTATTTTAATGGCAAGACCTTCCGCTATTGCAGTTTTGCCTACACCGGGCTCGCCTATTAAACAAGGATTGTTTTTCGTTCTTCTCGAAAGAATTTGAATTACTCTTAAAAGTTCTTTATCACGTCCGATAATTTTATCGAACTTGCCCGCAGCCGCTTTTTCGTTTAAATTTTGGCAGTAAAGCGAGAGAAATTTGGTTTTCTTTTCTTCCGGCTCGTTATTTTTATTCTTTTTATCTTTTTTTCCTTTTTGGGATTTTTTATCATCCTCAGTTGCGTCCATTTGAATATTGTTAAAAAGATTCATTGAAGCTGCGCCGCCGGGAACAAAGCCTTCCTGTTCCATTTGACTTGCAAATTCGGTCATTTCATCGGAAATGGACTCAAGCTGGTCATCGGTAATTCCCATTTGCTTCATAAGGTCGTCAACCGGAGCTAATTTAAGCTCTTTTGCGCAAACCAAGCAATATCCTTCATTTTTAACTTCGCCGTTCGGTTGAGGACGCGAAACAAAAACAACCGCAGTTCGTTTTTTACATTTAACACAAATCATAGTTCTACCTCTTATTTGCCGCTCTCGTTTTTCTTGCTCTTTTTAAACTTCAAATATTCAATGCCGTATTCAACAAAAGCGTAAATTGAAATTAACAAAACAACGCAATATGCAATATTAACCCAGAAAATCCAGCTTTCAGGACAAACTATTGCAACAACTATTACCAAGAAGAATAAAACGGTTGAAAGCTTACCGTACCATTTTGCAGGAATTGTATGGTCGTCTTTTTCAAACATTATTGCCGCAGCAATAATCATTACAAGTTCTTTTGTCATGTATATTAAGAAGAGCCAAAAATTTATTCTTGCAGTATATACAAGGCAAAAAACAACGGTGATATACATAAGTTTATCAGCAAACGGGTCTAACACTTGACCTATTTCGGAAACCATATTGTATTTTCTCGCAATATATCCGTCGGCAATATCCGAAATGCAGGCGACTATAAAGCATATAAGCGCAAGATATCTCATTTCGGGAAAAGCAAAAAAGAGTATTGCAAAAACCGGAACAAGAAAAAGTCTTACAAAAGTTATTACGTTTGGAACTGTCATTATTTTTTTCATTCTTCTCACCTTTATCAGAAATTAAAATTGTAAAAGTTTTTAAAAAGATAAGTGTTATCTATTTGCTGTTGTGAAACAACGGGATTACCCTCATTATCGATAATCGACGGTGCAATAAGTTTAAAAAACGACGTAAAGACAAGCGATGCCACCAAACCGAACACAAGGCCGAGCAACGCGCCGCCAAGACGGTTTAGCTGGCTCAAAACGGGAAGCCCGAATATTTTATCTATTAGCGCGGCGATAAGCTTTAAGCCGACCAGCGCTAAAACAAAGACCAAAATAAAGGCTATTGTAACCGAAATTCCGTGAGCAACGTTTTCGGCAAGAGATTTCGTCCACTCTTTAATGTTTGAGCCTATTCCTTCAACTTGATTTTTAATATCCTCGCTTTTTATTCCAAGTGCCGAGATAAATCCGCCAAGCTTACCCGTGGCTTCGTCTATTATTTTCGAAAAATCATCGGCGTTTAAGCTGCCTTTATTGTTTTCTTCGGCATATTCCTCTGCCGACTGCGAAAAAGACTGCTCAACGAAATTTTCTATTGAAGGCCCTATTAAAGCTTCAATAGGCTCGGAAGCAGGGCCGGAAACTCCTATGGCAATTGCAACTGCAATTATTCCCGAAAGCAAGCTGAAAATCGCTTTCATAAGCCCTTTTTTTGCGAAAATAATTACAAACACAACAACTATTACCAAAATTATTCCATCTAATATCCAATTCATTTTTTTACCTCGTTTACTTTTCCGGCGCCCGATTTTATAAGAAAAACGTTTTGCCCCGACGCAACGATTTTTTCAAATTCATTTTGAGGATATACTACCGTTTTACCGTCTGAAATATTTGTTGAAAAATAATTGGTTTGAGTAATGCCCCAAAGAACGTTATTTGAAACCGAAACAGAAACGTTCTCTTCGGTTTTGTGTTTTAAAACAGCTTCTCCGTTATCTGAAAAAACGGTAATCTCCGTTTGGTTTGAATTTTCGGGCGCAATGGCAATTGCCGTGAGTTTTGAATTATTTTGAGAAACGCTTAATATTCGTTTGCCGTCAATCGAAAGACGTGAAAGTTCTTTGCCCTCTTTAGAAAAGAATACTATGCTTTTATCGGTTATAACGCAAATTGTTCCGTTTTCTTTATAAAAAAGCGTGTGAGGAAATTCCTCTCCGAAATCATATGAAAAATAACTTTCGGTGGTTTTATATTTGTATAACAGCAGCTCGCCTTTCATTTCTGCGCCGCTCGGTGAAACCGTTATAATCGCCAGCGTTTTATTATCGGGTGAGGTTTCTGCCGCCGTTATGTATCTGTCGTACTGATAAAAGGTATATATCTCGGAAAAAGCGGTATCAAATACCGTAACCTTGTTTTTATAATCGTCGGCATAGCTTACAACCGCAAGATGATTTCCTTTTCCAATTGATGCATAGGTTATTGCTTTATCGGACTTATATTCAAAAACGGTTTCAAAGCTGTTGCTTATTTTAAGAGCGTCTCCGCCGAGGTCATAGCTTAAAATATATTTGCCCGAGCTTGAAAGCATAGGAGTTTTATATACGGCATCGTTTTCCGAAAGCTTATAGCCTCTGTCGTCGTAAACCGTTAAAGAGCCTCCCGATAAAACTGCAATTCCGTCTTTATAGGAAATTATTTTTTTATCTTCGGAATCTTTGAAATCAAAGGTGCCGAGCGGCGTTTTATCGGTGCTGAAATTATACTGTATTTTAACGAAAAGACGCCTCATATTATCTATATTTATTTTTTGCCCGTAGCTTATAAGTAAAACACCGAGAAGCAACGCTATTATTAAAATAATAACTATGCGAATTTTTTTAACTATGGGCATTTGTTTTTTTAATACGGTTACATCGTTTTCAAGCTTTTGGTCATCTTTAAAAAGTGTTGTTTCATCGGGAAGAATATTCTCGTTTTCAAAACGCTTGTTTTCGTTCATTTAGTTTCCTCCCCGTAATAAACCTCGTTAAGATAAAGACCTTCGCCGCCAACGGTTTTACCTGCAAGGCTTCTTTGCGAAACTGTGAACAGGCTTTCAATTTCCTCTAAGGTTATTTTGTTCTCGTTATATTTAAGCGCAGTTCCAACGAGAATTCTAACCATATTGTATAAAAAGCCGTTTCCTTTAACGCGGTAAACTATAAGGTCGTTTTCCTTGGTGAATTCCGATTCGTAAATCGTTCTCACTTTATCTTTAACCGAGCTTCCCGATGCGGAAAAAGACGTAAAATCGTGTGTGCCCAAAAACAGTCTTGCCGCTTCGTTAAGCTTATTTATATCAAGTGAATATTTGTAATTTAAAACCCGTTTTTCATAAAACGGATTATGCACTCTCGAAGGATAAATTTTATAAATATATTCCTTTGAGGTTGCCGAAAACCTCGCATGAAAATCATCAGCCGCATATTCGGCGTTAATAACTGCAATATCCTTCGGCAAAACGGTGTTAAGAGCGTTTTTGAGATTTTCCGGAGCAATGGTTATATCGGAATGAAAATTGCAGTAGTAGTTATAGGCGTGAACGCCGCTATCGGTTCTTCCACAGCCCTTTAACGAAACTCTTTTTCCCGTTATTTCAAATATTTTGTCTTCTAAGGTTTCACTAACGGTAACGGCATTCTTCTGCTTTTGCCAGCCATGATAATTTTCACCGTTAAAACGTATATGAAGCAGATAATTTTTGGTCACCGTTTTTCACCTCACAAACTGAAAATAAAATCTCCGAGTAAAATATTTGACGTAATTACAGCCGCAAAAAGTAAAGTTAAAATAATAAGCGAAATATAATCTCTTTTATGCATCTTGTATTGCTTTAATCTCGTTCTTCCCTCGCCGCCCGCATAGCATCTGCACTCCATTGCAGTTGCAAGCTCTTCGGCTCTTCTGAAAGCCGATACGAAAAGCGGAACCAAAATGGGAATCATTGCTTTTGCACGCTTTATTATTCCGCCGTCCTCAAGCGAGGAACCTCTTGATTTTTGAGCCGCTATTATTTTCGAGGTTTCGTCAATGAGAGTGGGAATAAAGCGAAGCGAAATAGTCATCATCATAGAAAACTCGTGAACCGGCACCTTAATTGCTTTAAGCGGATTTAATAATCTCTCTATTCCGTCGGTAAGCGCTATGGGAGAGGTTGTATACGTGAGAAGCGACGTTGTAACAATTAAAATTACTATTCGAAGCGCCATAAGCACGGCGGTTATTACACCTTCCCACGAAATTGTTATCTTTAAGCCGAATATTTCGGCGTTTGGGAAAATGGGTGTTCCCTTTACGTAGAAAATATTAAGCACCGTTGTAAAAACGATAATAAAGATAATGGGCTTTAAGCCTTTTAATATAAGCTTGGGAGAAATTTTGGAAATTGCCACTAAAATTCCCGAAAAAATTATAACCGCCGCAAAGGTTAAAATATTTTTTGCAGTAAACAAAATAACCATATAAAGAACGGTGAGAATTATTTTTGCTTTCGGGTCCATTTTATGAATAAAGGAATTTCCGGGGAAAAACTGACCGATGGTTATGTCTTTAAGCATTTTCCCCACCGCCCTTCAAAGCCTTTACGATTTCATCAACCGCTTGAGCTACGGTGTAGATATTTCCGTTTAACTTATAACCCTCTTTGCGAAGCTCGTTAAAAACGGAGGTAAGCATGGGAACGTCCAGCCCTATTGCTTTAAGACGCTCGGCATCGGAAAAAATTTCCGAAACCTTTTTCATCATTTCAACCTTGCCGTTATTTAAAACCAAAACCTTTTCGCAGTTTTTGGCAACGTCGTCCATATTGTGCGAGGTGAGAATTACCGTTTTTCCTTCTTTTTTATGGTATTCTCTTACGTTTGCCAAAATGCTGTCTCTGCCCGCAGGGTCAAGTCCCGAAGCAGGCTCGTCTAAAATTAAAATTTCGGGACGCATTGCAATTACTCCCGCAAACGCAACTCTTCTTTTTTGTCCGCCCGAAAGCTCAAAGGGCGATTTTTCTAAAATTTCATCGCTAAGACCTGTGAAAGCCAAACCTTCTTTTACTCGGTCGTTTATTTCCGCATCGGAAAGCCCCATATTTTTCGGGCCGAAAGCTATATCTTTATAGACCGTTTCTTCAAAAAGCTGATGCTCGGGATATTGAAAAACAAGACCGACCTTAAAGCAAAGACCTTTATTGTTTCCTTTTTCGCAAATGTTAACGCCATCTATAAAAATATCGCCCGAATGTGGTTTAATAAGACCGTTAAGGCATTGAAGCAAGGTTGATTTACCCGAGCCGGTATGCCCTATTAAACCTATAAACTCGCCTTTTTCTATTTCGAAGGAAACTCCATTTAAAGCAGTGATTTCAAAAGGAGTATCTTCACCGTAGCGCGTTATTATATTTTTAACTTCTATTTGACTCACGGTTTTCCTCCAACAACTCTTTGACTGCCTTTACACATTCGTCTTCGTTTATTACTGCAAGCGGAACCTTAATGCCCGCTTCTCTTAATTTGAACATAAGCTCGGTTGATTCGGGAACGTCAAGCCCTATGCTTTTTAAAAGACCTGCGTTTTGAAAAACGTAATGCGGTGTTTCATCAAGCATTACCTCACCCTTATTCATAACGATTACTCTTTTTGCCATTGCGGCTTCGTTCATATAGTGTGTTATTAAAATTACGGTTATCTTTTCCGCATTGAGCTTTTTAATGGTTTTCATTACGTCTTTTCTGCCCTCGGGGTCGAGCATTGCGGTAGGTTCGTCCATAATTATACATTTGGGATGCATAGCCAAAACGCCCGCTATTGCAACTCTTTGCTTTTGTCCGCCCGAAAGCAAGCTTGCGGAATGATTTTTATATTTCGTCATTCCAACCGTTTCCAAAGCCTCGTCGACTCTTTTTCTTATTTCCTCTGCGGGAATTCCCAAATTTTCGGGAGCAAAAGCAACGTCCTCTTCAACGATTGATGCAACTATTTGGTTATCGGGATTTTGAAAAACCATTCCCGCTGTTCTTCTTATATCTTTTAACTTGGTTTCGTCGGCGGTATCCATTCCGTCGATATAAACCTTACCCGAGGTGGGAATTAAAATTCCGTTAAAGTGTTTTGCAAGAGTTGATTTGCCCGAACCGTTATGTCCGAGAATTGCAACGAACTCGCCTTCTTCTATTTCGAGGTTTATATTTTTAAGTGTTTGCGTTTTGTTTTCTTCATCGTAAGAAAAGCAAAGATTTTCCGTTTTAATTATTGCCATTTAATCAAGTCTTTCTTTTTAAGAGATATCTTGCTGTGCTTCCGCACGGAAGGTTTAGCTTACTGTTTTTAATGGGAAGCAAAAGCTCGCCTGCTTCGCACTCACCCGTAAACTCCGGCTCCATTGCCGCAATTAAGGTTGTTTTCATTGTTTCTGCCGAAAGGCCCGCCGTATAGGAATTTAAAAGAATGAAAAGCGGTTCATCGGAAATAACACCCTTGAGCAACGCAAGCAATTTATAAACTTGGTCTTCAAGCTTCCAAACCTCTCCGTTTGGTCCTCTGCCGTAAGAGGGCGGGTCTAAAATAACTGCGTCGTATTTTTTGCCTCGTCTTATTTCTCTTTCAACAAATTTAACACAATCGTCAACGATATATCTTATGGGAGCCTCTCCGAGCCCCGATGAGATTGCGTTTTCCTTTGCCCATAAAACCATTCCCTTTGAAGCGTCAACGTGGCAAACCTCGGCTCCTGCCGATGCCGCCGCAAGTGTTGCGGCTCCGGTATATGCAAAAAGATTTAAAACTTTTATTTTTCTGTTTGCGTTTTTTATCGTGTTGTAAATGTAATCCCAGTTTACTGCCTGTTCGGGAAAAACGCCGGTATGTTTAAAGCTCATAGGTTTTAAATTGAAGGTAAGCTGCTTATAGTGAATTTGCCATACCTCAGGAAGATTTTTAATATCCCACGAGCCGCCGCCCGATGCCGAACGGTTATAAACTGCATTTGCTTTTTTCCATTCGGCGCTTTTTTTGCCTTGCCAAATTATTTGAGGGTCGGGCCTTGAAAGGATATATTTGCCCCACGCCTCTAACTTGCGCCCATCAGATGCATCTATAACGCTATATTCTTTCCAGTCTTTATTTAAAAACATAACGGATTTCCTTCCAATTAACCAATAAATATATTTAAATTAAAATATTATTATAATATTATAACACTTTATTCTATAAAAATCAAACGAATATTGGAGAATTTAAGAGATTTTTAATAAAATAAGTGAGAATAAAAGAGATTGCCACCCTTTTGAAAGGGCGGCAATCAAAATTATTTTGAAATTATTTTATTTCTTTAATATCGAAGCTGTTGTTTATAATTTCTTTAGCATCCGACATCTTGTCGATTTCGCCTGCGGCAACCAACTGAGAAATAATATTTCCCGTAACTGTTGCTTCAACCGGACCAACGTAAACGGGAAGCCCTGTTTCTCTTGCAAGGAACTGTGCGAGAGGTTTGTTTTTAGCACCGCCGCCCACAACCTGAATTCTCTTGGCTTCAACGGGAGTGAATTTAAGCATTTCTTTTATTGCTTTCGCATAGTCTCTGCCCATATTATGCATTATTGCGGCAAAGATATCTTCAACGGTTTCAGGCACTCTTTGACCGGTTTCTTTGCAGTATTGCTGTATTTTTTCGGGCATATTTCCAACGGTTGCAAAGATGGGAAGCTGAGTGTCGATGATAATATCATCCTTACTCTTGAACTCAACGTATTCGTCAAGATGCTTATAATCAAGCGCAACGCCTTTTTCTCTCCAATAGCGCTGGCATTCCTGCTCTATCCACATACCTGTGAGGTTTTTCGCAAGATAAATTCTTCCGTTGATACCCATTTCATTGCAAAGGCCCGCATTAAAGGCTTCTGCGGTTTTAACGGGTTTTTCAACGGGAATACCCAAAACGGTCCACGTTCCGCAGCTTATGTAAACGGTATCGTTGCCTCTTCCGAGCGCTTCAATGGTGGAGAAAGCCGAAACGGTATCGTGATGAGCAACAGAAATAAGCGGTACGTTGCCAAAGCCTGCTTCAACGAGCTCTTTATCGGCTATTTTTCCCGTTTTGGTGCAATGAAGCGCCATTTTGGGAAGAATGTTTTTATCTATTCCGTAAAGATTTAATATTTCATCGTGCCAAACGAGATTATCGTTATCAAACATAATAGACATTGACGGAACCGAACAATCGCAGCATTTTTCACCCGTGAGCAAATAGCCCAAGAGGTTTGCCATAAAGAGAATTTCTTTGCCCTCAACGTAATCGGGTCTTACCTCTTTCATAGCAAGAAGCTGAGAAAGAGTTGTAACCTGCGACGCAACAACGCCCGTCTTTTCAAACAATTCAAAAACAGAGCGCTTTGCGGTTAATTTTTCAAAACCCTTTGAGAAAAAGGGAGTTCTGTAACTGTAAGGATTGCAAACAAGCTTACCGTCTTTACCTATAACGCCGTAGTCCTGCGCCCAAGTGTCTATCGCAACAGATGCAATTTCAACACCCTCTTTTTTAAGGGTAAAAAGAGAGTCCTTCATTGCATTATAAAGCTTGTTTATATCCCAATAAAGCCCTTCGGCTCCGTCGGGGATGGGGTTATTAAAAAATCTGTTTATTTCTTTGAGTTCAATACGGTTTCCGTCGAAGCTTCCGAGCATTCCTCTGCCGCTTCCCGCGCCGTAATCCATTCCCAAAAAATTAATTTTAGACATGTCTTCAGTTCCAATCTTATTTTAATAATGAATCGGCAAAGCCGTGGCAAATATATTCCTTAACTTTATTCGAAAGATGCGCCTCGGTTATAATTCCAAAGCTCATATTCGGGTCGGACATAGGATAGTTTGTTGCAAGAACGTATTTGCAGTTATTTTCGGTATCTACCGTATCGAGATAAGTGTACTGTGCAAGGTTATAAGATGCAAAGAAAACGTTTTTAAAGTTTCTCGTGAGCATCATTTGGCTTCTTGCGTGGTAAATCATCTTTTTCTCAATAGCTTCCACGATAATTTTAAGGTTAGGATATCTTTGTGCAACGCTCGCAACAGTATCCCAATTTACCTCGGTATGCCAGAAAATAAGCGGAATATTTCTCTTTTCAAGCTCTTTTAAAATATTGCCTACGCACCAATCCTGCATAGAGAAATTATGTCTTGTAGGGAACATTCTTGCCGCAACGAGCTTGTTTGCCTGATAATAATCGAGGGTTTCCTCAAGCATTCCGGGTTTTGCATCTATATCGGGGCCCAAAACCGCGCATAAATAGCAATTATCATGACCTTTTATTTTTTCTATTGCCTGCTCGTTTCCTGCCAAGGGCGAAATGTGAAGGCAGTTATAATCCCAAAAAGCAGCCTTTTCAATGCCGTATTTTTCAAGACCTGCTATAATCTCATCGGGAGTTCCGAAGGGGTAAAGCGAATCTTCCTTAAGGCTGGGGAAACAGCATCCCAAATCGAAGGGTTTAAGTTCCTTTACCGCCGCTTTGTATTCTTTAACTTTGTTTACTACCTCGTTCATTATAAGTCCTCCAAGGTTTTCCGTTATTATTTTAATATTATAATACTTTTTCCAAAATAAAACAACTCCTTTTGCGAAATATTTATAAATATTTTTAGCAAAAGGAGCTTATTTTTTATTTATTATGCGGTTTCTATCTTTGCCGCTTCACCGAGGTTGAATTTTTCGGTTGCATCGGCTCTTAATTTAAATTTTTGAATTTTGCCTGCCGCATTCATCGGGAAGCCTTCAACAAACCAAACATAGCTGGGAACCTTATGTTTTGCCATATTGCTTTTAACGTATGCTTTAACTTCTTCTTCGGTTAAACTTTCGTTTTCTTTGAGAATAATGCAAGCGCAAATTTCTTCGCCGTAAACCTTTGAAGGAACGCCTATTACCTGCACGTCTTTAATTTTCGAATGAGTGTAGAGAAATTCCTCAATTTCCTTGGGATAAATGTTTTCTCCGCCTCTTATTATCATGTCTTTAAGTCTGCCGGTTATTTTGTAATATCCTTCTTCGTCCTCGGTGGCTATATCGCCCGTGTGAAGCCAACCTTCAGCATCTATTGCCTGCTTGGTTGCTTCTTCCATCTTGTAATAGCCTTTCATTATGTTGTAACCCCTCGCACAGAATTCTCCGGGGGTATTTTTGGGGAGCTCCTCACCTGTTTCGGGGTCAACTATTTTGGTTTCAACACCTGGGAAATGTTTTCCAACCGTTGAAACTCGGCGTTCAAGCGAATCGGTTGTCGTCGTCATCGTGCATCCGGGTGAAGCCTCGGTTTGACCGTAAACTATTACGATATCCTTCATATGCATTTTGTCGACAACCTCGCGCATAACCTTTATGGGACAAGGCGAGCCTGCCATAATTCCCGTTCTTAAATTCGACAAATCAAATCTTGCAAATTCGGGATGCTCAAGCATTGCTATAAACATGGTGGGAACGCCGTGAACTGCGGTGCATTTTTCGCTTTCAAGCGCTTCCAAAACTTTAATCGGACGATAATAATCAATGGGCACCATCCCCGTTGCGTGCGTAAGGCTTGCCATTGTTGCCAAAACCAAGCCGAAGCAATGGAAAAACGGAACGCAAACGCAAAGCTTATCGTTTTCGGTGAATTTCATTCCGTCGCCTATGCATTTTCCGTTGTTTATTATATTCTTATGAGTGAGCATAACGCCCTTGGGGAAGCCTGTTGTTCCCGAGGTGTATTGCATATTGGTAACGTCATCGGGTTTAATGCTCGATTTTATCGCAAAATATTCTTCATCCGAGGTTTTTTCCGCCAGGTCGTAAAGCTCATTGTAGTTATACATTCCGGGGATTTTTTCCTCACCGCAATAAATGAGATATTTGAGGAACGGCAATTTATCGGAATGAAAATTTGCCTTATCGGAATCTTTCAAATTCGGAAAAAGGTCGTTTACTATTTCAATATAATTTGCGTCTTTAAAGCCGCCTGCCATAATTAAAGCAGTAGTATCGGACTGTTCCAAAAGATATTCAAGCTCGAAAACCTTATATGCAGTATTAACGGTTACGTAAACGCAACCGATTTTTGCCGCAGCATAAAGCGAAATTTGCCATTCGGGAATGTTGGTTGCCCAAATTGCAATATGGTCGCCTTTTTTAATTCCCATTGCAAGCATACCCTTTGCTACTCTGTCGACCTCTTCGTTAAGCTCTTTATAAGTACGGCAATAGTCGCGGTCGGTATATTTGAGCGCAAGCGAATCAGGGTGCTCCGAAGCAACCTTTTCAAGCATTCCGCCCAAAGTAATATCTAACAATTCAAATTTTTCCATAAGCTTTTCTCCGTATAAAAATAAAATCCCATAAAGCAATTGCTTTATGGGACGAAAATTTTCGTGTTACCACCCAAATTCACAACATCATTACTGATATTGCCTCATTTTCTGCCGGTTGACTCAAAAATGAAGACCGTCCGCAGAAAAACCGTTTAACGCGCGGGAAACGTCAACGCCTACTGTAATTTTCAGCGATGCAGCTCAGGAGTGAGAAGCAATTTTACTCTGCCGCCGAATTTCCACCGTCATCAGCTCTCTTTATGCCACTGTAAAATGCCGTTCTCCGTCTTTGCCTTTAATTATAATTTTAGATATTTTAACACATGCGGCCGAATTTGTCAATAATTTTAAAAAAATTTTATTCAAAAAACAAACCGAGCCAAAAAAGCTCGGTTTGCATGTAGTTAAACTAAAAAACCATAAAACAAAATTAAATGCGATTTTGAGTATTGCTCGGCAAAACCGTTGTACCGTAATCAAAGAAGGATATAGTTGAGGTAGCAGTCATTTCAATTCCGCTTACTACAACATTAGCGGAAAATTCGATTTCGGAAACCTTACCGTCGGTAAATTTCATTGTAACGTTAGCAGTAGACGCATTTAGGCTTTGAATATATATTTCTTTATTCGCTTTATATGTTTTTGTTTCGGCATCATAGTTATAATCAGAATAGTTTATCATAGCTGCAAGTGAATTTATAAAAGTATTTTTCACGCTAACAGCTTCATCTTTGGTAGATGCATACATTTCGTTGACCACACCTGCAATTTTTGACTGTTGATAAGCGTTATCTTCTGTGAATTTCATTAAAGCCTCACCGGTAACGTTCATACCCGGTGCTTCGCTTGTTGCTACTTCAGCATAAGTAAAATTTTTAAATGAATCTGCAGCGAAGGCCGCATTCCATTCTGTTTCGCTCATACCGGTAAAAATAACCGTTTCTTCTTTTGTTTGAGCGCAAACCGTGCAAGTATAGGTTTTTACACCGTCCGCTTCTTGAGTTGCTTTTGTGGTAATTTCGCCTTCATTCCAACTATGTTCTGCTTTATCTGAAATTTCAGTACATTCTTCATCGGCAGTACATATATGCCAGTGGAAATTTTCATCTTTAGTCCATTCGGAAGAAAAATCGCAAGTATGCGCACAAGAAACAAGCAAAATGCTCATTACAAGTAAAGTACAAACAGATGTAATTCTCAATAAAACGTTTTTCATTTTTTGTCAGTTCCTTTCTTTTGTGAGTTATTTTTAAATAGGGCTTTGCTTAGTTTAATTATAACATACAAAATCCATAATTTCAAGAAAAAAAACAAAAAACCTGCCTATTGGCAGGTTTTTTTGGTGAACCATATACCATAAAAGAAAAAATTATTTTTTATCTTTTTGTTTTTCTTTATTTAATGCTTTAATGCCAAGTTTAATTAACTCAACAGTAGCTTGAGAACGGCTGTTGAAACGATTTTCAAATCGGTAATTATCGATTTCTTGCAACATTTTTTCCGAAACGGTAATGCAAAATCTCGGATTATTTGTAGGCATTATATTCACCTCGTTAATCTACATAATTCTTTTATATTATAGCACGGTGCATCACTGATGTAAAGAGGAATAAATTAAAAATTTGTCATTATTTATATTGACGATATAACAGGCTTAGTGTATAATATGATTAGTTCATCAGTGATGAACTAAAAGAAATATAAAGCTTTTTTAAAACAAAAGGAGGGTTAATTATGAGCAACATGTTCAAAATTTCAGTTGTAATACCGGATGACTTGAAAGAGCAACTTGAAAAGTTAAAAAAAGAAAAATATTATAATCTTTCTTATTCCGAACTTTACAGACAAGCCATTTCCGCAGGTCTTGAAGCTATAAAAAAAGATAAGAAAACAATAAATGAAAACAAGGTTTAAAATAAGCGGTTTTGTTATTTAACATGAAAAATTTTATTGTAAAAAGCAAAGGATGATTAAATAAAATATGGGATTTTTTAAAGAAATTTATTGCGCTGATTGTGGCAAAAAAACAAATATTCTTACGCGAACTAAGCTTGCAGATGAACAATATCTTTGTTACGAATGCACTGCTGATATACCGAGTTATATACAAAAATGTCTTCCGTCTTATAGCCTTGAACAGTATCGAGAATTAAAAAAATATATCGAATACTCAAATAATGAATTAAGTAAATTATTTAATGAAAATCACGATTTCTATTCATTACACATTGATACCGAGCACGAAATTTTTTATTTTGATTCAGGATTATTTTCCGAACCTCTATATTTAAAATTCAGCAATATCAATGATTTTGATTTGGTTTTTTCTCCGGATGAGTTAAAAGAAAGTATGTTTGGCGACAAAGTTACCGGGAAAATTTTCTTTAAAATAAAAATGAACATTCCTTATTTTTATTATGAAAAAGTTCTTGCGAAAGACGTAAAAGCAAAAGCAAAAACAAGCTTTTTCGGTTCTAAAGTTGAATATGAAAATCCAAAAGGCATGAGTGAATTTTTATTCTATTTTTTATCTGCTTGGCGTAACGCTACCGTTATAAATGATGAGCAAGAATTCAGCTCTTCAAATTCTGCAAACCCTACAAATGAATTGCAACAAGCAATGGCGCTTTTTATGGTTGACGACTTAACTAAAGTTACATTGGAAGAACTCAAAAACCACCGAAATAGATTAATAAAAACATTTCATCCAGACATTGCTTCTGAAACAGATACTAAATATGCACAAAAAATTAATAGTGCATACGAAATTCTTAAAGACTATTTATCTTAAAACGAGGAGTTATTATGCAGAAAGACATTTTAATTAAGTTAATTATAAAAGGGTTAGTCGGCATGACTATAGGTATAGTATTAGGCTTTATAACAATTTCAAACATTGATTTTTTAACAGTTTTAATCTTGGGCATCTTTTTTTCCGGTCTTCCCTACGGTTGGGAATTCAGCGGCAAAATAATTGGCGGTTGGCTTGTTTTAGGTAGCATACCTATAATGATTTGCGCTTTTCTAATCAGAGCAATTATTGCATTGCTGGTTGGTTGGATTGCTTATCCCATAGCCTTGATTTGTGCTATAGTAAAAATGATTCGTTCTTAATTATTTCATTGTAAAAAATTTTGCAAACATATTAAAACAATATTTCAAAAAAGGTGAAATCATGAAAAAATATAGTTGTTTTCTTTTGTGTCTGATATTTTTTTGTATGACTTTTCTTCTTGTCGGATGCGATATAAAAATGCAAATATCAGGGCCGGAAAAGGCATTAAATACATTTGAAAAAGCGTTTAACGAAAGAGATTTAGACGGCATCGTTAAAATCTTCAAGCCCAGTCAACAAGCAGAAATAAAGCTACAGCTAAAGCTTGCACAAGGTTTTGCAGGCATTGCCGGTAACATAGCCGGACTTAACGGCTTGGAAGGTTTGTTTACCGAGGATATTATTGCCGGTTTTTTCGGTGTTGCTTTAGAAGATTATTATATTGACATTCAAATTATCAGTGAAAAATATAATGAAAATAAAACACAAGCAATTGTTACCATAAAAATCATTACTGAAAAAAGCGAAGAAACAGATACCTTTAAAATGGTTAAAATATCAAACGTTTGGTATTTCGATGAAGATATAAAAGAATAAATAAGAATAAGCGAAGAAAAGTGCGGCTAATTA
>JAZNEJ010000009.1:0-6413 GCA_045588575.1 Eubacteriales bacterium | reverse complement strand
CGAAGCGTATCCTCTACGGTGCGGAGAGTAAACACCTTGTCAAGCTCCGTCCCCGAAAAACGAGGCTGTGTCGGCTTTGCTCCGGGAGAAAGGATGAGCTTATCGTAGTTTTCCTCAAATTCTTCCCCCGTTTTCAAATTTTTGACCGATACCGTCTTTTTTTCGGGATGAATTGCCGTTACCTCGTGATGCACCCTCATATCCACACGAAAGCGAGAGTAAAAGCTTTCGGGAGTCTGAAGTGTCAGCTCCTCGGCATCGGTAATCACATCCCCGATATAATACGGCAGTCCGCAGTTGGCGTAGGAGATGTATCCCGAGCGCTCAAAAACCACGATTTCTGCCTTTTCGTCGAGCCTTCGGATTCGTGCGGCGGCAGTTGCTCCGCCTGCCACACCGCCTACAATCACAACTTTCATAATTACCGTTCCACCTTTCCGCGATAAGAAGATATACCGCCGATGTTATTAACCTTAGTATATCCCATCTGTCCGAGCATCGCCGCAGCCTGACGACTTCTTGCGCCGGAATAGCAATAGACAAAAAGCTCTATATCTTTATTATCCACAATATTCCTTATATTGTCAAGAGCTTGCAGCGGAACGTTTTTGCTTTCGGGAATGTGCCCTTCGGCGTATTCCTGCGGAGTGCGCACGTCAAGCAGTACGGCACCGGTAGTATTTTTATAATCATTTACTCCCTGATTTACATCGGGTTGTCTCAAAAAATCAAAAAGTCCCATTTTTACATCTCCTTACAACATACCGAGGATTGCTTCCTTCGGTCTTACCCCCATTGCCTGATTTACGATTTTACCCTTTTCAATTACCACCAGAGTAGGAATGCTCATAATGCCGAACTGACTCGCCAGCTCCACCTCTTCATCCACGTTGATTTTTCCGACCTTGATGTCGGGGCGCTCATCAGCGATTTCCTCAACAATCGGTACTACCATTCGGCAGGGGCCGCACCATGGTGCCCAAAAGTCCAGAAGAACTTTCTTGTCGGAATTTAATACTTCACTTTGAAAATTGTTTTTATTGATGTTGATAGCAGACATTTTTACGTCCTCCTTTTTTCTTTGTGGCTTCATTATATCACAGCTTTTGACATCGTTCTGTGATGATATCACATTTCTTACTTCTTGCACCCTGTCTTGTGTCTCCCCGTGCCTGGCTCAAACAGGCGACATCATAATTAACAGTCAAATGCTTCAACATATTTTCGTTATGAATGAAGAAAGCGCCGTGCGAAATGCACGGCCCTTAATCTTTTAATCTATCATAGTGACTTTTCTCTGCAAATTTCTTTGTGAAAATTGGCGTAGTGGCGTGGTTTTTTAGGTTCTAAACCGCCGCAAACCCGCATAAATAAAGGGTTTTATTAGTCGAGAGGCTTCATCGTGGGAAACAATAAAACGTCTCGAATAGACTGGGCATTTGTTAAGAGCATTACCATTCTGTCGACGCCTATTCCGAGGCCGCCTGTGGGGGGCATACCGTATTCAAGAGCGGTGAGGAAATCGTCGTCAACGTCGCAAGCTTCGTCGTCGCCTGCTGCTTTTAAAGCAGCCTGAGCTTCAAAACGGCGGCGCTGGTCGATGGGGTCGTTAAGCTCAGAGAATGCGTTTGCATGCTCTCTGCCAACTATGAAAAGCTCAAATCTTTCGGTATATTCGGGGTCATCCTTAATTCTCTTTGCAAGAGGTGAAATTTCAACCGGATGATTGATTATAAAGGTGGGCTCGATTAACTTATCTTCAACGTATTCCTCGAAGATACAATTTAAAATTCCGCCAATGCCGTGTCTTTCCTCGAACTCAACGTTCTTTTCCTTTGCGGCTTTTCTTGCTTCTTCAACAGTTGTGATTTTATCAAAATCAACGCCTGCATATTCTTTGACGGCATCTTTCATTGAAAGACGTCTGAAAGGCTTTTCAAGGTCGAGCTCGTAATCACCGTATTTAATTTGAGCGGTTCCCAAAACAGTTTTCGCAACCGAACGGAAAAGTTCCTCGGTTAAATCCATCATACCGTTATAGTCGTTATATGCTTCATAAAGCTCAAGTAAAGTGAATTCAGGGTTATGACGGGTATCCATACCCTCGTTTCTGAAAACTCTGCCAATTTCATAAACCTTTTCCATTCCGCCCACGATAAGTCTTTTAAGATGAAGCTCCAACGCTATGCGGAGATACATATCCATATCGAGAGTATTATGGTGAGTTATAAAGGGACGTGCCGATGCACCGCCTGCAATGTTATGCAAAACGGGAGTTTCCACCTCTAAAAATCCCTTTTCTTCAAGATATTTTCTTATTTCGCTTATTATTTTTGAGCGTTTAACGAAAACGTCGCTTACGTCGGGATTCATTATCATATCAACGTAACGCTGACGGTATCTCAAATCCTGATTGGTAAGACCGTGGAATTTTTCGGGCAAAGGAAGAAGAGATTTTGAAAGCAATTTAATTTCTTTTGCGTGAACCGAAATTTCACCGGTTTGGGTTTTGAAAACAAAACCGGTAATGCCTACAATATCGCCTATATCCCATTTCTTAAAGTCGGCATAGTCTGCTTCACCAACGTCGTCTCTGCGGACGTAGCACTGAATTCTTCCGGTTTTATCTTGAAGATGCGCAAAGCTTGCCTTACCCATTATTCTGCGGCTCATCATTCTGCCCGCAACGGTTACGGTTTTGCCTTCAATTTCGGAAAATTCGGTGTTTTTAATATCGAAATTATTTGCGGTAACGTCAAATTTGGTAATTTCATAAGGATTTTTGCCGTCGCTAACAAGTGTTTCGAGCTTTTCACGTCTTATTTTAATAAGCTCGTTCACGTTTTCTTCTGTTTGCACTGCCTGATTCTGAGCTTCGTTCATTTTAAATACCTCTTTTAAAAAAATATTCACGGAAAACACGTGAATATCTTTATTTTTGTTTATTCTGATTTTTCTATTTTGAGTATTTCAAATTCAATGGGCTTACCGTTGGGCGAAATTGTTATTGAGTCGCCAACTTTTTTACCGATAAGCTTTTCACCCAAGGGGCTTTTATCGGAAAGTTTATTATTCATCGGGTCTGCTTCTGCGGAGCTGACAATATAATAAACGTCTTCCTCGTTATATTTTTTATCTTTGAGCATAACCTTGCAACCGATTGAAACTTTGTCGGTTTTGACTTTGCTTAAATCGATTATCTGTGCAGTTTCAATAATACTTTCAAGCTCTGCAATTTTAGCTTCAATTTTAGCCTGGTCGTTCTTTGCCTCATCGTATTCGCTGTTTTCCGACAAGTCGCCGTAACCGCGGGCTTCTTTGATGCGTTCAACTACCTCTGCTCTTTTAACTACTTTAAGTTCCTCAAGCTCTTTTACAAGGCTATCGTACGCGCTTTGTGTTAGTGCTGCCATTTCAAGTAACCTCTCAGCATAAAAAAATAGCGGTTTTTTATAAAACCTTATAGAATTATACCTTTTAAAAAGATATTTGTCAAGTGTTTTATTAAAAACCTGTATTTTTTTATTAATTTTTATTTATTTTGTCGCTATTTTAAGCTATTTTTTGCGTTTTTGATAAATATTTTTTATTCGAAAATTTCCTTAAAATAAGGTCTTAACGCCGCTGCCATACAGCCAAATCCCATATCGTTGGGATGGCAACCGTCAACAGTTCCGCCATCTCCCCCAAATATTTCAAGAATTTTTTCACCGTCTATAAAATAAACGTTTTCTCCCCTGCTTTTTGCATTTTTATAGGTGGTCATAACAACGTTTCTGCGAGCTTTTTCTTCATCGTTATAACGAGTTTTAGGTCTTGTCATAAAGAAGACGGGTATATCGGGATGTGCTTTTCGAACAGTGAGATACATAGGTTCGTGAGTTTTTGCCAAATGCTCCAGCGTGGGCGCATTATAGTCGTAATCGTAAACGAATGCAGACATATCTTGTGCGGCAATATATTCCGCTATTACCTGCTCCCCTCTTGCGCTTCCCGAAAAACCGAAATTACGAAAATCCATATCAAAATCGCGCGATAAAATTGCAGGATAGTTATTGCCCGGACGAGTTGCGCATCCGCCCTGCGTAATTGAAGAACCGTAATAAACAACGGGAGGAATATCTCGGTATGAATCACCCTGTGAAACAGTTGCCTCGGGGTTAAATCCAATAAAAATATTGTTAACGTTGACGTATAAAGGCATATTAACGGTTACGTCTTTTATTCCTTCGTCAAACGGAATTAAATTGGAATAGCTTCCTCTTTCGTTTATTTTTTCTCCTGCGGCGTTTCCGTTTTCGGTCATAACGGGATACCAAAAACGGTATTTTCCGTTTTCCTTAATAAAAACGTCCATTCCTGCGTGCCCCATAAGGTTATGGTGGGGCATCATATCCAGCCCCGAAACCTCAGCTTTTATAATCATATATTTTGCATTGGTCTTAAATCTTATGCGTCCGCCCGACGTATGTCTATAAAGAACCGCAACTCCTTCGTTAGTGGCGTCGGCTATCTCTTTTGGTAAACGGCAAAACGGTCCTTCCTGTTCGGGACTATAAAGGCCGTAAATTTTAAACGGTTTTTCTTTAACGTTATAGAATTTAACAGGCTTATCAAAGGCCGTTTCAACCAATAAATTTTTATCAATTTCGGTAAGTTTTTTAGCCACGGTAATTCTCCTCTTAAAATGAGTTTGCAAATAAAAGTTAAATTTTCTCTTATTTTACACAAAAACGAACTCGTTTTCAAGAATTAAATCAACAATTTTATTTTTTTGTCAGATTGCACAAATTAAGAGCATCATATTTGTCTAACTCTCCAATTGAATCGATAGTTATTTTATTGTATAATATCACAATAATAATAATAGATACACAAATATCTAAATTATAAAAAGGAGAAAAGACGAATGAAGAAAATTTTAATCTACGCGTTGGCTGCTCTCATGTTGCTCGGCACCGTTGGAATGCTCGCATCATGCGGTGAGCCCGAAAGAGTAGAAGCTACCATCGTCGACGGAAAGTATGACCCGCCCATAAACATCACTTGGGCATGCCCCTTTATCGGTATCAACCAAGGCGATATCGATAAGCATCCGAACAACTGGACCACAGCCGATTACGACTGGACCAGATTGGCAAGAGATGAATACGGCATCAACATGGAGCTCATTTGGGACGTTGCGGAATGGGGCGTTTACAGAGAAAGACTTAACGGTCAAATCTTAGCAGGACAAATTCCCGACTTCTTAAACGTTGGACCTGATGAAGGCGAAAACAAGTGGGCAACCACCTATGTTAAAAGACTTTACGAGCAGGACCTCATCGTTCCCATGACTGAGGAAATTCAAACCTACGGCCACGAGAGATACTTGGAAATGCTCAACAACCTCGGCGGAGATGAAGCATTATATGCTTTCACCTACAACGGCGAAGTTTACGCACTTCCTCAGATTGGCTACGGTAACGGTTCTAACACAGTTTACTGGATCAGACAAGACTGGTTAAACGCAGTTGGTAAAGAAGTTCCCACCAACTACAATGAGCTTATCGATGTTATTAAAGCCTTCACTAACGGCGACCCCGATAAAGACGGTCAGGATAACACCTTCGGTCTTGCAATAAACGTTGAAAACGCAGGCGTTAAAGCTAACCTCTTCTTCAACGGATGGGGCGCATTCCCCGGCATTTGGCTTGAAAACGAAGAAACCGGCAAGCTTGAATACGGAAGCATTCAGCCCGAAATGAAAGATGCAATCGGCGCACTCCGCGAGCTCTATACCGGCGGTTTCATTGTCGACCTCGATACTTATGCATCTGCACTTAACGACGGCTTCTATATGTGTATGACCAACGGTCAGTGCGGTGTTATCGAAGCAACTTCGAACTACCTCCAGCGTTTTACCGGTATGAAGCTTATGAATCCCGAGTTTGAGCTCGTTCCCACCACAGGCTTCTCTGCAAACGGTGAAGAATTTAAGCTCACCGGAACCGGTTCTCACTACAGAGCATACGTTGTTTCCACAAACTGCGCATCTCCCGCTGTTGCCGTTATCCTTATGAATATGTTTATGGAATGCGGCGAGCGTGCAGAAACCGATATGACAGTTAAAGAGCAGTATATGTATTCACCCGACGGTGCATCTCACTATTACAACTTCGCACCCGCTATCACCGAATATTCCGAGCTTGGTTCTAACCAGCACGAAATCATTAAAGAAGCTCTTGAAACCGGCGATACCTCCGGTTTGACCACTCAGGGACAGATTCAGGTTTACAACTACGTTAAGAAATATCTCGACCAAGAAGGCAGAGATTACATCAACTACTGGTATTGGGAAAGAATGTACGGCGTTGACGGCGCTGCAGGCGTTTATGAAACCAACCCCGAAGCCGTAAGAGACTTGTTCCAGG
>JAZNEJ010000008.1:0-336343 GCA_045588575.1 Eubacteriales bacterium | reverse complement strand
TCTTAAAACCATTCTGGCTTTTAATGTGTTCGTTATTACTTTTTCTTGTTAATCAACTCAAAGTTGATTTAACGGGTCCTTTTCATTGTTCAATTCTCAAGGTCCATTCCCTGACCGCTTAACCGCGGCAGGAGCTTTATTATACCACTCTTTTATCCGTTTTGTCAAGACATTTTTGAAAGATTTTTTAACTTTTTTTCGCTATCTTCTTTTTTGCCTTGCTTTTTCGGTTTTTCGGCCTTTTTAAAGCCTTTTTCAGCGGCACAGCTCGTCTATTATACTCCCCTTTTTTCCCTTTGTCAAGCACTTTTTTAATCTTTTTTCGACTTTTTTCATTTTTTTATTTTTCCTCCAAACATTGCTTTTAAAAAAGTTTGTTTTTTCTTTTCAAAAAATGGTATTTTTTCATTTACAGTTGTTATATAATTATGTTATACTATATTTATATGAAAATAATACCTTATTAGAATGGAGGCTTTGCGATGTCTTTTTCAAAACGGTTTTTCACCTGTTTACTTGCGGCAATTTTGTTTATCGGCTCGCTTTCTTTTGCCGTTGGCGCCGAAGATGAAATTATTCTGCCCGAAATCACTGCAAAAAACGCTATTGCGATGCATATTGATTCCGGCACCGTTTTATTTGAAAAAAACGCCGACGAGCGCACATCCATTGCCTTTTTAGCAAAGGTTATGACCGTTTTAATTGCTCTTGAAGAAGTGGAAAATCTTGAAGAGCTTGCAACCGTTTCGATGAGAAGCTACGGAAATGACAAGCTTTTGCCCGGCGAAGAAATGAGAGTTTTAGACCTTCTTTATTGCATTATGCTTGCAACGTCAAACGACGCTTGCACCGTTGTTGCCGAGCATATTTCCGGTTCTTCCGAAGAATTTCTCGTTTTAATGAACGAAAGAGCCAAGCAACTTGGCGCAACCGACACTCTTTTTACCACCGTTCACGGTATTCCCGACGATAACGAAGATTATACGTTGGATATTTATCAGCACACCACTGCAAGAGATGCTTTGAAAATTGTTTCTCATGCCATTACTCTTGAAAGATTTTACGATATTTCGGCAGGCGCAACCTCCGACCAGCCGACAGTTTCGTTTGAAAAAATTTCCGATGCGGCCTATCACCAAATTCCGAAAACCAACAAGCAGGCAAAGCGCCCGCTTTACACAGGAAACAGATTTTTAATTAGCAGCGATGAGTTTTACAATACCGCCGTAAGCGGAATTAAAACAAGCCGCACCGATTTCGGCGCCTCTATTTGTTCCGTTAAAGAAGGCAGAATTACGGGGCTTGGTAAAGAGCGTATTCTTTGTATCACAATGCTTTCGGAGCTTGATTCAAAGAGAAACCATCCCGCAGTTTGCAAAGACACCAATGCAATTTGGGATTACTGCTTTGAAAATTACGTTTATGCAGAGCTTATAGGCGAGGGACGAATTACCAAAACCGTTAACGTTGAGCTCGGCGAATCGGCAGACAAGGTAAATCTTGTTTCTTCATCATCGGTTAGCGGATTTATTTTGGGCGAATATAACCGAGATAAGCTCGAATTCAGGGGAGAAGCTCCCGAATTTATAAATGCTCCCGTTTCAAAGGGTGAGGTTGTTTGCGCCTATGAAATTATTTACGACGGCAAAAGCTACGGCACCGTTTCTTGCGTGGCTGCATCATCTATAACTCGCGACGAGCTTGCTTTTACTCTTTCGCAGATAACCGACTTTTTCGATTCGGTTTACGTTAAAATATTTTCCGTTTTAATTATTCTTGCAATTATTTTCTACGTCGGCTACGCAGTTTTTTATAACAAAAAACGTAAGCGCGCGCGTGCAAGAAAGGTTAGAAACCGTTTTAAGTTTTAAGTTTGGGACGTGATTTTATGAAGCTTTTTGAAATAATTAAATTTTTGCAGGAAACACGCCTGCTTTACAAGGTTTTTAATTCGGAAAATCTTGAAATATCTATGATAACCGATGATTCCCGAAAGGTTGTTCCCGGTTCGCTTTTCGTTTGTAAGGGAGCGCTTTTTAAGAAAGAATATCTTGAAGACGCCATTAAAAAGGGCGCGGTTTGTTATCTTGCCGACAAGGATTTCGGGGTTAATATAACCGCCGTTTTAACCCGTGATATTTTAAAAGCGTTTGCGGCAGTTTCAGCCGTTTTTTATAATTTCCCAACGAAAAGCATTAAAACCGTTGCCGTTACGGGAACCAAGGGAAAAACCACAACAGCCGAAATGTTAAGAACCGTTCTTTCGGTTTCGCACAGCAGCGCCGCCATAGGCACCAACGGTGTTGACACAACAAAGAAGTTATATGATAACAATTTAACCACCCCCGAATCGCTTTATATAAACGCTTATCTTCGTGAGGCTTGCGATAACGATGCCGATTTTGCCGTTTTGGAAACGTCGGCGCAGGCTTTTAAAATGCATCGCACCGATTTTCTTGAATTTCACGTTGGCGTTTTTACAAACTTCGGGCTTGACCATATAGGACCGAAAGAGCATCCCGACGAGGAAGATTATTTTAAGTGCAAAATGAAAATGTTTTCGCAGTGCCGCGCCGCAGTTATTTACGGCGACGACGATAAATTTCACCGAATTTTGCCTTACGTTTCTCATATTCCTTATCTCACCTTCGGCTTTTCCGATAAAAACGATTTTTACGCCACCGATATTAAAAGCGACGGTTCTTTTATTTATTTCACTCTTTGCTCTAAATATCTTCAAGGCGAATTCAAGCTTTCAATGCTTGGAGATTTTAACGTTTTAAACGCCTTGGCGACAATTGCCACCTGTTTTCTTTTGGGTATTTCAAAGGAAGATATGGTTTTGGCGCTTCAAAGAATTTTCGTTAGCGGCAGAATGGAAATTTTTAAAGCCGCCGACCGCATTGTTATAGTCGACTACGCACACAATAAATTAAGCTACGAGCGTCTTTTGAATACCGTTAAAGAGGAATTCCCGAACAGACGAATTGTTTCCGTTTTCGGTTGTCCCGGAACGAAGGCGCTTAACCGCAGAAAAGATATGGGCGAGCTTGCCGCAAAATATTCCGATTTCACCGTTATAACCGCCGAGGACCCCGACACCGAGCCCACAGAGGTTACCATGAGTGAAATTGCATCTTACCTTGATAAAACGGGTGCCGAATACGTTAAAATTGCCGACCGAAAGGAAGCCATTGAGTTCGCCGTTAACAATTCCAAGCAGGGCGACGTTGTTTTGATTTTGGGAAAAGGAAACGAAAAAACAATGATGTATGACGGCAAATTTTTGCCGCACGAAGGCGATTCCGATATTGCCGCAAGAGTTATTAAAAATTTCAATTAACGGAGTTTAAAATGAAAGAAATTGTTATTATCGGCGCAGGTCCTGCGGGACTTACCGCCGCATACGAGCTTCTTAACGGAAAAATCGATGCTAAAATAACCGTTTTGGAAGCCGAAAATCAGGTTGGCGGTATTTCCAAAACGGTTTGCCACAACGGCAACCGAATGGATATAGGCGGCCACCGTTTTTTCTCAAAGGACGATTCCGTTATGGAATGGTGGAGTAATATGCTTCCCTTGCAGGGCGCACCTTCCGCCGACGACATTATTTTAAATAAGCAAAAGCCGCTTAAAGAAAACGGCAAAAACCCCGAAACCGAGGACGAGGTTATGCTTATAAGAGAAAGAGTTTCAAGAATTCTTTATCTTAGAAAGTTTTTTGATTACCCCGTTTCTCTCCGTCCCGAAACCTTTATAAATATGGGTTTTAAAAACACAGTCAGGGCAGGCTTTGGCTATATAAAATCGGTTTTCGTTAAAAGAGAGGAAAAATCGCTCGAAGATTTTATGATTAACCGTTTCGGACGTCCTCTTTACGAAATGTTTTTCCGTGATTACACCGAAAAGGTGTGGGGACTTCATCCCTCTAAAATTTCAGCCTCTTGGGGCGCGCAAAGAATTAAAGGTCTTTCGCTTCTCAAAACTATTAAAAATGCCATTTTAGCGCCTTTTAGCAAGGGAAAAAGTCAAAAAAGTAAAGAAACCTCGCTTATTGAGCAATTTTGGTATCCTAAATTCGGTCCCGGTCAGCTTTGGGAAACCTGCGCCGAAAAATGCGAAAAGCTTGGCGCCGACATAGTTAAAAACGCCCGTGTTACCGACGTTGAAACGAAGGATAACAAAATAATTTCGGTTACTTATGAAAAAAACGGTGAAAAAACCGTTTTGCCGTGCGATATTTTAGTTTCGTCCATGGCAATTAAAGACCTTATTTCTGCTCTTAAAAACGTTCCCGAAAACGTTTCGGAGGTGGCGTTAAATCTCCCTTACAGAGATTTTATAACCGTCGGCTTATTGGTTGATAAGCTTAACCTTGAAAATAAAACAAAAATCAAAACCGTTGGAAACATTGTGCCTGATACTTGGATTTACGTTCAGGAACCCGAGGTTAAGGTTGGCAGACTTCAGATTTTTAATAATTGGAGTCCGTATCTCGTTTCGGATTTTAAAAACAAGGTTTGGATTGGTTTGGAATATTTCGTTAACGAAAACGACGAGCTTTGGAATATGAGCGATGAGGATTTTATCTCATTTGCAAAAAACGAGCTTATCTCTCTTAACATTATTAAGGACGAAAACGTTTTTGATGCGGTGAGATTTAAGGTTAAAAAGGCTTATCCTGCTTATTTCGGCAGTTACGAGCGTTTTGACGAGGTGAAAAATTGGCTTTCTTCCTTTGAAAATCTTTATTGCATCGGCAGAAACGGTCAACACCGCTACAACAATATGGACCACTCTATGCTCACCGCTTTTTACGCCGTTAAATCTATTTTAAACGGCGGCGAAAACAAGCAAGACGTTTGGAACGTTAACGTTGAGGAAAGTTACCATGAAACCAAAAAAGCTTCTGAAAATTGATTTTTCTTCAAAAGAGCTTCTTTTTCTCGTTATTATCCTCGCCGTTGTTTTGAGAATGTTTTACGGCGTTTTAACAGGGCCTTATCAGCGTCAGCACGATTGGACGGGTAAAAGCGGGCATTACGAATACGTTAAAATAATTGCAAACGAGGGACATCTTCCTTCTACAAACGAATGGCAGTTTTGCCATCCGCCTCTTAACCATTTGGTGCTTGCGGGCGGCTATTCTGTTCTTTCCGATATAATTACCGACAAAGACTTAAACCCCGACGATGCAAAAATTTCCGATATTTTGCAGGTTGTTCCCTTTGTTTACAGCGTCCTGCTGCTTTATATTGCCTTGCTCGTTTTAAAGGAGCTTTCAGTTACGGGTGTTTACAGGCTTATTGCCTTTTCCGTTTTTGCTTTTCATCCAACCAATATTATTCTCTCGGCATCGCTTAACAACGATATGCTGACCTATTTGCTTTACGGCGTTTCTTTCCTTTTCACAATAAGATGGTATAAAAATCCCACTTTCTTTAATATAATAGGAATTGCGCTTGGCATTTCGCTTTCTATGCTTTCGAAATTTTCGGGCGTTTTAATTGCTCCCATTACCGCCGTTTGTTTCCTCGTTATTTTAATTAAAGCTATTAAGGAAAGAAAAGGCGTGGGCAATCTTATTTTGCAGTTTGCGGTCTTCGGTATTGTTTGCATTCCGTTAGGGCTTTCTTACACCCTGAGAAATTATCTTCTCTTCGGTCAGGAGCTCGGTTACGTTGCCTATATGGGCGACGACAACTGGCAATATATTGATTTGCCCTTTATTCAAAGGCTTTTCGGCTACTATGCGCCCGATTTTGAATCGCCTTTTTCCGATGCCTACCGCCACAACCTTCTTTCAACCGCCTTTAAGACGAGTCTTTTCGGCGAGTGGGGCGCGGCTTTTGGAAGCTTTTCAACCCGTTTCGGCGAATTTTTCCCAACTGTACTCGGAAGAATCGTTACCTTTTTCGGCGCAATTTTTACCGCCGCCGCAAGCTTTCTTTCGGCGAGGTTTGCCTTTGGCAAAACCGATAAAATGCTTAAATTCATAGTTTTGGGAAATTTCGTTTTAACCTTTGGTTTTTTCCTTTATTTTAACGCCAATTACCCCTTCGGTTGCACTGCCGATTTCAGATATTTAACACCGTTGCTTTTCTCTCTCGTCTGCATTGTTCCCCTGGGATTAAAGGAAATTAAAAGCAAGACCTTGAAAGCTTGGCTTTCGGCAGTTTCGGTTTTGTTTGTATTCTCTTCTTCAATTTTTTATCTGCTTTGCGGATAACACAAAGGACTGATTTTTATGGATAACCGTCCCATTGGTATTTTCGACAGCGGCATTGGCGGCTTAACCGCCGTTAAAGAGCTTAAAAAGATTTTGCCAAACGAAAATCTTATCTATTTCGGTGATACCGGCAGAGTTCCTTACGGCACTCGCTCGCCCGAAATTATTATGAGCTACGCCCGTGAAGATATGGATTTTTTAATGAAATTCGGCCCCAAGGCAATTATGGTTGCCTGCGGTACCGTAAGCTCGGTTGCTCTTTCGGCTCTCAAATCGGAATATCCCGTTAAAACCATAGGCGTTGTTAAGAGCGCATCGCTTAAAGCGTTAGAGGTTACCAAAAACAAAAAAATAGGTGTTATTTCAACCGCTACCACTCATAAAAGCGGCGCTTTTGAAAAAACGATTAAAAGCGTTTCCGATGCCGAGATTTTTTCGGCTCCCTGCCCTCTTTTTATCCCCTTGGTTGAAAACGGCTACATTCAAAAGGATAACAAGGTTACCCGTTTGGTTGCCGAGGACTATTTGGCGCCTCTTATTGAAAAGGGTATTGACACGCTCATTCTCGGATGCACCCATTTCCCTGTTATTGCCGAGCTTATTTCGGAAATTGCTCCGAACGTTACCTTGATTGACAGTGGCAAGGAAGCCGCAATTCATTTAAAAAATTATCTCACCGAGAATAATCTTTTGGGTGAAAACAAAGAGCCTTACAGTCAATATTTTGTAAGCGATACTCCCGATAATTTCCGCCGAGTTGCCGAAATGTTTCTTTCGCAATCGCTCGACGGCGACGTTAGCAGAATTACTTTATAAAAAAGGATTTTTTATATGCAAAGCACCGCATTTATATCAATTAAAGGTATTGAGCAAATAGACTCAAACGAAAACGTTATTGAGTTTAAAACAAACGGTACCTTTGAAAAGAAAAACGATATATTTTTTATAAATTACGATGAAACGGACGAGGAAGGCCACACTACCAAAACCGTTATTCGCGCGACTTCTGACTCCATTGCCCTTAAACGCGACGGAATTATAAGTCAAACCATGCTTTTTAGAAAAAACGAACGCCATTTGTGCCAATATAACACGCTTTTCGGACAGATGGTTTTAGGGGTTAACACCACCGACCTTATTTGCAAGCTGACCGAGTCGGGAGGCAATCTCTCAATCAAATACGGTCTTGAACATAACGGAAGCTTACTTTCAAACCATATTTTAACCGTTAAAGTTACAAAAAGATAAAAAATAAACCGCAACGAGATTTCGTTGCGGTTTTTATTTCATTATCAGAACGCCAAAACAATTTGCCATGCGGCAAGAGCCAAGCCTAAAACAGTTAAAATCGTTACGAGGAGGTTATTTCTTTCGGAATATATAAGCGTTAAGTCGCCTTCCAAAAGCTCCAAAAGATATTTTACCTGTTCAACGATAGGCACTATATGCTGACTCGTTAACAAAATTGAGCTTAATTCTCCGATTTCGGCAATTTCGGTTTGCTCAACCTTTTCCAAAACCTGAATAATCTTTCTTCTTAATTCCCTTGTTTCTTTTATTCTCTTATAATAAGAGGTGTGCGATTTCTTTTTATATTCGCTTTGGAATGCCAATACCTCGTTTATAAGCGCCCTTAAAATCATTGCAAATTCAACCGAGAACAGAATGCCGTGATTGACGGTTAAGGGGCAATCCTCCATATAAAAATAGGGATTTAAGGAGTTGTAAATATCGGTTCCGAACTGGGTTTGTCTATCTAAATACTGCTGCTGACGGGGCGTTTTTAAAAGGTTGATGAATAAAAACGACTGTCTGCCTGCGTAAATTCGCATAAAGTCGCGGCTGCCCCAGTTATTTTGAAGACGTTCTTTTGCAAGCTCCTCGGGAACGAATTCATAGCCTTCGTCACCCGTCATAAGTCCGTAAAGAAGCTTCGAATGCTTCTTCTCAATTTGCTCTAAGCTCTTTAAGCTACCGAATTTGGTTACCTCGCAAAGATAGCTCGTTTCAACATGCTCATCAAGCCCGAGCATCTCTCTCATTTTTTTGGCAAGATTAAAAATTGAGCTTTTGCCCTCTTTAAAAGTATATTCTCTGTTTACGCCCGACTGGCGAATGCCTATAACCTCGTCGGAGGTAATGCCTTTTATGCCGTAATGGAAGGAAATTGCAATAATATTCGATTCCTCAAAATAAGAAATCATTGAGCAAAATCCCGTAAATCCGGCTTCCTTTAAATCGGGACAAACACCGTCTAAAAAAGCGCGGTATGTACGATAGGTTTGACCGCCGCCGTGAAGAAAGCTCTGCACGGTTTGCATATCGGTTATATAAGGATTATCAAATTTTTCATTCTCATCGTAAACGGTAACCTTTTGAAACGTCTTTTTAATTGTGTTTAAAAAGGTTTCTCCGCTGTTTCCCGTGCCCGCAGTGTAATAAAAGGAGTGCGAAACGTTTACGTTCATATCTTTTATCATAAGCTCATCTCCGTAAAGCGAAATTTAAACAACTTTATTTAAGTATAGCACAAAATTAAGGGAGTGGCAAGGGTAAAGATTTGCAATGCAAAATAAAAAGCTCGCCTTTCGGTGTGCTTTTGGGGTGGTGGGAGATTGGGGATTTCTCGCACGGGCAAGCCCGTTTGGGTGAATTTCGTAACAGTTCACCGAACTGTTACTCTGTCGCATTTGCTTCGTTACTCTCGCAAGCTGCTCCAATTCACAGTTCGCTCCCCACCATTTTGCAATGCAAAATAAAAAGCACGCCTTTCGGTGTGCTTTTGGGGTGGTGGACCCGGTGGGGATCGAACCCATGGCCTCTGCGTTGCGAACGCAGCGCTCTCCCAGCTGAGCTACGAGCCCTTGTTAATCGGCTCCGCTTTTTTTGCGGAGCCGATGATATTTTTTGAGATTTAATCTCTTACGTTACGCCGGTTATACCAATTCTATGATTGCCATCTCTGCGGCGTCGCCCTTACGGGGACCGATTTTGATGATGCGAGTATAGCCGCCGTTACGCTCTGCATAGCCGGGAGCTATTTCCTCGAAAAGCTTTTTTACTACGCTTCCCTTGGTGATATAGCTTAAAGCCTGTCTGCGTGATGCTAATGTATTTTTCTTTCCGAGAGTAATCATTTTTTCTGCTACTGCTCGTACTTCTTTAGCTCTTGTTTCGGTAGTTTCAATCTTGCCGTTTTCAAGCAAGTATGTTACCATTGCGCGAAGCATTGCGATTCTTGAATCGGTTGCTCTGCCCAATTTTCTTGTGCCTGGCATATTTATATCCTCCTTTTGCTCGAATTATTCTTCGTCATCTTGAAGTTTTAAGCCGAGTGAAGCCAATTTATTGATGACTTCATCAAGCGATTTTTTACCGAGATTGCGAACCTTCATCATATCGTCGATGCTTCTGTTAACCAAGTCTTCAACGTTATTGATGCCCGCTCTCTTAAGACAGTTAAAGGATCTTACGGATAATTCCAATTCCTCAATTGTCATTTCAAAGATTTTCTCTTTGCGTGTTTCTTTCGGCGCTGTCCAAACTCCTGCTTCTCTGTTTTCGCTGGACAAGTCGATGAACAAGTTAAGATGCTCGCTCATAACCTTTGCAGCCATGCTTACGGCGTCTTGACCTGCGATTGTTCCGTCTGTCCAAACCTCTAAAATGAGCTTGTCGTAGTCGGTGATTTGGCCTACTCGAGTGTTTTCTACGGTATAATTTACCTTATAGACAGGTGTGAATATAGAGTCAAGCGTGATTAAGCCAATGGTCTGATGTCCTGCCTGCTTGTTCTTTTCGGCGGGAACGTAGCCTCTGCCGTGTTCAAGTGTGATTTCCATTGAAAGCTTGCCATCTTCATTCAACGTGGCTATATACATATCCTTGTTGATAATTTCAACGTCGGAATCGCATTTAATGTCGCCGGCGGTTACAACGCCTTCGCCCTCTGCCTGTATATAAACTGTCTGGGGGCCTTCCGAGTAAAGCTTTGCTCGAATGCCTTTTATGTTCAGGATAATCTCCGTAACGTCTTCCTTAACACCTTCGATGGTGGAGAATTCGTGCTGGATTCCGTCTATTTTAACGCTTGTTGCTGCAACGCCGGGCAATATAGACAACAACACTCTGCGTAATGAGTTACCGAGAGTTATGCCATAGCCTCTTTCGAGCGGCTCCAATACGATTTTAGCATAACGGCTATCTTCCGACATTTCTTCCACTGTGATGTTCGGCTTCTGTATTTCTAACATAATTACCCTCCTGATTATTTTTTAATTTTCCGGAAAAGCGCTAATTAAGCTATGCCTTACTTGGAGTAAAGCTCGACTATCATGTGCTCTTCGACCGGGAGGTCTATATCTTCTCTTGCTGCGAGAGTGATAACCTTTGCAGTTTTCTTCTCGAAGTCAACGTCAAGCCACTTCGGAACGGGTCTGCCGGTGTTCTTCTCGATGATGCCTTTGATTTTTGCGCTCTCTAAGCTCTTCTCTTTGATTGCAATTACGTCGCCGGCTTCAACAAGATATGAAGGGATGTTTACTTTCTTGCCGTTTACAGTGAAATGACAGTGTCTGACGAGCTGTCTTGCTTCAGGTCTTGACATTGCAAAGCCTGCTCTGTAAACAACGTTATCTAATCTGCTTTCGAGAATTTGGAGAAGGTTCTCACCGGTGATGCCGCTCTGCTTAACAGCCATTTCGTAGTATTTTGCGAACTGGCTTTCGAGCACGCCGTAAAATCTTCTTGCCTTCTGCTTCTCTCTTAACTGAGTTCCGTATTCAGAAATCTTCTTTCTGCCCTGACCGTGCTGACCGGGAGCATAAGCTCTTTTGTTCATAGCGCACTTTTCAGAATAGCATCTTTCGCCTTTTAAGAATAACTTCTGATTTTCACGTCTGCACATACGGCAAACGGATTCTGTATATCTAGCCATTTACTCTTGCACCTCCATTATACTCTTCTTCTTTTGGGCGGTCTGCAACCGTTGTGAGGAATCGGGGTTACGTCTTTAATCATATTAATCTCGAGTCCTGCGGTTTGAAGTGCTCTGATGGCTGCTTCTCTTCCTTGACCGGGGCCGCAAACATAAACTTCAACAGTTTTCAAACCGTGCTCCATAGCTGCTTTTGCCGCAGTTTCAGCTGCCATTTGAGCAGCAAAGGGAGTGGATTTTCTTGAACCTTTGAAGCCGAGTCCGCCGGCTGATGCCCACGATATAGCGTTGCCGTCAACGTCTGTGATTGTTACAATTGTGTTGTTGAAGGTGGAACGGATATGAGCAGCGCCTCTTTCAATATTCTTGCGCTCTCTTCTCTTTCTGGTTACCGCCTTCTTGGTCTGTGTAGCCATTTATCCTATCCTCCTATTACTTCTTCTTGTTAGCAATGGTCTTTTTGGGACCTTTTCTTGTTCTTGCGTTAGTCTTGCTTCTCTGACCTCTAACCGGAAGACCTTTTCTGTGTCTTAAGCCTCTATAGCATCCGATTTCTACGAGTCTTTTGATATCAAGAGAAACGTCTCTTCTTAAATCGCCTTCAACTATAAAGTTTTTATCAATATAGTCTCTGATTAAGTTGTTTTCTTCTTCGGTTAAATCCTTAACTCTGGTGTTAGGATTAATGCCCGTTGCTGCAAGAAGTTCTTTGGACTTGTTGATGCCTATACCGTAGATATAGGTGAGTCCGATTTCAATTCTTTTCTCCTTGGGGAGATCTATACCTGCTATTCTTGCCATTTAACACACCTCCGTTCAGCCTTGCTTCTGCTTGTGTTTTTTGTTTTCGCAGATTACCATCAATGAACCTTTGCGTCTGATAACCTTGCATTTCTCACATATCGGTTTTACCGAGGAACGTACCTTCATTGTGATTCATCCTTTCAATGCGCTTACTTTGAGCGCCAAGTTATTCTGCCTTTGGTGAGGTCGTAGGGAGACATCTCTACGGTTACCTTATCGCCTGGCAGTATGCGTATATAGTTCATTCTTAATTTTCCCGAGATATGCGCCGTTATTTTGTGCTTATTCGGGAGCTCTACTATAAACATTGCGTTCGGCAACGATTCAACTACCGTGCCTTCAAATTCTATTACATCTTCTTTTGACATAATGTTGCGATTCATCCTTTCGCAGTCAGTTATCTTCGGCTTTGACGTAACCGTTAAAGTCTTCGCAGAACCCGAGCTGTCTTAACGATTTTCTTATTTCGGCATCGAAAACTCTTTCGCCCGAAACAAGCTTTTCGCCAATTCTCGTTTTAGGAGTTGCAGCGTAGGAAACGTGCTTTATTTTTTTCTTCTTCGGTTCGTCGATCTTTCTCATTATTCCGTCTGCTATGAAGACGTTTGCTTCATCGACGGATATTACATAAAAATAGCGGTTTTTATCGCGTCCGTTTTTACTTCGGACTATATCCCCTGTTTTTATTTCCATTTTTACCTCTTCACAGTACTGTAAGCAATTCAGGCTCTCCGTCTGTTATTAAAACAGTATTCTCGTAGTGAGCGGAAAGTCCTCCTACGGCGGGAACTACGGTCCATTTATCCGATAATATCTTAACGTCCTCGCATTTTTCGTTAACCATCGGCTCAACGGCAAGAGTCATGCCCTTCATAAGTCTTATTCCTCTGCCCGCCGTTCCGTAGTTGGGAACGCTCGGGTCCTCGTGAAGTTCATAGCCAACTCCGTGACCGACGTATTTTTTAACAACGAAAAATCCCGCGCTCTCTATATGCTCCTGTATGGCTGACGATACGTCGCCCAAGCGATTGCCGCTTTTCATAAACGAAAGACCTTTGAAAAAGCTTTCCTTCGTTATGCGGTATAATCTTTTTGCAACTTCGGAGCTTTCCTCTGTGACAAAGGTGTCTGCCATATCGGTATGCATGCCTTTATAACAGCTTCCCACATCAATCGTTACGATGTCACCTTTTTTTATTTTTCTGCTTCCCGGAATTCCGTGGATAAGCTCTTCATTCACAGAGATACAGGCGCCGCCGGGAAATCCGGCATATCCGAGAAAAGACGGCTTCGCACCGTGTGAAAGGATATAATCCTTAATTATTGCATCAAGCTCGGCTGTGGTTATGCCCTCTCGCATTGCTTTGCGGGCTGCTTCCATTGCTCCTGCGGTTATTTTACCGCTTTGACGCATAAGCTCTATATCCCTCTCGGTTTTTATTACGATCATTTTACGCCTCTAATACTTTGGAAACCGCTTTGCAGGTATCTTCAAGCTTTTCGCAACCAAAGACTATGCTGAGTATGCCTTTTTTGACATAGTAGTCTTTAAGAGGTTCGGTTTCGCTGTGATATACCTCTAAACGATTTTTGACTGTTTCCGGCTTGTCGTCGGGACGAATTGACAGCGTTTCGCCGCAATTATCGCATATTCCTTCGACGGCGGGTGCGTTATACTCGATATGATAGCTCTTACCGCAGTTTTTGCAAACCCGTCTGCCTGTGATTCTGTCTAAAATATCTTCATCAGATACTTCTATGCTTAATACTTTCTCGATTTCGATATTTTCATCTTCGAGAAATTTTGCCTGACTTATCTTTCTGGGGAACCCGTCGAGGATAAAGCCGTTTGCACAGTCTTCCTCTTTAAGTCTGTTTAATATTATGTCGTTTACTAAACTGTCGGGAAGAAGATTACCTTCGTTAAGATACATCTTTGCTTCCTCGCCGCGTTCTGTGCCGTTTGCAATTTCGCGTCTTATTATATCCCCTGTTGATATTACAGGAACTTGAAATTTTTCCGATATAAAGGTTGCCTGCGTGCCTTTGCCTGCACCGGGCGCACCAAGTAATATCATTTTCATTCAGTAAACCTCCATTTCTTTAAGTCCTCGGACAACACCGCAATCACGCGATGTTATCCAAAGAACCTCTTTTTTCCTTCCGTGACGTTTTATTAGTCCAAGAAACCTTTGTAATGACGCATAAGCATCTGTGATTCCAAAGACTTCATTGTTTCTAAGATAACGCCGACGACGATTATGATGGAAGTACCGCCCAATGCAACCTGAATTCCGGTGCCCATCTGATAGAAGATGGGGACGATTGCGATTAACGCCAAGCAGATTGCGCCAACGATTGTGATTTTATTAAGAACCTTCTTAATGTAATCGGCTGTCGGTGCGCCGGGACGGAGTCCGAATACGAATCCGCCGTTTTTCTGAATGTTGTTCGCCATTTCAACGGGATTATATTGCACTGAAACGTAGAAAAAGTTAAATGCGATTATGAGAAGGAAATATACCAACGCATATGCCCAAGACGTGTAGCCGAAGTTTGCGTTAAGCCAGAGCGCAAAGCCGCTTTGCGGGAAGAAGCTTGCGATAAGGCTGGGCATTGATACGAATGCCGATGCAAAGATTATGGGTAAAACGCCCGACATAGTTACCTTTAAGGGTAAGAAGGTCGACTGGCCTCCATACATCTTTCTGCCCACTACTTTTTTGGCATATTGAACGGGTATTCTTCTTTCGCCGTCGTTCATTGCTACTATCAACACAATCATAGCTGCAAAAATTATGAGTATGATTATGCCCCATGCGAGTTTTTGTTCAGCTGCAGCGAAAATCTGCATTACAAAGGTGGGGAACTGAGTTGCAATTGATACGAAAAGTATTATTGAAATTCCGTTTCCTATTCCCTTTTGGTTGATTCTTTCGCCCAACCACATAACGATTGCAGAGCCTGCCGTGAAGGAAGCTACGATTACAGCCGCCATGAAGAATTCGTTATAACCCGTTACGAGTGCATTGTTGTTCTTCAAAATGAAGAAGTAGCCGATTGCTTCTATTAAGCCTAAGGCAACGCTTACGTATCTTGTAATCATGCCTATTTTCTTTCTGCCCTCTTCGCCTTCTTTTTGAAGTCTTTCAAGAGCGGGAATGGCATAGGTGAGAAGCTGAATGATGATCGACGCGTTAATATAAGGAGACACGGACATCGCAAAGAGGGACGCTTTTTCAAGGCCGCCGCCCGACAAAAGATTTAAATATCCGAACATTGAGTTTGCAAGTGAATCTGCTGATGTAAGCGAGAACAAGCTTGCCAATGCGTCTTTGTTCATAAAAGGAACTGTGATAACAGAACCAACTTCAAAAAGGAAGATTATGAACAAGGTGAATAATATCTTTTTTCTGAGGTCAGGAATCTTAAATGCGTTTTTTACGGGATCGAGTATCACCTTATACCACCTCCGCCTTGCCGCCTATTGCCTCTATTTTTTCTTTTGCAGAACCGCTGAATTTTGCGGCCTTAACAGTGATTGCTTTATTGATTTCGCCTCTTGCGAGAACCTTTAAACCGTCGCCGATGCAGTTAATGATGCCTGCTTCAAGCAAGGTTTCTGCGGTTGCTTCGGTTCCCTGGAATTTTGCTAAATCAGACAAGTTGATAACTGCATATTCTTTAGCAAAATGGTTTTTAAAGCCGCGCTTGGGAAGTCTTCTCGAGATGGGCATCTGTCCGCCTTCGAAGCCTCTTCTTACGCCGCCGCCCGAACGAGCGTTCTGGCCCTTATGGCCTTTGCCGCCGGTTTTTCCGTTGCCGCTTCCAGGACCTCTGCCTTTTCTCTTGGCTTCGGTTTTGGAGCCTGCTGCCGGTGCTAACTCATTGAGTTTCATTTATATGACACCTCCTAAGTGTTGACAGTTACTTAGATTCAGTCTTTGCTGCCGCTTTTTTAGCGGTGGTTTTTTTAGGAGCAGCTTCGCCCTCTGCTTTGGGAGCCGCTTTTTTAGCGGGAGCCTTTTTAGCGGGAGCTTCGCCCTCTGCCTTGGGAGCAGCTTTCTTTGCGGGAGCTTTTTTGGGAGCTTCTGCTACAACTGCTTCTGCTGCGGGAGCCGGGGCAGCCTCTGCTACGGGAGCTTCAACTGCTGCTTCTGCTTTGGGTGCAGCTTTCTTTGCGGGAGCTTTCTTTGCTGCCTTTGCTTTAACAACGGTTACGCTACCAACGTAATCGGTTTTGGAAGGAATAACTTCTCCCTCGGTTACTTTGAGCATAAATCCGATTTTCTTTATTTTGCCCTGAGTGCAAGCATTGTCGGGCTGAACGGTGAAGTCGCCCGGTCTTTTAAGACCTAAAGACTTTGCGGTTGCAATTTGGTCCTGTTTTCTGCCGATAAGGCTTTTAACAAGCTCTATAGTAATCATATTTGCCATTTTTCAGTCCTCCTACTTCTTATGCACGGGTTACTGCATCAACAGAAATACCTCTTGTTGCTGCAACCTGTTCAATGCTGCGAAGGCTCTGAAGTCCGTTCATAACGGCAGTGACAACGTTCTTGGGATTTCTCGATTTGAGAGCCTTTGTTCTGATGTCTTTAATGCCTGCCATTTCAAGAACAGCTCTTACTGCGCCGCCGGCGATGATACCGGTACCGGGAGCAGCGGGCTTCATAATAACCATTGATGCGCCGAATTTGCCGATTACTTCGTGAGGAATGGTGGTGCCTCTCATGGGAACTTTAATTAAGTTCTTCTTTGCATCTTCAATTCCCTTTTTGATTGCCTCGGGAACTTCCGAAGATTTGCCGAGACCGAAACCAACGATTCCGTCTTCGTTACCAACAACTACGAGCGCTGCAAATTTAAAAATTCTTCCGCCCTTAACGGTCTTGGATACTCTGTTTATAACAACGAGCTTTTCCTTGAGGTCGAGAGTGGATGCATCTATAATCTGTGACATGTTCTTCCTCCTCAGAATTTGAGTCCACCCTCGCGGGCACCCTCTGCTAATTCCTTGACTCTGCCGTGATAGAGATATCCGCCGCGGTCAAAAACCACGTTTTCAATCTTTGCTTCCAATGCTTTCTTTGCGATTACAATGCCAAGCTCACGAGCAGCTTTTGTGTTGCCGCCGTAACCGTTTACATCCTTTAAGGTGGATGCTGAAACTAAGGTTACACCCTTGACATCGTCGATAATCTGAGCATAGATATGCTTTTCAGAACGGAAGACATTAAGACGAGGACATTCTGCGGTGCCGCTGATTTTTCCGCGAACACGGGTATGTCTTTTGATTCTATCGGCTTTTCTGTTAATCTTTTTAACCATTTCGTCTTCTCCTCCTTACTTCTTAGAGCTCTTACCGGCCTTGCCTTCTTTAAGGTGAACAACTTCGCCGGCATATCTGATGCCTTTGCCGTGATAGGGCTCGGGTGCTCTAACCTTGCGGATGACTGCTGCGTATTCGCCAACGGCCTGCTTATCAATACCGGTTACAACGATTTGGTTGGGCTGCGGTACTGTGAGAGTTACCTTATCGGTATCTTCCATGATTACGGGATGAGAGAAGCCGATTGAAATTGTTACTTTCTTGCCGGTTTTCTCAGCTCTGTAACCAACACCGACGATTTCGAGGGTTATACTGTAACCTTCGGTTACGCCGACTACCATATTTTTGATAAGGGTTCTGGTGAGACCGTGGATTGCTCTTTTTTCTTTTTCGTCGCCATCTCTTGTGACGAGGATTTGTCCGTTTTCAACCTTAACAGAAACAAGGTTGGAAACTTCTCTGTTCAACGTTCCTTTAGGACCTTTTACGGCAATGTTGGAGCCGTTAAGAGTTACCTCTACGCCTGCCGGAATCGCTATGGGCATTCTTCCGATTCGTGACATCTTAACTTACCTCCGTTACCAAATGAATGCCAGCACTTCGCCGCCGACATTTTCTTTTCTTGCCGCTTTGTCTGTCATAATACCCTTAGAGGTGGAGACGAGGGCAACGCCGAGGCCTCTCATAACTTTGGGCATATTTTCGCAGTTTGCGTAGATTCTCAAACCGGGTTTGGAAACTCTTTTGAGGCCGGTGATGGCTCTCTCTTTGTTTGCGCCGTATTTGAGTTCTATGGTGATAACACCCTGCTTATTGTCTTCTGTTACTGTGTAGTTTTTAATATAGCCTTCGTTCTTTAAAATCTCTGCAATGGCTTTTTTCATGTTAGAGGCCGGAACTTCAACCTTCTCATGCTTTGCTGCGTTTGCATTTCTGATTCTTGTAAGCATATCGGCTATGGGATCTGTGCAGTACATATTCACATACCTACCTTTCCGTTACCAGCTTGCCTTTTTGACGCCCGGAATCTCGCCTTTGTATGCAAGATTACGGAAGCAAATACGACAAATACCGTATTTTCTGAGATATGCGTGCGGTCTGCCGCAAATCTGGCATCTGTTATATTCCCTGGTGGAGAATTTCTGGGCTGCTTGCTGTTTGTTTTTAAGTGCTGTTTTAGCCATTCAAATTCCTCCTTACTTTGCAAAGGGAGCGCCCATAAGGGTTAAAAGCTCTCTTGCCTCTTCGTCATTTTTTGCTGTTGTGGTAATGACAATGTCCATTCCGCGAATTTTATCAATTTTATCGAATTCAATTTCGGGGAATATTAACTGTTCTTTGATGCCGAGTGCATAGTTGCCTCTGCCGTCAAATGCGTTGGGGTTAATACCCTTAAAGTCTCTTACACGGGGTAAGGAAACTGAGAAGAGTTTGTTTAAGAACTCATACATGTTCTCGCCGCGTAAGGTTACTTTAACACCAATGTTCATGCCCTGACGAAGTTTGAAGTTCGCAACGGACTTTCTTGCTTTGGTGATTACGGGATACTGACCGGTGATTGTTTTTAAGTCGGTTCTGACGTTTTCGAGAATTTTTTCGTTTTCTCTTGCTTCGCCGCATCCAACGTTAATAACTACTTTTTCGATTTTCGGAATCTGCATTACGCTTTTGTAAGAGAATTTCTTCATTAAAGCGGGAGCAACTTCCGACGTATATAATTCTTTAAGTCTTGACATCTTGCTTCCT
Organism: Eubacteriales bacterium; assembly: GCA_045588575.1. GTDB lineage: Bacteria > Bacillota > Clostridia > Oscillospirales > RGIG5299 > RGIG5299. The sequence goes on along the minus strand of JAZNEJ010000008.1, from coordinate 317,296 downwards.
CCTTAGAAAGTTGCCTTACATTTCTTGCAGACTCTGACAGTCTTATTGTCTACTGTTGCATTGCCTACTCTTGTGGGCTGGTTGCATTTGGGGCAAACCAACATAACTTTAGATGCGTAAATTGCACCCTCGGTTTTGAGAATGCCGCCTGCTTCGCCCTGCTTGCGAGGCTTAACGTGCTTTGTTTTGATGTTTGCGCCCTCGATGATGAGCTTGCCCTCAGAGGGTGAAACTTCTAAAACCTTTCTCTTCTTGAGAACGGTTTCAACAACGCTTCTCTTGCCTTCTGCTGTTTTCTTGGCGTCTTTTTTATCCAAAGCCACCTGTGAGCCGGAGATAACGACAACTGTATCGCCTTTTTTAATATTCATTTCTCACGACCTCCTTATATAACTTCCGGTGCGAGAGACATGATTTTGGTGAATTCATGCTCACGGAGTTCTCTTGCTACCGGACCAAAGATACGGGTACCTCTGGGGTTTTTGTCTTCTTTGATGATAACTGCTGCGTTATCGTCAAATCTGATGTGTGAGCCGTCGGCTCTTTTTATTGTGTGGACGGTACGTACCACAACTGCTTTAACAACGTCGCCTTTTTTGACGGTGCCGCCGGGAGCTGCCTTCTTTACCGAAGCGACGATGATGTCGCCGATGCCTGCATATCTCCTACGGGTGCCACCGAGGACTTTAATGCACATGAGCTCCTTAGCGCCGGTGTTATCTGCAACTTTAAGTAATGTCTGCTGCTGTACCACGGTTATTTCCTCCTGTTCCTCGTTGGCTTATTTTGCACTCTCGACGATGCGAACTAAGCGCCATCTCTTGTCTTTGGAGAGGGGACGGGTTTCCATAACCTCTACCTTGTCGCCGATTTTGCATTCGTTGTTTTCGTCGTGTGCTTTTAATTTATATGTTGTTTTCATTGTTTTCTTGAAGAGAGGATGTCTGGTAACGTCCTCAACTGCAACAACAATGGTTTTATCCATCTTATCGCTAACAACTTTGCCGATAAGGGTTCTTCTTAATGATGTTCTTTCCATAACTGTTCTCCTTTCTTCCGGATAGGGCTTATGCCTTCTCGGAAGTCTCCTTTTCCTGAAGAATCGTCTTGGCACGTGCGATATCTCTTCTCACGCTTACAAGCTTATTCGCATTCTCAAGCTGGTTTGTTGCGTGCTGGAAGCGAAGGTTGAACAGCTCTTCTTTAAGTGCTGCAATCTTCTTCTGAAGATCGGCAACGCTCATTTCTCTGAATTCATTGGCTTTCATTATGCTTTACCTCCGTCAATGTCTTCTCTCTTGACGAACTTACATTTGATGGGCAATTTGTAAGATGCAAGGCGGAATGCTTCTCTTGCCTGCTCTTCGGTTACGTCTGCCATCTCGAAGAGAACTCTGTTGGGCTTAACTACTGCTACCCAGTATTCGGGTGAGCCTTTACCTGAACCCATTCGAGTTTCAGCGGGCTTCTTGGTTACGGGTTTATCGGGGAATACCTTTATCCAAATACGGCCTCCTCTTTTAATGTATCTCGTAAGTGCTATACGGGCTGCTTCTATCTGATTTGCGGTTATCCATGAACCTTCAAGAGCTACAAGACCGAATTCGCCCTGTGAAATGGTGTTTCCGCGCTGTGCAGTACCGGTTAAACGGCCTCTCTGCACTTTTCTGTGTTTAACTCTTTTGGGCATTAACATCAGCGAACAGCTCCTTCCTTTGCAAGCTTGGGAGATTTCTTGCTTGCGGGTAAAACTTCACCTTTATAAATCCAGATTTTAACACCGATTCTGCCGTAGGTGGTTGCTGCTTCGGCAAAGCCGTAGTCGATATCTGCTCTTAAAGTCTGTAACGGTACGGTTCCTTCGTAGTAGCGCTCGGTTCTTGCAATTTCAGCACCGCCGAGTCTGCCGCTTACCTGAGTTTTAATACCCTTTGCGCCGGCTCTCATTGTTCTCTGAATTGACTGTTTGAGTGCTCTTCTGAAAGAAACTCTCTTTTCAAGCTGAGCAGCTATGTTTTCTGCAACGAGCTGTGCAGAAAGGTCTACCTGATTTTGCTTGATTTCAACGCAGTTGAGTAATACGGGCTTGCCGATTAACTCTTCAACTGCTTTTCTGGTTTTTTCAATCTCTGTGCCGCCTTTGCCGATTAAAATACCGGGCTTTGCGCAGAAAACCGTGATTTTAATCTTGGTGTTGCTTCTTTCGATATCAATCTTCGGAACACCTGCTGCATAAAGGGCAGATTTGAGATATTTTCTTATTTTATAGTCTTCGCCGATGTTTGCTGCGAAATCTTTGTTCTCAACGAACCATCTTGAATTCCAGTCTTTGATAACGCCGACACGAAGACCGTGAGGATTAACTTTATGTCCCATATTGTGCCTCCTACCCTTAATCTCTTTCCTTGAGAACTACGGTTAAGTGAGAAGTTCTCTTAAGGATTCTGTTGGCGCTGCCTTTTGCTCTCGGCATAATTCTCTTAAGAGTGGGGCCGGGGCAGACGCTGCATTCTGCAACGTAAAGCTTAGTGCCGTCCATTTCTTTAACTGCTGCGTTTGCTGCTGCAGATTTGAGAAGTTTCTCAAGAAGAGGACAAGCTGCTTTTGAAACGTTCTTTACGATTGCGATTGCTTCATTTATATTTTTTCCTCTTATCAGATCCATCACGATTTTAACCTTGCGGGGAGAAATTCGTGCATATCTGAGTATAGCTATTGCTTCCATTTCGCTTCCTCCTTATTTCTTGCCGGTGGTTGCTTTATTGCCCGCATGACCTTTGAAGGTGCGAGTGGGTGCGAATTCGCCTAACTTATGACCAACCATGTCTTCGGTTACATATACCGGAACATGTTTTCTGCCATCATGAACAGCAAAGGTATGGCCGACAAAGTCGGGGAATATCGTTGATGCTCTTGACCAGGTTTTGATAACTCTTTTTTCGCCGTTCTTGTTCATTTCGTCTACTTTCTTGAAAAGCGACTCTGCAACAAAAGGGCCTTTTTTTATGCTTCTGCTCATCTGTATTCCTCCTTCTCAGCTTATCTGCCGTTTCTTCTCTTAACGATGAACTTGTTGGACTTTGCTTTCTTGGAACGAGTCTTGTAACCAAGAGCGGGTTTGCCCCAAGGTGTAACAGGTCCGGGTCTACCGATGGGTGATTTACCTTCACCACCACCGTGCGGGTGGTCGTTCGGGTTCATAACGGAACCTCTGACGGTGGGACGAATGCCCATGTGACGAACTTTACCTGCTTTACCGAAAGCAACGTTTTCGTGGTCTTCGTTTCCAACTACGCCGATTGTTGCTTTGCATTCCATTCTAACAAGTCTTACTTCACCGGAGGGAAGTCTTACCTGAGCGTATTTGCCTTCCTTAGCCATAAGCTGAGCAGACATACCTGCCGAGCGAACGAGGATTGCGCCTGCGCCGGGATTTAATTCGATGTTGTGAATGAGAGTACCGAGCGGGATTGCAGAGATGGGCAAGCAGTTGCCGGGCTTAATGTCTGCATTTTCGCTGCTTATAACCTTGTCGCCAACCTTTAAGCCGGAGGGACAAAGAATGTATGCTTTTTCGCCGTCTTCATACTGAATAAGACAAATGTTTGCGCTTCTGTTGGGGTCGTATTCAATGGTGAGTACGGTTGCGAACATATCGAGCTTTCTTCTCTTGAAGTCGATAATTCTGTATTTCTGTCTGTTGCCGCCGCCCTTATGACGAACGGTTATTCTGCCGTAGCTGTTTCTTCCCGAATGCTTTTTCTTAACAGCCAAAAGGCTTTTTTCGGGCTTGTTTGTGGTAATCTCCTCGTAAGTGAGGGACTGCATTATTCTTCTGCCCGGAGTAGTGGGTTTATATGCTTTAATAGGCATTTTCGTGCACTCCTTTACATCAAGCTGTCAAAGAACGCAATGGTCTTTGAATCGGCGGTAAGAGTAACAACGGCTTTCTTCCAGCTCTTGGTTCTGCCGACGTTCATACCCTGTCTTTTGTTCTTGCCGCGCTTATTTAAGGTATTGACCTTTTTAACCTTTACGTCGAAGATTTCTTCAACTGCGCTTTTAATCATGGTTTTGTCTGCGTTTTTGTTTACTTCAAAGGTATATTTCTTATCCGCAATAATTCCCATGCTCTTTTCAGTGATTATAGGACGGATGATTATATCTCTCGCTTCCATTATGCGTATACCTCCTCGAGTTTGGCTACTGCATCTTTGGAGATGACGAGTGCGGTGTGGTTCATAACTTCGTAGGTGTTGATTGAAGTTGCGGTGCTGGTTTTTACGCCTTCGATGTTTCTTGCACTGCCTACTACCTTTTCGTCAGCTGCTGCAGTTACGATTAAAGCCTTGCCTTCGATGCCGAGATTTTTGAGCATCTCAACGATGGTCTTGGTTTTGTATTCGGCTACTGCGATGCTGTCGATAACGTAGATGCTGTTGCCTGTTACTTTTTCGGTTAATGCGGATTTGAGTGCCGCAACCTTTACTTTTCTGTTAATTTTGAAACCGTAATCTCTGGGCTTGGGAGCGAATACGATTCCACCGTGTGTCCACTGGGGCGATCTGATAGAGCCCTGTCTTGCACGGCCTGTGCCCTTTTGTCTCCAAGGCTTTCTGCCACCGCCGGAAACCTCGCTTCTGGTGAGAGCCGACTGTGTGCCCTGACGCTGATTTGCAAGATAGCAAGTTACAACGCTGTGGAGTGCCGATTTGTTAACTTCGGCTGCGAAAAGGTTATCGGAAAGAGCAATCTCGCCAACAACTTCGCCTTTCATGTTTAATAATTTTGTGTTAGGCATAATCTGGTCCTCCTTCCGCTTAGTTCATCTTAACCGTTACGATGCTGTTTCTTGCGCCGGGAACTGCACCTTTAACGGCTATGATGTTTGCCTGAGTGTCGATTTTAACGATTTTCAAGTTCTTAACGGTTACCTTCTCGTTACCGAGCTGACCGGGCATAACCTTGCCTTTGAATACTCTTGAAGGGTCGGAGTTAGCGCCCATAGAGCCCTGACCTCTGTGATAACCGGAACCGTGAGCGCTGGGACCTCTGTGAGTGCCCCATCTCTTTATCGTGCCGCTGTAACCCTTACCCTTTGAGGTGCCGGTTACGTCGATAACGTCGCCTGCGGCGAAGATTCCTGCTTCAACAACGTCGCCTACGTTCATTTCTGCGCCGTTTGCGAGCTTGAACTCTTTAAGATACTTTTTGTATGCAACCTTCATTTTATCGAAGGCTCCCTTTGCGGGTTTTATGACTTTCTTCTCGCTTAAATCTTTGTAGCCGAGAATAACGGCGTCATAACCGTCTTTTTCTGCGGTTTTCTTTCCCGCTACAACGCAAGGACCTGCTTCAATGAGAGTTACAGGAACTACGTTGCCTTCTTCGGTGAAAATCTGAGTCATACCGATTTTTCTTCCGATGATTGCTTTGACCATTTTTTGTTTCCTCCTTGTAGTTATTGGTTGGCCTTCGCCAACGTGACCACATTGCTGTGGGATTTTCTGCCTCGGTGTAATATAATGTTTTTATTATATAAAAGAAATCAGAGCTTTAACTCGATTTCAACACCGGCGGGCAATTCAAGATTTGTGAGTGCCTCAACGGTTTTTGCCGACGGCTTAACGATGTCGATAAGTCTCTTGTGAGTTCTGCATTCGAACTGCTCTCTGCTGTCCTTATACTTGTGAACTGCTCTTAAGATTGTTATGACTTCTTTTTTAGTGGGGAGCGGAATAGGTCCGGAAACCTTTGCACCCGTTCTCTTTGCCGTTTCTACGATTTTCTCTGCAGCTTGGTCGATGAGAGTGTGGTCGTAGGATTTGAGTCTGATACGAATCTTTTCTTTTACTGCCATTTTTACGCCTCCTAAAATTCTCTTTTGAGATTTTTTATTGACCTATTCGCAAGCGCTTACGCTACACATCGCTCCGTGCGTTTTTTGTGTTTACACAATAAATCCGACTTTTTTACATTATGAAAAAAATCGGAATAACACACCACATCAATTAAAAGACAAGGCTCAAAGATGGCCCGTTTTTAATCTGTGTACAAATTGCCTGCCGCCCGACGTCATGCATCGGACATACTCCGCGGAAAAACCCGAAAAGGTGCAGTAACCCTTTGCGGCAACCTCCCGCATCATCGCATTATTCAGTCATGCCGTAGTATTATACAATAAAAAAATATAAATTGCAAGTGTTTTTTTATTATTTTTTTAAATTTTTTCGTATTTTTTTAAAAAAATTCCTTTAAAACAAAAAATATCCCCAAGCGGCAAATGCGCTCGAGGATATAAGTTTATTTCATTAAAGCTTTATTTTTTTGAAAATTCTCAAGGTGTTGCCTTTAAGAATATCGGCTTTTTCTTCATCGGAAAGATTTGCGCCCAAAACAAGCCCTATCTGAGTTGAGGGGTCGAACCAATAAACGTCGCTTCCGAAAAGAACCTTTTTTGCGCCTGCTGTTTTTGCAAGATATTCAACAGCTCTTGCTTCAAATACGTCGCCCGCAATATCGAGATATGCGTTTTCATATTTGGCTGCAAGCTCAGCGGCGGTTCTTATTGCGGCTGTTCTTCCGCCGGAATGTCCGAAAATAAATTTTACCTCGGGATATTCCTTAATGAATTTTTCAAAGCGCTCGGGAACTGCAAACTTTTGGTTGGGATTATATGAGGAATTAACCCAAGTGTGCGCAAGAATGGGGAAATTATATTTCTTTGCCGCTTCCCAAACGGGACGGTAAGCTTCATCGTCTGCAAAAACGTTATGACAGCTGGGATGAATTTTAATTCCCACGAATGCGGGATGGTTTGCATTTTCCTCAATACATTTCATACCTCTTTCGTGATATCTGGGGTCGTAAACGAAATAAGTATATACTCTGTGATTCATTTTTTCGTAAAGCTCAATGCCGTCTTTAACGTTTTTCTCAAATTCGGGACGTTCCAATCCGCCGTCGGAATGAATAACGGCATTTATATTAAGCTCGTCCATTCTCTTCAAGAAATTCAAATGGTCTAAATCGAAGCACAAAAAGCCGTTGCTTTCGCATAAGTGAGTATGCATATCAATAATCATTTTAATCTCTCCTATATGCTCTTTACAGTGCCGAAAAATCGGCACTGTAAAGCAATGATATTATTCAACAAGACCCGAGCGTTCAATACCCTGAACGAATTTCTTTTGCAAGAACATAAACATAACCATAAGGGGCGCCAAGGTCATGGCACTGCCCGCCATTATAGTTGCGGTGTTTACTATATCGTCGTCGGTAACCGGTCTTCCGAGTTCAAGCTCTAACTGTTCTCTTGTTCTCGAAGAAAGGGTTATGAGGGTTTTAATGCCCGATGAGAGAGGCTGCATTGATTGTTTGAAGTAAATCGAGGGCTCGTAGAAATCGTTCCAGTGCCATACGATTGAAAGAACCAATATAACCAAGATAAGAGGTCTTGCAATAGGCACTACTATTCTGAGGAATATTCCCAAGAATCCGCAACCGTCGATTCTTGCCGCTTCTTCCATTTCCTTCGGGAGTGAGAGGAACGACTGTCTTGCCAAGAAGATGAAGAGGCCGCCCTTTAAACCGAGGCCGAGGAAGGTGGGAACGAAAACGGGAAGGAAGGTTTCGAACCAGCCAATGTTAATATACATAACGTAGCTGGGAATCATAATTGTTTGAAGCGGGATAACAATGCTTAAAATTACCAAGAAGAAGAGCGGGCCCCTTAATTTGAACTTATATCTTGCAAGGCCGTAGCCGACCATTGTGCAGGAAATTAAGTGGCCGATTGTGCAGACGCCGGTGATTAAAAGCGAGTTCCAAATATAAGACTTAAATTTCATAAGTGAAAACGCCATTGAATAGTTCGAGAATCTTAAATTTCTCGGAATCCAACCGACAGTGGGGTCTAAAAGGTCTGCATTGGTTTTAAGCGAGGTTACAATCATGAAAATGAAGGGATAAAGGAAGATGAACGCAATGCCGATTAAGAGAATATACATACCTGCATTCAATGCAACCGATGCCCAGAAACGAGGAAGCTTTACTTTGCGCTTCATCATTGCTACGAATTCTGCCCAAGTCATACGCGGTTTTTTCTGCTTGGGCTCTCTTTTAAAGAGCTTACCAATTATAGCGTTTCTTTTTAGCTTTTCTAATTGCACGTTCATCAACTCCTTTCGTCGTGTCGTTTCCGTAGCTTCTTCCGAGGAAGAGGAATACTATTCCTACGAAGATAAGAACAATTAAAGTGTAAATCCACGATACTGCCGATGCCTTATCGGGTGCGTTTTCTGCGCCGAAGGTCATATCCTTAATGAGCTGTATAACGTCGTTATCTACCGATACGAAGGAGTCGGTTATAGAATAAATGATGTTAACAACCATCATGGGCATTATCATAGGCAAGGTAATTTTCCAGAATTTTTCCCATTCGGTTGCGCCGTCAACACCTGCGGACTCGTAAAGCGAGGGAGATATTGCCTGCAAGCCTGAAAGGAACATAAGTATCTGAACGCTGCACGACCACAAAACCGAAACGATTATTGAAAGGAATTCGTTAACCATTTTCGTAAAGTCGCCGCCGAGATACGATATTACCGATGGCGGTATAAGTGAGGAGCTATCAAGTGAAAGCGCCTGAGATACAACGCCGAGTGAGTAAAGCTGTTCCAAAACGTAGCCTGTTCCCAAAATGAAGGGAAGGAAGAAAACTACTCGGAAAAAGCCTTTGAATTTTATGTTTCTGCTTATTATAATTGCAAGTAAAAGCGAGAAAACAATAATTAAGGGGATTTTTACGAAGGTTCCCGACATTATCTGGCCCAAAGCCTCGGTGAATCGAACATCGTTTATAACGGTATCGATATAGTTTTGGAAACCGACGAAGGTCATTTCGAAGCCTCTCATTTTTATAAGGTCGGAGAAGCTTAATACTATTGAAAGAATCAACGGGAAAGCAAAGAAGAGCAACAAACCGATTGTTAAAGGAAGAGTGAAGAAATAGCCTTCGAGAGCAAATCTCTTTTCAAGGTCTATTTTTCTTTTGAGCCAAACGGTGAATTTGGAGGGGTCTCTTTGACCTCTGGGTTGTTTTCTTCTGGGTTCCTTTTTGATTTTTTCCGAAACGGGCGCAATTTCTTCTGTTGAAATATTAACTTTATCTTTTTTCAATTCAATCCACCCCGTTTCATCTTACTTCGAAATCATAAGCGCCGACTGATACGCCGTTGATTTCAACTGCATGGTCGTTATAGTTTACGTAAAGGGTTTTACCGTTTTCGTATCTGACCGTTGCGATATTGTCATCGCTTTCGTGATATACCATGGGAACGTTCCAAACGTCGTTAAGCTTCTCGCTGCATTTTGCGTAGAAATTGATTATATCGTCTTTCCACTGCGAATATTCGGAGGAGAAGAGGAGATTGTATTCCGAAAGCTTTAAGTTTTCGGTTGCTTCCTTGGTTATTTTATAATAAGGTAAGCAGCCGTATTCAACGAGCTTTAACTTCTGAACGTTTTGGTCGTAGAAGAGGTTAATGGGCTCATCGGTGTAGTTTACGTAGCCGTGTAAAATCATCTGAACAAAGGGAACCGACTTATAGCTTATGTGATATTCCGATGATTTTGTGGGAATTTCGGTTAAAAGATTAGAATACTTAATGGTGTAAAGCGATGCGCCTTCTGCCGATACGAACTCATTATTCTGAGCTATATTATTCATTACAGAATCCCAAGTGTTTAAGGTATCTTGTCTGTTTTGGAGCATTTCTTTACCTTTATAGTTCTGGTAAATTATATTACCTATGGTGTTGATTGAAACTCCGCTGAAGCCTATGCCTTTTACCTTACCCATAAAGTCTTGCATCTTTTTCTGAACAGCGGGAGCGTTCAAATAGTAGATATTCTGCATTGAGTTGGAAACCGCAATGGAGTTACCGAAGCTTACTATATCGTTTTTGGTGGAGAACCCGCCAACGTCGCTGTTAGCTTTTATGGTTTCAATTTCCAAAAGCGATTTAATTCCGTTTGCTTTTGCAAACTCGGCAAAAGCTTTTGCTCCGCCTTCGCCGCCGAGCGCGCCTTCAAGAGGCCATATTTTCGGATAATTTCCGTAGCCGCCCTGCTCGCTTCCGACAAACTTGGTAATCATATTTGCTACGCCGTTTGCTTTAAGGTCCTCAGCAATTTCTTTGGCGTCTTCAAAGGAAGTCATTTTAACTATTTTTGTGAAAATAATCTGGCTTTCTCTGGTTGCCATAAAGAAATCAATAACTATGGGAAGCTTTTCTTCGTTTGCTACGTTATCTTTAAGGTCGCCGTTTTTAACGAGGTAATCTCTGTATGCATTTGCCATTCCGCTGTAATTGGCGTTTTCACCCGAAAGGAAGGTGTAGATTACTTCATGCGATTCATTGGTAATTCTTTCTTCACTGTATTTCTTACCAACTACTTTCTTACTTGCGCTTGATGCAATGGTGTTACCCTCGCCAACCGCAATATTGGTTCCGATAATATCGGTTGAATAGCGGTAACGGAAACGGAGAGATGCGCGGTAAAGGTCAACCGCAAAGCCTGCGGGAGCCGCAATAACCGATGCCTCTGCGTTTGCGGTTTTAGAATATGCAACGAAGCCTACGTTTGCAGTTTCGTTTGCAATTCCGAATACCGGAAGATTAACGTTTTCGAGAATGTTTTCGTTCTTTAAGAACTTATCGATATCTAAAACGTCGGAGCCGCCAACCGAGAATACGTATTCCTTTGCATAAATGCTGTTTACGTTAGCAGCAAAGTTAATCATCATACCCGAGCCGTCGGGAACTATAATGTAGCCGTCTTTTGAGCTGTTGGTTGCGCCGAAGAAAGGAAGAATTGAAATATCGGTTATTCTTCTTGCGCTTTCGCCCGTGCCTTCTTCTTTTATGCTTTCGTTAAGAATTTTTGCATAGAAGCTTCCGTCTTTAAGACCGAATTCAGCTTCAACAAAAACCTTAATTGCAGAGAAGTCTGCGGTGTAGATTATTTTGCCGTTTTCAATTCTGTAGCTTGTTTTGCAAGCGGAAACGTCGCCGGAGGCGTATGTAACCTTACTTCCGGTTGCAACGTCGGAACGGAGCTGGTCGGCATAAACAACTATTAAAGACCTCATAAGGTCGTTCCATCTTTTAACGGTGCCCGAATTTATGATGTCGTATTCGGTTTCGTCAACGGTTGCTCTCCAAAGGAACGGCTTTTCGGGATTTTGCTTATCTAAAACGAAAAGCGCATCGCAAACAAGACCGGTGGTGAAGTTAACGGTTTTTTCTTCAAAGGTTTGATATAAATATTCAAATCTTACGGTTACTTCATTGCCCGATTTTCTCAAGCCGGTATAATAGTCGTATTTTGCTTTAAATTCATCTGCGAATGCTGCGAATTCAGCAACAGTCATATTTTCGGTAACGGTGCCGGTCCACTTTTTCTCAATATCTGTGGGCAATGCGGCGCCTTTACCTTTTTTAAGCTCGATGGTGTAGGTGTATTTTGTTGCGAGCGATTTTTTGTCGATTTCCATAAGCTTTTTGAATTCGCTGTCGGTCATTCCTGCGGGGGTTTGATATTCGCCGAGATAAATGCCGAGCTCGGAATCTTTAAGATTATTTTTAAGGAAATCTATCATAAAGAGCGCTTTTTCGGCGTTTAATGCGCCGTCTTTAATGGTGTGAACCGCGCTCTTCTTTTTGGAGCTTGAAAGTCTAACGTAGGTTGCTTCTATTTCTTCGCCAACGTCTTTGCTGTTCATTATGTTAACGTAGTCCTCAACCGAGTTTATCGCCTGACCGTCGATTTCGGTGAGAATGCTTCCGGCAGTAAGTCCTTTTTGGCTTAAATCGGGAATTGCGCCGTTAACGGGAGTTATAAACTCACCTACGAACAAGCCCGAGGGACGAAGTTCTGCAATTTCTTCTGCAAAAACCGCATCCTTCATGCCGGTTAAAGCGTCTACTACAACCTTACCGGTTGTTGTAATTGTTTCCTCAGCGCATTTGCTGTATCTTATAAAGAAAAGGTCTAAATTTCCACTTGAAGCTACGGGCTTAGTGAAATCTATTTCCATTTCCGCAAGACTTTTTAAAGGCAAATTATCGTATTTAACCGAATTTACCTTGGTATCTGCAAAGGCGGCAAAGGAAAATAAGGGAAGAACCAAGATAACTGCCAATAATGCTGCTATTATTCTTTTAGTTTTCATTTCTCATTGCCTCCTTTTACAGTAATATCATTCTTATTTCAAGCATTATGCTCTCTGCGAAGTTAAGCACCTGACCGATTAAGGTGATTGCCAAGATGCATATACCCCAAATTAAGAGCATTGCCAAGCCGATAACTATGCCGACTTTTATTGTTTTGCCAACGCTGTAATCGTTTAATGTCTTCAACGAGCCTATGGTGAGGAAGAGCACCCAAACAGATGCAATCTGAATGAGAGAGCTGAAGATATCAAACTCAGTCTGGCAAAGCGCATGGCTTAACGGAATTAATATCCACGTCATTAATATATAAGGTACCTGAGCCATGGCGGTTGCGTAGAAAATTTCTTTGAATTTGGATTCGCCGTCCCAAATAGAAGTGATTGCTATGCTTGCAAGCGACCAAGTGAGCGGAGGCAAGAGCATTTTTCCTATTTCGAGAATGATGTTTGCATTTCTGGGCTCCATATCCGCAAGCGGATAGTGAACGAGGAAAATGTAGCAAAGTCTGGTTATAACAACCAAGGCGAATACCACGATGGGCGGCCACCACATAAGCTTCTTTTCGGAGCCTTTAATTCTGTCAAACAGCTTAAAGGGCGAAATTATGGTGCCTATAAATATTTGCAGGTTCTTCTTCGGCGACCATTTTTCTCTTCCCTCTTCAGATGAGAACGAAAGAGCTTTGTCTGCCGTTTTCGACATTGCGGTTACCAACCAGTAAACCGCTACGAAAATTATTACTATTGCAATAACTATAACTGCAAAATATTCTCTGAAGATTACTCGTCTCCATTCGGAAAACGCCTGAGAATAGCCTGCTCTGTCTTGAGCGAGGTAATAGAGGTTCATTGCGCTTTCGTATTTACCCTCTTTAAACTCGGTTTTTGCAAGGCCGACGTGAGCCATATCGTAGGTGGAGGTCATTTGTAAAACCTCTTTCCACGTTTTTGAAGCTGCGTCGTATTCACCTGCGCCGTAGAGGTTAACCGCTTCGTGTACCTTCTTTATGAATACGGTGGGCTTGAATATTTGAATGGAGTTTAAGCTTTTATCGAGAACGTATATGTTACCAACAGAGTCAACCGCGATTGATTCGGGATTTTCGAAGGTGCCTTTAACCTCGTTTAATCCGCCGAAAACGGTGAGGCAGTTGCCTTCCTGGTCGTACTGATAAAGCTTACCGGTGTTTCTTTCCAAAACGGTGAGAATGCCGGTGGAATCAACGCAAACGTCTGCGAAGATGGGGAAACGGTACATACCCTTATCGTCTATTCTTTCGCCGAACCAGAAGGATTCACCCAAAAGGCTGGTTTTTGCAAAGAGTAACGCCAAGGGGTTGGTGGAATTGGAGAAGAAGCTTGCAACGAGCTGGTCGTAAATGCTTCCGCCGCCGCCACCGCCGCCGCCGTAATTTCTGTAAATGTTTTCACCAACGGCGTTTAACTTCTTAATTTCGCCGGTTAAAGTATCTTGTGTTACGGCGTAAACGAGGTTATCGCTTCCGAGGGTGATATTCAAATAGAAGCTTGCATAGGTTTTTGCGGTATTTTCAATGTAGGCCTCTAATCCGAAGGCTCTGTAAAGCGAAAGCTTAACGTCGAAAGCAACGGATGCCTGACCGTAATAGCCTTGGAAAACGTTATTATCGTCTAAGGTCATAACCGACTCTTTAACAACAACGTAAAGATAGCCTGTTTTGGTTTTTATTATTTTAGCGGGAGAATAGTTGTTGCTTATTTCGCTGTCGGTAATAAGGTCTGAGGTGGGAACACCGTAGTTTCTTACCAAGCCGCCGTTTTGAGCTAAGCAGATTATTCTTTTGTTTTCGGTGTCGGCTACGTAGATATTGAAATCCTCGAAGTCGGCAACGAAAACGCCTCTGGGACCTTTAAAGCCCGAAAATTCGCTAACGGTTATTTCTTTGGTTACCTTGCGTTCTTTCTGAACCTCAACGCCGTTTACGATTTCGGTATAGGTTTCAACTTTTTCGGCGGTTTTGGTTACTTCACCGAAGAAGCCCGACCAAATGCCCAAAAGCTCAAGGTCGCTGTTAAATTTAAGTACTCTGCTGTTTTTGGTGTCGGCAACGTACATAACGTCGTTCGAGTCGATGAAAAGGTCTTCGGGAGCGGTCATTTCTATCATGTCGCCGATATCAACCTTAACCTCTTCATACTCTTTGGTTTGATAGGTGTAACCTTCTTCATCGGTTACCGTTATCGTTTTGCCGGTTTCGCGCCAATAGGTGAATTCCTGCTTGGCTTCGATTTCCATTATAACGTTTTCAACCTTATAGGTTGTGGGGATGGGGGTTCTGCCCGAAACACCTCTGGTTACGTAGTCGCCGGATTCTGCGTTTGCAAAAACCGCAAAAGCCGAAACGAGCACGATTACGGCAAGGAGAACGCTGATTATTTTCTTTGAAATTTTCATTTTCAGTCCTCCTTAACCCTTAATGCCCGCATAGGTCATGGTTTCAATAACCTTACGCTGCATAAATACGAAGATTACAACAACGGGCAAGGTCATGAGCAAGCTTGCCGCCGACATAATGCCTGCCGTTGCAAGAGATGCTGCGCCTGCACCGCCCGCCAAGCTCTGAAGCGCCAAGGGAAGCGTTCTCATCGACTGGCTGGTGAGGAATATGAGGGGAGTGAAATAGTCGTTCCAAGAGGAAACGAAGGAGAAAACTATAAGAGCCGATAACGCCGGCTTTTGAGCGGGCATTACTATCTTTAAGAAAATTCTCATTTCACCTGCACCGTCTATTCTCGCAGCTTCCATAAGCTCGTAGGGGAACTGGTCGATAAACTGCTTCATAAGGAAGAAGTTACCCGATGCGCCAACCGAGGTTATGATAATACCCCAATAGGAGTCTAAAAGTCCCATATTCGAAATAACCAAGAATGAGGGAATTCTGGTAACGTAAGCCGAGAACATTAAGGTTGCTATTATAATGTTAAAGATAAGGTCTCTTCCGGGAATCTTAAATTTAGAAAGACCGTAAGCACCCATTGAGCAAACCATACAGGTTCCCGCAACGGTTCCAACCGTTAAAACGATACTGTTAAAGAGATATCTCGTGAAGGGAACGGTTGAGTTTGAAAGCGATGCGAAAAGGTTTGTAAAGTTATCTAACGTGGGCTTCTCCGCGAAGAATCTCGGAGGGAAGTAGAAAAGTTCGTCGTAAGGCTTTAAGGAGCTCGATATCATATATACGATAGGGAGCAAGCAGAAAAGAGAGAGAGCAAGCATAAATATGTAGAGAAGAACCCAGCCGGTTGTGATGTGGTGGAAACCTCTTCTGATATCTTTAAGCTTTTCGGTTACTTTTTTCTTAAAAGGAACCTTTACGATTACTTTTGTTGATTCATAGTTCATCTTTTCTCCTCCTTCCTTAATCGTTGCTGCGGAGAACTCTCATGATGATTTTACCGATTACGAAGGTCATCAAGAAGAGAACCATTGCTATTGCAGATGCATAACCCATCTGGAATCTTACGAAAGCGTAGTCGTAAAGATGAGCAACTATTGTGTGCGCCGCATAGTTCGGCGAGGGGAAGCCCGCAACGGCAACCGCGATATCGAAAACTGCCAATGCGCCGGTTACCGAGGTGATTGCGCCGTAAAGAAGCTGGGGCTTCATTGAAGGTAATATAATGTATTGAAGTTCTTGGAATTTGGTTTTAATACCGTCGATTTTACCCGATTCCAAAAGCTCTTTATTAAGGTTTTGAATACCTGCCAAGAATACGAGGAAGCCGCCGCCCATACTCATCCAAATTTGAATGATTACTATAACGGTCATAATGTATTCGGGGTTTGCAAGCCACGCAATAGGCTCCGAAACCAAGCCGATATTCATTAAGAAATTGTTGAAATAGCCGTATTTATCGTTTGAGAAGAAAACCATCCAAATTGCAGACATTGCAACACCCGAAGTAATTGAAGGGATGTAGAATGCAAGCGCAAATCCGGTTTTAAGTTTAAGGTTATTTATAACCCAAGCACTTATGAATGAAAGCAAATAACCGGTGGGGCCTGTGAGAATTGCAAAAGTGAATGTGTTTTTAAGTGAGAGGATGAAAATATCGTCATCCAAGAAAAGAAGCTTATAGTTTGTTATGCCGGTGAAGGTGGGGTCTTGAATCATATTATAATTGGTAAATGAAAGGCCCATAGCAACCAAAACCGGTAAAATTGTAAAGCAAATGAAGAGAAGGAAGAACGGAAGGAAGAAAAGCAAGCCAACCCAGTTTTTCTCAAGCTTGTTTCCGTATCTTATTTTCTGCTTTTTAGCTTTTACAAGCGGTGAGGTTGCAGTTTTAGCTGCCATCTTATGCTCCCTCCTTTTCGTAGAGATATCCGAAGCCGTATTCTTCGTTCTTCATCTTAAGCTCACGGTTAATATCTCTAACCGCTTCTTCAAGAGCATCTCTTAAATTTCCGTTGTTCATAACAACCTTAGTCCATGCGTTTGTGATGTGTCTGCCTGTGAAGTAGCCGCCCAAAACGTAGGGATATTCATAAACGTAATTTCTGGTTTCCTGAATTATCGCTAAGTCTTCAACGCTCCAATTCATCTTATCGAAGGAAATCAAGTTTGCGGAGTTCCATCTGCCAACTTCGCCGATGATGCCTTCAATTGAAACGCCGTATTCGGTTTGGGTTTCTTCACACATCCACCATTTGAGAAGCTCCCAGCACTCATCGGGATACTGTGTTGCGTTCATCGCATAGGAAGATGTGGTGATTGAACCGCTGTGAGTTCTGTCAACGTAGGTGTTGCCGTTTTCATCGGTTTTTTCAAGACCGGGAATTAAAGCAATTGCCCAACGTCCGTTAAGTTCGGGCGCCGCTGCTTTAAGCTGAACGTAGTTTTCAAACGAGCCTATGAAGCAGGGAGTTTCACCCGTTCTGAATCTGTTGAATGCATCCTGCTGAATCGGGATTGCATACTGTGTAAAGAGGTCGGTCTGTTCCTTCATTGCAAGGTAAGCCTCGGGGCTTCCCAAGCCGGAATAGAGGTAATCCTCGCTGTAAAGGCTTGCGCCGTATTGGAGAAGGAAGGTAACCTCATCTCTTCCAAGACCGATTGTCATATTCTTTCTGTAAAGAACAGGCAATACGTGGTCGTAAATATCCTGACGTGATTCGGGGATTTTGGTTATTCCAAGCTCCTCAAATATGTCGGTACGATAGAAAAATGCTTTGAAAGTCATTGTTTCGGGGAGCGCGTAAACTCCGCCGTTGTATGTTAAAGGATTGATAGCTGCGTCAAGGAACCATTCGCTTACTTCTTCGTAGTCTTCATATCCGTCGAGTCTCAAAGTTGCATCTCTAACCGCAAATTCTGCAGGAGAGTTAACGTCTGCACCTATACAAAGGTCGGGAACGTTTTTGCCCGATGCTATGGCAAGCATCAAAGCATTGGTTGCACCTGCCGAAAGCTGACCTGCGGGCATAATTGAAAGCTTTACGCCAACGCCGGAGTTGGGGGTAAAGGTGGTATCTGCAAGCTCTTTGAAGAGTTCAGCCCAGTCGATACCTCTTGCAATCCAAACATTTAATATGGTTTCGGGAATCTCTGCGCCCTGAACACCCTTAATGCTGTCGTAATCCTTTACGAATGAAAGGAAGAAGTTTTTGAAGGATGCCGAGAACTTCTGGCCGAAAGTAGAAACTCTCTTGGGAAGCTCGTAGCTATCGTTATAGACTGTGAAATCGTCGATTAAAAGGTTTTGAGCCTGCAACGTTGAATAGTAGGTAGACAAGCTGGTTTGAGCACTTAAAAAGTCGGTGTCGTAAAGCTTTGCTATCTTATATTCATATTTTATTGCATCGTCAAACGACGTTTTGAGGAATTTAAAGCTGTTTGCCATGGAAGGAACGACTCCGGTTGACGAAAGCTCAACGAGGGTATCGTATTTCCAAGCCATACTGTCGCTCATTATTTGGAATCTCTTTTTAAATTCTCTCTTATCGTCGCCGTCGTAGAAGCCGTAGTCGTAGTTATAGTCGGGCTTTGCGCCGGTTATAACACGAATGTCGTTCATGAAGCTCGTCATGAGCTGAAGGTCGTAGTAAATAGACTGAATAACCTCTGAAAGCTCACCCATAACAACCGTCATGGTAATAACGTGCTCGCCCTCTTCAAGATAAAGGTAAACCTCTTCGCCGCCGACATTAAGAGCGTGGTTTTCCCAAGTTTTATCTTTGTTGTAGGGGAATTCATATTCCGCAAACTCGGCAAAAGGAACCTTGCCGTCGATTTCTATCTTTCTGTAAGTAGAAAGGTTATCGTTATATGCGCTGAATTCTCTGACCGCAATTTTGTAAACGCCGGCGTTTTCAACATTAAAGCTCCAAGAAATAGCCTTTTGAGCCTTGCTCCACGTTTGACCGCCTATTGTGTTAAGCCATTTTTTATCCCACTGATAAGGATTGCACTCAGGGTCGGAATCTGCTTCTCTTCTGATTGCGCTGCCGTTTCTCTCATAAGGGAATTCGGCGTCTATCATTATGGGATTAATAAGCTCGGGCTGAGAATTAAGGCCGTTTGCGGTAATGTCGTTTTTATACTGCTCGTAGCTCTTAAGCTCTTCTTTGGGTTCAACGGTGAAATCACCGATGAACATATCACCCGAATAATACTCCATGGTTACGGTGTGAGTGCCTGCTTCAAAATAGAATGCGAAAGGCATAGCCTCAAAGCCGTAATAGTCGGAGATATAAGATTCTCTCCACTTTTCAATTTCTTTGGCGCGGGGACGCATTTCGTCTCCGTCGGTATTGAAAACTCTTTCCGCTCCGTTTTCATCAACGAAATAACGGTAGAACATATGGTTATCAGCTTCGTAATAACGCTTTTCACCGTCGATTAAGAGTTTTCTTATGGGGTCGGCACCCTTATCTTTTTCAAGGAAATACTCGAGTGAGAACTGATAAAGTCCCGCCTCTTTGATTTCAAAGGTCCAGGTGAGAACGGCGTTATCGTAGGTCCACTTAAAAGCGTCCTTAACGTTGCCCGATTCTCCTGCCTGAGTAAGAGTTACCGTTTCTCCTTTGCTGTTTTTGATTTCACCGGGGGTAACGATAATTGTGTTTGCCGCCTTATCGCCCTGAGGTGCGGTGTATCCCTTTTCTTCGTATTCTTTACGCAAAATAGAATAGAAGGGATAGTCCATAAGCTCGTTTACGATTTCACCGGTGTAGGGGTTTTTTGCGCCGTAGTGCTCTACGTCTGCTGCACTTGCGAACATTCCGAACACAAGCGGCAAAACAATAAGAAGCGCTAAAATTACCGAAACGAAACCAACAAGCTTTTTCTTGATTTGCATTTGCTCCAATCCTTTCTGACAATAGTATAGCTCTGAAATTGCGAATTTCAGTACTATAATTATAATATAAATATCGGATTTGTCAACGGTTTTACCTTTCCGTTTTTTTATTTTTTGGCGGTTTTTGGCTTTTTTTGGCATTTTAAAGTTAAAAGTTTAACTTTTTAAATATTTTTTTAATTAACTTTTAACCTATTTTAAGTTTTTGCTTTCGGCATTATCAACAAAAATTTCGATATTTCAAACAATTTTAGCATTTCTATTTTTTCCCTTATTTTCCTTTTTGGCATCTTTTTGCTGTTTTTAAAGGTGTTAAACGTTGTTAAACATATTTTAAGAGTGTTTTTTTGCGCAAAAAAGAGGCCTCCCTCGGAAGCCTCTTTTTTTCTTGATTTTTTTGATTAATTTACCCGAAAAAATTTACATTTTAATAGCGAATTTAGCAACCACTTTGGATATTATAAATGCCAAAGCAGTGCAAACAATTGCCTCGATTGCGGCGTTGGTTGTTACCAAAACGGCTATTATTGCAGGCACGCTTTCGCCGAGCGAGCTAAGCGCTCCGGTGTTGAAGAAAAGCGCTATTAAAGCGGTTACGAAAAGCACCGTATTAAGCACGGGACCTGCGAGCGAAGCGGTGAAATAGGAGAACCAATTTCTCGTAATTCTGAACTTTGTAAAAAGCTTGAAAACGAGGCCTACGAGCAAGCCCATAAGCAATCTGGGCACTATGCAAAGGATTGCCGTATAGATAGGATTAGTGTTTAAAAGAACTACTCCGAGCGGGTCGGGCGCAGGGAGTCCAAAGCAAGTTAAAAAGCTTGTTACACCGAAAACTCCGCCCAAAAAAGCGCCGTATGAGGGGCCCAAAACAATGGCTCCTATAATAACCGGAATAGGCATTAGCGTTATTGAAATTGTTGTAAACGGCAAGGTTATATATCCGATAAAAGGCATAAGCCACATGGCAATCATAACTCCGAAAAGAACCGCCGCCGTAACGAATTTTTTAAGCTTTAATGTTTGTTCTCTTGTTCCCATAAAATTTTCCTCTTTTTGCTATTTACAACTTTGTGAAAATAATGTATTATTATTATGTAAATTCTTATTTGATAATTATATCAAATTTCTTGTTGAATTTCAATATTTCGGAGGCATTTTATGAAAAATATTTTTTTCGAAGAAAGCGCGGGTGCCCTTAACGACACTGAACAAATAAAGCTTTTGCTCCTTTACATTTTCATAACCGTTAAGCGTCCCATGACTCTTTCCGAAATAACCGATACGGTGAGATATGAGGAGCTTTGTAACTATTTTGATATGGCTTCCTGCCTCTCATCGCTCGTTAAAGACGGTCTTATGGACAAAAATGAAATAGACGGCGATTTTTATTACAGTCCCACCGTTAAAGGCTTTTCGGCTCTTTCCGAGCTTGAAACCTTCATTCCCAAATCCATAAGAGATAAGGCAGACCTTTCTGCCGCGCAAACTCTTGCCGCAATTTTGAGAAAAGAATCGGTTGTAACCGAAATTAAAGAAATTCCCATGGGTTACATGGTAAGACTTGAATTAAACGACGAAACCATGAAGATTTTCGAAATGAATTTCTATATGCCGAGCTTACGTCAGGCGGAGGCTCTTTGCAAAAGCTTTAAGAAAAATCCCGAAAAGCTTTATTTAAAGCTTATAGATTTTCTTGCCGAAAACGAAAAAGAGGAAGAAGCAAAATGACAAGAGGCGAAAAAGCAAAAGAATATTTCAAAGAGGGCTATAACTGCTCGCAGGCGGTTTGTCTTGCCTTTTCGGAGGAGCTTGGTCTTCCCGAGGAGGTTATTTCCAAAGCAGTTTCCGCCTTTGGCGGCGGAATGGGCAGAATGCGCGAGGTTTGCGGAGCCGTTAGCGGCATCGTTTACGTTTTAAGCTCAACCGACGGTTATTCCTCCCCCACCGCAAACGCCGAAAAAGCGGAGCTTTATAAAAAAACGCAGGCTCTTTTGAATAAATTCAAAGAAGAAAACGGTTCGATTGTTTGCCGCGAGCTTCTTTCGGGAGTTAAAACGTCCGAGGGAGCAGCACCCGAGGCAAGAACGGCGGAATATTACAAAAAAAGGCCGTGCGCCGAGCTTGTTGAAAGCGCCGCCGATATTTTAGACGAATATTTAAAAAGCAAATAAGGAGATTTTTTATGTTTATAACCGAAACAGTTAAATATATTGGTGTAAACGACCATAAAATAGACCTTTTTGAAGGCCATTACAACGTTCCCAACGGCATTTCTTATAATTCCTATGCGATTATAGACGAAAAAATTGCCATTATGGACACGGTAGATGCCGCCTTTACTCACGAATGGCTCGATAACATTCAGGTAACGCTCGGCGAGAGAAAGCCCGATTATCTCATAATTTCGCACATGGAGCCCGACCACGCCGCGAACATTCACACCTTTGCGAAGGCGTATCCCGATGCCACGATAGTTTCCTCGGCAAAGGCGTTTAATATGATGAAAAATTTCTTCGGCACCGATTTTGAAAAACGCCGAATTGTAATTAAAGAAAACGATACCCTTTCGCTCGGTTATCACAATCTCACCTTCGTAAGCGCTCCCATGGTTCATTGGCCCGAGGTTACGGTAACCTACGACTCAACCGAAAAAATTCTTTTCTCGGCAGACGGCTTCGGAAAATTCGGCGCGCTTGATAAGGAAGAGCCTTGGGCAGACGAAGCAAGACGCTATTACATTGGAATTGTGGGAAAATACGGCGCGCAGGTTCAGGCTCTTTTGAAAAAAGCCGCTGCGCTCGATATTTCAATGATTTGTCCGCTTCACGGCCCCGTTTTAAAAGAAAATCTCGGTTATTATTTGAATTTATATAATATTTGGTCGTCTTATCAGCCCGAGGAGGACGGCATAGTTATTGCCTACACCTCCGTTTACGGAAATACCAAAAAAGCAGTTTTACGTCTTGCCGATAAGCTTCGCGCAAACGGATGTCCCAACGTTACCGTTTACGACCTCGCCCGTTGCGATATGTCAAAAGCGGTGTCAGACGCTTTCCGTTTCAGCAAAATCGTTTTGGCAACCACAACCTATAATGCCGAAATCTTCCCCTATATGCGTGATTTTATTCAGTATTTAACCGAACGCGGCTTTAAAAACAGAACGGTCGCCTTCATTGAAAACGGAAGCTGGGCGCCTCAGGCCGTAAAGGTTATGAAAGGAATGCTTGAAAAAAGTATTGGCTTAACCTACCTTGAGCCAACCGTTAAAATCATTTCCGCTTTAAACGAAGAAAGCAAGGAACAGTTAAACAGTCTTTCTTCGGAGTTAAGCAAGGAATATCTTGCGCGCCGCAGTGAAACCGCAAACAAAAACGACTTAACCGCAATTTTCAAAATAGGCTACGGCCTTTACGTTGTTACCTCTAACGACGGCAAAAAGGATAACGGTCTTATCGTTAACACCGTTTCACAGGTAACGAGCACTCCCAACCGCATTGCCGTTACAATAAACAAGCAAAACTATTCTCACCACGTTATAAAACAAACCGGCATAATGAACGTTAACTGTCTTACGGAGGATGCTCCCTTCTCGGTTTTTGAAAAATTCGGATTCCAAAGCGGAAGAAGCGTTGATAAATTTGCCGAGTGCGAGCCGCTTCGCTCCGATAACGGTCTTGTTTTCCTTCCCCGCCATATAAATTCCTTTATGTCTTTAAAGGTGGAGCAGTATTTAGACCTTGATACTCACGGAATGTTCATCTGTTCGGTAACCGAAGCAAGAGTTATTTCCGACCGCAACACGATGACCTACTCCTATTATCAGGATAACGTTAAGCCCAAACCCGAAACCGAGGGCAAAAAAGGCTTCGTTTGCAAAATTTGCGGCTTCGTTTACGAGGGCGATAATCTTCCCGAAGATTACGTTTGTCCGTTATGTAAGCACGGCGCTTCCGATTTTGAAGCAATAGTTTAAAATTAAAGAGCAGATGAAAATCATCTGCTCTTTTTTGTTATTTATCAAAGCTCGGGTTAAAGGCGTAGAAGTTTTTGGAATCTAATCTTTCTTGGGTTATTCTCAACGCCTCACCGAAGCGCTGGAAGTGAACAACCTCACGCTCTCTTAAATAACGAAGCGGGTCTTTTACGTCGGGGTCGTCGATAAGTCTTAAAAGGTTGTCGTAGGTTTTTCTTGCCTTTTGCTCTGCCGCCATATCTTCGTTTAAGTCGGCAATTACGTCGCCGGTTGATTGGAAGGTGGCTGCCGTAAACGGCTCGCCCGATGCCGCAACGGGATAAATTCCTGTGGTGTGGTCAACGAAATAGGCATCGAAGCCGCTTCTCTTGATTTCTTCGGCGCTAAGGCCTCTCGTTAACTGATATACTATCGTGCTTACCATTTCAATATGGCCGAGCTCCTCGGTGCCAATATCGGTCATTGCGCCGATTACCTCGCTTATGCCGGCGGAAAAACGCTGCGAAAGATATCGCATTGATGCGCCCAATTCTCCGTCGGGACCGCCGAATGCCGTTATTATAATTTTTGCGGCGGCTGCGTTCGGTGTTTTTATGTTCACGGGATATTGTAAACGTTTCTCATAACAAAACATTAGTTACGGTTCCTCCGATTCTCTGTTTTTTATTAAAATATAGTTTTTTGCTCTTAAAATTATACTCGTTGTATAATTATTCTTGCCAAGGCCACGGAGTGTTAAGACGGGAATAGCCGTTTTCACTCGTTGAATAATAGGTTATAACTCCGTAGCGGCTTTCATATTCTTTAACCAAACGGTTTCTTGCCTCAACTGCGGCGTTATAGTAAGAAAGGGCGTCTTTGCATTTGGGATGTGTGTCTAAGAAAAGGCGGGCGTCCTGCACACCGAGCTCGCACGCCATTATTTTTCTCGTGAGAAGTGTTTTTTCACACATTATCTTGCTCCTCCTTTAAAGAACGGCTTATCGAGCTCCTTGAAAATTGTGGCTCTCGAAAGAGCTTTGTCGGTTTCGTAAATTTCTCTCCAAGCCTGCATGGGAACGTAAGACATTGCAAGAGGAAGTCCCTCTTTGTCAAACGGCATATCGAGCGTTAGCTTAACGTTCGTTGCAGGGGAGTTTTGCTCGCCGCACGGCTCACAGGTGGGCTCGTTAAAGCTTCTTGCCGAGTTACAGCCGCATCCGTGCATTTCGCTCGGCATTGCCGGTCTTACGTCGCAATCTTGCTTAATTGCGGGCTTTGCCATCATATAGTCATCACTGTCGAAAAACGATTTGTAATCCATTTTGCTTCTCCTTTTTCAGATTGACGTTGTCCGTCTTTTTATACTATGCCGAAAAGATAAAAAAAGACACTTCGCAATTTTGCGAAGTGTCTTAACTTGTTTTATTTATCTTCGTCGATTAAAATCTCCATTGCCTTTATTGCACAGTCGATTGCATCGTCGGTTTCAAAATTATCTCGGTCTTCCATATCAAGCTTGCGGCGGTCTTTATTCCACATTATGCTCAAAACCGCACCCGCTCGAACACCCTTTGACGCCGCAACGGTGAAAATTGAAGCGCACTCCATTTCAGACGCCAAAACGCCAAGCTCCATATATGCATCCCACTTATTTAAAAGCTCGTAGCAAACGGGACTTTTTTCGGGCTCGTGCTGACCGTAAAAGCTATCTTTGCTTTGAATTACTCCAACGTGATACTCGTAGTTTTTTTCTTTGGCGGCCTCAACCAAAGCACTTACAACGCCGTAGTCCGCCGTGGCGGGATATTCCTTGGGAGCATAATGGTCGGAGGTTCCCTCTTGGCGAACTGCCGACATTGCTATAACCACGTCGCCGCCCTTAACGTCGAGCTTCATTCCGCCCGCCGTTCCCACTCTTATAAAGGTATGAGCCCCGCATTTTATTGCTTCTTCAACTGCAATTGCCGCAGAAGGTCCGCCTATTCCCGTTGACAAAACCGTTACCTTTTCACCCGAAATATAACCGTTAAAGCTCACAAACTCACGTTTTGCGGCTACTTTTTCCGCATTTTCGAGCTTTAATGCAATTTTTTCAACTCTATCGGGGTCGCCCGTTAAAATAACGTATTTGCCTATTTCGCCTGCCGAAAAATCAACGTGATATTGCTTCATAAAGAAGTTTCCTCCTTATTTTTTATAAGCGGATTTTTGGTTTATTCTTTTTCTTATTGCCATTTTAACTCCTCTTAAAACGAGTCTTACAATCCACATTATTGCATAAACCGCCGTAACGGTTTGAGCTGCGGTGAATGCCAAAACCGTGAAAAAGAGGTGGAAAAGAGCTATGAAAATGCCGAAAATTACTATGCCGAAAAGCACCTCAAAAATATCGGGTTTTATAATTTTTCCGCCGTTTTGAACCATCTTGATTATACTCATTATAACGACGCGAAGGGCAGATGCCGATAATACAACGAGTATAATTTGAGAAAATCCAACCATCTCGGGCGGGTAAAAGTTCAAAAGGAAATAAGCCAAAAAGGCGCTTAAGAAAAAGCTGACTATTTCGGCAATTTTCTTGCCGAACATAAGTGAATATATTTTATATCCGTCTCTTAAAGCGTTAAAATGAGTGGATTTGTTATCGTCGATATAAGTAGTGGAAATGGGCGCTTCATCAATTAAAACGTCGTTATCAACGGCGTAAAAAAGCATATTTATTTCATATTCGAATCTATCGCCCTTAATTTCGGAAAATGCTGCGAAAAGGTCGGGGGTAATGCCTCTTACGCCCGTTTGGGTTTCGGTTAGCATTTTGCCCGAAAGAAGAAAAAAGAAAAATTTCGTTAAGGTATTGCCCGCCTTTGAACGAAGCGGCATTTTTTTAATGTCTCTGCAACCCAAAACGAGAGTGTTTTTCTTGTCTTTAAGCTTTTCGGCAACCGACAAAATATCGGCAACGGTATGCTGACCGTCGCAATCGGCGGTTATAACCGATTCCATGGGTTCGTTTTCCATTATATATTTAAAGCCTTCTTTTAAGGCGCCGCCCTTGCCGCGATTTTTCTCGTAGCGAATGAGCGTAACGCCCTTTTCTTCGGCTTTTTTGAAAATTTCATCGTATTTTGGGCCGCCGCCGTCATCCACCGAGATTATTTTAAAATCGGTGTTGGAATTTAACTCATCTAAAAATTTCAGAAATTTTTCGTCGGGCTTATATGCCGGTATTAAAACTATCATAAAAATCTCCCTTATTTGTTGTCAATTTCAACTATTGCAACAAGGTCTGAAAGGTCGGTTCTTCCGTAAATATTGTTTATTTTTTTGCCGTTAAAAATCATGGTAACGCTTGCGCCGCCGTCTAAATTAAAGCCTTGGGTGCAACCGAGCTCCTTGAAAATCTCGCCCAAATGCGCAAGACCTGCGCCGCCGCTTTCGCCGCCCACAACCTCTGCGCCGCTTCTGCTTCCGTCTATTACAACGAAATAGAAATGGTTTTGAGCGGCAAAGCCGATGCCCGAGCGGGGATTCCAGTTGCCGATATTGCTGTAACCCGAAAAATCGGTAACCAAAACGCCGTCGATTAAAACTGCGGGACCGAAATCGAGCGTGAATTTAGTGCCGTTTTCAACGAGCGACAAAGCTTTTTCCTTACTTGCGTATTCAGATGCCTTTAAAATGCTCATAACGTTATCACGCGTTACCGAAACGAAATAAGGGCTTCTCTCTTGGTGGCGGTAAACGGTTGAATCTATAATTTCCATGCCGGTTTTAACAAAGCCGTATTGGTCGCCCGTCATTGCCAAAATTGCATTGCCCTTTTGAGCAATTTCAAGAGCGTCGTCGCGGTATTTCGTGCCGGTACCGAAGCCTTCGGTTTTAAGGCGTTTAAGGCAGGATTCCCAACCTTCGTTAATGGTGATGTCAGCTATATAAACGTTTGAATAAACCTTTTTGCCCGAGCTTTTACCAATAAATTCTCGGCGGCTTCTGGTTATGGTTATCGTGCATTCCTCGCTTTGATAAAACCATCTTCCCTCTTCGGAATTTTCCTCTAAAACGGTTGGAACGGGTTCTTTTTCGGGCGGTATGACCGGAATAACGTCGCTGCTTGTTACACCGCCAACGGGGTCCTCCTCCTGCGGAATTATAAATCTTTCAAGCGCCCAAGCACCCAAAAGAATTGCCGTGGCCAAAAACGGAACTAAAATAACCCAATAAACTGCCTTTTTTACAACTGCCATTTTTTTCACCTTTATCCTTTAAGCGAAGACTATTAAATATATTCCCCGCCCTTTACTTTTTTATTTCTTTTATTTTAATTTTCCTTAATTGACTTTAAATATCTTGAATAATAAAACAAATATTGCTGAGCAAGCCCCGGATATTCACCGAAACGGCTGTAATCCAAGTCGCCGTAAAGACTTTCCATAGTCCTTTTAATCCAAACGTCAACGGGGAACGCCTCAAGCTTGTGAAATCCGAAAAGCAAAACGCAAGAAGCAACCTTATCGCCAATGCCTTTAACCGTTTTAAGCTCCTCTTTTGCTTCCTCGAAGCTTTTGGTTTTAAGACCTTCTAAATTTATTTTTCCTTCGTTTACGCATCTCACCGCATCGGCAATATATTTTGCCCTAAAACCTGCTTTAAGCGGAGAAAGCTCCTCGGCGGTTATGCCTTTTAATGCTTCGGGAGTGGGAAATGAGTGGAGTCCTTTTCCTATTTCTTCGCCGTAAATCTCGCAAAGCCGTTCTATAATTCCTCTTATTCTCGGAATATTGTTGTTTTGCGAAATTATAAACGAAATAAGCGTTTCAAACGGCTCTTGGTTAAAAATATGCAATCCCTCAGCCAAGGTTATGGCTTTTTTAACCGTTTCGTCGCCTCTTTTTAAAATGCTTTCGTTCATTTTCAGATAGCTTGAATTAAGGTCGAAATAGTTTTTCCAAAACTCATCGTCGGTTTCGGGTGTTTCGGTTATTAAAAAGCCGTTTTCAACACGTCCTTTAAACGCTTTATTGCCCGCAACGCCCACCGTGTTTCCCTTTTCATCGGTTCTGAAACGGAATGCCTGACCGCAATCTGCCGAAATTATTAAATTAAAGCTCTCTTTAAGCTCTAACCTCACTTGTTTATTCCTCTTTTTTGTTGTATAATTATAGTATCTATTCTGAAAAGGTGATTTTTATGCCTGAAAAAATTTACACCATTCCCATTAACGAAGCCTTTGAGCACAACGACGGATGTCCTATGTGCCGACTTTTCGAAACTCTCGAAAAAAACGAGCTCGACCTTATTTTAGGCGCCTCAATGATGGAGCCCGACGTTAGAATTGCAACCAACCGTTTGGGCTTTTGCCATGAGCATCTTCAAAAAATGCACGGCGCCAAAAAGTCGCTTCCGCTTGCGCTTTTGCTTCAAAGTCATTTGCAGGAGCTTAACGAAGCGCTCGATAAAAATTACGATTCTCAGGCAAAATTCTTCGAATCGGTTAACGAAAGCTGTTACGTTTGCCAAAGAATTAACGGTTATCTTGAAAATATGTATGAAAATCTTTTCTGGCTTTTTGCAAACGACGAAGCTTTTAAAGAAAAGATTAAATCTCAAACGCAGTTTTGTCTTCCTCACTACGCTGAGCTTATTAAGCGTGCAAAAACCAAATTAAAGAAAAACGATTATAAGCTTTTCTGTTCGTATATAAACGAAATTCAAAAGGCGCATTGGGCGCATCTTTCGAAAGACATTGCCGATTATACCGCAATGTTCGATTACCGAAACGCCGATGCCGAGTGGGGCGATTTCAAAAATGCGCCCAAGGTTATAACCGAAAATTTATCGGGTAAAAAGCTTTAAGAATTACGAGAGGTATATTCCATGAGATATTCGTCTATGGTAATACCTCTTTCTTTTATTTCGGTGGCGGCAGTAACGCCAACGTATCTTATATGCCACTCCTCCGTGTCGTAGCCCGTTATGAATTTATTTTCCTTAGTGTAATGGATAACCCAGCCGTATTCGTGGCAATGCTCTTTAAGCCAGAGGTAGCTTTCGGTTTTGCCGAAACCGCCCATTGAGCCGCCTTTTTTGTTCAAAACGTCGATAGCGTAGCCCGTTTGATGCTCGGAATGCCCCGGTCTTGCGCTGTAAAGGTCAACGGCGGCAACGTTTCCGCCCTCATTTTTTAAATATTTATTGTAAAGAGCCTCCTGCATGGCGTAATCTCTGTATGCCGACTGTCCGTAAAGACCGTAGCCGTCGGCTTTTGCCGCATCAACAAGCTCAATAAAGGCGTCATACGCCTCTTTTACAAGACTCATTCTCGTATTTCCGTATTCGGCAGTAAGCTTAACGAGATTTTGCGGAACGTAATCGGCGGGGAGCGCATACCACTTATTTACAAGCACGTATTTGCTGTGTAAATTGGGAGACGTCTTTATTTCAGTGTAGAATTTTATATCGAAATTATAATTTACAAGCCTTACCGTTTCTTCATCGGTGAGGTTTTTATGTTTTTCGGCGTAAGCCTCGTAACGCGAAAGATTTTCTTCCTTAAAGCCTTCTGTTAAAGCGTATTTTGAGTCGGGCAGGCTTGAAGTTATTTCGCTTGAAGCCGTTTCACTTGACGTTGTTTCGCTTGAAGCGCCCGTTTCAGATGAAGGCTCGCCGCTTGGCAAGGAAGAATTATCAGGCGGCGCACAACAGGCCAAAACAGCTGCAAAGCATATTAAAACGGTTGTGAATAAAAGCGTCTTTTTCATTTTTTCTCACCTTTCATTAAAACTTTTTGGCTTTTCTGCGGTTTCTTAAAGCTCTTCGTCCTTTTTTTGCAAATTTATTTAACTGATTTCGCTTTTTGAAGAAAATGAAGGCAAAAGCCACCGCAGCCGAGATAACTCCTATTATTAAAACGGCAATGCCGAGCTCAATTGCAAGCTCCATTAAATCCTTTGCGGGAACGGCTATTTTCCCCGAAATTTTTTCAATTAAGTAGTCCTGCTCGGTTTCAAGCAAAAGAGCTTCTTTTTCTTCCGAAGGACTTCTTCCCAAAACGTCTTTACCCGAAAGAAGCGAGGCAAAGGTTTCATATAACGCCTCAGGCTTTATCGTTATTTCGGCACGCTTCATCTCGTTTTCAACGTTTTTATCGAAAACGAGCAAAACGGTTTTTCCGCCCTTGAAAACGGGAGTAAAGCTAGCGTTTATTCCGCTTACCTCAAAGCCGTTTTCCCCCGAAAAAACGGGAGACGAGTTACCCGTTAAGGTTATTTTAACGGTGTTTTCGTTTAAATATTCGGCAGTAAAATCAATATCGGGCAAAAAGGCAATATAATCAAGCTCAAATCTGCCCACGAGCGAAAGCTTTAAGCTTATTTCGCTTGTCATTGCCGTTAATCTAAACGGCTCGGTTATATAGCTTTTGCGGTCTTTGGTTTTTTCAAAAATAATTTTGTTTGCGCTTCCCGAAATCCACGGCGCATTGTTAAAGGTTTTAACGCTTAATTCGCCGTAGATATCGCCTGCCTCTTTAAATTTAAGCTCCGCCTTGGAAAAAAGACGGTTATTTAAAAATAAATTTGAGTTTTCAATATAAAGATAGTTATTATCGGGCTCGAAATTAAGGCTTCCGCCGCTTACCTCTACTCTAACGCCCATAGTGAGCAAAAAGTCTTCATAATCTTCGGCTTTATTAAAGGAAAAGCGGTTTTTAAATTCGTTTTCTTGCAATACCTTGCAGTTTTCTTCGGTTATGCCTGCGCTAACGTCAAAAAGATTGCCAACCGATGCCGAATTTAACGCTTTAACGGTGTTTTCACCCGAATTTTTAACGTTCAAGACGTTATTGTAAAACAAAACCGTTTCTATAATGCAGTTTGTTTTTGAAAGGTTTATTCCCGTTTGGTTTTTGAAAACCGAACAGTTTAAAATTTTAAACGCATCTACGAAGTTAAGGCTTATTCCGGTTTCGCTTCCCGTTATTGTGCCTTCCTCCAAATAAACGTCCTCGCAAGATAAAAGGCTTATTGCGGTTTTACAGCCGTAAAAATCGGTGTTTTTAACGTTTCCGAATTTACCGCCGCTTGAAATATATGAAAAATCAACGTTTTCGGCAACTATTCCCGTCTCGCAAAGAGTGAAAAAGCAGTTTTTAACAGCCGCTCCGTTTACGTTTTTTAATTTAACTCCGCTTGATTTAAAGAAATCAAGCTCCGAAAGGGTTATTTCCTCGCCGCTTAACGAAACCGCTCCAAAGGAGGTAAACGAGCAGAATTCTATTTTCACGTTTTTTCCGTTAACGGTAAGGCTTCCGCCCTCGAAAAATACGTTTTTAATAATGAAATTTTCACCGTTAACCGTTAAGTTCCCTTTATAGCTTCCGCCGCTTATAACCGCAGGATTTTCCTTGGTTGCGTTAACGGTAAGGTTATAATCTCCGTCGGTTAAAACGTGGCTTTCACCCGAGGCAAGCGAAAGCTCGTTGGCACTCGCATAGGTGATAGTTAAAAAGCATAAAGCAACCAAGCAAAAGCACAAGGCTAAAGCAAAGCCTTTTTTAAAGCTTTTAAATATTGCTTTATTGCTTTTCATTTTAATCACCGCTCTTTTTTTCGTTTTTGGGAATACCCTTATTTTGAAGCCACAGCACCAAAACCGCAATATCGGCGGGAGATACGCCCGATATTCTCGATGCCTGACCAATGCTTACGGGACGCATTTTCTGAAGCTTTTGCCGTGCTTCCAAGCGAAGTCCCGTTATTTTGGTGTAATCGGTATTTTGAGGCAAAAGCTTCGATTCTTCTTTAACGAATTTCTCCGCTTCTCTTTCCTCACGTTTAATATATCCGTCGTACTTTAATAATATTTCAACCTCTTCGGTTATATCCTTCGAAAGCTTCGGTCTTTCAAAATCGCCAACCGAAAGAAGCTCGTAGGTAACTCTCGGACGCTTAATAAGCTCCGAAAGTCTTACTCCCGTTTTTAAAGGCTCGCTTTCAACCGAAATCAAAGCGTCGTTAACCGCCTTCGAGGGCTTTACCGTTACCTTTTTTACTCTTTCAAGCTCTTTTGAAACCTTTTTTTGCTTTCTCAAAAATCCGTTATATCTTTTTTGGTCTATAAGCCCTATTTCATAGCCTATGGGAGTGAGTCTTACGTCGGCGTTATCCTGCCTTAAAATAAGGCGGTATTCCGAGCGGGAGGTCATCATTCTGTAAGGCTCGTTTGTGCCCTTGGTTACCAAATCGTCAATAAGAGTGCCGATATATGAGCTTGAGCGAAGAAGTATTAAAGGCTCCTCCCCTTTTATCTTTTTAACGGCGTTAATGCCTGCAATAAGACCTTGCGCCGCCGCCTCCTCGTAGCCCGACGTTCCGTTAAACTGCCCTGCGCCGAAAAGGCCGTTAATCTTTTTGAATTCCAAGCTCGGCTTTAACTCGGTGGGCTCAATGCAATCGTATTCAATGGCGTATGCCGTTCTCATTATCTTAACGTTTTCAAGGCCGGGAATGGTTTTCATAAGTGAAAGCTGAACGTCCTCGGGAAGCGATGACGAAATGCCCTGAACGTAAATTTCGTCGGTCGAAAGGCCCATCGGCTCTAAAAAGAGCTGATGCCTTTTTTTATCGGCAAAGCGCACTACCTTATCTTCAATCGAGGGACAATATCTCGGACCAACGCCCTCAATTACGCCCGTGTAAAGCGGAGAACGGTCTAAATTCTCCATTATTACCCTTTTGGTTTCGTCGTTCGTGTAGGTTAAGTGGCAAACCGCCTTGTTTTTGGGCGGCGCTTTTGAGGTAAACGAAAAAGGACAAAGGTCGGTTTCGCCCTCCTGAAGCTCGGTTTTGCTGTAATCTATTGAAGATTTTTTAATTCTCGCAGGGGTTCCCGTTTTAAATCTGACGAGCTTTATTCCCGCGCTTTTTAAGCTTTTTGAAAGATTTATTGAGGGGAAAAGACCGTCGGGTCCCGAGGGAAAATTAACCTCGCCTATTAAAACTCTGCCCTTTAAATAGGTTCCCGTTGCAACTATTGCCGCCTTAACGGGATAAACCGCGCCGAGATGCGTTACAACGCTTTCAACCTCTTTTTTGCCGTCTGCTCCCTCTTTAAAGCGGATTTCGGTTATTTCCGCTTGCTTTAAGTCGAGATTTTCGGTGCGCTCAATTACCTGCTTCATATATTCGGAATAGCGTTTGCGGTCTATTTGCGCTCTTAAACTGTAAACTGCGGGACCTTTGCCGCGGTTTAACATTTTTATTTGAATTGCGCATTTATCGGCCGCTTTTCCCATCTCGCCGCCGAGCGCATCTATTTCTCTTACTAAATGGCCCTTTGCGGTGCCGCCGATTGAGGGATTACAGGGCATATTGCCAACCGAATCCAAATTTATTGAAAATATTATGGTTTTAAGACCGAGCCTTGCCGCCGCAAGCGCCGCTTCAATGCCCGCGTGGCCTGCGCCGATGACTGCAATATCATAGCTTTCAGCAATATATCCTTGCAAAACGTTTTACTCCTTTATTTGCCCACGCAGAATTTTGAGAAAATGGTTTTTAAAATTTCTTCATCTGCCTTGGTTCCGTCAAGCGACGAAACCGCCTCTATCGCCGCTGTTAATTCCTCGGCAATTTTATCGGGCATTTCTCTTTCTTTTATAAGCTCTATTGCGGCGTCTACCGCTTCGTTTGCTTTAATTAAACAGCCTATTTGCCTTTCGTTTAACAAAACCGGCTTGCCTTCGGTTATCTCGTTTACTCCCGTTATTTTTTCAATTTCCTTCGAGAGCGCTTCAAGTCCTTTGCGGTTTTTTGCCGAAATTACGGCATATTTACAGTTAAGACCGAGCTCTTTTAAAATTTCCTTTGCCTCGGTTAAGGTTATTTCACTTAAATCCTGTTTTGTAAACACCGCCACAGTGGGTTTCTTTTCCGCCTTTATTTTGGCGGCAAGCTTAATTTCTTCTTCGTCGATTTTCGAGGTGGTGTCGACGGTGTAAATTACGAGTTCGGCTTTTTCAAGCTCCGAAAAAGCTTTTTCTATGCCTATTTTTTCAATTTCGTCATCGGAGCTTCTGATACCCGCAGTATCGGATATTTCAAGCTTTATGCCGCCTATGGAAACGGTTTCGTTAACAACGTCTCTCGTTGTTCCGGGAATTGAGGTTACTATGCTTCGCTCGTAATCTGCCAAAGCGTTCATAAGGGTGGATTTTCCTGCGTTTGGCTTTCCTATTATTGCGGTTTTCACGCCGTTTTTAATTATTCTGCCGCTTTTTGCCGTTGAAAGAAGCTCGGTAAAGCTTTCTTTTACTTTTAAAAGCTTGGCGCTTAACGAATTAAAATCGTCTTCCTCAATTTCTTCGTCCGGCCAGTCTATAACTGCAAAAAATCTTGCCAAAATATCTTTTAAGGTTTCTTTTTCTTCCGAAAGCGCCTTGCCTGCGCCGCTTACCAAGTTGCTTGCCGCCGCTTTTAAGCAGGCGTCGCTGTCGGCATTTATTATTTCGCCAACCGCTTCGGCTTCATCTAAAAGAAGCTTGCCGTTTATAAACGCTCTTTTGGTAAATTCACCGGGAAGCGCCATTCGAGCTCCCGCCGAAAGAATTGTAATTAAAACCTGTTCGGTTACTTTTATTCCGCCATGGCAGCTTATTTCGCAAACGTCCTCGCCGGTATAGGATGCCGGAGCCTTGAAATAGGTTAAAAGAGCGGTATCAATTACTCTTCCGTCTTGCTCAATTTTTCCGAAATAAACGTATCTCGGCTCGGGAGAAAAGCTTTTTTTGGCGGTTTTAAAAACCTTTTGAGTGATTTTCAAGGCATCTTCGCCACTTATTCTTATAACCGCAACGCCGCCCGTGCCTCTTGCCGTTGCAACTGCCGCAATGGTATCGTTCCTTTCCGTTTAAACCGCCGCCTTTCGTTAGATGTAGATATTATATTATTATATAACAAGCCACACGCTTTGTCAAACAAACG
The DNA here is from genome assembly GCA_045588575.1 of Eubacteriales bacterium. GTDB lineage: Bacteria > Bacillota > Clostridia > Oscillospirales > RGIG5299 > RGIG5299. Next base: position 281,781 of record JAZNEJ010000008.1, on the reverse strand, counting down.
GGCTATTTTTATACGTCAATAAAAAATATTTTTTCAAAATTAGCTTAAAATGCTTGCTTTTTGTTTGTCTTTGTGCTATCATAATACGGCGGAACGCCCGCAGAGCGAAATTGCACTTTTAGCTCAGCTGGATAGAGTGTCTGGCTACGAACCAGAAGGTCAGGGGTTCGAGTCCCTTAAAGTGCGCCAAAATAAGCAGTTACCCTTTGGGGTGGCTGCTTATTTTTTTGTTCGTCAATTTTAAATTAAGGGACTCGAAGGCGAGCGGTAGTGAATGACCGTTCGGGGAACGGTCAGAGCCGCGAGTGGCCGAGCCCTTGGGGCGAGCAGCAGTCCCTTAAAGTGCGCCAAAATAAAAAGAGCCAATAACCAGTTAAGGTTATTGGCTCAAAGGGGCTGAAATATTTGTTTAAGACTATATTATATTAATCGTAGTGATTGCAAATCAGTTTTCCACCGTTAGCCCAGTCAATAAGTCCGTGACAAGTGCCATTATTTAACCATCGCCAAGGATTTTTCTATCGTCTCCAGAGAAGACTAAAATGCGCAAATTAATAGGTTATATTATCATAAAACGATGTGCCAGCAAGATTGGCTTTTGTTCCGTCCGAACAAGAGCCAGTTAATCTGACCATTTAAGGTTCTGTCTCTTCGTAATAGCGAAAATAGCAAAAAACTTCTTGAGGGGTATCGCTGTTACCAATTAAATGTTTTCCAATTGACATACAATTGATGTGGATAGGAGTATAACCGAAAGCGTTTTCAAATGCTTGAACAAAAAGCTCTTGTTGCTCATCACTTTTCTCCAAAGTATATACCTTTAGGCGATTATAATATCCGCCTCCGATTTCGACTTTTTCCTGCTCATATACCCCAATTCTTTCAGAAAGATCGTCGAGGTGGTTACAGAAAGTAAAACCGCCATGTTCCCAATCGATTTTACTATGACAAGTGCCGTTATAACCATCGCCATAAGGTCTACCACATTGTTGGCAGGTGACGGAACCGTCTTTTAGAGGATCGTATTCGGGACAGTCCTCATCGCCGCCATTGGGACAAGGAAATTCATGGCAATACTCACACTCAATTTTTACGACAGAGGAACCGTGTGATGATGTATGGAACGAAAAATTGACTTCAATAAATTTTCTGCCATCCGCCGTGGTTCCTTCTTCAACCGAAACAACCGTAATATCTTCGCCAAACACGGAGGTATACCCAACAACCTTACCAACATCAGCTTGAGTGTAGGTTAGGCCGGAAATATCAAGCCAACTCTCTGGGCGGGAATTGGAACTTTCCGAGGGAATACTCGACGTTGTTGGTGCCTCGGAGGATGTTTGCGATGAGCTGTTTGAAGACGTATTATCCGAAGGTCTGCTTGATGTAGTTGGTGCTTCGGAGGAACCTTCCGAAGATGTATTATCCTCAGGACCGCTTGAAGTATTGGACGCTTCGGACGAGTTGTTTGAAGAGTTGTTGTCTACGGGTTTGCTCGAAGTGGTTGGTTCTTCGGATGAGTTTTCCGAAGAGGTATTATCCACAGGCTCGCTCGATGTTGTTGGTGTGCTTGACTCAGCAGAGCTGCTTGTCTCGGTAGAACTGTTTGACTCGGCTGAACCGCTAGGTTCACTAGAATTGATAGAACTGTTAGGAATGCTTGGTTCCGGTTTATGTAAACCCGCGTAGCCAACCAACAATAAACATATTATTGCCGCTAACACAATGGGTAATGCTCTTTTCACTATAATACCTTCTTTTAAAATTATAACACAACTGCGAGAAATTGTTTGCGACTTTTTAGTTTATTGCTTTCCCGCACGCAAAACAAAATTTTGCGTTTCCATTTGTTATAGGTTCTCCACAATATATGCAATATCGTTTAGCATTACTAATATTGTTGCTTTTATCTTCTAAATCATTAATGCTACATATTTTACCTGTTTTTAATCGCTTAACTTTAGTATAAGTTTCAGGATTTAACCCATCCTTGAAATCAAGGAACTCGATAACAATATGAGATGACGCAGGAACTTTTCTTATTCCAAAAAAGTCTTTGTCTCCGTTGATAGAAATTGAGCGAACATTTCCGTATTTATTTATTCCACGCTCTCCAAGCTTTTTTACGGCTTTTAATTCAACACTTTCAAAACCAACGCCTAACAACTCTATTGAAACATCTAAAGCGTTTTTATCAAGATATTCCTCGCTTGGATGAGGTGGTTTTATGTGTAATATACCATTTTTTACAACCGAATTATCTTTTTGTGCCTCGCTTTTCGATTTTGCGTCTATGACCTCTATAGCAGTTTTCCCTACAGTTTTAATCGTTGACTTGGCTGCTGCTGTAGTAACTCCTTTTATAATGAGGCTAGTTAACAATCCCATAATAAACCCTTCTCGTTAAAAATTTTAAATATTATACTACTTTTAACTATATATGTCAAATTACAGCACTTTTCTTGCCTTTTTGTAAATTTATGAAAAAAGAAAGAGCCTTGCTTTTACGCAAGGCTTTTTTACTATAATGCAGCTGCAAGATTTTTTGCCGATTGATAACGTTCATTGGGGTTTATAGCGGTGCATTTTCGCACTATTTTACCCGCTTTGCCATCTGCCAGTTTTTCGCTCGGATGCTTTCCCGTTAGCATTACGTTAAGCAAAACGCCAACGGCATAAATATCAGTTCTGGCATCGCTTTGCGCCAAACCGAGCCCGCAGGCGAGCAGTAGTCCCTTAAAGTGCGCCAAGAAAACCACCCGATTGGGTGGTTTTCTGTTTTTTTGATAATAAATTTTTTATTTAACCAAAACTAAAATCAAGAAAATGACGGTTGAGATTATGCAAAGGCCCGAAGACGCCGAAACGGCAATCCAGCATTTCGCTTTTCCCGTTTTCTTGGCGTTTGCAAATATCAGGCTCAAAACAAGCGTTACGCACGGAATAACAATTCCGAAAAGACTGATAACGAAGAAAAATAAGCTCATGCCTTCATTCACGGTAAACCAATTTCCGTAAATGGGGTCGCCGAAAATATCGTAAAAACCGTTTACAACGTCCCATTCGAAAGTCGTTGTGGTATATCTGTATTCAAGCGAATCTATAACCGTATTTATTATTGCGCAGGTTTCGTCGTCAAGAATATATGCTTTAACGCTTCCCGATCTGTATGAAAAAAATCCGTCAGCGCTGAAATAGCTGTTATCGAGATTTTCAAAGCAAACGTAATAATATTTTCCGTTTTGCATAACGTAAATTGCGCCGTGCTCACAGGCAACCGTTTCGGTTCTATCGCGCATTGTTATATCATAAATTTTTCCGTTTTTAAGTTCGGTTACGTTAACCGTTTCAAAGTTTGCATTCGGGTTTTTATATTCCGAATCCAAATAATTCACGGTTTCTTCTGAAATTTCAACCTGTTCCAAATTTTTTTCAAGATAATAGATTACATCCGTTTTGTCGAAAAAAGCATCTAAAGATTTTTTTCCTTCGGCATTCACGAAAATATGACCGTAACCCTCGCCATCGATAGCAAATAAAATGCTGGGTTCGGCAGAATTACCCAAAAATGAATATCTCGTATTTTTGAAGTAAAGATCATTCATAAAAATAAATTCCGTTTTTGGATCTGTATAATACGATTTTTCGGTATAATAAGCATCGTATCTTTTGCCGTTACCGTAAAGGGTCTCTAAGTTATCGTCCATTTGCCATACAACAGGTGTGTATGAATCTGCTGCCGCTACGGCAAGAGCGGAAAATCCCAAAAGCATAATAAGACAAAGAATAAATGAAAATATTTTAATATAACGTTTTTTCATAATACTTCCTCCTTATGCCAAATTAAGCTTGCGGTCAAGCATATATTGCGTTATGGCGTATAAAACCGCCGATATTACGGCAAAAGCGGCGATTATTGACAAAAACAGGCAGGCATATGCCGCACAAATTTGGTTTTGAGTTGCATCTTCCATAAAGTCGACTATGCCGCCGAACAAAACGCCGCCGAAAGTAAACATCATAAACTGACTTATTGATGCAAGAGTTGAAGAAATTGCATAGTAAATTCCTATTGACAATATAAGCTTTGCTCTTTTTACAACAGTCGAGCCGAAAGTTATGCAAAATTGGATGAGTATTATTGAAAATATCAAAGAAACAAAAAGAAAAAGAAAGCCTTCGGCAATGTAAACTATAAGCCATCCGCCTATTGTCTCCCAAGAAAACGACAAAAGTGCTCCGATTGTTTCAAATACTATTAAATTGAAAAACGGACCGTTCGGCTCAGGCGGAATTGCAATTATTGCAAACAAAACCATTGCAGCCAATATTACCCCGAAATGAGCAAGATTCCATATTGCCGCATTTACAGTTTTCGAAAGCAAAAGAGTGCTTCTTTTTACCGGCAACGTAAAGGTTAAATAGCCTTCATCGGTGAAAAAATGCTTATAAAATCTTATAAAAAGCAAAACCTCGGTGAAAATTCCAGCGGAAAAAACGGTTACAAGGCTAAGAATCGCCGCTGTTATTCCAAGTCCTGAAATCGTTTGAATAAAATCATCTTGGATGTTTGATTCAAGAATGGGTAGAACAAATCTGAAAAGGAAGGCGGAAATTAACGCTGAGCCAAACGAAATTAAAGCGCCTATCCACCAAAGCTTTGAGACCGCTTTTTTATCGTATTTCAGCAATTTTTTGAACATGCGAACACCTCCTTGAAGATACCGTCAAGTGATTTTCCGTGCTTTTCCCTGGCCTCGTCGGCATTGCCCGACATAATTATTTCGCCGCCATTACCCATAAAGACAAATTCATCCAAAACGGGCTCAATATCATGAATCAAGTGAGTTGTAATAACAACCGACGCCTCGGGATTATAGTTTCCTATAATAGTTTTAAGGATATAATCTCTTGCCGCAGGGTCAACTCCGGCGATGGGTTCGTCGAGAAGATAAATCTTTGCTCGGCGCGCCATTACCATAATGAGCTGCACTTTTTCTTTTGTGCCTTTTGAAAGTGTTTTGAGCTTTGCCGAAAGCTCTATTCCGAGATCCGCCATCATATTTTTTGCGATATCGCTATCGAAATCGGAATAGAAATTTGAAAAATATTCTATAAGCTCAGAAACCTTCATTCCGCCGCTGAAATAAGTTCTCTCGGGAAGATATGAAAAATATGCGTTGGTTTTTTCGCTTCTTTCTTCGCCGCAAACGTATATTTCTCCGCTATCGGGTACCAAAAGTCCCGTAACGAGCTTCATAAAGGTTGATTTTCCGCAGCCGTTAGGACCTAAAAATCCGATTATTTTGCCGCTTGGCAACTTTACGTTCAGATTTTTTAAAACGGGTTCTTTATAGCTTTTGCAAAGGTCTTTACAAACTAAAACAAATTCATCCATAAATTTCTGCCTCCTTAATACAGTCGATAAGCTCCGAGCGTGAAAGACCCAGCGCTTTTGCCTCGGAACAAAAACGGTTTACGGTTTCAATGCAAATCTTTTTTCTTGCATTTTCAAGAATGCAAGGCTCCGATACAACGAATCTTCCCATTGCGCCTCTTGAAATCAAAAGCCCTTCTTCTTCAAGAAGCGATAACGCTCTTTGCATTGTGTTGGGGTTTACCGATGCATCAAAAGCGAGCTGTCTTACCGTTGGAACCTGAGTGTCGGGCGGGTATTTTCCGCCTACTATGTCGCGACGCAGTTTATCGGCAATTTGTATATATACCGCCTGCGTTCCGTTAAATTGCCACGACATTGCTTTTATCTCCTTTCGTTTGTATTGTTTTATTAATACAATAATACATCGTTTAAAATTACATGTCAAGATTTATGCGGTTATTTTGTAACCTATTACAAAAAATGCAGTGTTTTTTTATTAAAAATGACAGTAAATTTCAACTCCTCTTTTTAATCGTTCTTAAATTAAAATAACCAAACCCCGTGGGCTTGGTTATTTTTTGGCCCGCCGTAGAGGAGTCTATCGCAGTCGCAAGCTCCTTTGGGTGAATGTCGTAACAGTCCACAGGACTGTTTCTCTGTCGCTCGGTCTCGTTTTCTCACCCTCGCTCCCATTCACAGTTCAACTCCTCTTTTTAAGCTTTGCTTAAATTAAAAATAACCAAACCCCGTGGGCTTGGTTATTTTTTGGCCCGCCGTAGAGGAGTCTATCGCAGTCGCAACGCTCCTTTGGGTGAATGTCGTAACAGTCCACAGGACTGTTACTCTGTCGCTCGGTCTCGTTTTCTCACCCTCGCTCCCATTCACAGTTCAACTCCTCATTTTAAGCAGGCATAAACCAAACAAAAAGCAAGCCGCTTCGGGCTTGCTTTTTTTGGCCCGCCGTAGAGGAGTCTATCGCAGTCGCAAGCTCCTTTGGGTGAATGTCGTAACAGTCCGCAGGACTGTTCCTCTGTCGCTCGGTTTCGTTTTCTCACCCTCGCTCCCATTCACAGTTCAACTCCTCTTTTTAAGCTTTGCTTAAATTAAAAATAACCAAACCCCGTGGGCTTGGTTATTTTTTGGCCCGCCGTAGAGGAGTTGAACCCCCGGCCTTTGGAATCGGAATCCAACGCTCTATCCAACTGAGCTAACGGCGGAAATTGCCGTCCGTCTATTATAAACGGACGGATTTTTATTTATTTTACCAATGAATCTATATCTTTTTTCATCTTTTCAGTGAGCTTTTTGCAGGTTTTTTCGTCCTTGCCCTTAATGAGATAATAAACCTTAACCTTGGGCTCGGTGCCCGAAGGACGCACGCAAATTGCAGAGCCGTTTTTGGTGAAAAACTTCAAAACGTCGGAGCTTTCCATTCCCGTAGGCTCGGTTTTGCCCGTTTTGACGTCTTTAATCTCACCCGTCTTGTAGTCGGCAATTTTAACTATCTTCTCGCCGCCGATTTCGGTTATATCGCCTCGGAGAGTTTCCATAAGCTTTTTGGTTTTTTCGGCTCCGTCTATGCCCTTCATCATTATATTATCGGTGGTTTCGCCGTAATATCCGTATTCTTCATAGATGCCGTTTAAAACATCAATTAACGTTTTGCCGCTCTTTTTATAATACGCCGCGGCTTCGCAAACCATCATTGCGGCGCCTATTGAGTCTTTATCTCGCGCATAGTCGCCCACCATATAGCCGAAGCTTTCCTCGAAGCCGAAGATGAATTTCGTTTTTCCGAGCCATTCGTCGATTTGCTCGGCAATAAACTTAAATCCGGTGAAGGTTGATGCAAATTTTACGCCGTTTTTAATTGCAATTTGCTCGGCAAGAGGAGTTGAAACAATTGTTGAAACGGCTCCCGCATTTTTTGGAAGCTTTCCCTTTTCTTTTTTTGCCGAAATTATATAGTAAAGAAGCAAAACGCCGGTTTGATTGCCGTTTAAAGCAACGTATTCGCCGTTATGCTTTACCATTACGCCTATTCTGTCGGCATCGGGGTCGGTTGCTACTAAAAGGTCTGCCTTACTTCCCTTTTTCTCCGCCTTTTTAACCGATAATTCAAATGCCGAAACGTTTTCGGGATTAGGCGAAGAAACGGTGGTAAAATAGCCGTCGGGCACCATTTGTTCCTCAACACAGTTTACCTTAACGCCGATTTTTTTCAAAACCGCAGGCACTGCGCGAAGTCCCGTTCCGTGAAGCGGAGAGTAATAAACCTCTAAGGAGGTTTCCTTTGCCGCCTTATGATTTATGCTTCTTTTTAAAACCTCTTTACAGAAAAGCTTTTCATATTTGGTGTTCAAAATTTTAATTTTGCCGCTTTTTTCGGTTTTTTCTATCTTGCAATCTTCAAAAATATCTAAAACTTTAAGCTCGTTTGCAACCTCAGCGGCGTGGTCGGGCGGCATTTGAGCGCCGTTTGACCAATAAACCTTATAGCCGTTATATTCAGGAGGATTATGGCTTGCCGTTATGTTAATACCCGCTATTGCGCCCGTTTTTCTTATGGTGTAGGAAAGAACGGGAGTGGGAGTTATTTCGTTAAAAATCATTACGTTAATGCCGTTTGATGCTAAAATTTCGGCGGCGGCAAAACCGAATTCCTTGGAATTTATGCGACAGTCAAAAGCTATTACAACACCCTTTTTCATCGCTTCTTTTCCCTCTTTTATTATGAGGTTTGCAAGCGCTTTGGTGGTGTAGCGCACGGTGTAAAGGTTAAGACGGTTAAGGCCCGCACCCATAACGCCTCTTTGCCCTGCCGTTCCGAAGGGCATTATGTCGGAAAAGCGCATTATAAGCTCGTTTTCGTCATCTTTAATTTTCAAAAGCTCCTCTTTGGTGGCGGCATCTACCGCATCTGATTCAAGCCACTTTTTATAGTTTTCAAGATAGTTCATTTTTCGGCCTCCGTTATCTCTTTTAATGCTTTTGCAAGCTCATTTGGGCACGATGTGGGCTTAAAGCCGCAGGTTATGCCCGAAAGACGCTCAATTACGTCGGAAACTTTCATTCCTTCAACGAGCTTTGAAATTCCTTTTGTGTTTCCTTGGCAGCCGCCGAGCATTATAACGCTTTTAACAACACCGTCGGAAACCGTTATTCGCATTTCTCTCGTGCAAACGCCTCTGGGGCGGTAAATATGTTCCATAATGCACCTCATTTATGATATTTGCCGTTATTTAAAATTGAAAAAGCTCTATAAATTTGCTCGCAAACCATTACTCTTGCAAGCTGATGCGGAAAAGTCATTTTCGACATTGAAATTTTATCGTGCTTTTTCTTTAATTCCTCGTCTATTCCGAAAGAAGAGCCGATTACGAAGGAAATTGACGAAAATCCCGTTTCGCCGAGCTTTGCAATTTTTTCGGATAATTCCTCGGAAGAAATTATTTTACCCTCAATTGCAAGCAAAATTATCTTGCTTCCGTCGCAAGCTTTTATAATATCCGCCGCTTCCTTTGAAAGCGCCGCTTTAATTTCCTTTTCGCTCGGATTTTCGGGCAAAAAGCTTTCTTTAAGCTCAACTATTTCAAATTTTGCATAAGCCGTGAGCCGCTTTTCATATTCCTTAACGGCATCGGTTAAATATTTTTCTTTAAGCTTTCCTATGCAAACAAGCCTGACGTTAAACATAGCTTTTCCTCAAATAATTATTTTTGGCGAGCAGAGGTATCGTGGCGCGGTTAAAAGCAGCACGTCGCCTTTTTCCTCCTCGCTTTTCGTTACACTCGCACCTTTTTTCGTAAGCGCCCCGTGTGATGCATTAAACGCCGATTCAGGCGTATTGTTTTCTTTCGAAAGGTGGGCAAGCACAAATTTTTTGGTTTTTCGCATTGCCAAAACGGAGCACGCCTCGGCGCAATCGGCATTGGATAAATGCCCGTTTTTCGAGCTTATTCGCTTTTTTAAATAAGCGGGATAGCTTCCGTTTTCAAGCATTTTTAAATCGTAATTCGATTCTATTAAAACGGCGTCGGCATCCTTTGCCGCTTGGGCAAAATCGCCGCAAAGATGTCCCATATCGGTTGCGGTAACAAGCCTTTTCCCTTCCGCCTCTATTATGTAGCCCGAACAGCTCACAGAATCGTGAGGAACGGGGAACGGGGTTACGCTTAAAGCCCCTTTTTTTGCCGTATCGTAGTTTTCCAAGCGGTAAATTGACGTTTCGGGAAGGCTTAATTGCTTTGAAGCCATTAAAAATGCCGTTTCGGGATTTGCAAAAACAGGAATTTTATATCGTCTTGCAAGCACCTCAATTGCTCCAATATGGTCGGAATGCTCGTGAGTTACGAAAATTGCGGAAATATCTCTTATTGAAAGCGAAAGAGAGGAAAGCGCATTTAAAACCGCTTTGCTGTTTTTGCCCGCATCTATTAAAATGTAATCTCCGTTACAGCCCACGAGGCAAGAATTTCCCTCGCTTCCGCTGTAAAGCGTTTGAAAAAAGAAAGACATTTTCCGTTTCCTTTACAATGCTATTTCCGGCGCGTTTATGTTAGTTTTGTTTATATCGGCGCCAAGTGATTTTAACTTGCCGACAATATCTTCATAGCCACGCTCAATACGCTCTATTTCGCCTATTTCGGTTGTGCCCTCGGCCGCAAGCCCCGCAATTATAACCGCCGCACCCGCTCTTAAATCGCAGGCAATTACGTCGGCACCGTGAAGCTTTGAAACACCAGTTATGAAAGCCTTCTGACCGTCGTTAATTATATCGGCTCCCATTTTGCGAAGCTCGTCTAAATATTTAAAGCGGTTATCCCAAATAACCTCGGTCATACTTCCCTTGCCCTCCGAAATGGCAAGAAGAGTTGTCATTTGAGGTTGTAAATCGGTGGGAAAGCCGGGGTAATATTCGGTTATAACGTCAATATTTTTCAGTCTTTCGGGGGCTTCAACCCTTATTGCCTCATCGTATTCGGTAATTTTTGCGCCTGCCTCAACAAGATGTGAGGTAAGCGATTCCATATGCTTGGGAATAAGGTTTTCAACCAAAACGTTGCCGCCCGTTGCAGCCGCCGCAATCATAAAGGTTCCCGCTTCAATTTGGTCGGGAATTATCGAATATAAAACGCCGTAAAGCGAGGGATTACCCGTTATTTTTATAATTTCGGTACCCGCACCTCTTATTGAAGCTCCCATTGAGTTGAGGAAGTTTGCAAGGTCAACTATATGCGGTTCTCTTGCCGCCTTTTCAATTACGGTAACGCCCTCGGCTCTGGTTGCCGCAAGCATTATGTTTATGGTTGCGCCCACCGACGCCTTTGAAAGACGTATGGTTGCGCCCTTTAAGCCGTTTGCGGCACTGCCTTTTATTTTGCAGCCGTCAACCGTTATTTTTGCGCCGAGCGCTTCCAAGCCCTTTATGTGAAGGTCAATAGGTCTTACTCCGAAGTTGCATCCACCGGGCATTTCAACCTCAAATTCGCCGAATTTGCCCAAAAGCGCACCCATCATATAATAAGAGCCGCGAAGCCTTCTGCAAATATCGCCGGGGGAAACGGTGGTGTAAATTTTAGAGGCGTCTATTTCAACAGTGGTTCTGTCGATTGTGCGAACCTCGGCGCCCATTTTGTAAAGAATTTCAACCATAAGAGAAACGTCTCTTATTTCGGGAATATTCTCAATTCGGCATTCGCCGTCGCAAAGCACGGTGGCCGCAAGAATAGGTAACGCCGCATTTTTTGCGCCGCTTACCCTAACAGTTCCTTCAAGCCTTTTTCCGCCGTTTATGATATATTTTTCCATTTTAACTCCTTCTCGGGATTTCTCCCGAAGGGTTTATTATATCTCGAAATATTTCGCTTTGGTTTCCTCTAACGCTTTTTCGATATCGTTAATATTTCCAACGCCCGCAACTGCCATATCGGGTTTTCCGCCGCCCTTGCCGTTTGTGAGCTTCGCCGCAAAGGAAACGGTTTTGCCTGCATTTCTGCCAAGCTTAACGGCATCAACACCGTTAACCGAAACGAAGTTTGCCTTGCCGTCTTTTTCACAGGCAATAATTGCCGATGCGTTTGAAATTCTTTCTTTAATTCTGTCGCCAATGCTTCTTGCAATTGACAAATCGGTATTCTTTAAGTAAGAAACTATAACCTTAATTCCGTTTTGCTCGGTTGCGGTGTTAACAACGCCCTCGTAAAGCATTTCGGAAATGCGGCTTTCGCTTGTTTCGAGCTTGGTTTTGGTATCTTTAAGCTCGCTCATTACAACGGTGGCTCTGGTTAAAAGCTCTTTTTCGCCCTTGCCCTTTAAGGCATCGACTACGTTTGAAATGAGTGCCTGCTTTTCGTTTAAAACTCTTAAAACGCCATCGCCGGTTACCGCTTCAATTCTTCTTACGCCTGCCGCCGCAGATGAATCGGAAATTATTTTGAAAAGACCGATTTCAGCAGTATTCTTAACGTGCGTGCCGCCGCAAAGTTCTTTTGAAGCGCCCATTGAAACAACTCTTACGGTTTTGCCGTATTTCTCGCTAAAATGCGCCTCGGCGCCCGATTTTTTGGCATCTTCAATCGACATTTCCTCGGTTACAACGGGGCTTGCTTCGAAAATAAATTTATTAACAAGCTCCTCAACCTTTGAAAGAGCCTCGTTTGAAAGCGGCTCAAAGCAGGTGTAATCGAAGGTAAAGCTTTCGGGTGAAAGCGCCGAGCCTGCCTGCGAAATATGGTCGCCCGCAACGTCTTTTAACGCTCTTTGGAGAAGGTGGGTTGCCGAGTGATTTCTCGAAACTCGCATTCTGTTATTTTTGCAAACTTTAAGCGTTAAAACATCGCCTTCTTTAACCTCGCCCGAAATAACCTCAACGAGATGAAGCGCTATATTATCTTCACCCTTTAAGGTGTTTTTAACCTTTAAAGCGCAGTTTTCGCCCTCAATTTTGCCCTTATCGCCGGGCTGACCGCCCATTTCGGCGTAGAAGGGTGTTTTTTCAAAGATGAGAGTTGCAACCTCTCCCTCGGAAACCGAGTTAACTCTTTCGGCGCCAACGAAAATTGCCTTTACCGCCGCCGTGGTTTCCAGTTCATTATAACCCGTAAATTCGGCCTTTATGCCGAGGTCTTTAACCGAAATGTGCTTTTCCCAACCGAAATCGCCCATTTTTTCTCTTGCTTTTCTCGAAGACTCTCTTTGAGCCTGCATTTCGGCGTTAAAGCCTTCCTCATCTACCGTAAATCCGCCGTCCTCGGCGATTTCTTTGGTGAGGTCAAGCGGGAAGCCGAAGGTATCGTAAAGACGGAAAGCATCTTTGCCCGAAATTACCTTTTCGCCCTTATTCATAAGCTCGGAAAGAAGCTCGAGTCCGCTTCCTATTGTTTTTGCAAACTGCTCCTCCTCGCTCTTTAAAACTCTTTTTATATATTCCAAACGCTCGGTGAGCTCGGGGTATGCCTGCTTATTAAGCTCGGCAACCGTTTCGGCAATTTGATAAAGGAAGGGCTTTTCAACCTTTAAAAGTCTGCCGTGGCGCGCCGCGCGGCGAATGAGCTTACGCAAAACGTAGCCTCTGCCCTCGTTTGAAGGTAAAACGCCGTCGCCGATTAAGAAAACGGAGCCTCTGATGTGGTCGGTGATTATGCGAAGCGAAAGGTCGGATTTTTCGTTTTCCTTATATTTTACACCGCTTACCTCGCTTATTTTTTTCATAATATTCTGAACGGTATCAATTTCGAAAATGCTGGTTTTACCCTGCATAATGCAAGCCATTCTTTCGAGGCCCATACCGGTATCGATATTTTTGTGAGCAAGCTCGGTGTAGTTATTGTTGCCGTCGTTGTTAAACTGCGAGAAAACGAGGTTCCAGAATTCAACGTATCTGTCGCAATCGCAGCCAACCTTACAGTCGGGTGAGCCGCAGGAATATTCCTCGCCTCTGTCGAAATAAATTTCGGTGCAGGGGCCGCAAGGGCCCGCGCCTATTTCCCAGAAGTTATCTGCCTTGCCCAAACGAACCATATGAGAGGGGTCAACGCCTATTTCCTTGGTCCAGATATCATAGGCCTCGTCGTCCTCCAAATAAACCGAAACGTAAAGACGCTCCTTGGGAAGCTTTAATTCGGTTAAAAGGAATTCCCACGCCCAAGCGCAAACCTCTCTTTTGAAATAGTCGCCGAACGAGAAGTTTCCGAGCATCTCAAAAAAGGTGCCGTGGCGGCTGGTTTTGCCAACTCTTTCAATATCTAAAACTCTTATGCACTTTTGGCAGGTGGTCATTCTGGGTGCGGGAGGAGTTGCCTCGCCCGTGAAATATTTTTTAAGCGGCGCCATACCCGCATTTATGAGCAGTAAGCCTTTGTCGCCATCGGGAACGAGCGATGCGCTTTTCTCTCTGTAATGGTCTTTTTTCTCGAAAAAAGCAAGATATTTCTCTCTGATTTCGTTTAAACCCATGGGTGTTACTTTTTCCATCTGCTTTTCTCCTCACTTTACTACAACGTTTAACATTTTATTTTTTACGTAAATTACTTTTACAATTTGCTTGCCTTCAAGAGCGGCGGCAATTTTTCCATCGGCCTTTGCGGTTTCCAAAACAACGTCCTGCTCGGCGTTAAGCGAAACGGAAATTGTACCCTTTAATTTGCCGTTTATCTGAACGGGAAGCGTTAAGGTTGAGGCAACCAATTTGCTTTCCTCATATTCGGGCCATTTTGCGCCCTCACAAATGGGCTTTTCCTCGCCGAGAAGCTGCCACATTTCTTCGGTTAAGTGCGGTGCAAAGGGGTTGAGTAAAAGCACGAAGGTTTTTAACTGCTCTTTGGTTAAGCTGTTTTTCTCCGAAACGACGTTTGCAAAGCTCATCATTGCCGCTATTGCGGTGTTAAACTTCATTGCTTCAATATCTTCGGTTACCTTCTTGATGGTTTTATGAAGCTCTCTTTCAACCTCTTCGTCTGCTTTGTCGGCAAAGGTAATATCAAGAAGATTTAAGATTTTTTCCAAAAATCTCTTGCAGCCCTTAATTGAAGAGGTGGACCACGGTGCAGTTTTTTCAAAATCGCCTATAAACATTTCGTAAAGACGCATTGTGTCGGCGCCGTAATCTCTTACTATATCGTCGGGATTTACTACGTTGCCGAGCGATTTCGACATTTTAACGCCGTTTTCGCCCAAAATCATACCGTGGCTGGTTCTTTTTGCATAAGGCTCTGCGGTGGGAACAACGCCTATATCGTAAAGGAATTTATGCCAGAATCTCGAATAGAGAAGGTGGAGGGTGGTGTGCTCCATACCGCCGTTATACCAGTCAACCGGAGTCCAGTAATTAAGAGCTTCCTTAGATGCGAGCTCTTTATCGTTATGCGGGTCGCAATAACGGAGGAAATACCACGAGGAGCCTGCCCATTGGGGCATAATGTCGGTTTCTCTTTTTGCCGCGCCGCCGCATTTGGGGCAGGTGGTGTTTACGAAGCTATCAATTTTAGATAAGGGTGATTCGCCGTTATCGGTGGGCTCGTAATGCTCAACGTCGGGAAGAGTTAACGGAAGCTCGCTTTCGGGCACGGGTACCCAGCCGCATTTTTCGCAGTAGATGAGCGGAATAGGCTCGCCCCAATAACGCTGACGTGAGAAAACCCAGTCGCGAAGCTTATAGTTTACCTTGGGCTCGCCCTTGCCGTTTTCTTTGAGCCATTCGGTGATTTTCTTCTTTGCCTCGGCAACCGAAAGACCGTTTAACAAGCCGCTGTTTATCATTTCGCCGCTTTCAATATCGGTGAATGCTTCTTTTTCAATATCGCCGCCCTTAACAACCTCAATAATGGGAAGATTAAATACCTTTGCAAAGGCGTAGTCTCTCTCGTCGTGAGCGGGAACGGCCATAATTGCGCCGGTGCCGTAGCTCATTAAAACGTAGTCGGATATGTAAATGGGAATTTCCCTATCGTTAACGGGATTAAATGCCGAAATGCCGTCAATTTTAACGCCGGTTTTGCTCTTAACGAGCTCGGTGCGCTCGAAATCGGACTTTTTGGCAGCTTCTTCTCTGTAAGCCACGCAGTCGGCGTAGTTTTTAATTTTATCCTTGTGCTTTTCGATTATGGGATGCTCGGGCGAAATAACCATATAGGTTGCGCCGAAGAGAGTATCGGGCCTTGTGGTGTAAACTCTTAATTTTTCGCCTGCGGTTGTTACGAAATCAACCTCTGCGCCGGTTGAACGTCCAATCCAGTTTTTCTGCTGGGTTTTAACTCTGGGAAGATAGTCAACCTCGTCTAAATCGTTGATTAAACGCTCGGCGTAGGCGGTGATTTTAAGCATCCACTGCTCTTTAACCTTTCTGACAACCTGACTTCCGCAACGCTCGCAAACGCCGTCTACAACCTCTTCGTTTGCCAAAACGCATTTGCAGGAGGTGCACCAGTTAACCGCCATCTCTTTTTTGTAGGCAAGGCCTTTTTCAAAGAGCTTTAAGAAAATCCACTGCGACCACTTATAGTAAGAGGGGTCGGTGGTGTTTACCTCTCTCGACCAATCAAAAGAAAGACCGAGTGATTTAAGCTGAGAACGGAAACGGTTAATGTTTTGCTCGGTTATATCCTTGGGGTGAACGTGATTTTTAATTGCGTAGTTTTCAGCGGGCAAGCCGAAAGCGTCCCATCCCATAGGATATAAAACGTTATAGCCGTTTAAGCGGCGCTTTCTTGCAATAATATCAAGCGCGGTATATGAGCGGGGATGCCCTACGTGAAGACCTGCGCCCGACGGATAGGGGAATTCAACGAGCGGGTAGAATTTAGGAAGCGTATAATCGTCTTTTGCCGCAAAGCTGTTGTTTTCCTCCCAATATTTTTGCCATTTCTTTTCTATTTCACTGTATTCGTATTTCATTTTCTTATTCTCCGTCTTTCTCTTTTAAAATTTCATCGGTATCTATTTGCTCGCCCGCTTGCCAAAGCTGTTCGAGGGCGTAGAATTCTCGTGTTTTACTGTTAAAGATGTTTACAACCATAAAGCCGTAATCGAGTAAAACCCAGTTTCCTTCAATGTAGCCTTCTCTGTGCAAAACGGGCTCGCCCGCCTCTTTAAGAGCAACCTCGGTGTAATCGGCAAGGGTTTTTATTTTGGTGGACGACGAGCCTGTGCAAATTACAACGTAATCGGCAAGACCGGTTATTTCCGAGGTTTTAATAACCTTTATATCCTCGCCCTTTTTACTGTCAAGCGCTTTAACCGCAAGCTTAACCGCTTCAAATATTTTTTCCATAAAAATCACCTTTCGTTTTTTGTTTTTCAAGCTCCGAAACAATATCGTTATAGGTTTCGAAGGTGTTCGGCGCTATTGATTTTCCCCGTTTGGCAAGGTCTATAACGGTAAAGCTTACGCATTCCATTATTGCTTCTTCGAGGTTTTTAAACGCCTTTTTTCTTATTGCCGAAACGCCTTTGTAGGTTCTCGACGGGTCTATAAAATCGGCTAAAAACAAAATCTTTTCAAACCGAGTCATTTTCGCTTTGCCTGCCGTGTGGCATTCAATGGCCTTTAAAATTTCTTCGTCCTCAATTCCGAAAAGAATTCTCGCCATTACCGCACCCGTTTTGGAGTGGTAAAGCTTTTCTATATTTTTTTCGGCTTCGGGAATTTTTATGCCGTATTTTTCAACAATTTCAAGATGCTCGTTTATTTTGAGCTCCTTGGTGCAATCGTGAACGAGGCCTGCAATTTTCGCCCGCTCAACGTCTTCGCCGTAAATTCTTGCAAGCTCGCCCGCCGTGTTCATAACTCCGAGCGAATGATAATATCTTTTTGGCGAAAGCCTCCGAGATAAAATTTCTTTTATTCTTTTGATTTCTTCGCTTTCCTCGTAAAGCCCGTTTTCTTTAATATATCTCAAAACGCTTTCCGAAATTTCAAGAGTTTTTCCCTCTCTCACTCCCGTTGAAGATATTTCAAGGGGTGCCATTTTGAAAATTTCAAATTTGCCGCCGAATTTCTTTTCATATTCCTTTGCCGTTTGCTCCATTTGCGAAACAAGAGCGGCATCGTTTATTCTGGGGGCGGCAACAACCGTTGCCAAGGAAGAAATAAGCTCGGGCTTATACCAGTTTTTGAAGGTAAAGAGCATATCGCTTCCGATTATGAAATAAAGCTCGTCGTTTGGATATTTCTTTTTTAAGTAAGATAACGTATCTGCCGTGTAGCTTTGACCGTGCCGTTTAAGCTCGCAATCTTCAATCTCGGCAATTCCCTTAAAGGCAAGCTTTGCCATTTTGAGCCTATGCTCTGCCGACGTTGTTTCGCACGCCTTATGCGGCGGAATTTTCGTTGGAATAACAAGCATTTTATCGGGCCGATATTCAGTTATAAAGCTTTTTAAGAAAAGCTCGTGTCCTTTATGAGGGGGGTCGAAGGTGCCGCCGAATATGCCGATTTTCATTGCTTTTTTCCTTTCATCTTATTGAAAACTCACAGCCGCAATAGCTTTGCCTGTATAATTCAAGCTCCTTTGAAAGACGAATACTGTTTAAATAGCCGTCTTTCTTTTTGAAGTCGGCGTAAAGATATTTAACACCGTATTTTTCTTCGAGCGCTTTGCCCGTTTCGTTTATATGGTTTGCATTTTTGTGCGGTGAAACCGATAAGGTCGTTGTAAAATAATCAAACCCTTTTTCTTTGGCAAGCCTTGCCGTTTGCTCCATTCGGTATGCAATGCACGCCCTGCATCTTTCGCCGCCCTCTTGTTCCTTTTCAAGCCCCGTAACCGATTTTAAAAAATCGGAGTGATTATAAGCATCGGTAATAACGGGATATTTCCAAAGGGAGCAAAGCCTTTGCTGCTCGGCTTCTCTTTTTTCAAATTCTTCAAAAGGAAAGATGTTTGAATTAGAATAAAAAACCGTTATTTTAAAAGCCGCTTCAAGCGTTTTTAAAACCGAGCTTGAGCAAGGAGCGCAACACGAATGCAAAAGCAGACTCTTTTCACCGTTTGCTTTTTTTAATTCTTCTTCAAAAAGTGAAAACCAATTAACCATTGCTTTTAAGATTTTCCTTAAATTTTTCGGCAAAAAGTCTTAACGCTTTTCCTCTGTGGCTGAGTGCGTTTTTCTCCTCCGCCGAGATTTCCGAGAAGGTTTTATCCATTCCCTCTCCAACGAAAACGGGGTCGTAACCAAAACCGCCTTCGCCCTTCTTTTCGAAAATAATCGTTCCTTCGGCAACGCCTCTCACGGAAAAATATTCTCCCGTGGGGTAAACGCAGGTTATAACCGAAACGAATCTTGCCCTAGGCTTTTCTTCGCCCGTCTTTTTAATGTTTTCCAAAAGAAAATCAACCTTTTGGTCGTCGGTCATTCCGGGAGTTCCGTAGCGGCTTGAATAAACGCCAGGCGCCCCGCCAAGACAGTCTACCTCCAAGCCCGAATCGTCGGCAACCGCTATTTTGCCCGTTGCCTTTGCCGTTGCCATGGCTTTTATTAAAGAGTTTTCCTCAAAGGTCGTGCCCGTTTCCTCTACCTCGTCGGTAAAGCCTTCTTCGCTTTTGGTGGTGAGCTTATAATCTTCACCTGCTAAAATTTCCTTTAATTCCTTTAATTTTTTTGCATTATCGGATGCCAAAACTATTTCAATCATTTAAAATCACCTTTTGTTGAATTGCAAAAATCTTTTTAAGACCGCCCTTTGCCGAGGAAATAAGCTTTTTAAGCTCTTCATCCTTAAAGGTGCCGTGCTCACCCGTGCCCTGAAGCTCAACGAAGTCGCCCTCGGAGGTCATAACCACGTTCATATCTACCTCGGCGCGCGAATCCTCAACATATTCCAAATCGCAAAGAATTTCGCCTTCCAAAACGCCCACGGAAACCGCCGCAACTTGCTTTACTATGGGATTTTCCGAAATAACGCCCTCTTTTAAGAGCTTATTGCAGGCAAGCGCAAGCGCAATGAATCCGCCGGTAATTGAGGCGCATCTCGTGCCGCCGTCGGCAGAAATTACGTCGCAGTCTATAATAATGCTTCTTTCTCCGAGCTTTTCCATATCAACCGCCGCGCGAAGCGAACGTCCGATTAAGCGCTGAATTTCGGTGCTTCGGGGTGAAAGCTTTAATTTTGAAATATCTCTTTTGTTTCTGGTTGCGGTTGCTGCGGGAAGCATTGAATATTCTGCGGTAACCCAGCCTTTGCCCATACCCAAAACGTGAGGCGGCACGTTTTCTTCAACCGTTGCCGCACACAAAACCACGGTGTTACCCCATTCGAGCAAAACCGAAGCGCAATCTTGCTTAATGAAGTTTTTCGTTACTTTAATTTTTCGAAGCTCGTTTGCTTTTCTCGTTTCTCTCATTTTCATTCTCCTATAAGAGCATGGGCAAAATCGAGCGCGTTAAAGAAATTCATATCGTCGATTTTCTCGCCAACGCCTATAAGCTTAACGGGAAGCCCAAGCTCCTTTTTAACCGAAAGCGTTACGCCGCCCTTTGCCGTGCCGTCTAATTTAGTTATTGCAACCGAGGTAACCTCGGCGGCCTTGGTAAATTCCTTTGCCTGCGAGATGCCGTTTTGCCCCGTTGTGCCGTCGATTACCAAAAGCGTTTCAACGGGAGCATCGGGAAGCTCTCTTGCAATAACTCTTCTTATTTTGGCAAGCTCTTCCATTAAATTCTTTTTATTTTGGAGTCTGCCTGCGGTATCTATTATAATTACGTCGGCATTTTTGCTTTTTGCCGCCGAGAGCGTATTAAAAACAACGGATGCGGGGTCGGCTCCTTCTTTTTCGGAAATCATTGAAACGCCCGCTCTTTCACACCAAACGCCAAGCTGCTCAACAGCCGCCGCGCGAAAGGTGTCGGCCGCGCCGACTATAACTTTCTTTCCCTCTTTGTTTAAAAGATTTGAAAGCTTGCCGATTGTTGTGGTTTTGCCTGCGCCGTTAACGCCAACAACCAAAATAACCGAAGGACTTTTTGAAAAGTCGAAGCTGCCGCTTTGCATTTCAGATGCAATAATTTCGCAAAGCACTTCTTTAATTTCTTGCTCGCTCTTTGCATTTTTGGCTTTCGCCTCGGCTTTAAGACGTTCAATTATCTCCTCTGCCGTTTCAATGCCGCAATCGGCCATTATTAACGCTTCCAAAAGCTCTTCAAGCGTTTCGTCGTTTAGCTTGCTTATTGAAAAAGCTCTGCCGAGCGACTGCGTTGTTTTTGAAAGACCGTTTTTTATTTTTTCAAAAAAGCTCATTAAATCTTACCCTTTTAGTTTAAAAATTTCTTCTCAACGTCGTTAATGTTAATAACCAAAAGCTTCGAAACGCCCTTTTCCTGCATCGTTACGCCGTAAAGAACGTCGGCAGCCTCCATGGTGCCTCGACGGTGAGTGATTACTATAAACTGAGTTTTATCGTTTACGGTTTTTAAATATTCGGCAAAGCGGACTACGTTAACGTCGTCAAGCGCCGCCTCAATTTCGTCAAGCACGCAAAACGGTGCGGGACGAACCTTTAAAATTGCAAAATAGAGCGCAATGGCAACGAGCGCTTGCTCACCGCCCGAAAGCGAGCTCATATTTCTTATAACCTTTCCGGGAGGGGCAACTCTGAAATCAATGCCCGAATTTAACACGTCGTTCGGCTCTTCCAAAACGAGCGATGCCTCGCCGCCGCCGAAAAGCTCCTTGAACACCGCATCGAAATGCTTGTTGATAACGGCAAACTGAACCTCGAAAATTTGACGCATCTCCTTGGTGAGTTCTCCTATTATCTTTTCAAGCTCGGTTTTTGCGGTTGTAACGTCTTTATACTGCGTGCTTAAAGTTTCGTAACGCTCGCTTACCTCGGCATATTCTTCAATTGCCGCAACGTTTACGTTTCCGAGCGACTTAACCTCTTTTTTGATTTCGGTAATTCTCTTGTTTGCATAAGCCAAATCGGTTTCGGCGTTTCGAAGCGATTCCGCCTCGGTTAAGGTGAGCTCATATTCGTCCCACATTTTCGTTACGATTACGTCGTATTCGTTTCTTGCGCTTTCGCTCTTGTTTTCAAGCTTTGCGGTTTCGGCCTTTAATGCGGCAATAAGGTCGGTATCTGCCTTTTCCTTCTGACGAAGCTCGGTTGCCTTCTTTTCCGCCTCGTCTCTTTCAACTCTGAGACGTCTTATTTCCTCGTGGCCTGCCTCAATTCCGTCTTCAAGAAGCTTTTTGCCGTTTATTATTTCCGAAAGCTCTTTCTTTAAAAGCTCTTCTCTTTCTAAAATTGCCTTTATTTCTTCTTCCTTTTCGCCTGCAAATTTCTCTTGCTCGAAAATGCGGCTTTCGGTTTCGGAAATCATCATTTTTTGGGCTTCAATATCTTTTAACACGCCCGATATTTCAAGTCTGCCCTCGTTAATTTTATCGTTAAGCTCTTTTTTCTTTGCTTCAATATCGCTTCCCTCTCCCAAAAGAGTTGAAAGTTCGGCGTTAAGCTTTTTGGAAATTTCTTCGCACTCGGCGGCACGCTTTGCGTTATCCAAACGCTTTCTTTCCTGCTCCGCCTTGAAGCTTTCCTTGGAAGAAACCGAAAGCATAAGAGCCGAAAAAGCTTCCTCTGCCGCTTCAAAAACAAGGTTTGCGTGTTTGGAATCGGCCTCGGCTTTAATGAATTCTTCCTCTGCGGTTCTTAATTCCGCCTCGGCGCCCTCGCTTTTTGCTTTAAGCTCGTTATATTCCGATTCGGCGGCTTTTAACGCCTCATTAAGCTTTGCTTCCTCCGCCTCGGCATTTTTAAGCGAGCTCTTAATATCTTCAATTTCGTTTGCTCTCGTGAAAACGCCAACGCGCTTGATTGATGAGCCGCCGGTAATGGAGCCGCCCGCATTTATGAGCTGACCGTCGAGCGTTACCACTCTGAAACGGTAGTTAAACGCCTTTGCAAGCTTAATGGCATCGCCGATTGTTTCGGTTACGGCGCTTCTGCCAAGCAAAAATTCAATAACGTTTTTATATTCGGGAGCGCATTTTGCAAGGTCGGACGCAATGCCGACATATCCCTTGAAATTCTTTATTTCGGCTTCGTTTAACATTCCGCCTCTAACCGAGGTTTGAGGAAGAAAGGTGGCTCTGCCCAAATCGTTTGCTTTTAAATATTCAACGGCGGCCTTTGCCGACTCCTCACTGTCGGTGATTATGTTTTGGAGCGCATTACCCAAAAGGGTTTCCATTGCAAGCGCATAACGGTTATCGGTTTTAATAGCCTCGGCAACGGTGGTTTTAATTCCTCGGAGCGCACCCTTTGAAGAGGCGTCCATAACTGCTTTTATGCTGTTATAGAATCCAACGTAATTTTTCTCCATATCGCTTAAAAGATTTAAGCGGTCTTTTTGCGCGGTTACCTTCGAGATAAAAGCGTTAAGTTTTTCACCTGCTTCTTTTGCCGCCGACTCTTTGGTTGCGGTTTTAATTGCCCAACCGTTTAAAACGTTTTTAAGGCTATCTCTTCTCGAAGCAATCTCCGTTAGCTTTCTTTCGAAATCTTCCTTTATCTTTTTACGGCGGAGAACCTCAGCCTCTTGCGTGCTGACTTGAAGCTTCATTCTCTCAATGTCGCTTGCGGCAACCGAAATTTCGGTGCCAACGCTTCCCGCCTCAACCAAGAGCGATGTGTAAAGGCTCTGATTTTCGGAAATTTTATTTTTAATTAACTCCGCTTTTTCGCTGTTTTCGCCTGTTTGACGTGAGAAAAGAGCGTCTTGCAAAAGATGATTTTCCATTTCGGCCTTTAAAGCGGCGATTTTTTCTTCGTTTTCCTTAACCTTCAAAAGACGCTCGTCGCGCTCTTTTAAAAGCTCGGCCTTTCTTTCGTCGCCGCCGCCGATTTCGTTTTTAATTCTTTCAATATCGTTTAAGTTTCTTTCGGAATTTGCCTTAATTTCAATTGCTCTGCCGTCGCCCTCCGAAAGTCTTGCTTTAAGCTCTTCGATTTTATGTAAAATCTCGTCGGTTTCAACGTTTATTTCCGCCGTTTTGGCAAAAAGAGCGTTAATGGTTTCGTTGGTCTTTTCGCTTGCCGCCTCTGCTGATTCAAGGTCTAATTTTGCAATGCGGTATTTTTCCTCGGCAATTCTCACGGTTTCGGTCATTCTGTCGATAGCGTCTAACCAAACGTTAACCTCCAAGCCCTTGCGCTCTTCAAAAAGGGTTAAATATCTCTTTGCCTTTTCGCTTTCGGCTTTAAGAGGGCCTACTCTTGCTTCAAGCTCGGTGATTATATCGTTTAAGCGAAGAAGATTATCCTCGGCTGCCGCAAGTTTTCGCTCGGCTTCGTTTTTCTTATAGCGGAATTTCGAAATGCCCGCCGCTTCCTCAAAGATTTGACGGCGGTCATCGCTCTTTGACGAAAGAATTTCGCTTATCTTTCCCTGACCTATCATCGAATAGCCGTCTTTGCCGAGGCCCGTGTCCATAAACAGCTCGTTTATATCTTTAAGACGAACCTGCTGCCTGTTTATGAAATATTCACTCTCGCCCGAGCGGAAATACCTTCTGGTAACGGTTATTTCGTTGAAGTCGTAGTTAAAGTGGCGGTCGGAGTTATCTAACGTGAGCGATACCTCTGCAAAGCCGTAGGGCTTTCTTATTTTGGTGCCGTTAAAGATAACGTCCTCCATTTTGCCGCCTCGAAGCGACTTGGCGCTCATCTCGCCCAAAACCCAGCGAATAGAATCGGAAATGTTACTTTTTCCGCTTCCGTTGGGGCCGACTATGGCGGTAAGGCCATCGGTAAAATCTATATTTATTTTATCGGGAAAGGATTTAAAACCCTGAATGGTTAACGAATTTAAACGCATTTTTAAC
Organism: Eubacteriales bacterium; assembly: GCA_045588575.1. GTDB lineage: Bacteria > Bacillota > Clostridia > Oscillospirales > RGIG5299 > RGIG5299. The sequence continues at coordinate 257,578 of JAZNEJ010000008.1, read as the reverse complement.
TGTCCTTCCTCTTTTCTTTATATTTAGCCTATTATATAATATTATGCTATTATATTATAATAGCATTTTTATAAGCTTTTTTCAACCTTTTTTACAAAAAAATAAGACGGAGTTTAACTTTTTTCCGTCTTATTTTGAGTTGTTATTTTCTTTTTGCCTTAAAAATAACAGCCATTAAAAAAGCAAAGCCTATTGCGGCGGCAATTCCGCCCGAAGCCGCGGTTAATCCGCCCGTGAAAATTCCCAAAAATCCCTTTTCCGAAACAGCCTTTATAACGCCCTGACTAACAACGTTTCCAAAGCCCGAAATGGGCACGGTTGCACCTGAAGAGGCAAAATCAATTATATAGTCGTAAATGCCGAAAGCTCCCAAAAGCATTCCGAAGCCAAGCAAAATTACAAGAATTTTTGCGGGAGTAAGCGCGGTTTTATCTATTAAAATTTGCGAGAGCATACAAATTAAGCCGCCCACCAAAAAAGCTTTTGCACAAGTTAAAAAAATTTCCGTTTTAATCACCCTCCGCTCATATTTTGCGCCTCAAAGACAAAAATATACCGATTTTTTTGCTAAAATATTGACACATTCGCCGTTTTATGCTATTCTAAAATAAATCTACGAAACGGAGAAAAATTATGAGAAAATTTATTGAAACCATGGATAACCTCCCCTTTATTGCAAAAATAATTCTTTGCATTCCGGTGCTCGACGTTATTTGGAACGTAACCCGTCTTTTAAAGAGCATTGAGAAGAAAAACATCGTGGGCATCGTTATTGCAGGCGCTTTGCTCGTTATAGGCGCACCTTTCGTTTGGCTCATCGACCTTATCTTCATCATCTTAAAGGGCAACATCTGGTGGCTCGACTAATTTAGAGTTAAAAAAATAAAGGCTCACACGAATTTCGTGTGAGCCTTTTTATTTCGGTTATATTATTGCGGTGCCTTCGAATATTTTTGCGCAGTTTCCTGCAAGAGTTATTCCCTCATCGGTATAATTTACCGTTATTTCGCCGCCAACAATTTTAACCTTAATATCTTTTCCTTTTTCGGCGTGTCCGTTTAAAACGGCTGCAACCGCAGCTGCCGCCGCACCCGTGCCGCAAGACCACGTTTCGCCGCTTCCTCTTTCCCAAACTCGCATTTTGAGCGTTTCGGAATCGAGCACCTGAACGAATTCGGTGTTAACTCTTTCAGGGAAAAGACGGTCGTTTTCAAAGAGAGGACCAACCTTTTCAATATCAACGTTCATAACGTTATCGGTGAAAATTACGCAGTGCGGATTTCCTATTGCAAGGCAGGTTATATCGTAATCCTTGCCGCCGAATTTAACGGTTTTTGCAATTACTCTTTCATCGTCTAAAAGAACGGGGATTTTTGCGGGGCTAAGCTCGGCTTTGCCCATTTCAACCGACGCCGAGGAAACCTCATCGTACATTTTATGAAGCGTTACCTTTCTTTCGCCTGCCGCCGTGGCGATTAACATTTCGGTTTTGTTTACTCTCTTGCTGTCGTAAAGATATCTTGCAACACCTCTTAAAGCGTTGCCGCTCATTTTGCCCTCGGAGCCGTCTAAGTTATACATTTTCATTTCGGCGTCTGCTTTATCGGAGGGGAATATCAAAACTATACCGTCGCCGCCTATGCCGAAATGTCTGTCGCAAAGTCTTACCGCCAAGCCTTCGGGATTGTTTATTTTTTGGTTAAAGCAATCGAAATAAATAAAGTCGTTTCCTGCGGTTTGATATTTTATGAAGTTAAGGCACTGACGCTCTTTTCTCATCTCGTTGATGTTAACGAGCTCGGTGGAGTGCTGACTGTATTTGCTCTTTAAGCAAGCGGCAACCGCATTTGCCGTGTCAATTGATGTGAGGCACGGAATTGCTCTTTCAACTGCCTTGCGACGAATTTTAACGCTGTCTCTTTCGGGCATTCTTCCCTTGGTTGAGGTGGAAACAACATAGCTTAATTTTCCGCTTTCAATGAGGCTTATGGTGTTATTGTTGCCCTCGTGAATTTTTGCAACAACCTCAACCTCCATACCTGCATCTCTTATAACCTTTGCGGTGCCTTCGGTTGCGTAGAGCTTAAAGCCAAGCTCATAGAAGTTTTTGGCAACCTCATAAACCTCGTGCTTATCGCTGTTTCTGACGGTTATGAAAACGCCGCCCTCTTTTTTGAGGGTATATCCTGCGGCTGAAAGGCCTTTATAAAGAGCCTCCTCCATTGTTGCCGCAATGCCCAAAACCTCGCCCGTTGATTTCATTTCGGGGCCGAGATGCGTATCTAAATTCTGAAGCTTTTCAAAGGAGAAAACGGGAACCTTAATTGCAACGTAGGGTGAAACCTTATAAAGACCGGTGCCGTAACCCATATCTTTAATTTTTTCGCCGAGCATTGCTCTTGTTGCGAGGTCTACCATGGGAATTTTGGTAACCTTGCTTATATAGGGAACGGTTCTTGAAGAACGGGGGTTAACCTCAATTACGTAAAGCTCGCCCTGATAAATGAGATACTGGATATTTATAAGTCCCTTGGTGTTAAGCTCAAGCGCAAGGTTTTTGGTAACGTCAACTATTCTTTCTCTCATTTTGTCGGAAACGTTCCAAGCGGGGTAAACCGCAATAGAGTCGCCCGAGTGAATGCCCGCTCTTTCGATATGCTCCATTATGCCGGGGATTAAAATATCCTCGCCGTCGCAGATGGCGTCTACCTCAATTTCGGTGCCGCCCAAATATTTGTCTATTAAAACGGGGTTTTCAATGTTTTGCGCGAGTATAATTTTCATATACTCCTTGATGTCGGCCTCGCTGAATGCGATTATCATATTCTGACCGCCCAAAACGTAAGACGGACGCATTAAAACGGGGTAGCCGAGCTGGGTTGCGGCTTTAATTGCCTCTTCCTCGGTCATTACGGTATGTCCTGCGGGACGGCAAATTTTATAACGCTCCAAAAGCGCGTCGAAGCGCTCTCTGTCTTCAGCCGCATCAATGGAATCGGCGGGAGTGCCTAAAATATTTTCGCCTCTTTCAGAGAGGAATTTGGTGAGCTTAATTGCGGTTTGACCGCCAAATGCAACAACAACGCCGTAGGGCTTTTCAACCTCTAAAATGCTCTCAACGTCCTCGGTTGTGAGCGGCTCGAAATAGAGTCGGTCGGCAGTATCGAAGTCGGTTGAAACGGTTTCGGGGTTATTATTTACTATAACCACGTCGTAGCCTGCTTCTTTAAGCGCCCAAACGCAGTGAACCGAAGCATAGTCAAACTCAATGCCCTGACCTATTCTTATGGGACCCGAGCCGAAAACTATAACCGTCTTTTTATCGGTTTTGTTATTTTTAATAAAGTCGGTTGCCTCGCAGGGCTCGCCGTCGAAGCTCGAATAGAAATAAGGAGAGGTTACTCTGAATTCCTTGGCGCAGGTATCAACAACCTTATAGGTTGCAAGCTTTCTGTTCTTTATCTTTTTGCCCGAAATTTCTTCAATAACCTTATCGGGATATCCAAGCTTTTTGGCTTTTAAGTAAATCTCGTCGGTAAGCTCGCTTTCTGCCATTTCTCTTTCAAAATCGAGCATTCCCTGAAGCTTATCCAAGAACCACCAGTCTATTTTGGTGATTTCGTAAATTTCCTCGTGAGTTACGCCTCTTTTTAACGCTTCCCAAACCAAGAAAATGCGCTCGTCGGTGCATTTTTTAATTTCGGCAATCAGCTCATCCACGCTCCAAGATGCGTAAGCAGGCGTGTTCATTGAGCTTTTCTTTATTTCGGCGCCTCTGACCGCCTTCATCAACGCTTCCTCGAAGGAGGAGCCGATAGACATAACCTCGCCCGTTGCCTTCATTTGAGTTCCGAGCGTTTTATTGGCGTAAACGAATTTATCGAAGGGCCATTTGGGGAATTTTAAAACTATGTAATCTACCGCAGGCTCGAAGATGCCGTTTTTGCATCTTTCGGTGTTTTCGGTAATTTCATCGAGAGTGTAGCCTATTGCGATTTTGGTTGCAACTCTCGCAATGGGGTAGCCCGTTGCTTTAGAAGCAAGTGCGGAAGAACGGGAAACTCTGGGGTTAACCTCAATTACCGCATATTCGGAATTTACGGGATTAAGTGCAAACTGAACGTTACAGCCGCCCTCAACCTTTAATGCCTGAACAATGTTTATTGCCGAGGTTTTGAGCATATTGAAATCTTTTTCGTTAAGAGTCAATGCGGGCGCGGCAACGATTGAGTCGCCGGTGTGAACACCAACGGGGTCGATATTTTCCATGCTGCAAACAACAATGGCGTTGCCGACTCTGTCTCTTATAACCTCAAACTCAATTTCCTTCCAGCCGCTTATGCACTTTTCAACCAAAACCTGAGTGATGGGTGAAAGCTTTAAGCCGTTCTGGCAAATTTCGTTCATATCGTCTTCGTTATAGCAAATGCCGCCGCCCGTGCCGCCCAAGGTAAATGCGGGACGGATAACAACGGGATATCCCACCTCGTTATCAACGAATGTCTTGCCATCCTCGAGAGTGTTAACAACCTTTGAAGGAACGAAGGGCTCTCCTATTGAAGCAAGGGTATCTTTAAAGCTTTGGCGGTCTTCTGCTTTATCTATGGTTTCGGGGTCGGCGCCCAAAAGACGCACGCCCATTTTATCTAAAAAGCCTTCCTTGGCAAGCTGCATCGAAAGGGTTAATCCCGTTTGTCCGCCGAGAGTTGAAAGAATTGAATCGGGCTTTTCCTTCTCAATTATTCTCTTAACAACGGTTGTGGTGAGCGGCTCAATGTAAACCTTTGCCGCCATCTTTTCATCGGTCATTATCGTTGCGGGGTTTGAGTTTATTAAAACAACCTCAACGCCGTCTTCTTTTAAAACACGGCAAGCCTGAGCGCCCGCATAGTCAAACTCCGCCGCTTGACCTATAACGATGGGGCCCGAGCCGATTACAACTGTTTTCTTTATGTTGGGATTGATAGGCATAATTTTTCCTCCGTTATTTTTCTAAAAAAAGAGTCGAGGGTTGCTCGGCTCTTTTGTTGTTAGTCGTTGATAATATAGGCTTCTCTTTCAGCGCCGACAGAAACGTATTTAATGTGAGCTCCTATTGATTTTTCAATGAAATTGACGTAATCAACGGCTTCTTTGGGAAGGTCGGACATTTTGCGGCAAGCGGAAATATCGCACTGCCAGCCTTTTTTATATTCAATTATAGGTTTGGATTTGTTCAAAACGTCGCCAACAGGGAAATCGGTTAAAACCTTGCCGTTATAGTCGTAGCCGACAACAACGGGAATTTCCTTCATGTAGGAAAGAACGTCGAGTTTGGTGAGGGCAATTTCATTTGCGCCCTGAATTTTAACGCCGTATGCGGTTGCAACTGCATCAAAGCCGCCGACTCTTCTCGGTCTGCCGGTTGCGGCGCCGTATTCACCGCCCGCATCGCGAAGCTCTTTTGCTTCATCGCCGAACATTTCGGCAGTAAAGGGACCTTCGCCCACGCAAGAGGAGTATGCTTTAACTATACCAACGGTATTATCAACCTTAACGCCGGGAATACCTGCGCCGATGGGAGCGTATGCCGCAATCATCGAAGAAGAAGAGGTGTAGGGATAAATGCCGAAATCAATATCGCGAAGAGCGCCGAGCTGAGCCTCGAACATAATTCTTTTGCCGGCTTTAACGGCATCGTAAAGATATTCGGTGGTGTTAACTATAAAGGGTTTTAAATGGTCGCCGTATGTTTTAAGCCAGTTAAACATATCTTCAACCTCAATTTTCTTTGCGCCGTAGCCCTTTTCGATTGTGAGGTTTTTCCACTCAACTATTCCGGGAAGAATTTTCTTTAAATATTCTTCGTCCAAAAGGTCGCCTATTCTGATTGCTTTTTTCAAATATTTATCGCCGTAAACGGGAGCAATGCCTCTGCGGGTGGAGCCGTATTTACCGTCTTTAAGACGCTCCTCCTCCAAGCAGTCCTGCATTACGTGGTAAGGCATACAAATAACTGCCTTATCGCTTATTTTTAAATTATCGGGAGTGATTTTAACGCCTGCATCGGTGAGATTTTTCATCTCTTTTGTGAGATGCTCAATGTCGATAACCATTCCGTTACCCATAACGTTTACTATTTCGGGTCTTAAAATGCCGCTCGGGAGAAGATTTAAAATGAATTTTCCGAGATGGTTTATTACGGTGTGGCCTGCATTGTTGCCGCCTTGATAGCGAACGACAATATCTTGCTGTTCGGAAAGAAGGTCAACCATTCTGCCTTTTCCTTCATCGCCCCAGTTAATTCCAACGATAGCTGTTAACATTGCTTGTTTCCTCCGTTTTATTACCTGTTTTTTGCACAAAAAAAGCTTTCCGACGGCAATACCGACGAAAAGCTTGGTTTTCTTTGTATTTACCTAAAAGATTATACTATAAAACCCCTGTTTTGTCAATAGATATTAAATAAAAAAGACCGCAAATAAAGCGGTCTTTTACTGTTTATCTTTTAAAACGCTCGGGCTCGTCAACAAAGGGCGGCTTGCCCGAAAGAATATAAACGGTTATATTGCGGCGTCCCCATTTTTTTGCCTCGCGAACAGTTTCAAAATGAAGGTCCATCCAGTCGTTACTGCTGCTGTGCGAAGTATCGCAAACGTAGGCGTAGCCGTAATCGAAATTAAGCCCCGGACAAGAAACGTAAACCCACATTCCCATTCTTACCGCGCCCGGATTTTTATAGCTTACCGCCGCTATTCCGTAGTCGGTGTGATAGCCCATTGCGGTACAGTAGCTTAAATTCTTCTGCTCGGAGGAATATGCGGTTGAGCGGTATTGCGCCGTGCCCACAACGTAGCTCATATCTAACCCGTAGCGTTCCCATTCGGGAGTGTAAACGACGTAGTTTATAGCGTCAACGGGGTTGGAAATTTTATTTTTGCTAACCAACTGCTTATCAACCAGCTTGCCGTTTTCATAGGTGCAGCGGTAGGTTAATTTCGTTTTACCCTTAACTCCCTCAACGTTTGCGGGAATTTGGTTTATTGCCGCCAAAAAATAAACTCGGCTGGTTTTGGTTTTAAAATCGGTGTATTGAATTTCGGTTTGAAGCGATACGCCAACGCGGTTGATTTCAATTTTTTCAACCTCTGATAAAAGCAGCTCTTCCGAAACGTTTAAACTGTCTTGCTCGCCCAAAACGATATAATTTTCCTCTAAAAACTGCTTTACAGTCATATCTTTGCTGTAAAAAGTGAGCTTTTCACCTGCATCTATAACCGTTACCTCGCGAAGCGGCTCGGTTGTTTCTTCCTCCGTTTCCAAATCGCGCGATAAAAAAAGACTGTCTAATTTAAAAAGATTATAGGTGTATTGCTGCATATAAAGGCCTGCGTCGAGCATCTCGTCTTCAATCTCGTATTCAGGCACGGAATTTGTGTTTACAGCCTGAAAAACGGTTAAAAAGCCCGTTACGCAAACCGAAAAAAGCACTATTAAAAGCGACACCGCTTTTTTAACGGCATCTTCTCTTCTTTCTTCAAAAACCGCTTTTTTAAACAGTTTAATTTGCTCGAATGCGGTTTTAACTTTGTTTTTTACCTTCTCAAAAAGGCTTGAAACGAGGTTATTCTTATTCAGAAAAACGCCTCCTTTTTCAAGATTTTAACAACACTATTGCCAAAAAAATCCTTAATTATTCAGCGCGTATAATATTATACGCCGATTATAACGTTGTGTGAATTTTTTATATTTTACCACAATGTTTTGAATTTGTCTATATTTTTTAAAAAAAGCGGCAATTTAAAAAATATTGAAAATTTTATATTTCTATGCTATAATAAGAAAAAAGCGTGGTGTTGTTTTATGAAAAAGGTTATCGCTGTTTTGATTTTAATCTTGATGATTTTCTCTTTCAGCTCCTGCAATTATACAACAATGGTTTTAACCTCTTTAGGTGGTCATCACGGATATGAAGAGCAGTATCGTTACGGACTGGGTGATTACACCGAATACAAAAAATATTACTTCGACTCCGTAGACCTTTCTAAAAATAAGCTTTTTGTTAGACTTGACGCTTCTGCGATATCTGGTTTAGAGGTATATTTTGCGGAGTTTGAGAGCGCTCTTAAAGCGAGCGGTGAAGAATTTGTTGAAGACTATGATTTTGATAAAACAATTATAGACACCGAGGACTATTACGTTCTTTTCTCCGATGAAGAAATTTGGGGAGGCGGTATTACCACCGTTTACCGTTTAGATCTTTACATTTTTGATACTCAAACCAACATTCTCTATTATTTTCACACAAATTTATAAATCATAAAAGAACAAAGCTCACAAGTAAAATTGTGAGCTTTCATTATTTTTTAAAAACAAAAATGCTCCGCATAAAGCGAAGCATTTTGTGTAAACGGCATAAGCCGAAATTATCTCTTTGAGAACTGAGGTGCGCGACGTGCAGCCTTTAAGCCATACTTCTTTCTTTCCTTCATTCTGGGGTCTCTGGTTAAGAGGCCTGCCTTTTTCAAGGGAAGACGAAGCTCTGCATCGTAGCGGAGCAATGCTCTTGCAGTGCCGTGACGGATTGCGCCTGCCTGACCGGTAACGCCGCCGCCGCAAACGGTTGCAATAACGTCGAATTTGCCGAGGGTTTCGGTTACTTCGAATGCCTGACGAACGACGAGCTTTAAGGTTTCAAGACCGAAATAATCGTCGATATCTCTGTTGTTGATGGTGATTACGCCTGTGCCGGGCATAATTCTAACTCTTGCTACCGAGCTCTTTCTTCTGCCGGTGCCGTAAAAATACTCTTTTTTAGCTGTATACATTCTTCAAATCCTCCGTTACTTCCAAAGCTCAGGCTGCTGTGCTGCATGGGGATGCTCTGCGCCTGCATAGACTTTAAGTCTTAAAAATGCAGCTCTGCCGATGGTGGTTGAGGGAATCATGCCTTTAACTGCCTTTTCAATGACGGTTTCGGGAGATGTTTCCATAAGCTTTTTGTAGCTTATTTCTTTAAGGCCGCCAACCCAACCGGTGTGATGACGGTAAACTTTCTGTTCTGCTTTTTTGCCTGTTAAAATTGCCTCTTTAGCGTTGATTACGATTACGAAATCGCCGCAGTCTGCATGAGGAGTGAATTCAGGCTTAACTTTGCCTCTTAAAATGTCGGCTGCCAAAACGGCTACCTTGCCGACAGGCTGACCTTTTGCATCAATGATAAACCATTTGCGTTCGGTCTTCTCTGCACTTGCCATAAAGGTTTTCATGTTTTTTATTCCTCTCTGTGCGGTTTTTAACACCGCTTATTCTTTTTTTTAAAACGAATTTATTACGTTTCGACTGCAATATATTACACTATATTTTTTACCTTGTCAAGACCTTAAAACCAAAAAAATCAATTTATTTCCTCTATTCTCTCTTATTTGCTCTTATTTGCTCGTTTTCTCTCTCTTTTTTGATTTTGTTTTCATTTTTTAAATATTTTTTATTTTTTATTAAAATCGGCAATTTTTAGGCTGATTTTGCAGCTTTTCTTGCATTTTTTGCCAAAAACAAGGCGTTTTTATGAAAACAAAAAAGAGTCTTAAAAAGACTCTTTTGAAAAGTTTTTAATAAAAAAGCTTGCGGATAATTTCCTCTTTCCAGCGTTTTTTGCTTTCAACGAGAGCAAACACCGCGGCAAAAACCGCCGTTACCGTTAAAACGTAAAGCGACCAAACGGGAACGATTGCAGAGTAGAGGAAAAGGTCTATTATCAGCTCAATTGCAACAGACAAAATTCCAATGCCGAGCGAAAAGGCAGCCATTTTATGAAGCGGTGAGATTTTTTTGCGACGTCCTATAAATATAAATAACATTATTGTAAGGAGCGTTACCGAAACGAGCGGCAAAGCGAGTGTTAAAAACCAATTCAATCCGCCCGTCATAAGCGCTATTACCGCAAGATAGGCGGCTGTTGAAATACCGTCTAACAAAACGAAAACGTAAGGTCTTCTTTTTTTGAAAAGAAGCGGCAGGAAAACCCAAACGAAAAAGCAGGTTACGCCGCCGATTACGTAAATCGACCAGCTTATTTCCTTATTAACCGCAATATTGCAAAGCAGCGTTACAAAAACGGGAATTATAAGCAAAAGCGCGGCAAGACGCACGCCGAATTTATAATCCACCACCCTCATAAGCTTATCTACTCTGTCGGGGTAGGGCTTTTTTTGCGGCTCTTTCCACGGAGATACGGGATTTATAACGGGCGTTTGGCACAAGGGGCAGGCCTTTTCGGCATCGCCGAGCTCAACGCCGCAGTTGACACAGTAAGACATTAAAACACCTTCCTTTATAAGCTGTTGCTTTCAACCTTAACGTGCACGCCGTCTTTAACGAGAAAGCGGCAAAAATTCTTTTCCGCCTCGGAATTTTTAATAGACCTCACCATATTAACGGTGGTAACGCCGTTATATGAAATTGAGGCAAACGCCGAGGGATTTCTTGAAAGCGCGCCCAGCATAAAATCAAAACGGGTGATATATTTCGACATTTCGTCGGGAAGCGTTACGAGTCCCAAGTTCGAAAGCGTTGTTGAGGACGTTCTGTCGCCGTTTAGCTTGAAGATGGTTTTCATAACGGGATTTTTTATAAAGAGAGGAACAAGACGCATAAATTTATTCTTCTCGTCCCTTACGTTTGCGCTGAATTTGGCGTTTAGCATTCGTTCCGATGCGAGTAATCCCATTTCGCATTTTACCTGCTTTAAAATTTCCTCAAAGCTTGCTTCGCCGAGGGAATAATCCACGCCGACGTTAACGAATTGCGCAAAATTTCGCATGGTTTTGGAGTTATAAAACTTTCTTAAATTAACCGGCACGCAAATTCTAACGGGAAGCACTTTTTCTTTTGCCTTTTTTTCTCGGGTTTGAATTTCGTGAAACGATAAAACGAGCGCCGCCGTTAAATATTCGGTTACCGTTGCGCCGTATTTTTTGGCGGTGTTTCGCAAGTTTTCGGTATCCATAATGGCGGTTACCACGTTGGTATAGCCCTTTTCTTCTCTCTCGCCCTTTTGGCGATATGCCTTTTCCATATCTCTTTTGAGCGTTTTGCCTCTTGCATAACGCACGTGGCTATCTTCAATTTCTTCCTTTTTCGGCTTTTCGTTAACGTCTAAAATCGAGTCGTCTCTCGGAATTTTAACGCCGTATTTAAGCTCTAAATATTCCGCTATAAGCGTTTTTAAAAAAACAAGACCGCCCGTGCCGTCGGTTAAAACGTGAAAAACCTCTAAAGCTATTCGGTTTTCGTGATATCTCACGCGAAACATATAACCGTTTCGCTCTCTGAAATCGAAGCTTGCGCAAGGATTTTTAACGTCCTTTTCCGGAACGGGACTCTCTGTTATTTCTTCAAGATAATACCAAAAAAGGCCTTTTTTTAATTTTTGGCACATTGAAGGAAAGCGAAGAGCTGTTCTTCTCTCCGCCTCTTTTAATATTTCGGGGTCGATTTTTTCAGTTAAAATTGCGGAAAGCCTGAAAACCGACATCCAGCCAACCGAGCGAGCGGCAGGATAGATTTTTGCGGCGTTATCGAGCTTCATCCACTTTTTGATTGGCTTTTTTTCTCTCATTTTTCCTCTTTCATTATGCCGTTTTCAACTAAAAATTCTTCGAATTTATTAAGCGCCGTTTCCGCCTCGGCAATTGGGAAAAGCGGATAAACGTGCCACATTTTTTCTTCTCTTAAAAGGGTGAATTTAACGCCTGCATCTAAAAGTTTTGAGCAAACCTTTAAAGAATCGGATTCCAAAATCTCCTTACCGCCAACCGTTATGAAAACGGGCGGAAAGCCCTTGAAATTCGCAAAAACAGGTGAAACAAGCGGATTTTTAAGGTTGTTTTGAGCATACATCTCGGCGTTTATTCTTAATTTTTCTTCAAAAAGAAGCGGGTCTTCATTTTTGTTGGTTCTTAAAGAAACACCCGTCATTTCAAGGTCTGCCCACGGTGAAATTGCAAAAATTGCATCGGGAAGCGGTTTTTTTAATTCTCTCAATTTGAGCGCGAGCGAAAGGGCAAGACCGCCTCCTGCCGATTCACCTATAACGCAAAGCTTTCGCTTTGAATATTTTTCTTTTAAAAAAAGATATGTCGCCACAGCTTCGTTAAGCGCCGCAGGAAAAGGGTTTTCGGGGGCAAGCTTATAGTTTAAGCAAACCACTCTCGCATTATAGCGCTCAGCTATAACGCCGCCGAAGCTTTTGGAATAGTTTTCTTCACCCGAAACGTAGGCGCCGCCGTGAAGATAAAGAAATAAAACGTCTTCTCTTTCTTTCTTTTTTGAAACGGCGTAAAAGCTTGAAACGTTTAAAATATCGGCATTTGAAAAATCAACCGATTTTTTGAAAAGCCTTACTCCGAGCTTTCCGAGCGTTTCTTGCCCTTTTCGCATTTCGTCAAGGTCTATTGACGAAAGTGTTCCCTTCGCCGTTTTTATAAGTCTCAGAAGCGTTTTGCTTCCAATTTCCATCTTACTCCCTGCCTATTTTCTTGTGGTTTTCCAAACGCAAATAAGCGTTTATAAATCCTTCGAGCTCGCCGTCCATAACGGCTCCGATATTACCCATTTCAAAATCGGTTCTGTGGTCTTTAACGAGGGTGTAGGGCATAAAGACGTAGGAACGAATTTGGCTGCCCCACGCAATATCTTTATGCGCGCCTCTTATATCGCTTATTTTTTCAAGATGTTCTCTTTCTTTAATTTCAATGAGCTTGGAGCGGAGCATTCTCATTGCAACCTCACGGTTTTGGTGCTGGCTTCGCTCAACCTGACAGGCGCAAACTATGCCGGTGGGAATATGTGTAATTCTAACTGCCGAGTCGGTTTTGTTAACCTTTTGGCCGCCTGCGCCGCTTGAACGGTAGGTATCTACCTTAATATCGTCGGGCTTAATGTCTATTTCAACCGAATCGTCGATTTCGGGCATAACGTCAACCGATGCAAAGGAAGTATGTCTTCTTCCCGATGCGTCAAACGGCGAAACTCTAACCAAGCGGTGAATGCCCGCCTCGCTCTTCAAAAAGCCGTAGGCGTTAATTCCCTCGATTAAAATGCTGGCGCTTTTAATGCCTGCCTCGTCGCCATCGTTATAATCGAGAATTTTGTAGGTAAAGCCGGTTCTTTCGGCATATCTCGTATACATTCTGTAAAGCATTTCCGCCCAGTCCTGCGCTTCGGTGCCGCCTGCGCCTGCGTGGAAGGTTAAAATTACGTTATTTGCATCGTATTCTCCCGAAAGAAGAGTGGAAAGCTTTTGCTTTTCAAACTCCGCTTCATAAGCTTCAACCGCCTCTTTAAGAGCGGGAAGCTCGCTTTCATCGTCAAACTCAATGCAAAGCTCAACGAGTGCGAAAGCATCGTCGTACATTTTGCAAAGGCGCTCGTATTCCGCAACCTTATCCTTCATATTTTTGAGAAGCTTTAAGGTTTTTTGACCGTTCTCCATATTCTGCCAAAAGCTTTCGTCGGCGGTTTCCTTTTCCAAACGGGCAACCTCGCTTTTGAGCTTTTCAATGCCTATTGAAACGCCGAGCATGGTAAGCTCCTCCTTGGCGTTTACAAGCTTAACTTTGTATTCGTCGAATTCTACCATTGTTTTTCTCCTAAACAGAATATTTATCTAAATATATATTATTCTATATTTTACCTTATTTTCATACCAAACGCAAGAGTTTTTTAATAAGAACACCTCCCGAATGACTTCGAGAGGTGATTTTTTAAAAGATATTAAGCTGCTCCTTGGCGTTTTGCCAAAGAATTTTTTCTTTTTCTCCGTCGGTTAACGGAAGAGCTATTAGCTTTTCTACCTCGGTTTTGGCATCCCACATAGGATAATCGGTGCCAAACATTACTCTTTCAACGCCGAAAAAGCGAATGAGTTCAACTATTTTTTCGGGCGAAACGGCCCAGAAGGTGCTGGACGTATCTACCAAAATATCGAGCCCCTTATAAACCTCCATTGCGCTTTCCCACTCGGAATAGCCGCCGAAATGAGCGCCTATTACCTTGAGCTTGGGAAAATCCTTCATTACCTTTGCCATTCTTGCGGGATTTGAATAGTTATAGCGTTTGTCGCCCGTATGTACCTGAATCGGAATATTAAAGGCTACCGCCGCCTCGTAGATGGGGTAGGCTTGTTTATCGTCGATTGCGAATTTTTGCATATCGGGATGAATTTTAATTCCTTTAAGCCCCATTTTAACGCTTCTTTCGGTTTCCTCGCCTATTTTTTCATAGTCGGGATGCAGCGTTAAAAATCCCGTGAAAAGCTCGCTGTTTACCTTTACGCTTTCGGCAATATATTTGTTTATGGTTTCAACCTGTTTTGCGGTTGATGCAACCGAATGAACGAGCGCTCTGGTTATTCCCGCAACCTTTAAATTGGGAATAAGCTCGTTTTCGGTTCCGTTATAAGCCATTTTAACGCCGTAAAAGCCGCCTATTGAGTCGCTTGCCTTTTGAGCGATTTTTTCGGGAAATATATGGCAGTGAACGTCTGTTATCATTTTCTTTTCTCCAAAAATTATCTCCTGCTTTTACCGCAGGAGATAATTTCGTTTTTCGGTTTAATTATTCATCGTCTTCGCAAGTGCAATCGCATTCACAATCGCATTCGCAGGGCTCTTCGCAGTTATTTTCCATGCAAAGATTATATTTTCCGGCACTCTTTTTTGCTATAAGTGCCATAACACCTACGGCTGCTGCCGCTCCTACCGCTGCTGATACTGCGGCAACCAAAAACAATTTTTTATCCATTAAAATGACACTCCTTTTTATATATTTTACTCATTTAATTTGTTTTTATTCTAATTAAATTATATCACTTAAAACGGCAAAGTCAATGCGTTTTTTGCGATTTTTTAATTTGATGCAACGTTTTCCGATTCATTTTCCGATTCGTTTGCAGGTGCGGTGCTTGAGGTTTCCTCTGAATTTACCTCCGAGCTTTCGGGGTTATCTGAATTTACCTCGGAGCTTTCGGGGTTATCGGGAACGTCCGAGCTTTCGGGGTTATCTGGAACGTCCGAGTTTTCGGGATTATCGGGAAGGTCGGGATTTTCAGGCTCTTCGGGCTCGGGCTCAGGCTCGTGAGTGGGAGTTGTAATGAGGGGGCCGCCTGCGAAGTTATAGGGGTGGAAGTGCGGTTCTTCAAGCGGAGTGTGCGCCTGACAAACGGCGTTCATAACGTCTTCGTCGGCAAATTTTTTCATTACGAGTCCGGGGTGATGAATTATTACGCCCGTTTCCTCAAACAGCTTGTTAACCTCTTCTCTCGTTGCTCCCGCAGGAACCTCAACGCCAAACTCTGCAAAAATCTGCGCCTCGGTTTTGTGGAGATAAGGAAGAAGCTCAAGATTGTTTTGATAAATATTGAAGTAAGCGGGCAAGCGGTTATCAACGTAAAGCACCGTTTCGGGAGTTAACGCCGATTTCGGCATTGTGTACTGCGAATCTTCAATATATAAGTCGGTTCTTATGAAATCTCTGAATACGTTAAGAAGCGAAACTGCGTAAACCTTGCCGTTAGGGCAGTTATCGTGCGCAATTTTGCCCGAATCCTCACAGATATAAACGGGAATATGCACGTCGCACTGCTCGGTGGGAACGTTTTCGCTCTTAACCCAGTTCGTCATAACAACGGGATTATCGGCTGAATTTCTGGGGTCTAATTTGCAGGCGTCGGTGGCAATTTTGCCGCTGTATTTGCAATATTCAACCTGCTCAACGCCTGTGGGGGTGTTAAAGCTTCCGTCGTGAAGGTCTTTTTCATTGTAAATTGAGCGGAAAATCTTAGACCAAAGCGTTGCGGATGCAACCGACTGGCTGGTTTTTATAACCGCGTTACTGTCGAATCCCATCCAAACGCAGCCAACGTATTCGCTCGTAAAGCCGCAGAACCAAAGGTCGTGGTCTCGCGCGGAGGTTCCCGTTTTGCCGTAGCAGGTTATTTTTTCGCCTGCCGAGGTTGAGAAGCGTGATGCCGAGCTGTAACCGTTATAAACGAGCTCGTATAAAAGGTCTCTCATTATGAAAGCGGTTTGAGTTGAAATTGCAACCTTCGATTTTACCGGTTTTTCCAAAACCACGTTTCCGAGGTTATCCAAAACCTTGGTGTAATATCTCGGCTCGCTGTAAATACCGTCGTTTGCAAACATCTGGTAGGATGCGCAAATATCGGTTACCGTAAGTCCCTTGGTTACGCCGCCGAGCGAAAGCGAAAGAGTTTTATCGCTGCCGGGGCCGTTTGGCGTTAAGGTTTTAAAGTTGCAGGCCTGCTCCAAGAAGTTATAGCTTCTTTCGGGACCTATGAGTGTTGCAAGCTCAACGGTGGGGCCGTTAAGCGACATTGCAAGCGCTCTTCTCAAAGGCATAAGACCTCTGTAATAATCCTCGTAGTTTACGGGCCATTTTCCGTCTTTTTCATTGGGCATATCGGAAAGAGCGCCGTTACCGTCCATAACGTTAAATTCAACTGCGGGGCCGTAAACGGCAATGGGCTTAATAACCGAGCCGACCTGACGGAATGCCGAGGTTGCTCTGTTAAAGCCGAGGTTATGCTCTTTTTTGCCTATGCCGCCCGTCATTCCCACAACGTCGCCGGTTGTGAAATCCATTATTACCATTGCGCTTTGAATTTGCTCAACCTTGCCGGTTTCGGGGTCTTTAACCGTTGCATTGGGGAAATTATCGCGGTTTTCATAGTAGCTGTCCATAACGTTTTGAACGGTTATGTCCATGGGAATATAAATTTTATAGCCGCCCTGATAAAGCATTTTCGTTGCTATTTCGTGGCTTACGTTATAGGTTGATTTTAAATCTGCCAAAACCTTTTGTATAACGGTATCAACGTAATATGACTGAACGTTTTTATCGTCTGCGTCCTCGGTTGAGGTATTTGAGAAGGCAAATTCAAGCTCTTTAACCGCCATTGCCTCGTTATATTCTTCCTCGCCAAGCATACCGAGTTCAAACATTTTTTGAACTATAAGTCTCGCTCTTCTAAGGTTTGCCTCTCGGTTAGAGGAATAATATGGGTCGTACATCGAGGGGTTATTGGTTATGCCCACTATGCTTGCAACCTCAATAAGCTTTAAAGAGGAGGGGTCTTTACCGAAATAGAAGCGCGCGGCAGACGAAATGCCCTGACGCTGACCGCCGTAGTTTATATAGTTAAGGTAAAGCTCCAAAATATCTTCTTTTGAATAAAGCGTTTCGATATAGGTGGCGTTAAAAACCTCTTGCGCCTTTCTCTGCCACGTTCTGTCGTCGGCACCCGTGATGTTTTTAACGAGCTGCATGGTTATTGTGGATGCGCCAAACGAGCTTCTTAATTTTAAAAACTGGTTTGCCGTTGCCAAAATAAATCTGCGCCAGTCAACGCCCTTGTGCTCGTAGAAATTTTCGTCCTCTATTGCAACGGTGGCATCTATGAAATATTTGGGAATATCGTCGTAACCAATCCATTTTCTGTCTTCGTTTAAGAAGAGCGATTCCACCTCAACGTAAATTCCCATTTCCTCGTCGTAGGCGTAGATATATGAAGTTTCGTTCATATTAAGAGTTCTGAACGCATCTGCCATTTCAATATTTTCATAGTTATTCAAAATATAGGTAAAGCAAACGCCGCCGGCAACGCCCATTGCAATTCCGAAAAGCATAAGCGCGATTAGGGTGTGGAGAATTATTCTGCGCACCTTTTTGCCTTTTTCGCCTTTAGCCACGGGCTTGCCCTCTTTATCTACCTCGGCTTTTTTAATTTTGTCTTTTTTGAGAATTTTGAAAATCTTCGGGAATTTTATATTAGGAAATTTTTTATTCGCCATTTCTTTCTCCCCTTAATTATTTTTCAACGTTGAAATAAACTCTCATTTCAACGTTAAACGCGGGATAAGGAATTTCCTCATCTCTGTCTTCTTCTATGTTGTAAAGCGTTACCGACATTTCGTTAAAATCGTTAAGCTTTTCATCGGTGTTGAGCTTAAAGAAGGCTCCCTTTTCAACGCCGAGCCCCGCATAAGCGTATTTCGTTAAAAGAGTTGCCAAAGCATTTTCGCCCTTTTCGGCAAAGCCGCTGGGACTTCCTCTTGAAACTATGAACATATCTTCGGGCTTAAAGAAATCTTTGCCGTTGGTTTTAAGCGAAAGCTCCGAAAAAACGGTGTTTACAAGACGCTTGGTTTCGCTATCCTCCGAAAAGTTTATTTCAAGCCTTTTAATTAAAATGGGCTTTTCCTCGCCCGAATATTCTTCAATAACGTAATTTTCGTAATCGTAACCGAAAACCACTCTTTCGCAAAGCTTTAACGTGAAATTCATTGCGCCGAAATGTGTGTTTTCGGGTAACTCCGGAAGTTTTTCCGTTTCGGGCAAAGCGTTTAACACGCTTCCCGCGGTATCAACGTCGTAATGAGCGTAGCCGAATTCAAAAACGTAAAGCTCAACGCCGAGCCTTTTTGTTCCCTCTCCTGCATTAAAGGGGTTTGCAAGATAAACCTTATTGCCCGAAAAAACCATATTCGGAGCAATTGAAAGGGTTAACTTAACGTCGCTTCCCAAAAGCTCGTTCATTGCTTCTTTTATTTTTTCGCTATCGTCCGAGCTTCCCTCTTTGGCGGAATTTAAAAGATATTCGTAATCGCCCTTTGCCTCAAGCTGATTGGGAACGAGAGTTAATCTCACTCCGTTAAGCGGCTCGGGAAGAAAAATGTGCATTGCAATTCCAACGAGAGGCAAGCAACAAAGCACTATTATAAAAATTTTCAAATTTCTTGCAAATGCAAAAGGTTCTTTCACGGTGTCCTCCAATGACAAAAAACAAATATTTATTATATTATAATCTCTTTTATTTATTTTTGCAAGTAAATATATATTATTTTACAAAAAAGAAAAAGACCTTTAATTTCTTAAAGGCCTTTTTTAAATCAAATTTATTTGATTACTCTTACTCTTATAACGCCGTCGATTGCTTTTAATTGTTCAACAATCTTATCGCTTACGTCGGTGGAAGCGTCCATAACGGTATAAGCGTTTTCTTTCTTGCTGCGGTTAGTCATATTTTCAATGTTTATGCCGTTTTCGCCCATAACGCCGGTGAATTTTGCTATCATATTTGCAATGTTTTTGTGAAGCACGCAAATTCTTGCAACGCCGGTTCTGGACATTTCAACGTCGGGATAGTTAACCGAGTTTTTGATGTTGCCGGTGAGAATGTAATCGGAAAGCTCTTTAACAGCCATAATAGCACAGTTATCTTCACTTTCCTCGGTGGATGCGCCAAGGTGAGGAATTGCAATTGCATTCTTCATTTTAACTGATGCAGCATTGGGGAAATCGGTTACGTATCTTCTTACCTTGCCCGATTCCAAAGCCGCTTCCATAGCAACGTCGTTAACCAAAGCGTCTCTTGCGAAGTTAAGAACGGTAACACCGTCCTTCATCATTGCGATTTCTGCCTCGCCAATCATACCCTTGGTGTTTTTGGAAGCGTCGTCGCTTACTATAAGCGGAACGTGAATTGAGATGAAATCGCATTTTTCATAGATTTCTTCTCTCGATTTTGCGTGAATTATATCTCTCGAAAGGTTCCAAGCAGCTTCAACGGAAAGATAGGGGTCGAAGCCGTAAACGGTCATTCCGAGATGAATTGCGGCGTTTGCGAGAGGGCCGCCGATTGCTCCGAGGCCGATTACGCCGAGGGTTTTGCCCTTTAATTCGTAGCCCGCAAACTGCGCTTTGTTTTTCTCAACCGATTTTGCAATATCGGGGTCGTCGGCGTTTGCCTTTGCCCAGTTTATGCCGCCCACAACGTCTCTCGATGCGAGAAGCATACCGCAAATAACGAGCTCTTTAACTGCGTTTGCGTTTGCGCCGGGAGTGTTGAAAACAACAACGCCCTTATCTGCCATTGCATCAACGGGAATGTTGTTGGTGCCTGCGCCCGCTCTTGCAATTGCCATTAAATTTTCGTTAACGGGCATTTCGTGAAGAGATGCCGAACGAACCAAAATGCCGTCGGGATTGTCAAATTCGTCTGAAACAGCAAAGTCGGCGTTAAAGTTTGCCAAACCGATTTTTGCTATTTTATTCATTGTTTTTATGTTATACATCTTGTTTCCTCCAAAAAATCAGCCGTTTGCCTGCTCGAAAGCTTTCATAAACTCAACGAGCTTTTCAACGCCTTCAATGGGCATTGCGTTATAGATAGAAGCTCTCATGCCGCCAACCGAGCGATGTCCTTTAATGTTAAGGAAGCCTGCGGCTGCCGCTTCTTTGCAGAATTTTTTATCTAAATCCTCGTTGCCGGTTACGAAGGTTACGTTCATGAGAGAACGGCTTTCCTTCTGTGCGGGTGCTTTGAAAAGCTTGGAGTTATCGAGATAATCGTAAAGAATTGCCGCTTTTTTCTCGTTTAATTCCTTCATTTTTTCAAGGCCGCCTATATCGTTTTTAATCCATTCGAGAACCAATTTAACGATATAAATGCAGTATGTGGGAGGAGTGTTATACATCGAATCGTTTTCCGCATAGGTGGAATACTTATACATAGTGGGAATTACGAAATCGTTTTTAACTTCAAGAAGGTCCTCGCGGATTATTGCAACTGCCATGCCTGCGGGGCCCATATTTTTCTGAACGCCTGCGTAAATTAAGCCGAATTTGGAAACGTCTACCGGCTCGGAAAGAATGCAGGAAGACATATCCGCAACGAGCGGAACGTTGCCCGTTTCGGGAATGTAGGGATATTTCGTGCCGTAGATGGTGTTATTAAAGCAAACGTGGAGATAGTCGGCATCCTCGTCAACCATATCTTTGGTTATAACGGGAACGTAAGAGAAGTTTGCCTCTTTTGAAGATGCAATTACCTTGCAATCGCCGAAAAGAGTGCCTTCTTTATATGCCTTGTTGGAGAACTGTCCCGAAACTATGTAGTTTGCCTTTTTGTTCTTCATAAGGTTTAACGGAACCATTGAGAACTGCGCCGATGCGCCGCCCTGAATGAATAAAACCTTGTAGTTATCGGGAATGTTCATAACCTCTCTGAGAAGTGCTTCGCATTCCTTGATTATGGCATCGTATTCGGCTGAGCGGTGGCTCATTTCCATAACCGATTCGCCGGTGCCTTTATAGTCTGTCATTTCTGCTGCTGCGGCGGTTAATACCTTCTCGGGTAACATAGAAGGTCCTGCCGAAAAATTATATACCTTTCTCATCTTTACAACTCCCTATTTTGTTGTTATAATATATTTACTGATTATCAACTATTTTACATCTTTTTTCTTATAAGGTCAACCCTTATTCGTATATTTATTTATTTTTTACCGAGTTTTTATTAAAAGGAGCCTTTTTCTTGCCTGAATTTTTGGAATTACTCGTCGAGGTAACGCTCGATACTTTAAAACTCATCTTGCCTCTTTTTGCGGTTTATTTGTTAATTGAATACGTTGAACACAGACGTCAGCTTGCTTTTTTGAAAAAAATAAGCGGCGAAAACCGTTTTTCTTCCTTTTGGGGAAGCCTTTTCGGCTGTATTCCCCAGTGCGGTTTTTCGGGTATTGCCTCCGAGCTTTTTTCGCACCGTTTTATAACGCTCGGCACCCTTCTTGCAGTATTTTTAACCACCTCCGACGAGGCTGTTCCCGTGCTCCTTTCGCATATTGCCGACGAGCCCCTTAAAGCCTTATCCGGTATTTTGGTGATTTTGGGAATTAAGCTCGTTTACGGCTTTTTGATTGGCTTTTCGGTTGATTTTATAATGCGTAAAAAACAAAAAAATCACGCCGAAAAATGTGAGCATTTCAACTCTGCCGAGGACTGCTCGGAGCACGCCGACTGCGGTAATCATCACGGCGAATGCGGATGTCATCACAGCGGCAAAAACGAGGGAAAAATTAACGAGATTTTCTTTCCCGCAGTTAAACATACCGCTAAAATAACGGTGTTTTTGTTCGCCGTTAATTTAATTATTTCGATTATAATTTTCATTATAAAAGAAGAAATTTTAAGAGCGATTTTAATTGAAAATTCGGCGCTCACTCCGCTTTTTTCGGCGGCCTTGGGTTTAATTCCGAGCTGCGCCGTTTCGGTTTTGCTAACCGAGCTTTATTTCGACGGTCTGCTCTCTCTTGCCGCCGTTTCGGCAGGTCTTGCAAGCGGCGCGGGAATCGGTCTTTTCGTGCTTTTTAAGTCGAATAAAAGCCTGAAACAAAACCTTTTAATCACTCTTCTTTTGTTCGGATTCGGGCTTGCTTTGGGTTATCTCATCTATGCCCTTTCTTTCATTTTTTAACGGAAGGATTTAAAGATGAAAAAAGAGAAAAAATCTAAAATTTTAAACGTTTTCGTTAATTCAATAGGCATTTTTATTTTTGCGCTCGTGCTTTTTTTGCTTTGCTTTTTAGCATGGCCATACATTGGAAATTTTATCGAAAATCCCAAAGCTTTTCAGGATTTCGTTTCGCAAAACGGGCTTTTGGCAATCCCTCTTTATCTCTTTTTGCAAATACTTCAGGTTGTTGCCGCTTTAATTCCCGGCGAAGCTTTAGAGCTTGGCGCAGGCTTTGCTTTCGGCTGGTTTTGGGGCTTTGTTCTTGCCGAAATCGGCGCCGCTCTCGGCACCGCTTTAATTATTTTCGTTTGCCGTAAATTCGGCAAGGGATTTGCTGAAATTTTCGTTGGAAATAAGCTGAAATTTTATGATAAGCTTAATAATCATCCCAAAAGAGACGCCTTCATTTTCTTCATTTTTTTAATTCCCGCACTCCCGAAGGACCTTCTTTGCTACTGCGCCGCATTCTTTAATATAAGCCTTTGGAAATTCGTTGGAATAACCGCAATTGCAAGAATTCCTTCAATAATTTCTTCCACGTTGGCAGCCGATTTCCTTTTAAGCGGCGACTATTTAACCGCCGCCCTGCTCTTTGCGGCAACCGCTTTAATTGCAATTATCTGCTTCTTTTTAAGCGAGAAAATTCTTAAAAAATTCGGTGTTTCCGAGGAGAAAAAAGAGGAACAAATAAATGACTAATTTAAAAAGAATACGTAAAGAAAAGGGATTTACACAAAATCAATTGTCCGAGCTTTCGGGAATCAATCTTCGAATGATTCAGTATTATGAGCAAGGGGCAAAAGATATAAACAGTGCCTCCGCTTTAACGGTTTATAAAATGGCAAAAGCATTGGATTGTACGGTTGAGGACTTGCTTGAAAAAGAAAGCTGATTTCCCTCTCACACCAAAAAGGTCAAGGGCATTGCCCTTGTCGTTTATGGGGGATAAAGTCGCCGAATATTATTTTTAAAATTCAATAAATATTGCCGCCGAATTTTTTCTCGGCGGCTTTTTTGTTTGCTTTAAATCGGCGACTAAGGGGGAAACCGAAATTCCCCCTTTAAAGCGAATCTTTGCGTCCTTTCTTTTCGCTTGAAGAAAGGACGTGCCTCCGCGGCACGAGCGGAAGAAAAAAGCCCCACGGCACGAGCGGAAGAAAAAAAGAGATGCATTTTGCACCTCTTTTTTTAATCCTCAAAATCGTTAAAATACTCCTTGTCAAAAAACTCCGATAAGCTTATACCTGCGCCCTGACAAAAAGCTTTAATCGTTGAAACCTTTGAACATTTTGTTCTGCCTTTAATCAAATCGTAAATTGCCGAAGGCGATTTCCCTCCGCCGAGCGTTGCTTCGCAAATATTTATATTCTTTTCTTCGCAAATTTCCTCAATTCGCTTGATTATTGCATCGTTTATATTCATATAAATCCGCCTTTCGTGGTTTTCCTTATAGGTGTTCCACGAAATTATTATATGAATTTTTAATTTTTTATCTCGTGGTATTCCACGATATTGACTTTGCAACAGCTTTTTGTTCTAATATTTTGCGGAATTCCACGAAAAGCGAGTTAATTTATGGAAGTTTGCTTTATAGGACATAAAACCGTTGAAGAAAAAGAAAGTTTCTAATTTATATAAACAATTATCCATAATAAAAGACTAACGAAAATTCGTTAGTCTTTAATCTTTAAAAGCTATCGAAAACCACCGTTTCCTCTATGGGACGGAATTTGTAATGCATCTCAAACGGCTTGGCGTCATCATCGGGTTCCCCCATAATAAGAATGGAAACGGGCTTGATATTTTCGGGAATTTTAAACTCCTTGCAAAGCTTTTCGGGGTTAAAATGCATAACCCAACAACAGCCCACACCCTCGTTTTGCGCCGCAAGCATCATATAAGTTGCAACGATTACGGCGTCAACGGGCGATGAAAGCGCACCGTCGTAAACTCTTTTCCAGCTTTCCTCTTCGTTATGGCAAATTACAAGCGCCGCAGGAGCGTTAAAGTGGCATTTCGTGCAGATTTTAAGCTTTTCCATCGCTTCGTCGGTGTTTAAAACCAAAATTCTCTGCGGCTGATAGTTGCAGCCGGTGGGCGCTTTATGTCCCGCTTCTAAAATTTTATTCAAAACGTCGGCGGACAAATGCTTCGGCTTGAAGCTTCTAACCGAAAAACGCTCCGAAATGATTTTTTCAAAATCCATATCTTACCTCCGTTGGTCTTTCCTTTTAAAGTTAAACCTTTTAAAGAATGCTGCAAAGGTGTTTTTGGTGTTTTTGAAATCGAAAATAAAGCAAAGCGCAAGCGGTATTAAAATGAAATAAACTATAACGCCGGGAAGCATCCAGAAAAACGGCCAGAATTTTTCCTGCCCTGCATAAGCTCCAAACGGTATTGTTTTCATAAACGACGGCGTTAACCACGAAAACAGCACCGCAACGCTATCGGTGGGGCCCCAAATCAACGAGGGATTTCGGAAATTTACGTTAAACATATCGTCGTTTCGAAGCGGAATTATTCCAAGCTCGCTTTGAAGAACCTGATTGCAAATTATAAAGAGCAACATAGCCGAAACGCAAAGAGGCATCTTCCAAATTCGCTTAACGTCGAGCTTATGAACTCCAAGCAAAACGGTGAGCATCGGGACGGCAATGAGAATGCCGTGGCAAATATAAAAACGCCATAAATCCAACGTGAGCACGCTTTTGCCTATGGCTTCGGTGGGGTAAAGCAACGCTAAAAATCCGCTTATAATTCCCAAAAACACCATATAATCCTTCGCCGTTTTGCTTTTGGAGATGAATATAAACGGGAAAAACAGCACGCTCGTGGCGCAAACGTTTACAAACCAAACCTCTCGCATTGCAATATCGGGATTCGTGCTGTAAGGCGGAAAGGTGAGCTTCAAAAAGTGAAGCGCAAGATTGAAAAACAATATCGCGCCGAGGACGATTTTTTGAGTTTTTTCGGGCTTATCCTTTAACAAAAAGTAAAGTCCCACGATAATGCCCGCAAAAAGCAAAATGAAAAAGAAATACCAAAAATTAAAAAGCTCAACCGTAGAGCATCACAACCTTTCAGCTTATAAAAGCTATATGAGATACTGTCATTGTAACACACATAAGCTCTTTTTGCAAGTGTGTAAAAAGCAAAAATTAAGCCCCGCTCGAAAGAACGGGGCTTTTGGAGCTGGTAATGCGACTCGAACGCACGACCTGCTGATTACGAATCAGCTGCACTACCGACTGTGCTATACCAGCACTTTGAATTTGCTATATTATAATATCTTAAAAAAGGAAAAGAGTCAAGTGGATTTTGCTCATTTTGAACTTTATTTTGTGTTTTTTTATTGAAAATATTGACAAAACCAAAAAATCGTATATAATATTACTGTTAAAATACGGGGGCGTAGCTCAGCTGGGAGAGCACTACACTGGCAGTGTAGGGGTCAAGGGTTCGATCCCCTCCGTCTCCACCAAAGAAAAAAACCATCCTCTTCTGAGGGTGGTTTTTTTGTTTTGTAAAAGTTGGGGAGCGAACTGTGAATTGGAGCAGATTGCAAAGCAAGATGCGACAGAGCAACAGTTCGGTGAACTGTTGCGAAATTCACCCAAAGGAGCTTGCGACTGCGAGAAATCCCCTCCGTCTCCACCAAGATAAAAAAGGCATTCGATTTTTCGAGTGTCTTTTTTGTTTGAGGTCGTTTTTCGCGATTGTTTTAGATGTGCAAAATTGCTACAAAACGCAAATTAATACAAAACATAAACTCCGCCGCCTTAGAGTTCAATCTGCGACAGCGGAGTTTATGTTAGTAATTCTTAGCTAAAAGTTCTTCTTTTTTTTCATTGTATTCTTCTTGTGTTATTGCTCCCATATCTAACAGCTGCTTAAATTTAAGTATTTCATCTGCAACAGAAGTTGTCGATGCTTGTTGAGAAGCAGACGGTTGTATTGAACCAGGTGTTTCATAAATTGCAGATGCTGATGCCTCTTCAATTCCTTCACAAATGGCTTTGTAAGCCTTGTCTAATTTATCTGTATCTTCACCAAAGAAGAAAACTATGTCATCACGCTCTCTTCCTCCAGTTTTTCCGTTTACAAATCTTATAAAGCCAACACCCCCATCTCTAGCCTTTTGGCGTTCTACATATGTATATGTTTTATAATCAATTTTAAAATTACCCATTGTAACTTTAAAAGATGCTTTTTCAGGCGCATATTTGTCAGCAGCCGCATTAATTGCTACAGAAGTTGCTAATCCTATTCCGGTCTTAACAATCCCTCCAGACAAAACGCTACGAGCTAAAGATTTTGCTTCACTATTGGATATTAATCTTTCTTTAGGCTGACCACTTTTCAAAGCCTTGGCATACTCAACAGAAACCGTGTCAACATCAAACTCATCCTCATTTGTAATAAGCACACAATGATCAACAAAAACCTTTATTTTCTGCCCCATTTCACTATTAATAGAAAACAATAGACCTTTTTGAATTTTACTGTCAAAATGTTTATTAATATCTTCTATGACAATAGGTGTAAATCCATTCTTGATTGCAATTTTTAAAACTTTTTCTCTGTTTTTTTCAACCTCTTCATTATCTTCATATTCAGTTTCCCTCCAAGAAGATATGTTTATCTTGCTATAACAATCTTTACAAACACTAGCCTTTCCTAACAGTTGACGATGCTGAACAGGCATACCACACGCATCACAAGCAATCATGGTTTTCATTTGATTTGCAAAAAACTCATTAATAGCCGTCACAACATGTTGAGAAAAACTTTGCTTATTAGCAGCTTCTAAAGCCTTGCAACGATATTTTTCTGCATCCTCTTGTCTATCATATTGATGTTTCCAAAAAAGGCCATTTGCTTTCATAAAGCATACTTTGCAAATATTGACCTCTCCAAATTTTTCCGGTAATAAAGAATTTTTACCGCACACATCACATTTTGCCATATTATTCTCCTTTACTGCACTATAGATTTTTTAATTATATCATATTTTTTAAAATAGCACAATCCCCGCTAAACATTTGCAAAACATTTCTTGTATTATTTTTTGCTTGCTTTAACAATTCGCCATATTGTACGTTCAGAATAATTATATTTTTTTGCAAGTTGAAGCGCATTTTTGCCGTTATATTCTTTTTGTATAGCTTTATAGATATATTCCCTTGAGAACAGTCTATTTGGAAATGATATTTGTGTGCCGTGGAATAATTCAAAAACAGCAATTGTTTTTTCAATGCCTATTTCGCCGGCAATTTCACGATATATATCATTAAGCCCGCTAAAATCATCTCGCAAAAATTTCACTTCCCACGGTTTTATTAAAGTTGAGTTCCTCAATATAATACCACCTCCGCACCAATATAACAAATGACATTGTCTTTGCATATGGCAGTAACAATATGACAATTTAATTTTTTGCTCATAAAAAGCTCCTTTCCAAACAAAAGAAATCTGTTCAGAAAAGAATTTGTAATTTTCGCGAATATGGAACTGTAGCAGTTTATCTATATACTAAAATACCTTATTTCAAAGAGGCCGCAAGTAATGTTTTTTCACCCCTTCTTCTCCTTTTGCATATAATATTAACCGAAAGATATCTTTCACTTTTTATTGAGAGGAAGTTTAATGAATATGAAAATTACCCGTCCTTATAATTCCTATAATAACGGTTGCAGATGCAACAACTGCTCGGGATGTGTACAGTCGTGCTGTGTTGTGCAAGGACCGGAAGGCCCCGTCGGTCCCGAGGGACCGCAGGGTGCGGTTGGTCCGAGAGGCCCCATAGGTCCTATCGGCCCGATTGGTCCACAAGGTCCCCAAGGTCCGCAAGGCGCTCAAGGTCCGCAGGGTGCAACCGGTGCGACAGGCCCTGTTGGCCCCATTGGTCCGCAAGGCCCCGTAGGTCCGCAGGGTGAGATTGGTCCCGCAGGTCCTCAGGGCGAGGTTGGCCCCGCAGGTCCTCAGGGCGAAGTCGGCCCCGTTGGCCCGCAGGGTGAGATTGGTCCCGCAGGTCCGCAGGGCGAGATTGGCCCCGCAGGTCCGCAGGGTGAGGTCGGCCCCGCAGGTCCGCAGGGTGAGGTTGGTCCCGCAGGTCCTCAGGGCGAAGTCGGTCCCGCAGGTCCTCAAGGCGAAGTCGGTCCCGCAGGTCCTCAGGGTGAAATCGGTCCCGCAGGTCCTCAGGGTCCGCAGGGTGAGCCCGGAACCGTTACTCCTGCCGCCGCCGTTGCCGACGCAACCGATACAACCGACGTCGTAACACAGTTTAACCTTCTTCTTGCAAACCTTCGCGCCGCAGGGCTTTTGGAAAGTTAACCTAAATTAAGCGCAAAAAAACGCAGAGAATTCTCTGCGGTTTTTGATTTGGAGTTAATATAAATATTTTTTAAAAAATATTTTAAAAAAAGCAAATTTATACTTGATCTTTTCTAAAATATATGTTATAATTGTTTCAATAGTAAAAAGAATTGTGGAGGATTATAATGGAACTCAATAAAGTTTATAACGATGATATTCTTAATATATTAAAACAACTTCCCGACAATTCTATAGATATGGTTTACAGCGATCCTGATTATAACGTCGGAATCAAATATAACGGTACAGCATACACAAAGAAATTTAATGAATATATAGATTGGTATATTGAACTTGCCAAAGAATCTTTACGAGTTTTAAAGCCAACCGGAAATATGTTTTTTATTAACTACCCAAAACAAAACGCTTACTTACGAGTTAAATTTTTAGATGAAAACTGTTTTGATGTTTTTGATTATGTTTGGGTTTATAATTCTAATGTTGGACATTCTCCAAAAAAATTTACAACTGCACACAGAAGTATTTTGCATTGCACAAAAAGCAAAGATAACAATTGGTACAAAAACCAAGTTGCCGAGCCTTATAAAAACCCAACAGATAAAAGAATATTAGAAAACTTAAAAAACGGAAGTTTAGGAAGAATGCCTTATTCTTGGCAATATTTTGATTTAGTTAAAAACGTTTCAAAAGATAAAACTATGCATTCTTGCCAAATTCCAAAAGGGCTCGTAGAAAAATTAATTAAAGCTTCAACACAAGAAGGCGATACAGTTTTAATTCATTTTGGCGGTTCGGGCGGAGAAATAATTCAAACAAAACAACTCGGCAGAAATTTTATAAGCGCCGAGTTGGTAAAAGAATATGTAGAAATGATTAACTATAGATTAGAACACAATGGTGAAATTTCTGAAGAATACAAATTGAAAGTTAGCCACAAATCACGGGACTAAATACGGAGACAAATAATTAATTAGCTTAGCGTTTGTCAACGGGCAAACTCCTCTTGTTCTTGAAAAAGTTTGCGCCACATCAATTACAACACTAAAATCGATATTTGATTTATTATCTTTGTTCATGATAACTTCTTCAACAAAATCTTGAAAAAGAAGAGGAACAGAAATACAGCTAAGAATGGTGTTAATTCTACCCATTCTTGGCTTTTTTGATATATAGTTTAAGCCTTGATTATCAGCATGTGTTTTCATTTCGTCATTCCAACCTAAAATGTCCATAAAATGAATAAATCCAAGAACATTTACATTTAAGCCTTTGGAATCAATCTCTTTTTGTATGTCTTCTATTTCGGCTAGTATTTCTTTAGAAGGATTAAAACGAAGTTTCCCTTCAACATAAGTATAATCAAGCAAATAGGCCACTCTATATAAAATAACAGATAGTTTTTTATAATTATCAACAGAAATACTGTTTCTCAACTTGCATAATAAATTCCAAATATCAGAAAAAGCAAAACGAGTAAAAAGGTCGCCTACATTTGGTGTCATATCATTTAAATTTTGATTTTTTCTAAAAAATTCTTTTCCGGGTTTTAAAAAGAAAACTTCCGTTCCATCGGGCAAAACATCAACTATATATTTTGTAGGATTTTCAGGATCTATAAAGCTGATATTTAGAGCTTCGTTAATCCTATTTTTCCTTTTATCAACAATTTCTTTGGGACACCCTTTTACAATTTTAGTAATCATATAAAGCCTCCAAAATATTTTTTAAAATTATATCACAACAACCGCATATTTTCAAGTAAAAGAAATTTTATAAGTTTTGCTTATACAAAAAACCGCAGAGAATTCTCTGCGGTTTTTGATTTGTTTGCGATTTTTCAGTCTTTCAAAAGGTCGAGTGCCACTATTTTATCGGCGAAGAAGAATTTTCCGAAGATATATTTATTTGAGGCGCTTTCGGTTAGAGTTATAACTTTACCGTCGTAATAGTCAAGGCCCTCCGCCATAGCGGGACCTTTTACAACCTTTTCGGGCGAGCAAACGTAATAAACGGGTGCGCCGAGATGGGTTAATCCCGACTCTATTGCATCGGCTTCGTTATAAACGTAATAGTAGCTGTCTGCCAATCCGTAGGACGTGGAAAGAACAATCTTGCCCTCGGCAAAGCATATTCCCTGAACCTCGTTTCTTATTGAATAAATTTTATCGGGAGCGGTGAGATTATCAAAGCTGTAACGGTAAATTACCGCATTATATTCGCCGTCGGGAGTGGTATAGGTATGTTCGGTTACGTAGTTGGTGCCGTTGTGGAACTCACCCACGTAGAGATAATTTTCATCGGCAAAAGCGGACGAGCCTGCATTATCGGTGTTAATTACTTCGAGAATTTCAACGATATCGCCGTTTTGCGCGTTAAAAATATCGTCGGCGTTAATAACGTAAATTGAATTATCGCCTACTATATAAACCTTATCACCGTGCGATGCAATACCGCCTGCGTGGCCGGTAAACGCTTTTCCGTTTTTGGTTATCGAAACGTAATAGGAATTATTCTGCTCGTCGGTTACGTAAATTCGGCTTGCGGAGTGGTCTGACATATAGCCCGAAACGAGAATTTTTCCGTTTGCGTCAAACTCGCAAATTCCCTGACAAACAAAGCCGTCGTTAAGTCCGGGATTTATGCAAACGTCGGACTCAATTTTGTAATAATCGGAATAAATTAAAAATTTCAGTCCGTTTAATCCTAAAATAAAAGCAATTACCACCAGTAAAATTACAATGCACGCACCAATTAGTATTTTAAACGTTTTTTTCACTTTTCTTCCCCTTTTCAACTTCTTTTTAAAATTGCAGTTCATTGCAGTTATGCCGAGTTATAATTTTTTCGTGATATGAAAAACGCCGCTCCTCTTAACGAAGGCGCCAAAAATTCCGTCTGCGCTTTCGGGCTTTTCGTATCACACGAGGCGGGGCTTTCCTCTTTCCGCCGAGAAAGCTTCCGCCGTTTATTATAGTATAATATAAACGGTTTTAAAAATCAAGAAATTTAATAAAGGTTATTGACACGATTTACAAAAAATGGTATTCTATTGTCATTAAATGGAAAAAATTGGTTTTTCGTGTCGTTTTTTGACTCGCGGGACCGTGGAAGGAAGGGATTAAAATGACCGAAAACGAGGCACTTATTTTTTTAAAAAATATTAAAGGAGTTACTGCTAAAATAGAGGCTAAAAGTTATGAAATAAAACGGGTTTTAACAAGCCGTGAATTTGTTGAAACGTTGCGATATGAGGAAATGCTCGAACGTTACAGGGGTAACGAGGAGATGGTTAAGAAAACGCTTGAAAAGCTTGAAAAAACGTCGTTTTGCTTTTCAAATATTTTAGATAGCCTAACTTCCGATTTGGAAAAAACCGTTAAAGAAAGAGAAGATGCCGAAAAGGTTTTTTCAAGCCTTCCCGAAGTTTGCGAGAAGCTTTTAAGATTAAGATATATTGAGGGGCGGCCGTGGTTTTACGTTGCCGATAAGTTAATTTATTCCGACCGTCAAACCTATTATCTTCACAAAAAAGCGGTTAAAAAATTTGCGGAAAACTGGACTCGAATTATTGAAAAAAAATAAAAGCCCTTATTGCAAGGGCTTTTTTATTATTCTTTAAAGGGGACAATTTCACGTGAAACATTCGAAAGGCGCTCGCACTTGCCGTTTATTATTGCATAGGAATCCTCATTGCCAACGGGGCCTACTCCCTTAACGGCAAATTTCGGTTCAAGCGCAAAAACCATTCCGTTTTGCAAAACGTCTCTCGATTTTCTTGCAATAACGGGTCTTTCGTTTAGTTCAAGACCTATTCCGTGGCCAACGAAGCTGTTTTTTTGAACGTTGTTCATAAAAATATCCTGATAACCTGCTTCGGAAACTATTTCGGTTATTTTATCGAAAAGCTCGCCGCAGTTTGCGCCCGGCACGGCGTTTTCCATTATAAACTCGTGAATTTTTTCAGAAACGGCGTGAACCTTTTTTGCTTCTTCGCTAACCTCGCCGAGCGAGAAAACTCGGGTTATATCGCACCACCAGCCGTTATAAAAGCCCGACATATCAAACGAAACGGTGTTGCCTCTTTTAATTTCGGTTCCGTTTGCGCCCATGGGGTAGCTTTGAGTTCCGCCGCCGCCCATTCCGAAATCGTAGGGAGATGCGGTTAAAGCGTTATCGCCCGCAATAACCATTCCGCCGGCGCATTCCATACTCTCGCCTTTAATTCGGTTAACGCCCTGCATTCCGTTTTTCGCCATCTCGTATTCAACTCTTGCCTGAATGGCTTTGTCGGTCATTCCCTTTTCGTAAAGATAAGGGATTTTTTCATAGGTAAGCTTATGAAGCGAGCAGGAGTTTTTTATTTTTTCAATTTCATCCTCGCTCTTAATAACTCGAAGCGCATCGACGGGCGAAATAAGCATTTCACTCGTGAAAACCTTTAAAATTCGGGTTATTTCCAAATAAGAAAGTCTGTCGGCCTCAACCATAAGCTTTTTGGGAGCCTTTAAGCCCTTATTTGCAAAAATTTCGGGCATTTCCTCATATTTTCTGACGAAAATGCAGTTTTCGGGCGCATTTGCCGCTTTTTTTGCAAAAACGAGCGTTTCACCCTCAGCGGAAATATAGATAAATCCGTCGAAAATTCTTTGGGTTAAGTAAAAAAGGTTTACCTTTGAAACGATTAAAGCTCCGTCGGCCCCTGCGGCATTTATTGCATTTTTAACTTTTTCAATTTTATTTATCATAATTATTTCCCTTTAACATAGGTGTCGGCAATATTTGCCGACACCTTATTTTTATCTTATTTTGGGGTATAAGCCCACTTTTTTATAGACCTTTGAAAGAACTCGCATGGCGGTGTAGGAAGCCTTTTCGGAGCCTTCCTTTAATATGCTTTCGAGGTAATCTTTATCTTTCATAAGCTCGTTTAATTTTTCTCTGATGGGATTAAGCGCATCGGCAACCGTTTCGCCGACAGCCGCTTTAAAGTCGCCGTAGCCTTTGCCCGCAAACTCGTTTTCAAGCTCGGAAACGGCTTTGCCCGTGAATGCCGACATAATTGTTAAAAGGTTATTTATGCCGTCTTTTCCTTCGCGGAAAACAACCTCCGCCTCGGAGTCGGTTACCGCTCTTTTGAATTTTCTCATTATGGTATCTTTATCGTCGGAAATAAGCACGTAGGCGTTAACGTTATCGTCCGATTTGCTCATTTTTTTGGTGGGCTCGGCAAGCGATTTTACTCTTGCACCGTATTTGGGCACGAAGCTTTCGGGAATTTTAAAAACGTCGCCGTAAACGGAGTTAAATCTAACCGCAATATCTCTTGCTATTTCAACGTGCTGACGCTGGTCCTCTCCAACGGGAACAACCTCGGTGTTATAAAGCAAAATGTCGGCTGCCATAAGCGTGGGATAGGTGAAAAGACCTGCGTTTATATTATCGGCGTTTTTCTTCGATTTATCTTTAAACTGTGTCATTCTTGAAAGCTCGCCGAACATTGTGTAGCAGGAAAGAATCCACGAAAGCTCGGCGTGCTCGTGAACGTGGCTCTGAATGAAAAGAGTGCTTCCTTCAACGTCTATTCCGCAGGCAATGAGAGATGCCGCCATTTCAAGCGTTTTTTTGCGAAGCTCATTAGGATTTTGCCTTACCGTTAAGGCGTGAAGGTCGGCAACGGCAAAGATACTGTCGTAATCGTTTTGTAAAACCTGCCAATTTTTTATTGCTCCGAGATAGTTTCCCAAGGTTAAGTTGCCGCTGGGCTGAATTGCCGAAAATAAGCGCTTTTTCGGCGGAACGGAGCTATTTAAAATGATTTTCTCTTCCATATTGCTTTTTCCTCCCAAGGAGATTTCTTTAAATAAATATTGCACTTTTGTCTATTTTATAGTATTATATAAGGTATAAGAAAAATGCGAGTAAATCCGTAAGCCGAGTTCTGTTCTATGCAGTCATCTATCTCGAACAGCCGTTGCCGACTGCCTCAAGCCATCATGGGAACGAAGCGGGCCGCTTCATTTGTTCCGCAGCGATGTTGCTTCGGATAGGGTTTACAGGAAGCTTATGTTACCATAGGCTTCGGTGAGCTCTTACCTCGCCTTTCCACCCTTACCTTCTTAAAGAAGGCGGTATATCTCTGTTGCACTTTCCCGGGAGTTGCCTCCGGCGGACGTTATCCGTTATCCTGCCCTGTGAAGCTCGGACTTTCCTCAGCAGAAAGCCTTTCGGCCCTTTTCTGCCGCGACTGCTCGATTTACTCGCTATATTATAATATATTATTTATATCTCTTTGTCAAGAATTCACATTCATTTTAAGTTAGGACTTGATGTTAAATGCGTTCGGAATTAGACAAAATTAAGAAAAAATCGAAAATTTCAATATTGAAAACCTTCAACGCCGCCGAATCGATTGATTTTGAAAACGGTTTTCTCATTTTTAACCCCAAGGGCTCGGCTGATTTGAAGCTTATAGGCGGAACCGCGTCCGACAGGCATTCGCACGAAATTTTGGTTTATAAAAACAAGCCGCTTTTAAAAATCCGCTCCGTTAAAACTCTTTTCGACGAAGAAACAGAAAAAGAGGTTTCGGCAGGTCTTGGGCTTGATTCGGTTTTGAAAAACAAGAGCTTTCTTCCCGAAAACATTTCGGAAAACAATCTCGAAACGCTTCTTTACACCTCGCACAACCTTATAAATTCGCTTTATCCCTCTCTTTATTTCGTTATTAAAAAGGATTTTTATCCCGCCTCGGGCGACGGAAGCTATTTTCAGTCGCTTAACACCGATTACAAAAAGGAGCCTTCTTCGGTTTCGCTTTTTGAAAAATCTTCAAGCATCGACCACTGCTTTAACTATTTAACGCCCTTAAAGCCCGAGCTTGAAAACGTTTCGGTTTTAAATAAAAAAATGCTTGATTTCGGCAAAAACAAGCAAGGTCTTGCAGTTGCTCTTTATCTCGGCAACGGATTCACCGTTTTAATAGACGGCCACGCCCGCGCCGCTGCCGCCGCAATGCTCGGCAAAAAGCTTCCCGTTATGCTTATTTGTCCCGCCGCGCGCTATATTTCAAAGGCTTACAACAAATTTAACATTGAATTTGCTTCGCTTTCCACCTCTATTCCCTCACTTCCCGAAAAGTTTTCGGGCGAAGGCTTTTTCAGGCCCAAGGATTGCGACAGGCCCGTTAAGGAAATAGATTCGCTTATTTCTCTTAAAAATTCCGCATTCGATAACACTCCGCTCGGCTCGCTTAACTCTATTTCTTATCCGCCGGCAAAAATTTAAAATGGGAGATGTGAAAAAATGAAAAATATTTTTTCTTCTGTTTCCGAAAGCTACAAAGCGTTTAAAGAAAACAAAAAGGTTTACAATTTAACAAGGCTTATAATTTCAATCGTTTTAACGGTCGTCGTCCTTATTCTTTCATATCTTACAATTAAAGATATGAATTTTTCGCTCATCAAACACATAACTATTGACTGGAAATATTTTTTAATTGCAATTCCCGTTTTTGCAATTAACCCCGTTTTTAAGTCGCTTTGCGCTTCAATGGGTTATGCAAAGGGTGAGGTTTCTTTTAAAGACGCTCTTAACGTTACCGTTATAGGCAACGGATTAAATCTCGTTTTACCCTTTAAGCTCGGCGAGGGAATTCGTCTTTCCTTCTACCCCGAGGGTATGCCCCTTAAAAAGCGTTTTCGCTTTTTCGGCACCGGAGTTATTTTCGATGGCGTTATGCTCTTTTCTTTCCTTTTCCTTTGTGGTATTTTGCAGTTTTCCCAAAATAACTACATAACCGATACCTTAACCTTTTTGGATTTTTGGGTGCCTGCAATTATTGCGCTTCTTTTGGTGTTAATGCTTGCGGTTTTAGTGTTGCTCATCTTTAAAAAATCGCGCTCTGTTGTTAAAACAATGCTCTCTTCAAGCGGCTGGTATATTTCGCTCATCACCTCCGCTCTTTGCTGGCTTTCTACCTTTGCTTCAATAATTCTTGTTCTCATGGCTTTCTCAAATCTCGATTTCGTTACCTGCTTTAAGCTTGCCGTTTCAGTTATCTGCTTTATAAATCTTGCAATTTTAATTCCCTCAACTCCCGGACAGCTCGGTATTTTCGAGCTTGCAGTTGTTTTGGCGTTTCTCGCCGAAGGTTTAACCAAGGAGCAGGGCTTGCAGGCAGGTCTTTTGGTGCATCTTCTTTATTATGTGGTTTTAATTCCTTTTTCTTATATTCTTTATTTGATTTCGGGAAAGAAAAAGTTAAAAGCCGCAAAAGATGCCGAAGCTCAAAAAGAAGAGTGATTTTATGACTAAAAAAGAGCTTGCTCTCAATTTTCTCAACAAACTCGGTGTTGACGCCTTCGTTTTTTTCGACGAGCCTTCCATTTTTTATTTCACAGGTCTTAAAATTTCCGATAACGCCTGCGTTATTAGCGAAAACGGCATTTTCCTAACCGCCGATATGCGCTATTTCGAGGCGGCCGAAAGGTTAAACGGCGTTGCCGTTTTAAAAAACACCGAAGGTGTTTTCAAATCTCTCGAAGAGATTTTTTCGGCCGAGGGCATAAGGACTTGCGCCGTTAACGAGGGGAAAATAACGCTTAAAGAGCACGGAAAGCTTTCTTCGCTCGTCAGCGTTAAAAACGGGGAGGCTGAAATTAACGCTCTTCGCGCTTACAAAGACGAAAGCGACCTGAATTTAATAAAAAAGGCGCAAAAAATTACTGATGCCGCCTTCTCGCACATTCTTTCTTACTTAAAAGAAGGCGTTTCGGAGATTGATATTGTCTCCGAGCTTGAATATTTTATGAAGAAAAACCAAGCGGAAACCGCATTTAATACCATCGTTTTATTCGGCTCAAAAACCTCAATTCCTCACGGCGAGCCTTCGAATAATAAATTAAAAGCGAATATGCCCGTGCTTTTCGATTTCGGCGCAAAAATAAACGGTCTTTGCTCTGATATGTCCCGAAGCTTCTTTTTCGGCGAAAAAGCGCCCGAAATTTACAAAGATGCGCACGAAACGGTTTTAAAGGCTCAAAATGCCGCCCTTTCCTCAATTAAAGCGGGGTTAACCGGCAAGGAATGCGATTCGTTTGCAAGAGAAATTATAAATTCGGGTGATTTTGAAAACCTCTTCACTCATTCTCTCGGCCACGGCGTCGGCTACGAAATTCACGAATGGCCCAATTTTGCCCCCCGAGCAGATTACCCCATTTCCGCAAATGCGGTTTTAAGCGTTGAGCCGGGAATTTATCTTAAAGGCAGGTTCGGCGTTAGAATTGAAGATATTGTTTTCACAACGCAAAACGAAGCCGTAAACCTTACCCGGTCGCCTAAATTTTTAAATTTTTATCAATAATTTTTTATAACCGAATTGTTTTTATGCCTTGTGCATAATGTTTTACGAGGTGAAGTTTATGCAAAAGGCATTTTTATTTTTAATTTTCTTGATTTTCCCGTTTTTTATTTTTTCATCCTGTGAAAAAGCGCCCGAAAAAAGTCTGTCGGCGCCCTCTCTTCCGTTTTGCGATTTTGCCCCCGAGCGTGATGCTTTTCCCTATCTTTACACTCAATTTAAAACGCTTTACGAGCCGAATAAAAGCTTTTTCGGCTTCGTTTTTGATGCATCTCCAACCGAAAAATCGGTTTCAATTTATAAATCAATCGGTCTTTCGGGCATTATAACCTTGCCAAACGGCATTAACGATTTTAAGGGAAACAAAGACGGTTTTTCCTTTTTCGTTACTCTTGAAAATTTGGAAAACACCGCCTTTTACGCCGAAAGCGAGTTAAATTCGGGCATATTTTTTAACTTTTCACTTCCACGCGAAACCGCTGATTTTTTGGCAGCAAAATACCCTCATAAAACCTTTTTTTATTTAGAAGAAGATGAAATTTTTGCCGTAAAAGGCGAAAGCTTTTTTTCGTTTTACAGGGCAAATTCCGAAAAAACCGAAAACTGTGAAAAGGTTTTGGAATGTTACGCCGAGACGCTTTCGGAAAATTCAAACGGAATAATTTTTTATGATAATTTAAGAATTCTTTCTAATGAAAATGCGGTATCCGATGCCGTTTCATCGGTTTTTGCGCCTGCTTTAAGAAAAAATATGACCGATTTAACCGTTGGAATTCCATCATCGAGAAATTTTGAAACGAAATATTCCGTTGTCTATTTAACGGGCGGAAGCAACCCGAATTTTCCGTTAACCGCAGGCGGAAACAAGGTTTTACGCACCGCAAACGGACTTTTCACCGCCAAAATAGAATTAAATTACGGTGAAAACACCGTGGTTTTGCAAAACGGAGAAAACGAGCTTACCTTTAAAATAACGAGGCTCGGTGCAAAGACAACCGAAAAAAACAAAGCCTCGGAAAAACCGAGTGAAATTGGTAAAACGGCGGTAATAAACGGCACGGGATATCCCCTTTTATTTGAAAAAATTCCCGTTACCTCAAACGAAAATTCCAAATATGCCCCCGACGGTCTTAAAGACGTTATAGTTGATAAAATTGTAACCCAAAACAAAATAAACGACACCGAAATTGAGGTTTTTTTGCTTGCCTCAGGCTATTACGTTCAAACGGAATACGTAACCGTTACCGAAACCGAAGAGCTTCCGCCTCCCTCTCTTTCTTTACAAGACTCTTTTATTGAAGACACCTTTTTTGTTTTAAAATTCAGCGCCGAGGGAAATCCTTTTTTCACTGTTTCGCAAAAGGAAAACGGGGCTGAAATTGTTCTGAAAAACACCGAGCTTAAAGATGGTTTTGCCATATCTGAAAATCCTCTTTTTGAGGGTTTTGAAATTAAAAAAGAGTCCGTTAACACCTCTATAACCCTCAAATGCTTTGAAAAAACCGATTTTTCGGGTTGGTATGCTTATTTTGAAAACGATTCGGTTATTATAAAATTTCGCATTCCCAAAAAGGCAAATTCGGGTGATAAGCCTCTTTCAAACATAAAAATAATGCTCGATGCGGGCCACTCGGTTAACGTTGGCGGCTCTCAAGGTCCCGACTGTCCTTTCGATTTCAAGGAACGCGACCTTAACTATTTAGTGGCGCTCAAAACCAAGCATTATCTTGAATCGCTCGGTGCCGAGGTTGTTATTTCGAGAAATGAAAAAACAACCGAAACGCTTTACGCATCGGTGGTTAAAACGTGGTATCAGCGTGAAAACGCCGACATTGGAATATCAATTCATTTTAACGCGGTGAGCGAAGCGGCAAACCCGCTGGGAAGAAGCGGAATTTTAACCATTTTTGCAAACGAGCACAGCCGCCGACTCTCCGACACCGTTTCAGAAAACGTTTCAAAATATTCACATTGGCCTTTAAAAGCATCTTCAAAAAGCGACTACATAATTTGCCACACTCCGTTTTTACCCTCAATTATAATCGAGTGCGGCTATATGACGAATATTTGCGAATATGATAAATTTTTAAAAGAAGAAAACATAGACGTTGTTGCCCGTTCTCTTGCGCGCTCGGTTTTCGATTATTTTTCGGCATAAAAAAAAGACGGTGAAATTCACCGTCTTTTAATTTTTTAATTATTCGTCTTTTTTCTTCATTTTGTTATTTATTTCAATAACGTTTTTAACGAGTAAAACGAACATCATAATTAACTCGTAGAGCAAGCGCAAAGCAAGAGGAGCAACAACGGCATAGAATAAGCCGGTTAAAAGATTGCGCCATAAGAAAGGCCAATAAACCTGCATAAATTCGCCGAATTCAACGTTATATTGAACTGCGCTTGAAACGAGCGAAATAAAATCGATAAGGCTGCCGAGAGTTAAGGTTAAAACGCCTATTAAAACGGTGGCAACGGTTGCAAAGGCAAAAACGGCTTTGAGAATGCTCTCTATGTAAAGCTTTTTGAAATTAAAATAATCGTGAGTGTGCTGTAAAAGCTTGTTAGAGAAGGTGCCGTCTTTTTTGGAAGGAAGAACCTTAATGAAAAGAAAGACCGTTGCGGCAATTGCCAAAAGAATGCCGATAACTAAAACTATTGCGTTTGAAATCATAATAATATCTCCTTTTATTTTTTTAATTATTTTAACAAATTTTCAACGTTTTGTCAATAATTTCCTTTTAACCGTTGAAAATTTCAAGCTCCGAAACGGTTACGATTTCAAAGCCTCTGTTTTTTATAATTCTTATAACCTCTCTTAATGCATCTTTTGTGGTTTCTCTTATATCGTGCATTAAAATTATATCGCCGTTTTTAAGCGAAGCGGTTTTAAAAAAGCTTATCAAATGCTCGGTTGAACGGTATTTCCAGTCAAGCGAATCAACCGTCCACAAAACGAAGCGGCGGTCTAAAAAAAGCTCTTTAAGCTCGGCGGTTACGTTTCCGCCGGGGGCGCGAAGAAGTCTTGGCGTGCTTCCCGTTATTTCAAAAATAATTTCATCGGTTTTTCTTATTTCTTTTTCGGCCTCTGCCAAGCTTATTTTTTTGAGATTGGGATGGTTATAGGTGTGATTTGCTATTTCGTTTCCCGAAAGATAAATTTTTCTTAAAATTTCGGGGTTTTTCGCCGCCATTTCACCGAGCACGAAAAAGGTGGCTCTTACATTTTCTTCCTCCAAGATTTTTAAAATCTCGTCGGTTGTTCCTTTGCGGGGGCCGTCGTCGAAGGTAAGAGCTACCATCGGCTTTGAAAAATCAACTTTTCTGTTTTCTTCTGCCTTTCCCACGTTAAAAGAGGAAAAAAGCAACACTGCTGTTAAAGATATTATCAGGCATTTCGTTATTTTTTTCATAAAACTCCAAAAAAAACGGCCTTGCCTGTTGGCAAAGCCGTTTAAAAGATTATATTTCAAAAAATTTCCTTGCGGTTTCGGTTGAAATTTCCGCAAGCTTTTCGGCTTCAATACCGATAGTTTCCGCAGCTTTTTTAACAATATGCTTGACATTTATTGGGTTATTCACCGTGCCTCTAACGGGTTCGGGAGCCATATAAGGACAGTCGGTTTCAAAAAATATTCTGTCAAGCGGCGCCTCTTTTAAAATTTCTTCGAATTTTTTTGCGTTTTTAAAGGTTATTACGCCGGTAAACGAGACGTAGCAACCCAAACCGAAGAGCTCCTTGGCGTTTTCGTTATTTCCCGAAAAGCAGTGAATAACCTTTTTTAAATCGGGATATTCCTTTATTATTTCAAGAGTATCGGCATAGGCATCTCTTGAATGGATTATAACGGGCAGATTAAGCTTTTTTGCAAGCTCCATTTGGGCGCGAAACGCTTTTTTCTGCGCTTCCTTATCAAAGTTATCGTAATGATAATCTAACCCTATTTCTCCTATTGCCTTAACCTTTTTTGAAGAAATTGCGAGAATTGAAAGTGTTTCAAGCGTTTTTTCATTTACCGTTTCGGCAAATTCGGGATGAATTCCAACCGCCGCATAAATTTCATCGTGCATCTCTGCCATAGAAACGCCGTCTATACAGCCCTGCATATCGGCGCCTATATTCATAACGAGTGAAATTCCGTTTTCCTTAAAGCTTTCAATTAAAGCTTCTCTTTCTTCGTTAAAGCGCTCGTCGTCTAAGTGGGCGTGTGTATCAAAATACATTTTAAGTCAGTCCTTTTGTATTAAAAAACCGCAGAAAACTGCGGTTTTTCTTTTTTTACTCTTGGTCGGGTGTTGCGGGAAGATAGCTTTCAACGTCGGTAACGGGGGTAATGGTTACGTCGCCCCATTTTATTGCCTTCGAGCCCTTTTGATAGTTAAACTCAACCGTGCGGTTAACGCCGTTTTCGGTAATTGAAAGCGAGCCCGAAACGATTACGAAGCTGTAAACGAGATAGCCATCGGCATTTATAACGTAAATTACACTGGCTCTTTCCTGCTCGAAAGCAAACTCTTCGCCCAAAATACCGAGCGAGCCCAAATAAACCTTAATAAACTCGTTATTTAAAACGTTTCCGTCAACTTCGGCAATATAGGTGGTTTCGTTTGAAACAACCGATTTCGAAACGTTTTTAAGAGCGTAATCGGTTACGTTGTGCATTACAAGCTTTTCGTAGTTTTCTTTTATGCTTTCAAAGCTAACGCCCTCGCTGAACGTTTTAGAGATTGTTTTAATGCTCTCCTCGCCGGTTTCTTCAAGCGAGTAATAAAGCTTGCCCGTTTCGTCTAAAAATTTCTTTAAAACGGCGGTTGCCTTATATTCGCCCTTGCTTTCGGCGTTTTGAATTTTTATTGAGGAGGTTTGCTCATAGTTAAATCTTGTAACCTCGTTTGCGCCCTCAACCAATGCGCCCGTTGCTTTTATATAGGAATATGCATCTTTAAACGAGGTGGCCACGCCGTTTTCGGTTATTGAAACAATTTCCTCCGAAACGAAGCTGTATTTCTTTTCTGCCATGATTTTATCGTTTGCCGCCAAAACGGCTGCTCTTATTCCGCTTGCATCGGGAGCGGCGCAAGACGATAAAACAAAGGCGGAAGAAACAAGTAAAATTGATGCTAATAATACGGAGAGTATTTTTTTCATTGTTTATTCTCCTTTTTCGGTGTTTTCGGTTGTGTTTTCAACGGTTTCTGGAGCGGTTTCGGGGTTTTCTTCCGAAATTTCGGAAGCTTCCTCTTCCTTTTCAACCGTTGCAATGCCAACAAGCTTTGCATCGGTTCCTTCAAGGCGCATTACCTTAACGCCCGAGGTGGCTCTGCCTATTACCGAGATGCTTGCAACGTCGGTTCTTATAATAACGCCGTTTGAGGCAATTAAAATTACGTCCTCTTCGCCGTTTACCATTTTAAAGCCTGAAACAAGGCCTGTTTTCTCGGCAAGCTTATAGTTCAAAATGCCTGTGCCGCCACGGGTTTGCATTCTGTATTCATCGGATGCGGTTCTCTTTCCGAAGCCGTTTTCGGTAACGGTTAATACCGAGCAGCCCTCGGTTTCAATGCCTGCATCTATAACGCAGTCGTCCTCTTTAAGCTTAATGCCTCTAACGCCGTGAGCGGTTCTGCCCATAAGTCTGGCGTCTTCCTCGTTAAACTTAATCATCATACCGTTTTTAGTGCCGAGCATAACGTTATCGTTACCGCTTGTGAGAAGCACGGTTACAAGCTCATCGCCCTCGTCAAGACCGATTGCAATCAGTCCCGTTTTTCTTACGTTTACGTATTCTTTAAGCGCAGTTCTCTTAACGGTTCCGTTTTTGGTAACGAAGAGAAGACATTTATCTTCCTCAAAGCTCTTAATTGTTATCATGGTGTAAACCTTTTCCTCTGCTTCAAGCGGAATGAGGTTTACTATGTTCATACCCTTGGAGTTTCTGCTCGATTCGGGAATTTCATAGCCCTTAACTCTGAAAACTCTGCCCTTATCGGTGAAGAAAAGAACGTAATCGTGAGTTGAGCCGGTGAAAATCTTTTCGGCAAAGTCTTCTTCACGGGTTTTCATACCCGAAACGCCTCTGCCGCCTCTTCTCTGAGCCTTATAAGCTTCCTGAAGCTGACGCTTAATATAGCCGAAATGAGTGTAGGTGTAAACGCAATCCTGCTCTTCAATTAAGTCTTCAATATCTATTTCGTTCTCAATTGCCGAAATTTCGGTGCGTCTTTCATCGCCGAATTTCTTGCCTATTGCGTGAAGCTCTTCTCTGAATATTTCGGCAACTCTTTCGGGACGTGCCAAAATATCGTTATAATCTTCAATAAGAGCCTTTAAGTTGTTATATTCGTTTTCAAGCTCTTCTCTTGCAAGACCGGTTAATCTTGCAAGACGCATATTAACGATTTCTTCAGCCTGAATTTCGGTAAAGCCGTAGGTTGCCATTAAGGCTTCTTTTGCAGACGCGGTATTTTTCGATGCGCGTATTAAGGCGATAATATCGTCGATAATATCGAGCGCTCTGCAAAGACCTTCAACGATGTGCATTCTCGCAGCCGCTTTTTTAAGGTCAAACTGCGTTCTTTTGGTAATTATTTCTTTCTGGAAT
The DNA here is from genome assembly GCA_045588575.1 of Eubacteriales bacterium. GTDB lineage: Bacteria > Bacillota > Clostridia > Oscillospirales > RGIG5299 > RGIG5299. Next base: position 212,931 of record JAZNEJ010000008.1, on the reverse strand, counting down.
GCTATATAGTGGTCTAAAACCTCTCTTATAGACATTACCTTGGGCTGATTGTTAACAAGCGCCAAGAGAATTATAGACTGCGTGTCTTCAAGCTGAGTCATTGAATAGAGATTATTTAAAACAACCTGCGGGTTGGCGTCTCTTTTAAGCTCAACTATAACCGACATACCCTTAATATCGGATTCGTCGCGAAGGTCAGAAATGCCTTCAATTCTCTTTTCTTTAACCAAATCGGCAATATTTTCAATGAGTCTTGCCTTGTTAACCTGATAAGGAAGCTCGGTTATGTTTATGCGGAAACGTCCCTTTACTTCTTCAATTTCGGCTCTTGCTCTAACTCTAACCTTGCCTCTGCCCGTTGCATAAGCCGCTCTTATGCCGCTTCTGCCCATAATTATACCTGCGGTGGGGAAATCGGGGCCTTTTAAGTGCTCCATAACGTCGGCAAGGGTTGCCTCGGGATTATCTAAAATGCAGTCAATCGCCGCAATAACCTCGTTTAAGTTATGGGGCGGAATTGAGGTTGCCATACCAACGGCAATACCGTTTGAGCCGTTAACCAAAAGATTGGGGAATCTTGAAGGCAAAACCGAGGGCTCCTTGTTCTTTTCGTCGAAGGAGGGGTCCATTTTAACGGTTTCTTTTTCAATATCGGTGAGCATTTCAACCGACATTTTGCTCATTCTTGCCTCGGTATAACGGTATGCGGCAGGCGGGTCGCCGTCCACCGAGCCGAAGTTACCCTGACCGTCTATTAACGGGTAGCGAAGCGAGAAGGTTTGCGCCATTCTGACCATTGCATCGTAAACCGACTGGTCGCCGTGGGGGTGATATTTACCCAAAACGTCGCCAACCGTGGTGGCAGATTTGCGGTAGGGCTTCGAGGGAAGCAAATTTGCTTCATACATAGTATAAAGTATTCTTCTGTGAACCGGCTTTAAGCCGTCGCGAACATCAGGGAGCGCTCTGCCGACTATAACCGACATGGCATAGTCTATGTATGCGCTTTTCATTTCCTTTTCTACCGGAACGGGTATTATTTTTCCGGCGGAGTCTTCGCTTAAATTTATTAAATCCTGTTCCAAAGCGTCTTTCTCCTATACTCTAAATTATACGTCGAGATTGTTAACGTATTTTGCGTTTGCTTCAATGAATTCTCTTCTGGGTTCAACCTTATCACCCATTAAAACGGTGAAAATTTCGTCTGCCTTAACGGCGTCCTCGAGTGTTACCTGAACCATAACTCGATTTTCGGGGAGCATTGTGGTTTCTCTTAACTGGTCGGGGTTCATTTCACCAAGACCTTTGTAGCGCTGAACGATTGCATCTTGTCCCATTTCTTCGAGATATCTTATTCTTTCCTCTTCGGTGTGAGCGTATTTTTCAACCTTGCCCTTCGAAACCTTGTAAAGCGGCGGCTGTGCGAGATAAACGTGGCCGTTTTCTATTAAAGGCTTCATATATCTGAAGAAGAAGGTAAGTAAAAGAGTTCTGATGTGTGCGCCGTCAACGTCGGCATCGGCCATTATAATAACCTTGCCGTAACGGAGCTTTTCAATGTTGAAATCCTCGCCCAAGCCTGTGCCGAGCGCCGTTACAACGGGAGTTAATTTTTCGTTGTTGTAAACCTTATCTATTCTTGCTTTTTCAACGTTAAGCATTTTGCCCCAAAGAGGTAAAATTGCTTGGAAGGCTCTGTCTCTTCCGCCCTTTGCGCTTCCGCCCGCAGAGTCGCCCTCTACTATGAATATTTCGGTTTTTGCAGGGTCTCTTTCCTGACAGTCGGCAAGCTTGCCGGGAAGCGAGTTACTGTCGAGCGGGGATTTTCTTCTTTCAAGCTCTCTTGCTCTTCTTGCCGCTTCTCTTGCTCGAAGCGCGGTGAGCGCTTTATCTAAAATTACCTTTGCAACTGCGGGATTTTCTTCAAAATAATCGGTTAATTTATCGTAAACCAAACCGTCTACGAAGCTTCTTATCTCACTGTTTCCGAGCTTGCCCTTGGTTTGACCTTCAAACTGCGCTTCAACCAGCTTAACCGAGATAACCGCCGTTATGCCTTCTCTTACGTCGTCGCCCGAAAGGCCCTTATCGCCGTCTTTAATGAAGTTATATTTCTTGGCGTAATCGTTAATTACCTTGGTGAGCGCCGATTTGAAGCCTGCCTCGTGAGTACCGCCGTCAACGGTGTTGATGTTGTTGGCAAACGAAAGCATCATCTCGTTATAAGCGTCGGTATATTGGAGCGCAACCTCGCAGGTTGAGGTGCCTTTCATGCCCGAAACGTAGATAATATCGCTTATATTTTCTGCGGATTTCTTGGAATTGATATATTTAACGTAATCTCTTATACCGCCGTCGTATTTAAGGTCGTCGGAAACAATTTCCTCGCCTCTTTCGTCGGTGAGCTCGATATTAACGCCTGCATTCAAGAATGCCTGCTCTCTTAAACGGGTAAGTAATATCTCGTAATCGTAAACGGTTTCCTCGAAAATGAGAGCGTCGGGCTTGAAGGTAACGGTTGTGCCCGTTTCGCCGTTTGAATCGCCGATTACGGTCATGGGTAAAACGGTCTTGCCTCTTTCAAAGCGCATTTTGTAAAGCTTTTTACCGTCGGATACCACTACCTCGAGCCACTCGGAAAGCGCATTAACAACCGATGCGCCAACACCGTGAAGACCGCCCGAAACCTTATATCCGCCGCCGCCGAACTTTCCGCCCGCGTGAAGCACCGTGAATACGACTTCAAGGGTGGGAATTCCCATTTTGGGGTGAAGTCCGACCGGAATGCCTCTTCCGTTATCGGATACTTCAATTATTTCGCCTTTCTTTACCTTAACGGTAATTTTAGAGCAGTAGCCCGCAAGCGCCTCGTCTATTGAGTTATCGACGATTTCGTTTACAAGGTGGTGAAGACCTCTTGATGAGGTTGTTCCGATATACATACCGGGACGTTTTCTGACCGCCTCTAATCCTTCAAGCACCTGTATTTGATTTTCGTCATACTTGGGAGCTGTTTCCAAATTGTTATTTTGTTCGGACATTCGTTCAAATCCTTTCATCCGTTTTATCTTTATTAAATAATATTTTGAATTTTTTGGGGTTTTAGCCTCTTTAAAAGGGTGGAAGCCGCCAAAGAGGAAAGATAAGCCTTCTCGCCGCTTTTATTAACGCATAAAAGCAGACTTTTGGGAAGACCGTCCACCGTTTTATCAAATATTTTTTTCTCTTTTTCAAGCCTTTTTAAAAGCTCGGTGTTTTCTTTACCCGTCATTGCGGCGTCGAGATTTAAAATTATAACTATCTCTGCCGAATTAACGGTTTCACCGTTTCCGATGTGAAGATACATTTTTTCTCCTTATTTGGTTATCTCGGTTGCAACGCCTTCTTTTATTTCAAAAACCTTGCCCTTCGCCGCTTTTCCGTGGCGGGCCGTTTCGCAAGACGTTATAACCGTTTGCCCCGTTGTTATATTTTCTAAAACGTATTTTCTTCTTACGGCGTCGAGCTCGGAAAGCACGTCGTCTAAAATTACCACGGGAGGCTCACCGGTTTCTTCTTCAATTATTTTGCATTCGGCTGCCTTAATTGCCAAAACCGCCGAACGCTTTTGCCCCTGCGATGCGTAATCTCTTGCCGATTTTCCGTTTATTAAAATTTCAATATCGTCGCGGTGGGGGCCAATGGAAGAGCTGCCTTCCTTTAAATCTTTTTTACGGTTATCGTAAATTTTATGTAAAAGCGCGTTTTCAATTTCAAAAAGCTCCATTCGGTCTATTGCGCCGTAGGGTTCGAGCCTGTTCCACTTTTTTAATTTTAACGCCGTTTCGGAAACCTCTTTTTCAAATTGACCGTTTCCCGAAATATATCTTACTGAAAGGGTTTCTTTGCCTTTGGTTATTTTTTGAAATTCCGCCGATGCAATTTCATCTATTCGCTCTAAATATTTTTTTCTTTCTCCTATAACTCTTGCGCCGTCGGGCGCCATCATACATTCCCACGCCAAAAGCTGATATTCCGTTACCTCTTTATTCTTAAAAAGCTTTAAAAAGGCGTTTCTTTGAGCTAAAGCGTTGTTATAAGTCATAAGCGAGCGCATATACGCCGGCTTTAACTGGCTTATTGCAATATCTACGAATCTTCTTCTTTCAGAAGGCCCGTCTTCAATAATGCCGAGAGCGGACGGTGTGAAAAGCACCGAGGAGAAAAAGCCGACAGCATCGGATATTTTTTTAATTTTAAGGCCGTTTAAATAAATTTCTCTGGTTTTATCGCCGTGCAAAACCGTGCGAAGATGATGTCTGCGACCTACGGTTTCATAATCTAAATTTATTTCAGCCTCGTTTTCGCCAAAGCGTATCATTTCCTTATCGGTGGCGTTTTTGAAGCTTTTGCCTGCGCAGTTTAACCAAAGCGCCTCCGCAATATTGGTTTTACCCTCGCCGTTTTTTCCTATTAAAAGGTTAACGCCTTCATTAAGAGAGAGAGAGGTGTTTAAGTTTCTGAAATTTTTAAAGGTTATTGAATTTGCCTTCATATCTCCCCTCCTCTTTAACTGTTTTTTTGGCTTTATTTAAGTCTTACGGGTAAAATTATGAATTTAAAGCTCGTTCCCGAAACGGGTTCGAGGAAAATGGGGGAAAGATTTGAATCTAATCTTACATAAATCTCATCGTCGCTGATAACACGAAGCGCGTCGGACATAAATTTATCGGAAAAACCTATTTCCAAGCTCTCGCCGACGGTTTTGCATTTAATTTCATCGTGAACCCAGCCCTGAGTGGTCTTGCAATTTAAAACTACTCTTTCGCCTTCGAAAACCGCTCTTACGGGCATGCGGAGCTTTTCGTTTGTTAAAAGCGCAGTTCTTTCAATGCCCGAAAGGAATTCTTTGGGGTCGATTTTGCAATCAATTGAGGTTTTTTTGCTTGCAACCGCTTTATAGTCGATATATTCGCCTTCAATAAGACGCGATATAAGCGTTACGTTGCCTATTTTAAAGATTATTTGACGCTTGGTGTGCTCGATATATACGTTCTTGCCTTCGTCGTCTGAAAGAAGCTTTAAAACCTCGTTAACGGTTTTTGCGGGAACAATGAACGACGTTTCTTCATTCGAGCCGGTGTCTATAATTTCTTCTCTTATTGCAACTCTGAAGCCGTCTACCGCAACGATTTTAACCATAGAGCCTTCAATGGAAAAATAACAGCCGTTTAAAATGGGCTTGGTTTCGGAACTAGACATTGAAAATACAGTTTGTTTTAACATACTTTTTAAGAGATTTTGAGGAAATCTTAAAGTATTTTCGGTTGACATTTCGGGAAGCGTGGGATAATCGAGCGGATTCATTCCGTTTATTTTATAATTTGTGAGATTATTCTTAATGTCGGTGAAAAATGCGTTATCGGTTGAAATATCAACGGTGCCGTTATTTAAACGTCTTATCATTTCATAAAACAGGTGTGCGTTTAAAACTACCGCACCTGCTTCGGCTACTATTGCGTCGGTTATTGCGGAAACTGCGATATCTCCGTCGTAACCTATTACCTTTAAGCTGTTATCGTCGCACGATAAATAAATTCCTTCAAGAGCAGGATTTGCAGATTTAACCGCAACTGCTCTCATTGCGGCGTTTACCGCTTCTAAAAGTGAATCTCTCTCACAAGAAAATCTCATTTTACTCTTCCTCTTTTTATTGTAATGTAGTGTAATATAATAAAGAAGTTTTACTTCTTCTTTTATGGGTGTTAAATGTGTTTAAAACTCACGAAACCCTTTATTTATCTTGGTGTTTCGGTGTTGAAATATTTTTGTGAAGACGTTATTTAAAATGTTGAAAACTAACGTTGCATTTTACTTCACTTGTTTTTGAATGAAATTAAAATAAAATTAAACATAGTTGTTGATAATTCTGTTGATAATTTTAATAAACTGTATATTTGTTCGTAAATTATCAAAAGTAAGTTATAAACAGTGTTGATAATTTTTTTAATAACTTAACGGTTTCTTACGTTTGCAATTATTTCTTCAATGCTTTGTTTTATGCGGCTGTTTGTGTTGCGATTATCTTCAACAACTTTAATTGAGTGGTGAACTGTTGAATGGTCTTTATCGCCGAATTCCTTACCGATTTCGCCGAGCGAAAGGTCGGAAACCTGCGAAAGAACGTACATGCCGATTTGTCTTGCATTTGCAATTTTTGCCGTTCTCTTTTTGCTCTTTAAATCGTCAACCGAAACTTCAAAATAGCGGCTCGTTTCAACTAAAACCTTATCTATCATTATTGAAACGGGAATGTTTTCGTTCATAATTTCGGTTAAAGCGTCCTGCGCAAGAGAGAGAGACGGAACGGTGTTTGTTAAATCGTAAAATGCCATGAGCTTCTTTATAACGCCTTCAAGCTGACGGACGTTGTTTTTAAGCTTTTCGGCAAGGAAGAAAACAATGTCTTCACTCATTGCCATTTTATAAGGCTCGATTTTTTTGCGGATAATTGCAACTCTAAGCTCGTAATCGGGCGACTGAATGTCGGCAATAAGGCCCGATTCGAAACGAGTTCTTAATCTTTCGGTTAAAAGCGGAATTTCTTTAGGCGTGCGGTCGGACGTTAATATTATCTGCTTACCCGATTCGTAAAGCGCGTTAAAGGTGTGGAAAAATTCCTCCTGAAAGCTTTCGGATTTGCTTATAAACTGAATATCGTCAACCAACAAAACGTCTGCTTGACGGTATTTGTCTTTAAACTCGTTCATCGTGCCGTTTTGAAGAGCGCGAACCATATCGTTTACGAAATCGTCGCATTTTAAATAAATTATTTTTGCGCCCTCGTAATCGGATTCCAATTTATTTCTTATTGCGTTTAAAAGGTGGGTTTTGCCGAGTCCGCTATCGCCGTAAATGAAAAGCGGATTGTAAATTGAGCCGGGTCTTTTGGAAACCGCAACGCAAGCTGCGTGCGCAAAGGTGTTGGAGCTTCCGACTATGAAGTTATCGAAGGTGTAGTAGGTGTAGGATTTTTCACTTGTCTCGGGCTTGAAAATTTCTTCTTGCTCGGCTTCTTCATCTTCGCTGTAATCGTCATCAAAAACCTTGGGAAGCTTTATGGGAACGTCTTTGGGATTATCTTCCGCAGTGTAAATGCAAAGCTTTATTTCAAAACCCAAAACCTCTTCGAGCGACGCTTCAATTTGAGTTGCGTAACGCTGAATTATTACGTCTCTCGTGAAATTGTTTTTAACGTAAATTACCGCTTCGTTATTATAAATATCAACCGGATAAATGGGCTTTATCCAAAGATTAACCGCCGCTCCGGGAATACACTCTGTAAGCTTTACTACCGCTTGATTCCAAGCATTTTTAAATGATTGCATTCTTTTTACCTCCGTTTTTATAAAAGGGCGCAGACGCCCACTATTATATTATTATAATATATTATATTATAACATAAATACATTATATTTGTAAAGCGTTTTTTAAAAATAAAAAAAGTTAAACGGGGAAATTCCCGTTTAACTTTTAAGCTTAAAAAATGTTTCACGTGAAACATAAAAAAGGAATTATTTTAACAAAAATTCGGTTAATTCCGAAACGGTGCGGCAGTTTTTAATAACGCCTGCTTCCAAAAGCTCTTTTTCGCTTCCGTAGCCCCACAAAACGCCGACGGTGGAAAGATTGTTTTTTGCAGCGCCCAAGGCATCGAATTTTCTGTCGCCCACCATAACGGCATCGGAAACGTTAACGTTAAATTCTTTAACGGCGTATTCGATAACCTCCGCCTTATCGTCGCGGGTATGGTTAAGAAGGCTGCCCACCACGAAATCGAAATAGCAGTCGATTTTAAAATGCTCTAAAATTCTTTTTGCAAAAACCTCGGGCTTTGAGGTTGCCAAAATGATTTTTTTGCCGTTTTTCTTTAAGATTTTTAAGCACTCCTCAACGCCGTCGTATAAAACGTTTTCGAAAATGCCTATATCTTTAAAGCGTTCACGGTAAATTTCAACGCATTTTTCAGCCTGCTCCTGAGAAAAATTAAACTCTTCCTTAAAGCTTTCAACCAAAGGAGGACCGACGAATTTATTAAGGTCTTTACCGACATAGGAAACGTTTAATTTATCAAGAGCGTATTTAACGCAGTTAACGATGCCCAAGCCTGAGTCGGTTAAGGTGCCGTCGAGGTCAAAAAGGATATATTTTGCCATAAAAAGCTCCTTTTATATCGTTTTAAGACGGTCAATAAAGGAATTAAGGTCATCGTAGCCGTAAAATTGAATTGATAAAACGCCGCCCTTGCTTCCGCCGGTTAAGGTAACTCTTCTTCCTAAAATTGAAGAAAGCTCGGCTTCAACGGCTTTTATATCGCAATTTTCGGGAATAATTTCTTTTTTAGGCTTTTCCAACGATTTTTTATAAGATTTTAATGCCTTTTCCATCTCTCTTACCGACATTTTTTTAACGGCGGCTTCTCTTGCAATGCGAATTATCATCTCTTTATCGTCGTAGCCGAGGAGAGTTCTTGCCTGACCTGCCGAAAGCGTGCCGTTTTCAAGCATGGGATAAACCTCGTCGGGAAGAGTGAGAAGTCTTAACGAGTTGGTTATGGTCGAGCGGCCCTTGCCCACCTCAAAAGCAACCGATTCCTGCGTGAGATTGTATTTTTCCATTAAAAGCTTATAGCCGTTTGCTTCTTCGAGAGGGTTTAAGTCAACTCTTTGAAGATTTTCAACCAAAGCAAAAAGGTCGGCGGTGGCGTCGTCGATTTCTCTTACGTAAACGTCAACCTCGTCAAGCCCTGCTCTTCTTGCCGCTCTCCAACGGCGCTCGCCGGCAATTAAGCGGTAACGTCCGTTTTCTTCTTTGCGGACGATTAAAGGCGTTATAACGCCGTTTTTCTTTATGGATTCGGTGAGCTCGTTTAATTTTTCTTCGTCGAAAACCTTTCGGGGTTGGTTTTTATCGGGCTCAATTTCCGAAATTCTAACTCTTTTTACAATTCTGTCTTCGTTTTCATTTAAAACGCTGTCGGCAAAAAGGGCGTCAAGGCCCCTACCTAAGCCACTTTGTCTTGCTGCCATTTATCCGTTCCTCCTTAAAAATTCTTCGGTTAAGTTTTTGTAGCATTCGGCGCCTTTTGAGTATTTATCGTATTCGTAAATGCTCTTTCCGTAGCTCGGAGCCTCCGAAAGACGCACGTTTCGGGTTATAACCGTTTTGTAAAGAGTTTGCGCAAAATATTTTTTAACCTCTTTCGCAACCTGCAAGCTTAAATTGCGGCGAGCGTCGTACATCGTTAAAATAACGCCTTCAATCGAAAGAGAGGGATTAAAGTTTTTTCTAACGGCGTTAACGGTGCCCATAAGCTGCGTTAAGCCCTCCAAAGCGAAAAATTCGCTCTGAATGGGAATTAAAATGCTGTCGGCTGCCGTTAAAGCGTCGATTGTGAGAAGCCCCAAGGAAGGCGGACAGTCGATGAAAATGAAATCGTAAAGATGTCTTTCCCCCGCAAGCGCTTTTTTTAAGAGCGAGGCTCTTCCCTCCATTGCAACCATTTCAATTTCAGCGCCTGCAAGCTCCAAACCCGAGGGCAAAATGTCTAAATTTTTGCGAACGCCTTTTCTGACCGCCGAATCGAAATCGGCATTGCCAACCAAAAGTCCGTAAACGTTTTTATCACCCGCTTTTTTTGCCACACCGAGTCCCGTCGTGGCGTTTCCCTGAGGGTCGAGGTCTATTAAAAGGGTTTTTTTGCCTGCAAGAGCCGTTCCTGCGGCAAGATTCATCGAGGTTGTGGTTTTTCCAACTCCGCCCTTCTGATTTGTTATTGCAATAATTTTGCCCATTTTTAAAGTCCTTTCGCACTACGAAAATGTCATTTTAATTTATTTTAACACATAAACGGACGCAAAACAAGAGATTTTTTCAAAAATAATGTTTCACGTGAAACATCGGCAAAAAATAAAAAAGAATTAATATATAAAATAACATAATAAAACTTGATTTTAATCCTATAATATGGTATACTGAATAAATAAAAAAGGAGGCGATAAAGTGCCGCTTACACCAAAGGTGAAATACCGAAACGAGTTGAAATATTTTGTGAACAATTCAGATATATGGGCGCTTAAAAATCGGCTCCGTTATATAATGAAAAAGGACAAAAACGTTTTGCCCGACGGAACCTATAAAATAAGGAGTCTTTATTTCGATAACGTTTATGACACGGCGCTTAAAGAGAAGGAAGACGGAATTTGCGACCGTGAAAAGTTCAGAATAAGAATTTATAACGATTCCGATAGCTTTATCCGTCTTGAAAAGAAGCTGAAGCATAACGGACTCACCCACAAGGCTTCCGAGAAGATGACGAGAGAGCAGGTTGAGGCAATAATAGCGGGAGATTACTCTTGGCTGAAAGATGCCGAATCGCCGCTTTTTAACGAGCTTTACTTTAATATGTCGGCAAAGGGGCTTAAACCCAAAACAATAGTGCAGTATAAGCGAGAGCCTTATATCTACCCCTACGGAAACGTGAGAGTAACGATAGATTCCGATTTGGAAACGGGTGTTAACTCAACCGAGCTTTTTAATAAAGAGCTGCTCACGGTTCCCGTTATGCAAAACGGAAAAACCATTTTGGAGATAAAATACGACGAGTATTTACCCGACATAATACGAACATTTGTTCAAGTTGGTTCCAGAGAAAGAATTTCGGCATCAAAATATGAAATGTGCCGAATATATTATTGATAGACATTAGGGAGGAAATTAACGATGTTAGAATTTATTTTTGGCCCCATTGAGCCGGTACAGTTTATAATTGCGCTTTGCTTGTCGCTCGCAATAGGAGTTGGCATCTTTTTCGTTTACAAACACACCTTCGCAGGCGTGTTATATTCAAAAAGCCTTGCTTTTTCCTTCGTTTTAATTGCACTTGTAACAACGCTTGTAATTATGGCGGTAAGCTCAAACGTAATGCTTTCGTTAGGTATGGTCGGTGCGCTTTCAATCGTAAGATTCCGTGCCGCAATAAAAGAGCCGGTTGACATTGCCTTTTTATTCTGGGCAATTGCGGTTGGCATTGTAAACGGTGCGGGAATGTTCGGAATTGCGGTTTTGGGTTCTGCGGTTATTGCTGCGGCAATTCTTATTTTCGCAAACGTAAAAAGCAATATTCAGCCCTACGTTTTGGTTGTAAGCCTTACCGAAGATTTCGACGAAGCCAAATTAAACGCATTTTTGGAATCACGCACGAAGAAATTCACCGTTAAAACCAAAACAATCACCGATAACGGTGCAGATATAACCTTTGAAATCCGTCTTCCCGATTCAAACACCAAACTTGCAACCGAAATCAAGCGTTTCGGCTTTGTAAGAAGCGCCGCGCTCATAAGCTTTAACGGCGATTATGCGGGTTAATTTTTAAAAAATCGGCAAGATAGGAGGGTAAACGCTTGAAAAAGTTAAAAAAATTTGCAAAAGCATCGGTTGCGCTCGTTTTAGCATGCCTTATGTTTTTGCTTTCCGCCTGCAATCTCGGCATAATCGAGGGCGCGCAGCTTGACAAGGAAATATACGTAAACGAATTTATGGCGGTAAACACCCAAACGATTATAGATATGGATGGCGAGCCTTCCGACTGGATTGAAATTCGCAACAATACCGATACACCCGTAAATTTAGAGGGCTACACTCTTTCGGACAACCCCGAAAAGCCTGATAAATGGGAATTTCCGAGCTGTGAAATTGCCGCAAACGGATATATTATCGTTTTTGCATCGGGCAAGAACAAAGAAATTAACGGCGAGCTTCACACAAACTTCTCCCTTTCAGCAGACGGTGAAACGGTAATTTTAACATCGGTTACGGGCAGAACGCTTTCGAAAATAAACTATCCTTCGCAGAATGCCGACGTTTCAACCGGCGTTATTGAGGTTGAGGGCGAAAGAAAGATAGTAAAATTCCGCGAAGCAACTCCGGGTGAAGCAAACAAAGGCGATTATTTTGAGCTTGGAAACGTTTTGACAAGTGAGAGCTTCCCTCTTGCAATAAACGAAATCACACCGAGAGATGCATACAGCCACTACACCGAAACGGGCGCTTTCGAGCAGTGGATTGAAATTATAAACAAATCAAACGAGAGAGTAAAAGCAGACGATTTTTATCTTTCGGAGGACGAGGAAAAGCCTTTAAAATACCGTTTGCCCTCGGTTTATTTAGAGCCGGGCGAGGTCTTGGTGGTTTTCTTAACGGGCAACGCTACCTCAAACGAGGAGAAAAAGGAATATCATTCCAATTTTTCAATAGCGGCCGATGAAAAAACAATCGGGCTTTATCATATAAGCGGAAACAAGGCCGATAGCGTTGAAATTCCTTCGAATTTAAGAAAAAACAACAGCTACGGCAGAAGCATAACGACAGATAAATGGGTTTATTTTGCAAAACCCACACCGGGCAAGGCAAACACAACCGAGGAGTTTTCTTCTCTTTCGGCAAAGGAGAGCCTTGCCTCTTCATCTCTTAAAATAACCGAGGCTTCAACCGCAAACGTAAGCGGTCTTAAACTCACAAACACCACCTATTTGAGTAAATACGGCATAAGCTTTACCGAAAAAAGATATGCCGATTGGATTGAGCTTTATAATTCGGGCAAAGAAGATATAAATCTTTCCGATTATATGTTAACCGACGGAAATTCCGAGGTTAACGGTTTTTCCGAGCTCCCCGCCTACGTTATTAAGGCAGGCGAATATAAGGTTGTTTTCGTTGGACTTAAAGAAGATTACTACCAGAAAAAATCGGGCGAAATAGGCACCACGGTTAAATTAAACGCCGCAGGCGATACCGTTTTGCTCGTTTCGAAAACCGACGGCACTGTTTTGGATTATATGGAAACCGGCAGGCAGTTTGATTATCTCACGGCAGGAAAGGAAAACTCTTTTTCCGTAACGGAAACCTGCTTTTTTACTTCTGCAACCCCCGGTGAGAAAAATCCCGAAAGCTACGTAACAAAAGTTAGCCGTATGCCCGAATTTTCGCAAGACGGCGGCTTCGTTTCGGAAGGAACGGCTGTAACTCTTTCGCATCCTGATAAAAATGCCGAGATTTACTACACCACCGACGGCAGCTTGCCCACCAAAAATTCGAAAAAATATACAGAGAGTATAATTATTGATAAAACCACGGTTATAAGAGCCATTGCAATTGAAAAAGACTGTTTGCAGTCGGTTGACCTTTCGAGAACCTTTTTCGTCGGCGTTAACCACACGCTCGGCATTCTTTCGGTTTCAACGGGGCCCGATGCGGTTTACGATGAAGACACGGGCATGTTCGGATATCAGAAAAACGACGCTCCCGAGGGAACCACTCACGGACAGTATATCGACCAGATTGTATTAAGAAAAATGCTTAAAGACTACAAGCACCCCGCAAGCGTGGAATATTACGTAAACGGCGGCAATCTTGCGGTTGATTTCGACGGCGAAATAAGCCTTTTCGGTCAGTATAGCTTGGTTACCGACCAAAAATCAATGAAAATAGAGCTTAAAGGCAGCTACGGAAGCGATGAGCTTGATTATCCCATAATTCCGGGCAACGAGGTTAATTTTTATAACGGCATAGTTTTGAGAAACGGCGGTTATCCCGACGCAGCTCGCTCTCGCCTTGCCGACCTCGTATATGCAAAGCTTGCAAAAACCTCGCTTGACATCGACGTTATGGACGGTATTCCAGTTGTTGTTTATTTAAACGGTGAATATTGGGGCGTTTATAATTTAAGAGAAAGATTCGATGCCGATTATCTTGCAAACCGCTACGGCTATAATCCCGATACCACCGATATTTTAAAAGGTAACGGCGTGCCGCTTCACGGTACGAACGCCGATTATAAAGCGTTAAAGGCGTATATTCTCACTCACGACCTTTCCAAAAAGGAATATTACGATTACGTTTGCTCGCAGGTTGACATTGAAAGCTTAATTAACTGGTGGTGTGTTGAAAGCTTTTTGGTTAACACCGATTCGGGTAACATTAAGTTTTTCAGAGACCGTGAAAGCGGCAAATGGCGTTGGTTCTTGTTTGACCTCGACTGGTCGCTTAACGGAAACAACTATAAAAACGGGAAATACGATATGCTCGGAAAATTCTGCTTCGACCCCGAGGGGCACGGAGTTGGAAACGGCTTTGAAACGTGGCTTATGTGCGGATTGGTTAAAAACGAGGAGTTTAAAGACCTTTTCTGCCACCGCTTTGCTTACGTAATTCAGGTTGTTTTTGAAAAAGACAGAACCGAAACAATAGTAGATAGTCTTGCGGCGCTAATCCGTGATGAAATTCCGAGCGAAATTAAACGCTGGAAAAATCCCGAAAACGAATACGGAAGCTGTCCTTCCTCCGTTACCTATTGGGAAAACAGCGTTAAGAGTCTTAAAAATAAAATAGAGGACAGAAAAAGCTACGCAATTAAGGAATTTAAAAAGTTCTTTAAGTTAACCGATGAAGAGCTTGAGCATTATTTAACTGTTGACGAATTTGACGAGCCTCTTAAAAAGCTCGATATCTACGGAAACGAGGTTACAGCGTGAAACGGCTTAAATTTTTAACGGTTTTTGTTGTAATTTTAACCGTCTTGGCGCTTGTTTTATCGTCTTGCGGTTCCTCAAAGGGCGTTATTGCCGAGTTCAGAGGCAAAAAAATAATGCTTTCGGATTACAATTTGTTAATTGATTTTAACGCAAGGCTTTGCGAGGAAGAATTTAAGCAATATATTTTAGACGCTTTAAGGTTTGCTTCGTTTTTGGAAAGCAAAAACGTTAAAATATCAAACGAGCAGTTTGAAAATGCCGAGTTGGAAATAAAAAAAGAATATTTCTATGAAAATTCTTTGTTGGAAGACTATTTGGAGATTGCAAATTCGGCAAAAATAGATTATAATATTTTAAAGACCTCTCTTAAATATTATTCACGCTGTCTTGCGGCGAGAAAAGCGTTTTACGAATATGCAAATTCCACCTTCGTAATGCCCGATAACGCCGAGGAAAGCGAAGATATTTTAAGAACACGCCACATTGAAGCGCTTGAGGCGGAGGCAAAAAAGCAAGAGGTTTCAATAAAAACGTCGGGTACGAGCAGCATAAACGGAGTTTACGACGTTGAATCGGTTTATTTGGCGGCAACCGCTTTTTCGGTGGCTCTTAACAAGGCAAACACCGTTAAAGCAATCTCGCTTTACTACGGAATAAACTTTCTTTACGGCAAAAACGCCGATTTAACCACTCAGGCGGCTTATCTTGAAACAATTAAGGATAGCCTTAAAACAATAAGCGGCATAGAGGTTATTCTTAAAGAAATGCAAGTGGATTTCGATTCGTTTTTTAATAACGCTCAAAACTATTATAAAAACGTTTTTGTCTACGAGCAGTTAACCCAAAAGTTTTTTGAAGAAGAATATCATCTTAAAAAGACGGCGGGAGTGCTCCCCAAGGAAGTTGAAAGCTACGAAAACTACGTTGAGTATATTTTGTTGTTAACCGCATCGGAATGCAAGATAAATTTGGAAGAATTTTAAATTTTAATATAAGGAATGGAAAAGGAAATGACTTCAAAGCACAGTGAAAACATCTTCGGCACAGAAAAATCGGTAGCGCCTCTCGGAATTATCGCAATGCAGGGAACTGAAGACCTTGCCGCGAAAATTGACCATTATCTCACAAGCTGGGCAGAAACAACAGATACTCCCAAAGACACCTTCTTAATTGAATCGTACTGCCCCCGTTTCTCCTCGGGCGATGCAAAGGGTATAATTAAGCAGCCCGTCAGAGGTATGGACCTTTATATTCTCGTTGACGTTGCAAATTACAGCTGCACCTACAATATGTTCGGCTTCCAGAACAATATGTCGCCCGATGACCATTATCAAGACGTTAAGCGTATAATTCAGGCAGCCTCGGGCAAGGCTCACAGAATTAATATAATTATGCCGGTTTTATACGGCGGACGTCAGCACAGAAGAAACTACAGAGAATCGCTTGACTGCGCTGTTGCGCTTCAGGAGCTTCAGGCAATGGGCGTTTCCAATATCATCACCATTGATGCGCACGACCCCAAGGTTAACAACGCCGTTCCGCTTATGGGCTTTGATAACATTATGCCGGTTTACCAAACTTTGAAGACTATTTTCCGCTCAGTTCCCGATATAAAGCTCGATAAAGAGCACTTTATGGTTATAAGCCCCGACGAAGGCGCAATTAACCGCAATATGTATTACGCCTCGGTTTTGGGCGTTGACCTCGGCACATTCTATAAGAGAAGAGATTATTCAACCGTTGTTAACGGTAGAAACCCAATAGTTGCTCACGAATATATGGGCAATTCCGTTGAAGGCAAGGACGTTTTCATTGCCGACGATATGATTTCATCGGGCGAATCTATGCTCGACCTCGCTTATGAGCTTAAAAAACGTAAGGCAAACAAAATTTATGCCTACGTAAGCTACGGTTTCTTCACAAACGGCTTGGAAAAATTCGATAAAGCTTATGCAGACGGCGTTTTGTCGGGCGTTTTTGCAACAAACCTCACCTACCGCACCCCCGAGCTTCTCTCTCGTGAGTGGTTTAAAGAGGTTGACGTTTCTAAATATCTCGCTTATTACATTGCTTCGCTTAACCACGACCTTTCAATAAGCAAGGTTATAGACCCCCACAAGAAAATTAAAGCTCTTTTGGAAAAAAACAAATAAATGAAAAAAGACTAACGAAAATCGTTAGTCTTTTCTTTTGCGCTTATGCCGCGGGGGCACCTCTCCGCTCATGCCGCGGGGCAATTCCCGCTTACGCGGCTTTCCGCTCATGCCGCGGAGCAATTTCCGCTTGCGCGGCTTTCCGCTCATGCCGCGGGGGCACCTCTCCGCTCGTGCCGCGGGGGCACCTCCTTTCTTTATGCGAAAAGAAAGGAGGCAAAGAATCGCTTGAAGGGGGAATTTCGGTTTCCCCCTTAGGTGCCGAACAGTAAAAAACATAAAACCGCCGCCGAGAGCAAAAACCGGAGTTTTCAATTCGGCGGCAATGTTAATAAGAGTTTAAGGTGAGCTTTTTCGGCACCTTTATCCCCCTTAAACGACAAGGGCTTACGCCCTTGACTTGCGAGAAATATTTTCAGTCTTATTTATCGTTTTTTCTTATTTCGGCGCGCTTAATTTTACCCGAAATGGTTTTGGGAAGCTCGGTAACGAACTCGATAATTCTGGGATATTTATAAGGCGCGGTTGTTTTCTTAACGTGGTCTTGAAGCTCTTTTTTAAGCTCCTCGGATGCGGTATAATTTTTTGTTAAAACAATCGTTGCTTTAACTATTTGACCTCTGACGGGGTCGGGCACTGCGGTTATTGCGGTTTCCAAAACGGCGGGATGCTCCAAAAGCGCCGATTCAACCTCAAACGGACCGATTCGGTAGCCCGAGGATTTAATAACGTCGTCGGTTCTGCCGACAAACCAGTAATAGCCCTGCTCGTCAAACCAAGCAACGTCGCCGGTGTGGTAATATCCGCCGTACATCACCGCTTCGGTTTTCTCTTTATCGCTATCGTAGCCCATAAACAGACCGAACGGAGCGCCGTTTCGCATATCAACGCAAAGCTCGCCCTCTTCGCCTACTTCGCAGGGAAGACCTTCATCGTTTAACAAAACCGTGTTAAAATTGGGAGAAGGCTTGCCCATTGAGCCGGGAACGGGAGAAATCCACGGATAATTTGCCGCCAAAACGGCAGTTTCGGTTTGACCGTAGCCCTCACGGAGCTCAAGCCCCGTTAAAGTTTTCCACTGACGGAAAACCTCGGCGTTAAGCGGCTCGCCCGCAATATAGGTTGCGCGAAGCGAAGAAAGGTCAATTCCCGTTAAGTCCTCTTTAATGAGGAAACGGAAAACGGTGGGCGGCGCGCAGAAGGTGGTTATTTTAAATTCATCAATCTTTTTTGCCATTTCAAGAGGCAAGAAACGGGTTTCGTAATCGTAAACGAAAACCGATGCTCCGCAAATCCACTGACCGAAAAGCTTTCCCCACGAGCATTTTGCCCAGCCTGTTTCGGCAAGGGAAAAATGAAGGTCGGTATCTTTTAAGTTCTGCCAAAAGCCTGCGGTGAGAATGTGGCCCAAGGGGTAAAGAAAGTTGTGAGCAACCATTTTGGGCATTCCCGAGGTGCCGGAGGTGAAATAAATGAGCATTTCGTCGGAGGGATTTATCTCTCTTCTTTCAAATTCTTCCGAAGCCTCTTCGGTTAATTTATCGAAATCAACAAAGCGACCGTCTTTTTCGGAGATGGTGGCAAGGCTAACCTCGTGGTCAAACTCCTTTGAGGCTTCCAAAACCGAGTTGGAAAGAAGCTCGTCGGGAGCAAACAAAACAAGCTTTACATTTGCGGTGTTAACACGGTAAACAATATCTTTTTTAGTGAGAAGATGGGTTGCGGGAATTGCAGTTACGCCCAAACGGCAAAGCGCCGGCATAAGATACCAGAAATGATATCTCCTTTTAACGATTAAAAGCACTCTGTCGCCTTTTTTAAGGCCGAGCTTTTCAAAAGCGTTTGCCGCTTTTTTGGAAAGACGTGAAATATCACCGAAGGTTAAGGTTTTCGATTCGTCTTTATCGTTTGCCCATAAAAGCGCTCTCTGGTTGGGAGCTTCCTTTGCATAAACGTCAACGACGTCGCAGGCAAAGTTGAAGTTTTCGGGGGCGGTTATTTTAAAATTAGCGTAAAAATCCTCATAGCTTGAGAAATTTTCGTTGCAAAAGCGTGATAAAAGTCTCATTTTAACAATCCTATTCTTTAAATTACAATGACCAATATTTTAGCATCGCTTTCGCCTGCCGCTTTCATTGCATGGGGAGCGGTTGAATCAAAATAAACGCTGTCGCCCTCGTTTATTAAGAGCTCTTTTCCGTCAACCGAGAACTTATAGCTTCCCTCAAGGCAGTAATGATATTCGTGGCCGTTATGGGAATTAAAGTGATATTCCTCTGCCGCAGTTGCGGTGGGAACGGTAACCAAAAGGGGCTCGATTTTGCGGTCGGCAAAGTGGAATGCGAGGTTTTGATAAAGATATGCGTCGTTTTTCTCAACAGCAAGTCCCCTGCCCTTGCGGACAACGGAAAAGTTGTGAAGTCTGGGCGCATCGCCCGTTAAGAGCTCGGTCATGCTTATTTTAAGCTCGTTACAGACGTCGTATAAAAGGCTCACCGGTATATCCTTGTTTCCGCTTTCATAAGCGAGATATTCGCCGGGAGCCATTCCGACTCGAAGCGCCAATTCTTCGGGCGTAACTTCGGAAAGCTCTCTTATTGCTTTCATTCGCTCGGCAATTTCAATATTCTTTACAGACATTGTCTTGCTCCTTTCGTATTAGGCATTTTTAGGGTGTTAGCCCTCGTAATTATAACCTATTTCAAACGCTTTGTTGTTTCTTTCGGTTATTTCGGGCTTTTGCTTTTTGTTGTTTTTATCAAGTGCGGTTAAAACGGTTTCTTTGGGAAGGAAGGGATATTCACGGCAAATTTTGCCGAGCATTATAATATTTGCAAGACCTTTAAGACCGTTTTCGTTTGCAAGAGCGGTTGCGGGAATGTAGAAAGCCTTAACGTCATCTCTTTCGGTTTTGGAAGAAACGAGAGAGGAATCTATAAACTCGAAGCCGCCCGACTGAGTGGCATTATCGAATTTATCAAAGGAAGGCTGATTCATTGCAACCAAGCAAGAGGGATTTAAAACCTGAGGAGAGCCGATTTCTTCATCGGAAACGGTAACCGAGCAGTTACAGGTGCCGCCTCTCATTTCGGGGCCGTAGGAAGGAAGCCAAGAAAGCTCCTTTTCTTCCAAAAGTGCGGCTACTGCAATTGCTTTTCCGAGAAAGAGAATGCCCTGACCGCCAAAGCCGGCAAGTAAAAAGGTATGAGTATTGTTCATTTTTCCATTCTCCTTTCTCATTCTTTATCTTTATAGCAGCCGAGAGGATAATAAGGAATCATCTCGTCTTTAAGCCATTTAATAGCGTCTTTGGGAGAAAGGCCCCAGTTGGTCGGGCAGGTGGAAAGAACTTCAACGATTGAGAAGCCCTTGCCTGCTTTTTGGGTTTCAAAAGCCTTGCGGATTGCTTTTTTAGCCTTTAAAACGCCCGAAACGCCGTCGATTGCAACACGCTCGGCATAGGCAACGCCGTCTAAGGTTGCGAGCATTTCGGAAACTCTAACGGGGTAGCCCTGAGTTTTAACGTCTCTGCCGTAGGGAGAGGTTTGGGTTACCTGACCGGGAAGAGTTGTGGGAGCCATCTGGCCGCCGGTCATACCGTAAATTGCGTTATTAACGAAAATAACGGTTATGTTTTCGCCTCTGGTGCCTGCGTGAATAACCTCGTTGGTGCCGATAGATGCAAGGTCGCCATCACCCTGATAGGTGAAAACAAAGCGGTCGGGCCTTGCTCTTTTAACGCCGGTTGCAACTGCGGGCGCTCTGCCGTGAGGAGCTTCAATAACGTCGCAGTTAAAGTAATCGTATGCGAAAACCGAGCAGCCAACGGGGGCAACGCCAACGGTTTGACCTTCTATTCCCATTTCGTCGATAACCTCGGCAACAAGGCGGTGAATTATACCGTGAGTACAGCCGGGGCAGTAGTGAAAGGGTTTATCTGTGAGAGCATGAGGTTTTTTAAATACGACTGCCATTATTTATTACCTCCGTTTAACTTAACAATTTCGTCGAAAACTTCGTTGGTGGTGGGAACCATACCGCCTGTGCGGCCGAAGAAAGCCACGGGCTTTTTGAATTCGGTTGCGATTTTAACGTCTTCAACCATCTGGCCCATTGAAAGCTCAACGGTTAAGAATGCTTTTGCGGTTTCAGCCTTTTCGCGAAGAACTTTTGAGGGGAAGGGCCAAAGGGTTATGGGACGGATAAGTCCTGCCTTAATGCCTGCCGCTCTTGCGTTTCTTACTGCGCTTTTTGCAATTCTTGCGGCAATGCCGTATGCAACGACGACGATTTCGGCGTCATCAGTCATAAAGCATTCTGCTTTTGCTTCGTTTTCTTCAATGTATTTATATTTCTCGAAACGGTCTTTAACAATCTTTTCGAGAGTGTCGGGCTGAATGTAAAGAGAGTTTACAACGTTATGCTCTCTTTTGTTTTCGTGGCCGCAGGTTGCCCAGTCTTTCGCTACGGTTTCGGGCTTTTTGTCTTCAAAAACAACGGGCTCCATCATCTGACCGAGAGCGCCGTCGGCAAGAAGCATTGCGGGCATACGGTATTTATCGGCAAGGTCGAATGCGTTTGTTACGAGAGTAACCATTTCCTGAACCGAGTTGGGAGCCAAAACGAGCATATGAGCGTCGCCGTGGCCGGGGGAACGGGTTGCCTGAAAATAGTCGGCCTGCGAGGGCTGAATTCCGCCTAAGCCGGGGCCGCCTCTCTGAACGTTTAATATAACGCAGGGCAAATCACTGCCTATTATGTAGGAAATTGCCTCCTGCTTTAACGAGATGCCGGGCGAGGAAGAAGAAGTCATTGCTCTAACGCCTGCGGCAGCAGCGCCCAAAACCATGTTTGCGGCTGCAATTTCGCTTTCTGCCTGAAGAAAAACACCGCCTATTTTGGGCATTTTCTTTGCCATATAGGCTGAAACCTCGGTTTGAGGAGTTATGGGATAGCCGAAGAAATGCAAGCAGCCTGCACGAATAGCGGCTTCCGCAATGGCTTCGTTACCCTTCATAAGAACTTTTTCTGCCATTTTAGTTACTCCTTTCAGTCTTTCTCAACCGTGATAACACAGTCGGGACACATTCTTGCGCACATTGCGCAGGCTATGCAAAGCTTCATATCCTCATCGGATACCTCGGCTACGTTGTAGCCTTTTGCGTTCAATTTGTCGGTGCTGAGCTTTACTATATGCTTGGGGCAAGCGTCTTCACAAAGACCGCAGCCCTTACAAAGCTCTGTTTTAAAGGAAACCTTGTTCATTTTATTCCTCCGTTTTAAAAAAATCGTTTTGTGTATATTTCTATTGGGAAAATTTCCCCAATTATTGACTTTTGTTCATCGGTTAAGGCTTTAAAAATTTCTTTTTTAACAGCCGTACCCACTAATTTCTTGCCCGAAAGCCCTGAAACTTTTTTGGCGTAATTAAGAGATGCCATAACCGTTTCGGGAGTTGTATCCTCTCCGAGCGACGAGGTGTTAACTATGCCGCTTATTTCAAGCTTTGAGCTTTTTTCAATTGATTTTATCATTTCCGCCGCGTCCTCGGGATTTTCGGTTAAGGGGCGGTAGCAGCTTACAACGCAAAGCATTTTGTAGCCGGATGCTTTTATTTGTTCGGCATATCTTCCCAAAACTATTGCGCCGTCGTCATCGCCGCCGATGTCTAAAACCGACTCATAGCCCAAAGAGGCGTTAAAAAGCTTTTGCACCGAAGCGGGAAGATAAACCGTTTCCAAATTGGTGTTTGCGCCAAAGGGTGCAATCATCTCAATATTAAGCTCGTTAAAAAGCTCTTCGGAATCTGCCGTGCGAAAAAACGGGTTAACTATATCAAGGTCGGCAATTGCGGTTTTTTTGCCCTCTTTGGCATATTTCACCGCCAAATTAACCGCCAAGGTGGTTTTGCCGCTTCCGTAGTGGCCGGTTATAACAGTTATCATTTTAAGCTCCGTAAAATTTCAAAATAAAAACAAAACGCCCGTTATTAACGGGCATAGTGTTAAGGATTGTTATTACTTATCGCCGAGATTGTTCATAACAAGCTCGCAAAGAGCGTTAACTGCCTGCTCCTCGTCGGGACCGTTGGCAATTATGCTTATTTCCATTCCTTTAACAACGCCGAGCGACAAAACTCCCAAAAGACTTTTGGCGTTTACTCTTCTGTTGTCTCTGATAATATCAATGTTAGATTTGAATTCGTTTGCCTTTTGAATGAAGTATGTTGCGGGACGGGCGTGAAGTCCGTAGGGATGGTTGATTGTAATTTTTTTCGAAAACATAGCTTTACCGCCTTTTTCACTTGTTTTAGATGTTAATTTACACTATAAGTATAACACAATAATTTGTTGAATTTCAATAATTAAAGTGTACTTTTTTCACATAAAAACGTTTGCGTATTTGTGCAAAATGCAGTAAAAATGCCGGTTTTTAATTAAACCCAACTGTTTATAGGCCACCAGCCGCTGTCGTTGTTGGGGTCATCGGGAGCAAGAGAACTCTGAGGAGGCTGACTCGAAGGAGTTTCGGGCTCACTTGAAGGAGTTTCGGGTTCACTTGAAGGAGTCTCGGGCTCACTTGAAGGAGTATCGGGCTCGCTTGAAGGAGTTTCGGGCTCGCTTGAAGGAGTTTCGGGCTCGCTTGAAGGAGTCTCGGGTTCACTCGAAGGAGTTTCGGGCTCGCTTGAAGGAGTTTCAGGCTCACTTGAAGGAGTATCGGGCTCGCTTGAGCCGAACCAATCGTTGAAAGTCTCGCTTGACGTTGCACTGCTCGAAGGAGCTGAAGAGTCGGGCTCACTCGAAGGAGTTGAAGAGTCGGTTTGGCTCGAAGAGGGAACGCTTTCGGGTGCCTCGGGCGTGCTTGAAGGGTCAGAGCTGCTGTTTGTGTAGTCGGCGCATGCCGCCAAAACGAGCATCACCGAGAAAACGACCAAAAGAAGATAGCATAATTTTTTCATAAATTTCAGCTCCAATCGGGAAGATAGCTTCCGTAATTTTCGTTGCCCTCCGCGCTTCCATCGGGAATTGAAGAATTGATTTCAAATCCGCCGTTTGAGGAAGAATCGGGCGATGAAGAACCTGAAGGGGTTGAACTAGGGGCTTCACCGGGGGTTGAACTGGGGGCTTCACTGGGGGTTGAACCGGGGTTTTCTTCGTTGTTTGTGCAAGAGCAAGATGAAAGTGTAAGACAAATGGAAAAAACGAGTGTTAAAGCCGTTAAAACAAGAAGAAATTTTTTTATAAAAAACAACTCCTTTTCTATAAAAATAGATATACATCAATATTTTAACATAAAAAAGTTAAAAAAGCAACAAAAATCACAAATAAACAACGCCCATTCTGGAATGAATGCGAGAAACGATTTCGTTTGAAATTGTTTGGCAGGTTAATGCAACTTGCTCGGCAGAAATAAATTCGTTGCCGTCTTTTCCTATTACCGTGGCAATATCACCCTGTGAAACGTCAATATCGGTAACGTCGGCTAAAAGCTGGTCCATACACAAATCAACCACTTTTGCCCTTTTGCCGTTAATTAAAATATAACCGCCGTTTTGGAAATAGCATCTCGGCAAAAAATCGCAGTAGCCGAGTGAAACGTCGGCGATAACGCAGTCTTTTTCTGCGGTGAAATGACGGTTATATCCCGCAATTTCACCCTTTTTAACCTCTTTAACCGAAGCAACTCTTGCCCTTGCCGATAAAACGGGCGAAAGCTTTAAATCGGTTAAAACGGTGTCTGTTTCCAAGCTTTTAATGCCGAAAAGAAGAAGACCGGGACGGCAATAAGAATAGTGATTATCGGTTTTGTTAACTATTCCGTAGCTTGCCTGAAGATGAAGCTCGCCCGCATTAAAACCGCTTTCGGCTATTTTTTTAACCGTTTCGTCAAAGCGTTTAACCTGCAAATCGGTTAAAGCCTTATCTTCGGGAGTAAGGCTGTCGGCCATTGCAAGATGGCTGTAACTTCCCGTTATAACTATGTTCGGGAGCTTATATTCCTCCAAAAGAAGCGGAGAATCGAATTTTTCGCCGAGCCTGTTCATGCCGGTATCTATTGCAACGTGCATTTTAACGGGATATCCCGTTTCACTCATTGCCTTTGCGTGCGAATAAGAAACCGCCGAAACGGTTATATCGTATTCGCAAATTAACGGCGCAAGCTCGGGCATAGTGTAGCCCATTACGAAAATAAGACCTTTAACACCCTTTTTACGAAGCTCAATTGCTTCGCTCGGGGCGGCAACGGCAAAAGCTTCGCAACCAACCTCGTTTAAGGCTTTGCAAAACTGCTCGGCACCGTGGCCGTAGGCCTCTGCCTTTGCTATTGCCATAACCTTTGAGGGAGCAATAAAATCGGCAACCTTTTTATAGTTTTCTTTGAGTTTTTCAGAATCAATTTCAATCCAAGCACGGCTTGTTTCAAGCAAAAAAATCAACTCTTTTCGCTAAAATTTATTTTGAAAGAGCAAAACGGATGAGCCTGTCTATAAGCTCGGGATAAGGAATGCCGAACGCCGCCATCATTGCGGGGAAACGGCTTTGGTCGGTGAAGCCGGGAATGGTGTTGATTTCGTTAAAGACGATTCTATCGCCCGAAATGAACATATCAACTCTCGAAAGGCCCTTGCAATCAAGCGTTTGATAAAGCTTTTTTGCGGTTTCCTTAACACGTTTTTTCATATCGTCGGAAATTCTTGCGGGAACGAGAATTCGAGAGGTTTTATGGTTGTATTTTTCGCTGAAATCGAAAAATCCGTCGGCGGTTTCAATTTCGTCAACCTCTCCGATAACGATTTCGTCATCACGGTTACCCATAACGGCGCAACCGACCTCGAAGCCCTCTATGTTTTCTTCAACCGTTACCTTGCGGTCGTGCTTAAAGGCATTGATAATTCCTTCTTTAAGCTCGTCGTGGTTTTTTGCCTTGGTTATGCCAATGGAAGAGCCTGCGTTAACGGGCTTAACGTAAAGCGGAAAGCCTATTTTTTCGCATTTTGCAATCATTTCGTCAAGCTCGTCTTCCTCGGTGAAGGTGATGAATTTCGGAACGTCAAGACCTGCGTCGTTTATAATTTTGTGGGCAAAGTCCTTATCCATACAAACGGACGATGCCAAAACTCCGCAACCAACGTAAGGAATGCCCGAAAGCTCCAAAAGTCCCTGCATAGTGCCGTCCTCGCCGTTTTTTCCGTGGAAAACGGGGAAAACAACGTCAATTTCGGTGCGCTTAATTTCAGCTCCGAACTCAATTAAGCCCTTGTCTTCTCTGGAAGGAGAGATAATTGCCTTGGTGCAATATTCGGGAGTAAACCAAGCGTCCTCGGCAATTTTGGAAACGGGACCTCTGTAACGGTACCAGCCTCCGTTTTTGGTAATGCCAACCAAAACCACGTCGTATTTTTCGGTGTTGATGTTGGAAATTATTGAGGTGGCGGAGGAAAGTGAAACGGAATATTCGCTTGAAACTCCTCCAAATAAAATTGCAACGGTAATTTTTTTCATAAAAACTCTCTTTTCTCCGATTGCGGATTATATTTTTTTCATTCTCGCGTAAAGCGCCATAACTTTTTTTCTTTCGCCGTTAAATTCAAGCTCAACCAAGGTATCTTTGCCCATGGGAGTTGCCGAAATAACGGTGCATTCCCCGAAAACGGGATGCAAAACCTTATCGCCTGCTGCAAAACTTTCCTTCTTTTTGGGCGAGGCACTCTCGGAATTAAGGTTAAAGCTCGGCGCGGCGGCTTTTTGGGTTTCGTTTGCAAAATAGCTTCTCTTAACGGGGGATGATGAGCGTGAAGAATAGCGAATATCTTGCCTGTAATCTCTTATTTCAAAATCGTCCATCGATTTAAAGCGTGAAAGGTCGGCAAAATCTTCTTTAATTTCCAAAAGATTTTCGGGCACTTCCTTTAAAAAACGGGAAGGCACGTTTGCCTGCGAATAGCCGTAAAGCAAGCGCTCGGCGGCGTTTGTGAGGTAAAGGTTTTTCTTTGCTCGGGTTATGCCCACGTAGCAAAGCCTTCTTTCCTCCTCGATTCCGTTTTCCTCGTTAAACGATGCGGTTGAAGGGAAAAGCCCCTCCTCCATACCCGCAATGAAAACGGTGGGAAATTCAAGACCCTTGGCGCTGTGAAGCGTCATTAAGGTAACGGCGTCGGCGCTGGGGTCTAAATTATCAATATCGGAAACGAGGCTTATTTCTTCCAAGAAGCCTTCGAGCGTGCAAGCCTCGTGCTCCTTTTCGTAGCTCGTTATTGCCGATTTGAATTCGTAAATGTTGTTTAACCTGTCTCTCGCATCTTCGCTTCCCTCGTTTACGAGCATTTGCTCGTAGCCCGAAAGCTCTAAAAGATTTTCAAAAAGCTCGGTTAAGCTCACGGCGGTTTTTAATTCGCCCAAGCGGTTAATTAAAGAAACGAAGCCTTCGGCGGATTCTTTAATTCGGTTAAGGTCGGAATATTCCGAAACGTTTTCAAGAATTTTAAAGAGCGAAACGTTTTCAACGGCTGCGTAATCGGCAATTCTCGAAAGAGAGGTTGCTCCGATTTTTCGTGAAGGCTCGTTTATAATTCGTTTTAAACGCAAATCGTCGGACGTGTTTGAAACCACGCAAAGATATGAAATAATATCTTTAATTTCCTTGCGGTCGTAAAACCTAACACCGCCTATAACTCGGTTGGGAATTCCGTAACGGGTGAGCGTTTCGGAAAGAATGCGGTTTTGAGTGTTGGTGCGGTATAAAACTGCAAAATCGGAATATTTTTCGGCGTTTTTCTCAACGGTTTTTGCAATGAATTTTGCTTCCGCCAAAGCATCAGGCGCGCGGTAATAGGTTATTTTTTCACCCGTATCGCCGTTTGTCCAAAGATTTTTTCCTTTTCTGCCGAGATTGTTTTTAATAACCTCGTTTGCCGCCGCCAAAATGGTTTTGGTGGAGCGGTAGTTTTGTTCAAGACGAATTACCTCTGCCGAGGAATAGCGGCTTTCAAAATTAAGTATGTTTTCAATGGTTGCGCCTCTGAAGCGGTAAATCGACTGGTCGTCGTCGCCCACAACGGTTATGTTGCCGTCTTTGGCGCAAAGGAATGAAATGAGCTCGTATTGAAGCTTGTTGGTGTCTTGATATTCGTCAACGAGAAGATATTTATAGCGGTTTCGGTATTTTAACGCCGTTTCGGGAAAACGCCTGAAAAGCTCAACCGTTTTTAAGAGCAAATCGTCGAAATCAAGAGCGTTTGCCTTTTTAAGCTCAGATTCGTATCTTTCTGAAATTTTAATTATCTTTTCGTTTCCGAAGGAGCTTGAGCCTTTAAGATATTCCGAAACGGTTATTCCTGCGTTTTTTGCCTGCGAAATTACAGACAAAACGAATTTCGGGCTTAAATCCTTTTCGCTTGGATATTCTTCCTTAATAACTGCTTTGATAACCGATTTGCAATCGTCGGTATCGTAAATCGTAAAGCTTCTCGAATAGCCGAGCTTTTCAATTTCAACTCTTAAAAGCTGGGCGCAAAAGGAGTGGAAGGTGCGGGCGTTAACATCACCGGCGGTTTCGGATGCCTTTTCAATTCGTTCCTTTAACTCGCCCGCCGCCTTATTGGTAAAGGTTATTGCAAGAATTTCTCTACCCATTGGGGCTCTTACCGAAATAAGCTCTCTAACCTCATCGGAAATACCGCCTGTTAGCGCCTCGGCCATTAAATCAAGATGCTTTTCGGTTAAATCTTCGGGAACGCAATCCGAATGATAGCTGTTACCGAAGCGGAGAAGATAGGCGATTTTATTAACTATAACGGTGGTTTTACCGCTGCCTGCGCCCGCCAAAATTAAAAGAGGACCGTCGGCTGCGAAAACCGCCTTTTTTTGCATATCGTTTAATTTTTTGTATTCGTTTTCCAAAAGCCGCTTTTTCAAAACGAGAAAAGCGGACTGAAGCTCTGTCATAATATAACCCCTTAATTTTCGCTTCTTATAAGTTTAAGAAGCTCCCAAAGAGCAGTTTCCGAGGAAATTTCTCTTATATATTCTCTTTCGTTGATTATTCCGTGGCCGAAAATAAACTTTTTGGAGTAAAGCGCACCCGTGGCTCTTGAACAAAGACCGACGTAAACTGTGCCCACGGGCTTACCCTCGCTTGAAGAGGGACCTGCAACGCCGGTGATTGAAAGACCGTAATCGGCGCCCGAAAGAATAACCGCGCCCTTTGCCATTTCAACAGCGGTTTCCTCCGAAACTGCGCCGAATGCGTCGAGCGTTTCGGGCTTAACGCCCAAAAGACGCTGTTTTGCCTTATTCGAATAGGTTACGGCGGTTAAGCCGAAAACCTCGCTTGAACCCGAAATATCGGTGATTTTTTTAGAAATATAGCCGCCCGTGCAGCTTTCGGCGGTTGAAACGGTTTTACCTGCTTTTAAAAGCGCCGAAACAACCTCGCTTGCAATTGAGGTTATGTCAACTCCCGCAACGTAACCTTCTGCCCTTTTTTTCATTTCCTCCAAAACGGGAGAAATTAAAGCCTCGGCCTTTTCTTCGTTTTCGGCGGATGCCGAAATTCTGAATTTAACGCTTCCGTTTTTAACGTAGGGCGAAACGGTGGGATTTTTTCCCGAAAGAATTTCACCCATAAGCTCGGCGGCAGCCGATTCGCCGATGCCGAAAAGCGAAAGATAATGCGAAATTAAAGCGCCCGTTTTAAGCTTTTCTCTTAAATAAGGCTTTGCCGAATCGTTCCACATCGGTTTTAGCTCAACGGGAGGCCCCGGCAAAAGAACCAAATAGGCGGCTTTATACTGAGAGTAGAATTTCCCTTGATTTTTTAAAATTTCAAAGTCGAAAATTATTCCCGGAGCGGTGCCGACTTCGTTTTCCAAAATAACCGAGCCCTTGGGAATTTTAGCCTGTTTTCTGTTAATTTCGGGCATTTCCTTGCCTCTTCTCTCAAAAAACGAGGCAATATCGGCCATACATTTTGCATCTTCAAAAAGCGGAAGTCCCAAAAGAGAGGCGGCGATTTCCTTGGTAATATCGTCTTCGGTGGGACCGAGGCCGCCCGTTAAAATTATAAGCTCGCTTCTTTTCAAAGCGGTTTGAAGGGCTCTTGTCATACGTTCGGGATTATCGCCCACAACCGATTGCCAAACACAGCCCGCGCCGAGAGTTTGAAGCTCGCTTGCAATGAAAGACGCGTTGGTGTTAACGGTGTCGCCCGTTAGAAGCTCGGTGCCAACCGCGATAATTTCGGTAACCATAAAAACCCTCCAAAAATAAACTCTATTTCAACTTACTATTATATCATATAATTTTAAATAATAATAGAGTTTTTTAGAAAATAATAAAAAAAGTCCGCAGAGAAATTTCTCTGCCGACTCAATATTAAGCTTAATAAAATTAATAGGTGCTTAATACGAATTTGCAAACGAAGAGGATTGCAATTATTGTTACGGGGATATCTTTCTTTGTGAATTTGCCGGTGCAAAGAGTGATTAAGGTGTAAGCAATAGAAGCAATACCGATGCCGTTAGCTATGGAGTAGGTGAGGGGCATCATGATAAGAGCGAGGAAAGCGGGAACTGCATTTCTCATATCGCTCATATCGATTTTTGCAAAGTTTTTGAGCATTAAAACGCCAACGTAGATGAGGGCGGGAGCAGTTGCTGCTGCGGGGATAAGACCTGCGAAGGGAGCGAGGAAGAGGCAAACGAAGAAGCAAAGGCCGGTTACAAGGCTTGTAAGACCGGTTCTGCCGCCTGCTGCAACGCCCGATGCAGATTCAACGAAGGTGGTGCAGGTGGAGGTGCCCAAAACTGCGCCGGAAACGGTTGCAACTGCGTCTGCGGTCATAGATTTGTCGATATCAACGGGGTCGCCGTTTTCGTCGAGCATGTTAGCTTCAGATGCGCAGCCGTAAAGAGTTCCGATGGTGTCGAACATATCAACCAAGCAGAAGGTTACGATGAGCATAATTGCGCTGAATATGCCGCCAACGAATTCGGGCGAGAATGCGTTTGCCCAAGATTCGGGATTGAATACGCCGGTAACGCCGATGGTGCCGAAGTCAACGAAGGACTGGCCGATTTGACCGAGGTCGAAAGAGGGGAGAGTCCAGGTTGCGAGATAGTAAATAACAGAGGTTGCCAAGATGCCGATTAAAACAGCGCCCTTAACCTTGAGTTTGGCAAGAACGGCAATAATGATGAAGCCGAGTAAAGCGATTATTGCGGGAGCAATAGTAGCCCACTCTACGCCGTTAATCTTAACGAACTGAACGAGGGTGTAGGGGTTATCCTGAATAATGCCAACGTTCTGGAAACCGATGAATGCGATGAAAAGACCGATACCTGCGGGAATAGACTTCTTAATGCAGTCGGGCATTGCTTTTGCAATGTAAGCGCGAGCGCCTGTGATGGAAAGAATTAAGAAGATAATACCCGAAAGAAGAATTATAACAAGACCTGCCTGATAACCCTTAACGGGGTCGCCGCCTTTAATTAACTGCGGAAGAATGAATGATGTGAAGAAGTAGGAGTTAAGTCCCATTCCGCAAGCCTGTGCAAAGGGAAGCTTTGCATAGAAGGCGTAAAGAAGTGTGCCGATTACGGCTACGAGGATTGATGCGATGTAAACTGCGTTCCAAATTGACGGAAGGTTTTCAAAGCCCGTAATCTGGTTGGGGTTTACAATGATGATGTAAGCCATTGCGAAAAATGTGGTGAGACCGGCGATGATTTCCGTTTTAACGGTTGAACCACGCTCGGAAATTTTGAAAAATTTGTCCATTTTTCTTTTTTTCCTCCATTAAAATTTTTTTAACCGTTTTTTTAAAAAACGGTCTGCATTTTAATTATACTATACCCGTTTTCAAAAATCAAGAGAAATATTACAAAAAGGTAACAATTTATACATAATCAGACAAAAGAAAAAGCTCTCAAAAAGAGAGCTTTTAATGAAAAATGACGTTTTAAAGCGAAATTTAAGTTATTTTCTGTGTTTTGCAAAAGCTTTTTGTTTTTCGTAATTTTTTTCGCTTGTAAGCGAATCGAAGCTCCTTAAAGCTTCCTTTTGCTTTGAAGAAAGGTTTTTGGGAGTTTCAACGATTACGGTAACGAGCTGGTCGCCTCTGCGGCTTGAGCCTATTATGTAGGCACCTTTTCCTTTAAGCTTCAAAACCGCGCCGTTTTGAGTTCCTTCGGGAATAACGAGCTTTTCGGTGCCGCCGTCTATAACGGGAATGTTAACGGTGCAGCCGAGCGCCGCATCAACGAAGGTTATGGGTAGCTCGCAGGTTAAATTGCTTCCCGAACGGGTGAAAAAGGAATCTCTCGCAACCGAAACGGTTATGAGAAGGTCGCCAGAGATTCCGCCTCTTAATCCCGAATTTCCCTGACGCTCAACACGAAGGGTTTGACCGTTATCAATTCCTGCGGGAATATCTACTTCTCTTACTATTTTTTTGCTTACTCTGCCCGTGCCTCTGCAAACGTCGCAGGGGGTTTTTATAACCTTACCCGTGCCGTTACAGTTTGAGCAGGCGGTAACCGATTGGAAAGCGCCGAACATTGTTTGCTGCTGACGTCTTACTTGACCTGTGCCGCGGCAAACGGGACAGGTTTCAGGGCTTGTTCCCTTCTTTGCGCCGCTTCCGCCGCAATCATGACATTTTTCACGGCGTGTGTATTCAACCGTTTTTTTACAACCCAAAACAGCCTCTCGCAAATTTAAAATAACGCTGTAACGGAGGTCCTCGCCTCTTTCGGGGGCGTTGGGATTGCTTCTTCGGGTATTGCCGCCGAAAAAGCTTGAAAAAATATCGCCGATATCAACGTTGAAATCGGAAAAACCGCCGTAGCCGCCCGCACCTGCGCCGGCGCCGTAGGAGGGGTCTACCCCTGCGAAGCCGAACTGGTCGTATTTGGCTCTTTTTTGGTCGTCGGATAAAACCTCGTAGGCCTCGTTAACCTCTTTGAACTTAACCTCGGCTTCTGCATTGCCGGGGTTTAAGTCGGGGTGATATTGCTTTGCAAGCTTACGGTAGGCTTTTTTGATTTCGTCTGCCGATGCGCCCTTTTTAAGACCGAGCACCTCGTAGTAATCTCTTTTGTCGGACATACTGTCTTCACCTTTCGAATA
This sequence comes from Eubacteriales bacterium, assembly GCA_045588575.1. Taxonomy (GTDB): domain Bacteria; phylum Bacillota; class Clostridia; order Oscillospirales; family RGIG5299; genus RGIG5299. Next base: position 180,081 of record JAZNEJ010000008.1, on the reverse strand, counting down.
AACGGCCTTTAAGGCCGAGATTTTCGACCTTAAAGGCATTGGTTATAAGTTTATTTCTGTTCGTCGGAGAATCCGGTGTTAACGGTTCCGTCGGGGTTAACCGCGCCTTCGGGAGCGGCACCTTCAGCGCCTGCGGGCTGCTGATAAAGCTTTGCGGCGTATTCGTAGAATTTCTTTTCGAGAGCCGATTTTGCTTCGTTAATTTGTGCGGTATCGCCGTTTTTCAAGGTTTCGCGAACTTTGTTAACTTCATCTCTCATTGTTGTTTTTTCTTCGTCGGTTAACTTATCGCCCGCATCGTCGAGAGCTTTTTCAATCTGGAAGCAAAGCTGCTCTGCACCGTTTTTGGCTTCAACGGCTTCTCTTGCCTTTTTATCTTCGTCAGCAAACTTTTCAGCCTCTTTAACAGCCTTGTCTATTTCTTCTTTGGACATATTGGTTGAAGCGGTGATGGTGATATGCTGCTCCTTATTGGTGCCGAGGTCTTTAGCCGAAACGTTAACTATGCCGTTGGCGTCGATATCAAAGGTAACCTCAATTTGAGGAACGCCTCTGGGAGCGGGAGCAATGCCGTCGAGATTAAATCTGCCGAGAGTTTTGTTATCTTTTGCCATTTCGCGTTCGCCCTGAAGAATGTGAATTTCAACGGCGGGCTGATTATCTGCCGCGGTGGAGAAAACCATGCTCTTTTTAACGGGAATGGTGGTGTTTCTTTCAATTATTTTAGTGGTGATGTTTCCGAGAGTTTCAACACCGAGAGAAAGAGGAGTAACGTCGAGAAGAACAATGCCCTTAACGTCGCCCTGCAAAACACCGCCCTGAATTGCGGCGCCGAGCGCAACGCATTCGTCGGGGTTAATGCCCTTGTGAGGCTCTTTGCCGGTGAACGCCTTAACGGCTTCCTGAACGGCGGGAATTCTTGTTGAGCCGCCAACGAGAATAACCTTATCTATATCCGAGGGAGAGAGATTTGCATCCTGCATTGCCTGCTTAACGGGAATCATGGTTGCATCAACGAGGTCGCGGGTTAAATCGTTGAATTTTGCTCTGGTGAGAGTCATATCAAGGTGTAAGGGAGTGCCGTTTGCGTCAACCGACATAAAGGGCTGATTTATAGAGGTCTGCTGCATGCCCGAAAGCTCGATTTTAGCTTTTTCTGCGGCGTCTTTAAGTCTTTGCAAAGCAATTTTATCTTTGGTGAGGTCAACGCCGTTTTCTTTTTTGAATTCTTCGGCGATGTATTTTATAATTCTTTCGTCGAAATCGTCGCCGCCGAGACGGGTGTTACCGTTTGTTGCCATAACCTCGAAAACGCCGTCGCCTATATCGAGAATAGAAACGTCGAAGGTACCGCCGCCAAGGTCGTAAACCATAATTTTCTGGTCTTTTTCCTTATCCATACCGTATGCGAAAGCGGCTGCGGTGGGTTCGTTTATAATTCTCTTAACTTCAAGACCTGCAATTTTGCCTGCGTCTTTGGTTGCCTGACGCTGTGTGTCGGAGAAATATGCGGGAACGGTTATAACCGCTTCGGTTACCTTTTCACCGAGATATGCTTCGGCATCTGCTTTAAGCTTTTGAAGAATCATTGCGGAAATCTCTTGGGGAGAATATTCTTTTGAGTCTATGCTCTCTTTGTGAGAGGTGCCCATTTCTCTTTTAATTGAGCTGATGGTTCTGTCGGGATTGGTAATAGCCTGACGTTTTGCAATCTGACCAACCATTCTCTCGCCTGTTTTTGAAAATGCAACAACGGAAGGAGTTGTTCTTGCGCCTTCCGCATTTGCGATAACGGTGGGCTCGCCGCCTTCCATAACAGCGACGCATGAGTTTGTTGTACCGAGGTCAATGCCTATAATTTTTGCCATAATGTTTTTCCTCCATATAATAAGTTATTGTTTTATAATTTAGTTCGCAACTTTAACCATTGCGTAGCGAATTACCTTATCTTTAAAGCGATATCCCTTTTGGAAAACCTCAACGATTTCGCCCTCGCCCTTGGCTTCGTCTTCAACGTGCATAACCGCGTTGTGAAGATTGGGGTCAAAGGGAATATCGGTGGGAATTTCCTCCAAGCCGACCTTTATAAGCTCCGCCATAAAGGATTTTAAAGCCATATCAACGCCCGATTTAATGCTTTCGGCATCACCCGTGCTTTTTGCGGCTCTTTCAATGCTGTCGGCAAGCGGTAAAATTGCGCCGAGAGTATGCGCCGTTGCGTTTAGCTCAATTAAATCTCTTTCCTTTGCGGTGCGCTTTTTATAGTTGTCGTATTCCGCCAAAAGCCTTAAATATTTATCGTCCTTTTCCTTTATTTCAAGGGTTAATTCGGCGACTTTATCAGCTTTTGCTTTTTTTGCCTTTTTGGGAGCGGCTTCCTCTTGGGGAGCCGTTTCTTTAATTTCTTCGTCGTTCATTATAAACCTCACTGTATTTCGAATTTCTTGTTTCCGTCGGGCTCTTCAAACATAGATTTTCTTATAATATCGTTAATTTGATTGGTAAAATAGCTTAATTTCGGTTTAATATCGGAATAGTTCATTCGTTTGGGGCCGAAAACGCACAAAACGCTGGTTAAATCGCCAACCTTGTAGGCAGTTGAAATAACGCTCATTCCTTCGGGCGGCAAAAGCGCGCTGTTGGTTACAATATCGATGTTTATTCCTTCGGGAAGGTCGAGCGCCAAGCGCGTTATTTTTTCCTCTTCGTTAAGAAGATTTAAAAATGCCTTTGCCTTGGTTACGTCGGAAAATTCGGGGTATGAGAAAATTTTGGTTTCTCCGCCAACGTTAACCTCATAGCCCTGAAGCTCCTTAACGGCTTCCTTAACCGCGGGCATTACGAACATCATTTCGGGGCAATATTTTTTAACCTCGTTTTCAACCTTTCTGTAAAGTGCGGGGGTTATTGCGGTGGGGGTTGAAAGTGAAAGATGAGTGTTTAAAATTCGGGTGAAAACCGCGGCGCTTTCGGCACTTATTTCCGAAAGAGTCATAATAATTTTGGTTTTAACCGAGCCTGCGGCGTTAACTGCGAGCAGTGCCGTTATGTTTTTTGCGGCGGCAACCACCTCGAAATGCGAGATGGGCGACGAATTAAGCGGCGTTATATTAACCGAGGTGCAGCCCGTTAAATCGCTTGCGGCGGCGGCAAACCTTTTGGGAAGCACCGACATATCGTTTGTAAGCTCTTTAACGATTTTATCTATTTTATTTTTTTCTTCGGGCTTTAAGGAATCGGTTACCATCAAATTTTTCAAAAAGTAGCGGTAGCCTTCAACCGAGGGAATTCTGCCCGCCGAGGTGTGCGGCTGCATTAAAAGACCTAAATCTTCAAGCTGCGCCATTTCGTTTCGCACGGTTGCCGAAGAAATTTCCTCGTTAAGCCTTTGCGAAACGTTTTTCGAGCCAACCGGCTCGCCGGAGGCAATATAAAGTTCTATAACCGATTTTAAAATTCGTTTCTTTCTTTCGGAAAGCTCCATTTTGCATTCCTCCGTTTTTAGCACTCTGCTCTTTCGAGTGCTAACGCATATAATTTACTACTATTTTGCCAATTTGTCAAGAGGAATATTAGTTAATATATTGTGAATTTTTTTAATATAACCTTTTAATATGATAAAATTGCAAAAAAATGTGGAAATTATTTAAAAAAGGTTGTATAATATATAAGGTGATTAAAATGGAGAGCTATAAAATAGCCGACTTAATCGTTAATTACGAGCCGAAATTCAAGCTGCTTCGCGAGCGTTCGGAGCAGTTTAAAACCGAATTTACGGAAAAATGTAACATTGAAATAAATATTCCTCTTGAATTTATTGAGCAAAAGCAGCGGGAAAATCCGAAAATTACCATTGAGGAAAGCGAATATCTTTTTTTGGGAGGCGCTTTTTTCAGAAAGCTCGTTAATTTCGGGGGCTGCTTGCTTCACTCGTCAACCGTCGTGTTAAATAACGAGGCATATATGTTTTCGGCAAATCCCAACACGGGTAAGTCCACCCACACTTCGCTTTGGCTTAAAGAGTTCGGCGAAAGAGCCTATATTTTAAACGATGATAAGCCCGCAATAAAATGCGAAAACGGCGTTTTATACGCCTGCGGCACTCCTTTTTCGGGTAAAAGCGATTTATCGGTTAACAAAAAGGTGCCGGTAAAGGCAATTTACTTTTTGGAAAGAGCAAAGGAAAATTCGGTTGAAAAAATGAGCGTTAAAGAGGCGCTTCCTCTCTTTTTGGGGCAAACCCACCGAATAAGAACACCCGAAGAAAACGAAAAGTTTATGGCGCTTTTAAATGAAATTTTCACCGCGGTCCCGTTTTTCAGGCTTCGTTGCAATATGGAGCAAGAGGCGGCAAGAGTTGCCTACGGCGCGGTATTAAACAAATAAAAATTCAAACTCCTTTCGGAGAGAAAGAGAAGAAAATGAAAATAAAAGAAGGCTTTGTTTTAAGAGAGGTTGCAGGCAATATGGTTGTTGTTGCCGTCGGAGAGGCCTCAAGAAGCTTTAACGGACTTATAACGTTAAACGAAACGGGCGCATTCCTTTGGCAAATTCTTTCCAAGGGCGCAACCGAGGACGAATTGGTTGCCGCCGTTTTAGACGAATATGCGGTTACCGACAGAATGGCAAAAAACGACGTTAAAACTTTTATTGAAAAATGCGAAACGGCAGGGCTTTTGGAAGAATGAAGGAATTTTCAAACGTAGAAACGGTTATGGAGCGCGACGGATTTTTCACTTGCGTACCCGTTGGCAACTCAATGTGGCCGCTAATTCGAAACAGGCGCGATTCGGTTATAATTCAAAAGGAAACCAAGCCTGAAAAATACGATATAACGCTTTACCGTCGAGCTAACGGCAAGCTCGTTTTGCACCGTTGCTTCGGAAAAGACGAAAACGGATGCTATAAATTTATGGGCGATAATCAGCTTAAAATGGAAAAAGGCATTAAAGAAGAGCAAATTTTGGGCGTTTTGGTTGCCTTTTACCGAAAAGAAAAGAAATATTATCCCATTGAATCTAAAATTAAAGCCTACGATTTTTTGTGGAGCAAGCTTTTTATAATCCGACTTCCCTTTTTGGCGCTTAAAAGAATTTTAACGGGAATAAGAACGCTTACGAGAAAAAACAAAGCAAAAAGAGGTTAAAAAGTGAAAATTAACGATAACGGACTTTTAAAGAATACCTTTAAAAAACAGCTTTTGCCGATAATTTTTTTAATAATCGGTTACGGAGCTGTTTCGGTTGCGTCCGTTTTATACGCTCTTTTTTCCAAAAACGTGGTTGACGCCGCAACCGCAATAAATGAAAATATCGTTCCTTTTATAGCCGCCGCAATTATTATGGCGGTTTTCGGTTTAATGCAGGTTTTTTTCCAGCTTATTTGCCGATTTTTTGAGGAAAGAATTAAGGCAAGGCTCGAAAGCGATATGAAGAGCCGCTTTTTTTCGGCGTTTGTTTTAAAAAAATACAGTGAGCAAACCAAATTTCACAGCGGCGAGGTTATAAACCGTTTGTCTGCCGACAGCGCCGTGGTTGCCGACGGCGTTATGGGTATTTTGCCGCATTTCGTGCAGTTTAGCATTAAAATTTTGCTCACGTTAATAGTGCTTCTTCAGCTTGACGTTACCTTTACCTTAATTTTATGTGTTGGCGGCGTTATTACCTTTATGGTTTTAAAGCTTTTGAAGAAAACGGTTAAAAAATATCATAAATTAGTGCAGGAAAGCGAAGGAAGGCTTAAATCGAAATGGCAGGAAATTCTTGCGGGACTTTCGGTTTTCAAGGCTTTTTCGGCGGAAGACAAGGCAACCGAGATGAGCGACGGCTTTATTGAAGACTCCTTTAAAGCCCGTTTAAAGCGTCGCACGGTTGGCATTTTATCATCGGGACTTTTGGAAACGGTTTTCAGATTGGGAAGCCTTTTTGCAATAGTTTGGGGCGGTTTTCAGCTTTTTAACGGAAATCCCGCCTTCACCTTCGGTACTTTTACCGCCGTTTTGCAGCTCGTTTCTCAAATAAATCAGCCTTTTGCGGCGCTTTCCAATTTAATTCCAAAATATTATCAAACAACCGCATCTGCCGAAAGGCTCGCCGAGCTTTCCAACCTTGAAGACGAGAAGCAGGGCGAAAAGGTGCCGAATGATTTTGAAAAATTGGTTTTTGAAAACGTTACCTTTAAATATCCCAACCGAGAAGAAACGGTGCTTGAAAATGCATCGTTTGAAATTAAGGCGGGCGAATTCGTAAGCTTTGCAGGCAAATCGGGCGGGGGAAAAACCACCGCAATAAATCTTTTGCTTGCGCTTTATTCAAATTATACCGGCAGTATAAAAGCGGTTGGAAAAGATTTTGAAACCGAAATTTCAAAGGAAAGCCGCTCGCTTTTTGCCTACGTTCCGCAAAGCTTTGAGCTTTTTTCGGGAACGGTTAAAGAAAACGTAACCTTCGGAAGAGATTTTTCCGAAAAAGAAATAAACGATGCAATTTCAATTTCCTGCGCGGAGTTTGTTTCCGAGCTTCCCCAAGGAATTGAAACGGTTTTATCGGAGCTTGGCACGGGGCTTTCGGAAGGTCAGCGTCAAAGGCTTTCAATATGCCGCGCGGTTTTGCACGGCGCTCCCGTTTTGCTTTTAGACGAGGCAACCAGCGCTCTCGATGCCGAAACCGAAAAGCGCTTGCTTAAAAATTTAAGGGCGGCAAACAAAACGGTTATTGCGGTTAGCCACCGCACCGCCGCTTTAAAGGCATCGGACAAAATTTTGCAGGTTAAAGACAAAAAAATAACGGAAAAAAAGGACTGAACAGTTTTGGGAACCAAAGGCATTTTTTCATATATGGGTAAGCTTTTTCTCTATCAGGCAATTTCGTCGCTCATGACGCTTTTTATGTGCCTCGGAGTAATAGCCTTTTTCGGCAAGGGCTGGTGGCAGCTTCTGTTCGTTTCGGGCGTGCCTTCAATTGTAATTTATTCGATGGCTTATTTAGAAGCTTGGAAATTCGGCTTTAAAACGCTTGGCGCAACGGGCAACGGAAACGGCAAAATAACGCTCGGCAAGGTTAGGTTAGATGCCTTTTTGGGCGCAGTTTTGTTTGAGCTTCCCAGCATAATTCTTTATCTTCTCTTCACCGTATTTCAACAGGGCGCCGCGTTAATGCTTTTCTTAATATCACGCTATAACTTTTTTGGAATTTATTACGTTTTGGAGGAAAGCGCAGGTTGGAGATATATAATTCCTTTCCTTTTCCTTCTCACTCCCATTCTCGCGCTTATCGGCTTTAACTTGGGTAGCCGCGATATTTCAATAGCAGACAGAATAAAATATAAAAAAGAAAAATAAAAAAGCAAAAAAACTGTTTACTTTTTCTATTAAAAATGTTATTATATTATTACATAAAGCTAAATATAATGAATAAAAATATTATAGGGGGATTTTTCAATGGTTTTTGAAAAGACAAGAAATCTTATTGCAGCGCAGTTTGATATAGAGGAAGAAAAAATAACGGCAGAAACCGCCTTTGTTGAAGACCTTTCGGCAGACTCACTCGATATCGTTGAGCTTATTATGGCAATCGAGCAGGAGTTTGAAATTTCGATAGACGACGAAAAGATTGAAAATGTAAAGACGGTTGGCGACGTCGTAACTCAAATTGAAGCATTAATGTAACAAAAAGGGGCCGTTAAAAGTTTAACGGCTCATTTTTTTTGGAGGATTGATTTTTTTGAAAAATCACGCGGTTTTGAAATACGGTGGCTACGAATTTAAAAACAGAGCGCTTTTGGAAAGAGCGCTCACTCACTCTTCCTTTGCAAACGAAAGGCATATTCAAAGCAACGAGCGCCTTGAATTTTTGGGCGACAGCATTTTGAATTTCACCGCCGCCGAATTTTTGTGCCGAAAATTTAAAGATATGAGCGAGGGCGAGCTTTCAAAATTAAGAGCGGCTCTCGTTTGTGAATCGGCGCTTTGCATTTATGCGAAGGAGATAAATTTAGAGCCTGCAATAAAGCTCGGCAAGGGCGAATTTCAGAGCAATCGCAAAAAAGACGCTCAAACTGCCGATGCCTTCGAGGCACTTATTGCCGCAATATATCTCGACGGCGGAATGAACGAAGCGCAAAGCTTCGTGCTTCCTTTTTTGGAAAAATACGTTGACGACGCCGTTAAAGGCAAGGTAAATAAAGATTGCAAAACAGTTTTGCAGGAAATTATTCAGCAAAACAAGGGCGAAATGTTAAGCTACCGAATGGTAGGCGAGGAAGGCCCCGCGCATGACCGCACCTTCTTTTGCGAGGTATGGCTTAACAGCAACGTTATAGGAAAAGGAAAAGGCCGAAGCAAAAAGGAAGCTGAACAGGAGGCGGCAAGGGACGCTCTTGCCCTTATGGGACTGTGAAACACGCAAACATTGGAATTTTCATTCCGCATCTTGCCTGTCCGCACACCTGCGTTTTTTGCAATCAGGTGAAAATTTCGGGCAAAGGCAAAGCCCCCACGCCAAGCGAGGTTAGAGAAATCTTGAAAAAAGCGGTTAAGGGGTTAAAAGGCAAAAAAGCGGAAATTGCATTTTTCGGCGGAAGCTTTACCGCAATAGAAAAAGACCTTATGGTTGAATATTTAAAGGTTGCAAACGAGTTTTTGGCTTACGGCGAAATAACGGGAATAAGAGCATCCACAAGGCCCGATGCAGTTGATGAGGAAATTATTGAAATTTTAAAAAAATATAACGTAACCGATTTAGAGCTCGGCGCACAGAGTATGGACGATGAAATTTTGGCGGCTTCGGAAAGAGGGCATACTGCGGAAGATACGGTTAAGGCGAGCCGTCTTCTTAAAGAGGCGGGAATCAGGCTTATTCTTCAATTTATGCCGGGGTTACCGCTCGATACACCCGAAAAAACGCTTGAAACGGCAAGAAAAATTTTAGAAATAAAGCCGTTTGGCGTTAGAATTTATCCAACGCTCGTAATAAAAAACACCAAGCTTGAAACACTTTATAACGAAGGTAAATTTACGCCTTATTCGCTCGAAACGGCAGTGGATTTAACTGCCGAGATGTATGAGCTTTTTAACGAAAACGGAATTAAGGTAATTCGAATGGGGCTTCATTCCGATATCTCGCCCGAAAGTATAGTGGCAGGACCGTATCACGCTGCCTTCGGTGAGCTTGTTTATTCGGAAATTTACCGCAAAAAAATAGATGCGATAATGCAAAAAAAACAAACGAGAAACCCCGTTTTTGAGGTTTGTCCGAACGAGCTTTCAATGGCTTTGGGGCAAAAAAAGAAAAATCTTAAATATATTGAGGCAAAATACGGTGCGCTTTCGCGCATTGTGCCTATTGGGAGAGATGAAGATAATGACCGAATCAGAATTTCGCCGATTTGTTGCAAATAAAAAAATAGCAATTTTGGGAGCGGGAGTGAGCAATCTTCCGCTTATAAGCTGGTTAAAAAGCTTCGGGGGCATTATAACCGTAAGAGATAAAAACGAAAAATTAACGCTACCCGACGGAATAACCCCCGACCGAGTTGTTTTGGGTGAAAAATATCTTGAAAATATAGACGAAGATATTCTTTTCCGCTCGCCCGGAATGCGTTTTGACGAAAAAGGCATTGAAAAAGCGGTTAAAAGAGGCGCATATCTTACGAGTGAAATAGAAATGCTTTTTGAGCTTTGTCCCGCAAAAATTATTGCGGTAACCGGCTCCGACGGCAAAACCACCACCACAACTCTGATAAGCGAAATGCTGAAAACCGAGGGCAAAAAGGTGTGGCTCGGCGGAAATATAGGCACACCCCTTTGCCATAAAGCCTTTGAAATGAATAAAGACGACCTCGTTGTTTTGGAGCTTTCGAGCTTTCAGCTTCACACAATGAAAAAAAGTCCCGCCGTTTCGGTGGTAACAAATTTGGCGCCCAACCATCTCGATAAGCATAAGGATTTCGAAGAATATATCGAGGCTAAAAAGAACATATTCCTTTATCAAAATAAGGCGGATAAGGTAATTTTGAATTTCGATAACGAAATAACCAACGGCTTTAAGAGCGAGGCAAAGGGCGAGGTAATATATTTTTCAAAAAAAGGCGCCTCGAAAGACGGCGTTTTTGAGGAAAACGGAAAAATTTATTTTAAAGACGAGTTTATTTTAGATAAAAAAGATATCAAAATTCCCGGCGAGCATAACGTTGAAAACTATATGGCGGCAATTGCGGCGGTTTACGGCGACGTTTCAAAAGAAACCGTTAAAAAGGTTGCGCAAAATTTTGGCGGAGTAAGGCACCGAATTGAGTTTATAAGAGAGGTTAACGGCGTTTCGTTTTATAACGATTCAATAGGCACCAGCCCCTCGCGCTCAACGGCGGGACTGTTGTCGTTTGATAAAAAAATCATTTTAATCGCAGGCGGCTACGATAAGCATTTGGATTACACCGATTTTGGAAAAACCGTTGCCGAAAGAGTTAAAACGCTTGTTTTAACGGGTGATACCGCCGAAAAAATTAAAAATGCGGTAATTTCGGCAAAAAAAGATATGGAAATTATCGTTTGCGAGGAATTTGACCAAACCGTTAAAGCGGCTTTTGAAAGAGCCGAAAAGGGCGACGTGGTTATGCTTTCGCCCGCATCGGCAAGCTTTGATAAGTTTAAAAATTTCGAGGAGAGAGGAAATCGCTTTTGCGAGCTTGTAAACGCTCTTTGAAAGGAAAAATAAATGGAAATAACTAACGTTTTAAAGCGCCTTTGCGAAATGTATCTTCCCACCTCTCATGAGGGCGATAAGGAAAAGCTTGTTTCGCTTATAAAAGAATATGCCGATGACGTTTCCGTTTCAAAAGGCGGAAGCGTTGTTGCCCGTGTTGGAAACGGTGAAGAAAAAATTTTAATAGCCTCGCATTACGACGAGGTTAATATGTCGGTAAGCGAGATTTGCGGCGAAAACATTAAGGTTATTTCGCCCTTTGGCGCAGATATTCGCACCGTTATCGGTTCTCCTCTTAAAATTTTGGGCAGCCGAAAAATTTCTGCCACCGCCCTTAAAAAGAAAGACGCCGAAGCGGCATTGACAAGCGAGGAGCTTTTAATTTATACGGGATTAAGCGAAGACGAGCTTACAAATCAGGTTAAAATAGGCGCGCCCGTTTTATACGAAAGAGAATTTACACTGCTTTCGGAAAACAAAATAACGGCTAGCGCCCTTGACAACCGAATAGGCTGTTTGATTTCGCTTATGTTAATTGAAGCGCTTTCAAAAGAAAATAATCCGAACAGAAGCTATATTTTTGCATTCACCTCCGAGGAGGAGGCGGGATGCCGAGGCGCTAAAACGGTTTGCCATAACGAAAATATTTCCTCTGCCATCGTTTTCGACGTAACCTTTGCCTTATCGGAGGGCGTTTCCGAAAGAAAGGCAAAGCCTTTGGGAAGCGGTGCGGCAATCGGCGTTTCGCCCGTTTTGAATAACGAGATGACTCAAAATATAATTAAGCTTTGCATTGAAAACGAAATTCCTCACACCAAAGAGGTTATGGGCGGCAAAACGGGAACCGATGCCGATTTGATTTCAAGCTGTGAAGCAGGCGTTAAAACTGCGCTTATATCGGTGCCCATAAAAAGTATGCACACTGCGGTTGAGCTTTGCAATAAGCTCGATATAGAGGCCGCCTTTAATGCGGCGCTTCGCTTTTTGAGGTGATATTATGGAGCTTTTAAAAAATCTTTGCATCTCCTCGGGTGTTTCGGGCTTTGAGGCTCAAATTAAAGAAACGATTATAAACGAAATTAAAGACTATGCCGAAATTAAAATTTTGCCCTCGGGCGATTTGGCTGCTTTCGTTTCGGGCGAAAGCCGCGAAAAAACCGTTTGCTTTTTTGCGCCGCTTGATGAAAACGGATTTTTAATTTCGGGTTTTGACGAAAACGGAAACGCGCGTCTTACGGCAGTGGGAAAAACTGCGCCCGAATCGCTTTTCGGTAAAAAGGTTTCGGCAAACGGAAGGCTCGGCGTTATAAGTCAAATTCCCGTTCATCTTTCAAGCGAGGAAGACAAAAAAAGGCTTTTAAAAACCGAGGAATTATCGGTTGATTTCGGCTTTGAAAACCTTCGTTCCGCCGAAAAGGAGCTTTGCGAGGGCGCTCCCGTTTGCTTTGCTCCCGCATTTTTTAAAGAGGGAAACAAAATTTTTGCAAAATCGGTTGAAACGAGAGCAAGCGTTTACGCTTTAATTGAGATAATTAAGAAAAAACCGAAATACAACACCTTTTTCGTTTTTGCGGTATGTGAAAAAACGGGCTTTTTAGGCTCTAAAACGGCGGCGTTTTATTTAAAACCCGATATTGCGGTTTATCTTGATTTTGCCTGCGCCGAAAACGAACTGAAAATGGGCGGCGGTATTGCTTTAACCCGATTTACTCAAACCGCATTTTCCGATGCAGAGCTTTTCGTTAAAGCAAAAGAGGTGTTTGAAGAAGAAAAAATACCTTATCAGCTTTTGCTTCAAAAGGGTGATGCAAACGGTGCGGGCGAAATTGCGGCATCTAATGGCGGAGCGGCGGTTTTAACCCTTTCGCTTCCCGTTAAAAATGCAAACACACCGCTCGGAATTGCCGATGAAAACGATATTTCATCACTTATAAAGGCAATAGAAGCCTTAAACGAAAGGATTTAACCATGATTAAAGCATTGTTTAACGAGTTTGAAAAAACGCTTGAAATATTAGCGCCCTCGGGCTTTGAAAAAAATCTTTTAAACTATTACAAAGAAAAAGCCGAGCCGTTTTGCGACGAGGTTTATTTCGATAAACGCGGAAATCTCGTTTGCAAAAAAGAAAATTCGGGCGCAAAAAAGCTTTTAATAACGGCGCACGCCGACGAAATAGGCATAATTTCGCTTTATGCGGAGGAAAACGGATTTATTCGCTTTTCCGCACTCGGCGGAGTTAACTTAAAAGGTCTTATCTACCGCAGAGTCAGCTTTGCAAACGGTGTAACGGGCGTTATTGCTCCCGAACAAAACGCAAAGCTCGACGAGCTTAAAATAACCGACCTTTATATAGACGTCGGCGCAGGAAACAAGTGTGATGCGGAGAAAATTTTGCCTCCCTTAACTGCGGGCGCACCCGAAACAACGGCGGCTTTAATGGGCGAAAAAATGACCTCCCGTGCAATTGATAATAAGCTCGGATGCGTTATTCTTTTCGAGCTTATTAAAAGCGTTAAAAAAAGTGATTACGAGCTTTATTTTTGCTTCACCGTTGAGGAAGAGGTTGGTTTAAGAGGCGCAAAAACAGTCGGCTTCGATATTGAACCCGATATTTGTCTTGCAATTGACGTTTCTTCATCGGGCGCTCTGCCTGGCGCAAAGAGAAAAGGAACCGAGCTTTCAAAGGGTGCGGGCATAAGAATTGCCGATGCCGGCATAATTTGCAACTCCGAGCTTGTGGGCGAGCTTTTTGAAGCCGCAAAAAAAGCAGAGGTTTTAGCTCAGGCAGACATTAAAGATTACGCATCAACCGATGCGGCGGCACTTCAATACACCAAGGGCGGCGCAAAAACGGGCGCAATTGCAGTCCCTGTGAGAAACATTCACACTCCCGCCGAAACGGTTGACCTTAACGACGCCGTTGCCGTTTTTAAAACGGTTAAGGCTTTTATTGAGGGTTAAAAATGATTTCGGCTGTGGCTCCTTCGGATTTTGAAAAAAATCTCATTTCAAAAAAAGGAATAAAGGCAATTTATTTTAATTTCGGGTTAGGAACACTCTATTCGGTTTTCAACGAAAAAGGTGAAACGGTTTCGCTTATCTCGGTTAAATTTCCCTCGGCATACCTTATTTTTGAAAAAACGCCGAGCGAAGACGAAAAAGCGGAAATAACCGAATTTTTAAAGGCGCTTAAAATTAAAGAAACGGTTTCGGAAGAAAAGCTTTTTGAAGATATGGAAAAGCTTTTCATTTGCGAATTTGAAGGCGAAGAAGAAACCGAAAAAGAGATGATTTTGGAAGCAACGGGCAGAGATTACGACCTTTGCTACAATCTTTTAACGTCGGTGGGCTTCGTTTTGCCCGAAAAGGACGAATATTACGTAACCTCGTTTGAGCGAGCAAAGCTCGGACTTAAAACTTATATTATAAAAGACGAAAATAACGCTCTTTCAACCGCCGCCGTTTTGGGCGAAGGCGAAAGCGGCGCTTTAATAGGCGCGGTTGCCACCTCAAAGCTTGCAAGAAACAGAGGTTATGCTTCGAAAATCGTTTTGCACGCCGCAAGCTGCCTTAAAAAAGCGGGCAAAACTTCGCTTATAACTTATTTTGACGAAAAAGCGGGTAAAATTTATAAATCTATCGGCTTTAAGGTTAAAGAAATAGTTTATATTCAAACCGAAAAAAGAAGTTAAAACCATTGTAAAATTAAGATAAATTTGATATAATAATTGTAGTATTTTAAGAGAAGGAGTAAATTTATGTCTATATATAATACCGTTATAGTATGTAATAACTCTTTTTTTCTTAAAGAAACCGAAGAAATTGTTAATAAAAGCTCGAATTTGAGCCTTATAGGCTCGTTTTTGAAAAAGCCCTCGGAGTTTAACGGGGAGTTGGAATTTAAACCCGATATTTTTATAATTTCAACCGATTATTTGGCTCTTGATGCCGCCGAAAGCTGCAAGGCGATTAAAGAAAAATATCCCAATGCTGATATAATTGTAATATCCCATTCGAGAAGTGAAATTGCATTAAACCGTTTAACGGAATCGGAGGCGAGCGGCGTTATTATAGCGCCATATAAGGCTTCCGACCTTGAAAAATCGGTTAGAGAAATTAAAAACGAGCGAGTTAAATCACGTTATTATCCCAAGGTATCATTTGAAAAGGTTTCCGAAATTCTCTTTAAAAGAGGGTTTAATCCGAAGCATTCGGGCTTTATATTTTTGGTTAAGGTTATTTGCATTGTTTCGGAATGCAGGGAAAAGCCTTATATAACCGACGTTTATTTAAACGCCGCAAAATCTCTTCATACCACTTCCGCTGCCGTTGAAAGCAGTGCCAGAGCCGAGGTCAGAGATTTCTACAAAAAGAAAAATGAAGAAGTTCCCGAGCTTTCGGAATTTATTTACGGCGTTTTGAAAGAAGCAAGAGAGGATTTAATATGAAAAAAAGTATATCAACTGTTCTTTTCGGCCAAGCGGAAGACGCTTTTCTTAATTCCTCGGTTAGCATAATGGAAAGCATTTCGGAAAAAATTAAAGATGCTCAAACGGAAGCCGAAAAATCGGAGCTGAAAGAAAAATTAAACGCCTGCAAGGCAGTTATTAAAAGATTTACCTTCAGAAGCGCGGTTTTTCGCGGAATTTTGGGCTTTTTCCCCACTTCTCTTAATTGCACGACCTTTTTCGAGGAGCTTTTCGGCGAGGCTGTTAAATGCTCGGAGATAAAAAAGATTGGGTTTACCTATAAAATTGACCTTAAAGAATGCTTTGCGGAAATTGTTTGCGATAGGCTTCAATTCACCGAAACGGTGTTTATGACGTTATCTTATGCCGCAATGTTTGAAAACGGCGGCGCTCTTTATTCCGAAATTTCGGAAAACGAAGAAAACTTTGTTCTTAAAGTGGTTAGAAAAAACCTTACTCTTTCAAAAGAATATATAGACGTTTTAAACGGCGAGCCCGAAAAGCTTCACAAAAATAAAGAATTTTTTATCGACGAATCCGCTCTTTTCGTTGCAACGTTAAAGGAGCTTGTTTTAACACATAAAGACGTTTTAACCTTTAATCAGGTTGGAGAAGATTTTGAAATTAAAATAGAGCATCCCAAAAAATATAACGTTGCCAAAAAAGTATTAAAAGAAAACAAAAAGCTTATGGTTGCAACCGATACGATTGCCGAAAATGAGCTTTTGGCAATAAAGTTTAGAAAGGAAAATGAAAATTATGTTGACTGACATCGAAATTGCGCAGAGCGCGAAAATGCTTCCCATCACCGAAATTGCAAAACAACTTGAAATAACCGATGATGAGCTTATTCCCTACGGAAAATACAAAGCAAAAGTAAGCCTTGAAGCTTGTGAAAGACTTAAAGATAAGAAAAACGGCAAGCTCGTTTTGGTAACTGCCGTTAACCCCACCCCCGCAGGCGAGGGCAAAACCACCGTTTCGGTTGGCTTGGCTCAGGCTCTTAAAAAGATTGGTAAAAAATCTGTTTTGGCTCTTCGCGAGCCCTCTCTCGGCCCCGTTTTCGGAGTTAAAGGCGGCGCGGCAGGCGGCGGTTATTCGCAGGTTGTGCCTATGGAAGACATCAACCTTCACTTTACCGGAGATATGCATGCAATTACTGCGGCAAACAATCTTCTTTCCGCAATGCTCGATAACCATTTAACTCAGGGTAATGAGCTTGGAATAGACCCCAGAAGAATTGTTTTCCCCAGAGTTTTAGACTTAAACGACAGAGCGCTTCGCAACGTTATAGTCGGTCTTGGCGGCAAGGTTAACGGAATGCCCAGAGAAGAGCATTTCTCAATTACCGTTGCATCGGAAATTATGGCAATTTTGTGCCTTTCTTCCGATATTAAAGATTTGAAAAAGCGCCTTGCTTCTATTTTAGTTGCATATAACTATCAGGGCAAGCCCGTTTTCGCCGGCGACCTAAAGGCCGAGGGCGCAATGACGCTTCTTTTAAAAGATGCGCTTTTGCCCAATCTCGTTCAAACGCTTGAAAACGTGCCCGCTTTCGTTCACGGCGGTCCGTTTGCGAACATTGCGCACGGCTGTAACTCCGTTACGGCCACGAAAACGGCGTTAAAGCTCGGTGAATACTGCATTACCGAGGCAGGCTTCGGCTCCGACCTCGGCGCAGAAAAATTCCTCGATATTAAGTGCCGCATTGCCGACCTTAAACCCGATACCGTCGTTATCGTTGCAACCTGCCGTTCGTTTAAATATAACGGCGGAATTGCAAAGGAAAATCTCACCCTCGAAAACGTTGAGGCTCTTAAAGCAGGTGCCGAAAACCTTCGCGCACATATTGCAAATATTAAGGCATACGGCGTAACTCCCGTTATAGCAATTAACCGTTTTTACAGCGATACCGATGCCGAAATTCAGGCAGTAGCCGATATATGTAAGGAAGAAAACGTTCCCTTCGCAGTTGCCGAGGTATTCACCAAAGGCGGCGAGGGCGGCATTGAGCTTGCAAAAAGAGTTTGCGAGGTTTGCGAAAACACTGAAATTGAAAAGCTTTGCCATCCCTACGAGCTTGACGAGCCCGCAGAGGTTAAAATTGAAAAGCTTGCAAAAAGAGTTTACGGTGCCGACGGCGTTGTTTTTGATGCCGAGGCAAAGAAAAATCTTGCTGAAATTAAAGAGCTCGGCTTTGAAGATTTCTACATTTGCGTTGCAAAAACCCAATATTCACTCACCGACGATATGAAAAAGCTCGGCAGACCTAAAGGCTTTAAAATAAACGTTAAGAGAATTAAAATTCTTTCCGGAGCAAGATTCCTCGTTGTTTTAACCGGCGATATTATGACAATGCCCGGTCTTCCCAAAGTTCCCGCTGCGGAAAAAATAGACATAGCCGAGGACGGCACTATTACGGGACTCTTTTAATGGAATATATTTTCAAAACGAAAACTCCGCTTGAAACCGAAAATATTGCAAAACAGCTTGTTTTAAGCGGAGAAATAAAAAAAGGCGATTTTATTGCCTTTAAAGGAAATCTCGGTGCGGGCAAAACGGTTTTTGCAAGAGGACTTGTTAAAGGAATTTTCGAAAAATACGGCGGCGAGGATAAAACGCCGCTCGTTACCAGTCCAACCTTTTCAATAATAAATATTTACGAATGTGAAATTCCCGTTTGGCACTGCGATTTTTACAGAATAAGCAGTGAAAACGAGCTTTACATGACAGGATTTTACGACGTTGACGCTGAAAATTCAATTATTGCGGCGGAATGGTCGGAAAACATTCCGTTTGCAATTCCCGAAAAGGCAATTTCCGTTGAAATTTCGGGAAACGGCAACGAGAGGACTGTTATAATAAGAAAGGGGAAAGAAAAATGATTTTAGGAATAGATGCGGCAGGCAAAACCGTTTCGGCCGCAGTTTACGACGAGGTTTACGATATTACTCTTTCTAAAAAAATGAACACAAGCTCGAAGGGGCACGCCGAAACCCTTATGCCGCTTATCGACGAGGTGTTAAAAGAAGCAAAGCTCACTCTTGACGATATTTCGGTAATAGGCGTTACCGCAGGTCCGGGCTCGTTTACGGGCGTTAGAATCGGCGTTTCGGTTGTTAAAGGTCTTGCAATGCCTAAAAACATTCTCACTTGCGGCGTTTCTTCAATTACTGCGGCGGCTTATAACGCAAGAAAATCGCACGATTTGGTGTTATCGGTTATGAGCGCCCGAAACAAACGCTTTTACTGCTCGCTTTTTGATTTCTACGGCGGCGCAGGCAAGCTTTGGGAGGACTCTCTTTACGGTTACGAGGAAATTTTAGAAAGAATTGGCACTTCGCTTAAAATAGCGGTTACGGGCGAAGGCGCCGAGGAATTTTATAATCTCGTAAAAGAAAACAAGCCCGAATTTTCAAACGTTTTTATTCTTTCGGAAAATCTTTTTACCGATGCCGAAAACGTTTGCAGAATTGCGGCAACAAAAACGGCGATTCCCGCCGAAAGCCTCGCGCCGTTTTATTTAGGTCTTTCACAGGCGGAGCAGGCGCAGCTTGACCTTGAAAGAAAACAGGCGGAGCACGCAAAATATTAAAAATTATACAATGAGTATAAAAATATAAAAAGGAGCAATGAAAAATGATAGCAATAGGCAGCGACCACGGCGGATTTACTTTAAAAGAAGCAATTAAAAAGCATCTCGATGAAAGAAACATCGAATACAAGGACTACGGAACTCTTTCAGAGGCATCGGTTGATTACCCCACCTACGGATTTAAAGTAGGCGAAGCGGTTGCAAAAGGCGAATGCGAGCTTGGCATTTTGGTTTGCGGAACCGGCATTGGTATTTCAATGGCAGCAAATAAGGTTAAGGGCGTTAGAGCGGCTTGCTGTTCAGACACCTTCTCCGCAAGATTTACCAGAATGCATAACGATGCAAACGTTCTTTGCATGGGCGGCAGAGTTGTTGGCCCCGGTCTTGCATGCGATATGGTCGACCTCTTCTTAGATACTCCCTTCGAGGGCGGCAGACATCAAAAGAGAATTGATATGATTTCCGATTACGAAGAAAAATAAAAATTGTTAAGAGGTAATGTAAAATGGAAATGAAAAACGTAATGCACGTAAAACACCCGTTGGTACAGCACAAGCTTGCAATTTTAAGAAATAAAGACACAAGCGTTAAAGAATTCAGAGAGCTTATCGGCGAAATTTCTCTTCTTTTGGGCTACGAAGCAACCAGAGATTTGGCTCTTGCCGATAAGGACGTTGAAACTCCCGTTGGAATAAAGCACGCCAAGGTTCTTTCGGGCAAAAAGCTTGCTCTCGTTCCCATTTTAAGAGCAGGTCTCGGAATGACCGATTCACTCATAGGCCTCATTCCCTCGGCAAAGGTAGGACATATAGGCCTTTACCGCGACCCCGAATCGCTCGCTCCCGTTGAATATTACTGCAAGCTTCCTTCCGACATTGCGGAAAGAGACGTTTTGCTTTTAGACCCCATGCTTGCAACGGGCGGAAGCGCATCGGCTGCCGTTCAGTTCCTTAAAAACTACGGTGCAAAGAAAATTAAGTTCCTTTGTATTCTCGCAGCTCCCGAGGGCATTGAGCGCTTAATCGGCGACCACCCCGACATTCAGCTTTACTGCGCCGATATCGATGATTGCTTAAACGACCACGGCTACATAGTCCCCGGTCTTGGCGATGCAGGCGACAGAATTTTCGGCACGAAATAATTTTATTTTTAAATTATTAAGGCACAAGCCCTTTGGGCTTGTGCCTCTTCTTTTTAAAGAAAAGCGTGCCGAAAATATATGGGGCTAGTCTATAACGGTTGGGGTTTTGCCAATTCCCACAACCTGATTTGTAATGCTTCGCCAGCTCTGACAGCCGCAAATGCCGTCAACCGCAAGACCGTTTTGGCGCTGAAAGCTTCTTAAAGCGTTAAGCGTTCTTTGTCCGAAAATGCCGTCTAAGCCGCTGCCGGTAAAGCCCAAGGCGTTAAGAGCGTCTTGCAAAATAAGTACGTAAACTCCCCGTGAGCCGTAGGAAACTCTTATATATCCGCCGGTAGAGCAGGCGGGCGGTGAAAGACGCTTATCAAAATGTACCCAGCTCGGCGTTAAGCTTTGCGGCTCAACGTAACTCCATCTGCCGAAATTTTTGGCGGCGTTCCAAAGCTGACGTCGCGCCGCGGCACTTAACGTTTGACCGCAGTCAAACGAGCCGCCCGCATAGTGTTGGCTTTGCTTTCCGTGGCCGCCCTCCCAAATTCTTTTGAAAGCGTAACCCACGGGAATAATTTTGCCGTAATAGCGCCTGAAAGCGTTAAAGGTTTCCATATAACGTCTGTCGGTCCAAATTATTCTTGCCTTTGAGCTTCCCCTGAATTCACCCACCGTTAAATAGCGGTTTGAGGTGTAGGGCATAGGCTCGTTTTCTTCCTTGTAATATCTTTCAATTCTGCTGGTTGCATTGTTATATACCAAAACCGTTGTCATATATCTTCCTCCGATTGTTTTATTATTATTTTATGTTATGTTGCTCTTTTTTGCGATTTTAAGTTTTTTTCTTGATTTATATTTAGGTGTATTGTATAATAAATATATATAAGTTTTTTTGGAGGATTTTAAAATGAAATGCGCTAAATGCGGAAAAGAGTTAAAAGAATTCGACGTTGTGTGCTCGCATTGCGGAACCGAAACAACGGCTCTTTTGCCGCCTGATGAGGTTATTAAGCCCGAAAACGAAACGGTGATTAACGAAGAGGTTAATCAAGCGCCTCAAAATAAGAAATTCAAGCTTTTTTTAACGCTTGCAATCGTTTCGGTTTTTGCTCTTTTGGGCTTTTTCGTTTTCCTTTTTGGAGAGCTTGCGCCGAAAAATGCAAATTTTTCCGTTTCTCCCAAGGCAATAGGCGATAACGTATTTTATAATTCGGGCGTTAATTTCGTTTCATATAATCTCGCAACCGAGGAAACCCAAGGCTCGCTTTATTTAAAAGAGGGCAAGCCCATACCGTTTGCTCTTTTCGGAAATGAAATTTACTATATTTCAAACGCAACGCTTTATAAAAGTGATTTTACCCTTTCGGATTCCAAAAACAAGCAGCTTGTTAAAGAGGGTGTAAACGCCGCGGTAATTGCAAACGGCTTAATTTATTACGTAGACGAAAACAATCCTTCACAGCTTAAAAAGTGCGATTTAAACGGCAAAAACGATAGCTTGGTTACCTTGATTTATAACGATAGAAATCCCGTTTCGGAGCTTTATTTTGCAAAGGGCTGCATTTACGCTTTAAAAGCCGATAAGCTTTACTGCTACGATATAGCCAAGCAGGAAATAACGCTTATTTTTGAAAACGAGCCCGAAAAGAAGGTTTTGGGTGTTAATTTCTTTAAAGAAAACGGCGTTATGCTGTTTAAAGACACAGAAGTTAAGGTTAAGCTCATAAACTCGCGCGATAATAACGAATATTCGGTTGAGCTTAGTCGTGCCGCAGTTTGCTCAAATAACGTTTACGGCTTAATTCTTTCCGAGGGAAATCTTGCAATAGGAAAGGTTAACTTAAAAAACGGAGCGCTTAACAGCTTCTATTCTCTTCAGGGCTATGAAAATTTAAAGGTTTTATCGTTTGATGCCGATAAAAAATATATTTGGCTCACCGTTGAGCAACAAGGAGAGAACAGCTCTCGTTACGGCGTTTTCCGCATCACCTTAAACGGTGAAGTTACGGTTTTACATTCGGATTTAATATAAAAATAAAGAAAAGGACGTGTTCATTTTGGAAAGACGCGACAAAGAAAACTACTATCTCGACATTGCCGAAACGGTGCTTGAAAGAGGCACTTGTCTTCGCAGAAACTTCGGCGCAATAATCGTTAAAAACGATAGCATTATTTCAACCGGCTACACCGGCGCTCCCAGAGGCAGAAAAAACTGCATAGACCTCGGTGAGTGCATTCGTGAAAAATTAAACGTTGCAAGAGGCGAAAGATACGAGCTTTGCCGCTCGGTTCACGCTGAAGCAAACGCAATAATCGCCGCATCCAGAGAAGAAATGCTCGGCGCAACGCTTTATCTCGTTGGCAGAGATGCAAAAACGGGCGAGCTCGTTGAAAACGCAAGCTCTTGCGCAATGTGCAAGCGTCTTATAATCAATGCGGGCATTACCAAGGTCGTTATAAGAAACACGCAGGACGAATACAGCGTTGTTGACGTTAGAGATTGGATTTACAAAGACGATTCTCTCGGCTCAAAATTCGGCTACTGATTTTGTTTAAAAAGGTCGTTTTATTATGTATGCAACCGTATGGTCTGTTGGTCTAACCGGCATAAACGGTCATAAAGTAAAAATAGAGGCCGACTTCACCGAAGGGAAATCATCCTTCGATATAGTCGGATTGCCCGACGCAACCGTTAAGGAATCTAAAGAACGGGTGCGTTTTGCTATGATAAACAGCGGCTATTTCTTCCCCGAAGGGAAAATAACCGTTAATTTGGCGCCGGCTTATCTTCGAAAGGAAGGCTCGGCGTTTGACCTTGCAATTTGTCTTGCGCTTATAATCGCAAGCGGTCAGGGCGCGAAGGCAAGCGAAAAAACCGCCGTTTTGGGAGAGCTTTCGTTAAACGGCGAGCTTTGCAAAACCAAGGGCGTGCTTCCTTCGGTTATTTCCGCAAAGGAACTGGGATTTGACGAAATTATAGTTCCCGCAATAAACGCTTTTGAGGCGTCTGCCGTTAAAGAAACCAACGCACTCGGTGCCGAAACGGTTAAAGAGGTTGTTTCTCACGTTTCGGGAAAAAAACCGCTTAAAAAAATAGTTCATCAACCGTTTATGCCCACCTTCTCTGAAAACGCAGGGCTCGACTTTGCCGACGTTAAAGGTCAGAATATGGCTAAAAGGGCAATGGAAATTGCCGCCGTGGGCGGACATAACGTGTTGCTTATCGGCCCTCCCGGCTCGGGCAAAAGTATGCTTGCAAAAAGGCTTCCCACGATTTTGCCGCCAATAAGCTATGAGGAATCGCTCGAAACCACTAAAATTTATTCGGTTGCGGGGCTTTTAAGCCCCAAAATGCCCATTATAACCGAAAGACCGTTCCGTTCACCGCATCACACTGCAACAACGGCAGGCTTAACGGGCGGTGGCTCGGTGCCGCGTCCCGGTGAAATTTCGCTTGCGCATAACGGCGTTTTGTTTTTAGATGAGCTTCCCGAGTTTCAAAAATCGAGCTTGGAATCGCTCCGTCAACCGTTAGAGGATAGAAAAATAACCGTTTCAAGAGCGGCGGTAACGGTTACCTACCCATCCGATATTTTAATAGTTGCGGCAATGAATCCGTGCCGATGCGGATATTTTGGGCATCCCACCAAAAAATGCGTTTGCTCTTCTTCATCCGTTTCTAATTATTTGCAAAAAATTTCAGGGCCGCTTTTAGACCGCCTAGACCTTCACGTTGAGGTGCCTGCGCCCGAATTTGAGGAGCTTTCCTCGCTTTCAAGAGCCGAAAGCTCGGCAGAAATTCGAAAAAGAGTAATTGAAGCAAGAGAAAGAGGAAAAGAACGTTTAACGGCGGCAGGAGTTTTTTCAAACGCAAATCTTTCGGGGCAAATTCTTCACGAAGCGGCAAGGCTCGATAAGGAAACCGAGGATTTTTTAAAAACCGTTTTCGAAAAGCTTGCCCTAACAGCCCGTTCTTACGATAAAATTTTAAAAATTGCGCTCACCGTTTCAGATTTAAACGGTCATAACGGCGTTTTAAAAAGCGATATTGCCGAAGCGCTTCAATATCGCAGTCTCGACAGAAAGTATTGGAACAGATAATATGAAGCTTACCGATATAAACGAAATAAAGCGGCTTGCCGCCGCTTACGGATTCAGGTTTTCAAAATCACTCGGCCAAAATTTCTTAACCGATGAAAGCGTGGTTTATCAAACGGCAGAAAAATCGGCATCAAACGGCGTTAAAAACGTTATTGAGGTTGGTCCCGGCTTTGGCGTTTTAACACGCGAGCTTTCAAAATGCTATCAAAAGGTAGTTTCGGTTGAAATAGACAGAGCCGTTATTCCCGTTTTAGAGGAAACGCTTGCCGACTGTGAAAACGTTACCGTTTTAAACACCGATATTTTAAAAATAAATATAAACGAGCTTATAAAGGAGCAATTTGGCGGCGGACCGGTTAACGTTGCCGCAAATTTGCCTTATTACATAACCACACCCGTTATAACCTCGCTTTTGGAATCAAACGCCGATATTGCGTCCATTACAGTTATGGTGCAAAAGGAGGTTGCTTTAAGGCTCACCGCAAAATGCGGAAGTGAGGATTGCGGCGCAATTACCGCCGCCGTTTCATACCGAGCCAATGCCAAAAAGCTTTTCGACGTTCCGCCCTCGGCATTTATTCCGCAGCCAAAGGTAACGTCCTCGGTTATTTCGCTTGAGCTTCTTCCAAAACCGAGAGTTTCGGTTAAAGATGAAAAATTCTTTTTCGAAATTATTTCGGCGGCATTCGGCCAAAGAAGAAAACAGCTTTTAAACTCGCTTTCAAACCGATTTTCCGCTTTTTCAAAGCAAGAAATTGCAAAAGCAATTGAGTTTGCAGGTCTTCGAAGCGACGTCAGAGGCGAAAAGCTAACACTTGAAAATTTTGCCGCAATTTGCGGATTTTTAACAGATTTAAAGGAGACAAAATGATGGATTACGTTTTTTCAGAAAGAATTTCGGGTTTAAAGCCAAGCGCAATAAGAGAAATTTTAAAATACGGCTCCGACCCTAAAATGATAGCCTTTTCGGCAGGAAACCCCGCGCCCGAATCTTTTCCCGTTTCGGAAATGAAGTTAATTGCCTCCGAAATTTTTGAAACAATGCCGTCATCGGCGCTTCAATACGGAATAACCGAGGGCTACACTCCTTTGAGAGAAAAAATTAAAGAGCGTCTTATAACCAAATTCAACAGCGTTTCACAAGACGACGATGTTATGGTTTGCTCGGGCGGTCAGCAGGGCATTGAGCTTACCTGCAAAGTTTTGTGTAACGAGCACGACACCGTTTTGTGCGAGGACCCGTCTTTTATCGGTGCGCTTAACGCATTCCGCTCCTATAACGTAAATTTAAAAGGAGTTAAAACCGATAGCGAGGGTATTATAATCGAAAGCTTGGAAGAAGCTTTAAAAACCGAGAAAAACGTTAAATTCTTATACACCATTCCCACCTTCCACAACCCCACGGGAAAAACTCTTTCTCTTGAGAGAAGAAAGGAAATTTACCGTCTTGCTTGCAAATATAATATAATAATTCTTGAAGATAACCCCTACGGTGAGCTTCGCTTTAAGGGTGAGGACGTTGCCACAATTAAGTCGCTCGATACCGAAGGCAGAGTTATTTATTGCGGTTCTTTTTCGAAAATTCTTTCGGCAGGCATCCGCTTGGGATTTGTTTCGGCAAACAAGCAGGTAATTTCAAAGCTAACCGTTGCCAAGCAGGTTTCTGACGTACATACAAACCAATTTTTCCAAATTCTTGCCGATAAATATATTGAAAAATATGATTTAGATGCGCACATTGCAAAAATTCAGGCTCTTTACCGCAAAAAATGCGCTCTTATGAGAGACGGCCTTATTGCTTCATCTGCAAAAATTGCCGATAAGGTAAGCTACACCGACCCCGACGGCGGTTTGTTTATGTGGGCAGAGCTTCCCGAAGGATTTGACGTTTTGGCTCTTGCAAACAATCTTTTAAAGAGATACGTTGCAATAGTCCCCGGCGTTGCCTTTGCGGCAAACCCCAATCTTCCCGTTTCGGCGTTCCGTCTTAATTATTCAACTCCGTCTGATGAGCAAATTATCACCGGTTCTCAAATTGTCGGCGAGGAAATTGCAAAGCTTTTGTGATTTTAATTATTAAAAACGGTTAACAATTAAAAAAGGAGATGATTTTTACGGATATAACGTTTCAAACGAATACAATAAAGCTTCTTTCCCGTATTTTAGACGTTGAAAATCCTATCGAGCCTATTTTTCCGTTCAGGCCGCAAAAGCCGAAGTTTAAGGCTTCGGAAAAAATCTCTCCTCTTCCCCGAAAAACGCCCTCGGCAGCCTACGTTTCTCCGCAAATTATTTCGGAGTTTTTAGATGAGCTTAACAAAAATCCCGAGCTTGATATGCACTCGGTTATGATTGTTAAAGACGGCGCTGTTATTGCCGGTGCCGAATGGGGCGATTATTCGCTTAATACGTGGCGTGTTACCCATTCGGAATGCAAAAGCATAGTTTCGCTTGCAATTGGCATTTTAATAGGGGATAAAAAGCTTTCGCTCGACGATAAGGTTAGCGATTTTTTTGCTTCCGAGCTTTCGTTTTTGGGAAGAATTACCCGCCCGAATTTAACGGTAAGGCATCTTTTAACTATGTCAAGCGGTGTTGTTTTTAACGAGCTCGGCGCAGCAACGGAAGAAGATTTTTTAAACGCTTTTTTCGAATCGGCTTCAAAATTTCCTGCGGGAAAAAGCTTCGATTACAACAGCATGAACAGCTTCGTGCTTTCGGCGCTCGTTAAAAAAATAACCGAAACGAGCATTTCCGAATTCCTTTCAAAGCGTTTGTTTTCGCCGCTTGGCATTACCGATTTCTATTGGGAAAAGTGCCGCAAAAATATTGAAATGGGCGGCTGGGGACTTTATATGCTTCCGGAGGATATGGCAAAAATAGGCATACTCGTTTTAAACGGCGGAAAATATAACGGCGAGCAGCTAATTCCCGAAAGCTATATTAAAGAGGCAATAACGCCGAAAATGTTTCCTAAGGGAAACGGCGATTTTGCATACGGATATCATATTTGGGTTGGCAAAAGCGTTAAAAGCTTTCTTTTTAACGGAATGTTCGGGCAAAATATGCTCGCCTACCCCGAAAATAATATTATAATCGTTTCAAACGCATCTAATGCCGAAACGTTTCAGCAAGGTCCGTTTTACGCTATTGCAAACCGCTTTTTCGGGCATTCTATTGAAAAAAAGAAAAGCTTAACTTGCGAAATTAAGCTTAAAAAAGATATTAAAAGTCTTAAAAACGAAAAATTCACTTTAATAGATTTGCCCCGTGAGGCAAGAGCATTAAACGGCGCTTGCTTCGAGCTAAACGAGGGAAAGGCGTCTTCGGTGGGCTTAATGCCGCTAACCCTTTCGCTTTTAAGGAGCAACTACACGAAAGGCATAACGGGCGTTTCCTTTTCTGTTAAGAAATACGTTTTTATAATAACTTTTTCCGAAGGCGGAATAAGCCACAGCTTCCCCGTTGGCTTTAAAAGAAAAAGAATTTCTGAATTTAACTATTTTAACGAAAGCTTTCAAACGGCAATAAGAGGAGATTTTTATAAAAACAGAAAAAACGAAACGGTTTTAAAGTTAAGGCTTTCGTTTTTGGAGCTTTCAAATGCAAGAACGATGTCGTTTATTTTTAAAGATGACGGAAAAATCACCTTGAAGATGGCTGAAATTCCAAACAAAAGATTTTTAACGGCGGTTATAGATAATTCATTATCGCAAATTCCGAGCAACTTAATTGCCAAAAGCGTTAAAAATTTTATTGGAAAAAGCAGCTTGGCAAAGCGTTCGGATGAGCTTTTTAATCCTGTTTTAAGAGGAAAACGGGTGAAATAGGAGTTGATTTTATGAAAAACGCAATAGTAATAGGCGGCGGACCGGCAGGTCTTACCGCGGCGCTTTATCTTGCAAGAGCCGCCGTAGACGTTACCGTTTTTGAAAAAGCTTTTTACGGCGGAAAAATTACCGAAACTTTTGAAATTGAAAATTATCCCGGCTTTGAGCTTGTTTCGGGGTTTGAGCTTTCGGAAAAAATTCGGGCGCAGGCGGTAAAAGCAGGCGTAAAGACGGTTAACCGAGAGGTCTTATCTCTTACAAAAACAGAAAACGGCTTTACCGTTAAAACGAATAAGGACGAAATGAAAGCCGATGCCGTTATTTTTGCGGCAGGCACCGAGAAAAAAATGCTTGGCGTTAAGGGCGAGGCGGAATTTTCGGGCAGAGGCGTTTCCTATTGCGCGCTTTGCGACGGCGGATTTTACAAAGGCAAAACCGTTTTTGTAATTGGCGGCGGAAACACCGCGGTTGAAGATGCGCTTTATCTTGCCTCTCTTTGCAAAGAGGTTTTTCTGGTTCACAGAAGAGATGAATTCCGTGCCGAAAATGCGGTTTTAAACGCCGCAAAAAAAGTTGAAAACCTTAATTTCATAACCGGCGCCGAGCTTTTTGAAATAAAGGGAGAAAAGTCGGTTAACGAGGTTTTAATTAAAACTAATCAAGGCGTTAAATCTTACGCTGCCGACGGCGTTTTCATTGCAATCGGAGCAAATCCGAAAACCGAGCTTTTAGAAGAATTTAAAATAACCGATGAAAACGGATATATTATTGCCGACCGAGAGGGTGTTACCTCGGCGTGCGGTTTATTTGCGGCAGGCGACTCGGTTAAGAAAAACTGCCGTCAAATTGTAACGGCAATAGGCGACGGCGCATCGGCGGCAAATTCCGCAATAAATTATTTAAAGCAAAAGGACGCATAAAAAATGAATTTAATCAATGCAAAAATTTTTGACGGCGAAAAAATAATTGAAAACGGCTTTGTTTCTTTTGAAAACGGAAAAATAACCGAGGTTGGAAAAATGTCTGATTTTAACAAGCAGGATTTTACCGACCTTTCGGGCAGCTTCGTTTTCCCCGGTTTAATCGACGCCCACTCTCATTTGGGAATGTGGGGGAACGCAAGCGGTTTTGAAAACGACGACGGAAACGAGGCAACCGACCCGTTAACTCCTCATCTTTTCGGCTCCGACGGTGTAAAGATTTTCGATAAATGCTTTGAGGAAGCAATTTCCGCAGGAATTACCACCGTTTTAACGGGCCCCGGAAGCGCAAATGCGGCAGGGGGAATTTATGCGGCTTTTCACACGGCGGGCGAGCTTGAAACAAGGCTTTATAAACAAAACGCAGGTCTTAAAATTGCATTTGGCGAAAATCCGAAAAGCTGCTATAAAAACAAAGGCCCTCAAACCCGAATGGCAACCGCCGCACTTCTCAGAGAGCTTTTTATAAAGGCTGAAAACTATGCCGAGGAAAAAGCAAAAAAAGACGGAAAATCTCCCGCCTTCGATATAAAGCTTGAAGCCGTTTGCAAGGTTTTAAGCGGCGAAATGCCCGTTTTTGCTCACGCTCACAAGGCGGAGGACATTTTAACCGCAGTTAAGCTTTCAAAGGAATTTAATTTCCGCCTCGTTATAGTTCACGGAACCGATGCGGCAAAAATTAAAGAATATCTTTCCAAAAATAACGTTCCCGTGCTATGCGGCCCCATTATTTGCGACCGTTCAAAGCCCGAGCTTGAAAGTCTTTCGCCCGAAACGATAGGCATTTTAGATAAAGAGGGCGTTAAATGCGCCGTAATAACCGACCATCCCGTAATTCCCATTCAATATCTTGCTCTTTCGGCTGCCGTTTCGGTTAAAAACGGACTTGACCGCATTTCTGCCTATAAGGCAATGACCTCAACAGCCGCCGAGCTTAGTGAGTTAAGTGAAAAAGGCTATTTAAAAGCGGGCATGGATGCCGATATTGCAATTTTTAACGGCGACCCGCTTGACGTTATGACTTCTTGCACCGCCGCTTATATTCAAGGTAAAAAGGTTTTTTAATGAAAAAGAAAAAGCCATCCAAAAGGAGTTTGCCGTAGAGCAATATACTCAAACCGATAGGAAAAGGACAGAGAGTGTTTTACATTCTCTGTCCTTTTTTCTTGACAAGCACTGCATTGGTGGATACAAAAGCTATTTTCAGTTATAAGTTATGAGGTTCGCTTACGCTCGCCGTTATGGGTTTGCTCTGCAAACGTTATGATATGATCGCCTTGCTACTTCAAGCTGCACCGAGGGTGCATCATAACTTGCCGAAGGCAATCATAACTCTAAACTCGCCGAAGGCGATCATAGCTGGCGACCTGCTCCGTGGCAGGCTCGCCAAATTCGGGGCTTTTATTATTTTATTTACAAGCCAAGGAAATGCTTCCGTTATAGTAGTAGCTTTGAGCTTGGCAACCGAGAAGAGCTGCATCGTCTGCGGCGGTTCTGTCGCAGTCAAGCCCTTTAATGATATCGGCAAAGTAGCGCACGAAGAGGTTTGCGCTTGTTGCAATTTTAAGGTTTTTAAGATTACCAACCTTTTCGTTAACCGTTACTCTTATTGTGTTGTAGTTATATTTTTCAATAGCGGTAACGGTGTAGCCGCCAACGTTAATATAGTTTTTGTTAAGGTTATCGGAAACGAAGGGAACGGAATCGCCGCCAAAGGCAATTTCAATGGTGTTATCATCTATTTTCTTTGCCGATGCGGTAATATCGAGAAGGAACTGAATGTAATCCATTTCAATAACTCCGCCCGACTGCGAGGGAAGGAAAACAAGAGCAATATCGTAAAGAGACGACTTTATGTCGTCGCCAAGAGAAACAATGTAGTTACCCTTGCCGTTAATTTTAACTTGCTCGCTTTGCATAACGGTTCCGTCGGAGAGGGAGTATTGGAAATAAAGCGAGCCCTTTGCATTATTTGAAACGCTTACCAAAACGTTTTTGTAGCAGAAGCCGTTTTGGGGAATTGATAAATAAATTGCGCCGACATTTCCCTTCGATTCAATTTTACCAACGCCGTTTGCAACGGTAAAGGTGCCGGTGTGAGCCTTAAAGCCTTCGCCGTTTCCGTCTTTGTTAAAGGAGAAGCGTGTGCGATAATTGTTAACCGAATTTTGATTGTTGCCTTCTTTAATCGTTGAAGCGGCAACTCTATCTTCGTTACAGCCGATGTAGTTTGTTAATCCCCACTTTGTTCTATAGGGAGTATAGAAATCGTTATAGGAAATTGAAATATTGTTGGTGCCGTGGTTTCTCATTAAAACCTCGTAGCTATACTGTTGGGTTTTAATATCTCTGAGATTATTGTAGGAAAGGTTATAGTTAAAGGTAATGTCTTGATGAAAACCAAGGTCCTCTCTTTTATCGTTTCTGTGAAGCTCCATAATTAAGAGCGAGCCCGAATCGTTATGGTGGAAAACGTTATAGTCAACCTTGGTGTTCCAGCACTGAGTTTCGTAATCCATACCGCAGCCGTCGCCCGCGCCGTTTCTTAAACAATAGGAAAGCTCGTTATTCATTATAATGCTATCCTTGGTGGTACCGAGATACGAGCCTGTCATACCGCCCCAGAAGGAGAATCTTTCGTTGGTGGAAAGTAAGCGGCTTCTTTCAACTTTAAGGTTGGTGCAGTGCTGTGAACGGAAAAGAGTTCCGCCTGTTGCAATAACGTCGTGTACCCAAATATCCTTTGATGCAATAAGCTCAAGGCCGTTCATTGCATTATTCATAATAATATTGCCGAATTCAACGTTGGTCCAGCCGCCCGTAAACAATACTGCGCTGGGAAGAAGCCATTCGTTAGCGCCGCCGCCCGTTTCGGTAACGGAAATTATCTTATCGCCGATATCATCGGATTCTATTTCTTTATCTATTTTGTAGGTGGGAAGGTTTGCTTTAACAAGACCTGCCCAATAAGCGTCTTTTGCGCCGCTTAAGCTCATATCCTGCGAAACGCCCTCTGCCCAGATTTCAGAAATTTCAAGATTTCTAACGGTTAAGTTAACGTTATAATAAAGAAGAGTTCTGAAATAAATGCCGAGGTAAGCATTGCGTATATCCAAATTTTCAATTATAAGGTTATCGCAACGGTTGGCTACGTTTGCGAGGTTTTCATCGTATCTTACGTCGGAAACAAGCACGCAGATATCGTCTATGGTGTTATTTAGCTTAATTCTCGGCTTGGGTTCGTTTTTATATCCGTAAGAGGAAACAATTGCTCTGTGTTCTTCACTTCCGCCGCCGTAAATTTCCAAGCGCTCGTTCCATTCGTCGCCTCTTTTGAGTAAAACTCTGTCGCCTGCCGTTAAAACAACGTTTTTAAGGTTTTTAAAGCTTTTCCATGCGGTTTCCTTTGTTAAAGCGTCGTTTGAGTCGTCGCCCGTTGAAGAGCTTATGTAATAGACTCTGCCAACAGGAGAAAAAGGCTCTTCCTCAAGCTCGGGCTGTGAAACTTCTTCAATCACGCAAGAAGATAAAACGCCCGTAATTCCAAATAAAAGGACAAGACAAATTAAAAGAGATATAATTTTTTTCATAATTTTTACCTCGCATTTCAAGGGTAAATATATATTAGCATATATTTTGTTTTATTGCAATAAAAAAGCCCCGAAAATTCGGGGCTTTTTTACTTTTTTTATTTTATTTACAGGTTAAGGAAATGCTTCCGTTATAGTAGTAGCTTTGAGCGGAGCAACCGAGAAGAGCTGCATCGTCTGCGGCGGTTCTGTCGCAGTCAAGCCCTTTAATGATATCGGCAAAGTAAGGAATGAAAAGCTCTGCTTTTGCGGTAATTTTCAGGTTGCTTAAATTACCCACGTTTTTGTTAACGGTTACTCTGACAGTGTTGTAATTTATTTTTTCAATTTTGTTAACCGTATAGCCGTTAACCGTTAAATAGCTTGCTTGCAAATAATCGCTTATAACGGGGAACGATTCACCCGTAAAGGTTACGTCGATGGTTCTTGTTCCCGATTTTTTTGCCGAGGCACTCATATCGAGAATAAACTGAGCGTAGTCAAGCTCCAAGCTTCCGTTAGGCTCAACGGGAGTGAATAAAACCGTAACGTTTTTCAAAACGGAATAGATGTCTTTTCCGAGAGAAACGGAATATTCCCCTGCGCCGTTTACCGCTACCTTTTCGGTTCTTATAATAGTTCCGTCGGAGTTTGCATATTGAAGCTGAAGCATTCCCTTTGCGTTATTGGTAACCTTAAAAAGAAGCTCTTTATAGCAAAAGCCGTTAACGGGAATATCTAAAACCATTGCGGCAAGCTTGTTTTTCGCCGTTAACTTACCAATGCCGTTTGCCACGGTGAAGCTTCCGTTAAGAATTTTCCAGCCTTCCGTATTTCCGTCTTTGTTAAAGGAAAAACGAGTGCGGTAATCGTCGGTATCCTTTTCAACGTTACCGTCTTTAATTGTGGTTGCGGCAAATCTGTCTTCATTACAACCTATATATCCGGGAATGCCCCATTTGGTTCTGAACGGCGTGAAGAAATCGTTATAGGAGATTGATATATTATCTCTGCCGTTGTTTTTCATAAAAACTTCCCAGTTATAAATGCCGCTTTTGGGGTCTCTTATGTTATCGTAACAAAGATTGGAGTTGAAGGTAACGTTAGAATGAGTTGCAGTTGCGGGAAGCTCCATAATTAAAAGCGAGCCCGAATCGTTATGATGGAAGGCGTTGTTTTCAATTTTGCAATCCCAACACTGAGTTTCGTAGTCTATGGCGCAGCCGTCGTTTTCACCGTTTCTCCAAACGTAAGAAATCTCGCTGTTTTTGAAAATACCGTTTGTGGTGGTGCCGAAATAGCTTCCCGTAATGCCGCCCCAGAAGGTAATTTCCTGATGAGTTTGCAAGCAACGGGTTCTTTCAATGGTAACGTTGGTGCAATGCTGTGAGCGGAAGGTAAGACTGCCTGCGGCAATAACGTCGTGCACCCAAATATCCTTCGAGGCAATGAGCTCAAGACCGTTCATATTGTTGTTCATAACTATATTGCCTATTTCAACGTTAGTCCAGCCGCCCGTGAATAATACTGCGCTGGCAAGGAACCAAGCTTCATCACCGATTGCACCGCCGCCGGTGGGCAATACTTCGTTTGTTTGCCTGTTCCAATAAGGAAGATTTCCTTTTGCCATTGTGGCGTATCTTTCGCCAAGGCTTCCGGGAATGGAGTAATTAAGCACGCATTTATAGCCGCTTGAGTTGGTTTCTAAAATTTCTTCTGCCCAGATGTTAGAAATATCGCAATTTTGAATGGTTAAATTTTTGCAGTAGTATTTGAGAGTTCTGATATAAATTCCGAGATATGCGTTGCGAACGTCTAAATTTTCAATGGTGAGATTGGAAATCTCGTTAAACATATTCTGCTGATTTTCATCATATCGAACGTCGGCAACCAAAACGCAAATATCGTTTATGGTGTTATTAAGACGGATTATGGGCTTTGGCTTAGATATATCGCCGTAAGAGGAAACCAAAGCTCTGCATTTCGTGCTTCCGCCGCCGTAGATTTCCAAGCGCTCGTTCCATTCGTCGCCACGCTTTAATAAAACCTTATCGCCGGGCTGAAGAACCACGTCTTTAAGATTTTCAAAGCTTTTCCAAGCGGTTTTTTCGGTTTTGGCATCGTTTGCGTCGTTGCCGGTTGAAGAGCTTATGTAGTAGCTTCTTCCGAGTTTAACGCTGCAAGAAGAAAAAAAGCTCGTTAAGCCGAATAAAATTATAACGCAAAGCAAAATTGAAATTATCTTTTTCAGCATTTTGAAATCCCTCTAATTCTATTGGATTAAGAATATATACTTATAATAACATAAAAAAATATGAATTGCAACAAAAAAAGCCCCGAAAAACTCGGGGCTTTGGGTTTTATTATTTGCAGGTGAAAGCAAGTGCGCCGCTATAATAGTAGGCTTGAGTTTGGCAACCGAGAAGAGCTGCATCGTCTGCGGCGGTTCTGTCGCAATCAAGACCTTTAATGATATCGGCAAAATAGTCTATAAAGAGACCTGCCTGTGCGGTAACTTTAAGATTTTTAACGTTACCGACGTTTTCGTTAACCGTTACTCTAACGGTGTTGTAGTTTACCTTTTCCATTTTGGTTACGGTGTAGCCGTTAATGGAGATGTGCTTTGCGGTTGCTTTATCGGAAACAAAGGGAACGCTATCGCCAACAAAGGTTACGTCGATGGTTTTGTTACCCGACTTTCTTGCGGTTGCATCCATATCAATCATAAACTGAATGAAATCGAATTCAACCGAGCCGTTTGAGCTTGAGGGAGTGTAAATTACAACGATGTTGTAAAGTGCGGAATTGATATCCTCACCGAGATTTACAATGTAGCCGCCTGCGCCGTTAAGATTTACCTTTTCACTCTTTTTAACGGTGCCGTCGGAAAGAGAATACTGAACCTGAAGAGTGCCTTTTGCATCGTTTGCAACGTTAAAGAGCATCTTCTTGTAGCAGAAGCCGTTGATGGGATTGTTTAAAACAATAGCGCCGAGCTTATCCTTGGCGGTTATTTTACCAACGCCGTTTGCAACGGTGAACGAGCCGGTGTGAGCGGCAAATCCCTCGCCGAAGCCGTCTTTGTTAAAGCTAAAACGGGTGCGGTAATCGTCAACGGTTTTTTCGTTGTTGCCAACCTGAATGGTTGAAGCGGCAACTCTGTCTTCATTGCAGCCAATGTAATCAACAATGCCCCATTTTGTTCTTGCGGGAGTGAAGAAATCGTTATAGGAAATTGAAATATTGTTGGTGCCGTGGTTTCTCATTAAAACTTCGTAGTTGTAAGTTGTGGTTTTGGGGTCTCTTATGTTGTTGTAACAAAGGTTGTGGTCGAAAGTTATGTTATCGTGAACGCCGTAATCGGGAAGCTCCATAATTAAAAGCGAGCCCGAATCGTTGTGGTGGAATACGTTGTATTCAACCTTGGTATCCCAGCACTGAGTTTCATAGTCAAGACCGCAGCCGTCGTTCTGGCCGTTTCTGTAACAGTAAGAGAACTCGTTGTTGGTTACAACGTTATTGGTAGCAGTGCCGAGATAGCTTCCGGTCATACCGCCCCAGAAGGTGAATTCTTCGTGAGTGGAAAGCAAGCGGCATCTTTCAACCTTAACGTTTTCGGAGTGCTGTGAACGGAAAACAAGACCGCCTGCGGAAATTATATCGTGAACCCAAACGTCCTTCATAACTATAAGCTCGAGGCCGTTAACGGCATTGTTAAAGCGGAGATTTCCGAATTCAACGTTTTCCCATCCGCCCGTGAATAAAACTGCGCTTGCAAGGAGCCATTCGTTAGCGCCGCCGCCCGTTTCGGTTACAAGACCGGTGTTTTTGTTAACCTTGGGAAGATTTCCTTTGGGTTGAGCGGCAATTGCAGCGTCGGTTACTGCGCTTCCGCCGGTGGGACTCGAAACGCCCTCTGCCCAAATTTCAGAAATTTCAAGATTTCTTACAATAAGGTTTTTGTGTGTGAAGAACAAGGTTCTGAAATAAATGCCGAGATAAGCGTTTCTTATATCGAGCTCCTCGATGATAAGGTTGGAAATTTCGTTAACCATATTTTTCTGGTCTTTTTCGTAGTGAACGTCGGAAACCAAAACGCATATATCGTCGATTGTGTTGTTAAGTTTAATGCGAGGTCTGGGCGCGTTTTTATCGCCGTATGCCGAAACCAAAGCCATGTGCTCTTTCGAGCCGCCGCCGTAGATTTCAAGGCGCTCGTTCCATTCGTCGCCTCTTTTGAGTAAAACTCTGTCGCCTTCCTTTAAAACGGTTGTTTTGAGGTTTTTAAAGGTTTTCCAAGCAGAGCCTTCTGTTTTTGCATCGTTATCGTCGTTACCGGTTGAAGAGCTTATGTAATAGGTTCTTCCAACGGTTTGGAAATTACAAGCCGATAAAAAGCTCATAACGCCTGCAAGCATAACAACGCAAAGTAAAATTGAAATTATCTTCTTTGCCATTTTTCTTTCCTCCGTATTCTTTGCGGATTTAATCCTATATAAATATAACATATAGATTTAAAAAAAGCAATAAAAAAACCCGAAAAAAATCGGGTTTTTTAAAATGTTTAAATTTATTTACAATTGAAGATAAGAGCGCCGTTGTAGTAGCTCGTTTTATCGGTGGCAACGCCTGCAAGAGCTGAATCGTCGGAAATTGAGCGTTCGCAGTCAAGACCGTTAAGAAGGTCCTTGAAATATTCAAGGAATAATGCTGCCTTTGCCGTTACTTTAACGTCTTTAAGCGAGCCAACCTTTTCGGCTACCGTTACTCTTAAAGTGTTGTGGCTGAGCTTTTCAATTCCCTTAACGGTGTAGCCTTCAATTTCAATATCCTCTGCCTGAGGATAAAAAGCAATCATCGGGAATGAAACGCCGCCGAAGGTTACATCTATTTCGTTATCTCCCGCCTTGTTTGCGCTTCCGTTTAAGTCGGGCAAGAATTCGAACATTGAAATTTCAAGGGGAGTGTTGCCTCTCGAGGGCTTGAAGACGATGGTGAAGTTGCGGATTATCGAGCAAATTGCTTCATCGGCAAGAGTTACAATATATTCGCCCGCACCTCTTATTTTAATATCGTCGAGCATTACGAGGGTGCCGTCGGAAAGAGTGTAGCTAATTGCAAGGTCGCCCTTTGCATCGTTATTAACAACAAGTCTTGCCTTGGTGTAGCAGAAGCCGTTGATGGGGGTGGTTAAAACCGTTTTGGCAACGCCGTTTCTGGGGTAAAGGGTTAAAACGCCGTCTTCAACGTTTACCATGGTTTTTTCGGGGAGAAGGTTTAAGTTATCGTAATCTTTTAAGAATGCAAGACGGTTGTGGTAGTTTTTGAGGTTATTCTTGTTGTTTTTTGCGTGAAGGCGAGGATAGCTGTTGGGGGTGGAAGAGCCGCCGTCGCAAAGACGCAAGATTTTATATTGTTCTTCGAGGCTTCCGAAGAAGAAGGTGCGGTGGCCGTTGGAAATTTCTCTTGTAAACATTGTGTTTCCTGCAAGACGCACGGTTTCCTCGGTGTTATCAAAGCCCAAAACGTCGCATAAAAATTCAAAATTATACTGCTGATTTTTGGGGTTTCTTATGTTGGCGTAAGAAAGGTTGTTTTCAACAACAACGTTGTTATGGCGCTGGCCCTCCTGAAGTCCCATAAAGAGCATTGAGCCCGAATCGTTGTGATGGAATACGTTGTTTTCAATGGTGGTGTGGCCGCAACGGTATTCGAAGTCGAGCGCGCAGCCGTCGTTTTCGCCTAAGTTATATGTGTAGGAAAGCTCGTTGTTTTTAATGAGGTTATGGTCGGAATCTGCAAAATAGGAACCGCAGGTGCCGCCGAAGAAGGTGTAGTCTACGCCGCTTGAAAGCATACGGCATCTTTCAACTCTAACGTTTTCACAAAGCTGCAAACGGAACGAGCAGTTGCCGGAAGAAACCATATCGTGAAGGAAAACGTCTTTAACCGCAATAAGCTCAATGCCAACGTAAACGTTATAAAGAGTTAAATTGTAAAGCTCAACGTTTGAGTAGCCGCCGTTAAAGATAACCGCGCAGGCAAGAAGATATTCGGCTGCTGCTCCCGTGGGGGCAACGGCTCTTCTCTTTTCGAGATTAACAATGGCAAGATTTCCTTTAATTCTTGCGCCTTGTCTGTTCATCTCTTCTACGCAGCCGCCGTATTTGGTTGCCATAGACTTAAGAGTTTCATCGCAGAAAATATCGTGGAAGTAGATGTTTCTGACGATTAAGTTTTTGCTCTTTAAGAATTTAAGTCTGAAATAAATGCCGAGATAGGTGTTGCGAAGGTCGAGTTCTTCGATTATGAGGTTTGAGCATTCGTGAATTTGATTTTTACCGCTTTTATTATATCTTACGTCGGAAACCAAAACGCAAATGTCGTCCATTCCGTTTGAAAGCTGAATTCGAGGCTTGGGTGCGTTTTTATCGCCGTATGCCGAAACCAAAACGTTGTTTTCTTCCGAGCCGCCGCCGTAAATTTCCAAACGCTCGTGCCAAATATCGCCTCTTTTTAATAAAACCTTATCGCCCGGCTTTAAAACCTTGGCATTAATTTTTTTAAAGCTTTTCCAGGGAGCGTTTTTGCTTTTGCCGCTGTTTGAGTCGTTACCTTCAGACCAGCTGATGTAATAGGTGTTGCCTATTTTTTTCGTTGCCATTTTGCATTCCTCCAAAACTTTCGGGTTGCTTTCTTTCGTTTTATTTTAGTGGCTTTTGCCATTGTTTTAATAATAGCATAACCGATTTAAAAAAGCAATAAAAAACCCGAAAAAACTCGGGTTTTTTAAAATTTATTTACAGGTTAAGCTAATGCTTCCGTTATAGAAGTAGTGTTGAGTTTGACAACCGAGAAGAGCCGCATCGTCGGCGGCGGTTCTGTCGCAATCAAGACCTTTAATAATATCGGCAAAATATGCAATGAAAAGGTCTGCCTTTGCGGTAACTTTAAGATTTTTAAGATTACCGACGTTTTCGTTAACCGTTACTCTAACGGTGTTGTAGTTGATTTTTTCAACGGCGTTAACCGTATAGCCCGAAAGGGCGATTGATTTTACCTGAGGATTGGTTTCAATAAAGGGAACGCTGTCGCCCGTGAAGGTTACGTCAATGGTTTTGTTGCCCGACTTTCTTGCCGAGGCATCAATATCAACCATAAACTGAATGAAATCGAACTCAACCGAGCCGTTTGAGCTTGAAGGAGTGTAAATTACAACGATATCGTAAATGGCGGAAGATATGTTTTCACCGAGATTAACAATATAACCGCCTGCGCCGTTAAGATTTACCTTTTCGCTCTTTTTAACGGTGCCGTCGGCAAGAGCATACTGAACCTGAAGAGTGCCTTTTGCATCGTTTGAAACGTTAAAGAGCATCTTTTTATAACAAAAGGCGTTGATGGGGTTGTTTAAAACAATAGCGCCGAGTTTATCTTTGGCGGTTATTTTACCAACACCGTTTGCAACGGTAAAAGTGCCGGTGTGAGCGGCAAAGCCCTCGCCGTTTCCGTCTTTGTTAAAGCTAAAACGGGTGCGGTAGTTATCAAGACGGCTTTCGTTATTATCAATTTTCGTGGTGGTGGGAGATTGGGGAGCCTCGTTACAGCCTATATACAAAACGGGACCCCATTTCGTTCTTGCGCGTGTGAAGAAATCGTTATAAGAAATGGAGAGATTATCCTTGCCGATATTGCTCATTAAAATTTCCCAATTATAAATGCCGTTTTTGGGATTTCTTATATTATCGTAGCAAAGATTGTGGTCGAAAGAAACGTTTTCGTGGAGAGCATATTCGGGAAGAGCCATAATTAAAAGGGAACCCGAATCGTTGTGGTGGAAAACGGAATCCTTAATAGCCGCATTCCAGCACTGAGTTTCATAATCAATGCCGCAACCGTCGTTTTCACCGTGATTATAAATGTAAGAAATTTCAATGTTTTGAGCAAGGAAATTGCTGGAGGTGCCAACGTAGCTTCCCGTTGTGCCGCCGTAGAAGCTGTATTTTTTGTTGCCTTCAAGAGAGCGGCATCTTTCAATTTTAACGTCGGTGCAATGCTCGCTTTTAAAAATTGCGCCGCCTGCAACGGTAATATCGTGCATATAAACGTTTTTAAAGGCAACAAGACCAATGGGACCTGCATTATTCATAATGATATTTGAAAATTCAACGTTTTCCCAGCCGCCGTTTGTTAAAACCGCGCTTGAAAGAGCCCATTCGCTTCCGCCGCCGCCCGTTTCGGTTACAATGCCGGTGTTTTTGTTAACCTTGGGAAGATTTCCTTTCGCCATCTTACCGTAATATTCAACCATTTCGGGACCACCGCCCGCCCAAGTGAATTTACTTTCGGCTTCATCGCAGTAAATCTCGGAAATATCAACGTTTCTTACAGTTAAGTTCTTTGCGCTGTAAAAAATATTTCTTATATAAATGCCGAGATAAGCGTTACGAAGGTCGAGCTCTTCAATGATAATGTTGCCCATTTCGTTTGCCATATTTTTTTGCTGAGGGTCGTAACGAAGGTCGGAATAAAGCAAACAAATATCGTCAAGACCGTTATTAAGGCGAATTATCGGCTTGGGGTCAAGGGGATTGCCGTAGGAAGAAACGAGAGCTTTATGCTCCTCGCTTCCGCCGCCGTAAATTTCTAAACGCTCGTTCCATTCGTCGCCGCGCTTTAATAAAATTCTGTCGCCCTCTTGCAAAATTGTGTTTTTGAGATTTTTAAGAGTTTTCCAAGCGGAGCCTTCTGTTTTTGCATCATTATCGTCGTTACCGGTTGAAGAGCTTATGTAATAGGTTCTTCCAACGGTTTGAAAGTTACAGGAAGAGAAAAAGCTCATAAGACCTGCAAGCATAACAACACAAAGTAAAATTGAAATTATTTTCTTCGCCATCTTAATTCCTCCAAAAAATAAGGTGTTAATTTTATTTTACAATATTTCTTATTTAATGACAACTAGAATTTATTTTTCAAAAAAAACGTTTATCTTATCAGCAAGCTCCGCTTTTAACTTTCTGCAAAATTCTTTTATTTCCTCGTCCGACTGACTTTCCTTTGCAAAGGAATAAAAGCTTTTTCCGACTCCGTTATATTTCGATTCCGCAAGATTATTATATTTTAAAACCTCAATGCCCTCAATTTTTTCAAGCGTTTTGATAATTTCGGCAAAGCCTTTAATATCTTCGTTGCCGTCGTTTACCGTGGGAATAAGCGGAATGCGAATAATAACTCTTTTTGCTTCTTTTGTTAATTTTTGCATATTCTCAATAATTAACTCGTTTCCGCTTCCCGTATATTTTTCGTGCTTTTTTGAATTCGGAATTTTTAAATCGGCGTAAAAAAGGTCGACATACGGAATAACCTTTTGAATTTTAAGCCAATCGACGAAAAGAGCCGTTTCAACTGCGGTGTTAATTCCGTTTTCTTTGCATTTTTTTAAAAGCTCCGCACAAAAATCCGACCAAAGCAGACAT
The DNA here is from genome assembly GCA_045588575.1 of Eubacteriales bacterium. Classification (GTDB taxonomy): domain Bacteria; phylum Bacillota; class Clostridia; order Oscillospirales; family RGIG5299; genus RGIG5299. The sequence continues at coordinate 138,229 of JAZNEJ010000008.1, read as the reverse complement.
TCACCGCCCGAAAGCGTTACGCCGCCGCCCGTTGCCTCGTAGTAGTGGGCATCCTTCATAACGAAATTAAAAACGTCGGAAACGGTTTTATATTCGCCGCAAAGCGAAAGAGCGCCTGTGGGGCAAGCCTCAAAGCATTTTCCGCAACCGGTGCAGTTTTTTCTTAAAAACTCCATTTTTCCGTCTTTAATAATATGGCAGGAGGGACAAACCTCAATGCATCTGCCGCAGCAAATGCATTTTACGGGAGTGTAAATAATTTCGGGTTTTTTTGAATTTGTTTCGGGATTGTGGCACCACTTGCAGTTAAGACCGCAACCTTTAAAATAAACAACGGCTCTGACGCCGTCGCCGTCGTGAAGCGAGCAGAGGGCAATATTTGAAATTATTGCTTTTAAAGGCATTTGTGTTTCGTCCTTCCGATAATATGGTCTTGTAAATCGGGACCCAAAAGGTTAAATTTTTGGCTGAATCCCGAAACTCTGACGGCAAGATTGTTATATTTTTCGGGATGGTTTTTCGCATCTATAAGCGTTTCGGCGTCAACGGTGTTAAACTGAACGTTTGCCAAACCTTTTTTACTGCTTGCAAGAAAAATTTCGGTGAGCATACCTATATTTCTGTCGGTATAAAGCTTGGGGTCTACCTCAACTATTGCAGAGGCGGTTCCCGGAGTTTTGGTTGTGGGGAGCTTTGCAATGGAGTTTAAAAGAGAGGTAAGACCGCTAAAATCTCTTCCTTGCATTGGTGAAACGCTGTATGCAATGTTTTCCGCCATTTTTCTTCCGTCGGGACTTGCCGCGCAAGTAGAACCGTGCTCAACCAACCAAACGTAAGTAAAGGGCTGAGCGTGGAAGCTCATTGAATATTTTTTTGAAAGCTCAATTAACTTATCGCAGGCGTGTTCGGTTACCGCCGCAGCAATAAGGTCTACGTCGTCTATATCGTTACCGAATTTGGGAGCTTTGTTTATAAATTCCTGCCTTACGCTTTCATCGGGGAAGTTATTTTCCAAAATTTCCTTCATTTCGTTAAGGGTGTATTTGCGGGTATCGTAAACAAATTTTTTAACGGATGCAAGCGAATCGGCAAGATTGGGAATTCCCATAAGCGCCATTTGGTAATAATCGTATTTTGCGCCGTAATCGTTAAAATCTCTGCCTTTTTCCAGACAACCCTCGGTTAAAATGGATTTATAGGGTTTAAATGCAACGGATGCATCTCTTGCCTTTTTTGCAAGCGAGCAGGAGTTTTCCAAAATGCAGTCTATTTGCTTTAAAACTGCGGCGTAGAAATCCTCATAGCTTTTAAATTTCGAAAGCTCACCCGTTTTTTCACCGGGAGCAAGCTCGGGAAAACGCATGCTTTTTCCGTTTGCAAAAGTGTATTCAACTGCTTTTAAGAGGTTTGCTCTTGCGGTTACGGCGTGAGGATTCGATTTTCCCGGAATTACCGTTTCAACGCAGCCTATCTGAGTGTAATCGAAGGCGTCTTCTCTTGAAATGCCGACGCTTTGTAAAGCGGGAATCATAACGTCGTCGTTAAAGAAGAAGGGAACGCCCTTTTGAACGTGCCCGACAACCTCGAGAGCACGCTTTATGAAATCTTTTTCGGTATTTTTGGAATAGCGGACCGAAAGACAGCGAACAAAATCCAAAGCCTCGGTTGCATCGAGCATCATATAAGAAAGCTCGTTAACGGCGCTCGTTCCGTCGGGATTTGTGCCTCCCACGCAGGACTGCTGAACGTCGTAATCACGGTAAAGCTTTAACCAGAGTAAGCAAATAAGCTCGAAGGCTTCTTCCTTGGTTAAAACGCCCTTTTCAATATCAGCAATATAATAAGGGTAAAGAATCTGGTCGAGCCTTCCGAGCGAGTTTGCGTTAATGCCGTCTTCCCATGTGTTGATTATATGGGCAAACCAAAGCGATTGAATTGCCTCTTTAAAGCTAGTTGCGGGAAAACGGGGAACTTGTGAGCAGGTTGAGATAATAAAATTCAAATCGTCGGCCTCGTATTCGGGAGCGTTGCTTTCGAGAAGTTCACGGGCTTTTGCGGCATATTTTTCACCGATTTGCATAGCCGCCTTGCAAACGCGTTTTGCAGAGTTATAAAAATCGGAGCTTCCGTTAATTTCTTCATATTTTTCAATTTCTTTATAAATTCCCTCAAAGCCAAGCTCCAAAACCTTTTGATAGCCAATAACGGTGTGGTTGCCCGTCATACACCAGCAGGTTGAGGAAAGGTCTTTAAGAGCGGCTTCTTCACGCTCGGTGCGGGGAGCGGGGCCGGGAAGATTGGGAGGGAAATTTTCATTTAAACATGCCCAGCATTTAAAATAGGAGTCTGTTTTAAAATAGGCTTCTATATCTTCGTCGGAAATGCCGTTATCTTTAAGCATTTCGTAATGCTCGTTTTTATCAAACGGGGCAAAATCGTAAATACCGTCGGCAAAGTTAAAGCCCGTTATAAGCTCGTGAGGATAAATATAAGGAGTAAAGCGGTTAAGAGTTGCCTCAATGCCGGCAACGCTGTAAATTTCGGAAAGACTGCCCACGCCCTCTTTAGCCGCTTTTTCGGTGGCAAGAGCGGCATAAACGGAGCGCTGAAAGCCATAGTAGCGCATTTGTTTCTTTGAATTAACAATTTCTTCTCTTAAATAAGCGCAACGGTTAGATAGTCTAAACATATTTTTTCTCCTCAATTCGTAATAAAGCAAGCTTTCTTTTACCTGCTTTTTATATTCGGTGGGATAACAGCCGTATTCCTTCAAAAACGCCTTGTTAAAGCCTCCCGCGGTATCGTAGCCGTAATTTGTGGCAACGTCAACTACCTTTTTGCCCTGCAAAATATCTATTGAGGCAAGACGTGTGCGGTAATATCTTATATATTCGGCAAAGGTAAGGCCTGTGTATTCGTGGAATTTTTTGCAAAAATGCCATTTTGAATAGCCGAAAATATTTGCAACGTCTTCTACGGTAAGCTTGCTTGTAATGTTTTCGTGTATATATTTTAAAACGTTAAACATTTTTCCACCTCTCACATAAATTATAGCATTGCCATTATTTTAAAACAACTCCTATTTTGTTAAGTTTACCCGTTTAAAAAAGAAAAAACCCAAAAAATTCGGGTTTTTTAAAATTATAATTGCACGATAAGCCCTGCGAGGAAAACAACGAACGGCACCGTTAAAACGCAAAGCGCAGTTGACGTGCCAACGGTTTGAGCGGCATATTCGGGCTCAATATCATACATTTCGGCAAACATTGCGGTATTGGTTGCGGTGGGGAGCGAGGTCATTATTGCGGAAACGTAAATCATAGTTTCCGAAAGACCACAAAGCTTTGCAATAAGAGTTATAATAACGGGGAAAATCACGAGCTTTAAGAGGGCAACGTAGTAAACCGATATTCTCGTAAACATTTTTTTAAAGGGGATTTTCGCAAGCAAAATTCCGCAAAGGAAAACAGAAAGAGGCGTGCAAACCGAGCCCATAGAGCTCATTGCGCTAACCATAAAATCGGGGACGGGGAGCTGAACGACGTATAAAACCATTCCTATAAGGCAAGGAATTGTGCCGAAATTCAAAATCATATTTTTCGGCTTAATTTTAACGTCATCTCTGCCCTTGCCCAAAATGAACATTCCCCAAGTCCAAGCGTAGATATTAAAGGTTAAAACGTAAATGCTTGCATAGAAAAGACCTTCGGGGCCCATTGCCGCTTCCATTAAGGGATATCCCAAAAATCCGCAGTTTGCGAAAATTAAAGCAAATTCGCAAATTTTTCTTTTATCGTCTTTTTTTAAAGGGCGCGTTGCCAAAAAGGCAAAAAGCGAGAGGATGCCGTGAACGGTAACGCCTATTATAAAAATAATTCCGCCGCTTAAAAGCCTTTCTTCCGAATAATCGAGCTTTAAAAGCGAGCTTATAATTAAAAAAGGCTGCGCCACCTTGATAAGAAGATTTGATATTTGTTTTGAGGTTACGTCTGTTACCCAGTTAAGCTTTTTTGCGCCGAAGCCGATTAAAAGCACAACAAACAGCATTGCAACCATATTTGAAACAACAGAGACGTCTACAATCATAATTTTTTCCTTTTTCGTTAAACTGCAATAATTTTAACATAAAAGCAAGCAAAAAGCAATAAAAAGCCCCGAGAAACTCTCGGGGCTTAAATTAAAATTATTTACAAATAAGGGTAAGAGAACCGTTATAGTAAAAAGACTGAACGGCTCCGCCGAGAAGCGATGCGTCCTGCGCGGCAGTTCTGTCGCAGTCAAGACCGTTAATAATATCGGCAAAATAGGGAATGAAAAGCTCGGCATCTGCGGTAACGCTTAAATTGGTAAGGTCGGAAACCGCTTCGTTAACCGTTACTCTAACGGTGTTGTAGGAGGTTTTGTTAATGCCGGAAACGGTGTAGCCGTTAATTGCAATATTAGAGGTGTTAATGCTATCGGAAATAAAGGGGGTAGAGGTGCCGCCGAAGGTTATGTCAATAGCATTGTTGCCCGCCTTTTTAGCGGTTGCGTTCATATCGAGAATAAACTGAGCGTAATCAATGTGAAGCTGCTGGTTTGCTTTATTCGAAGTAAAGATTATTGCAACGTCGTCGATTATTGAAGCAAGATTTTCGGGAAGTGAAACAATATAGTCGCCTGCACCGTTAATCTTGACTGCTTCGCTCTTTTCAACTGTTCCGTCGGGAAGAGTGTATTGAACCTGAAGGGTTCCCTTAACGTCGTTTGTAACCTTGAAGAACATCTTCTTATAGCAAAGACCGTTGATGCGGTTATTAAGAACGACTGCGCCCGTTTTGTTTGCGTTTGTAACAATTTTCAAAACGCCGTCTTCAATTCCGTATGCGCCGAGACCGTTATATAACGACCAACCCTCGTTGCTGCTGCTGTTGAAAGCGAAACGGGTGCGGTAATTGTTAACCGAATTTTGATTATTGCCTTCTTTAATCGTTGAAGCGGCAACTTTGTCTTCCTTGCAGCCGATGTAGTAAATCTGACCCCAACCGTTAGATGCGCGGGTAAAGAAATCGTTATAGGAAATAGAGATGTTGTTTGTGCCGTGGTTTCTCATTAAAACTTCGTAGTTATAGGTGTCGCTCTTGGCGTCTCTGATATTGTTATAGCAAAGGTTATAATCAAAGCTTACGTTTTCGTGCAGGTTGGTTTCGGGAAGTTCCATAATTAAAAGAGAGCCCGAATCGTTATGATGGAAAACGCTGTTTTGGGTGGCAACGCTCCAACACTGAGTTTCGTAGTCGAGTCCGCAACCGTCGTTTTCGCCGTTTCTCCAAACGTATGACATTTCACTGTCTTTTAAAAGAGCTCTGGTGGTTGCGCCGAAATAGCTTCCGGTAATGCCGCCCCAGAAGGTGTACGTTTCGTGAGTTTGCAAGCAACGAACTCTTTCAAGAGTAACATCGTGGCACTGCTGTGAGCGGAAAGGAAGACCGCCTGCCGCAACTACGTCGTGAACCCAAATGTCGTAGGAGGCAATAAGTTCAAGACCGTTAACGGCGTTATTCATAATGATATTTCCGAATTCAAGGTTAGTCCAGCCGCCCGTGAACAAAACTGCGCTTGCAATAAGCCATTCGTTTGCGCCGCCGCCGGTAGCTTGAACCGAGCTTACCTTTTGGGGAGTATCATAGGGAGCGTCGGGGTTTATAGTAACCAAAGGAAGATTTGCTTTGGGAAGACCTGCATAATAAGCGTCGGTGGTTGGGCCGCCGCCGTTGGCAGATGACATTTTGCTTAAAACCTCATCGCACCAAATTTCAGAAATATCAACGTTTCTAACGGTTAAGTTGTTGCAGTGATAAACGAGAGTTCTGAAATAAATGCCGAGGTATGCACTTCTAAGGTCGAGCTCCTCAATCGTAAGGTTTGAACAGTTGTTAACCTGATTTTGAGCGTTAGCATCGTAACGCACGTCGGAAACGAGCATGCAGATATCGTTTATGCCGTTGTTAAGACGGACTATGGGCTTGGGCGCAGATTTATCGCCGTAGGAAGAAACCAAAGCTCTGTGAGCCTCGCTTCCGCCGCCGTAAATTTCAAGACGCTCGTTCCATTCGTCGCCTCGTTTTAATAAAACCCTGTCGCCCTCTTTTAAAACGGTGTTTTTAAGGTTTGCAAAGGTTTTCCAAGCGGTATTTTCGGTTTTTGCGTCGTTTGCATCATTACCTGTTGAAGAGCTTATGTAGTAGGTTCTGCCAACCATTTGAATATTGCAGGCAGAAAAAAGGCTCGCAACTCCAAGTAAAAGTATTACGCAAAGCAAAAGTGAAATTATTTTCTTTGCCATTTTTAATTCCTCCGTAACAAAGGCATTATAATGTTATTATTAAAATTATAACACACATATTTGCTATTTGCAATAAAAATTTGCCTTTTTAAACAATAAAATTTTATTTGTTTAAAAAAATTTTAATATTTTGCCGTTATGTCGTTAACATTACATTTTATTTTTTTAAACTGTAAAATATTTACAGTTTTTTCCAGCATATACCTTGTTTTTTTGTTAAATTTCTTTTTTGACTGTTTTTTACAGTTTTATTGATAAATTGGCAATTTATGGTAAAATATATTAAGCCCCCTCAAAAAACCTAACGAAAGAGAGATTAACCTATGTTAAAAACACGAATTTTGCTGTTGGATGACAGCACGTCATTCCGTCATTCAATGGCGATGGAGTTGAACAGAAGAGGATTTGAAATTGTAGGAACAACGGGAAACGGTGAGGAAGGTTTAAACATTATAAGAAGTGAAAAGCCCGATATTGTGGTAACCGACATTTTGCTTTCGGGAATTGACGGAATTGGAGTTATAAAGCGAGTGAAGGAGAGAAATCTCTCGCCGAAAACCGTTTTCGTAATTGCAACCAAGCTTTCAAGCGATTATCTTATGAAAGAATCGAATGCTCTCGGCGTGGGTTACTATCTTTTAAAACCGTTTGACGCCGATACTCTTTGCGACAGAATTAAGCGTCTTGCAGGCGGAAGCCAAAAGAGTGAGGAGATAGACAGCGGACTTATGCACGAAATTGAAAAGGAGGTTACCGATTATATTTTAGACCTCGGTATTCCCGCTCATATAAAAGGCTATTATTACATAAGAAGCGCAATTATTATGTCTATTGAAAACCCCGAGGTTATGCACGCGGTAACAAAAATTTTATATCCTGCCATCGCGAAAAAATTCCAAACCACACCTTCAAGAGTTGAAAGAGCAATACGCCACGCAATTGAGGTTTCGTGGGAAAGAGGCGATATAGAAAAGCTTCAGTCGGTTTTCGGCTACACTGTTTCGGTTAACAAGGGCAAACCCACAAACAGCGAATTTATTGCTCTTTTGGCAGATAAGTTAAGACTTAAACGCCAAATTGCAGTGTAAAACGGCGTTTTCGTCTACACAAGAAAGGACGTGCCCCGCGGCACGAGCGGAAAGAAGCCCGTTGGTGCCCGAGCAACTCATTAAAACTAACAACCTCGCAACACCTCACGGGCAAAGAAATGTTTTTACACAAAACAGGTCAAGGGCAACGCCCTTGTCGTTTAAGGGGGTTAATGTCGCCGAAGATTTATTTTAAAATTTAATAAATATTGCCGCCGATTTTTTCTCGGCGGCTTTGTTATTTCTTTTAAATCGGCGATTAAGGGGGAAATTGAAATTCCCCCTTTAAGACGAATCTTTGCGTCCTTTCTTTTCGTCTACACAAGAAAGGACGTGCCCCGCGGCACGAGCGGAAGATATAGATGCCCCCGCGGCACGAGCGGAAAATAACAAAAAAGAGAGAACTTTTCGGTTCTCTCTTTTAATTTAAAATCACTTAACTTTTACGGAAAAACAAAATTCCCAAGGTGTTTTTGCCGCAGTGAGTGGAGATGGTGCAGCTTGCGCGGGAAATTAAAATTTCCTTAAAGAAGCCTTTTGAAGCAACATAATCGCGGATTTTTTCTTCGAGTCCGTTATCAACGCCTGCGTGAGTTACGAAAATTCTCTTGTCGTCGATATTTTCGAGATTTGCCAAACGGTCGTCAACGTAAGAAATTAAAACGTCTTCAAATTTACCTCTGTATTTTTTGCACATTCCAAGCTTGCCGTCTTTAACCTCAATGCAGGGCTTTAATTTCAAAAGATTTGCGCCCAAAACGGCAACGGCGCTGCATCTGCCGCCCATCTTCATATATTCAAGACTGTCTAAAACGAAAGAAGTGTCAACAAGAGACTTAACTCTTTCAATTTCGTTAACGACGTCTTTAACCTCCATTCCGCCTTCAAGAAGCTCTGCGGCGTAATAAACGAGATGTCCGAAGCCGGTTGAAAGGTTAAGAGAGTCGATTACGAAAACGTTATCAATGCTTTCCGCCGCAACCGCAGCGTTTTGATTGCTGCTTGAAATTCCGGAAGAAAGGCTTATGTGAACTACGCTTTCAGCCTCTTCTAAAAGAGAGGAAAACCATTCCTCGTAAACCAAAGGAGATAAAGCACCCGTTTTGGGAAGCGTTCCCGTGCGGTTTGCATATTCGTAAAGCTCATCCTGAGTAAATTCGTTGTCTTTTCTTGTTTCTTCGCCCAAAGTAATCCAAATATTTGAAATGCGAATATCAAATTTTTCAACTATTTCTTTGGGTAAGTCAATACCGCTGTCTGCTGAAATTAACCATCTTTTTTTCATAAATACGTTTCCTTTCAGAATTAAAACTCAAAGTCAGTTATGTATTTCAAAAGCTCTTCCGAGCTTTTAACAATCTTTTCCGCACCTGCGTTTTTAAGCTCCGCTTCGCCTCGAAAACCCCAGCTTACGCCCACCGAGTGAGTTTTTGCCGCCTTTGCCGTTAAAATATCGGGACTTGAATCGCCAACGAAAATTGTATTTTCGGGCTTTATGCCGTTTATCTGAAGAATATGAAGAGCGTAGGAAGGGTCGGGCTTTTTCGGAAAAGCTTCAACCTGCCCGTAAACGCCGTTAAAAACGTCGCCGAAATAATGCTTTACAATTTCCTTGGTGTTTAAATCGGGCTTGTTCGATAAAACGAAAAGCTCAAAGCCGAGCTCTTTAAGCGATTTTATAACGCTTTCAACGCCTTCGTATGGCTTTGTTTTGTTTTGCTGATTTGCCTTGTAAACCTCGGCGTAAATTTTTAAAAGCTTTTCGCAGTTTTCGTCGGTTTTCTCACCTTCGGGAAGAGCCCTTTTTGCAAGCATTTTAACGCCGTCGCCAACGAAGATGCGATATGCATCGGTTTCGTGTGTGGGAAAACCGAGCCTTTTAAGACTTTCGTTCATTGAATCGGCGAGGTCGTCAAGCGTGTTGAGAAGAGTTCCGTCGAGGTCGAATATTACTGCTTTTTTCAAATGCTTCACTCTTTCGATTTATATGTGTTTTTCAAAATGCCTATGCCCTCAATTTCAATTTCAACCGTTTCTCCGTCTTTGGCTTCGCCAATTCCCGAGGGAGTTCCCGTTGAAACCACGTCGCCGGGAAGAAGCGTTAAAAACGAAGATGCAAAAGAAACGAGCTGCTCGGCGCTCCAAATCATATCGCAGGTGTTGCCGTCTTGGACCAAAACGCCGTCCTTATAGGTTTTTAAAGAAAGATTGGCGGTGTTAAGCTCGGTTTCAATATGCGGACCGATGGGACAAAAGCCGTCAAATCCTTTGGCTCTGGTCCACTGCCCGTCTTTTTTCTGAAGCGTTCGGGCGGTAACGTCGTTTAAAATCGTGTAGCCCAAAATATAATCCTTAACCTCTTCGGGCGAAACGTTTCGGCATTCCTTTTTAATTACAACGGCAAGCTCGCCCTCGTAATCTGTTCTGCCGGCGTTTTTGTAAAGAGGGATATCGTCGAACGGATTGTTAAGCGTTGTTGAAGGCTTAATAAAGAAAACGGGTTCATCGGGAAATTTTTCTTTAAGCTCTTCGGTGTGCTTTTGGTAGTTAAGCCCCGCCGCAACTATTTTTGTGGGCTCGGTGGGAGCAAGAAGTTTAATTTTATCAAGCGGAAAGCTTTTGCCCAAAAAGCTGATTTCTTCGTTAAAAGGAGAAGAAATTACCTCCGCCTCGTTTCCGTTTATAACGCCGAAAAAGCGGCTGTTTTCAATTTCAAATCTTATAATTTCCATAATTTTACCCTTAAAAGCTTTTCAGCCGTTTTATGCATTATACAATATTTTTTTCTTATTTTCAAGTGTTTTTCGTTTTTCAAAACCTTTCAAGCGTGCTTTTTGAAACGAAATTTTTTAAAAAACTGTGAAAATACTTGCAAAGTTGTTGGCAATATACTATAATGTAATTACAAATTTTAATTTCTGTTGTAACAACTGCACAAATTTTATGCAAACAGATATTCAAAGGAGTTGTCAATCTTGAACTGTTCAGAAACAAACAAAATTCGTAACGTCGTGCTTTTGGGAGCAGGCGGCGCGGGAAAAACGTCCGTTGCGGAAGCAATGCTTTTTATGTCGAAATCAAGCGACAGATTGGGAAAAGTTGCCGACGGTAACACCGTTTCCGACTTTGATTCCGAAGAAATTAAAAGAAAATGTTCTCTTTCGGCATCAATTCTTCCTATAATCTGGAATGATAAAAAAATAAATTTAATAGATACTCCCGGATATTTCGATTTCGAGGGTGAAACGGTTCAGGGAATTCGCGCTGCCGAGGCGGCTTTAATTTGCGTTTCGGGCAAGAGCGGAATAGGCGTTGCAACCGACAGAGCGTTTAAGCTCACAAAACGTATTTCAATGCCTCGCGCATTTTTTATAAACAAATTAGACGATGAAAACGCCGATTTCTTTAAGGTTTTGGCGTCGCTTCGTGAAAGATACGGTAACCACGTTGTTGCAACCGAAATCCCCATTATTGAGGACAGAAAGCTTTTAGGCATTATAAACGTAGTTGAAATGAAGGCATATTCGGTTGACACCAAGGAAGGCAAGAGAAGCGAAATTCCCATTCCCGAAAACTTAAAGGCTCTTGCGGAAAAATGTCTTAACGACATTAACGAGGTTGCGGCAGGCGCTTCCGATGAGCTTATGGAAAAATTCTTCAGCGGCGAGCCTTTTACCTATGAAGAAACTCTTTCGGGCCTTTGCCACGAGCTTGTTACAGGCTCGCTTTATCCCGTTTTGTGCGGTTCGGCATTCAGTCTTTGCGGCATAGCGGCGGCGCTTGATTTAATTGCGGGCTTCTTCCCCTCGCCGCTTGAAACGCCCGAAAGTGCGGCAAATATGCAAAAAGAAGAAAAAATGACCGATTACGATGCCTCAAAGCTCTTCTCGGGCTACGTTTTCAAAACGGTTGTAGATGCTTTTGTGGGCAAAATGTCGTTTATTAAAATAGTAACCGGAAAATTAAAGCCCGATACGGCGGCGATAAATTTCCGCACGGGCGAAGCCGAAAAGATAGGCAAGCTCTTCTTCCTTCGCGGCAAAAAGCAAGTTGAAACAGCCGAGGCGGTTGCAGGTGATATATGCATTGTTACCAAGCTTGGAGTTACCCAAACGGGCGACACTCTTTGCGACGGCGCCAATATGGTTGAATACCGTCAAATTTCCTATCCCGCCCCCTGCTATTCGCTTGCGGTGCTTGCTAAAAACAAGGGAGAGGAAGATAAAATTGCATCGGGCTTTGCAAAGCTTAAAGATGAAGATTTTACCTTCTCGTTTGTAAACAACGCCGAAACGCATCAGATGGTTATTTCGGCTCTCGGTGAAACACATATAGACGTTTTGGTTTCTAAATTAAAGAATAAATTCGGCGTTGAGGTTTTACTTGAAGCTCCCAAGGTGGCATACAGAGAAACTATTAAAAAGACGGTTAAGGTTCAAGGTAAGCACAAAAAGCAATCGGGCGGCCACGGTCAATACGGCGACGTTTGGATTGAGTTTGCTCCCAATCCCGACGTTGAGGATATGGTTTTTGAGGAATCGGTTTTCGGCGGCGCAGTTCCCAAAAACTTCTTCCCCGCAGTTGAGAAGGGTTTAAGAGAATCCATGCAAAAGGGCGTTTTGGCAGGTTACCCCGTCGTTGGCGTTAAGGCAACGCTTGTAGACGGCTCTTATCACGACGTCGACTCCTCCGAAATGGCGTTTAAAATTGCGGCAAACATCGCGTTTAAAGAGGGTATTTCTCAGGCAAAGCCGGTAATTTTAGAGCCGATTGGCAACCTTAAAGTTTCGGTGCCCGACGCAATAATGGGCGATATTATAGGCGATATTAACAAACGCCGCGGCAGAATTTTGGGTATGACTCCCATTGAAGACAGCATGCAAATAGTTGAAGCCGAGGTTCCCATGGCTGAAATGACGAGCTATGCAATTGACCTTCGCTCAATGTCGCAAGGTAACTCCTCCTTCGTTTTCAAATTCGAGCGCTATTCAGAAGCGCCCGCATCGGTTTGCGAAGCGGTTATCGCCGAAGCGAATAAGGAATAATAAAAAGCAAACAAGTCCTCTTCTGTTGGAGAGGGCTTGTTTTTCGCCTGTTTTTATGCTATTATTATAAAAAAGTTTATTAGGAGATTTTTATGAGAAATAAAAATAATAAGCATCTTGGAATAGAGGTCGACCCCGAGCTTCATTATAAGCTTCACTATATTTCAAAATATTACGGACGTTCTGCAAACGGCGAAATTCTTTATTTAATAAGGAAAGAAATAAAAGATTTTGAAAAAGCAGAGGGTGAAATTGAAATTCCCGAAACTGTTAAAAAGAAATAAGAGTAAATTAAGGGCATCTTCGGCAAATCCGTCGCGGATGCTCTTGTTTTTCTTCTTTTTTTATGCTATTATTATAAAAAAGGTTCTCGGAGATTTTTATGCTTCATATAACTCAGGCAATTATCGTTGAAGGTAAATACGATAAAATAAAGCTCGATAAAATAACCGACGCACTTATAGTGTCCGTCGGCGGCTTTAACGTTTTTAAAAATACCGAAACGGTTGAGTTTTTAAGGAAATTGGCTGTGGAAAGAGGCATAATAATTTTTACCGATGCTGATTCCGCAGGCTTTAAAATCCGCACCTTTATTGAAAATTCGGTAACCGAGGGCGAGGTTTTTCACGCATATCCGCCTGCCGAAAAGGGCAAAGAAAAAAGAAAAGAAACGGCAGGCAAGGAAGGACTTTTGGGTGTTGAGGGAAACACCGTTTCGTCAATTGAAAAAGCCCTTATTAACGCTGTTCCCAAAGAAAAATCGGAAGGCGAGTTTAACCGAAAAGATGATTTTAAAACCGCCGTTTGCGAGCTTTTCGGAAGTGATGCGGCAGAAAAAATAACCTTTCCCGTAACCAAAGCGCTTCTTTTTGAATTGGGGCTTACGGGTGAGGAAAAAAGCGCCGAAAAAAGACGTGAGCTTTGCAAAAAGATGGGCTTGCCGCCACGAATGAACGCAAACCGACTGATAGACTATTTAAAATAAAAAAACTCCCAAACGGGAGTTTTTGTTTTTATTTTTATTCGTTAAAATCTGCCGAGTAGGCTTCTTTTTTAATTTTTCCTATAAATTCGGCAACCTTTAAATGCTCGGGATGGTCTTTGTAATAATGATAATCCGCCTCGCTATTAAACTCAACGTAAAGACAACCGTCAACGGAACGGGGAGTTTTAAGCTCGTCTATTCCGAATTTAAGGGAGCGGATAACCTCTATTTTTGCAGGAAGAGAGCAAAGAAGCTCCTTCATTTTAGGCAAATTTTCTTCGGGATTTTCCACTCTGTAAAAAACTATATGTGTAAACATTTTCTTTTCTCCTTTATGTTTTGTGGTTATATAATATCATATTTTATGGTTAAAATCAACAATTCGGCAAAGATATAAAGGAAAATTAAGAATTATCTTTTCTTTCATTTAGTTTTGTGATAAAATAGATAAAATGAAAGGCGGTGAAGGACTTGAAAAAAACGGTTTCTTTAATAACGGCGTTAGTGCTTTTAATTTCGGCGTTGCTTGTTTTCTCGTCCTGCCAAGAGCCTACGGTTAGCGAGAGCTTTTTCGCTATGGATACTTATATGACAATTACCGTGCCGAAAAGCAAACGTAACGCCGCAACCAAGGCAATGCAAAGGGTTTTTGAGTTAGACTCCCTTTTTTCACCTTCAAAAGAAGGCTCCGATATTTATAAGCTAAACCGTGCAAACGGAGAAGCCGTTATTGTTTCTCCCGAAACCGCAATGCTCATTAAAAAAGCGGAAGATATGCGCGCGGTTTTGCCTGCATTTGATATCTCACTTTACGGAGTTATTTTGCTTTGGGGCTTTGAAAGCACTCCCAAGGTGCCCGAACAAAGCGCAATTTCTGCCGAAATGCAAAAGAAAAACAACGGAAGAATAATTATAGACGGTTTAAACGTTACCTTAACGGGCGGCATTAAAATTAACCTTGCCGCAATTGCAAAGGGCTATGCATCGGACGAGGTTAAAAGAATTTTAACCGCAGAGGGCGTTACCTCCGCAATTATCAATCTCGGCGGTAACGTTTGCGTTATGGGCAAAAAAGCAAACGGACAAAGCTACCGTGTTGGAATAAGGCTTCCCTATTCGCAAAGCGAGTCGGTTGCAATTTTGGAGGATACCGAGGGATTTTACGTAACCTCCGGCTGCTATGAGCGCTATTTTGAGGAAAACGGCAAGGAATATTGCCATATTTTAAATCCCGAAACGGGAAAGCCCCCCGAAACCGATTTGCTTTCGGTTACCATTGTAGGCGAGTGCGGCGCAGATGCCGACGTTTTATCAACCGCATTTTTCGTTATGGGTAGTGCGGCATCGCTTGAATTTTTAAATGAAAATAAGCTTTGCGAGGCGGTTTTTATAACCAAAAACCGTGAAATTATAGTAACCTCGGGGCTTAAAGGCAAAATCACCGTTTTAAAAACCGATTATTTCCTTAAAGGTTGAGTTTGAAATGAAAAAAACGTCTTTTATAAAAATAGGAGATGGCTTGGTTTTTTTAAGCGTTCTTCTCATATCGTTTTTTCTTTTTCTTTTCATTTTCGTTTTGCCGAAAAATGCGAAAACGGTGGCCGTAATTAAAGATGGCGTTACCGTTAAGACGCTTTCGGTTTCGGAAAACTGCGAATTTGAAATAGACGGGCATTTAACCGTTTGCATTGAAAAAGGCGAGGTTTACGTTAAGGAAAGCAAATGTAAAGATAAAATTTGCGAAAAAACAGGCAAAATTTCAAAAGCAGGCGCTTCAATAGTTTGTTTGCCGCAAAAAATAGTTATCTCACTTGGCGGAGAGGGGGATTTTGATGCCCTCACCTAAAATCAATCCCAAAAGAATTGCCTTAATTGCGCTTTTGGGCGCAATGGCAGCCGTTTTAAGCATTGTCGATGCAATGCTTCCCGCAGCGGTCCCCGTTTTCGGCTTTAAATTGGGGCTTGCAAATGCGGTAATCCTTTTTGCGCTTTATAAAACGGGAATAATTGACGCTGCTTTCGTTTCGGTAATTAAGGTTTTAATAACCGCCTTATTTGCGGGCACGCCCGTTTCGTTTTTGTTCTCGCTTTGCGGAACTCTTTTGGCGTTTGCGGCAATGGCGTTAAGCTCGGTCTTTCTTAAAAAAATCATCTCACCCTTGGGCGTTAGCATTATAGGCGCGTTTTTCCATAATTTAGGACAGTTTGCCGTTTCGCTTTTCTTTTTTAATACCGCCGTTTTGAGCTATCTTCCTTTTCTCGTTTTCGTTTCGGCGTTATCGGGCGCTGTTACCGGATTGGTTGCCGCCTTTGTTTTGGAAAAAACAAAAAAATATACTATTTTTGCAAAAAAATCTTGACATTTTTGCATTTACACATTATAATTTACTGTGTAGTTCTATAAAAAGCTATTTTTCGCTTTTTGTTATTTTCGGAAGGAGGGAAACCAAATATGGCAGAAATTCATCTCAAAGACAAGGAATCTTTAGATAGCGCTCTTCGTCGCTTCAAGAAATCTTGCTCTAAAGACGGCACTCTCTCCGAGCTTCGTAAAAGAGAACACTATGAAAAACCCAGCGTAAAAAGAAAGAAAAAGTCCGAAGCTGCAAGAAAGCGCAAGTTTAAGTAAGAAATAAAAATCCGCTCTTAACGAGCGGATTTTTTATTTGTAAAAACTCGTCACACCCAACACGGTCAAGGGCGTAAGCCCTTTTCGTTTAAGGGGGTTAAAGTCGCCGAAGATTTGTTTTAAAATTTAATAAATATTGCCGCCGATTTTTTCTCGGCGGCTTTTCTCTTTTCTTTTAAATCGGCGACTAAGGGGGAAACCGAAATTCCCCCTTTAAAGACGAATCTTTGCGTCCTTTCTTTTCGTCTACATAAGAAAGGACGTGCCACCGCGGCATGAGCGGAAGAGGGCAATGCCACCGCAGCATGAGCGGAAGAAAAAATCTCCGAGGCACGAGCTTAACCTTTTCAAATTCGAAACAAAAAAAGACCGCTTTAAGCGGTCTTTTAATTTAAGCTTAGTTACCGAGCTTAGAAGAGTTAATCTTCACGCCGGGGCCCATGGTTGAAGCAACAACACAGCTCTTAATGTAAGTGCCTTTTGCTGCGGCGGGCTTTGCTTTAATGATTGCACCCAAGAGAGCATTGAAGTTTTCTAAAAGCTTCTCTGCGCCGAAAGATACCTTTCCGATGGGGCAGTGAATGATGTTGGTTTTGTCTAAACGGTATTCGATTTTACCTGCCTTAATTTCTTTAAGAGCTTTGGCAATATCCATAGTTACGGTGCCGGTTTTGGGGTTGGGCATTAAGCCTTTGGGACCGTAAACCTTACCGAGTCTACCTACAACGCCCATCATGTCGGGAGTTGCAACAACAACGTCGTAATCGAACCAGTTTTCGCCGGTAACCTTAGCAATGAGCTCTTCAGCGCCAACGTAATCTGCGCCGGCATCGATAGCTTCCTGTGCTTTAGCTCCCTTTGCGAAAACAAGAACTTTAACCGATTTGCCGGTGCCGTTGGGAAGCACGATGGTGCCTCTAACCTGCTGGTCGGCATGACGTGAGTCAACGCCCAAGCGGACGTGAACTTCAACGGTTTCGTCAAATTTCGCTTTCGCGGTTGTAACGGCAAGCGCTACGCCTTCAGCGGCGTCATAAAGCTTTGCTTTTTCAACAAGCTTTGCGCTTTCCTGATAATTTTTTCCTCGTTTCATCTTACTGTTCTCCTTGTATAGTGGTTGTTCGGATAAATCCTCCCACGCGCACGGATTATAATGTTAGTCCTTAACTGTTACGCCCATGCTTCTTGCAGTACCTGCAATCATGCTTGCTGCGGCTTCCAAATCTGCTGCTGTGAGGTCGGGCATTTTGGTTTTTGCAATTTCTTCAATTTGAGCTTTTGTGAGAGATGCTACCTTGTTCTTGTTAGGTACACCTGAACCGCTCTCGATATTGCAAGCCTTTTTAATGAGCTCTGAAGCAGGCGGAGTCTTTGTAACGAAAGTGAAGGAACGGTCGGCATATACAGTGATGACGACGGGGATGATGAAACCTACGTCGTTCTTAGTCCTTTCGTTGAATTCCTTGGTGAATGCCATGATGTTAACGCCGTGCTGACCGAGTGCAGGTCCAACAGGCGGTGCGGGAGTAGCTTTTCCTGCGGGAATTTGCAATTTAATGTATCCCGTAATTTTCTGTGCCATTGAATTACACCTCCTTGTAATATCAAATGTGGTAAACGGCGAAAGGTCTTTGACCTCTCTCCCACTGCGGAAGCATCCGCTTCCGGATTATTAACGCGATTTTTCGCTTTAATAACAAAATTATTTTTCTATGGCAGCAACTTCGTTGAGTTTAAGTTCAACGGGTGTTTCTCTGCCAAACATAGAAACCGTTACTTTAACGAGGTCGGAATCGATATCAACCGATTCTACAACACCGATAAAGCCTTCGAGCGGACCGTTTAAAACCTTTACGCTGTCGCCTGCGGCGTAGCTTACGGTTACAACCTTCTTTTCCACTCCCATATCGGCAATTTCCTTTTCGGTGAGCGGAACGGGGCGCGAGCCGGGGCCTACGAATCCCGTAACGCCTCTGATGTTGCGAACGAGATACCAGCTTTCCGGAGTAAGCACCATTTTGATGATTACGTAACACGGATAAATTTTATGCTCGGTTTCTTTTTGCTCTCCGTTTTCTTTCGTTTCAACAACGGTTTCGGTGGGAACGCGCACGTCAACGAAAGCTCCGTCGAGCTTTTTGCTTTCGATAAGCTTTTCAATGCTCAGCTTAACCTTGTTTTCATAACCTGAGTATGTGTGCAAAACATACCATAATGCTTCCATCTGACAATCCTCCGATTATTTAATGCTCTGGAGCAAGTCGATGATTGCACTGAAAGCCCAAGTTAAAACCCAGTTAAGTCCTGCAAGAAGTATTGCCGCAACGGCAACGACTGCAAGAACAATTAAGCTGCTTTTTAAGATTTGCTTCGGCGTGGGCCAAGTGATTTTCTTTATTTCCGAGAAGAGCTCTTTGAAATAGTTTTTAATTCTCAGAAAAAAGCCCGGGCCCTTTTTTTTGTTTGAAGCTGCGGTTTTCTCTGCCATTCAAACTCTCCTCCTTACTTCGTCTCGCGATGAAGGGTATGCTTCTTGCAGAAGCGGCAATACTTTTTAAGTTCTACTCTGTCGGGAGTATTTTTCTTGTTCTTCATCGTGTCGAAGTTTCTCTGCTTGCACTCGGTGCAAGCCAATGTGATTTTAACTCTCATATCGGCACCTCCTAATCTGGCCTCCCTGATGCTTTCCGTATTTTTGCGGTCAAAAAAATAACCATCCGAAAAGATAGGTACGAACACTATAACACAAATAAGAAAATTTTGCAAGTGATTTTTTAAAAAAAATGCATTTTTTCGCAAATTTTTAAAAAAATATTGTCCTAATGCCTTTAATATGCTAAAATATTAACGACAATTAAGCTACGGAGATGTTTGTTGATGAGAGATTATAAAATCGAAACTGAAAAAAGGGTTAATTTCATTAAAAATCTGCTTGAAAAGAGCAGAGCGAAGGGCATTGTTTTCGGAAACAGCGGCGGAAAAGACAGCGCGCTTGTCGGCATTCTTTGCAAAATGGCGACCGATAACGTTTTGGGAGTTATAATGCCTTGCGAATCGAAAGTTAACTTCACAACCGACGCCGACGACGGAAAGGCGGTTGCCGAGCAGTTTAAAATTGAAAACGTTATAATAGATTTAACCGCGGTTAAGGCAGCCGAGCTTAAAGCTCTTGAACAGCTTGGTGAGCCGAGCCACGAGGCAAAGGCAAACATTGCGCCCCGACTCAGAATGACAACGCTTTACACCATAGGGCAAACCAAGGGTTATCTCGTTGCGGGCACAAGCAATCGCAGTGAATACTATATGGGTTATTTTACCAAATGGGGCGACGGAGCTTGCGATTTTAATCCCATTTCCGACCTCACCGTTAAAGAGGTCTACGAATTTTTGAGATATTTAAACGCACCTGCATCAATCATTGAAAAGGCGCCCTCGGCAGGACTTTTCGAGGGACAAACCGACGAAAAGGAAATGGGCGTTTCCTATGCGGAAATCGACTCCTTCATTTTAGAAGGCAAATGCAGCGAAGCGGCTTTAGAGAGAATAAACTCCTACCATTCAAGAAGTGAGCATAAACGTCAGCCTATTGTTAGATATTCGGAAAACTGAACGTTTTTTTGAAAAAATTGCAAAAAAATTGCAAAAAAGCATTAATTTTTTGTAATTCTCTTGACAAACGCTTCAAATCCCTTTATATTATATACTGCAATTAAAAACATTTATAGATAAGAGGCATAGCTATGTTAAACACAGAAAAAAAGATGGATAAAATCGTTGCTCTTTGCAAAGGCAGAGGTCTTGTATATCCCGGCTCGGAAATATACGGCGGTCTTGCAAACACTTGGGATTACGGCCCTTTGGGTGTTGAACTTAAAAATAACATTAAAAAGGCGTGGTGGAAGAAATTCGTTCAGGAATCTCCTTATAACGTAGGTCTTGACTGCGCAATTTTAATGAACCCCGAAACTTGGGTTGCATCGGGCCACGTTGGCGGATTCTCCGATCCTTTGATGGACTGTAAGGAATGCCACTCGCGCCACAGAGCCGATAAGCTCATTGAAGATGCCGGCGTTATGTGCGCAGGCTGGTCTAACGAGCAAATGCTTGAATACATAAGAGAAAACGGAATAGTTTGTCCCGTTTGCGGCAAGGCAAACTTCACCGATATAAGAAAATTCAATCTTATGTTCAAAACCTTCCAAGGCGTTACCGAAGACAGCAAAAGCGAAATTTACCTCCGTCCCGAAACGGCGCAGGGCATTTTCGTAAACTTCCCCTCCGTTCAGAGAACCACCAGAAGAAAGGTTCCCTTCGGAATTGGTCAAATAGGTAAATCGTTCAGAAACGAAATCACTCCCGGAAACTTCATTTTCCGTGTTCGTGAATTTGAACAGATGGAGCTTGAATTCTTCTGCAAGCCCGGAACTGACCTTGAATGGTTTGATTATTGGAGAAGCTTCTGCAGAGATTGGTTAGTTGCAATCGGTCTTAAAGAAGAGAATTTACGTCTTCGCGACCACGATAAAGACGAGCTTTGCTTCTATTCAAAAGCAACCACCGACTTTGAATTCCTCTTCCCGTTTGGCTGGGGCGAGCTTTGGGGCGTTGCAGACCGCACCGATTACGACCTCACTCAGCATCAGAACCATTCCGGCAAGGATATGACATATTTCGACCCCGAAACCAACGAGCGCTACGTTCCTTACGTTATCGAGCCGAGCTTGGGCGTTGAAAGAAGCTTCCTCGCAGTTGTTTGCGACGCTTACGACGAAGAGGTTGTTGACGCAGAAAAGGGCGACGTAAGAACCGTTATGCATTTCCATCCCGCTCTTGCTCCCGTTAAGGCGGCAATTTTACCCCTTTCCAAAAAGCTTTCCGATAAGGCAACCGAAATCTACGCAAATCTTTCCAAATATTTCAACGTTGAATTCGACGAAGCAGGCTCAATAGGCAAGCGTTACCGAAGACAGGACGAAATAGGAACTCCCTTCTGCATCACCGTTGACTTCGATACCGAAAACGACGGCGCCGTTACCGTTCGTAACAGAGATACCATGGAGCAGGAAAGAATTGCAATTTCCGACCTTAAGAAATATATCGAAGAGAAGATTGAGTTTTAATGATTAACATCGTTCTCGTTGAGCCCGAAATTCCGCAGAATACGGGCAACATTGCAAGAAGCTGCGCTTGCACGGGCGCAAGACTTCACTTGGTTAAACCGCTCGCTTTTGAAATAGACGATAAAAAGCTTAAAAGAGCAGGGCTTGACTATTGGGATAAGCTCGATATAACCTATTACGATTCTCTCGATGATTTTTTAAAGAAAACCGAAGGCAAGCCGAGATTTTTCCTTTCAACCAAAGGTAAAATAACTCATTCGGAGCAAAATTTCCCCGAGGATTTTTACATAATCTTCGGCAAAGAAACAAAAGGACTTCCCGAGTGGCTTTTAAATGAAAACTACGGTCAGACTTTAAGAATTCCAATGCGAAACACTTTAAGGAGCTTAAACCTTTCAAATTCGGTTGCAATCGTTTTATACGAGGCGCTTCGCCAAAGAAACTACGAAGGGCTTGAAACCGAAGGCGAGCTTACAGAGTATTAAATATTAAAAACATATATAAGGAGAATGTAAAATGAATTACAACAAGAAAACAGTTGAAGACATCGAAGTTTGCGGCAAAAGAGTTCTCGCACGTTGCGATTTTAACGTTCCGCTCAAAGACGGCGTTATCACCGACGATAAAAGAATCGTTGAGGCGCTTCCTACGATAAAATATTTAAGTGAGCACGGCGCAAAGCTCATTCTTTGCTCTCACATGGGCAGACCGAAGGGCGAATTCAATATGAAATATTCTCTCGCTCCCGTTGCCAAAAGACTTTCCGAGCTTCTCGGTAAAGAGGTTACTTTGGCTTCCGACGTTGTCGGCGACGATGCAAAGGCAAAGGCTGCCGCTTTAAAAGACGGCGACGTTATGCTCATTGAAAACGTTCGTTTCCACAGCGAAGAAGAGAAAAACGATGCCGAATTCTCCAAAAAGCTCGCATCTCTTGCTGAAATTTACGTTAACGACGCTTTCGGCACCGCTCACAGAGCACACTCCTCAACCGCAGGCGTTGCAGATTATTTGCCCGCAGTTTGCGGCTACCTTATCCGCAAAGAAATTAAAATTATGGGCGACGCTCTTAACAATCCCAAAAGACCCTTCGTTGCTATTCTCGGCGGCGCAAAGGTTTCCGATAAAATAGGCGTTATCACCAACCTTCTCGAAAAGGTAGATACCCTCATCATCGGCGGCGGTATGGCATACACCTTCTTAAAAGCAGAAGGACATCACATCGGTTCATCTCTTTGCGAAGAAGATAAGCTCGACCTTGCAAAAGAGCTTATGGCAAAGGCAAAAGAAAAGGGCGTTAACTTCTTAATTCCCGTTGACAACGTTATTGCAAAGGAATATAACGAAAATTCCGAATTCAAGGTAATTCCCTCCGATGAAATCGACGACGGCTGGATGGGCCTTGACATTGGTCCCAAGACCTCTGAAATTTTTGCAAACGCAATTAAGGGCGCAGGCACTGTTGTTTGGAACGGACCGATGGGCGTTAGCGAATGGAAAAACTTTGCAAACGGCACCATTGCGGTTGCAACCGCAGTTGCAGAAAGCGGCGCAGTTTCAATCATCGGCGGCGGCGACTCCGCAGCGGCTGTTCAGAAGCTCGGCTTTGCAGATAAGATGACTCATATCTCCACCGGCGGCGGCGCTTCTCTCGAATTCCTCGAAGGTCTTGAACTTCCCGGAATTGCTTGCTTAAACGATAAATAATCATCAAAAGCTCGGCTTGCAAGTATTTTTATTTGTAAGCCGAATACTATGTATTACGAAAGGAATATTAAAATGAGAAAAAAGATTATTGCAGGTAACTGGAAAATGAATAAAACCGCAAGCGAGGCCGAAAGCTTCATTAAAGAGCTTGCTCCTCTCGTTAAGGGCGCAAAATGCACCGTTATTGCCTGCGTTCCCTTCACCGACCTTTACGCCGCTGTTAAGGCTGCAAAAAGAACCAATATAAAAATCGGCGCCGAAAACCTTCACTATGAAAAATCGGGCGCTTTCACCGGCGAAATTTCTGCCGATATGCTCGTTGACCTCGGCGTTAGCTACGTTATAATCGGACACTCCGAAAGAAGACAGTATTTCGGTGAAACCGACCAAACCGTTAACCTTAAAATCAAAGCGGCTTTGGCGGCAGGCTTAAAGCCTATTGTTTGCGTTGGCGAGCTTCTTTCCGAAAGAGAAGATAACATTACAAACGAGGTTTTATGGCGTCAGACCAAAATTGCATTTAAAGACGTTTCCGCCGAAGATGCAAAGAAAATCATAATTGCTTACGAGCCCGTTTGGGCAATCGGCACCGGTAAAACCGCAACAAGCGAGCAGGCCGATGAGGCTTGCGGCTCTATCAGAAGCTGCATTGCATCGCTTTACGGCAAGGCTGTTTCCAATAAAATTGCAATTCAGTACGGCGGTTCCATGAACGCTAAAAACGCAGCAGAGCTTCTTGCCAAGCCCAACGTTGACGGCGGTCTTATAGGCGGCGCATCTCTTAAGAGCGCAGATTTCTCAACCATCGTTTCCGCAGCTGACTGAAAGGATTAACGTTAAATGAAAAGACCTCTCGTTCTTACAATTCTCGACGGCTTCGGCTTTGCTCCCAAAGGAGCGGGCAACGCTGTTAACGAAAAAACAACTCCCAATATTTCTAAAATATTTGCCGAAAACCCCACCATGCACATTGAAGCCTCGGGTATGGACGTAGGTCTTCCCGAAGGTCAAATGGGTAACAGCGAGGTAGGACATACCAATATAGGCGCAGGCAGAATAGTTTATCAGGAGCTTACCAGAATTTCAAAGGCTATTAAAGACGGAAATTTCTTCGAAAATCCCGTTTTGCTCGGCGCCGTTGAAAACTGCAAAAAGAATAATTCCGCCCTTCATCTTATGGGACTTCTTTCCGATGGCGGTGTTCACTCGCATAACACTCATCTTTACGCTCTTTTAGACCTTGCTAAAAGAAACGGAATTTCCAATGTTTTCGTTCATTGCTTTATGGACGGAAGAGACGTTCCTCCCACTTCGGGCGAAAAATACGTCGAAGAGCTTATTAAGGTTATGGACGAAAAGCAAATCGGCAAAATTGCCACGATTTCGGGCAGATATTACGCTATGGACCGCGAAAAGCGCTACGAAAGAGTAAAGCGCGTTTACGACGCTATGGTTTACGGCGAGGGCGTTAACGGAATTGCCGCAAACGTTTGCAAGGAGTCTTATAAAAACGACGTTACCGACGAATTTATAGTTCCCACCGTTTGCGAAAAAGGCGCTACCGTTAAAAATAACGACTCTGTAATATTCTTCAATTTCCGTCCCGACAGAGCAAGAGAAATTACCCGCTCCTTCGTTGACCCCAAATTCAGCGAATTCGAGAAGGAAAGCTTAAATCTCTATTACGTTTGCATGACTCAGTACGATGCAACCATGCCCAACGTAAAGGTTGCGTTTGAGCCGCAGTCGCTTGATATGCCCTTGGGCGCGGTTTTGAGCCAACACGGTCTTACACAGTTAAGAATTGCCGAATATACCAAATACGCTCACGTTACCTTCTTCTTAAACGGCGGCGTTGAAACCATTTACAGCGGCGAGGATAGAATTTTAATTGATTCTCCCGACGTTGCAACCTACGACTTAAAGCCCGAAATGAGCGCCTACGAGGTTTGCGATATCGTTTGCGAAAAGGTTAAAAACCTTTCCTACGACGTTATTATAATAAACTTCGCAAACTGCGATATGGTTGGTCATACCGGTGTTTACGAGGCTGCCGAAAAAGCGGTTATCGCAGTTGACGAGTGCGTTAAAAAGGTTTACGATGCGGTTATGTCGGTTAACGGCATTATGGTTATAACCGCCGACCACGGTAACGCCGAAAAAATGCTCGAAGCCGATGAAAAATCGGTTTTCACCGCTCACACCACAAACTCCGTTCCTTTCTCGGTTGTAAACTACCCCTGCGAGCTTAAAGAAACGGGCAGACTTGCCGACATTGCTCCCACGGTTTTGAAAATTCTCGCAATTGATAAGCCCGAGGTTATGGATGGCGAAAGCTTAATTAAATAATGCAAAAAAATCCCTTAAAAATTTTTTAAGGGATTTTTAATTTTTTTAAAAAAACGCTTGACAAAGTTTAAAAAGCCGTGTATAATAAAAATACGATAATGATTATCACTTTTCTTTGAAAGGCTGATTAACACAATGAATTACTCGGTACAAAAGGAGCTTGTTCTTGCCGATTTACAAGCAAGGAAAGACCATCCTACCGCCGCAGAGGTTTATAAAAGCGTTAAAGAGGTTTGCCCCAACATCTCACTCGCAACGGTTTACCGAAACCTTCAAAGCCTTTGCAAAAACGGCGATATAATAAGCTTTTATTCAAAAGGCATAGAGCATTTCGACGGCGATAATTCGGCTCACGTCCACTTTATATGTAACGACTGCGACACCGTTTTCGATGCTTTTATAGATTTTGAAAAGGCTCTTAAAGAAAGCGTTTTAAGCGCAATTCCCGACGCTGAAATTGAAAAAGTTAATATTATAACGTTCGGAACCTGCAAAAAATGCAGTAAAGATAAAAACTAAAAAAATTATAATAATAAGAAAAGGAAGATTTGACTATGAAATGGGTATGTAAAATTTGCGGATACATTCACGAAGGAGAGAAAGCTCCCGAGAAATGCCCCATCTGCAAAGCAAGCGCAGAAAAATTTGAAAAAATGGCAGCAGAAATAGTTTGGGCAGACGAACACAGAATCGGCGTTGCAAAGGGCTTGGATGAAGAGGTTGTTAAAGGCCTTCGCGCAAACTTCGAGGGCGAATGCTGCGAAGCAGGTATGTATCTTGCTATGTCCCGTCAGGCAGACAGAGAAGGATATCCCGACGTTGCAGAGGCATATCGCCGCTATGCATTCGAAGAAGCAGAGCACGCTGCAAAATTTGCAGAGCTTTTAGGCGAAGTTCTCACCGATTCCACCGAGAAAAATCTCAGAATGCGTTTCGAGGCTGAATACGGCGCTTGCGACGGCAAGAAGAAGCTCGCAACCAGAGCAAAAGAGCTCGGCTACGATGCAATTCACGATACCGTTCACGAAATGTGCAAAGACGAAGCCCGTCACGGTAAAGGCTTCGAAGGCTTACTTAAGAGACACTTCGATAAATAAGCAAACAAAAGGGGCGGCGTTATTGCTTGCCCCTTTTTTTAATAAAAAAACAAATACAGGAGGAAACTGACAATGAAAAAAACATTGGTACTCGTTACCGTACTCTCGTTGATTGTTGCTCTTTCTGCCTGCACAGCGTTTAAAAACGAATTTAATCCCAATTTACCGACGCAAACTTCGTCGGTAGCGGCAGAAAATCAAAATCTCGAAACACTTCAAACACCCGCGCCAAATACTCCCTCTGTTGAGGTATCTGTGCCGAGCGCGCCCGCAAACGAGGCTCCGGCTCTCATAACGAGAGAAGAAGCTCTTAACGCAGCGCTTAATGCGGCAGGATTAAAGAGAGCCGACGTCTTCGACGTTGACGTGGAGCTTGACCGAGAAAGAGGCGTTTTGGTTTGGGAAGTTGAGTTTGAAACGCTCAAGTTTGAATATTCCTATGACGTAAATGCAAATGACGGAACCGTAACTAAATCGGAACGTGAATTTAACGACTGATTTAAGCCTGATAAAAGGGCTTGAGAAATCTCAAGTCCTTTTTATAATTTTTCTTGAAACCTTTTTTTATATGTGATATAATAAGATAAATAAAAAAATTATAAGAAGGTATTTTTATGACTTACACCGAAAATGAAATAATTTGCAACTGTATGCAGGTATCTTTAAACGATATTGACAAGGCTCTTCACGACCACGCCCGTTTTGAAGACGTTGAAACCGAATTCAAGCACGTTCAGGAGCTCACTCACTGCTCAACCGGTTGCGGCGGCTGCCACGATAAAATTATGGATATTATTTCAACCCTTATAAGCGGCTGACCTAAAAATTAAAGACACTTTCAAAAAATGAAAGTGTCTTTTTTTAATATCTGTTTTGTTCCTTAATCGTTTTTTCAATTTCACGCTGAGCATCTCTTTTTGCGGCAGCTTCGCGCTTATCGTAAAGCTTTTTACCCTTGCAAAGACCAAGCTCAACCTTGATTTTTCCGTTTTTAAAATAAAGCGAAAGAGGAATTAAGGTTAATCCTTCCTGCTTTGTCTGACCGTAAAGCTTCATAATTTCTCTTTTGTGCATTAAAAGCTTTTTCGGTCTTAACGGGTCTTTATTAAATATATTTCCTTTTTCATAGGGCGAGATGTGCATTCCCAAAATGAAAATTTCACCTGCGTCTATATCGGCGTAGCACTCCTTGAAGTTGACCTTGCCGAGTCTGACCGATTTAACCTCGGTGCCGAAAAGCTCAATTCCCGCCTCGTATTTTTCGAGCACGAAATATTCGTGATAGGCTTTTCTGTTTTCGCTTATTATTTTTCTCGCTTCTTTTTCCGCCATAAAAACTGCCTCTTAAACCAAACTGTGTTATATATTATTCACATTATATTATTAAGTATATCATAATGCTTTTTGTTTTTCAATCTTTTCGTTGAAATAGCCGAGCTTTTATGGTAAAATAATACCAACAGTATATTTACGGAGGACGTTATGGAGCAAAACAAAAAAATCTGCCGAAGCTGCGGCAAGGAGTTAAACGAAAACGTTTGCCACTGCACAAACTGTTTAGCCTCAATTCACGAGCAAGACAGCGAGGGCTATGAATGCGGCGGCACTCTTCAGGCTATTGCCGTTTTAATTAACGATGACGACAGCTGGGAGATTATTAAAAAATGCAGCCTGTGTAACGAGCTTATAAGCGAGCCTACGCACGAGCTTGATAATCCGTTAAAGCTTCTTTCAATTGCATCGCGTCCTCTTGCAAACCCTCCTTTTCCCATTGAAAAGCTCGAGGAGCTTAACGATATGGCGGGCTGTATCGGCTCTTTAAGGGGGTATTATAATGAATAGAGAAAATAAGCAGCGTCTTTATAAGAAAAACTATTTTAAAAATCACGCCTGTTTAGACCCGTTTGTTTGCAAGGTTTGCGGCAAAACGGTAACGCCGGAGGCGGCGGGAACCGACCACCGAAACCACTGTCCCTACTGTCTTTCAAGCGTGCATTTGGATAACACCCCCGGCGACCGAGCATCGAATTGCCACGGCGTTATGGAGCCGGTTTCTGTTTGGGTTAGAAAAAATAACGAGTGGGCGATTATTCACCGCTGTAAAGTCTGCGGAAAGCTTTGCTCAAACCGCATTGCCGCCGACGATAATCCAATGAAGCTTTTATCGCTTGCGCTCAAGCCTTTTTCGAGCAGTCGCTTTTCAAAAGAAAAGCTTAAAAATGCCGAAAAAACAATGAATGAATAAAATAAGCATCCGAATTATTCGGATGCTTTCTTTTTTGTGAAAAATAAATCTTTAATTCCCATAATAAGCAAAAGGCCTGCGAAAATTTTATACATAATATCGCTTTCGCCTATAACCGATGCCAAAAACGCCCCGATTAGTGCTCCCAAAACACCGCCGAGCGTGAGCATTATGCCCACTTTAAAGTTTATCTTTTTGTTTTTTGCATTAAGAATTACCGCAATTATCGCCGTGGGTATGAAAAATAAAAGATTTGTAATTGCCGCTTCACTTGGTGCCGTTTTTGCAAAGGCAGTGAGATAAATTATTAAGATTGAGCCGCCGCCGAGTCCCATTGAAGCGGCAATGCCTGAGAGAAATCCCGCAAGATATTTTAAAATTTCCACCGCTTTTTACCTCATAAACATTCTTATTGCCGCAAAAATAATAACTGCTCCGAAAATTCTTTTAAGCCATACGGGGTCGATTTTTTTTAGAAAAAAAGCCCCGATAGGCGCACCGAGAGCGCCGCTTATAATATAAGGTAAGGCGTTACCAAAATCAACCTTGCCGTTAAATAAATAAAATCCGAGCGAAACGGCGGAAAGAAACATTACCGCAAAAACCGAGGTGGCGTGAGCGACGTCGGTTTTCAGCTTTTCACCTTTTTCATCGGGTGTGTTTTCAAGCACGGGCACGGCAACCATTCCGCCGCCCATACCGAAAAATCCGTTTATCAGCCCCGTAAACAGTCCCGATATTGCCACCAAAATTTTGTTTTTAGTATCTTTTTTCATATCTTTTGCCCCTTTTAACGTTAGTATGGCAAAAAATGATTAAAAAATACTTTAATCGGTTTGTTTTTTCAGCGCCGATTTAACAAGTCGCTTGCAAACCTCTCCGTAGCTTATACCCATTGCCTTAGCTTCCTGTGGAAAAAGCGAAAGAGGAGTCATTCCGGGCATGGCGTTGGTTTCAAGACAGTATATTTCGTTTTGCTCGGTTACTATAAAGTCGGAGCGTGAAATATCGGTAAGGCCTAAACAGCGGTGCGCCTTTAAAGCGGCGGCTTTTAACTCTTTTTCAAGCTCTTTCGTTATGTATGCCGGACAAATTTCTTCGGTTTTCCCTTTTTCATATTTGTTTTTATAATCGTAAAAGCCATTTTTGGGTTTAATTTCAATCGGAGGAAGCGCTTCGTTCAATAAAACTCCAACCGAAAATTCTCTGCCTTCAATTTTTTCTTCAATTAAGGCGGTGTCTTCCTCTTTAAACGCTTTTCTTAAAGCTTTTTTAAATTCCGCTTCGTTTCTTGCAAGCGATATTCCCACGCTTGAACCGCTTGAACAAGGCTTTACAAAAACGGGGAAATTTATCTCTTTGGGAATATCGGCGTCTTTTTTCAGAGTAATCCAGTCGGGCGTTTTAATGCCCGACTCTTTGAAAATAAGTTTCGATAAATGCTTATCGCTTGAAAGAAGCTCTGATTTCGAGCTGTTTCCCACCGTTTTTGCGCCAATGCATTCGGCAAAAGCTTTCATTATGCCGTTTTCGCCAATTCCGCCGTGAAGCGCAAAAAATACGGCGTCGCTTTTTTCAAAAAGCTCCTTTATGTTTTTTCCTACAAATCGGTTTTTATATTTCTTTTTTAACGCCTTTAAATTCACCTTTTTCTTTATTTCCGTAATTTCGTAATTTGCCTTGTAAGGCGGATTAAAGCAAAAATTTTTGCCGACGCCCTCAACCAAATCGACGAGCAAAACCTCAAAACCCTCTTTTGAAAGAGCGTTTGCAACCATTGCTCCCGAAACGAGCGAAACGTTTCTCTCGTTTGAAATTCCGCCCGCAATAACTGCGATTTTCATAACATCACCCTTTCCGTTAGCTCTCTTTTATTTTTATTCAACTCGGCTCGTTTTTGCTATTTTAACTCTTTTTTTCGTTTTTTATTGACATTATACGCCTTTTTCCACTATAATAATTATAGTTTTTTGAAACGGCGGAATGAAAAATGCTTAACATTGTAGTTAATCCCACCGCAGGAAGCGGCAGAGCTTTAAAAATTTCAAAGAAAATAGTTAAAGAAATTGAAAAGAAAAACATTCCTTTCAAAATTTTTTACACCGAATATGCGGGCCACGCAACCGAAATAGTTTCCTCGCTTGTTAAAGACGGCGCGACTGAAATTATCTCAATAGGCGGAGACGGAACGTCTTACGAGGTCGTTTGCGGCCTTAAAGATTCCAACGCATCGCTCGGAATTATCCCTGCGGGAACGGGTAACGATTTTATAAAATCGCTCGGAATTCCCTCAAAGCCTTTGGAAGCTCTTGATTTTTATTTCGAGCACACTCCCCGTGAGGCAGACGTTTGCTCGGTTAACGGTCAAATGTTCTTAAACGCTTGCGGTGCAGGCTTCGATATTTCAGTTTTGGAATATGCTCTTAAAGCAAAAAAATACGTAAGAGGTCTTTTGCCCTATCTTTACGGTGTAATTCAAACTGCATTTCGCTTTAAATCCACTCCTCTTAAAATAATTGCCGACGGCAAAGAGGTTTACGACGGCGAGGCCTTGGTTGTTGCGGTTACCAACGGAAGCTATTACGGCGGCGGCATTAAAATTGCCCCCAAGGCAAAGGCAAACGACGGTTTGCTCGACGTTGTTTTTATGCGTCCCGTTCCCACCGTGCCTAAAATGTTCGGAAAATTGGCGGGGCTTCTCGGCGGCAAAATTTTGGAATTTCCCGAAACGAGCTATCTTACCGCAAAGCAGGTTGTTATTGAAAATAAGGGCGTAAAATTCAACATAGACGGAGAAATAGTAAACCTTGAGCACGCCGAAATTAAAGTTATTCCCGGCGGAATAAAAATTCATTATTGATTTTTTAAGGTTTGCTTTGCTTTTTGGCAAAACAAACCTTTTTTGCATAATATGATTATCGGTAAGCTGCGGTTTACTGAAAGGATTTGGTTTAATGAATATTTTTGAAACGATTTTGGGCCTTTTAATTCCGTTTATAGGAACGGTTTTAGGCGCTTCGTTGGTTTTTCTTCTTAAAAAAGATATGTCGTCAGGCTTGCAAAAGGCTCTTTTGGGCTTTGCATCGGGCGTTATGATTGCCGCATCGGTTTGGTCGCTTATAATTCCCGCAATAAATATGTCGGAAAGCTATAACTCCTTTGCTTTTCTTCCTGCGGCAGTCGGTTTTCTTGCAGGAATGGGATTTTTACTTGTTTTAGACACCGTAATTCCCCACCTCCACGTTAATTCGGAGCTTCCCGAGGGTAAAAATGCAAAGCTTAAAAAATCCACAATGTTGGTTATGGCGGTAACGCTTCACAACATTCCCGAGGGAATGGCAGTTGGCGTTGTTTTTGCAGGGCTTTTAACCGAGGTTTCCGTTGTTTCGGTTGCATCGGCTTTTGCTTTGGCAATAGGCATTGCAATTCAAAACTTCCCCGAGGGCGCAATAATTTCAATGCCCTTGGTCGCTAACGGCATTTCGAAACGCCGAGCCTTTGCCTACGGCGCGTTATCGGGTATAGTTGAGCCCATCAGCGCGGCAATAACCATTTTGTTAACCGCATTTATAACTCCCGTGCTTCCCTACGTTCTTTCTTTTGCCGCAGGCGCTATGATTTACGTTGTGGTTGAAGAGCTTATTCCCGAATCGCAAAGCGGTGCTCACAGCAATATCGGCACCATCGGCGTTGCCTTGGGATTTACTTTAATGATGATTTTAGACGTTGCTCTCGGCTAAACCTTTTTAACCGTTTTTCGAATTTTTTTAAAAAATCTATTGACAATATAACAAACGAGTGTTATAATTTATGAACAACAAAGCAGAAGTCCGCTTCTCACCTTGCGAGTGATGCACTCCGGGTTAATATCGTTTTTTGTTAATGAAGGGGAATTGTCTTCTTCGGAAAACGGTATCGTGCGGATTTCTCGCACGATTTTTTATTTTCGGAGGTGCTTTTCCATCAATAAAAAAGAGCATTTAATCAACGAAGAGATTAAAGAAAAAGAAGTTAGAGTAATAAGCGCCGACGGCTCTCAGCTCGGTATTTTAAAAATTGCCGATGCATTGGAGAAAGCCGACGAAGCCGGCTTAGACCTTGTTCTTATCTCTCCCAACGCCGTTCCCCCCGTTTGCAAAATAATGGATTACGGCAAGTTCTGCTTTGAACAAATTAAAAAGCAAAAAGAAGCAAAGAAGAACCAAAAGGTTGTAGATATTAAAGAGGTTCAGCTTTCGGTTAAAATCGATACTCACGATTTCGAAACAAAAAGAAATCACGCACTTAGGTTCCTTAAGGGCGGCGATAAGGTTAAGGTAACCGTTAGATTTAAGGGTCGTGAAATGGCTCACACCGAGCTTGGTGTTGAAGTTATTGAACGTTTCCTTTCCGAATGCTCCGAATTCGGTGTGGTTGAAAAGCCCGCCAAGGTCGAGGGCAGAAACGCAATTGCTTTCCTTGCTCCCAAATCGGATTCCAAAAAGGCTTGAATAGAAAAAACTTGAGAGGAGAAAAACCATAATGGCAAAATTAAAAACACACAGCGGCGCTAAAAAGCGCTTCAGTCTTACCAAATCAGGCAAAGTAAAAAGAGCACATGCTTTTAAGCGTCACCTCCTTAATTCCAAAACCACAAAGCGTAAGAGAAACTTACGTCGTGGCGCATATGCAGATGCTACAAACGAGAGCAACATCAAGTTGCTTATCCCTTACAAATAAGCGAAGCGTAACAGGAGGATTATAATAATGGCAAGAATCAAATACGGCATGAATACCCGCAAAAGAAGAAAAAAGGTTCTTAAATTAGCTAAAGGCTACTACGGCGCAAAGAGCAAGCAGTTCAGAACTGCAAACGAAGCGGTTATGAAATCGCTCGTTTATGCTTATATCGGCAGACGTCTTAAGAAAAGAGATTTCCGTTCTCTCTGGATTACCAGAATTTCCGCAGCTGCAAAGGCTGAAGGCATGAACTATTCCACCTTCATTCACGGCCTTAAAAATGCAGGCGTTATCATAAACAGAAAGATACTCGCCGACCTTGCAGTAAACGACAAGGCAGCATTTGCAGAGCTTGTTAAAGCAGCAAAGGCAGCAAAATAAAAAAGCTCAAAGACCAACTTTAAGTTGGTCTTTTCTTTTTTGTTTTAAAATTTTTCTTGACATATTTTATTTATGCATATATAATGTTTTTTAATAACATATATAAGAGGGCGAAAAAGTTGTATTTTGAAATAACCTCGGCAACTAACGAAAAAATTAAATCGGCAAAAAAATTGCTTGCAAACGGCAAAGAAGAGGGCGTTATGCTCGTTGAAGGCGAAAAGCCTGTTTTTGACGCAATTAAAAACGGTTTGGCATCAGTAGCCGTTTTTTGTTCCAAAAAAACCGAAAAAACCGATTTCATTGCAAAAAACCACACCGTTTATTTCGTTCCTCCTTTTATAATGGAAAAAATAACCGATACCAAAACTCCGCAATCTCTTTGTATGCTCGCAAAAAGGCCCGAATATACCGAGAGTATAAAAAGCGGAAGATGGGTGCTTTGCGAAAATATACAGGACCCGAAAAATTTGGGCGCAATGATAAGAACCGCCGATGCGGTTGGCTTAAAGGGCGTTTTGCTTTTGGGAAATAACGCCGACGAATTTTCTCCCAAGGCAACGAGAGGCGCAATGGGCTCAAACCTTTATTTGCCCGTTTTGAAGCTTTCTTACGACGAGCTTAAAGCCCTTAAAAAAGATTTTGCGCTTTACGCCACCGTTTTAGACGAAAAGGCGGTTTCGCTTTCGGAAATTTCGTTTGAAGAAAATGCAATAATCGCAATAGGAAACGAAGGGCAGGGTCTTTCGGAAAAGCTGGTTTCACTTTGCGACAAAACCGTTTATATTCCCATGAAGGGCAGAGCGCAATCGCTTAACGCATCGGTTGCCGCCGCAATAATAATGTGGGAAATTTCAAAATAAGCCGAGGAGATGTTTGTTACGGACAGTAATATTTACGCAGTTTGGCTTCTTTTAAAGGGCGGCGCTTCATCGCGCCGAAATTCCGTTTGCGTTAAACACTTCGGCTCGGCAAAAGAGGCTTTTGAAGCCGATGAAAACGAATATATAAAAGCGGGGCTAAGTGTTAAGGACTATTCCTGTTATCTTGATAAAAATCTCGATTCTGCCGAAAACACGGTTATAAGATGCAATGAAACGGGAATAAATATTATCACCTTTTGGGACGAAGAATTTCCCGAAGCGCTTCGGCACATATCTCCCGCTCCCGTTTTGCTTTTTGTTAAAGGCAATTTACCAACGCCGAAAAGTCTTATAATCGCATCGGTTGGCACGAGAAAATCAACGCCCTACGGTGAAAAAGTTGCATATAAACTAACGCGCCTTTTAGCCGAAAGCGGAGTTACCGTTATTTCGGGCATTGCAAAAGGAATCGACTCGTTTTCTTTAATGGGCGCGCTTGACGGAAACGGCAAATGCTTTTCGGTTTTAGGCTCGGGCGTTAACGTTTGTTATCCCAAAGAAAATGAAGATATTTATAATAAAATAATTTCAAGCGGTGGCGGAATTATAAGCGAATATCCGCCCGATACAAAACCGCTTGGAGCTAATTTTCCAAAAAGAAACCGCATTATTGCAGGTCTTGCCAACGGCGTTTTAATAGCCGAGGCGCCAAAATCGAGCGGAGCGCTTATAACTGCTTCATACGCTCTTGACTACGGGAAAGACTTGTTTGCCGTGCCGGGCTCGCTTTTTTCACGCCAAAGCGACGGCTCGAATATGTTAATCCGCGACGGCAAGGCAAAGCTTATTCTAAACCATCTTGATATTTTGGAGGAATATGCGGGAATTTTCAGCATAAACCCCAAAAGTCCCGAAAAAGACGAAAATGCGGCTCCTAAAAAACGAATTAAGAAAAAAGGCATATTAAAAAAGAAAAACACAGAGTCGGAAACCGAAGAATTTACCGACCAAAAACCCTTTTTGCCGGCAAACACGGGAAACGAAAATCATAACGCAGTGCTTAATTTGCTTGCGGAGAAAAATCTTTCAATTTCCGAAATAGTTTCGATTTCGGGCTTATCGGCGGCAGAGGTTGCTTCAATTCTCACCGTTTTAGAGCTTGACGGCAACGTTTCGGCGCTCCCCGGTGGCTATTTCAAGCGAATAATATAATAAATAACCTGTGTAAAGGATAGATATAAATGTCAAAAAAATTACTTATAGTTGAGTCTCCTTCAAAAGCAAAAACAATTAAGAAATATCTCGGCGACGGATTTGACGTTATGGCATCTATGGGCCATGTTTGCGACCTTCCCGAAAAAACCATTTCGGTTGACCTTAAAACCTTTATGCCCCACTACGTTGAAATGAAGGGCAAAAACGAAATTATTGCAAAGCTTCGCGCTGCGGCGGCAAAGGCCGATTCGGTTATTCTCGCAACCGACCCCGACCGTGAGGGTGAGGCAATTTCGTGGCATTTGGCAAACATTTTGAATTTAGATATAAATTCGGCAAACCGCGTTACCTTTAACGAAATAACCAAAACCGCAGTTTGCGAGGGCGTTAAAAACCCCCGTCCTATAAATATGGACCTCGTTGACGCTCAACAGGCAAGACGTGTGCTTGACCGTCTTGTCGGTTATAAATTGAGCCCTTTCCTTTGGAAAAAGGTTAAAAAAGGTCTTTCCGCAGGTCGAGTTCAGTCGGTTGTAAGCCGCCTTATCGTTGATAAGGAACGTGAAATCGAGGCATTCATTCCCACGGAATATTGGAATATTTCGGCATCATTCCTTAAAGAAAACGGCAAACGTGCCTTTGAAGCGAAATATTGGGGCAAGTTTGACAAAAAGGCCGAGCTTAAAAACGAAGCCGAGTCGAGCGCCGTTATTAAAGAAATTGAAAACGCCGATTTTTACGTTAAGGAAATTGAAAAGGGCACCAAAACACGTCAGCCTGCGCCGCCCTTTACCACCTCAACCTTGCAGCAGGACGCTTCGAGAAAATTCAACTTTTCAAGTAAAACCACCATTCGTATCGCTCAGGCGCTTTACGAAGGTATTGATATTAAAAACCACGGTCTTACCGGTCTTATAACCTATATGAGAACCGACTCTCTCCGTATTTCAGAGGAGGCTTTAACGTCGGTTAGAGGCTTTATTTCCGAAAACTACGGGCAAGAGGCTCTTCCCAAAACCGCTCGCAGATATAAAACCAAAAGCGGCGCGCAGGACGCTCACGAGGCAATTCGTCCCTCTTACGTTGAGCTTACCCCCGCTTCCATTAAAGATAGCTTAACTACCGACCAATATAAGATTTATAAGCTTATTTGGGAACGTTTCGTTGCAAGCCAGATGAAGCCCTGCGAATATGCTTGCGAAACCGTTGTTATTGCGGCGGGCGACCATATTTTCCGCGCAAACGACCAAAAGGTTACCTTTGCGGGCTTTACGGCGCTTTACGTTGAGGGTAGCGACGAGGAAGAGGCGGAATTTTCGAAAATCCCCGAGCTTTGCGAAAACGAAAAGCTTAATTTGAAGAGCTTAAACGGCGTTCAAAAATTCACCGAGCCGCCCTCACGCTATAACGAAGCAACCTTAATTAAGGCAATGGAGGAAAACGGAATAGGAAGACCTTCAACATACGTTCCCACCATCTCCACAATCCTTGCAAGAGGCTATGCCGAAAAGGAAAAGAGAAACTATAAGGCAACCGAGCTCGGCACCGTTACCACCGATTTAATGAAAAAATGCTTCCCCAATATAATCGACGTTAAATTCACCGCCGATATGGAAAAGAAGCTCGACTCCGTTGAGGAAGGCAAAAACAAGTGGGTTAAGGTTGTTAAAGATTTCTACGGTCCGTTTGAAAAAACTCTTTCCAAGGCGGAAGACGAGTTAAAAGGTCAGAAATTTAAAATTAAAGAGGAGGAAAGCGAGGAGCTTTGTCCCAACTGCCAAAGCCGACTCGTTATTCGTTCTGGCAGATTCGGTAAATTCCTTGCCTGCCCCAAATATCCTTCTTGCAGATTTACAAAACCCATCGTTTCGCAAACGGGCGCGATTTGCCCCAAATGCGGCGGAAATATAATTGAAAAAACCACCAAAAGAGGCAAAAAATTCTTTGGTTGCGGAAATTATCCCAAATGCAACTTTGCAACGTGGGATACTCCCATGAAGGAAACCTGCCCCGATTGCGGCGCATTTTTGCTTAAAAAAGTGGGCAAAGACGGAAAAATTTACTGTTCAAAGGAATGCGGTTACACCGCTCCCTTAAAGAAAAAGGGAGCCGCAAATGACTGAGCCGATTGAAGTTATAGGCGCAGGCCTTGCGGGAAGCGAAGCCGCTCTTGCAATCGCAAAGCACGGTATTCCCGTTATATTGCGTGAAATGAAGCCCAAATTAACGCCTGCCCACCACAGCGAAAAATTCGGCGAGCTTGTTTGCTCGAATTCTCTTAGGGCGGCAGGTCTTGCAAACGGCCCCGGAATGCTCAAAGAGGAGCTTCGTCTTATGGGCTCGGTGGTTATGGAGGCCGCCGACCTAACGCGCGTTCCCGCAGGGGGCGCTTTGGCGGTAGACCGTGAAGGCTTTTCGCAATATATCACCGATAAAATTAAAAATAACACCTTAATAACGGTTGTTTCGGAGGAAGTAACCGAGATAAATCCCGAAAAAATAACGGTTTGCGCATCGGGCCCGTTAACAACGCCCTCCCTTTTTGAAGCTATAAAAAAGCTTTTGGGAGAGGATTATCTTTATTTCTTCGATGCCGCCGCTCCCATTGTAACGCTTGAAAGCATAAACACCGAAAAGGCGTTTTTTGCATCACGCTATAATAAGGGCGATAACGACTACATAAACTGTCCTATGAGCAAAGAGGAATATCTCGCATTTTACGAGGCTCTTATAAACGCCGAAACAGTTAAATTAAAGGAATTTGAAGAAACGGAGTTTAAGGTTTTCGAGGGTTGTATGCCCGTTGAAGAAATGGCAAGAAGAGGAATAGACACTCTTCGTTTCGGAAACTTAAAGCCCGTTGGAATAAGAAATAAAGACGGCTCGGCACCCTACGCCGTTGTGCAGTTAAGGCAAGATAATGCGGCAAAAACGCTTTTTAACTTGGTGGGATTTCAAACGCATCTCACTTTCGGCGAGCAAAAGCGTGTTTTTTCAATGATTCCCGGCCTTGAAAACGCCGAATTCGTGCGTTACGGCGTTATGCACAGAAACACCTTTATAAATTCCCCCAAGGCTTTAACGGCAACCTATTCGGCAAAAAAATATCCCAATCTTTTCTTTGCGGGACAAATGACGGGCGTTGAAGGCTACATTGAGTCGGCGTCGTCGGGACTTCTTGCAGGTATTAACGCCGCAAGACTTTGTTTGGAAAAAGAACCGCTCGTTTTATCGGGCGAGACTGCCACGGGTGCTTTAGCAAGATATATTTCCTCGCCTAACGAGGATTTTCAGCCGATGAACATAAATTTCGGCATTGTGGACAGTTGCAATATGAAAATAAAGGGCAGAGCAAACAGAAAAGAATTCGTTGCCAAAAGAGGCATTTCGATTATTGAAAATATGATGAAAGAGGGTTTGATTTTTTGAAAATCGCAATAGACGTAATGGGCGGAGACAGAGGCTCAAAGGAACTTGTTAAGGGCGCTGTTTCGGCTGCTGAAAAACACGGTTATAAAATAGTTCTTTTCGGAAAAAAAGAAGAAATTGAAGAAACCCTTTCAGAGCTTAATTCCAAGGCGGACGTTGAAATTCGCCATACCGAAGTGGTTATTGAAATGCACGATAACGCCAGAGACGTTTTAAAGGCAAAAAAAGAAAGCTCAATGTCGCTTGCGCTTG
Source organism: Eubacteriales bacterium (assembly GCA_045588575.1). Classification (GTDB taxonomy): domain Bacteria; phylum Bacillota; class Clostridia; order Oscillospirales; family RGIG5299; genus RGIG5299. The sequence continues at coordinate 98,783 of JAZNEJ010000008.1, read as the reverse complement.
CCGCGGCGGCAAACGGTGAATGCGATGCGGTTGTTTCAACGGGAAACAGCGGCGCTTTAATAACCGGCGCAACTCTTTTGGTTAAGAGAATAGGCGGAGTGTTGCGCCCTGCCTTCGCTCCCGTTTTACCTTCGAAAAACGGCCCCGTAGTTCTTTTGGATGCAGGCGCAAACGTTGAGGTTAAGCCCGAATATCTCGCACAGTTTGGCGAAATGGGCGCAGTTTATTCCGAAAAGGTTTTGGGTAAGGCTAACGCCCGTGTCGGTCTTGTTTCAAACGGCAAAGAGGAGCATAAGGGAACAGACCTCACCAGAGAGGCAAAGGCAATGCTTGAAAAAGCCGATTTAAATTTTGTTGGCTACGTAGAGGGCAACCAAATTATGCTCGGCGACGCCGACGTTGTTGTTTGCGACGGCTTTACAGGCAACGTTATTTTAAAATCGCTTGAGGGTATGAGCAAGTTAATTACCGGAAAAATAAAAAATATGCTCACGGCAAATCCCGTTAGAATTTTCGGCTCGCTCTTCATTTTGGGCGGCGTTAAAAAATTCAAAAAGGAATTCGATTCCAAGCAATACGGCGGCGCAATAATTTTAGGCGTTAAAGTCCCCGTTATAAAAGCTCACGGTAATGCCGATGCGGTTGCTTTCTCTGTTGCGGTTAATCAGGCGGCAACGGCGGTTGAGGGTAAAATTTGCGAGATTTTCGCCGAAAAATTCTCTAAAAAAGAGGAAGAATAATTTAAAAACAAAAAAACTCCCGTTTGGGAGTTTTTTATTTTATTCGCCCGAGCGCATGATGTCGCCCGTTTTAACTTCAAAGGGGATTCGCACAAAAAACCGCATTTCCGCATGGGGTGCAGAGGAAATTCCCTCGCCTTTTTCGTTGTAAAGCTCGGTTACGGTGAATTTTCTTCCAACCTTCCCCGGCGAAATAACGTCGGCTTTGTCGTTAATTGAAACCTTGTTTTTCTGAATAAAGGCGTAAAGCCTTCCGTTTTCGTTTTCTTTAACGAGATTTTCGGGAATAACGCCGTTGTCGTCGCAGGTTGCAAAATATGCCTTTTCTCTTATGTAGCCCGTTGTGGAACAAAGATTTGCTTCATCAAAGGGTGAATCGGAATAATAGCCCGTGCAATATTCACGGTGCGAAACGCTTTCAAGCTCATCTAAAATGAGCGGATTAAGCGAGTATTCATCGGGATTTTTAAAATAATCGTCTATTGCAATGCGGTAGGCGTTTGTAACGAGAGCAGTATAGTATGCGCTTTTCATTCGTCCCTCAATTTTAAAGCTGTTAATTCCTGCCTTAATAAGCTCGGGAATAAGCTCAACCGTGCACATATCTTTCGATGACATTATAAAGGTGCCAAGCTCGTTTTCGTAAATGGGAAGCGGAATATCGGGCCTTTTTTCTTCAACTATTTTGTAATTCCAACGGCAAGGCTGAGTGCAAGCGCCGCGGTTTGCATCTCTGTTTGTGAGATGGTGCGAAAGCATACATCTTCCGCTGTGTGAAACGCACATTGAGCCGTGAACGAAGGCTTCAATTTCAACGGTTTCGGGCAAAGAAGCTCTTATTTCTTTAATTTCGGAAAGCGAAAGCTCTCTTGCCAAAACCACGCGGGATGCGCCGAGGTTAGCATAGGCAAGGGCGGCCTCGGGGCTTACAATTCCCGCCTGAGTTGAAATGTGAATATCGGTTTCGGGCATAATTTGCTTAACGAGATTTAAAACACCGAGGTCGGCGACTATTAAGGCGTCTATTTTGCTTTCTTTAATTTCGTTTAGAAACTTTTTAAGGGGAGCATATTCGTCGGCGTGCGGCATTGTGTTTAAGGTTAAATAAAGCTTTTTATTAAGCTTGTGAGCGTAATTTGCGGCTTCAATAAGCTCGCCGACGCTGAAATTTCCTGCCGCCGCTCTCATTCCGAAAAGCTTTCCGCCAACGTATGCGGCATCTGCTCCGTAAAGATAGGCGGATTTTAATTTTTCAAAATTGCCCGCAGGCGAAAGAAGCTCGGGCTTTTTTATTTTTTGCAAACCGTTCATTTTGCCTTCTCTTTTCATATAATATAACCTATTATAACATAAATAACTCAAACTAACAACAAAAAGTTAAACCGTTTAAGACTAAAAAATCATATATTGCATTAACGCCGAATATTATTAACAAAAACAAGGAAAAGGGGCAATTTAAATGGTTGAAGAAAAATTACAGAAAAAGCAACACGGCGTTGAGGTTCAAAACCGAGAAAGACTTTCGTTAACGGGCGTTACCGACGTTATTGATTTCGATTCACAGCACGTTTCGGTTACCACCGATTTCGGAAGCTTAACCGTTAAGGGCGAGGGACTTAAAATAGGCAAGCTTTCGGTTGATATTGGCGAAATTACGGTGGAAGGTGAAATTGAAGCGTTATTTTACAGTGAGGATTCCTCTGAAAAACGCGGCGTTTTTTCAAGGCTTTTTAAATAACCCGTTGGAGCTTTTGCTATGAATTTATCGCTTTCCTTTGAGCTTACCACGGCATTGCAAGGACTTTTGTTCGGACTTTTCATAGGTCTTTTGTTCGAGCTTTTTCGCACCGTTAGAGTTATTATATTAAATTCGCTTGTTGCGGTTATAATTGAGGACGTTATTTTTTGGCTTATCTTCACATTTTTATCGTGGTGCTTTTTTGCAAAAATAAGCTACGGCGGATTTTCGGTTTTTCCCGTTGTTTCGGTGTTTTTGGGGTTCTTTATTTTTTATTTTACTTTAAGCCGACTTTTCACACGGCTTCGCGCCCGAAAAATAGGGGCTTTAAAGGAGAAAATCGAGGCGTTTAAAACTAAACGAAAAGGCTCTAAAAGGGCATATCGCCTTTATTTCTTCAATATTTTCAAAAAAAATAAAAATAAATTAAAAAAAATAGAAAAACCTCTTCCAAAAAACAAAAAAAGGTTGTAAAATAGTAATAAGCTATTTAAGCTTACGGACGGGGAGGTAAAAAATGAAGAATAATCCAATTATTAAAAAAATAACTAAGATTTTCTTAATATCGGTTTTCGTTTTTTTGCTTTTCACCGTTTTTAAAAGCTTCGCCGACCTTTCGGCAAAACAACAGGAAATTGAGGCTTTGAAAAAATATTATCAAACTCTTGAATATCAAAAAGCCGAGCTTTCCGACCTTTTAACCGCCGACGAGCGCGATATTATCGAGCGTTATGCGAGAATGAAATATAACTACTCGTTCCCCGGCGAAATAATTTATAACGATATTACCAAAAGATAAAAAATTCGGAGGATTGTTTTCTTTTTATGAATCTCGAAGCAGGACAAATTTTAGAGGGCAAAGTTACAGGAATTACAAAATTCGGCGTTTTCGTATCACTCGATGAAAAAACCACGGGCATGGTGCACATTTCCGAGGTTTCAAAGGATTACGTTAAAGACTTAAACGAATACGTCAAATTAAACGACGCCGTTAGGGTTAAAGTGCTTTCAACCGATGCAGGCAAAATTTCTCTTTCAATGGCGAAGGCTGTAGTTGAGCCCAAGAAAACCGAATCGTTTGAAGATATGCTTTTAAAGTTTAAACAAAAAAGCGAAGAAAAAATGTCGGACTTAAAGCGTGTTACCGAAGCTAAAAGAGGCGGCAGAGGCGGCAAAAAACGCTGATTTTTACATAACGTTTTAACCGCTTAATATCTGTATATTCAAAAAGTATGCAAAGTTAAGCGCTTTATACATTCTTTTATGCATCTTTTTGTTTATTTTGCACAAAATTCTGTAATTAATTTTGTAATTATTTACAATTGAAAAATAGACAAAAATGGGTTATACTATAATCACCAAATACTTTTTGTAAACCAAAATTTAAATAAAGGAGAAAAAACAATGAAAAAAGTATTAGCATTAGCAACAGTGCTTTGCCTCGCATTTGCACTTTGCCTCACCTCATCAGCATCAGCAGCTCTTCCTGAAGGCTGGGAGATTCTTGATGGTTCCGGCATTGAATTCGGAACAAACATCAACTACACCGAAGAAGGCTACCTTGAAATTGACGAGAACGCAAATGGCAATCACATCGGTATCGTTTACACCAAAGAACTTCCCGATTCTTACACCGTTGAAGTCGACGTATTTATTCCCGGTTCTGTAGATCCCTTCATTGGAGGCGGCGTAGAACCCATTATCGCAATCGGTGCTTCTTCTTACGGTTGGCCCGGCGCAGCTGCTTTCGTTTACAGAATGCATGCTTATACTAACAGTTACGGCTACGCTTTCGGCCAATACGGCGTTGGTCCTGAGCTAACCCAGTTCATCTCTGGAACCGAATCCACCGTTCCTGAATGGGTTGTTGGCGGTTGGAACACTGTTAAATTTGTTGTTGATGCCGGTTATATGGATTTCTATTTAAACGGCAACCTCAAAGTTGCAGCTATCGAATTGGCAGGTAATGGTTCTGACGGTATTGGCGAATATATCCTCCTCGGTCAGGAAAAAGACAATCCCACCGATCCCGCTCCTACTGAGCTCCCCAAGTTCAGAAACGTTAGAATCACCACCGCTGCAGGAACCGAAGTTTACTTCAACTCTCCCTACGTTCCGGACACTGCTGATATCGAAGTTATCGCTATCGCAGGTTCTATGATTGCAATGCTCATCGCAGCTGCTTTCGTTATTAAAGCAAGAAAAGCATAATTTAAGCTTTTAAATTAAAATTAAAAGAAGAGGCATAAAGCCTCTTCTTTTTTTGCTTTTTATTCTTCAAATACAATTTTTTCCTCGCAAAGAGTGGAGGCGTTTATAAAAAAGCGAATTTCTTCCGCATCGTTTACCTTTAAGGTTTTAGCCTTAATTTCATAGCAGGGAATTTCATTTTTACCGCTCGATGCTATTACCGCCTTTTTAACTCCCGTTATTTCGAATTTGTTTTCAAAAAGCTTTAGCGCTTGCTCCTCGCTTTTTTCAAAAACGGGTGTGTTCAGATTATGGTTAGATAAAAAGTCAACCGCGTTAAAGGTGCAAACTCTGCCCGAAACAAGACAAACCGTGGCGGTGATTTTATCGTTATAACGGTAAACGCCGTTTTCCTCAAAGCAAAGCTCGAAATAAACCGTTTTTTCGGTTTCTCTTCGCTTTGTAATTCTCATGTGAGTGTAGCCCTCGTCCTCTAAAAATTTAAGCAGAACTCGGTTGGCGTCTTCTGCCGTAATCGTTTTTTCACCCGTGCCTTGCATTCCGTAAAGCGAAATTAGCGCACCGCTTTTGTGAATGGCAAGCGTTTTGTCGTTTAAGCTGTAACGGTTAATTTCTTCGCCCTTGGTTTCGACGGGGCTCTCACCCAAAAGCTTCGTTGCCTTGGCTAAAAGCTCTTCGTCGGTTTTGTAAGGCTTATCCTTTAAAAAGGTTAGCTCGGTTTTATAGTCCACACCGTATTTGCCGTCGTAGTTAAGCTCGGGAAACTCCGAAAGAGCCTCTTTCCAACCGTTTAAATAGTCGCCAAGCTCGGCGGCGCCGTCTTCAAACTGCATTTTTTCAAAGCCCAAAACGCTTGAAAGATTAATGTTTTTTTCGTCGATTTCATTTATAAGCAAATTAAACTTTTCTTTAACCGTTTCCGCAGAGCTTAAAATTTTGTTTAAAAGCTCGGTTTCCTCATTGCTTATTTTCTCCCCGTTTGCCTTCTTTTTAATTAAAGAAAGCGCAAAATCGTTAATTTTTGCAATTTGCGTTTTAACCGTTTGCACCGTTTCGTTTTTAATGGGAAGCGCCGAAAGCGCCTTAAAAACGTAGCTTGCGTTATCTCTTGCATTCATAAGAGCGAGAATATAACCGCCGCTTGTAACCGAAAACTTTGCCGTTTTAACCGATTCGGTAATTTCATAAATGCCGTCCTGCATACTCGAAAGCGACTCGGTAAAAGCCGCCCTAACGCTTTCGCCCATAACCGCCTCTTCCGTTTTAAGCTTAATTATAAATCCGCCCAAAACGAGCATTGCCGCCGTAATAAACGAGGTTAGCAATATAATTTTCTTTTTCATAATCTTCCTCCAAAAAGTTTTATTCTATTTTTTGCCTTTTTCGGAAAAATTATGCAAATAAAAAGCACCCGATTTTTCGAGTGCTTTTGTTTTTTATTTATAAAGCTTGCGGCTATCTAAAACGTGCTTTGCTTTGCCCTCAAATCTCGGCAAGCTGCCGGATTCGCAAAGGTCAACCCTAACCGAAATGCCTGTAACCGATTCGATTTCGTGTTTGATTTTTCTCTCAACCTCTTCGATTTTTCTGATTTCGTCGGAGAAAATGTTGTTATTCATTTCAACCTTAACGTTAACGGTATCGAGCGCACCCTCGCGGTCAACGTAAATCATATAGTGCGGCGCCGCCTCGCTTACCTTTAAAAGCGCGCTTTCAATTTGTGAGGGGAATACGTTTACGCCTCTTATTATGAGCATATCGTCCGACCTGCCCATAATTCTTGCCATTCGGGGAGTTGTTCTTCCGCATTCGCAAGGAGTTGAATCAAGCTTCGTTAAATCTCTCGTGCGGTAACGGATTAGCGGGAAGGCTTCCTTCATAACCGTTGTGAAAACGAGCTCGCCTATTTCGCCGTCTTTAAGAGGTTTTTCGGTTTCGGACGAAATAATTTCGGGAACGAAGCAGTCGGCCTGTATGTGAAGACCTTTGTTTGCATCGCAACACATTGAAACGCCGGGGCCCGAAATTTCGGTAAGACCGTAAATGTCATAAGCCTTAATGCCCAAACGCTCTTCAATTTCACGCTTCATTTCATCGGTCCACGGCTCTGCGCCGAAAATGCCCGCTTTTAAATTGATATCTTCCTTTTTAACGCCTCTTTTTTCCATTTCATCGGCAAGGTAGATGGCGTAAGAAGGGGTGCAACAAATGTAGGTGGGTTTAAAATCCTTCAAAATGGTTATTTGACGCTCTGTGTTACCGCCTGAAACGGGGATTGTGGTTGCGCCCAAAAGCTCGGAGCCCTGATGTATGCCAAGACCGCCCGTGAAAAGACCGTAACCGAAAGCAACGTGAATCATATCACTGCTCGTTACACCTGCCGTTACCAAGCATCTGGCAACGCATTCGCTCCAAACGGTTAAATCATTTTTGGTATATCCCGCAACCTTGGGCTTTCCCGTTGTGCCGCTCGATGCGTGCAGGCGCACAACCTCGCTCATAGGCACGGCAAAGGTGCCGAAGGGGTAGTTTTCCGCTAAATCGTGCTTATCGGTGAAGGGGAGCTTCGAAATATCTTCTATTCCTTTAATGTCGCCGGGAAGAAGACCGATTGCATCCATCTTTTTGCGGTAATAGCCAACGTTTTCATAAACGCGCTTGACGGTTTTAACAAGCCTTTCCGATTGAATGGCGTTTAATTCTTCTTTCGATGCGGTTTCAATTTTGTTTAAAATCATTTTAATCACCTTTAAAAAAATAATAGCCTCTCGTCTTTAGGGACGAAAGGCTAATTCCGCGGTACCACCCTGATTTGCTTTTTTAAAAAGCACACCTTTTTGCACTACTATGCTCACCCCTATGATAACGGAGGGGCGCCGGCTTACCCTACTTTGTTTCAAATAAGCTGCCTGCCTTTCGGCAAAACGAATGAACTTCACGGCCTTACCTTCGACAGATGCTTTCAGTCTCGACATCTGCTCCCTTGCGAATATCCGCACCGCTACTTTTTTCGTTTAAAGCATTTCTTAATTATTTTTTTATTATTATATTCTCTTTTTCAATTTTTGTCAAGTGTTTTCGGTGGAAAAAAAGACAAGCCCTTTCGAGCTTGTCTTAAAATTTTTAACTTATTTCTTGTAATAAGTTCTTGCGCCGTCAACGGGTAAAGTTGCGCCGCAGATGTATTCGGCTTTGTCGGAGCAAAGGAAAACTGCTGCGTTTGCAATGTCGATGGGCTTACCAACGTGGCCGACGGGCTGCTTTTTGCCGTATTCGGCAACCTTTTCGTCGGTGTCGTAACGCTGACGGAAGAGGTCGGTGTCGATAACAGCGGGCTGAATGATATTAGCGCGAATGCCCTTATCTGCATAAGCGTTAACGAGGGTTTTAACAATGCCTTCGCAAGCGCTCTTTGCAGCGGGATAACCAACGGAGCCGCCGCCGCCGTTAACGGTGCAGTTGGTGGTTATCATAAGGATTTTACCGCATTTTTTCTCAAGCATATAGGGAAGAACTTCTCTTGTGCAGAAGAAGGGGCCGTCTGCCATTATGCCGAGGCACTTTCTCCAAAGATTTGTGGGCATTTCTTCGAAAGAAGAAACGGGAGTGATACCTGCGTTGCAAACGAGAATATCAACGCCGCCGAATTTTTCGTTAGCGGCAGAAACCATCTTTTTAACTGCTTCTTCATCGGAAACGTCGGCTTCGCAAGCAATTGCCTCAACGCCGTAGCTCTTAATTTCCTCTAAAAGTTTGGGGAAAGCTTCCAAATCGGCGGGGAAAGGAACGTAGTTGATAACGATGTTTGCGCCTGCTTTTGCCATCTGACGTGCGATTTCGGCGCCAATGCCTCTTGCAGAACCGGTGATTAAAGCGGTTTGACCTTTGAGTGATATTTCAAACATATTGTAAATCTCCTTTTAAAACGAGATGCCACTCGAAACGGGTGGCATCTTCTGTTCGTTTAACGTAATTATCTGAGAGCTGATTTAAGAGTTGCTTCCCAACGAGTGAGGATTTCAGCTGCATCTTCAGCAGTTGTGATAAGCGGAGGCTTAATTTTGAGGATGTGTTTTCTGAAGCCGCCGGTGCCGAGGATAAGGCCGTTTTCAACTGCAACGGACTTAATTTTTCCTGCAGCGGGATGTGCTTCTTTAGAAACGGGGTCGGTAACCATTTCAACACCGATGTGTAAACCTGCTTGACGAACATCACCGATTTCGGGATATGCGTTCATCATGGATTTTACGCCGTCGCCAAGAATTTTACCAACTTTTCTGGTGTTCTCTAAGAGGTTATCTCTTTCGATGATTTCGATTTGTTTAAGTGCGCAAACCTGAGAAACGGTGTTGTTAGCAAAGGTGTGGAGCTCTTCAGCGTTCATTTCGAAGCCCTTGAAGCCTTCACGGAGTAAAACAGCAGCCATGGGGAAGCCTGCGCCGATTGCTTTACCTGTGCAGATGATATCGGGTTCTACGCCGAAGTAGTTGTATGCAAACCATTCACCGATACGGCAGTAGGTCTGGATTTCGTCGAATATGAGCATGCAGCCGTATTTGTCAGCAAGAGCTCTTACGCCTTCGAGGTATCTCTTGGGAAGAATAATCTGACCGCCGGAAGCCTGGATGGGTTCAAGAAGGATTGCTGCAACCTGACCTACAACTTCTCTCTGGATAGCATTTTCCATTGCGTTTAAGCAGTAGTCGATGCAATCTTCGGGATTGTTGGTTTTCTTCCACTGATAAGTGTAGGGGTTGGGAACTCTTACGAAGAGGTCGTTAAGACCGTTTTTGAAGTTCATAACACCGGTGAATTTTCCGGAAGCCTGAGTAGAGGTCCAAGAAGCTGCACAGGTGGTGAGTGAGTTGCCGTGATAAGCGTCGTCAAGGCAGATAACTTTTCTGGAGCCCTTTACGTTTTTAAGAGCAAGTTTGATAGCTGCTTCGATGCCGAGACCGGAAGAAGCGGTGAAGGAAACTCTGTCGAAGTGGGGAGGTGCGATTTCGGTGAGTTTCTTTGCAAGAGCAAATCTGATGTTAGTATCGAATCCCTGGTGAATGTGGGACTGATTCTGCATGTGCTCGTAAACAACCTCGCGAATTTCTTTGTTTGCGTGGCCGAGATAGAGAGCCCAGCTCTGTGAAGTACAGTCAATGTAGGTTTTTCCGTTTACGTCGGTAACTCTGATGCCGTCGCCGGTTGCAAGAGTTGAACCAAAGGGGCTTCCGCCGCCAACCATAAGGTGAGGTTTGCAAGCTTCTACGTCTTTGGCAGTCATGCCGTAAACTCTTTCAAGCATTTTATCCATGTTTGTTTTCCTCCTGAAATTTTTTTGTTTTATTATAATTTACTTTTGCCTCAAAGTCAAGAGCAAAGAGTAAAAATAATATAAAAATAAGCTATTTGTAATATAAACGAAATTAAAAGTTAAGCAAATTGGTTTCAAATAATAATAAAAAACGTTAAAAGTCTTTGTTTTCGTTCTTTTTCAGTCTTAAAGCTTTAAAAAAGTCTTTTAAAAGGTCGGCGCATTCCGTTTCTTTAACGCCGAAAACCGTTTCGGGTTTATGATTATAGCCCTTTTCGAAAAGCTCGGCCTTATTTAAAACCGCACCGCCCTTTTCATCGGGTGCGCCTATTACAAGACGCTCTATTCTCGAATTTATAATTGCGCCCGCGCACATTGGGCAGGGCTCAAGCGTTACGTACATCTCACAGCCTATAAGACGCCAGCCGCCGAGTTTTTTACAAGCTTTTTTAATTGCTGTAAGCTCTGCGTGGCAGGTTGCGTCTTTTTTCTTTTCTCTTTCGTTATGAGCCCTTGCTATAACCTTGCCGTTTTTTACTATAACGCAGCCAACGGGAACGTCAGCAGTTTTAAGAGAAAGGCGCGCCTGCTTTATTGCAAGGCTCATAAATTTCTCATCGATATTCATCGTCAACCTCTTTTATATAAAATTAACCGAAACAAAGGTTAAGACGGAAATGCCCAACATTATATAAAAAGCGGGAGTTTTAAAAAGAAACTTAAACGATTCTTTGCCCGAAACGCCATCACTTGAAGCTTTGATTTTAAAGCCGTGGCGGGAAAGAAATACGCGCACCAAAATAAACGAGGCTACAAAAATTGCGGTGAAAATCATGGTGGAAATTACATCGGTTGCGAAAACTATTACGTCGTTTTTAACCAAGGTGCCGGTGAGATATGGAATTGAAACGAGAAAATTATTTAAAAAGTGTGTAAAAACGCCGAGCCATATGCAATCAAACTTAACGACGAAATAGGCGATTACCGTGCCGAAAACGATTGAGCCGGGAATTTGCGAAACGGTGCCGTGCATAAGTCCGAAGGTAACACCCGAAATGATAATTGCAAGATAGGGAGCTTTTTTGCGAATTGATGAAATTGCAAAGCCGCGGTAAGCAAACTCCTCGAAAATTGCGGGAAGCACCGAAATATTTATTAAGTAAAGAATGGACATAACGAGTGAGGTGTTTGCCGTTGAGGGAGTAAAATCGGGCTCGTAAAAAGAAACGCCGAGGAGTGTTAAAATTGCGCCGATGCCGCTTGCAACAGCATTAAAAACCAACGATGCGCCGATAGCGATTACGGCAGTGTAGATATATTTCGAAAAAGAAACCTTTTTAAATCCTATAAGCTCGCCGAGCGGCTTTTTTCTGTTAATAATCCAAAAAACGAGGGGACCGGAAGACATTATGAGCGCATAAATAAACATATTTATAAGCATGCCAACAACGGTATCTTCCCCGAAGAAAAAGGTTACGAAGCCCGAATAGGCGTTTACGTCGGGCATTTTATTTAAATAAGCGCAAAGAAAATAATAAATTGCAAGAATTAAATAAGGCAATATTACAGAAACAAGCATTGAAAATCCCATATTTATTATAGGAACGAGATTGCTTGATGCAATATCTTTTTTTATTCTTTTGTTTTTATTTTCTTCATCTTTTTTTGAAACGGCCTCGGAATTGTGAAATTCCGTTTTCGGAGAGGTTATGTTAAGCTCGTCTTTAAGAGGATAAAGCTCTTCCAAAGGCGTTACTTTTAAATTGTTTTCGTTTTCCATTTAAAATGCTCCAAGCAATGTATTATACAGTTATTTTATCATAATAAATATTCTTTTTCAAGTATATGCAAAAATGTTTACAAAAAACCTTTTTTCTTTGGCCTTTTGATAACAAATAAATTATTGCATTTAGCTTTTGCTTTGTGGTATAATGTTAAATAGAATGCGAAAGTGTTGCTTTGTTGCAAATGAAATTGCGAAAGGTCGGGAAGAAAAAGTGTTTTCGGAAAATAAAATAGCCGTCGGGCTTGCCCCAATGGCAGGCTTTACCGACCTTGCCTTTCGTAAAATTTGCGCGGAAAACGGCGCCGATTTTGCGGTTACCGAAATGGTGAGCGCAAAAGGTCTTTATTATAATAACGAAAAAACGGAAGGGCTTTTGAATTTAACGGGAAATATTCCGGAGGGTGCGCAGCTTTTCGGTTCCGAAACCGAGCCGTTAACCGTTGCAGCCGATTTTGTGGCAAAAAATTTCGCTCCCGCTTTTATAGATTTTAATATGGGATGTCCCGTTAATAAAATAGTAAATTCGGGCGACGGAGCTTCGCTTTTAAAAAATCTCAATAAAGCTTTAAGTTGTGTTAAAGCGGTTATTAACGGCGCAGGAAAAACGCCCGTAACGGTTAAATTCCGTTTGGGGTTTGACAGCGTTTTAAACGAGCTTCCCGATTTTGCAAAGGAGCTTGAAGCTCTTGGCGTTTCGGCGCTTTTTGTGCACGGGCGCACCGCAAAGCAAATGTATATGCCGCCGGTTGATTACGCTCCCATTGCCAAAATTGCGAAAAACGTTTCAATTCCCGTTTTCGCAAACGGAGATATAAATTCTGCCGAAAAAGCGGTTGAGGTTTTAAAAATAACGGGCGCAAAAGGGCTTTTAATAGGAAGAGCGGCTTTGGGTAATCCTTTTATTTTTTCCGAAATAAAAGCCGCAATTAACGGTAAATCCGTTGAATTTTCCGCTGAAAAAACGGTTGAAACCGCATTATTGCAGCTCGATTACGCCGTTTGCGATAAAGGCGAAAGGCGCGCGGTGAGAGAAGCGAGAAGTCAGCTTGCTTTTTACTTAAAAGGGCTTCCGCACGCCGCAGAAAAAAGAAGGCTTCTTTCCGAGGCGAATACCAAGGAAGACGTTATAAAAATATTCACCGAGCAGTAATATTAACGAAAGGTGCAGGCTTATGGAATTTAACAACGATTTTAAAAAACAGCTTATAAAGCAGGCTCCCGAGGCGGTTGACGCCTTTTTCGACGCCGTTGGCGATAAAGCTTATTCATACGCTTATTTGTTCTTTTCTAACCGTTTAATTGCCGAGCAGGCGGTTAGAGAAAGCTTTGCCGTATTTTTAAACAAAACGGCTATGCTTTTAAAAAATGCATCGGTTTTGGCTGCATATTTTGCCGTTTTAAAGGCATGGTGCGACAAAAAAGCAACAGAGGATAAAAAAGAGGGCAAAGAAACTCTTTACGATATTTCGGGTTTTAACAAGAAAAATCAAATTTCGGAAGCGCTTGTTAACGTGCTTTCGCAGCTTAATAAAAAGGAACGCAGTCTTTTTATTTTTGCCGACGTTATTTCGCTTCCCAGAAGTGTTATTTGCGAAATTTACGATGCCGAAGAAGATGACCTTTCTACCGCGGTTTTTCTTTTGAGAGAAAAGGTCAGAGAATCTTTGAATGAAATAGGCGATTTTTCGGTAAACGGCGGTGATGACAAATGATTAAAGTTAGCGATAAGAAAAAATTAAGCGATTTTATAGACGGCGAGCTTTCTGCCGCCGAGCACGACGCCCTTTTTTCAAATCCCGATACCGCTTCGGAAAAAAGAGAATATCTTCAAACTTTAAGATTTATAAAGCGCGGAGCCTCCGAACTTGTGGAAAAAGCGCCCGACAGGCTTAAAGCTTCAACCGTTGACGCTTTCGTTAAAACCTCGAAAATGAAGAAGAAATCACGGGCTTTTTCGGCTGTTTGGATTGTTTTAACCGTTTTGCTCGTTTTATGGATTGCGTTTGCCGTTGCTTTTTTAACTGGATTTTTTGAAGACGGATTTTTACCCGAATCAAACGGGGACGTTACCTCCTCTGAGGTAACAAGCTCGATTCCTCCCGTTTCAAGCGAAAGCTCAAGCAATACGCCGTCGGAGGAGCCTGCCTCAAGCGACGTTGAAAATTCTACCCCGCTTGACTATTCAACCTATCTCCCCTACGGAATTGACGAATATCTTTCTCAAGAGTATCGCGGCGAAAAATTCGCCTACGTTTTGGTTTGCCGCGGAAAAGCCATTTCGGTAATGAAGGATAACAAAGCGCATTATACTCTTATTTACAAGGATGCGGTAAACGAGTTTTCACCCGAGGGAGTTACGGTTTTTTCCACCGATTTACTTGCGGAAGACGTTAAGCAAACGCTTTTGCAAAACGGCTTTATGGGCTTTGAAGAAGTTAACGACGATAAATTCGAGGGCATTTCGAAAAATGCCGAAAAGGGAATTGTTTTCGTCAGATTTTTAGACGTTTAAGTTAAGAGGATTTTATTATGAAAAAGAAAGAGCCTGTTTTTATAACGTCGGTTTTCGACCTTAAAAAGCTCCCAAACGACCTGCCTTTCGTTGTCTTTGCGGGGCGTTCAAACGTTGGCAAGTCGAGCGCTATAAATGCTCTTGCGGGAAGAAAAAATCTTGCCCACACCTCCTCGAAGCCGGGCAAAACCGCTTCAATAAATTTATATCAGACCGACGACAGCTTTTATATTGCCGACCTTCCCGGTTTCGGCTATGCAAAGGTTTCGAAGGAACAGAAAAAAAGCTGGGGCTCGTTAATAGACGGTTTTTTTGAATCTCGCGCAGATATTCTTTTGGTGGTGCATTTTATAGACGTTCGCCACGAGCCGCAACCCACCGACCTTATGCTCACCGAATATCTTGCGGCAACCGAGCTTCCCTTCTGTACGGTGTTTACAAAGGCCGATAAATTATCGCCTACCGCCGCTGATAATAATCTTGTTGAAAACACTAAAATTCTTAGAAAAATGCTTAAAGGAACAAACGCAAATATGCTTTCTCCCGTGCTTTTTTCGGCAGAAAAAAAGCAGGGCGTAGATATGTTAAACAGCATTATAGACCAGTTTGCAAACAACCGTTGAAATGTAAAATTTTAAGTGTGCATAGGTTTACATAATATTTGATATGTAAAATATGTCAAAATATACAATCAACATTATCAACAGAGTTATCAACAACCGTCAAAGCAAGATATAGCGTAATAAAACGGCATTTTTGTTAAAAATTACCATTAACCGCAAACGAATATCGACTTTTTACGTTTATGGTTGTTTTGGTTTACATAATAATTTTTTTTTGCTTAAAACAACCAATTTTTCAATTGTTAAAAAAAGGGAGTAAAAAGGCTCATGGAAAGCGTTGAAAATAACAACAAAATAAAGAGAGTTATTGCCGTTCACGATATTTCCTGCTTCGGCAAAAGCTCGCTCACGGTGGTTTTGCCCGTTATGTCGGCAATGGGGCTTGAAACGGTGCCGCTTCCCACCGCCATTCTTTCTACTCACACGGGAATTTCGGGCGCAACCTTCTTGCCGCTCGATGACGAAATGGTTAAAATAAAAGAGCATTTTTCTTCTCTTGATTTCAGCTTGGATTGCATTTACAGCGGATTTTTGGGAAGCGCCGCTCAGATAAAAACGGTTTTGAGTCTTTTTAAAGAATATCCCAATGCTTTAAAAGCGGTTGACCCCGTTATGGGAGATAACGGCAAAAAATATAAAACCTACACCGACGAAATGTGCGCCGAGATGATGCATCTTGTTAAAAGCGCCGACGTAATAACCCCCAACTACACCGAGGCAACAATTCTGTTGGGATTACCTTACGAGGAATATCCCTCTGTTGAAAAGGTTAAAGAAGTTGCCAAAGCTCTTTCGAAGCTGGGGCCGAAAACCGTTGTTATAACGGGAATAAGAAAAGGCGAGCTTGTTACAAACGTGTTATTCGACACCGAATTGGGATTTTTTGAAACCGCCGTTAAATATGAAGGCTGTCGCTTCGACGGCACGGGCGACCTTTTTTCATCGGTGTTTTTCGGCAAAATTCTGCAAAACAAGACGATTGATAATGCTCTTCTTTGCGCCGCTGAGTTTGTTAAAGACGTTATGATATACACCGTAAATTCCGAAAACGGCGGAAATATTCTTTTCGAGCCGCTTTTATATAAGCTTAATAATCCCGAGAAATAAGTGATTTTCAAATAAAAGATGCTTTTTAAGCATCTTTTATTTTTTGTTTAAAAAATTTTCATTGCTTAACCGATAAAAATATTATATAATAATATAATAATATAGTTTTTACGAGGAAAAATAAAATGCGAAAAGCAAGGCAGTTTTTATCACAGGACGAAAAAACCGTTAAATTTTATCAAACAGAATACAGAATAAGTGAAATTGCCGCAAGGGTGCTTTATAACCGTGTGGGCGATAATAAAAACGAGGCAGACGTCTTCTTTTCGGCATCTCCCTTTGAATTTTTCAATCCGTTTTTAATCGACGGAATGGAGGCGGCGGTTAACCGTCTTAAAGCCGCTATTGAAGCCAAGGAAAAGGTTGTTATTTACGGCGACTACGACGTTGACGGTATTACCTCCGTTTCTCTCATGGTTAAATATCTTACCTCAAAAGGTCTTTCGCCCGATTATTATATTCCCGAAAGAACCGGCGAGGGCTACGGCTTAAATCTTGCCGCGCTTTCCAAAATAAAGGAGCAGGGCGCGTCGCTCGTTATAACGGTTGACAACGGAATAACCGCTGTTTCGGAAATTGAAGAGGGAATGAATTTCGGGCTCGATTTTATTATAACCGACCATCACGAATGCAATAACGCTCTTCCCAAGGCGTCTGCCGTTATAAATCCCAAGCTTTCACCGAACTATCCTTTCAGAGAGCTTGCCGGCGTTGGCGTTGCCTTTAAGCTTATTTGCGGCGTTGAGGGAGAGGGAAGCGAAAAGAGAATTTTAGAGCAATACGGCGATATTATTGCAATAGGCACAATTGCCGACGTGGTTCCGCTTCTTTCGGAAAACCGCGAAATTGCAAAAGCAGGCCTTAAAAAAATCAACCGAGGCGAAGCTTCGCTCGGAATTTCGGCGCTCATCTCGCTTTTAAACAAAAAGCAAAGAGATATCACCTCGCAGTCGATTGGTTATATGCTTTCTCCCAGAATAAATGCGGCGGGAAGAATGGGTTCAACCGAAAACGCAGTCGCTTTGTTTATGGCAAAAACGCCCGAGGAAGCACTTAAATATGCAAATATTCTCTGCGAAGAAAACGATTTGAGAAGAAGCACCGAGGCAAAAATAATGGAAGAGGCCGAGGCAGCTTTAAAAACTCAAATAGATTTTGAAAACGAGCGTGTAATAGTTCTTTCGGGTAGCTCTTGGCATCACGGCGTTATAGGAATTATTGCTTCTCGACTTACCGACCGCTATTATCTCCCCTCCGTTTTAATTTCGGTTGAAGAGGACGGAAAATCGAAAGGAAGCGGCAGAAGCATTCCCGGCTTTAATCTTTTCGAGGCGTTTGCCGAAAGCAAGGAATTATTGGAAAAATACGGCGGCCATGAGCTTGCGGCAGGGCTTTCTCTTTCTGCCGAAAATATTCCGCTTTTTAAAAAGGCAATTAACGAATATGCCAAAAAGGTTATAACTCCCGAAATGCTTGTGGGCAAAATTACCGCCGATTGCGAAATTAAGCTTTCCGACGTTAATCTTGCTCTTTGCCACGAGCTTTCACGCTTTGAACCTTCGGGAACCTCTAATTTGCCGCCCGTGTTTATGTTTAAAAACCTTTTGGTAAAATCGGTTACACCTATTACCGAAAGAAAATTTTCACGTCTTGTTTTGTCCGACGGCGCAAATGAAATTTTCGCAATGGTTTTCGATAAACCCTACGATTCCGTGCTTTGCAAGG
The DNA here is from genome assembly GCA_045588575.1 of Eubacteriales bacterium. Classification (GTDB taxonomy): domain Bacteria; phylum Bacillota; class Clostridia; order Oscillospirales; family RGIG5299; genus RGIG5299. Next base: position 81,033 of record JAZNEJ010000008.1, on the reverse strand, counting down.
CGGGCGACAGAATAGACGTTATGGCGTCTGTTTCGGAAAACCGCTTTAAAGATAAGGTTACCGCGCAGCTTATTGTTAAAGACATCTTCCTTTTAAATGAAATTTCCGAGCCCTTGCCCGAAAACGTTGGTGAAGCCGACGTTCCCTCGGTTGAAGAGCTTCGCGATGTTTTCAGATATTTCAAAGCGAGAGCCAAGGAAAACTGCGTTATTTTGGGAAGAAACTCGCTTGCCGAGCATATATCTTCCGAAAGAGGAATAGCCTTAACCGAAAATAAAGCGCTTTTAGGCGTTAAAATTTTTAACGAGCTTAACATAATAAAAACCTCTCATAACGAGCAGGCTCTCGTTTTAAACGATATAAACGTAAACGGCTCGGTTTTGCTCGGAAACAGCCAAACCTACCGTATTCTCAAAGAAAAAGGAGGAAACTCCGATGCTTGACGTTTTAATGAAATCGCTTCGTGCAAGCGGTCTTAAATACGATTACGAAAAAATAGAAAAGGCATATAAGCTCGCCGAGGCGGCCCACAAGGACCAGAAAAGAGAAAGCGGCGACCCTTACATTTCACACCCCGTTAACGTTGCCGTTATTCTTTCGGAATACGGTTCCGATACCGAGGCTATCGTTGCCGCGCTTTTGCACGATACCGTTGAAGACACCGATATTTCTCTTGCCGAAATTAAAAAAACCTTTGGAGCAGACGTCGCAGAGCTTGTTGACGGCGTTACCAAGCTTGGAAAAATTCCGTATAGCTCAAAGGAAGAGCAACAAATTGAAACTCTTCGCAAAATGTTTCTTGCAATGGCAAAAGATATAAGAGTTATTTTAATTAAGCTTGCCGACAGACTTCATAACATTCGTACTCTCGGTTACCGAATTCCCGAAAAGCAGCGTCAGACCGCCCTTGAAACAATGGAGGTTTACGCGCCTCTTGCTCACCGCTTGGGAATTCAAAAAATGAAGCACGAGCTTGAAGACCTTTCAATAAAATATCTTGACCCATTTGGCTATAACCACATAATTGAGCAGATGCAAAATTGCCGTGAAATAGGCGATAATCTTTTTTCGTCGGTTAAGCGTCAGCTTAGAAGCCGCTTGGAAATAGGCGGTAAAACCATTCACATTGAAAGCCGCGTTAAACACATTTACAGCGTTTACCGTAAAATGTATATGGGCAACAAAAGCTTTTCGGAAATTTACGACCTTTTTGCAATTCGCATAATAGTTGATACCATAACCGATTGCTATAACGTTTTGGGCGTTGTTCACGACCTTTTTAAGCCCATTCCCGGACGTTTTAAGGATTATATTTCAACTCCCAAGCAAAATATGTATCAGTCGCTTCACACCACCGTTATAGGCAAAGAGGGCATTCCGCTTGAAGTGCAAATAAGAACGTGGGATATGCACAACACCGCAGAGTTGGGCATTGCGGCGCATTGGAAATATAAAAGCGGAATTTTCGGAAAAACCTCAGTCGATACCAAGCTCGGCTGGGTTAGAGATTTTCTTGAAATTCAAAAAACGTCCACCGAGCCCGAAGACTTTTTCCGCACCTTTAAAATTGACTTTTTTGCCGATGAGGTTTTCGTTTTCACCCCCACGGGCGACGTTATAACGCTTCCTTTGGGCGCAACGCCTATCGACTTTGCCTATAAAATACACTCGCACATAGGCAATAAAATGACTGCCGCAAAGGTAAACGGCAAGCCCGTTGAATTCTCTTTTACTCTTTCAAACGGCGATATAGTTGAAATAACCACAACGGCAAACTCTTTCCCCAAGCGAGATTGGCTTAAAATTGCAAAAACGAGCGAGGCTCGCAATAAAATCCGCCAATGGTTTAAAAAGGAATGCCGAGATGAAAACATTAAAACCGCAAAGGAGGAGCTCGACCGTGAGCTTCGCCGAAACGGCATTTTCGTTAAAGACGATGAAAAAGCGGCTTTGTTAAAGCCTGTTTGCGAAAAGCATAATTTAAGCGAAGACGAGCTTTATAATTCAATCGGCTACGGCGGTATAACCATTTCCAAAATTATGCCCCGTCTTAAAGACGATTACGTTAAAATGCGCGGCAAAGAGGAAGAGGAGCAAGATATTTTCACCGAAACTCTTTCGAGAAACGAGCATAAAATTTCAAGCAATATTTGCGTTGAAGGTCTTGACGATTGTCTTACCCGTCTTGCAAAATGTTGCTCTCCGCTACCCGGAGATAAAATCGTGGGCTTTATAACCAGAGGCTACGGCGTTTCAATTCACAAGGCCGACTGCCCCAACGTTATTAACTGCTCGGAGGAAAACGCCAAGCGATTGGTGCGCGCAAAATGGGACGTTAAAAACGGCGAATTCCCCGTTAACATTGCAATAACCTCAAAGCGTCGCATTGGCTTGGTTGCCGACGTTACTGCCGCTCTTGCCGCAATGCACATTGTAATTCACGGCTTAACCGCAAGAGAGCATAAAGACGGCGATTCTCTTACCATAATAAATATAGATGTTAACAGCGCCGAGCATCTTAACTATATTATTTCAAAGCTTTCGAGAATCGAAGGAGTTGAAACGGCAGAAAGAAGCGTGATTTAACTTGCTTAAAACTCTTACGCTGGGCCCTTTGGCTGCAAACTGTTATATTCTTTCAGATGAAAATAATAATGCAATAGTAGTTGACCCGGGCGCTAACGCTTGGAAAATTTTGCCCGAGCTTAATGGGCTTAAAGTGCATTACGTAATTTTCACTCACTGCCATTTCGACCATATTCTTGCGGCAAAAAGCGTTATTGAAAAAACGGGCGCGAAGCTTATTACCTCCCGTTTTGATGCGGAGCATATTCACGATAAGAGCAAAACGCTTCTTTGCTGGTTTTCGGGTATTCAAGAGGAGCCGCCCGAGGCGGATATTATAGTAAACGACGGAGATACCTTAACCGTCGGCTCTATTAATCTGACTTTTATTTACACTCCCGGACATTCGGCGGGAGGAATGTGCATTAGAGCAAACGAATATCTTTTCACAGGCGACCTTCTTTTTAAAAACAACGTGGGAAGAACCGACCTTGTTGACGGCGACCTTGAACTTTTAAAAAAATCGGTTACCGAAAAGCTTTTTACAATATCCGAAAATCTCACCGTGCTCCCCGGGCACGACGTTTCAACAACTCTTTTTGATGAGAAAAAATATAACCCGTATTTTAACTGAAATGTGTGAATTTTATGACCTTTAATTTCATAAATTGCAATCCTAAATATGAGGCGGAGCTTCTTTGCTGCCACTTTTTCCCAAAAGACGACGGCGTTTTGACAATTGAAAAGACTCCCCTTTCATATACCGTTTCGGTTAATTTTAACGGAAAAACCCAAACCGAAACCGAGCCGTTTGAGTTAAACGATGACGCCACCGTTTTAAAAAGAAACGAAAGCACCGCAATAAAACGGGCGTTTTTCAGAGCCGCATCTAAATTGAAAAACGTTTCGGTTCCGTGGGGAACTTTAATGGGAATTAGGCCGTTAAAGCCCGTTGAAAGACATTTAAAGCAAGACGGAGAAGAGAAAACGTTAGAGCTTTTAAGGGATTTTTACTATCTTTCTCCCTCGAAAGCCGACATTGCAATCAAAACTGCGAAGGAAACGCTTAAAGCAGAAAAGGAAAAACGTGAAAACGGCGTTAGCATTTACGTTGGCATTCCGTTTTGTCCCACCAGATGCGCCTACTGCTCATTCGTTTCTCACTCAATTTCAAACGCCAAGGGACTTTTGCCCGTTTATTTGGAAAAATTAAAAGAGGAAATTTTTAAAAAGGGCGAAATTTTAAAAGAAAAGGGATTATCTCCCGAAACGCTTTATATAGGCGGAGGAACTCCCGCAGTTTTATCGGCAGACGAAATATCTTCACTTTTTGAAACGCTTAACACCGCTTTTAATTTAGATAATTTCAAAGAAATAACCTTCGAGGCGGGCAGACCGGATTGCATAACCGAAGAAAAAGCGAGAGCGCTTGCAAACGTTTCGACAGATATTCGTATTTCGGTTAACCCCCAAAGCCTAAACGACGAGGTTTTAAAAAGAATTGGAAGAAACCACACCGCAAAAGACTTTTTTAACGCCTTGGAAACGGTTAGAAATAAAGGCCTTAACCGCATAAATTCCGACGTTATTGCAGGTCTTAACGGCGAAAGCCTTGAAAGCTTTAAAAACACGCTTTTAACGCTTATAAATGAAAATATACCGTCGCTTACGGTACACACTCTTTGCAAAAAAAGAGCGGCGGATAACGAAGCCTACGAAAACCCCGAGGTTTGCGAAATGGTTGATTTTTCGGCGGCCGCTCTTGCTGAAAGCGGCTATTTGCCTTATTATCTTTACCGACAGAGAAATATTTCGTCTAACCTTGAAAACATTGGCTGGGCAAAAGATAACGGAAAATGTCTTTACAATATCTATATGATGGAGGAAGTGCAAACCGTTATAGCTTGCGGTGCCGGCAGCGTTTCGAAAATTCTTAAAGACGGACGTGTTTTAAGAGAAGGCAACTGTAAATTTCCGCACGAATATCTCAAAAGACCGCTTAATTTTGACAAATCTCTTTTATAAGGAATGATTTTTATGTTTTGTTACAAGGAAGAAAATTTTTTCGATATTGCTTCGGTTAACCGAAGCTTAAAGGAAAATCCCAAGAAATTTATTGATTCCTGCGAGGCCCTTTACACGAAGGAGCTTGAAAACGCAGTTGACGTTATAATTAAAAACGGAGCAAAGCTCGTTATGTTAACGGGACCTTCGGGCTCGGGCAAAACCACAACGAGCCACATTCTTTGCGACCTTTTTGCAAAAAGAGGCATTGAAACGGCAGTTATATCTCTTGATAATTTTTATAAAAACAGCGAGGACGTTACCGAAACCTTTAACGGTGAAAAGGATTTTGAATCTATAAACGCCATTGAAACTGAAATGCTTTCCGAAAAGCTTAAAAGTCTTTCGGAAGAAAAGGAAACCCTTCTTCCCGTTTTCGATTTCGTTTTAAAAACCCGAAAAGATAACGCTTATTCGCTCAAGCTTAATAAAAACAGCATTGCGATAGTTGAGGGAATTCACGCGCTTAACTCGAAAATACTCAATACGCTTCCCGAAGGCTCGTTTATAACGGTTTATATAAGCGCCCACGCGGTTTTTAAGAAAAACGACGAAACCGTTTTAAAGAAAACCGACGTAAGACTCCTTCGCCGTATGGTCAGAGACAGCCACAGAAGAAACGCCAACGCCGAGATTACATTCGATTTTTGGGATATGGTGCTTCGCGGCGAAAGACTTTATTTAAAGCCCACCATAAGCTCTGCAAAAATTAAAATTTGCACCACCTTCCCCTACGACCCTGCCTCGCTTAAAAATAAGGCGGTGCCGCTTCTTTTAGAAATTTCTCCCAATTCGGAATATTACTCCGAGGCAATAAGACTTTTAAAGGCGCTTGAGTCTTTTGATGAAATGGATATAAGCCTTATTCCCGCAAGCTCTTTATTAAGAGAATTTTTAGGTGAAAGCAAGTTTTACGAAGGAGAATAAAAATGTTGTCGACAACCGAAGAAAAGCTTATTAAAGCTGTTGAATTTATAAAAACAAAAACCGATTTCGTTCCCGAAATTGCAATAACGCTCGGCTCCGGCTTGGGTGAGCTTGCCTCTCACATTGAAAACGCCGTTTCGGTTTCTTATTCCGAAATTCCCGAGTTTCCCGTTTCAACCGTTTCGGGCCATAAGGGACGTTTGGTTTTCGGTTATCTTTTTGAGAAAAAAATCGTTGCATTGGAGGGTAGGCTTCATTACTACGAGGGTTACTCTATGCAAGAAGTTGTTATGCCTTTAAGACTTTGCCGTATGCTCGGCGCAAAAACGCTTATTCTTTCAAATGCGGCGGGCGGCCTTAATTTAGATTTCAACGTTGGCGACCTTATGGTAATTGAGGACCATATTTCTTTATTCGTCCCGTCGCCGCTTATTGGCAAAAATATAGATTCGTTTGGCGTGAGATTTCCCGATATGTCGGAACCTTACTCCAAAGAGTTAATTGAAAAGCTTAATCTGGCGGCTGAAAAGACGAAAACACCTCTTAAAAGAGGCGTTTACGTTCAGGTTGGCGGACCTCATTACGAAAGTCCTGCCGAAATTAAAATGCTTCGCACCTTTGCCGATGCGGTTGGAATGAGCACCGCTTGCGAGGCCGTTGCCGCAAAGCACGCGGGTATGGAAATTGTGGGAATTTCGCTTATAACCGACGTTCCGGGCAAGGAAGAAGAAATTTTAACTCACGAAAAGGTTACAAAAGTTGCAAACGAAGCAAGCGAAAAATTCATAGCGCTCATAAAGGAATTTATAAAAATAATATAAAGTATTTTAAAATTGAAAAAGAAAACCTCTCTGCTGAAATTTGCAGAGAGGTTTTTAAATTATTTTATTTCCTGTTCCAAAGTTTTAAAGGTTTCGGTGTTGAAAAAGTCATAGAGAGATATTTCCAAGCCGTCGCACAGTTTCTTAAGAGTAACAACACCTGCATTCTTACTGCCGCCGTTTATTATATTTTTTAATGTCGAAGGAGGAACTGCGGAAATTGTTGCCAAAGCATTTACCGACAACCTTTTTTCCTCACATAATTCCAACAACCTATTTGCTATAGCTTTTCTCGTGTCCACAATATCGCCTCCTAAAAACTTATATATAGTTTATGCTTTTTAGGAAAACCATATCGACCATATATAGACTTTTTAGGCCATATATGGTAAAATTAAGGCGGTGATATTAATGTTTTCCATAGGTCAAGGGCAACGCCCTTGTCGTTTAAGGGGGTTAATGTCGCCGAAGATTTATTTTAAAATTTAATAAATATTGCCGCCGATTTTTTCTCTGCGGCTTTGTTATTTCTTTTAAATCGGCGATTAAGGGGGAAATCGAAATTCCCCCTTTAAGACGAATCTTTGCGTCCTTTCTTTTCGTCTACATAAGAAAGGACGTGCCCCCGCGGCACGAGCGGAAGATATAGATGCCCCCGCGGCACGAGCGGAAAATGGCGATGCCACCGCGGCACGAGCGGAAATAAAAAAGACTAACGAAAACCCGTTAGTCTTTTACTTTTATTTATTTAAGCTCCGAGGTGCAATTCGGGCAACGGGTTGCCTCAATGTGAATTTCCGTAAAGCAGTAGGGACATTTTTTGGTTGTGGGAGCCTTGGGAGCTTCTTCCTCAATGAGTCCTTTTGCTTTTTTCTCTTCGAGAATTTTCTTTTCCATTTTCGCTCTTGCGGAAGAAATTATTTTAACGAAGATGAAAACGCAGAAGGCAATTATTAAAAAGTCGATTATATACTGCAAAAGCTGACCGTAATTAACGGTTACGGCTTCTTTTAAAACCTCAAAGGTATCGGGGTCTGTTATCTCGGGTTTTATAATCCATTTAAGTTCGGCAAGTGAAACCTGACCGGTGATTAAGCCGATAAAGGGAGAGATAATGTCGTTAACAAACGAGCTTACGATTTTTGAGAAGGCGCCGCCTATGATAACGCCGACTGCCATGTCAACAACGTTTCCCTTGTTTATAAAGTTTTTAAATTCGGTCATAAATGAGGAGCGCTTTTTTCTTAACTTGTTTTTCATTTTAAAATTCCTTTCAATTTCTCTTTTTTTCGTCTAAATAGCCTTGCAAAATTACAGCTGCCGAAGCGGCGTCGATAACGCTTTTGTTTTTCTTTCCGAAAACGTTTCCTTCATGTAAAAGCGAGTTTGCCAAAACGGTGGAAAGCCTTTCATCTCTCAAAATAACGGGTATGCCGCTTTTTTCTTCGAGAAGGGTTTTAAAGACTGCTGTTTTTTCGGCTCGAAAGCCTTCGGAGTTGTTCATGTTTTTCGGATTTCCCATAACGATAAGCTCTGCTTTTCTTTCTTTGGCAAGCTCTGCTATTTTATCGGCAAGAATTTCCGCTCTCGTTTCTTTAACGGTGCAAACGGGCGATGCCAAAATCTCGCTTTTGTCGCAAGCGGCAATTCCCGTGCGAACGTCTCCGTAGTCAACACCCAAAATTACCAACGCTTCACTTCCTTACAAATGATGTGATTATTTATATTTTACACCTATTTTTTGCTTTTTTCAAGTAGTATATTGTTTTTAGACGGGTTTTGTTATATAATATAGGGCGTAGCGAGGTTTGAACTATGAAAGAAAAGCTTAAATTCCTTTTTAAACTGTTCTTAATATTTTTTAAAATAAGCGCCTTCACAATCGGAGGCGGCTACGTTATCGTGCCCTTAATTCAAAAAGAGTTTTCCGAAAAAAGAAAGCTTATAGAGCCGGAAGAAATGATGGATATAATCGCTCTTGCACAGGCCTCGCCGGGTGCGGTTGCAATAAATACCTCTGCGCTCGTAGGCAAAAGGCTGGCAGGCTATAAAGGAGTTTTGGCAGCTCTTTTCGGTGCGGTTTTACCTCCGTTTTTGTGTCTTGTTATAGTTTCGTTTTTCTACACCCTTTTTATTTCAAATGAAATTGTTGCAAACGTTTTGCTCGGAATGCGCGCGGGCGTTACCGCGGTTATTATAGATGCCGTTATAACCATGGCGCTTCCCGTTTTCAAAAAAAAGGCGAGTCTTTGGTTTAAAATTCTTTCATTCACCGTTTTGCCGCTTTCCTTCGTTTCGGTATTTTTCTTTAAAATAAATCCCATCTTTATTATAGTTTTCAGCGTTTTATTGGGAATTATTATGCTTAAAATTGAAGAGGGAGGTAAAAAGAAATGATTTATTTAGAGCTCTTTTTTGCCTTTCTCCGAGTAGGACTTTTCAGCATCGGCGGCGGTCAGGCGGCGCTTCCTTTAATTCAGCAAATTATAACCGAGGAATCACGCTGGCTAACCGCAGAGCAGTTTGCCGATATTGTAACCATTGCCGAATCCACTCCCGGCCCCATTGCGATAAACGCCGCCACCTTTACGGGAATTCAGGTTGGCGGAATTTTCGGCGCAATTTGCGCCACGGTGGGCTTTTTATTCCCCACGGTTTTGATAGTTTTATTGCTTTCACTCATCTATGATAAATTTAAAAAGTCGAAATACGTCGACGCTGCTTTTAAAGGGCTTCGACCTGCCGTTATAGGCATGATTGCCGCCGCCGCTCTTTCAATTGGATTACTTTGCTTTTTTGCAAACGGAGTAATTTCTCTTGAAAACGTTAATTTAATTGGTATTTTTCTTTGCGCTCTCGCATTTATTTCAGTAAGGCTTTTCAAAGTCAATCCGATTTGGGTTATTTTGGCCTCCGGCGCAGTTGGCGGAATTCTTTACACAGTTTTTTAAAAGAAAAGCCTTGTTGACAAGGCTTTCTTTTTTTGTTATAATGATTTAAGTGTGAATGCATATATTTATATTTAGTAGCGCCAGCTCCGCTTTTACGGAGGACGAGGACGAAGCTTATCGAAATTTTCGGCGGATGGCTTCGCGGCTTAAAGCAGTCGAAGAGGATGGCAAAAACCCTTGCAAGAGGGCAACAAATCCAACCTCAAGCTTTTGCATTCACCTTTGGAGAAATTCTCCCGGAAGTTAAAATTTTCCCTCGAGGCTCGCACCCTCAAGGGCTATTTCGCTTACCGTAAAACAAGAAAGGTGGATTTTTTTATGTGCGGAATTGTTGGTTATTCAGGAAAAAGAGATGCAGTTAAGCTTCTCACCGCAGGTCTTTCGAAGCTCGAATACCGCGGTTACGACTCGGCAGGCATTGCCGTTTGCAAAAAAGACGGAGAGATTAAGCTTTTTAAATCTAAAGGACGTCTTTCCTTTTTGGAAGAAAAGCTCAAAAAAGAGGAGCTTTCTTCAAACGTAGGCATTGGCCACACCCGTTGGGCAACCCACGGAGAGCCTTCCGACGTTAACTCGCACCCTCACAGAAGCGGTAGAGTAACGCTCGTTCACAACGGCATTATTGAAAACTATATGCAGCTTAAAGAAAAGCTCATTTCAAAGGGCAAAACCTTCCTTTCGGAAACCGATACCGAGGTTATCGTTGCTCTTATCGACCATTATTACGTTGATAATCCCATTCAGGCGATTTACACCGCAATTTCAAAGGTTAAGGGTTCCTACGCTCTTGCTGTAATGTTCGACGATATTCCCAACACCATTTATTCAATCCGTAAGGACAGTCCTCTCGTTATAGGCGTTGGCAAGGAAGAAATTATAATTGCATCGGATATCCCCGCTTTTTTAAGCGAAACCAGAGATTATTATTTGCTTGACGAGGGTGAGCTTGCCATTGTTAAAGACGGCACCGTAACCTTCTGCGACGAATGGTATGCCGAACACGAAAAAGAGCTTTTAACTGCCTCGTGGGACATTGAGGCCGCCGAAAAATGCGGTTATCCCCACTTTATGTTAAAAGAAATGCACGAGCAGCCCAAAACTCTTAAAGATACCGTTTTCCCCAGAATTTCCGAGGATAACCTCGTTTTGAAAAACGAGCTTGAAGATACTTCTTTTATAAAGAGAATTCACATAGTCGGTTGCGGAAGCGCAATGCACGCAGGACTTTTGGGTAAATCCTTCATTGAAAAATATGCAAGAGTGCCCGTTTCGGTTGAAATTGCTTCCGAATTTCGTTACGCTTCTCCCGTTTTAAGCGAGGGCGACGTTATTGTTTTAATTTCGCAGTCCGGCGAAACCGCCGACAGTCTTGCGGTTATTAAGCTTGCAAAAGAAATGAAAATTCCCACCGTTGCAATAGTTAACGTGGTTGGCTCTTCAATTGCAAGAAACGCCGATAAGGTTATTTACACTAATGCAGGTCCCGAAATTGCAGTTGCAACCACCAAAGCATATACCGCTCAGGTTTCGGTTTTATATCTTTTGGGACTTCGTCTTGCTTACGACAGAAAAACAATTGAAGAAGCTCGCTATAATGAAATAATTGATGCTCTCCATCAGCTTCCCGCAAAGGTTGAAGAGGTTTTGGCAAATGAAGCCGAATATCAGCGTCTTGCTTCAATTTATCACGGCGCAAAGGATATGTTCTTCATCGGCAGAGGTCAGGATAGCTCTCTTTGCTGCGAGGGCTCTCTTAAGCTTAAAGAAATTTCTTATATGCACTCCGAGGCTTACGCCGCAGGCGAGCTTAAACACGGCACGATTTCCCTCATCACCGAGGGCGTTCCCGTTGTTGCGGTTGCAACAACCGAGGCTATGTTTGAAAAAACCGTAAGCAATATTAAGGAAGTAACTTCAAGAGGTGCCGACGTTGTTTTCGTTTCACAGTTTGACGATATCGGCGGCTTCTACAAAGAAAAAATTAAGCTTCCCGTTCTCGACGAGGCAATAATTCCCATTTTGGGCATAATTCCGCTTCAGCTCTTTGCTTATTACGTTTCAATTTGCAGAGGCTGCGACGTTGATAAACCCAGAAACCTTGCAAAATCGGTAACGGTTGAATAATTAAATTAAAATTAAAACACTCAAACGTTTTCGTTTGGGTGTTTTTTTGTGAGTTTTAATCTTCAACGTATTCAATTATGTCGGAAATGTTGCAGCCTAAAGCCTCGCACATTTTGTTTAAAATATAGCCGTCGTAGCGGACAATGCGGTTTTTATAATAACGGTCTACCGTTTGAAATTTAATGTCAATACGCTTGCAAAGCTCATAGCGTGTGATTCCGTGCTCTTTGAGGAATTTATCTAAAGTTAATCTTACCATATACATTCTCCCCCTTTATTATTATATATTTTACTTAATATATACAAAACTTGACAATCTCTTTTTTTTAGTATATGCTAATATTAATATCTATACTCTGTTAGGGGGAGTATTCTTGAAATTATTGATTGCAGGTTCTCGGAGTATTACCGAATTTGACCTTTCGCCTTACGTTTCAAACGAGATTGATACGATAATAACGGGCGGAGCAAAGGGAATTGATTTTCTTGCCGAACAGTATGCCGATTTACACCGTCTTTCAAAATACGTTATTCGTCCCCATTATAGCATATATAAAAAAGGCGCGCCGCTTAAACGTAATAAAGAAATGGTTGATATTGCAGATGAAATTCTTATTATTTGGGACGGAAAATCCAAAGGAACCAAGCAAACGTTGGACTATACCAAAAAATCGAATAAGCCTTTTAAGCTGATAAAAATATAAAACGCCAACCTTTCGGTTGGCGTTTGTTAATTAAGCAGAGTATTTTCTTATTTTTTATAAAGCAAGTTGTCTTTTTTGAAATCGAGTGCGAGTGAAAGCGCAATGCCGACACCGATTGCAATGAGCATATCGGGAACCATATATTGCGCATTGTAAACGAGAGAATAGTAGTATTGAGTCATTCCCTCGGGTGCCCACTGGCCCCAGATTGAAAAACCGGTTACGTAGTGGCAGGCAAAACGCAAAACCGATGCAAGAACAAGGCCTAAAGAGAAGGAAACGGTGTTTGAAATTCTTCCTTTGCCAAAGCCTCTGAAAAGAGCAACGAAGCCGTAAACGGCGTAGGCAATAACGTAATCTAAGAACAAAATTGCCAAAACCATATACCACGTTGTGCCGTAGGCAAGGTTTTCAGCACCCAATGCAAGCTGAATGAGGGAATAGACAAAAGATGCGATAAAGCCTTTTAAAATGCCGTGGCGGTAAGCTATGATTGAAAGGGGCAATACCGATGCCAAGGTTGCTTTTCCTCCCAAGGGCATTACGAGGAAGGGAATGGGAATTTCGCTCAAAACGGTGCCGAGAGCAATCATAATTGCCGCTTCAACAATAAATCTGAGCCATGTGTTTTTGCCGAATGTTGTTTTCATATTTTTTTCTCCTTTTTTTTAAAAACAAAAAATGCAGCCGACAAACCGACTGCAAAAGCAAAAACGTGCTTCCTACGACGGCATTATCCGTATCAGGTTAAAGGGTTTAGGAAAAATCCAATCTCAGCTTTTTAAAGCTCCCCTGCAGCTGTATTTATTGTTTTCTTGTGATATAACTATTATACATCTTTTTCGAGCTTTGTCAATACGTTTTTGAAATATTCCGGAAGCTCGGAGTTAAAAACCAAAAGCTCGTTCGTTACGGGATGCACAAAGCCGAGCGTTTTAGCATGAAGGCACTGACCTATAAGCCCTTTAAATTCACAGCGCTTATCGCCGTAAACGTCATCGCCTAAAATGGGGTGATGAATATGCGAAAGATGCACTCTTATTTGGTGAGTTCTTCCCGTGTGAAGCTTGCAAGAAATATGAGTGGCTTTATTGTAGCGTGTTAAAACGGTTACGTCGGTTTTTGCGTTTTTTGAGTTTTTATCGGTTACCGCCATCTTTTTGCGGTCTTTGGAATCTCTGCCGATAGGGAATTCAAGCGAAAAGAAATCCTCGTTTAAAACGCCTGCGCACACCGCTTCATATTGCCTTAAAAAGCTATGCTCTTTAATTTGGGCGGCAAGAAAATTGTGGGCAAAATCGTTTTTTGCAACAATAAGAAGTCCGCTCGTATTTTTATCTATTCTGTGAACTATTCCGGGTCTTAAAACTCCGTTAATGCCCGAAAGGCTTCCCTTGCAATGATATAAAAGCGCATTTACAAGCGTTCCCGTTCTGTTTCCGGGCGCAGGGTGCACAACCATACCCTTTGGCTTGTTTACAACCAAAACGTCGTCGTCTTCAAAAACTATATCGAGAGGAATGTTTTCGGGCTCTGCCGCAAGAGCTTTTAATTCGGGATAGGTGAATGAAATTTCATCGCCCTCTGAAATCTCGGCGCTTTTTTTGGCGGGAATACCGTTAATTAAAACGTTTCCGCTTGAAAAACAGTTTTGAATAAAGCTTCTCGAAAGCTCGGGAAAAACCGAAGTTAAATATTTATCGGCTCTGTTGGAGCTTGCCTCTGCGTTAAAAATGCAATTCATTGCTTTTGTTCCTTTGCAAAAATGCTTTTATCTGAAAAAAACATAACTATTATAAGCAAAACTCCGCAAACGGTTACGAAACAGTCGGCAAAGTTGAAAACGGCGAAGTTTACGAACAAAAATTCAACGTAGTCAACGACGTAGCCGTAAAAAATTCGCTCAACCAGATTTGAAAGTCCGCCGCCGATTATTAAACCAACCAAAATTCTTTCAGGATTGGTTTTGAAAAAATTAAAAAATATAAGCGCCATTAAAAAAATAATTAAGATGGCGGTGAAAATCGAAAGTCCGGCGGTAAAATCGGAAAAAATACCGAAGGAAGCTCCGGTATTTTCGTGATAGTTAAGTCTTGCAAAGCCGTCGATTGTTAAGCCTGTTTGAACGGGCTTTAAATATTCCACCGCAAAAAAACGGATTATCTGCGAGGAAACCGTTACCGAAACGGCGCAAATTAAGGGAAGAATAAGGTCTTTAAAGCCTTTTTTAACGTTTATCATTTTATTTCTTCTTTTTGTTTATAACGAAAGACATGGGGGAATCGAGCTCACCGCTGTCGGAGAAATCGAAAACGTCGGAAAGACCGCTTTTATAAGGAATTTCTTCGGCTTTTTTATCGTTTCCTGCGGGAAGCAAATCGTCGTATAAAGCGGTTTGAACGGGGGTGATTTCCTCCTGCTCGTCTTCAAAAATTTCATTTACAACCTCGTTTGCCGCCTCTGCTTCGGCTTCAACGGAAGAAATTTCATCAATAGGCTCGGCCTCGGCTATTACGGCATCGGGAACGTTTACAACCGCAGGCGCTTCTTCCTTAACGGGAGTGGGCTCAACGGGCTTTTCGTAAGAGGGAATTGCCATAATGTTGGTTAAATGGTTTTTATAAAGGTCCTGAATTCTTTGTTTAAAATCGGAGACTTCTTTTTTAACGGCGTCGAGATGTTTTCTTTGAGCAGAAACCTCATCGTCTATACGGGCGATTTCGTTATCGGCGTTTTCTCTTGCCAAAACGATGCGTTTTTCGGCTTCAAGAGTGCTTTCGGCAATTATTTTTTCAGCCTCTGCCTTTGCATCGTTTATAATTTTGGTTGCTTCAACGGTTGCAACGCTTCTCTCGCTTTGAGCGGAAAGAAGAGCTTCCGAAATGAGAGATTCTTTATTTCGGTAGCTTTCAACCTTATCTACAACTATTTTAAGCTTCTTTTTTAAATCTTCGTTTTCTTTATAGAGGGCAACGTATTCCGAGGAGATTTTGTTAACAAAATCTTCAACCTCGTTCATTTTATAGCCGCCCACAACGCTTCTTTCAAAGCTTATTTCTTCAAGGTCAGCGGGTGTAAACATTTAAAAGTCCTCCGATTATTTGTATTTTTTAATTAAAAATCTAATTCTGTTCTTTTTTGCCGAAAGCTCGGTAAAATCAACCTTAAATTTGCCAAAGCCCTTAACGGTGAAAATATCGAACTCTTTAATTTCCTTTTCGCGACGGGTTAAAAGGTTGCCGTTTAGAATAACCGCTTTTGAGTCTATAAGCGCAGAAGCTTTTTCGCGGCTTAAATTTAAAAGCGCGGCAATAACGGCATCTGCTCTTTTCGATGCGGCGGTGAAGGTTATGTCGGTGAATTCCAAATCGGGTAAAATTATGCTTTCGCCCGAAACCTCCGAAAGAGTTAAACTGACTCTGCCCGCAGTTTTAAGCTCCTCTTTAATAAGCGGCGCAACGCTTTTGGTTACGAAAAGATAAACCGCATTTGACGATTTATCGAAGCAAATATCGCCAACCGATTGCCGTGTTAAGCCAAGCCCCATTAAAGCGCCCAAAATATCGCGGTGCGAAAGGCTGAAAAGCTCATGGCCCGTTATTTTAAAAACGGTTATGGGAAAAGACTTTTCCGAAACGGGAAAAGCTGAAATTGCCGCAATTTTTCTTTGCGTTTTTTCGTTTCCGCCAAAAAAGCAAAACTCAAACGGCGTTTTGTTAAAAACGTTTTCTGAAATAAGCTTTTCTTCTTCGGTTAAAAAGTGAGAAAAAGCAACCTTGCCGTTTTCGGCGGATTTAACCATATCGTTAAGGCGCGCGGTGAAAAGCTCTAAATCTTCCATTAACCGTTATACGCTGCCAATCTTAAAAAAGTTGAGAGAATTCCCACCAAGGTATCAATTACCAAAATTGCCGCAACGGGCGAAAAATCAATGGGCAAATTTCTCATAAAGGGAATGAGATTTAAAAGCTTTTTAAAAGGGAAAAGAATGGGGTGAGAAAGCTTTCTTATAATTTGACCGATTTTTGAGTAATAAAACGGCGGAATCCAGCTGCTTATTGCGTTTGCGAGCAAAAGAAAAAATATAAGAGATGCAATCGTTTCCAGCGTAAGCGCTAAGGTGTAGAGAAAATAGCTCAAAATAAAACCACCTTAGAAAGAAAAGCCGGAATCGTTTTCTTCTGTTATTTCCGCTTCGGTTTCTGCTTCGTAAGATTCTTCGCCGGTGAAGTCGGAATTATCCGGAACTATAACGTAGGTGCAGGTTGCAACCTTTTTAATTTTTGCTTTAACTGCAAAAGCAACGCCCGAAACAAAGTCTATAATGCGGCGAGATGCTTCTTTAGAGGTTGTTTCAAGATTTAAAACAACGGTTTTCTTATCGAGCATATGCTCTGCAATACCTGTGCATTCATCACCGAAATCCTTCGGTTTAACAACAACAAATTCCATTCTTTCGTTACCTCCCAAGGTTATTGAGTTGGAATAATTTTTTCTTGCTTTTTTTGCCTGAGGTTTTTCCGAAACCTCTTCTGCTGCGGGTTCGTCGAAGAAATCTTCTTTTTCTTCTACTTCGTTCATCTCCTCTTCGGTTTCATAATCTTCGTTTTCCAAACCGAGATTTTTTTTGAAGAAATTAGTAAGTCCCATTTTAAAGCTCCTTTTCTTATATTTTCAAGAGTTAAATCATATAATCGCGTTTGCCGAAAATTCCGGTTCCCACACGAACCGAGGTTGAGCCTTCCTCAATTGCCGTTTCAAAATCGTGAGTCATGCCCATAGATAAAATATTCATATATATATTATCTATGTTTTTGGCTCTTATGTCAAGGAATATATTATACATTTCCTTAAAATAGGGACGCACGTCCTCAGGGTTTTCACATTTGGGCGGAATTGCCATTAAGCCTTTAACCGAGATGCCCTCGGCCTTTGCGGCATATTCCAAAACGTTATAAATATCTTCGGGCAAAACCCCCGATTTTTGAGGTTCTCTGCCGATATTTATTTGAATTAAAATAGGCGTTACAACGTTTTTCTTAACAGAAAGCCTTGAAATTTCGTCAATAAGATGAGTGCTGTCTACCGATTCAATTAAATCGCATCTGCCGATAAGATATTTAACCTTGTTGGTTTGGAGAGTGCCGATTTGGTGAAAGCTTGCTCTTTCCTTAAAAAAATCCTTTTTTTCTTTAAGCTCGTTAACTCGGTTTTCACCGAAAATAAATTGGCCTGCCGATATAGCTTCTTCAATCATTTCGTTGGGTTTTGTTTTGCTGACGGCAATTAGGGTTATATCATCCGGATTTCTACCCGCTCTCTTTGCCGCTTCAGCTATTTTTCTTTTCGTTTCAAAAAGATTTTTCTTTACGTCTTCCATAAAGCAAGCCTCCTGTTAAATTATTTTTCCGTCGAATAAATTCTTGCCCGAAATAATTATTTCGTCGTATTGCGTTACGGTGTTGCTTCCCGAAACGGGACGAATATATGCAAGCTCGCCCTCGAATTTTAAAAATTCAACGGGCTTAAAAACTATTTGCTGACCGACTAAAACGTAAACACCGGTTACACCCTCGGCATTTTGAATTAAAGCCGTGGAGCTTATTGCAAAGCATTCGCTTGATGATTTTAAAATTTTAATTTCAAGCTCGCGGTGGTTTACGAAAGCCTCAGGGCCCAAAATGCCTTCTAAAATTATATAGCCGTCTTCCTTGAAGTTATCGGTGTAAATTACGGTGGCGGTAAAAAGACGGTTGTTAAGAGCGGGAATGGAAACCTTAACCGAAGAGCCGGGCACATATTTTAAAACCGTTTCGGCATCCATGGGAACGAACATTCGCCAAGTGCCTGAGGTTATTGTTTTGCCTATATAGCCATCGGGCTTGTCGTCGGGAGTTAAGCTTTTAACGTAATCAAGCGCCGAAACAACCGACATAGAGGTAAGCTCTTCAAAGGTGAGTTTATTTTCATAGCCGTCGAAGCCGGTGGTGAAAAAGCCTATTTCGTTTGCAGTTACCGTTTTTCTAACGGTGGGCATCTGGGATTTTAAGCGGTCTAATTCTGCTTTGGTTTCGTTAATTTCGTTATCGAAATTGGTCAAATAACCCAAAAGCACCTGCTTAATATTAAAATAGTGAAGCAGCGTTTCGGTGTTTTTCTTTAAATCTTCAAAATTTCCGCTTTGTGAAATTTTAACGTTTTGCAAAATGAGATTGTTTATATCGTTTTCCAAACGCAAAGCGTCCTGCTTATAAGATAAATTACCTGCGTTAAGCTCTTTAAGAGAGGCAAGACGTTCTTCAAGAGAGGAAATTTTGGAAACAATCGAAAGGTCGGCGCCTTTATCGTAAAGCTTTGCAATAACGGTATCTTTTCTGACTCGCTCGCCGTCTGAAACCTGAGGGGAAACCTCATAATCGGAGTTGACGGTTATTACTTTTTCGTTTCGAATAAGGTAGCCGGTTTTTGTGATATATTCAGCTGAAACGATTTGCTCGGCGCGCGCGGTTATTATTTTATCGGAAAAGATGCCTGCACCGTTCATAAGGAAAAAAACAACGATGCAAATTATTAAAACAGTGCCTGCAAGCTTTACCCATTTATTTTTAAGCATAAGGCTTTTCCCCCTTTGCTGTTTCGGCAATTTCCGAGGCAATTTCATCGGGAGAAGAAAGGTCGGGGTAAAACCATTTAACAGGCATATGGTTAAACCAAGTTAGCTGACGCTTTGCATAGCGGCGTGATTCCTGCCTTATTTTATCGGCGGCCTCAGCTAAGCTTTCGTTACCGTTAAAATATTCAAGTAATTCCTTATAGCCTATTGCCTGTGCCGCAGTTTTGCCAACGGGCGAGGAATAAAGCTTTTTTGCTTCTTCCTCCAAGCCGTTTTGAAGCATTACGTCAACACGTTTGTTTATTCTTTCGTAAAGAAGCTCACGGTTTTCGAATTTCAAGCCGAAAAGCAAAAATTCAAAGGGAGGCTCGATTTCTTTTGAGCGGCGGTTAAATTCGCTTTGAGTAACGCCGGTTAATTTATAAACCTCAATTGCGCGAACAAGTCTTCGAATATCGTTTTCGTGAAGCTTTTGGGCCGATTCTTTATCAAACTCCGAAAGAAGCTTTTTCATATATTCGCCGCCCTTTTCAAGAGCAAGAGCGGTTAGCTCATCGCGAAGATTTTTGTCCTCGGGAATATCGCCGTAGGTGAGATTTTCAAAAACGGCGGAAATATATTGCCCCGTGCCGCCTGCAATTATCGGAGTTTTGCCTCTGCCGAGAATATCAAAGCAAAGCTTATATGCCGCTTCTTTGTAATCGGCGGCGTTAAAAAGCTCGGTGGGAGATAAAAAGTCTAACATATGGTGGGGAATGCCTTGCATTTCTTCTTTGGTGGGCTTTGCCGTTCCAACGTCCATGCCCTTGTAAAGTTGCATTGAGTCGGCTGATATTATTTCACCGTTTAATTTAAGGGCAACCTTAACGGCAATATCGGTTTTACCCGATGCCGTGGGGCCGCAAATTATTATAACCCTGTTTTTCAAGACATTCACCGCCTTTCTGTTAATTTTTTTAAGTTATCTTTTAAATTTCGAATCGAAATCCTGTTTTTTCATAATGAGCATAACGGGACGTCCGTGCGGACAGTAGCGAATGTCCGGCATTTTAAGAAGCTCTTTAACAAGGAATCTTACGTCCTCGGTTGAGGTTTTCTTGCCCGCCTTTATTGCCGCCTTGCAGGCAACCGAGTGGTAAATTTTATCTTTAACCGAAAGGTCGCCGCCGTTTTCCTTGGCAATAATATCAAGCGCTTCAATAAGCGTTTCCTCTGCCTCGTCGGCAGATATAAGAGAGGGAATTGCGGTTATTTCGGCCACGCTTCCGCGAGTGCTTGCCTCAAAGCCGAAGGTCGAAACGGTTTTATTCATATCGGCTAAAATTCCGGCTCTTTCGGGTGAAAGGGTAACGTTAAGCGGCGCTATAAGATATTGGGAAGTAAGCTCGCTTGCGCCCGATTTTAATTTTTCGAAAAGCATTCTTTCGTGAGCGGCGTGCTTATCTATAATCATAAGCTCGTCGCCGTTTTCAACCAAAATATAGCTGTTAAAAATTTCACCCTTTATAATAACGTTTTCGTTTTGAGGCTCGTTATCAGCCGCCGAAACGGGCAAATCAACGGGAGTTTTAATTTCTTTAAAGGAGGGCAAATCTTTAATTTCGTTTTTGGGAACGCAGTTTTCTTCTTTTTCGGCGAAATCCTTTGAAACGGTTACGTCGGCAAGGGAAAAATCGGTTTGGAAAGGAACGAAGGGCTTTGTTTCGGGTGCTTTTTCTTCCTTTAAAACAGTTACGCGTTTTTCGATTTTCCAGTCCTTCGGCGCTTCGGGCTTTGCCGTTTCGGTTATTGAAGATGCAATGGAGTTAATTAAAGCTTCAAACTCGTTTTCTTCCTTCTTTTCGGGAATTTCAATAACCTCTCTGCCCGATTCGTTTGCCAAAACGTTTTTAACCGAAAAATAAATGCTGTCGAAGACCGAAACGTTTTGCGAAAATTTAATTTCGGTTTTCGAGGGCGAAACGTTTATGTCAATTTCAGAGGGAGAAATATCAAGCTTTAAGAAGCAAACGGGAAAGCGTTTGGTCATAAGTTCGTTTGCATAAGCGCCCTCAAGAGCCGCCGAAAGAGTTTTATTTTTTATAAATCTTCCGTTTACGTAAAAAAGCTCAAGGTCGCGGCTTGCCTTTGCGGCAAGAGGACGGCTTACAAAACCCTCAACCTTAACGCCGCCTATGTCGGCGCTGACCTTTAAAAGCGATTCGGCAACCTGACGGCCGAATATTGAGGAGATGGCGGAAAGAAGGCTTCCTTTGCCGTCGGTGAAGAATTTTTCTTCGCCGTCTTTAATGAAGGTAAAAGAAATATCGGGCCTTGCAATAGCCTCTCGTTCAACTATGTAGGAAACGTAGCCTGCTTCGGTGGCGTCTCTTTTAAGAAATTTAAGACGGGCAGGGGTGTTATAAAAAAGATTTTTCACTATAACGGTGGTGCCGTCTTTTTGGCCCGATTCCTCGTGTGAAATAATTTTTCCGCCTTCAATTACAAGCTCGCTTCCGAGCGTATCTTCGGGACGCTTGGTGTAAAGCGTTATTTTTGAAACGGCAGAAAGGGCGGCAAGCGCTTCTCCTCTGAAGCCCATTGTGGAAAGATAAGAAAGGTCATCAATTGAGCGGATTTTCGAGGTGGCGTGGCGCAAAAAGGCTTTTTCGGCATCCTCATAGCTCATGCCCGAGCCGTCGTCGGTTACCCTTATGTAGCTTTTTCCGCCTTCTTTTATTTCAACGGTTATATGCTTTGCGCCTGCATCTATTGAATTTTCAACAAGCTCCTTAATTGCAGAGGCGGCGTTTTCAACAACCTCGCCCGCCGCAATTTTAGAGGCGGAGTCTTTATCTAAAACGTTTATAATTCCCATTTTCAAACCTCCGTTTTCTCAAGCTCTTTTTTAAGCTCAAAAAGCAGATTCATACATTCTATGGGTGTTAAAACGTTAAGGTCGGCCTTTTTGATTTTTTCAATAACCTCGTTTTCGTTTACCGAGGCAAAACCGAGCTGAACGTTTTCTTCTTCGTAAGAGGGAGCTTTTCTGCGGGGAATAGCTTTTGCATCGGGCGAGTTTTCAAGCTCAAAAAGAATTTCCTTTGCTCGCTCAATAACCTCTTTGGGAACGCCCGCAAGCTTTGCAACCTCAATGCCGAAGCTGTCGTCGGCACCGCCTTTGACTATTTTGCGAAGGAAGGTAATTTCGTCGCCCCTCTTTTTAACGGCAATTGAATAGTTGTTAACGCCGTCGAGCTTATCGAGCTCCTGAAGCTCGTGATAGTGGGTTGCGAAAAGCGTTTTTGCGCCTATTTTCTTTTTATCGGAAACGAATTCGCAAACCGATTTTGCAATGCTCATTCCGTCGAAGGTTGAGGTGCCTCTGCCTATTTCGTCGAAAATAAGCAAGCTCTGCGACGTTGCGTTTTTCAAAATTGAAGCAACCTCGTTCATTTCAACCATAAAGGTAGATTGACCTGCGCCGAGGTCGTCCGCTGCGCCGACACGGGTGAAAATTTTATCAACGATGCCTATTCTGGCGCTTTTTGCGGGAACGAAAGAACCTATTTGAGCAAGCAAAATTATAATTGCGGTTTGGCGCATATAGGTTGATTTACCTGCCATATTCGGACCGGTTATAAGTGCAAAACGGTTATCGTAATTATCTAAATAACAATCGTTGGGGACGAAAACCGAATCGGTAAGCGTTTTTTCAACTATGGGATGACGTCCGTCTTTAATATCAATTATTCCCGAATTATCAACGATGGGGCGGCAGAAGTTTTGCTTTCTTGCAATTTCGGCAAACGAGATTAACATATCGAGCTCCGAAACTGCAATTGAGGTTTGCTGAATGGTGTGAATGTGAGTTAAAAGCTCCTCGCGAAGCTCGCCGAAAATGCGAGCTTCAATTGCCAGCATTCTCTCTTTTGCGGTTAAAACCTCTTTTTCGAAATTCTTAAGCTCCTCGGTTATAAAGCGCTCGGCGCCCGTTAAGGTTTGCTTTCTTATGTAACGCTCGGGCACTTGGTCTAAAAAGGAGTTGGTTATTTCTATGTAGTAGCCGAAAACTCGGTTATAACCAAGCTTTAACTTTTTAATTCCCGTTTCTTCCTTTTCTTTTTCTTCAAGCTGCTTTAAAACGTTATTCGAGCCGCTTATAAGCTCACGGAGTCTGTCAAGCTCGCTATTAAAGCCCGGGGCAATATAGCCGCCGTCCGACATGATGGCAGGCGGACATTCCATAATGGTACGGTTAATTCTTTCGGTTAATTCCTCCTCGGGATTAAGGTGGCTGTAAAGGTCTTTTAAAAGCTGAGAATTAAAAGCCGAAAGTTTTTCTTTAATTGTTTTGACAGCGCTGAAGGTGTCGAAAATCGCGCGCATATCTCGCGGATTAACGGTGGAGTAAACGATTTTTGTGAGAAGTCTTTCAATATCGTAAACGTTTTCGGTATCTTTCGAAATTGAAAGACGTTCAGACGTTTTATCCAAAAGCTCCGAAACGGCTTCTAAACGGCGGTTTATGCGGTTGCAGTCAACCAACGGTCTGTCAAGCGTTCTGCGAAGCATTCTCGAACCCATTGCCGTTTTAGTGTTGTCTATTGCCCAAAGAAGCGAGCCCTTCTTTTCTTTGGAGCGCATTGTTTCGGTGAGCTCCAAGCTTCTTCTTGTGAAAATATCCATTGAAAGATATTGGTCGGTTCCGTAAACGGTGAGCTTGTTAAGATGCGAAAGGCTTATTTTTTGCGTTTTCGAAAGATAAGAAAGCAAAATGCCAAGTGCGTAAACCGCAGGCTTTTTTTCTCTTAAAAGCTCGGGAGAAACGGCGGTTTTATATTGCATTTGAACTAATTTAACGGTGTTTTCGTTTTCATAAATCTCGTTTGCAAGAGGAGTGAGTAAGCAGTTTAACTGATTTTTAAGGAAAGCGTACATTCTTTTTTCCTTTAAAATTACGTCGGAAATAAGAAGCTCCTTGGGGCAAAATCTGCCCGTTTCGTTTAAAACGGTTTCGGCGGCATCGACGTTAAGCGAGATGCAGTAAACCTCGCCGGTTGAAATATCGGCAAAGGCAAGACCTGCCTTTTCGTTCGAGCTGAAATAAACCGAGCCGATAAAGCTGTTTTCGCCGCCGTTTAAAAAGTTTTCGTCGGTAACTGTGCCGGGGGTTACAATTCTAACAATATCTCTTTTAACAATACCCTTTGCAAGTTTGGGGTCTTCAACCTGCTCGCAAATTGCAACCTTATAGCCTTTTTCAACAAGGCGGGCAATATAGGCGTCGCAGGAATGATGAGGGACGCCGCACATGGGCGCGCGTTCTTCAAGGCCGCAATCCTTGCCCGTTAAAACGAGCTCAAGCTCTTTTGAACCTGTTTTTGCGTCCTCGAAAAACATTTCGTAAAAGTCGCCTACCCTGAAAAAGAGAAGGCAATCTTTATTTTGTTCCTTAATTTTTAAATATTGCTCCATCATTGGTGAAATAGACATTTTTAAACCTCCGAATCAGTTCTCCTCGGAAACGATTTCTCCTTCGAGAGACCACGTTTTAACTCCGGTTATTTTAACGAGCGCAAAGCTTCCCTTTAAGTCTTTGTCGGTTTTAAAGTGGACGAGCTTATTGCCCTCGGTGCGAGATGCCGTAACCGTTTTATCGTTTTCGCTTGCGCCCGTAACCAAAACTTTCAGGGTTTTACCCAATAAAAGCTCGTTTTTCTCTTTAGATATGGCGTTTTGAAGCGCCAAAAGCCTTTCAAAGCGGGCGTGAGCCGTTTTTTCATCTATGAATTTATCTTTCATTTCCGCCGCCTTGGTAAGAGTACGCGGCGAATAGATAAAGGTGAAAAGCAAATCGAATTTAATTTGCTCGCATATTTTTAAGGTGCCTTCAAAATCCTCCTCGGTTTCACCGGGGAAAGCAACGATTATGTCGCTCGTTACGGTTAAATCGGGAATTTTTTTCTTGGCGTAGTTTATAATTTCCAAATATTTTTCGACGGTGTATTTTCGGTTCATATCGGTTAAAATCTTATTTGAACCGCTTTGCAAAGGAAGATGCAGGTGTTTGCAAATTTTTTCCTCCGAGGCAATAACGTCGATAAGCTCAAGACTGGCGTCTTTGGGGTGGCTTGTCATAAACCTTATTCTGAAATCGCCTTCAATTTTGCAAATCCTTCTTAAAAGCTCGGCGAATGTTATGGGGTTTTCAAGGTTTTTTCCGTAGCTGTTAACGTTTTGACCTAAAAGCGTTATTTCCTTTGCGCCCATATTAACCGCTTTGGTTACTTCTTTTATAATTTCATCGGGCTCTCGGCTTCTTTCTCTGCCTCTTGCGTAGGGGACTATGCAATAGGAACAAAAGTTATCGCAGCCGTACATAACCGAAATATCTGCTTTAAAGGCTTCTCTTCTCACTTGGGGAAGCCCTTCGGGAATGCCGGTTGCCACGTCGGGCATAAAGGGAGTTCTTTTGCCGTTTTTAGCCTTGTAAATAAACTCGGGAAGCAAGGATAACGCATTCGTTCCGAAAACGAAAGAGATAAACGGGAATTTTTTATAAAGCATATCGGCAGACGATTTAATTGCAGTCATACAACCGCCAATGCCTATAATTATATCTTTTTTTGCTTTTTTAAGCGGCTTTAAAGCACCGATTTTGCCAAACACCTTATCTTCTGCCGTTTCTCTTACGGCGCAGGTGTTGAAAATTATAACGTCGGCCTCTTTGAGCTCGGCGGGATGATAACCGAGTGATTCCAAAATACCTGCAATTATTTCACTGTCGTGCTCGTTTTGCTGGCAACCGAAGGTTTCAATATGATAATATTTCGTTTCAATGCCGTTTTCACTTTTAATCAAACGGGAATAGTCGGTGAAGTTCAAATTAAAACCTCCTTTAAAAATAAATGTAAATATTACTTAACATCTTATTTTAACATATATTTATAAGATAGTAAAGATTAAAACAAAAAAAGACCGCAAAATTTCTTTGCGGTCTTTAAAAATTTCAGCTATTAAAGAGCACTGACTATATGGAAGGTATCTCTTGCAATCATAAGCTCTTCGTCGGTTGCAATAACCATCATCTTAACGGTAGAGCCTTCGGCAGATACGTCGCCTTCGCCGCCGTGAACTGCTTTGAGGTTCTTCTCTTCATCAATCTTAACGCCCATAAAGCCGAGCTTTTCGGCAACTCTTACGCGATACTGGGGATTGTTTTCGCCGATGCCGCCAGCGAAAGCAATTACGTCAACGCCGCCCATAGCAGCAGCATAACCGCCGATGTATTTTACTAACTGATGGCAAAGCATATTTTCTACGAGAACTGCCTTGGGGTCGCCGTCTTTAGCGTGCTGTTCAATCCATCTGTTATCGGAAGTAATACCGGTAACACCGAGAATACCGGACTTTTTGTTCATGAGAGTATCCATCTCGTCGGGAGTAAGGTTTTCTTGCTTCATAATGAAGGGAACGATTGCAGGGTCGATAGAACCGCAACGGGTGCCCATCAT
Source organism: Eubacteriales bacterium (assembly GCA_045588575.1). Lineage (GTDB taxonomy): Bacteria > Bacillota > Clostridia > Oscillospirales > RGIG5299 > RGIG5299. The sequence goes on along the minus strand of JAZNEJ010000008.1, from coordinate 54,768 downwards.
AATACCCTCAAGGGGAGTAAGACCCATGGTGGTATCAAAACATTTGCCGTTTTTAACAGCAGCGATTGAAGAACCGTTACCGAGATGGCAGGTAACTACGTTTAACTCTTCGGGTTTTTTACCGAGAAGCTCGGCAACCTTCATGGTTATATAACGGTGAGAGGTTCCGTGGAAACCGTATCTGCGGATATGATATTCTTTATAGTACTTCTCGGGAAGAGCGTACATATAAGAGTAATCGGGCATTGTCTGATGGAAAGCGGTATCAAATACGGCAACCTGAGGAATGTCTTCGCCCATAATCTCAGCGCAAGCCTTGATTCCGGTAATGTTGTGGGGTTCGTGGAGAGGTCCGAGCGGGATGCATTTGTGGAGGGCATCCATAACCTTTTCGTCGATAATAACAGACTCGCTGTAATATTCGCCGCCGTGAAGAACGCGGTGGCCGACTGCATTTATTTCGCTCATAGAAGAGATTACGCCGAGCTCGGGGTCAACGAGCTTGGAAATAATAAACTTAATAGCATCGGCATGGTTATTGAAGGGGATGGTTTCGGTAAAAGCGGTTCTTCCTGCGGGAGTATGCTTGAAGTTGGGCTTTCCAACGTTAGCAAGGCCTTCCGAGGTCATACCGATACAATCGGCCATACCTTTTGCCATTACCTTTTCATCAGTCATATCGAATAACTGATATTTTACAGACGAGCTGCCTGCGTTGATTACGAGAATTTTCATTATTCTTCCTCCGAAATAAGTTGATTTTATTTTTTAATTATTATATAATGGAATTATTATAATACTTTTTGAACTGTTTTTCAAGGATTTTATACAAAAACATTGAAATTTACCGTAAAAAAGAGGGTTTTTAAATGGTAACCGGTATTATAGCCGAATTTGACCCGTTTCATAACGGACACGAATACCTTATAAAAGAGGCAAAAAAAGACGGCGACTTGGTTTTGGTGGTTCTTTCGGGCAATTTAACCCAAAGAGGACTGCCTTCGTTTTTGCCTAAAAAAGAGAGGGCGATGCTTGCAATTAAAGCAGGCGCCGACCTCGTTATTGAACTCCCCTCGTTTTTTTCTCTAACGTCGGCAGAGGGTTTTGCAAGGGCAGGCGTTTCACTGCTTAAAGATGCGGGCGCAGATGCGATTTTTTTCGGAAGAGAAGCAAAAAGCACCGGCGAATTAGAGCTTGCCGCTCAAACGGAAAATGATTTAAAGGAGCAAATTAAAGCGCTTACAAAAACGGGCATAGGTTATCCCGCAGCGCGAGAAATTGCGCTTAAAGAAGCGGGTAAAGAGGCTTTAATTCCGATTTTCAGCAACGGAAACGACATTTTGGGCGTGGAATATATAAAAGCGAAAAATGCAATTTTTCCGAATTTGCAACTTAAAACCGTTAAAAGAACAACGGGAAGAGATGCGATTTCGGGTGAATTTTCACCGGCTTCGTTTATTAGAAAAGCGCCCCTTGAAAGCGAAAAATATATGCCGAATTATTCCTTCGAAACAGTTTTAAACTCGATTAAAAACGGCACGGTTGCAGAGGTAAACCGAGCAGAAAAAGAAATAATTTACTTTTTAAGAACCGTTTCTGCCGAAAGAATAAAGAATGCAAACGACATAAAAGAGGGGCTTGAATTTCGCTTGAAATCAGCCGCCGAAAAGGCGAAAAGCTACCAAGAGCTTATAGAATTTGCCGCCTCGAAAAGATATACCGATTCGCGTCTTAAAAGAGCCGTCTTATCGGCGTTTCTCGGAAGAGAGAAAACTTTAAAAACCTTGTTGCCGCCTTATATAAGAGTTTTGGCAATGAACAAAAACGGGGCTGAGCTGTTAAGAAAAATACCGAATAATAAAACGGTTATAACGAAATCGGCAAACGGAAAAAGGCTTTCGGGCTTTGCCAAAACGGTGTTTGATTACGAGGTTAAGGCAAGCGAATTCAGAAATCTTTGCACCGAAAACTTTACTGAATACGGCGAAGAATATAAATTTATTCCTTACGTAGAAAAATAAAAAAATCCGCTCGAAAAGAGCGGATTTTTAATTTTAGTAGGTTATAACCTTAACTTCGTATATGCCGTGATTTGCGGGGTTGTTTTCGGAGAAGAGCGAGAGTAAGTTTTGGTAGGTTGTTGTAATTTCAAGCTCTATTTCGTTTACGCCGTCTTTAACGAATTCGGTTACGTCGGCCTTTCGGGGCTCCCACATAATAACGTCAATGGGATTGCCGTTTATCTTAACCGTTACAGCCTCTCGGGTGTTTATTTCAATAACGGTTTTCAAGCCTTTTTTACCGTTAAAGGTGTTTTTGTAGCTTGCCTTGCCCGCAAAGTTTTTGTAACCTTGAGTATCTATGCTGCCGAGCGCAATTTCTTTTGAAGCTAATTTTGAAACTGTGAAATCGTTATCCAACTTGAAGTCGCCCGAAAGATAGAAAACGGGGACTGCAAAAACACAGTTAAAATCGGGTGTTCTTCCGTGGCAGATAATTTCGTTTTCGCCTTCGTGAAGAAGCGAGGTGATTTCCGTTCTGAAGTTTTCGGGGCCCCAAATTCGAGTGTTTGCCGAAATTTTAACGGGCGAGCCGTTTACTAAAACCTCCTCGACCTCCGAAACGTCGCCGTTTAAGAAAAGGGCATCGGGCATTGAGTCGATTTTAACGTCCCATTTAAGCTCGTAGGGCATATTTTGCTTTAAAGGCACCCAAGCGGGAAAATGAGTGAAGAATTGGGCGGCGTAGAATTTGCCGTTGTAATTATATTTCCATCTGCAACGGTATTGGTTTTCAAGCTCGGGAACAAAGGTAAATCCTTTTTCGAGCGAAATAACCTCGGACTCTTTTTCGGGAGCTTTAAAAATTGCCTTTGCATCGAAGCTTTCGGATTTCGATTTAATAATTATAACGAGCTCGTATGCTTCGAGAGGAATTACAATATCGTTTCCGTCGAAGTAAACCTCTTTGTAATCTCTGGTATCGGGACAAAGAATTTCAATGCCCTTCATAGCCTTGGGAATTCTTATTTCGTTTGCAAAGTTATCGTCGTTAGCCATAAGGTAAATGTCAACCTCGGCGTTTTCACGGTGGCCGATGTAGATATTTCCGGTTGTTTTGGCGTCAATTGAGCGGTCTTCGGGTTTAAACGCCTTGCCAATGACTTCGGCAAAGGTTTTATCGTTTTGAGTGCGCTCTTTGATTTTAACAATGCAGTTATTTTCGTTTTCGAAATAAGAAAGAGATGCATCGCTGTTTTCAAATACGAGCTTTTCGTTTCCGAGCTCGCAGGGTAATGCGGCTATATCGGCATCAACAACTATTTTGGGCAAGCTGTTTACGAATATGATTTTAACACCCGCATCCATAAGACGTTTAATAAGGCAAGCGGTGTTTTTATCAATATGCTCCATTCCGGGCAAAATCATATATTCGTAACGATAACCGCAAAATTCCATAACGCCGTTTTCGGCTTTAATATTGTTTGCATCGTCTTCCGAAACGAAGTCTAAGTCAATTCCGAGCTTCATAAAGCCGGTTGAGCAAAGCCAATAAATTTCGTCTAAATTTGAGATTTTATAATCGGGCTTGTGAGAGTGGAAAAAGTTTTTATGTCCTTCGAAGATAGATTTCGTTTCAACCAAGGGTGTCATAAACAACGCTTTTGAGCCACCCTTTGCCATTGCGGAAACCGCCTGAACGCTTGCATCGTAATCGTTAAGCTTGTGGAAATGGCACCACATGGGATTGTTATAGCCAAACGAGGGCGTGCCGCCTATTTCAATGTTTTTAACGTAGCTGTCGTAGGAATAGGTTGCGCCCATATAGTGAATCATATTTATACCGAGAGTAAAAAGACGGTTTGCAACTCTCTTCATGGTGTCGAAGCGCATATCCCAACCGCTGCAGGTGTAGGTTTCGCAAAGAGCTCTGTCGCGGTTATAATGCTTTGCAACCGAGTTTAAAACCTTGCCTGCGGAATCGTAGTTTTTATCTACTATTCTAACGCCCGAAACTATTGAGTCAATTCCGGGAATGTGCATATACTTAAACGAGGTGAGCATATCGCCCGATTGGAGTAAATTCCAAATAAACGATTCTTCGCCGTCGAAATGGCCGGTAAAAAGAAGATTGTTTTTATCGCACCAATCGTACATGGGCTTCATAAAGCTTTCAAGATAAATTTCCTTGGCGGCGTTGAAATAATCGTTTCTTACCTTTAAAACGTGAGGGTCATCACATTCGTTAAAGAGGCAGAAAAGCTCGGGCTCAAGGTCATAGCCTTTAAGCTCTTTAAACTTTTTGGCAAAATGGTCGCTCCAGGGAAGTCTTTTTTCGGTTAAAGAGAAGGGGGATGCAAGACAAACCTCATCTGTGAAAACGCCCTTAACGGTTTTGCCGAATTCCTCACCGATTGCTTCTTTATATTTTTCGTGAGTGAGCTCAATAAACTTTAAGGTGGCTTCCTTATTAAAGGTGTCGATATAGCCTTCCTCGTATTTTGAGTCTTTGTTCCAAATGGAAGTCCAAATTATATAGGGGTCGGGAATTGAGAAATAAACCTCAAACTGAGCTCTGCAACAGAAATCAAAGTTCTGATAGGTTACAACGGTTTCGCCGCTCGGTGTTTTTTCAACCAAAACCTTATCGGAAACGTCAACGATTTCATGCCCTTCGGGAGTGTCGAAAATAAGGTTTGCACGGATAAATTCGCCTTTTTCGGCAAATCTTGCAATACGTCCGTTTTCGAGGCTTTCAAGCTCGTCGAATGCTCTGTAACGGTCGCACTTTAAAATTTTTCCTACTGCCCACGGATATTCCGAGAGAAGCTTACCGCCGGCATTTCCCGATGGCCAGTTAAGCTCGTCGTAAATCCAGTAGTTCATATCTAAACGCTTACATTCCGAAACGGTGTATTTAACGTATTCAAAAAATTCGTCGGAAAGATATTCAACGTCCATACCGAAGGCGGCGTTTACAAAAACGTCGTTCATACCTTGGCTTTTAAACTGCTCAAGCTGGAAGGTAATTTCGTCTTTTTTTAATTTGCCCGTCCAGAACCACATTGAAACGGGACGGAATTCCCTTGCGGGATTTTTGAAAGCAGATATATATTTTTCTGTAACTGAAGACATATAAATTTCCTTTCAAAGAAAGCCCGAAATAAAATTCGGGCTTCTTTTTTAAGCTATGAAATTATTTAATGGTGAGTTCGCGAACGAGCTTCTGAACTCCGATGGTGTCGTTTTCTGCCTGCATTTTGGTAATGGTTTCGATGGGGAGAGTTTTTGCAAGGCGGTCGAACATATAAATTCTGTCGATGCCTTCCTGAACGATTTTATGTCCGTCAACTCTGGTGGGCCATACGTCCATATTGTACCAACCGTCGTAGTTGTATTTGTTAAGAACGTAGAACATTTCGAGAGTTTCCCAGAAATGAATTGCACCGGGGAAGAGGTCGTCGTCCCAGCTTCTGTAGTTGTCGTTCATATGGATATGGTTTAATTTGCCGTAGTAGCTTACGATGTCAACTGCTTCGGAAGGATTCTCGCCTGCAAATAAAGAGTGGCCGATATCAACAACAACACCGAGGTTGTCTGCTTTGGTTTCTTTGCAGATTAAGAGAGATTTTCCGTAGTCGGAGATATACTGTCTGGTTCTGGGCTCTTTAGCCTTATATTCGATGGTAACCTTAACGTTTTTGTTGTATTCGCAGATTTCCTGCAAGCCTTCGATAAGCCAAGCCCATCTTACTCTGTAATCATCCTCGAAGGGATAATCGTAGCCGTCGTGTGCGAGCCAAACGAGAACGTCGCAGCCGGGGATGGTAGCGGCAAGGTCAAGACCCTGCTTCATGTGTTCGATGAAAAGACGACGAATGGCGGGGTCGCGGTTCATTAAAGTACCGTTTTTGAAAATCGGGCTCTGATATGTATCGGGAGCGATGGTGCCTATTCCGAGATTCTTTTCTTTACAGTAGTTGAATAACCAATCGAGGTCTTCAACGGGAGCAAGAGGCCATGCATCTCTTGAAATATAACCGCCGTTGATGAATTTGGAATCGGTCATTTCGGGATTTTTAGAGGAAAGAGAACCCCAACCTACACCGATACCGGTAAGACCGTTAACTTTGGTGAGCTGGTCGAGAGCGTCTTTACCCCAAGAGCAGTTTGAACGGTAACCTTCTGTTACGAATCTGTCGGGACAGGGAGACCATGCTGCAGCACTTGTTTCGACTTTTAACATAATATTACACCTCTTATTTCTATGAGTTTAGTATCGTAATTATAATTATAAACTATATTGAGAAAAAGTCAATAAAGATTTTGTAAAAAAAGAGAAAAAAGCAAAACTTTTCGGATTTGCTTTTTTCTTAACTTTAAAAAAGATATTTTATTTTTCTTTTTTCTTGAATTTTTTGGGCGCCTTTTCGATTTCACCCGCTTTTTGAAGCGCAATTTTTGTAAGCACGGGACCGAAAAGCTCGTAAATTAAGGTTGCGCAAAGAACAACGGTTGTGATTGTTTGCGAAATTTCGGGGAAATCGGTTGCTATAATTTGAGCCATACCAATTGCAACGCCTGCCTGAGGGAAGAGTGCAACGCCGAGATATTTTCTTATGTTATTATCGGATTTGGTAACGGTTGCGCCGAGCCAAGCGCCAAACCATTTGCCTGCGCAACGTGTTAAGAGATAAACAATTCCAACAACGCCTACACCGGCTATAATGCCCACGTTAAGCTCTGCGCCCGAAAGAGCGAAGAACAAAATTAAAACGGGAGTTGCCCAGCGGTCTAAAAGCGCGGTGTTTTCGATTGAGTCGGTTCTTAAATTGGTAAAGGTTGCGCCGGCCATCATACAAAGAAGAAGAGATGAAAGCGAGATGTTCCAGAATTCCTTAAAGGCAATAGATGCGCCTACGCAAAGGAAAACGCAAACCAACATAAGCGAAAGCTTGTTTCCTCTTGAGTGGAAAAATTTTATAATTATCGCCAAAAGCAAGCCCAAAACAAAGCCGACGGCAAGAGAAATAACTATTTCTAAAAGAGGGTCTATAATAATTGTTTTCACGCTTATTTGTGTTTCGGGCTTATAAATTGCGGCTGCAATTGAGTGTGAAATTGCAAAAACAATCAAGCCGATGGCATCGTCTAAGGCAACGACGGGCAAAAGCGCCTCGCTAACGGGACCTTTGGCCTTATATTGCTTAACTACCATTACCGTTGCGGCGGGAGCGGTTGCGGTTGCAATTGCGCCCAAAATAATTGCCTCGGAAATATGAAGCACGTTAAAAGCGGCAAGAACGAAAAGCCCTATATCGACGAATAAAACCGTTGTGAGAGCTTGGAAAAAGGTTATTGTAACAACTTTTTTTCCTATTCTTTTAATGTTTTCGATTTTGAATTCGCCGCCTATTGAAAAGGCTATAAAGCCGAGGGCGACGGTGGTTATAAGCGAGAAGCTTTCGACGACCGATTCACTTATAAAATTACAGCAGTAAGGACCGATTAAAAGACCTGTAATGAGATAAGCCGTAACGTTTGGCAGATTTACCAGCTTTGCAATTCTGCCTGCGGCAAGAGACGCCGCGAGCAAAAGAGATATGCCGAAAAGGGTTTGAAGAGCGGCACTCATATCAGTGTTTGAAACCCTCCCACTTGCTTACGGGGAGCGAGAAGATAATGCCGCTGTCGGGCTTATCCAAACCGCCGGTAACGTCGTTTACAATTTTTGCAAGCTCTTCGAATTTTGAATCTTCAATAACGGTAAATATGGTTTTACTCTTTTCTCTTTCGGGATTCAAAAGAGCGCGGAAAGCACTTATAAAGCCGAGGTCATCTTCGTTGTTAAGAGCGTGAGCCATACCGGTTGATTCCAATATGGTTGCGCCGGAAAAGCCGTGTGTGGTTAATTCCTGTAAAAGCTTTTCAAGACAATCTAAATTATTGAGAACGATTACTGCCATTATCATAAAAATTCACTCCTTATTTCTTGTGAGCTATTGCTCTCATTCTTTCTGCGTGGTCTAAAATTCTTTTGCGGATTCTTATGTTCTTGGGAGTTACCTCTAAAAGCTCGTCGTCCGACATAAACTCCAAGCTTTCTTCCAAGCTTAATTTAACGTGGGGCACCAAACGGAGAGCGTCGTCTTTACCTGCGGCACGCATATTGGTTTGTTGCTTTTTCTTGCAAACGTTAACCGCAATATCGTCGCCCTTGGGAGAATAGCCTACAACCATACCTGCGTAAACGGGAACGCCTGCTCCGATAAAGAGCTTGCCTCTTTCCTGCGCGTTATAAAGACCGTAGGTGATGGATTCGCCCGATTCGAAAGCAATTAAAGCGCCAACGGAGCGGGTGGGAATTTCGCCCTTGTAAGCTTCGTAGCTGTGGAAAATGGTGTTTAAAATGCCCTTGCCGTGAGTATCGGTTAAAAATTCGTTTCTGTAACCGAAAAGACCTCTTGAGGGAATGTAGAAGGTAAGACGTGTTCTGCCGCCCATGGGAACGGAGTTAACCATTTCGCCCTTTCTTCTGCCGAGCTTTTCAATAACGGCGCCAACGTATTCGTCGGGAACGTCGGCGGTAAGCTCTTCAACGGGCTCGCATTTAACGCCGTCTATTTCTTTTATTATAACAGTTGGGCTTGAAACCTGAAATTCGTAACCCTCTCTTCTCATCGTTTCAATTAAAATTGAAAGATGCATTTCACCTCTGCCCATTACCTTGAAGCATTCGGTTGAATCGGTTTCAAAGACCTTTAAGGAAACATCCTTCAAAAGCTCCTTATTAAGACGCTCGCGAAGGTGGCGTGAGGTTACGAATTTGCCTTCTCTTCCGGCAAAGGGGCTGTCGTTAACCATAAAGTTCATTTCAACGGTGGGCTCGGAAATTTTAACGAAGGTTATGGGAGTTGCATCTGCGGGGTCGCAAATGGTATCGCCTATCGTGAGGTTTTCAATGCCTGAGAAAGAAACGATATCGCCAACCGTTGCCGAGGTAACGTCGGCCTTTCCCAATCCGCTGAACTGCGAAACGGTGTTTATTCTTGCTTTGTAGGGAGCGCTTTCGCCGTGGTAGTTGCAAACCATAACGTCGGTATTAGCTTTTAAAACGCCTCTTTCAATTCGCCCTACACCGATTCTTCCGACATATTCGGAATAATCAAGCGCCGAAACGAGCATTTGTAAGGGAGCGGTTTCGTCGCCTTCGGGCGGGTCTATGTAATTTATTATGGTGTCAAAAAGGGGAGTCATATCTTCGGTTTGCTTATCGGGAAGATAAGATGCCGTGCCGCTTCTGCCCGAGCAGAAAATGAAGGGACTGTCAAGCTGCTCAACGGTTGCGTTAAGCTCAAGGAAAAGCTCTAAAACCTCGTCGTGCACTTCGGCAATTCGGGCATCGGGCTTATCAACCTTGTTGATTACGACAATGACCTTTAAGTTAAGGTCGAGAGCCTTTTGCAAAACGAAACGGGTTTGAGGCATGGGGCCTTCGGCTGCGTCAACCAAAAGCAAAACGCCGCTGACCATTTTTAAAACTCGCTCAACCTCGCCGCCGAAATCGGCGTGTCCGGGGGTGTCTATAACGTTTATTTTAACGTCTTTATAGGTGATTGCGGTATTTTTCGAAAGAATTGTAATGCCTCTTTCTTTTTCAAGGTCGTTATTATCCATAACTCTTTCGGCAACAACCTGATTATCGCGGAAAACGCCGGATTGCTTTAAAAGAACGTCAACCAATGTTGTTTTGCCGTGGTCAACGTGGGCGATGATTGCAATGTTTCTTATATCGTTTCTTATCAAGGGAATTACTCCGTTTCATTTAGTATATGTTTCGAAATTATTTTATTGCTTTTAAGAGCGCTTCTTTTTTGGTTATTTTTTCAAAAGAAACGCCGAGGTCCTCTCTGCCCATATGTCCGTAAGCCGAAAGGGGAGCGTAAATTGGCTTTAAGAGGTCGAAATATTTAATTATTTCACCGGGACGAAGGTCGTAAACCTCGTTTACGGCGTCTGCAATCTTGAAATCGGAAACAACGCCTGTGCCGAAGGTGTTAACCGAAACCGAAACGGGATTCGCAACGCCGATTGCGTAGGCAATTTGCACCTCACAGCGCTTTGCAAGGCCGGAGGCAACAACTGTTTTCGCAATGTTTCTTGCGGCGTAGGCTCCGCTTCTGTCGACTTTTGTGGGGTCTTTACCCGAGAATGCGCCGCCGCCGTGGCTGCCCATTCCGCCGTAGGTATCAACTATTATTTTTCTGCCCGTAAGGCCTGCGTCGCCAACGGGGCCGCCGATTACGAATCTGCCCGAGGGATTTATGAAATATTTGGTGTTTTTATCAAGAAGTCCGTTATCAAACACCTTGAAGATTACCTCGTTTTTAATTGCCTCTTCAATTTCGGCGTTGGTAATGTTTTCGTCGTGTTGGGTGGAAACAACAATCGTATCTATTCTTGCGGTATTTCCGTTTCCGTCGTATTCAACGGTAACCTGCGTTTTTCCGTCGGGACGTAAGAAGGGAACGGTTTTGTTTTTTCTGACCTTGGCAAGCTGCTTTGCAAGCTCGTGAGCTTTTTGAATGGGCATGGGCATAAGCTCGGGAGTTTCGTCGCAGGCATAGCCGAACATCATTCCTTGGTCGCCCGCACCAAGCTCCTCTTCGCCCTTATCTCTTCCTTCAAGAGCGTTGGTAACGCCCGAGGAGATATCTCTCGACTGTTCGTCAATAGAGGTTACAATCATGGAATTTTCGGCGGTAAAACCGTAGGATTCGTTGTTATAACCGATATCGTCCAACACTCTTCTTACGATTGAAGGAACGTCAAACTCGCAATTTGCCGTTATTTCACCGAAAACGTTAATAAGACCCGTGGTGCAGGTTGTTTCGCAGGCAACTCTTGCCAAAGGGTCCTTGGCGATAATTTCATCTAAAACAGAATCGGAAATTCTGTCGCAAACTTTGTCGGGATGTCCTTCGGTAACCGATTCCGAGGTAAATAATTTTCTGTTCATTTTAAGCTCCCTTCGCCGAAAAAATTCGGCAACATAAAAAATCTCCGCCTTAAAGGACGGAGAAAAAAATTCGTCTCATCTAAGGCAAAAAGCCACAGGAATTAGCACCTTGCCAAAAAGCAGGTTGCCGGGCTTCACAGGGCCTGTCCCTCAGCCTCTCTCGATAAGAGTTTTTATATATTAAATTCAAGTTGCAATTATTTTAATATATTTTGCGTATTTTGTCAATATAAAGAGAAAAAATTTTTCAAGTTAAGAAAGAGCTGAAATTTTCTCGGCAATTTCTTTAAAAACGGGAGAAGTGTTGGTAACGGTGGGGTCGGTGTTTTCAACCAAAACGGTTATGGTATAGGCGGGAGCTTCACTTGGAAAAAAGCCGGTAATCCAGCTTTGAATAACGTTTTTCCCGTTTTCGTTTATAATTCCCGTTTCGGCGGTTGAGGTTTTTGTTCCCGAGCCGCAGGAGGGATTTGCTTTTTTGCCCGTGCCGTTTAGCGAAACCTCACGCATACAGTTTGCAACGTAAGCCGCCGTTTTTTCCGAAATAATGCGGCTTTCGGGGGCGGCGTGAACGCTGTCCTCGGTGAAAACTCCGTTTTCGGTTTTACCCAAAACAACCGAAAGCGGTTTTTTTATTCCGCCGTTTGCAATTGTTTGAGTAAGCGATGCAATTTGAACGGGCGTAACCAAAAGCTTTCCCTGTCCCATTGAAACGTTTGCAAGCTCGTAGTCTTTTTTAAGCTCTTCAAGAGTTGGAAAATAGCCTGCCGATGAGTAAAAATTTTCGGCAAGCGGCGTTTTTTCGCCAAAGCCAAAGGCTTTGCCATTCTCGAAAAGCGAGCTTGCCCCGTTTTTAATGCCCATCATAATAAAAAATCCGTTACAGGAGGCGGAAAGAGCCGATGGAATATCTAAAATCCCGTGGCTTTTTTGGCGGTAGCACCCTATTGAAAGATTGTCAAGCTCGCAAACGCCGTCGCATTCATAATGAAATTCGGAATTTCCGTTTTCCAAAAAGGCGCAAAGAGTTAAAAGCTTAAAGGCAGAGCCTGCGTTGAAAGCGTTAAGACATTTGTTAACGAGCGCCCCTTCCGTTTCAAGCGCATCACCCATTTCGTAGGGATGATAATAGGGCTTGCTCACCATGGCTTTTATTTCACCCGTTTTAACGTCGGTTACTATAACGGCGCCGCTTTTAATGCTTTTTGAAGCTTCCTCGGCTATTTTTTGAAACCTTTCGTCGATTGTCAAAATAAGACGGTCGGCGGAAGGCGTTGCATCACCCGAAACCGAAACCGTTTTACCCGAAATCAAATAGCCGAGCGAGTTTGAAAGATATGAAACGGTAAACTTTTTTTCATTTTTTCGGAAAAAAGAATTAAAGGCGTATTCAAGCCCCGAAACGCCGTCGCCGTTTTCGTTTAGAGAGCCTATAAGATGAGTGGCAAGCTGATTTTTGGAATATCTGGTTAAGGTTTTAAAGGAAAAAACGCCCCTTGCATTCTTTTCAGCCGATAAAACCGGCAAAATGGCAACGGTACGGTTTTTCGCGCAACTGTTAAAATAGTCGTTGTATTTTTCTTCAAAGGTAACGCCACCCGAATATTCGGGAAGGCTTACAACCCCCAGAAGAGAGCTTTCGGAGTCGGTTAGAAAAGCGCCGTTGCAGTCGGTTATAACCGCACGTGAGGTGTAGTAAATAACCGAAGAGGTTTGCTGTGAAAAGGCGGCGTTTTTCAGCCCTTCTCCCGATGAAAAGGCTATTAAAAAAAGGCGTGTAACGGTAATTGAACAAAAAGCAAAGAGAAGAGAAATTGAGAAAAAAAGTCTGCGCTTCAAAAAAATCACCCGTAAACAGTTTTCTCAAATAAAAAGCTTTTAATTCATTATTTCTTCTTTAATTACGGCGAGAGCTTTCTTTTCAATTCTCGAAACGTAGCTTCTTGAAATGTTAAGCTTTTTTGCCGTTTCCCGTTGAGTTAAAGGAACGTTGCCGGTTAAGCCGTAGCGGAGTGAAATTATTTTCCGTTCTCTTTCGTCTAACTTTTCGCAAACCGCTTTTTGCAGCTTTTCGGTTTGAAATTTTATATAAAGGTCATCTGAAATCGTATCCTCAACCGAAAGAACGTCGATAAGCGAAAGTGAGTTTCCGTCTTTGTCGGTATCAATCGTTTCTTCAAGCGAAACCTCGTTGGAATTTTTTTTAAGGGCTCGGAAATACATTAAAATTTCGTTTTCAATGCATCTCGACGCATAGGTTGCAAGACGGGTGTTTTTACCTCCCTTATAGCTGTCAATTCCCTTGATAAGTCCTATCGTTCCTATTGAAACGAGGTCGTCGGAGTTTTCGTTTGAGGAGTAATATTTTTTAACGATATGCGCAACGAGCCTTAAATTCCGTTCTATTAAAATTGAACGAGCCTTTTTATCGCCCGCAAGCATAGCCTCAATATATTTTTCCTCATCCTCCTTTGAAAGCGGCTTGGGGAAAGAGCTTTTGCCCGAAAGATAAAGAGCGAGAAAAAGAAAACCGAAGGTTAATCCCAAAAAAGAAAACATTAAAATCACCTCTTTGAAAATATATGGCTTTTCGCTTTTTAATAGAAGAAAAAACTTTTCAAAAACAGTGCAGTCCGTTGCAGTAAAAAGAGTTTACAATGTTTGCAGACGGAAAAGAAAGGAGGCAGGCATTTGAAGGATACGGCATTTATAAAAAGAATGAAGCGCTACGTCAGATTAACCGCCGAGAAGGAAAACGATATTCCCACCGTTGCGGGTCTTGCAAATTATCTCGATACAACCAAGGAAGAAATTTTCAAACTTGCCAAAAGCAATACCGAAATAGGTCAGACGGTGAGAAAAACGCTAAACGAAATCGAGCATTCGCTTATAGTTATGGCGGCGTTTAAAAAAATAAGCGGCACGGCGGTAAATCTTCTTTTGGTAAGAGATTTCGGCGGAAAAAAAGAGGAGGATGAGGATTTCGAGCTATCCTTTTCGGTTGAGGAACGATGAATAAAGCGGCTTTTAAAGTAACGCCGAAACAAAACGAATTTATAACCTCGAAGGCCGATGAAATATTTTTCGGAGGTGCGGCGGGCGGCGGAAAAAGCTCGGCGCAGGTTATAGACGCTCTTATTTTTTCGGTGAAATACCCGAAATCGCATCAGCTTATTTTAAGACGCACCTTCCCCGAACTTGAAAGAAGCATAGTGCCGATTTCTAAAAGATTTTTTCCCAAGGCGGCAGGGAAATATCTCTCTTCAAAGCATATTTGGAGCTTTAAAAACGGCTCTGTTATAGAGCTTGGTTATTTGGAATCGGAGGAGGACGTTAACCGATATCAGTCGGCGGAATACGACGTTATAAGATTTGACGAGCTTACGCATTTCACCGAAAAGCAATATCTTTATATGCTTTCAAGATTAAGAGGCGCAAACGGATATCCCAAGCAGATGAAGTCAACGGGAAATCCCGGAGGAATAGGGCACGAATTCGTTAAAAGACGTTTTATAGATAACCCGAACTGTGAGAGAAACGGAAGAAAGTTTGAATTTATTCCCTCGTTTGTAACCGATAACTTTTTCTTAACAGATTCCGACCCAGACTACGTAAAGCGTCTTTCGGAGCTTCCCGAAAAGGAAAGGAAAAGACTTTTGGAGGGCGATTGGAGCTTTTTTGAAGGAGCTTATTTTTCGGAATTTTCACCGAGAAAGCATATTGTTAAGCCTTTTTCAATTGAAAATATGACGCTTTTCAGGTCGCTTGACTACGGTCTTGATATGACGGCGTGTCTTTGGTGGGCAATTGATAAAAACGGAGATTTTTATATTTACCGAGAGCTTTACGAGCCGAATCTCACTCTTTCGGAGGCGGCGAAAAAAATAGTTAAAATGACTCCGAGCCATGAAAGAATTCTTTACACCGTTGCCTCGCCTGACCTTTGGAACAGAAGGCAGGAAACGGGAACGTCGGGAATGGAAATTATGTATAACGCAGGGCTTTCGGGGCTTATTCCCGCCGATAACGGCAGGGTAAGAGGTCTTCGTTTTTTAAGGGAGCTTTTAAAACACGATGAGGAAAATCCGCCGAGATTAAGGTTTTTTGAAGGGTGCTGCTTAAACCTTGTAAGATGCCTGCCGCTGCTTACCCATTCGCAAATAAATCCCGAGGATATTTCGAACACTCCGCACGAAATAACCCATGCGCCCGAGGCACTCCGTTACGGAGCAATGTCAAGACCTTTTTATCGAAAAGAAGAAAAAATTGCGGAGGAAAACGGCTTTGGAAATCCGTTTGAACAAGAGGAGCAAAGCGGAACGCCGATGAAAGAATATCTTTTTTAGGAGGAAAAAATGGAAATTGCGGTTTTGACTTTTTTTGCGGGAGCGTTTTTTGCGGGAGCGTTTTTTGCCGTTTGTGATATTTTAAAAGGAAAAAAACAGGAAAACAAAAGCAAAAACGCCGAAAAAAGCGATTTCGATGCCGAAACGGAATATCAGGCAATATTGAATTATACCGGAGATGAAAAATAAAAATGAAAATAAGAAAAAATCAAAGCGAAACAACACAGGAATGGAAGCTTTACAGCAAGGGAGCTGATTTTGCATCGCAAAGCGGATTTAAAAGCGCGGTTTTGAAAAACGAGCGTTTTTACTCGGGCGACCAGTGGTACGGCGTGAGAGCAAATAATCTGCCCACTCCCGTTTTTAACATTTTTAAAAGAATTATAGATTACGTAATTGCTTATATTTGCTCTTCGCCCATTAAGGTAACCTATAAGGCGGAGGCGCAAGAGGTGAGCGATATTCTCAATATGGAGGCGGACTCCGCTTGGGAAAGAAACAAGATGGATAATCTTGTGAGAAAAGCTCTTTTGAAATGCGCCATAACGGGTGATATGTGCTTCCACGTTTATTGGGACGTAAATGAAAAACGTCCGAACGGAATAAGGGGAGATTTTAAAACCGAAATTATAGATTCCGAAAATCTTTATTTCGGCGACGTTACCACAAACAGCGTTTCAAAGCAACCCTATATTATTATCGCGGGAAGAACTTTTACCGAAAATCTCATAAGAGAGGCAAAGAAGGCGGGACTTCCCAAATCGGAAATCGAAAAGATTTTACCCGATAAGCTTACCGATAACGAGCAGGAGGATTCTTCTTCGAGAACCACCTATCTCATACGCTATTTCAGAGGCGAGGACGGCTTTATTCACTACACCAAATCTACGAGAAGCGTTGTTTTGAGAGCCGACGTTAACACACGTCTTACCCGTTACCCCATAGCCTTTGCAAACTGGACCGAAAAGAAGGGCTCTTTCCACGGTGAAGCGCTTGCAAACCAAATAATTCCCAATCAGGTTTTTGTAAACAAAATGTTTGCAATGTCTATGAAAAGCCTTATGGATACCGCTTTCCCCAAAGCGATTTACGACAAAACAAGAGTTTCGTCGTGGTCTAACGCCGTTGGAACGGCTTTGGGCGTAAACGGAGATATATCGGGCGTTGCAAAATATTTAGACGGCACCGGCGTTGATGCAAACGCTCTTGTTTTAATTGATAAGGCGGTTAAATACACCGAGGATTGCCTCGGCGCAACCGACGTTCTTTTAGGTCAGAACATAAGGCCCGACAATGCGGCGGCGCTGACTCTTTTGGGACAAAACGCCGCAGTGCCCATGGAAAACATAAAGCAAAATCTTTACAACTTTATTGAAGATACGGCGCTTATATGGCTTGACTTCTTAAAAACCAAATTTTCGGCGAAAAAAGAAATCGTGCTTTCGAAAAACGATAGGCTCATTCCGTTTTTCTATTCGCCCGCCCTTTTGAAAACAGCGGCGGCAAAGGTAAAAATAGATATCGGCCCGTCGGTTTATCTTTCGGAGGCAACCTCTGTTTCGGTGCTTAAGGACTTATATTCCTCGGGCGCAATAACCGCCGAGCAATACATAAAACGCTTGCCCAAGGGCTACGTTCCCGAGGTAAGCCAGCTGCTTGAAGAGATTTCCTTAAACCAAAAGGAACTCATATAAATTTCTGTCCACCACGATAAGAAAGGAAAAAACAAAATGATTGATATTGAAAATGAGAACAACGCCGAATTTTCGGAAAATGCAGAAAACCAACCGTTTAGGTTAAAAGTAAAATATAATCACGAAGAGCTGCTCATTCCGGAAAATGAGGCAATACTTTTAGCTCAAAAAGGGTTGAATTACGATAAGGTTTTAAAAAGCTTAAACGAGCTTAAAGAAGAAAAATGCTTCGACGAGCTTTCCGAAATAGCCAAGGATTACGGCTTTGAAAGCAATAAGGATTTTTTAAACCGCTTGAAAGAGCAAAAAACCGAAAACAAGGATTCGTTAAAGGAATTTTTGCGTAATAACCCCAATATCGACACCCGTGAGATTCCCGACGAAGTCATAACCGAATACCTTAACGGCAACGACTTCTCGGAAAGCTTCGGGCGCTACGCACTCAAAAAAGAGATGGAGAGCAAGACCGCAGAAATCGAAAGACTTAAAGCACTGCTTGAAATCAAGGAAGAGGAAACCGAAAACGAAATAAGCGCAAACGCTTCGGTTAGCTATTCCGACAAAACGTCGGAGGAATATTACACCGACGACGAACTTGATGCTCTTTCCGACCGTGAGCTTTCACTTAATTTGGAGCGTGCGGTTAAATCTATGAGCAGATTATCAAACAAAAAAAACAATTTTTAAAAAACAAAGGAGAAAATAAAAATGGCATACACTAATTTCAAACCTAAAGTATGGGCAAAGGCAATAGAAAGAGAAAGAGATAATCTTTCCGTTTCGGTAGCTCTTTGCGACAGAAGCTATGAAAAAGAAGCTTCGGTAATGGGTAATTCCATTCAGATAAACTGGACAAAGCGCCCCACTGTCAAAAGCTATACTGTTGGCACAAACATCAGTAATCCCGAAACTCTTGATGGAGATACCACCAAGACCATTGAGCTTAATCAGCTTAAATACGTTAACTTTATGGTTGACGACGTTGATGAGCTTCAGTCAGCTCCCGACATTATGGAAAGCTGCATGCACGAGGCTGCATCTGCTATTGCCGCAGATGCCGACAAATACGTTCACAGCTTGGTTTTAAACGCTACCAACGTAATTACAGAGGATAACGTTACCGTTGAAAATATCGGCGATATCGTTTCAAGCGCCGCACAAATGCTTTATGAAAACAACGTTCCTCAGAACGAAGAAATTTTCCTTGAAGTAAGCCCCGCAATTTATCAGCTTATGTGGAAAGCAAAGGTGTTAAGAGAAACCCCCAACTCCGACACCTTCGGCTCCGGCTTCGTTGGAATGTTCGATAACTTCAAGGTTTACATGAACAATTGTGTTATTAAAGATATGGCGGGCTACTATTCTTGCGTTGCAAGAACCAGAAAGGCAATTGCATTCGTAGGTCAGATGAAAAAGATGGAAGCTTACCGTCCTCAAGGTCTTTTTGCCGATGCGGTTAAGGGCCTTCACGTTTACGGCGCAACCGTCGTACGTCCCGATGAAATCGTAAAGGTTTACCTTAAAATAGGAGGAAACTCAACCGCAGGCGTATAATTTTAAAATTCATTTTCTTTGCCGCCTTAACGGCGGCAAAGAAAAAATATAACAGAAAGGAAAATGCTATGAGTATAACCGTAAATGATATTTTTAAAAGAGCGATGGCTCTTTGCGATTATCTCGATTCAAACGGCGAGCCGCTTGAAAAGGATTTTATTTCAAAATTCAAGGCACGTACGCCAATGCTTTGCGATACCGCGCAGCGTGAGCTTATATATTTTGCAAAATGCATTAAAAAAGCGGTGCTTGATTTTTCACAAACCGAAAACTTTTCCGAAACTGCCGACGGACTTTTTAAATATACGGCTCTTCCCGAAAACTATCTTTCGCTTTTGAAAATAATCGAAAACGGAAGAGATATTACGGCACTTTCGCAGGTTAAAATTATAGGTAAAACCGTTTACGCCGATAAAAATTACAACGGTGAAATAACGGTGTTTTATAACGCCGCGCCCACCGAAATAATTTCCTTTAATTCGAGCTTTTGTTTTGACGATAACGACGTATTGGCAACAATTCCTTATTACGTTGCTTCGGTTTTCATGAAGGAAGAAAACGCCGATTTGGCAAAGGATTTTTCAAACGCTTTCGAAGCGGCAAAATCGAGAATAAAGGCGGCAACCGAGCAGAGCTTTTTTGAAGAAATAACCGACGTTGTGGGAACGGGGTGCAGATGATATGGCATTACCCGAAGTGTTTTATTCCATAAGCGATTTTAAAGGAATAAATGAAAATCCGCAAAAAACGGGCGAAGCGGAATTTATGGAAAATTTCGAAATTACGAGCGAAGGCAAGATAAAAAAAAGAAACGGCTTTGCGCCCATAAGCAGCTCTAAGGTTGAGGGAAAGGTTTTGCAGGTAATGAAATTTACCGCCTGCACCAACTTCAATTACAGTTATTTCGTTTTAACCGAAAACGCGCTTTACGGATATAAGCCGAGAACCGATTCTTTTGAGGTTATTCACCAAAGAAAAAATCCCGGTGCCGGCGCTCTTTTTGAAAAAGAAAAATATCTTTATTTGGTCGGCGGAGAATACGTGAGATTTAACAGAGTGCTTCAAATGGAGCAGGTTCCCGCATATGTTCCCACCGTTAACATAAACAAAAGTCCCGACGGACTCACTTTCACTCCTTATGAAAAACCCAACGGACTTACAAACGAGGTTAAAGAGGAGTTTATAAGCGAAGGCAGTAAGCTTTTTAAGCTTAAATATTCCAGAGTAAGCGAGGTTGCTGCAGAAATAAAAGGAAAAGAGGACACGGTTAATTTTACCGTTAATGCATCGGCAGGAACGGTAACGCTTCAAAACGAGCTTCCTTTGGGAGAAACGCTTACGGTAAAATATCGCACCTCGGATATTAGCAGCGGATACGGATATATATCCGGCTGTAATAACGCAATGGTTTACGGTAACGGCGGCGAGGTTTTTTGCTGGTTTGAGGGTGCTAATAAGCGCTATTATTCGCAGGGCGGCGATGCAACCTATTTTCCAAGCGATAATTCCGATATTATAGGCAACGGAGGCATTAAAGATATAGTTTGCTATTACGACGATATGCTTATTCTCACCACCGACGGCGTTTATGCAAGCAGCCCGTATATTTCCGAAAACGGCGACCTTTCTTTCCCCGTTAAAACCCTAAACAGCGTAAGGGGTACCGTTCAGAGCAATGCAGCCTTGGCGGGAAACATTCCCGTTTTTATCGAAGGAAACAAGATAAAGAAAATAGTTTCAACCGCCATTCAAGATGAACGAAACGTTGTAAACATAAGCGAAAGAATTAAAAATCTTTTAAAAGCCAATAAATTTACACGTATTTTTCCCGTTGAAAGCAAAAATGAGCTGTGGTTTACGGGCTGTGAAAAAACGCTTATATGGAATTGGCAAAACGATGCTTTTTATCTCTTTTCGGGAATTAATCCGGCTTACGTTTGGGAAGATGACGACGAAATTCGGTTTTTTGATTCGAAAGGCTATGCTTATGCCTTTAACGAAGAGGGATATGACGTAGATATAAACGGAGAAAAGAAGGAAATAGATGCTTATTTTTATTTAAGCGGAATAAATTTCGGCTCGTCGTTTATTAAAAAGCAGCTTGTTGACGTTTTCGTTAAGCTTGACGATTCGGAAACTGCGGGCGGAAGCATTGCAATAATAGGGGATACGGGCGAAAACGGAGAAAACATAACCTTAAAAAGCGGCTATTTCGATTTCGGAAGACTTTCTTTTCAGGCTCTTGTTTTCGGCGGAAACTATCTTAACGTTTGCCGAAACGGCATGAATAAGGAACGCTTTTATGAGGCGTCGCTTTTATTTCGCTCAAATCGCTTGGGCGAAAAAGTTAAGGTAAACGAAATAACTCTTTCGGCGGCAAATTTAAAAACGCTTAAAAGAGAATAAAAGAAAGGGAAAAAGAATGATAATTGAAAAACTTAACAGTGATTTAAATATAATTTCGGCGCTTTCAGACCGTCCGATAAACGAAAATTTTTCTGCCGAGGAGCTTAAAAGAAGCTTCGATGCGGCGGGAAATATCATAAAAGAATATATAAACGCTTTAACCGAAGAAATAAGCGAAGCGTTAACGGGAAGCGTTGTTTTTTCGCCCGTAAAGCCGCAAAACGATGCCGTAAAGTGTAACGGCGCCGCGCTTTCAAAAGAAGAATATCAAAAGCTTTATTTAAAAATCGGCGGAGCTTTCGGCGAAACCGAGGAAAGCTTTAATTTGCCGAATATAGCCGAAATTCAAAGCGGAGTTTTCGCTTGGATTTTAACGGGAGTGTTGCAAAATGGCTGATTTGGATATCTACATAAGAGAGCTTCGAAAGCTTAACGCAACGCTTTCAAAGGGCAAGAGGGAAGAAAAGGAAAAGAAAATAACGGAGTATTCCGATGCTCTTTCAACGGCGCTTAAAAAACTTAAAAGCGAAACGACGCTTAAAAAGAAAAAAATTGAAGATTCCAAGGCTGCGGCTAAAGAAAAGATAAAAAACGAAAAGCTGGCCGAAACCAAAAAAACACAGCAAAATAAAAACGATATAGAGGCAGATGCCCGAGTTAACGCCAAGAAAAACGAGCTTAAAGGTATTTATATGGGAATTCGCGGCAATGAGCTTGAAGGAGATTCTCTCGATTATCTTGAAATGGCAAAAAGCCAACAGGGAAGAGAAGAACGCGAGCTTAAAGAAACCGTTTACGCTTTGGAGCAAAAGCAGGCTCAAAAGGAAAAGGAAGCGGCTCTTCAAAAGAAATATGCCGACGAGGCGGCGGCTTTGGCGGAAGCCAAGCTTATAGACGACACCAAAAGCAAGCTCCAACAATTATCGGTTGAAATTCGCGCCGAGGCGGCAAAGGAAAGCGAAGAAAATCGAGGACTCAGTGATTCCGAAATAAAGTCGCTTTGCAATAATATTATAAAAAACGCAACCTATAAAGGCACGGCATACCGCTCGCTCGTAATAAGAGAATTTATGCTGATGCGCGATTCGGGCAAATTCAGCGATGCCGATATTGAAAAGGTAAAGAATATGCTTTACTTAACAGACGAGGAAATAAAATGAAGGCAATAGCTTTAAAATGTGCGATTGCCACCTCGGGCGGCATTTTTACTTATCTTTTCGGCGGAGTTGACGCCGCAGCTATAACCCTTTTCGTTTTTATAATTCTTGACTATATAACCGGAGTTTTCGGGGCGATTATAAACAAAAGCTTATCTTCAAGCGTTGGTCTTAAAGGAATTTTAAGAAAGCTTGCAATAATAAGCTGTGTTATAGTTGCCGTGCTTCTCGACAGACTTTTAAACACCGAAGACATGTTAAGAACAATGTTTTGTTATTTTATGATAGCAAACGAAGGTCTTTCAATTTTGGAAAATGCGGCAAAAATGGGAATACCGCTTCCGGAAAAGCTTATAGAAACTCTAAAACAACTTAAAAAATAAAAAATCTCGGCTTTATGCCGAGATTTTTTTGCTCGTTTATTTTAAATTATTCCTTTTCGTTTTCAACGGGCGGTGCTTCAACCGTTTCTTTACTCATTGCTTTTTTCTTCTTTTTTTTCTTTAAAACTATTGCAATAACAAGACCTGCAATACCGCCGGCAACCGCTCCGACTATAACATCAATAATAAGGCCTTCGGTAAAGCTATCGGTTATAATTTCCCAGAAAGACGTTTGAATTCCTTCTTCAAGCGAGGTGTCGACGTCGAAAACTATGCTGTCGACTATAAGCTTCATTTCGGCGTATTCATTTGCGGTAAAGGGGGATTTCGAACGAAAAGCAAAGGTATAGTAATCTTTATTTACAAGGGTAATGAATTGAACTATGTAAAAATTCGAGCTTGTGTATTCAACTTTAACAAAGGTGTAATTATTTTTAACTATTAAATAATCTTCTGCTCCCAAGCCGTTTGCTGCGCTTTTTGCAAAAATATGAACCATAGCGTCGCTGTAATTGGAGAGGTTTACCATTTCGCTGTCGGTTTTTTCTTTTATGGCAAGTAACTCGAAGCATTCTCCGTCTTCATAAACCAATGAACCGTATAAATATATATTGTCATCGTTTAAATAGCTATACATATCTTCGTATGAGACACCGTAATCGTCCAATTCGGGATTGTTTTCAAGGTTATCTCTCGTAAACACGTACCAAAAGTTTTCATCTATTGTAATTGAAAAGTCGGTTTCGCTTACCGCATAGCTTGCCGCCGATGCCGAGATGGGAGAAAAAGCCGCTAAAACAAGGAATATTGCCAATAAAAAACAAATATGTCTTTTCATTTTTCTGCCTCCTTTTTATAATTTTATTATACGACAAAGTTTGCAAATTTGCAACAAAAATAATAAAACCCGCTCGTAGTGAGCGGGTTTTATTCTGTTTAATTAATCTTTCAAGCCTTCGAAATCCAAGGTTGCGAAATAGTCCTCGGGAGTTTCGGCGCGGCGGATAAGCTTAACGGTGCCGTCCTCTTTTAAAAGAAGCTCGGCAGAACGGAGCTTGCCGTTATAGTTATAGCCCATTGAGAAGCCGTGAGCGCCGGTATCGTGAATGCAAATGTAATCGCCGATTTCAATTTCGGGAAGCTCTCTGTCGATTGCAAACTTATCGTTGTTTTCGCAAAGACCGCCCGTTACGTCGTAAACTCTGGTTTTGGGAGCATCTTCCTTGCCTAAAACGGTTATGTGATGATATGCTCCGTAAATTGCGGGACGCATAAGATTTGCGGCGCAGGCGTCAACGCCTATATATTCTTTATATATGTGTTTCTGATGAGTTACCTTGGTTATGAGATGACCGTAGGGAGCCATCATAAATCTTCCGAGCTCGGTGAAAATTGCAACGTCGGTTAATCCTGCGGGAGTGAAAACCTCCTCGTAAGCTTTTCTTACGCCTTCGCCTATTGCCATAATGTCGTTAGGCTCCTTATCGGGAGTGTAGGGAATGCCAACGCCGCCCGAAAGGTTTATGAAAGGAATGTTTACGCCGGTTTCTTTATATAATTCAACCGCAGTTTCAAAAAGAATTTTTGCAAGAGTGGGATAATATTCGTTTGTAACGGTGTTACTTGCGAGGAAGGCGTGAATACCCACGTTTTTAACGCCGTATGCTTTGAGCTTTAAGAAAGCCTCTTTAAGCTGAGCCTTGGTCATACCGTATTTTGCATCCTTGGGGCTGTCCATTATGGTATTGTGGATTGCAAAATCACCGCCGGGATTAAAACGGCAGCACATGGTTTCTTTAAAATCGGCAATTTTGGCGTAGTAATCTATGTGAGTTAAATCGTCGAAGTTAATTATTGCGTCAAGCTCTGCGGCCTTTTTGAAGTCCTTTTCGGGAGTTACGTTTGAAGAAAACATAATGTCTTTTCCGATAAGACCGACCTTTTCAGCCAAAAGAAGCTCGGTATATGAGGAACAGTCGGCGCCTATGCCGTATTCCTTTAAAAGCTTCATAAGATAAGGGTTAGGAGTTGCTTTAACCGCAAAATACTCCTTAAAGCCCTTGTTCCAAGCAAATGCTTCCTTTAATTTTTTTGCGTTTTCTCTTATTCCTTTTTCATCGTAAATATGAAAAGGAGTGGGATGTGTTTTTACAATTTCTTCAACCTGTGCCAAAGTGATAAACGGTGTTTTTTTCATTGTCTTTCCTCTTTTTTATTCTGATTCTTTATTTTGTAAAATTTGTTTAACGTAATTATTGTTCTTTTTTCTTTCTCGGCTTCTTTTTGCATTTATTATTAAATAGATGATAAAAGCGCCTGCAAATGCACCCAAACAGTCGACCAAAACGTCGGTTATTTCGGCAGCTCTTCCGGGCACGAAGGCCTGATGAATTTCATCGCTTATTGCATAAAGCGCCGACGTTATAAAACCAATAAGGCTCGGCCAGCCTATATCCCAAAATTTCCACATAAGCGATGCAAAAACCGAAAGGGTGAAAAATTCAAAGCAATGTCCCATCATTCTCACGAAGGTATGCCATTCGTAAAACCTTGCCTCGTAAACTTCGGGCGGAAGCTCTGAAACCCATGGAAATAAATTAAAAATTTGCCTTGTTATTCCATTGCTGAAAGATGCCGATTCCTCGCCGACCTGCGCCGAAAAGAAAAAAATCAACGCTGCCGTTATAACCGTTAAAGCAGTGAAAACGGTAGCCTTAAAAGCTTGCTTTTTCGTTTTCATCAATTCTTTTCCTTTTTCTTTTTATCGCTTTTTTCTTGCTTTTTATCGGCCTTTTGGTCGGATTCTTTCGCGGAATGCTCAAACCCGATTATTTTTTTTGCTGTCATTTTACCCATATTTGCAAAAATTGCAAACAAAACGGCAATGTCGGTTAAACGGTTTTCGTTAACAGACTTAGAAGAACCTGCCGAAAGCTCGTTTATAATAGAGGATATATAGCCGTTTGCCTGATTAACCATATCTCTGAAAGAAATATACCACTCTTTAACGCTCATTCTTTTTAATTTAAAATCGAGAATGGCTTTAATTTCCGAAATACTTATAATTTGCTTTAAAACACAAACCGAAATTAAAAGAGTGATTTGCTCGCGGTTATATTTCTTCTTTTGGGGCGGAGGAACGATTTCCATTTTTACGTAGTTGTTTATCATAGACGGAGTTATTGTCTTATCCTCGTCATGCGTTCCTTCAAAAGCGGAAAGATAACTTTCCATTAAAGTTATAACTTGGTCCATATAAAGACCTATATCGGGAATTTCCTCCCAAGCGGGAAGAGCCTTTTCATTAAGCTTTTCTTTCCACGATAAAAGTTCTTTTGATTTTTCCTTCATTTTTCTTCCTCCGAATAAAAAACAAAAAACATCTTAAATATTTTAACACATTATTCAAAAATATGCAAGATATTTTTTCAAAAAACACTTGACATATTTTGAAACTTGGTGTAACATAGTATTCAATACTACATAAAGCGAGGTAAAATATGAACTACGAAATTTTCACAGACGTAACGTCCGACCTTCCTTCTTCAATAATAGAAGAGTATAATTTAAAAATAATTCCTTTTCCTTATTTTATTAACGGAAAAGAGTTTTTCGCAAAAGGCGGAGATATAAGCTCCCTCAAAAACTTTTATTCTTTAATGCGCGAAAAAAAGCACACATTCGGTACTTCAATGGCAACGGGAGAAGCAAACGAGGAGTTTTTTGAAGAATCTCTCAAGCAGGGAAAAGATATTTTATATCTTTCCTTTTCATCGGGCTTAAGCGGAAGCTATGCATCGGTTTCGGTAACGCTTGAAAGGCTTGCAAAGAAATACCCCGAAAGAAAGGTTTTTTGCATAGATACTCTTGCGGCGTCAATGGGAGAAGGGCTTTTGGTGTTAAACTGCGCAAGAATGCGAAACGAGGGCTTTTCAATTGAAACGGTGCGTGATTGGGCAGAGGCCTATAAGCTCAAAATCTGCCATTGGTTTACGGTTGAAGACCTCGATTTTCTTCGCCGAGGCGGAAGAGTTTCGGCTGCAACGGCAATTGTCGGCTCGGTTTTGCAAATAAAACCCATTCTTCACGTTGATAATGCGGGACATCTTATAAGCGTGGGCCGCACAAAAGGAAGAAAAGCCTCAATTGAAAAGATTTGCTCAAAAATAGGAGAGCTTGGCGCCGATATCGAAAAGCAAACGGTTATGATAAGCCACGGCGACTGCTTGGAGGATGCCGAATATCTTGCCGATATGATAAAGCAAAAATATAATCCCAAAGAAATAATAATAAATTATATAAACTCAACCATCGGCTCGCACTCGGGACCCGGCACTCTTGCAGTGTTTTTCATAGGCACAAAAAGATAATAAAATTTGTTTTTGCTTGAATTTTTTTCAAAAAAATGTTATAATTAAAAGGTAGAAATTCTACCACGAGAGCGATGTAGCCTGTTCGTATCTATGACAGTCAGATGCGTTCAAACTCTATGTTTCGCTCACTCCTCTCTGTATTACGGTCCTGTTAATCTGTCTTAATGACGGCATCGGGAGAGGAGGAAAATAAAATGAGCGATATTGAAAGCATAAAAAGAAGTATAGAACAACTTTATCAAACAAATCCAAAAGTATGCATAAGCGTAAATAAAACGCGCCCTAAAATTGTCATAGAAGACCTGACGGCGAATATTATAGGCATATACAGAAATATTTTTCAAGTTGAAGAGCTTAAAAACGGCAAGCCGTTTGGGCGGCACACTTTTCAATACAGCGACGTTTTAATGGGGCAAGTTGTAATTAAAGAACTCAATTACACCCCAATATTTCCCGCATCAAAAAGAAAATAACAAAAAAGAAAAATAATGCTTTTGCGTAAAAAACCCACCCTTAAAAAAGGGTGGGGTTTTCATTTTTAAAATAAATCAGAAAGAGGTCAATCCACTGTCTGCGGTAACGATTGCGCCGGTTACAACGGCAACTTTGTTTTCTAATCTCATTCTGTAATCCTCCAAAAATATAATTTTTATTTATACCGAGTTATTATATCTTATCGTTAATTTTTTTGTCAATGTATATATGAATTTTTTGTAAAAAAGTTGATTTTTAAAGTTTAAAAGCAACGAAAAATATAGAAAACTGTGAATTGTTGTGATATAATTATATAGTTAACAAAAATTAGAGGTTTGAAAGATGGAATATACGGCCTTTTTAAACGAAGAAATATATGTTATTTATGGGGACGTTTATAATCAAAGTAAAGAAATTATGGTGCTTTGTGAAATCATTGAGCCTGACAACATAAAGTATAGTTGCATATGTTACAAATTCAAAAACAAAGATAATTATATTTTTGTTGATGAAAGCGAATTGTTACAGTTCATCCCTATGAAATGGCTTAAGAATGAAGAGCACGAATATTTTTACGTGATATTCAGATATGGAAAAACAAATCGTTCCAAAGAACATATCTATATGTCAAACGATTTAACAATTAAACCTGGGGACCAAGTATTAACTTGTTGCAATGAACGCGCAGGCAATGTTATTCGCACAGGCTTTTTCAAGAGAAAAAACGCCCCATATCCTGTTGAAAAGACTTGGCTTGTAAACCGAAAAGCTTATGACGAGATTACTATAAATGTCTACGATAAATCGGTTAGCGAAGATAATATGTACTTGGAATTTATTAAAAATAAAAATTACAAAGGATATATAGCGAAAGCCGAAAGTACATACAGCGGATTTGTGGAGTGGTACATTGAAGATGTCGACAGAATCATGAAAAATGTTACACATACAGTAACCAGCGATATGATTCTAAACTATCTTTCCGAAGAGTTTGAAGGCGGTTTTAATTATCGAGATTGTGGTTATGAAGGCGATTTTTTAACAAGGAAAAATCAAATTTACAACTTTTTTGATTCGGTTTGGCTTTGTTATCTTTTGGCTAAATATAACTGTATGGATGATATAGTTCTTGATGCATTTCAATATATGCTTGTCATATATCAAAACGGTGGATTTGATAATTATCTATATAACCACAAGCTTGACAAGGCATGCATTGATGAACATATTGATTTTATACAAAACTACATAAATAATATTTGATTACCATTATCGTTAAAAAACTCTTACACAAGGTGTAGGGACAAGGAGAGTAACTATGGAACCTATTTTTACAATGCAGTATGGCGAGTTTGTTGTTGCAGACTACTTATCAAAGAAAATAAAAGATTCTTCTGTTTTTATTCCGGCTTCTGCTCAAGAAAAAGGTATCGACCTTTTGTTATATCGCTATCTGAACGGATGCAACACCACAAATACCATTCAAGTAAAAATGTCCCGTACATATTATAACGAAAAACCTGCTGTGGAATTTCCGTATTATCTTTGGTTTAATCGTTTTCCAATTCACGAAAACGCCAACTGGTATATACTCGTGGGTATTTACGCAAGACGCCCTGAGGACGTTGCTACGGCTAAAGCAAAAAGCACAAGCTGGGATACGGTAATGCTTGCATTTAAAAACAAGGAAATGTCTGCATTTATGGCTGAAGTCAAGCAGAAAAAAGACCCAACAAAAGATGATAAGATGTTTGGATTCGGTTTTAATGACGAAAAACACATTGTTCAAACAAGAGGCTGTGTCAGCATTCGTGATATGAGTTGTTACTTAATAGAAAATCGAATAGATGAAATACGCAACTCTTTTATTTAAATTGAAACCCGTGATAAAATGGACTCATAGGGGAGCTTCTCGCTTTGCTTTGCAAGCTGCTCCAATTCACAGTTCGACTCCCCACATTACACCGCTAAACTAAAAAAACCACACCAAAAAGGTGTGGCTTTTTCTTTTCTATGGGCTACGAAAAAGATATTTTCGCAGGTTTTGCGTATGATTTTGAACTCACGAATTGAATTTTATTCACAAGAATACTGCACATAAACGCATCCTGTTGTCATATTATCGCCGTTTTCTGTCTTATAGTAGATGCGGTAAGTGCCGTCTTGAATCTCTATCTCACTACCTGTGAGCGCAGTATAGGTGTCACCGGTCCGGAGCTCTATTATGTCGGATGGAATACCGTATTCAAACGCTTTCTCGGACACGGCAGTCTTGAATTCCGCATAGCCGATACGGCTTTCGGTCGTCAGGGTTACGGTAAAATCTTTGTTCTGCTCACAGGTCAACACAAGTTCGCTCTTTTCACCTTTGGCCGCCGATACTGATATATTCTCAATATTCACAGGCATATTGAGTATCTCGCTAACCGTTACGGGTGTGTAAGCCGAGGCTCTGATGCCATCCGAGGTAGCAATATAAGCCACGAGTGTATAGCTGCCCGAAGAGAGAGCGGGGAGTGTAAACTCAAGCGCCGAGGCTGTAACGGTAAACTTACTTTCATCCGCATATTTGCTTAACGAAGTGTTCTCCATATCGAAATGAACAAGCCCGTTATTTGAATTGGCAAGTGCAAACATAACCTTATAAGGCTCATCTTTGACGTAAAGTGTCGTGTCCTCAATCGTCAGCGATATGCTTCCGAGCGATACCTTACCGGCATCAAGCGTAATACCCTGAAAGTTGCTTTCGGTTATGGGTGCAAATTTGATATTCAGCTCAATTAGTTCAGTATCGGAAATATTCAGCACCTCTGTATCCTTCACAGCGGTATATAAGGCCTCCATCTTGCTAAAGCGTGCCTTTTCCTTATTGATGGCCTCTCCGATACCTGCCTCATTCGTGACTGAAACGCCGTTCCAAGTGTAATATTTGATAATGCTGTCAAGTTCAACGTAGGCTCTGCCAATACCTGAAAACACGCTGTCAATATTGCGTCTGCATTTCAAGCCCGTTTCATTCAAGAAGCTTTTCAGGATTTCAAGGCGCTCCTCATACGTTTCACCCTCAATCCTCAGTTGTATCTCACCTGTATATCCGAACATGCCGCTGAAGCTGACGTGAATAGCGTTGAGACTTACCTTGCCGTCGACAAAGCGGTCCCCGTAATTCAACACCGTTCCGTTCGTCAGATGCACTTTGCTATTCTCTCCGTTTGGAAGAGATGCAATTCCTTCTGTAGCGTTATATTCCGCAGAGTTGGAGGGTGCCTCCACGCTTTTTATGCCGTCAAAACCGCTGAACTTCAGCTCCACAAAGCTTAAGCCTTCCGCATCATTAAAGTTCAAAATGTCGGTCGCCTTGTCTGCACTCATAATCTTCAAAAGAGAGATGCTTTCAGATTGGGGCTCATAGAATGCATCGTAGCATATATCATTCTTCATAATAAAATAGGACACGTTGTAGTGGTCAAGAAAAGCACCGACCACATAGGTCTCCCAATACCCCTTGCTGTTATCTGCCACAAAATAATTCTCGTTGTGTTCGCCGTAATCGTTTATCATTGACAACTCGTATCTTTGTCCGGGGATATAGGTCATTCTTTCTTCATACTGTTCTTGCTTTCTGTAAAGCTCGTAAACGTCCTTGCCGTCCTCGTTTTTATAACGCTTGCAGATATTCAGCATATTGTTGACAGTATCTCTTTCGTAAAGCGTTTCGGAATTTTCGTCAACGCTCAGGTAATAATGGATGCCGCCGACATCTACCCATTTTTCAATAACTCTTACGTTTTTCTTTACGTTGTCTATCAGCTCTGCGCCGACTTCAGCAGTACTAACTATGTTGTTTGTAAGATTTTTGAAGTAGTCGTAAGAATTGTTGTTCTCTTCAAATCTGCTCCAAATAAAAGTGTCTCCGTTGATTTCGACCTTGCCGCTGTAATTGCCCTCAAGCACGGTGGATGTTTTTTTTACGGATGAGAGTTTTGTTACCGAAGGAGAGACGTTGCCCGCATAAGCAAGATTCAGATTTTCCTTGGCGGTTTTAGCCAGATTGTTCATCACCTCAACGCCGTTCTCAAATATATCGCCTTCGGTCTTGAGGAGCTGTGCGTTCAGCCGCTCGTTTGCAAGCAGAAGCTTTGCAGTATCACTACCGCTTATCTTTTTTGGCAATGTACTGCCGCAACCCACAAGCAGCGATGTGCTCATAACTAAGACAAGTGCCAATGATATTATTTTTTTCATAAAAGTCCTCCTTGGTGAGTTTTCTTTTATTATACCACACGTATACTTTTCTTTCAATACCCATAGAAATGTTTTAATAATATGCGTTTTTTTGTGAGAGTTCAAGTCTGGTCTGAGAAAAATATCTTTTTTGT
This sequence comes from Eubacteriales bacterium, assembly GCA_045588575.1. Classification (GTDB taxonomy): domain Bacteria; phylum Bacillota; class Clostridia; order Oscillospirales; family RGIG5299; genus RGIG5299. Next base: position 22,983 of record JAZNEJ010000008.1, on the reverse strand, counting down.
AGTCCTTTGATGGTGGACTCATAGGGGAGTTTCTCGCAGTCGCAAGCTCCTTTGGGTGAATTTCGCAACAGTTCACCGAACTGTTGCTCTGTCGCATCTTGCTTTGCAAGCTGCTCCAATTCACAGTTCGACTCCCCACATTACACCGTTAAACTAAACAAAAAGCCACACCAAAAGGTGTGGTTTTTTCTTTGGTGGAGGCGAGGGGAGTCGAACCCCTGTCCGATAGCCGATTCCGAAGACCTTCTACAAGCTTAGTCGGTTTTTTAAAATTCCCTCGGCGGCACGCCAATCGACAGGCTTACTGCTTTGGTAGCTTCATAATACAATTCACGCGCAAAGCTTAACGTAAATCGTTCACCGCATTCGTCACGCCCCGAGTCGGACCGCGGTCCTTCCGAAACGGGACGGCAGCACTTAGGCTGCGACTAACTTATTGTTGTTAGCGTTTATTTTTAATGTGCATAGTTTAAGGTGTTGTGCGCACCGCTTGCTTATCTGCGTTCACGACCACCGTCGAAACCTTTACGCCCCCAAGTTTGAAATTTCACCGTGAATTAAGATATGCCACGGCTCATATATTATAACACAAAAATTGTTAAAATCAAACTTTTAAATAAAATTTTTTAATTTTCAAAGGCTTAAACTTTCAATTTCCTGTTAAAATCAACCGTTTTTAAAATCTTTAAAACGTTAACAATAAAATTATATAGCAAATTTCGGGCATTATCAAGAGCAAGATATTGCCTCTTGAAACCAAGCAAAAAAAGGAGTATAATGTATAATATAAAAATAATATAAAGAAAAATCAATAAAACATTTGCTTTTTTCAAAAAAAGATAGTATAATATTGCCTTGGCAGCATCGACACTAACCGACAAATAAAAAAATTATAATATATTTTGAAAGGACAAAAAAGATGAGCCTTAAACTTGTTAGAGAAATGTCAAACAAATACGGCAGAAACCCCGAATACGTTCTTGCAGGCGGCGGAAATACCTCCTATAAAGACGACGATACCCTTTATATAAAGGGCTCGGGCGTATCTCTTGCCGACATCACGGAGGACGGTTTCGTTAAAATCGACCGTAAAAAATTAAGCGATATTTATGCAAAAACCTATTCGCAGGATGCAGACGAAAGAGAAGCACAGGTTTTGGCAGATATGATGGCTTGCCGCAAGGCAGGCGAGGAGAATAAGCGCCCCAGCGTTGAAACTCTTCTTCACGACGTATTTGCATATTCCTTCATTCTTCACATTCATCCTTCCAGAATAAACGGCCTTACCTGCGCAAAGAATTGGAAAGAAGGCTTCGATAAGCTTTTCGCACACAATTCCGTTTGGATAAGACCCATTATGCCCGGCTACATTCTCGCAATGGAAGTTAAAGAAAAGGTAGATGCTTTCAAAGCTGCAAACGGCGTTTTACCCGTCTTTATTTTCCTTGAGAACCACGGCGTTTTCATAGGCGGAAATTCTCTTGAAGAAATCGACGCCAATATGAAGGTTTTAAATGATGCATTCGACAGCGTTGTTAAATTAAATCCCGATTTTTCCGAAATCGAATTCGATGCCGATAAGGCTGCTTTAATTGCTCCCGCAATTCGCGCAATGCTTGCCGACGAAGAAGGCGCAATGGGCGTTGTAACCTTCAAAACGAATAAAGAATTCGCAAACGTTGTTGCATCTGAAGAAAACTTCAACGAAGCATCAACCGCTTTCTCTCCCGACCATATGGTTTACTGCTACGACCGCAGAATTTTCATTGAGTCGGAAGAAATCGAAGCAATCTACGAAGAGCTTGCAAAGAAAATAGAAGCATTCCGCAAGGAAGCAGGAAAAGACCCCAAAATTATCGCAGTTAAAAACCTCGGCGTATTTGCAACCGGCAGAAGCAAGAAGGAAGCCGATATTGCGGCTGAAGTATTCACCGATGCGGTTAAGGTTTCGGTTTATGCAAAGAACTTCGGCGGCTCCAAGCCTCTTCCCGAGGACCTCATTTATGCAATAAATAACTGGGAAGTTGAGCGCTATCGCAAAAAGGTTTCTCTCGCAGCGGGCGGCGCAAAACGCTTGGGCGGTAAAATTGCAATAGTAACCGGCTCTGCACAGGGCTTTGGCAAGGGCGTTGCCGATATGATGGCAGGCGAAGGCGCATATATGACCTATGCCGACCTCAACTATGAAGGCGCAGTTAACGCAACAAACGCAACTCTCGAAAAGCTCGGCAAAGGAAGCGCAATTGCAGTTAAAGTAAACGTTGGAAACGAAGAAGACGTTAAGAACCTTATGAATGCAACCGTTTTGGCTTACGGCGGCTTAGACGTTTTCGTAAGCAATGCAGGCATCGTTCGTGCAGGCACTCTCGACGAAATGACCAAAGATAACTTCGAGCTTTCCACCTTAATAAACTACACCGCATATTTCCTCGGAGTAAAATACGCTCAGAAGGTTATGAGAATTCAGAACCGCTTTAACGATAAGGAATATTTCGACGTTATTCAAATCAACTCCAAATCCGGTCTTGAAGGCTCAAACAAAAACTTTGCGTATGCAGGAAGCAAATTCGGCGGCATCGGTCTTACCCAGAGCTTTGCTCTCGAACTTTGCCCCTACAACATAAAGGTAAACTCCATCTGCCCCGGAAACTTCCTCGACGGTCCCTTGTGGTCCGACCCCGAAAAAGGCTTATTCGTTCAGTATCTTAAAGCAGGCAAGGTTCCCGGCGCAAAAACCGTTGAAGACGTTAAAAAAGCCTACGAGGCAAAGGTTCCCATGAATAAAGGCTGCCACGAAATCGACGTTGCTCGCGCAATTTACTACTGCATTGAGCAAAAATACGAAACCGGACAGGCAATTCCCGTAACCGGCGGACAAATAATGCTTAAATAAGAGGTAACTCTCATGAAAAAAGATTTCAATACTCTTTTTGAACAGTTAAACGCTCCCACAAAAAAAGAAAGACTTGCAGCCTTAAAGGGCATTATTGCAATGGAAAAATCGGGTGAAATTGAAAAGCCCGAAATCGGCACGAGCGTTAACAACCACATTCACACCATTTACAGCTTTTCTCCCTATTCGCCCACAAAGGCGCTTTATATGGCAAGAAAAGCGGGCTTGGTAACCGCAGGTATAATGGACCACGATTCAGTAGGCGGTTGCGAGGAATTTGTTGAAGCGGGCAAAATTGCGGGAATGGACATCACTTGCGGATTTGAGTGCCGTGTGTCTATTGCAGGCACAAGCCTTTATGGCAGACGTCTTAACAATCCCGACCAGATTTCAGTTGCCTACGTTGCAATTCACGGCATTCCTCACCAAAAATTCGGCGAATGCGAAAAGTTCCTTGCTCCTTACCGCGCAAAGAGAAACGAAAGAAACCGCAAGATGACCGAAAATATCGGCAAAATTGTTGCCCCCTTCGGAATTTTTCTTGATTTCGATGCCGACGTTGTTCCGCTTTCGCAAAATGCAAACGGCGGCTCAATAACCGAGCGTCATCTCATTTTTGCTTTGGTTAAGAAGATAATTGAAAAATACGGCAAAGGCGAGGCTGTTGTTGACCTTGTTAAAAACGGCTTCAAGATTCCGCTTTCCGAAAAAATCGAAGGCTTCTTATTAGACGTTAACAATCCCTGCTACGAATATGACCTTCTCGGCGCTTTAAAGAGCGACTTTGTTGCAAAATTCTATATAGACGCCGACGAAGAATGTCCCGCAGTAAAGGATTTCGTAAACTTTGCAAAGAAAATCGGCGCAATTTCTGCTTATGCATATTTGGGCGACGTCGGCAACTCTGTAACCGGCGATAAGAAAACTCAAAAATTTGAAGACGATTATCTCGACGAGCTTTTTGAAGTTATTAAAAAGGTTGGCTTTAACGCCGTAACCTATATGCCTTCGAGAAACACTCCCGAGCAGCTTCAGAGAGTAATTTCTCTTTGCGATAAATTCGGCTTCTTCCAGATAAGCGGTGAAGATATAAACACTCCCCGTCAGTCGTTTATATGCCCCGCACTTGCCAATCCCGAATACGCTCACCTTTCAACTGCAACGTGGGTTTTAATCGGCCACGAAAAAGCCGCAACCGGCAACGAAAAGGAAGCAATGTTCTCCGATTGGGCAAACAGCAATTTTGCAGATTTAAACAGCAAGATTGAATATTACTATAAAAAAGGAAAAGATAACGCTGATTTTTTAAAAAAATAAGCCTTTTTCCTAAAAATGCTTGATTTTTAGTTTATATTGTGTTATTATATTTAAACTATATTATAACTTTGCCAAAAAAGCGGAAAGGCTTGGTTTTTAAAAATGGAAATTTTTCTTGCAATACTTGATATAGTTGTCTGCATAGCAGTAATCGTTTTAGTTCTCTTCCAGAATGGCGATTCAAGCTTGGGCAGCACGATAACCGGTAACACCGAAACTTATTTAGGCAAAAATAAAGGCAAAAAGAAGGACCAGGTGCTTGCCAAAGCTACTATGATTGCGGGAGTTATACTCGTTGTATTCACTCTCATTCTTAACGTAATTTTCATAGTAAAGTAACAAAAGAAAAGCTTATCCTTTTGCCGCCATGTTTTTTATATGGCGGCAAGAGTGTTTCAAGGGAAAAGTTTAACTTTTCAAAAGCATAAACGAAAGGAATATCAAAATGAAAGTTGCCGTTATGGGCTTTGGCACCGTTGGCTCGGGTGTTTGCGAAATTTTAGCGCAAAACGCCGCATCTGTTTCCCAACGTGCAGGCGAAGAAATCTCACTCAAATACGTTCTCGATATAAGAGATTACCCCAATTCGCCCTTTGAAAAATATCTCACCAAAAATTTTGAAGATATAGTAAACGATGATGAGGTTAAGGTTGTTTGCGAAACCATAGGCGGAGCAAGGGTTGCCTACGATTACACCGTTAGATGCTTAAAGGCGGGCAAAAGTGTTGTAACTTCAAATAAAGAGCTTGTTGCAACCAAAGGTCCCGAGCTTCTCAGGCTCGCGGTTGAAAACAACGTAAGCTATCGTTACGAGGCTTCGGTTGGCGGCGGTATTCCCATTATACGTTCTCTTTACGATTCTCTTGCAGGTAATGAAATAACATCGGTAAAGGGCATTTTAAACGGCACCACCAACTATATTCTTACAAAGATGATAAATAACGGCATTGCATTTGACGAAGCCTTAAAGCAGGCGCAGGAAAAGGGCTATGCCGAGCAAAATCCCGCGGCAGACATAGAAGGAACGGATGCTTGCAGAAAAATTTCAATTCTTTCCTCTATTTCCTTCGGAAGATATATTCATCCCGACTTAATTCACACCAAGGGCATAACCGAAATAACGTTAGACGACGTTTCCGAGTGCGAATCAAGAAACTGCGTTATAAAGCTTTTGGGCGTTTCGGAGCTTTCGGAAGACGGCAAGCTTGCCGTTAGAGTTGAGCCTGCGGTAATTCACGAGGATAGTCCTCTTTCAAACGTTGAAGGCGTTTTCAACGCAATAACGGTAACGGGAAATGCTTTGGGAGAGGTAATGTTCTACGGTAAGGGCGCAGGTAAGCTTCCCACCGCAAGCGCAGTTGTTGCCGACATAATTGAATGCGCAAAGAAAGAGCACAACGAAAAAATTCGCATGTGGGAAGACGGCGAGGAAGGCTTCATAATTCCTTACGAGGAGCAGAAAGTAACGATGCTCGTCCGTTTTGCCGATGAAAACGATTCGTTAACCAAAGCACTTGAAGGCTATGCCGAAAAAGAAAGCATCAACCATAAAAACGGCGTTACCTCTTTTGTAACCTTAAAATTCAAGGTAAAAGAGCATAACGAAAAAATAGCCGAGCTTTGCAAATACGGCAAGCTTATTTCTAAATTCAATATAGAATAAATTCAGAGGGTGAAAAAGTTATGAAAAAACTGTTTGTTTTGCTAATTGCAATTATCATGGTGTTAACGGCTTTTTCGCCTTTTTGTTTGGTAGCCACGGCGGCAGATAAGGTTATTTATCCCGAAACCAAGGCGCAAATGGAAGAAACGGTATTAGCGCTTGTGGGCGATGCTTTAAAAAACCGCACAAATGAAGATTTAAGCGGTAAATACCCCAAAACGAGCTACACCGTTACCATAAACTTTTCAAATTATAAAGACGAGCCGTTTTATATAAGAAACAATACGCTGATAGGAACTTCATACGTTATAACGCTTGAAATTTTTACGCTTTTAAAGAACAACCATAAATACGACTATGAAATTTTATCTTTAAAAGGCGGAGATAACGAGGGGATTTCCACCTTTGAAATGAGCTACACTGCAAGCGGCGTGGGTGAAAAGGTAACCGAGCTGACGGTAACCTATTCTTTCGTTTGGGGCGAAAGCAAGCAAGAAAGCAAGACGGTTGAAGATTACTGTCTTGAAAAGGTCGGCGAAATTATTTCAAACGGTATGACCGATTATCAAAAAATAAAAGCAATTTACAGCTTTATGGCAAAGGAATTTTCCTACGCCACCGAGGAACTTGAAAATAACGAGCCCGACATTTATTACGCATCTTATATGGTTAAAAATAAAAAGGGAGTTTGTCAGGCTTATTCGGCGCTTTTCTTAAAGCTTATGGAGGCGGCAGGTCTTAAAGACAGCGTTAGAGCGGTAAGGCACGATTCTTATTCAAAAGGAGTAGGCCACGCTTGGAATTTGGTTAAATTAGACGGTTCGTGGTATCACGTTGACATTACTTGGGACGATATTGGAAAAACCGCCGCCGACAGTTATTTTTTAAAAAGCGATGCCGTTTTTAAAAAAGACCATAGCTGGAGAGATAATTTTTACCCTGCGGCAACAAAAAATTATAATCCCAACGAAGCTCAAAGCTCAACACCACCGGTAATTTCAACACCCACAGGCTCAACACCGCCGTCTTCAACACCCACGGAGAGTAAGCCTACCGAGAGTAAACCCACCGAAAGTAAGCCTACTGAAAGCAAGCCTACTGAAAGTAAACCCACTGAAAGCAATCCCACCGAAAGCAAACCCACCGAGAACAGTAAGCCTGATTCAAAGCCTGCTCCGAGCAAGCCAAGCTCATCCTCACCGCCCGTTTCTTCGGTTGAAAGCTCATTCTTGCCAACGGAAAGCGGCAACGAGAATTCATCGTTGGTTCAAGGCTCAAACGGTGATATAGACCAAATTATAATTGTTTGCGGCGCACTTGCGGCAGGAGTTTGGATTTTGGCAATAGCCGTTTTAACCGTTACCTTTATAATTAAAAAGAAAAAGAAATAATAAAAGCTCCGCTTTAAGCGGAGCTTTTTTAATATTTAAGTTTCAATTCCCTTAAACTGATTTTCGTAAAGGTCGGCGTAAAAGCCGCCTTTTTTAAGAAGCTCCTCGTGCGAGCCCTCCTCAACGATTTTGCCGCCGTCGATAACTATAATTTTATCAACGTCTCTTATGGTGGAAAGACGGTGAGCAATTATAAGACTTGTTCTGCCTTTCATAAGATTTAGCATTGCCTCTTGAATTTTAAGCTCGGTTGTAGTGTCAACAGAGCTTGTGGCTTCGTCGAGAATAAGAATTTTCGGGTTGGCAATAATCGCTCTGGCAATGGCGAGAAGCTGCCTTTGTCCCTGCGAAAGATTTGCGCCCGATTCCGAAAGAACGGTATCGTAGCCCTTGGGAAGCTTTTTAATAAACGAGTGGGCGTTTGCAAGCTTTGCCGCCTCAATAATTTCTTCATCGGTTGCATCTTCTCTGCCGTATCGAATGTTGTTTTTAACGGTATCGGAGAACAAGACCGTGTCTTGTAAAACTATTGCAATGCTTTTTCGAAGAGAGCTTTTCGGGAAAGAAAACAGGTCGTGGCCGTCTATTTTAATTTCACCGCCGCCGAAATCGTAAAATCTGGTTAAAAGATTTACAACGGTGGTTTTGCCTGCGCCCGTTTTTCCTACTATTGCAATTTTGTTTCCCTTGTCAACGTGAAGATGAAAATCCTTCAAAACGGGTTCATCGGGATTATAAGCGAAAGAAACGTGATTAAAATCAAGCTCACCCATTATTTCGGCATTATTTTCACCCTCGTCGCTTTCGAGGTCGTTATCAATAACCTCAAAAATTCTTTCGGCGCCCGCAATGGCAGTTTGAATGGTTGCCCATTGGTTTCCAAGCTCGTTTATGGGACGTGTAAACTGCTTTGAATAAAGCAAAAACGACTGGATAACGCTAACGGGCATTCCCGACGAAACCGAGAAAAATCCACCTGCGGCGGCAATAAGAATGTAGTTAAGATTACTTAACGTATTCATAATGGGGCCCATCATACCGCCCAAAAGCTGTGCCTTAACGGCGGTTTTTTGCAGCCTGTCGGCACAATCGAAAAATTCGTTAATTTCTTTATCTTCAAAGGAATATGCCGAAACTGTGCGGTATTCGGTTATAGCCTCCTCGCTTATGCTGTTTATTTCGCCGTTTAACGCTTGCTGACGCTTAAAATATTTTCTCATAAGCTTGCCCATACCAACTGTTGAAAGGAAAGAAAGAGGTATGGTAATAAAGGCAATTAAGGTCATTTGCCAATTCAAAATAAACATTGCAATTAAAACGCCCAAAACGGTAAGAATGCCCGAAACCAAAACCGAAAGCGATTGCGAAATGGTGTTTGAAACCGTTTCAACGTCATTTGTCATACGGCTCATAATGTCGCCGTGGCGGTGGGTGTCGAAATATCTTACGGGAAGCTTAACGAGATGTGCAAAAAGGTCCTGCCTCATTTTTTTAACGGTGATTTGCGAAAGTTTAGCCGAAATAAGACCTTGCACGAGAGTAAAAAGAGAGGAAACCAAATATGCAATTATAAGAAGCCCTGCGGTTTTATAAAGAAGCTCAAAGTTAACGGTGCCGGCCTCGGTATCTAAAATATCCATTGCGTTTCCCTGAAATTCGGGAGCGGCAATAGTCGCGAGCGTTACGAAAATAACGGTTACCAAAAGACCTAAAAGAAGCCATTTGCTAGAACCGATATATTTCATAAGCCTTAAAACCGTTTTTTTGGTGTTTTTGGGCTTTTCCATATTTATCATGCCGCCCATGTGCTTGGGAGCGCCGCCGTGTCCTCCGCCTTTGCCTTGGGGAGCCATTCTTTTAGAAAAATCAGCCATTTAAAGAACCTCCCTTTAACTGAGAATCGTAAATGTTTTTGTAAGCTTCACAATCTTCAATAAGCTTTGAGTGAGGGCCTATACCCGCAATTTTTCCGTCCTTTAAAACGATAATTTTATCGGCGGTCATAACGCTTGCAACACGCTGCGCAACCATAATAACGGTAGTGCCGTCAAACTCTTTTTTCAAGGCGGTGCGAAGCTTTAAGTCGGTTGAAAGGTCAAGCGCCGACATGGCGTCGTCCATAATTAAAATTTCGGGATTTCTTATAATTCCTCTTGCAATTGAAACGCGCTGCTTTTGTCCGCCCGAAAGCTGCATTCCTTTTTCACCGACGTCGCTTTCCAAGCCGTCGTCAAAAGACGAGATAAACTCTTTTGCCTGCGAAACCTCAACCGCTTTTGCAATTTCTTCCTCGGTGGCGTCGAATTTTCCTTGAATAATATTTGAACGAATTGAGCCCGAGAAAAGCTCGGTTTTTTGAGAAATAACCGAAATTTTCTGCCTTAAAGCCTTTAAGTTATATTCTTTAACGTTAATTCCGTCAACGAAAACGCTTCCGGAGGTTGCGTCGTAAAAACGGGGAATAAGGTTAATAAGGCTTGTTTTGCCCGAGCCGGTTGCGCCCATTATTGCAACCGTTTCCCCTTTTTTAACCTCAAAGGAAATGTTTTCGAAAACAGGCTCGCCTGATGACGAAGGATAAGAAAACGAAACGTTTTCAAATTTAACGCTACCCTTTTCAATGCCGTCGTTTTTACCGCCGTCTTTAATAATCGGCTCGGTTTCCAAAACCTCGTCGATACGCTTTGCGGAGGCAAGCGCGCGTGTTATTGTTTGAACCATCGTGCCGAGCATAATAAACGACATAAGTACCATGGTGAGATAGGTTATGGAAGCCATAACGTCGCCAACCTTTAAATCACCCACGTTAACGGCGTTTCCGCTTGCAATAATAACGGCAACCACGGTGAAATTCATAATAATCATAACGATTGGCATAAGCATAGTAAGAATTTTGGCAACCTTAAAGCCCGTGTCGGCAAGCTCGACGTTTGCGGTTTTAAAGCGGGTATCGGATTCGTAATCTTCTCTAACGTAGGCCTTAACAACTCTTGCGCCGCCAACGTTTTCCTGCACAACGTTGTTAACCTTATCGAGCTTTTTCTGAACGAGAGTGAAGAAGGGAGATGCCTTACCTATAAAAATAAGGAAGCTTAAAATTAAAAGCGGGCCTGCAATTAAAAGAATGTAGCCGAAATTGGCCGATTTCGAAACAAGCATTACAAGGCCGCCAACGAGCATAAAGGGCGAGCGGATAAACATTCGAAGAGCCATGGTTACAAACTCGCAAACCATTGTTATATCGTTTGAAAGGCGGGTAACGAGCGAGCCGGTTGTGAATTTATCGGTTTGTTCAAACGAAAGATGCATAATTTTTGAAAAGCTTTGCTTTCTTAAATCTCTGCCAAAGCTTTGCGATGCCTTTGCGGCAAAAAAAGAGGAGCTCATTCCGCCCAAGGCGCCGAGAAGACCGAGAAGCAGCATTGTAAGACCTAATGAAAGCACTTTTTCAACCTTGGCATCACCCGAAAGCGCGGCGTTTTTAATAGCTTCGTCAACGATTTGCCCCATAAGATTAGGAAGCTGAAGGTCGCAAAGAACCTCCACCATCATCGCAAGAGGAGAAAGAATTGCCCAAAACCAATATTTTTTTAAGCCTTTGAAAATTCTCATACAAAAGCCGTCCTTTTTAGATTTAGAAATATACTAAATAAGTATATAACTATAAAGAACAAAAATCAACCCATTTTAAAAAGTTTAATATTTTGTTTTCAATTCACACAAAACGGGTGAAATACATATAGTGGGAGTGTAGACGAAAGGAGGTTAGGAGTATGGATAACAACAACAGCTGCCTTACAAACGGCACTCTTTTCTGGATTTTCATTGCTGCAATCGTTGTTCTTTTGTTCTTTAACGGCGACAAAAAGAACGGCTGCGGCTGCGGATGCCAGAACTCTCTCGGAAACGGTTGCGGATGCAACGGCGGAAACTTTTAATTAAGAAACATATAAAAAACAAAGCTCCCGAATAAAACGGGAGCTTTTGTTTTGTGAAAATAAGATAAAATGCAAAAAAAATAAAAAAATGTTAAAAAAGACTTGCAAAGCTAAATTATTTGTGGTATTATATTACAGCTATTTAATAGCAAGTCTAGTATAGAGGTGAATACAATGAAAGACGGATTACATCCCGACTTTAAGCCCGCGGTCATCAGATGTGCCTGCGGTAACGTCATTGAAACACGCACTACGAAAGGCGATATTAACGTCGAAATCTGTTCAAAGTGCCATCCGTTCTATACCGGCAAACAGAAGCTCGTTGACAGCGGCGGCCGTGTAGACAGATTCAACAGACGTTTCAATAAGGCAGGAAAATAATTTCCTTCCCCAAAAACAACTGAAAAGGTTACGCTTCGCATTTTGCGAGGCGTAATTTTTTTTATTAAAAAAGAGCTTTTGAAAAACAAAAGCTCTTTTACTTTTTTATTTAAGCTCCTCGGGCTTAAAGATATATTTCGTGTTGCACCAATGGCAAATGACCTCGGTTTGCTCATCCTCGCAAAGCTTTTCAAGGTCTTCCTTCGATAACGAGAGAAGCATTTTTCTTGTTTTTTCACGGCTGCAATCGCAGTAATAACGGGGAGTAACCGTATCGGTTATTTCAAAATCAAAGCCTTTTAAGGCGGCGGCGAGAATATCCTGCGAGGTCATACCGCTTGCCAGCATATCGGTAACGTTGGGCAAAACCGCAATGTTTAAGTCAAGCTCTTTTAAAAGCTCTTCCTCGCAGTTGGGCATTGCCGAAATAATAAAGCCGCCCGCCGATTTAACGGCAAGATTTTCGCTTTCCTTATCTAACAAAACGCCGAGAGAACAGCAAAAGGGAAGCTGCTCGCTTTTTTGGTAATATTCCGTTATATCTTCGGCAATCTCACCCGATTTAAGAGCAATTTGACCTGAATAAGGTTCTTTTAAGCCAAGGTCTTTAATAACGGTTAAAAAGCCGTTAGAGCCAAATGCCGAGCCGAGAGCTTTATTTTCCTCGGGCATCCAATAGGGATTTGAAATCATACCCTTAACGTAGCCCTTGCTGTTTGAAACGGTTGTCATTCTTAAATCGCCTTCAAAACGGAAGGCAAGACTTTCGCTTTCGTCTTTAAGGGCAATGCCGAGCATGGCCGATGCGGTAAGCGCTCTTCCGAACAAAATTGAGGTTGCGGGAGAAAGTGAGAAAGCATCGGTTGCTTTTCTGACCAAATAGCCCGTTTCTGCGCAAACTGCGTAAAAACGTTTATCTTTTGAAACTGCTCTTATTATTTTATCCATAAAAATTTCCTTATCTTATCTTTTTTGCAATAAAAATTTTTCTTTCGTCAAGCGCCAAAGGCTTTCTTTTCGAGGCATATTCGCCACCGCAAATTTGCTTAACCTCAAAGCCGCTTAAATTAAGCATTTCGGTTAACTCCTCATCGGAATAAAAACGCTCGAAGAAGCATTCGTTTGATTTTTTGTAGCTTTCGCCGTTTTCTCTTGAAAAAAGAGTTAAATCAAATGAGCATAAGCCGCTTTTTTCGTTGTAATCGTTTTGCCAAATAAGCGAGCTTTCCTCGTTTTCGTAATAAAAAGTGTTGTTTGCCAAAACGTTTTCAAATTTATGCTTGGTGTTAACGTCGAAAACGAAATAGCCGTCGGGCATCAAAAAAAGAGAGATGCGGTTAAATGCTTTTTGAAGTTTTTTCTTATCGGTTATATGGTTAACCACGTCGCAAACGGCAAAGGCGCCGTCAACGGTGCCGTAAAGGTCGAGTTTTTCGGCAGGCTGTGAAAGGAGCAAAACGTCGGGATATTCCGCGTTGTTTTCTTTTGCCTTTGAAAGCATTTCCTCGCTTGAGTCAACGCCAATCATAGAATAGCCTCTTTGTGCCATTTCCTTTGCAATAAGACCGCTTCCGCAACCAACGTCGAGCAAAATTTTGCAGTTTTTATCTTTAAAAACCTTAGATAAAAAATCGCATTTTTTCAAAATATCGGCAGATGAAAAATCATCATATACCTCGTAAAGAACAGAATAACTCATTTTTTCACCGCATCAAAATTATTATTATATATTTTAACATCTTGAGAATTGAAAGTCAACCAAGGCTCAAAGAAATTTTATTTCGGCATTTATCTTGTTTTGTTGAATAGATATAATAGCGTAGCTGTCGGAATAGCCGATAGAGCCGGGATTTAAAACGGTAAGCTCGCCGTTTTCAAAAATTTTCGGCAAATGGGTGTGCCCGAAAAGAAGAAAATCGGCGCGAAGAAGATGCGCCTTGTTAATCAAAGCGTCGAGAGAATATTTAACGTTATATTTGTGGCCGTGAGTAAAGAAAAACGTTTTTCCGAAAAGACGGCGAATATCTTCAATATTTTGGTGTCCGAAATCGTTATTGCCGCATACACTGTAAATAGGAATATTTGTATATACGTTATCTAAATCTTTAAGACAGTCGCCGAGGAAAAAAACGCAGTCGGGCGTTTCCTTAAAAATAACGTCTTCAATTTTTGAAGAAAAGCCGTGGCTGTCGGAGATAACCGCAATTTTCAAAATAAACAACTCCAAACATTCGCAAAGGTGGTAAAATTATGGCAGATAATTTTTTCGACAAATTAAATAATGAAAATCCCGAAAAGGTAACTAAAGCCTCCGAGGTAATAAAGCAAGCGCTGGGAGAGGATTTTAATATCAAAGAGATGATGAAAAACAGCAATATGAAAAACAAATTCAACTTGCGTCTTTCGGAAGGTGATAAGAAAAAGATTGCGGCACTTATCAATAATCCCGAGCTTTTAAAACTCATTTTATCAAACCCCAAAGCAAAAGAGGGGCTGAAAAATTTTTTTAAGTCGGAGTGATTTAAGTGGACGACTTTAATGAAATGCTAAACAGTCTTATGTCGGACCCAAAAAGCTTTGAAATGCTTGAAAGCCTTGCAAAGCAGCTTTCCGAAAATATGGGAAGCGAAGAAAAGAAAGAGGAAGCGCCGAAAGCAGAAAGCATTCCCGACCTTTCGGGCCTTTCCGATATAACCTCGCTTTTATCGGGTTTAGACCCTAACCTTCTTTCCAAGGCGGGCGCGCTTTTGGGCGGATTCAATTCGGTTGAAACCGAAAAGGTAAACTTACTTAATTCGTTAAAGCCCTATATGTCGACGGAAAAAAGCGGCAGGGTAGACGGGGCAATAAGAATGATGAGAATTTTAAAAATGGTAAGGGCGCTTGGCATAAACGTAAATATTTTCGGGAGAAGGTAGGGGAAAACCTTGGAAGATGAGCTTAACAAAATGAAAGAAGAAGCAATAAAAGAAGCGTTAAGAGAGCATAAAAAGGCCGATAGCTCGCTTCCTCTTTCAAGCCGTGATAAAGAGCTTCAAATGGGCGATACTCCCGAAAGTGAATACTTAAAAATAGAAAAAGAAGCTCCTCGGCCAAACGGCTATAACGGGACTATGTACGAAGGTAAGATGCCGAATAATCCTGTAAACCGTCAAACTGCTTCGTCGGAAAGAAGCCTTTTCGGAGGCGGACTTTCAAGCCTTTTAAAATCAAACGACCTTCTTTTATATGCGCTTGCTTTTTTGCTTTTTAACGAAAAAGCAGACGATGACCTTCTGCTTGCAATAATATATATAATGATGGGTAAATAATAAGTCGCCGCGCCTTATAAACGCGGCGACTGTTTTTAGTTTTTATAAAAAACGTTAAATGCCTTGTAAGTCATATAGAGGTCGGCCTTTGAAATAACTTCAAAGGGAGCGTGCATTGAAAGAACGCCAACGCCGAAATCAACCACGTCTATATCGAGATGTGCAAGATACTGCGCAACGGTTCCGCCGCCGCCCATATCGGTTTTGCCGAGCTCGCCGGTTTGCCAGCAAACGTTGTTTTCATCGAAAATTCTACGGAAATAAGCAACTGTTTCGGCAGATGCATCGGAGGTATCACTCTTTCCTCTTGCGCCGGTATATTTAGCCATAATGCCTCCGTAATGAAGCTTGCCGCAGTTTGCAAGCTCGTAAACCTCGGGGAAATTCGGGTCGTAAACAACCGAAACGTCGGCAGAAAGACATTTTGAATTTTTAAAGGCAATTATTTCATCGGCTCCGTGCTTTCTGCAAAGAGAGGTAACGAAGTTTTTAAAATAAGAAGCCTGTAAGCCGGTGTTGCCCGTTGAGCCTATTTCTTCCTTGTCGGCAAGAATAACAACGGCGGTTTTATCGGGAGTTTCCTTAATTTCCAAAAGAGCCTTTAAAGCGGCAAAGGAGTTAGAGCGGTCATCGTGGCCGTAAGCGCCGATAAGACCTCTGTCAAAGCCTATATCCGAGGCCTTGAATGCGGGAGTGAGTGAAAGCTCTGCCGAAAGGAAATCTTCTTCAACTATATTATATTTTTCAAAGAGAAGCGAAAGCACGTTAAGCTTAACCTTTTCACTTGCTTTATCGTCCTTAAAGGGCACCGAGCCGATTAAAACGTTTAAGTTTTCACCGGTGAATGCCTCTGAAAGAGTTTTTTGCATTTGGTCTTTTGCAAGATGGGGCAAAAGGTCAGTAATGGTAAATAAAGGCTCACCCTGCTCTTCGCCTATTCTGACGGTTATTTTTTCACCGTCTTTTTTCAAAATAACGCCGTGGAGTGAAAGAGGAATAGCGGTCCACTGATATTTTTTAATGCCGCCGTAGTAATGAGTTTTAAAGAAGCAAACGCTTCCGTTTTCGTAAACGGGATTTTGCTTTAAGTCAAGACGGGGGCAGTCAATATGAGCGGCGGTTATGTTAAGGCCCTCTTCGAAATTCTTTTTACCTATGTGCGCAAGAATAATCGAGCTGTTTCTGTTAACCTCAAAAACCTTATCGCCCGCTTTATAGGTCTTTTTGCGGTCAAATTCGGTATAACCCGCTTTTTTTGCGGCGCAAACAGCAAAATCGACGGCTTCGCGTTCGGTTTTTGCGGCATCTAAAAAAGCCTTATATTCCTCTGCAAAGGGATTTATTTCGTTTAATTCGGCATCGGTTGCCGTTTCAAAAATGTTTTTTGCCTTTTTGGCGAGCTTTTCCGAAAGAATTTCACCCTGAGTTTTGTTTTCCATATTATTCTATTCCTTTCAACTGAAGTTCATTTATAAGATTTTTAACCGAAAGCTCAAGCTCACAATCGGTTGCAAGAGTTATATCAGCCTCTTTTTTATAAAATTCATTGGGCTTTTGCGACTTAATTCTTCTAACGGCAATCTCCCTTGAAATATTATCTCTCTTTATTATACGGTTTATTGCGGTTTCCTCATCGCACTTAACGAAAACAAGGGCTGAAAGGAAAACCGAAACCTTACTTTCTATTATCGTTGCGCCGTCTATAATAAATCCTTTAACACCGAGAGAAGCGTTATGATGAATTACCTTGTGAATTTCCGATATTATAACGGGAAGCGTTAAAAAATTAAGCCTTTCCAATAAATCGGGCGAGCTGAAAACCTTTTCGGAAAGCTCTTTTCGGCTCGAAACCGCAAACTCTTTTTTAATACGCTCGGTAAGAGGCGGAAAATTCCAAATTATATCATTTGCCAAAAGGTCGCAATCAATGTAAAAATAACCCAGTCTGTTTGCAATTTCTTTTGAAACCGTGCTTTTTCCGCTTCCGCTTTTGCCCGTAACTCCAATTACGGTGGGATTTTTTACAAGATGTATTTTCTTTTGCGAAGCGGCTTTATTTAATCGGTTTAAAACTGCCGCGCCCTCTTTTTTATTTTCGGGAGCAACAGATAAAATGAGTGAAATTTCATCTTTTTTATCGTCGGCAGCTCTTAATGCGGCAAAAAGAGAGGCGGCCTGCGTTTCGGGCTTTCCTCTTTCACCGAATTCGAAGAAATGGAGGGTGTTATATTTTTTTCTGTCTTCTTTATAGCTCATAACGGCAATGCCGTTTTCGTTTTCACATCTTTGTTTTATATATTCCTCTGCCTTTTCACCCGTAACGGTATAAAGAGGAATTGAGGGAGAATAGTGGCGGTGTTTCATTCCGGGAGAAACGGGCCTCTCGCTTTTATCTTCCGATAAATCAATAACGTTTTCCTCTCCCAAAAGATTAACGAGCATTTCTTTTGTTATTGCGCCGGGGCGGCAAATAACCGCCTTATCGGAAAGAAAGGAAACAACGGTGGATTCAACACCGAATTCAGAGCTTCCGCCGTCAACAATTCCTTCGATTTTGCCGTTTAGGTCTTTAAGGCAATGCTCAAAGCAGGTGGGGGAAGGAAGGCCCGATATATTAGCGCTCGGAGCGGCAATGGGAACGCCCGAAGTCGAGATAATTTTATTCATTATTTCGTGTGAAGGACATCTTATTGCAACCGAATCAAGCCCTGCGGTAGTAACGCTCGGAATAACGCTTTGCTTCGGCAAAACCGCGGTAAATGGGCCGGGCATAAAGGCTTTTATTGCCTTTTTGGCAAGCGGCGAAATTTCTTTTGCAAAAAGATAAACGTCCTCAGGCTTTGCAACGTGGACGATTAAAGGGTTATCCTGCGGCCTACCCTTAACCTCGAAAATTCGTTTAACCGCATCGGGCATAAGAGCGTTTGCGGCAAGACCGTAAACGGTTTCGGTGGGCACGGCAACAAGACCGCCGTTTTTAATAATTTCGGCGGCAGCCTTTATTTCGTTTTCGAAACCGTTTGTCTGCTCTCGCAAAAAATAGCGTGTTTTCAAGTGGTTACGCCTCTTCTTTTAATTTTGAAATTCTTTCTGCGGTTATAAGCGCATCAACCATTTCGTCTATATTTCCGTTTAAAAACGATTCTAACTTATAAAGAGTTAAGCCTATTCGGTGGTCGGTAACTCGGCTTTGCGGAAAATTGTAGGTGCGGATTCGCTCGCTTCGGTCGCCCGTGCCGACCTGCGTTTTACGTGTTTCGGCAATTTTGGCATCTTCCTCGGCTTGCATTCTTTCACAGATTTTCGAGCGCAAAACCCTTAAAGCCTTTTCTCTGTTTTTGTGCTGACTGCGTTCCTCCTGACATTCAACCACCGTGCCGGTGGGAATGTGAGTTATTCGAATGGCCGATTCGGTTTTATTAACGTGCTGACCGCCTGCACCGCTTGAACGGTAGGTATCTATTTGAAGGTCGGCGGGATTGATTTCAAAATCAACCTCTTCGGCCTCGGGCAAAACCGCAACGGTAACGGTGGAGGTGTGAATTCTTCCGCCGCTTTCGGTATCGGGCACTCTTTGAACTCGGTGAACGCCGCTTTCAAATTTAAGACGCGAAAAAGCGCCCTCGCCCAAAATCATAAAGGAAATTTCCTTATAGCCGCCGAGCTCGGTTTCATTTACGTTTATTATTTCTGTTTTAAAGCCCTTGGTGTCGCTGTACATCGAATACATTCTGTAAAGCGATGCGGCAAAAAGTGCGGCTTCCTCACCGCCCGCGCCGCCTCGAATTTCAACAATAACGCTTTTGTCATCGTTTGCATCTTTGGGAATGAGAAGAAATTTTAACTCTTCTTCAATTTTTAAAAGCTCCTTTTCGGAGGAACTAAGCTCCTCCTCGGCAAGTGCTTTGAGGTCGGCGTCGTTTGATGCTAAAATTTCCTTTGCATCTTCTATATTTTGCAAAACCCTTTTATATTCCGTAAACTTTTCGTAAACGGGCAAAATTTCTTTTCTTTCGCGCATAAGACGCTTATATTCGTTCATGTCGGAAAGAGTATCGGGCAAAGCCAGCTTTTCTTCAATGCCGTTGAATTTTTCATAAACGGCGTTTAATTTTTCAAGCATTTTAACCTCTTAATTATCGGAAACAACTTTTTTAATATGTTTGTCTATAAGACGTCTGGGAGACATAATAACCCTGCCGCAGCCGGTGCATTCCAAACGGTAATCGAGCCCAACCCGTAAAACCTTCATCGTTTGTGAGCCGCATGGATGCGGTTTTTTCATTAAAACGGTATCGCCGACCTTAATATCCATTGTCAGCTTATAACCTCACCGCAGGAGTTGCAAAACTTGCTCGATTCGGGGTTTGATTTTCCGCATTTTTTGCAAACGCTTTTTCCTGTTGCGGCTGCAATTTCCGATTTAAGTATTTTAATTTTTTCTTTAAGACCGCTTATCTCTGCGCAAACGGTTTGAATTGCATCGGTATTGTCCGAGCCCTTCATTTCGGAATCGTATGTAAGCTTTCCAAGCTCCGCAAAGCTTTTTTCAAGAGTGTTTTTCGCATCGCAAAGCTTAAGATTAAGTTTAGTTATGTCAACAACCACGCCGACCTTTTTGCCTGCATATTCAGCGGCAATTTTAGCCTTATCGGCAACCTCGTTTATAAAATCGTTAGCCATAAAAAATCCTCCTTAAATATATTTATGCAAAATTTTTTAAAAGATTAAAGCGGTTTTTTGTCTTCTCCCAAAATAGCAATACGCTTATAATCGGGGAGAAGCGAAAGAGAAAATTCAGAAGCAAAGGCGTCAATTACAAGCTTGGGATTAACTGTAATTTCCTGTTTTGAAGGAAGCGTTAAGGTTATAACGCCCTTGCCGCCGATTTCTTCAAATGAAAAATCCTTAATGTAAGGAGCAACGTCAACCGTTGCGGTGGTGCTTTTGGTAGATTTGGAAACCATAACCGAATCTCTTAAAGCAAAGCTTTCAAAGTCGGCTTTTTTGCCTAAAAGAGCCTCGTCGGAAACGGTGTAAACCGAGTAGCGCATATCGGGAATTTTGTTTTGAGGGAAAGATACGGCGGTTGCCATAAAGCCTTCGGGAAGCGCTACGCAAATGCTTTTTAAAATTTCCTTTAAAGGCATTTCTTTTGTAAGGCCCACCTCTAAAAACTCGCATTCGCTTGTGTAACCAACCGAAAGCGGCGGCGTAAAAATCATAACGGGATGCACGTTAAAACCCTCGGTGTAAACAATGGGAAGGCCGCTTCTTCGAAGCGCTCTCATAAAGGTACGCATCATATCAAGATGCGAAACGTATCTCACCGCTTCTGTTTTTCTGAAGGTAATTCTAATTCTTATACTGTCGTTTTTCATAAAACGCCCACCTTTCCGTTTTTGCAGCCTGCGCCGCAAGCCAAGCATTTTTCGCGGCAGTTGGGAGAGGTTTGCGCTTTATATGCCTTTTCGGCTTCTCTTTTCAAAAATTCCTTGGTAATACGGGCATCGATAACGTCCCACGGCATAATTTCGTCGAAATCTCTGCGACGGTTTGCATAAAATTCGGGAGATAAGCCTTCTTTTTCAAAGCTTTCCATCCAACGCTCGAAATTAAAATGCTCGTCCCAGCTATCGAAAACCGAGCCGTTTTTGTAGGCCGTTTCAATAACCTTTGAAAGACGTCTGTCGCCTCTTGCAAAAACACCCTCCATAAAAGAAGTATATGGTTTATGCACCGAAATTGTTATTTTTTTAGATTTGGGGTAATTTTTCAAAAACCGTTGTTTTTCTATAAGTGTTTCCAAACTGTCCTGCGGCTCCCACTGAAAAGCGGTAAAGGGCTTGGGGACGAAGCAGGCAACGGAAGCCGAAAGCGAAAAGCTCTTTCCTTTTTGACGGTTGGGATTTTTATAAAACAAATCCACAATTTCGCCCGAAAGCTTTATAATGCCCTCTAAATCCTCCTCGCGCTCGGTGGGAAGACCGCACATAAAATAAAGCTTTAAAGAGGTATATCCGCCGTCGAAAGCAATGTCGGCGGTTTTGCGAAGCTCCTCCTCGGTAACGTTTTTGTTAATAACGTCGCGAAGACGTTGAGTGCCTGCCTCGGGGGCAAAAGTAAGCCCCGATTTTTTAACACGGGTTACCTTATCTCTTATTTTGTCTGTAAAGCTGTCTACTCTCAAAGACGGGAGTGAAATCGAGGTTTTTTCCTCGTCGGTCCAAGAATATAAAAGCTCCAAAAGCTCTTCCAAACGGGTGTAATCGCTGGTGCTTAACGAAAGAAGTGAAAGCTCCTCGTAGCCTGTTGCCTTAACGAGCTTTTTCGCAAGCTCATTTAATCTTTCGGGATTTCTTTCACGAAGCGGACGGTAAATATAGCCTGCCTGACAAAATCTGCAACCTCGCATACAGCCTCTTAAAACCTCAACGCAGGCTCTGTCGTGCACTGCGGCGGAATAAGGAACAACGAAGGTTTCGGGATAAAAAGAGGTATCGAAATTTTTTATAACGCACCTTTTAACCTGCTTGGGCGCCTCGGGGGAATTTTTAATTTCTTTAACGGTGCCGTCGGCATTATAGCTTACCTCGTAGAGAGAAGGAACGTAAACACCCTCGAGCTTTGCCGCCTTTTTCAAAAATTCCGCCTTGTCATAGCCTTGCTTTTTGCAGTCGGCGTAAAGCGAAATAAGCTCGTTCATAACGTCTTCGCCGTCGCCAATCATAAACAAATCGAAGAAATCGGCAATGGGCTCGGCGTTAACGGTGCAAGGGCCGCCGCCGACTATTAACGGATAACCGTTTCCTCTTTCGCTCGAACGGAAGGGAATGTTTGCAAGGTCAAGCATATATAAAACGTTGGTGTAGCAAAGCTCATATTGAAGAGTAAAGCCAACTATATCAAATTGTATTAAAGGAGTTTTTGTTTCAAGTGAAAAAAGAGGAAGATTTTCTTCTCTCATTTTTTCCGCCATTTCAAGCGAGGGAGCGAAAACTCTTTCGCAGTATGAGTCTTCTCTTGCGTTTATAAGTGAATAAAGAAGCTTCATTCCGAGATGGCTCATGCCTATATCGTAGCTGTCGGGAAAACAGAAGGCAAAACGGACGTCAACGCTGTTAACGTCTTTAATAACCTGCCCGAATTCACCGCCTATGTATCTTGCCGGTTTTTGAACCGTTTGAAGAATTTTATCGAGCTTTTCCACTTAAAATTTCCTCCAAATGCTCAATAAGGTCTGCCACCGCGCCCTCGTTGTTCGATTTCTCGGTAACGTAATCGGCAATATCGGTAAGCTCTTTGGGAGCACCTTTAACAACAGCCTTAATGTCTGCCTTTTCCAAAATGCAAAGGTCGTTAAAATAATCGCCTATGGCAACAACCGTTTTAATTTCATCTTTTCTTAATTCAAGCGCCTTTTCCATTGAAGCTCCTTTGTCGGCGCCTATTTTTAAAACCTCGGCAAAATATTTTCCGGGGCTTGTTGTTCTGAATTTATCGGAGTGCGTGTTAAGCTCCGAAACGAGCTCGTCGATTATTTCGGGTTCCGAAACGAAAATATATTTAACCGCAGGGAAAGGGAATTTGCTCAAATCGGGCTCAATTTTAAAATTAAGCTTTTCAAACGGCTTCATAAGAAGACAATATTTAGTATCGTTTGCGGCAATTAAATCCTTCTCGTAATAGCCGAGAAAGCCAACCTTATCGGGATATTTTTCGTTAAATTTTTTATAAATTTCAAAAACCTTGTCGGCAGTTTCCTTGGTGGGATTTAAAACCATTTCGGATTTTTCTTTTTCAAAATCGTAAATCATTGCGCCGTTAAAGGTAATGGCGGGGAAATTCACCTTGCATTCGCATACGTATTGAAGCGCCGATGCGGGCGGTCTGCCCGAGGCAACGCTGAAGAGTCCGCCTTCGCTTACGAATTTATTAACGGCATCAATGTTTGCCTTAACAACTTGAACGTCGTCGTTTAAAAAAGTTCCGTCTAAATCTGTTAAAAGTAAAACGCCCGAATAACGCATGTAATTTTCTCCCAAATGCAAAATATATTTATACACTATATATTATACATTATTTTTTT
>JAZNEJ010000007.1:0-21874 GCA_045588575.1 Eubacteriales bacterium | reverse complement strand
TTTACAACTACGTTAAGAAATATCTCGACCAAGAAGGCAGAGATTACATCAACTACTGGTATTGGGAAAGAATGTACGGCGTTGACGGCGCTGCAGGCGTTTATGAAACCAACCCCGAAGCCGTAAGAGACTTGTTCCAGGGCGCCCCCACCGAAACTATGATTTTGAAGTTAGATGACCTCACCGCTGCATTAAACGTTGCGGTTAACGAAATCATTACCGGCGTTCAGGAACTCGAATATTTCGACGTTGCAATCCAGCAATGGCTTGAGCAGGGCGGTCAGGCAATTACCGACGAAGTAAATGCATGGTATGATATTGTTAAAGGAAATTAACCATTAACATTTTTAAAAACAACTAAAAAAGACGGTTCGTTATGAACCGTCTTTTTTTATTCCATTTCACGTTGTTGTGCCATACACAAATTATAATAATCACCTTTAAGAGCCATAAGCTCATCGTGCGTTCCGCTTTCGGTTATACCCTTGTTTCCTATATAAAAAATGCGGTCGCAGCTTCTTATAGTGGAAAGTCGGTGAGCTATTATAAACGAAGTTCTGCCTTTTAAAAGACCTTGTATTCCCTTTTGTAAAAGCGCCTCGGTTTCGGTATCAATTGAAGAAGTAGCTTCGTCGAGAATAAGTATTTTCGGGTTAGATAAAACCGTTCTTGCAAAGGAAACGAGCTGACGCTGACCTGCCGAAAGCGAATTCCCTCTCTCACTTGTTTCGGTTAAATACTGTTTGGGAAGAAGGCTTATAAAATCGTCTGCTCTAACGGCCTTTGCCGCCGTAATTATTTCTTCATCGGTTGCTTCAAGACGTCCGTATCTTATATTTTCTTTTATATTTCCGCTGAAAATAAAGCTATCTTGAAGCATAACGCCCATTTGTTTTCTGAGACTTTTCATGGTAACGTTGTGAATATTATAGCCGTCAACCGTTATTTCACCGCTATCGATATCGTAAAATCTTGAAAGAAGATTTACAATTGTTGATTTTCCTGCACCGGTGGGGCCAACCAAAGCAATGCTTTCTCCGGCTTTTACTTTAAAAGAAAGATTTTCTAAAACAGTCTTGCCTTTTTCATAGCTGAAGGTAACATTTTTAAATTCAACGTCGCCCTTTATTTCAGGAAGCTCTATCGCCCCCTCAATATCGCAAATGTCAACAGGTTCATCCATAGTTTCAAAAATTCTTTCAAGGTAGCCTGCCGCATTCATAAGCTCGTTATAAATATTGCTCAGATTTTGAATTGGAGCCCAAAAGCGCCCCGCAAAGCCTGCCATGGCAATAACAACACCTAACGAGAAATCGGTTAATAAGAGCGCTCCAACACCGTAAACGAGCATTGTAACACCCGTTGCTATAACCTGCGGACCAAATCCCACAATCATATTTATTTCTACTTGTCTTACCCAAGCTTTTCTGAGTTTAACCGAAAGATTTGAAAAAATAGAAAGATTTTTTTCCTGTCTTGCAAAGGTTTGAGTTGTTTTAACGCCGTCTATGCTTTCTGCAAGGTAAGCGTTAAAGTTTGAGGATTTGTTGTTTAAGTCTATTCTGTTTTTTCTTTGCATTGGCTTCATTATAAAAAGAAGCAAAAGCAAAACGGGAACGCCTGCCAAAACCACGAAAGAAAGCTCAACGTTTGTCGAAAACATAAATATTAAAACGGCTATCATTGAAAAAACCTGAATTACGGTGTTTACCAAGCCGCTTGAAAGAAAACCCGCAACGTTTTGAACGTAGTTTACAACTCTAACGAGAATTTTGCCGTGCGGACGGTTATCAAAATAAGAAAACGGAAGTTCTTGAATATGTGCAAATAAATCTTCTCTTATATCGAAAACCATATCGTTCGCTATTTTGTTCATCATTACAGACTGATAATAGCTTAAAACAAAGCTTACTGCCACTATTGCAAGATAAATAAGCGCAATAACCCAAAGTTTAACCATATCTTTATTGGGTATTACCTCGTCTATTACTATCATTGTAAGATAAGGCGTAAGTAAGTTTATAACGTTTACGAAAATACTCAAAAGAAGATTGAATATAAGCTTTATGCTATATTTTTTGGTGTATTTAAGACTTCGCGCAAAATGCTTGGCATTAAAGGGTGTTTCAAGTTTTTCATCTATATCGTAAGTATTTCTTGCCATACATTAACCCTCTTTTTGCATGCCGTGCTGGATTTTGAAAACACGGGAATAATATCCGCCCGTATCTTTAAGCTCCTTGTGTGTTCCCATCTCGGAAATTTCCGCACGGTCCATAATTATAATTTTATCGCACTTATAAACGGAGGTAATTCTTTGCGCGATAATTATTTTCATAACGTCGTTAAGAGTTTCAAGCCCTTCCTGTATTTCCTTTTCCGTTTCCATATCAACGGCGGAGGTGGTATCGTCAAGTATTATAACCTCTGCGTTTGTTGCCAAGGCTCTGGCAAGCGCTATTCTTTGCTTTTGACCGCCCGAAAGACCGATTCCTCTCTCTCCTATTACGGTGTCGTAGCCGTTTATCGTTTCTCTCGTTATAAAAGTATGAGCATCGGCAATTTTTGCCGAATCGTAAACTCTTTCGGAAGGCATATCGGGGTCTGAATAAGCTATATTTCCTTCTATTGAGTTTGAAAACAAAAATACGTCCTGATGAGAATAACCGAACTTTTTGCGAAGCGAACTCAATTCGAATTCTTTTATATTGGTTCCGTTTATGAGAATTTCACCTTCAACGGGGTCGTAAAATCTTGCAAGCATTCCTACAAGCATACTCTTTCCGCAACCCGTGGGGCCCATTATTCCAACCGACTCACCTCTTTTAAGGGTGAGGTTTATATTTTTCAAAATGTAACTGCCGTCTATTTTCAAAGAAACGTTTTTAAACTCTATTGTTTCTATTTTTTCTTCAAGCTTTTTTGCATTGGGTTTTTCTTTTATTCTTGAATTGACGGTTAAAAGAGAAATTATTTTTTCCGCCGAGGGCGAATATCTTTGAATATCGTTTGTAAGCGTTCCGCTCATAATAAGAGGCTGGTTTAATGCCCAAGCAAGACCCGTGAAAACGGTGAGGTCTCCGAGTGTGAAGCTTTCGGGGGTTGTTATGCAAAGTATTGCGCCGCCGAAAAGACCTATTATACTGTAAAGCGTGCAGAAAAAGTTTATGGGCGTGCTGTTTTTTGCCCATATTTTATGGGTTTTTTTATAGCATTCGGTCATTTTCTTATTTTCTTTTGTCATTCTCTCTTTTTCGTATTTTTCTCTTACAAATGCCTTAACAAGCCTGTTTCCCGTTATGTTTTCCTTTGCCATTGTGCTTAAAACGGTTGCCTGCTCTCTGTTTACGGCATGCTGAGGATGAAGGGTTTTGGCTATTCTTTTATTATAAAAAAGAATTACGGGAGTAAATGCAAGCATTATGAGCGTAAGCACTGCATTTTTTTGAAAAAGGATTACGAAAGCATATACGAACATTAAAATTGCTTCGTATGACTGATATATAACCCACGCAAAAACGTGCCTTACAAGGTCGATATCACCCGTAACTCTCGACATCATATCTCCCGTGGTATTTTTTGTATAGAAATGAGAGTCTAAGGTTTGAAGTTTATCGTAAAGCTCATTTCTTACGTTAAATAAAATATTCTGCGAGCTATGCTCAAGCAAAACAACCTTGCAATAGTTAAAAAGGTTTACAAGAAAAACAATGCCCACTATTGAAACAAGCCAAAGAATAAAATATTCGGGCTCTTCAGTTGGCCTGTGCGGACTGTTTTCCGAAAGAAACATATCTATCATCTTTCCGGTCAATTCAGTTACCTGCAAATGCAAAATTACAGCCGCCGTGCTAAGCAAATATGCAAAAAAATACGGTAGCTTCATCTTGCCCATTCTTTTCCAAAAAAACTTTACAGATGCTAACATTGCCTCATCACCTTTCGGCTCTTTTTTAAAATATAGCTTTTTTCGAAACAAATGTCAATACATTTTTTTGTATTTTTTTAATTTTTTTTATTTTGGCAAAAACAACTATTTTAAAAACGCTCTTGATTATAATTTTTGTTAACTTCATTTTGTTTTTTTACTTGATTTTTTTTGCCAAAGTGCTATAATAAAATCAAATATATTTATTGAAGGGTTTTTTATGAACACAATTCTCAAAAATAAAAATAACGTTTTATCGGAAAATTCAAAGCCGCTTACAATTGCAATGTTTTCCGATACATATCCCCCCGATATAAACGGTGTTGCCGTTGCCGTTCAAACTCTTAAAAAGTCGCTTGAGTCTGCCGGACATACCGTTTACATAATTACCCCCACCGAAGACACCAAGTTCAAAGGTAAAATCTTCGTTGACGAGGATAACGTTATAAGAATTCCCGGCATTAGAATTAAAAAGCTTTACGGTTACCGCATTTCACGTCCCGTATCGTTAAGCGCATATAAACTGCTTGGCAGTCTCGGCATTGACGTTTGCCACGTTCACACCGAATTCAGTATGAGATTTATTGCCTCGGCCTTCTGCAAAGGTAAAAAAATTCCGCTCATTTACACTTATCACACTATGTATGAAGACTATACCCATTACGTAACTAACGGGCATTTCAACAGCGCCGCAAGACGTTTGGTAAGATGGCTCGTTTATCTCTACGCTCACGGAACCTCGGCTTTAATTGCTCCCACCGAAAAAACCAAAGAAGCATTATTAAGCTATAATATTGAAAATGAAATATTCGTAATTCCGTCGGGCATAAACACCGAAGCTCTTAAAAGAAGCAACTTCTCAGAAAAACAAATTGCGGCTTTGCGCTCCAATTACGGTCTTGAAGATAAATTTGTAATAGTTTATCTCGGAAGAATTGCCGAAGAAAAAAATATCGACCTTTTAATAAGAGCAATGCCCAAGATAAAGCAAACCATTAAAAATGCCGTTTTGCTCGTCGTCGGCTACGGACCTCAAGAAGAACGTCTTAAAGCACAGGCCGAAAGCCTTAATCTTTCCGATTGTGTTATATTCACCGGAAAGGTTAACCATTCCGAAATAGGCCTTTATTACGCAATGGGTAATGTTTTTGCTTCGGCTTCAACAAGTGAAACCCAAGGGCTCACATATATTGAAGCAATGGCTGCTTCGCTCCCCGTTATTGCTATGAAAGATAAGTGTCTTGACGGAGTTTTATTCGACGGCGTTAACGGTTATCTCTTTGAAAACGAAGACGATTACTGCGAAAAGATTTGCAAATTCGCATCACTCGACCAAAAGGCAGTTGAATCAATGAGAAATGAGGCTCTTAATATGGCAAAAAGCTACTCTTTCGAGCAAACTGCCGAAAAAATTTCTTCTGTTTATAAACTCTATCTCAATTCCGATGCAAAAATAAAGTTGGAAAAATAAATATTAAAACGGGAGGGCGATTTCGTTGAATAAAATAAAATATGAAGATTTGCCCGCCGTTTTGGTTGATTTTCTTCACTATATTGAGGTTGTAAAAGGGCGTTCTCCTTTAACGGTTTTTGAATATTATCTCGATTTGCAAACCTTTTTCCGTTTTTTGCTTTTATATAAAAAACTCGTGCCGAAAAATACGCCTTTTGAAGAAATATCGGTTAAAAGTGTTGATTTGGAGCTTTTAAGAACGGTTAAGCTTGGCGACCTTTACGGTTATTTGAGTTTTATGCAGTCTGAAAGAGGAAACAGTGCGAAGGCGCGTGCAAGAAAGGTTTCTTCTTTGAGAGGCTTTTACAAGTTTTTAACCACATCGGTTGACCTTAATTTCCCCAACCCCGCAAAAGACCTCGATGCGCCCAAAATAAAGGCATCTCTCCCCCGTTATCTTTCAACGGAAGATTCGGTAAAGCTTTTAGACTCGGTTGACGGCGATTTTGCCGAAAGAAACTATGCGATAATAACGCTTTTTTTAAATTCCGGAATACGTCTTTCGGAGCTTTGCGGAATAAATCTTTCAAGCATTAACCGAAACAGCAACTCATTGGTTGTTTTGGGTAAAGGAAATAAGGAAAGGCTTATTTATCTTAACAAAGCCACGCTTGATGCGCTTGACGCTTATCTTGCCGTGCGTCCCGACGTTAAGGGTGAAAGAGCACTCTTTATTTCCCGTCAAAACAAAAGAATAAGCCCGAAAACTGTTCAGTGGTTGGTAAAAAAATATCTTTCCGCCGCAGGTCTTGATACAGAGCATCTTTCAGTGCATAAGCTCAGGCACACCGCCGCAACGCTTATGTATCAAAGCGGCACCGACCTTAGAATTTTACAAGAGGTTTTGGGCCATTCAAATCTTGGAACAACGCAAATCTACACTCACATTCAAAACGAACGGCTTAAATCGGCTTTTGAAAGTAATCCCCTTTCAAATAAAAAGCCACCGAAGAAAAAAAGCCCTAATTAACTTAACCGCAAAACAAGAACCCAGCCGCAAACATAAGTTTGCGGCTGGGTTGGTTTTGCCTAATTTTCTTCGGAGTTGTTTTCTTCTTGTCTGCGCTTTTTCTCGTGTGAAATTCGATTTTTTACCATTTTAGGCACAATAAGCAAGTTTATACCTGCAACCAACGGTGTAATTATAAAAGTGAAAATCAATATTATCGGTATATATTCTTGAATATTAAAGCTACTGTTGTTTCCTTGAGATTTAGTTGCATCATATACAACCGTATCAGTTCCGTCTTCACTTGTTTTTATTATTTTTTTATATGAAGGACCAAAAAAATCAAGGAAAGCGTTTTCATTTGTTAAGGTATAGGTGTAATTGCCTACCTTTTGGGTGCGTGAATCTAAAACATCGTGTTGATAAGTGTAATTTTTTGTTGTGCTTAAAACGCGGACTACGTCTATTATATTGCCCTCCTTGTCTATTGTATATATCTTTGAACCGCGAATAGAGTAATAACCTATATTTTCTCCAATCCAAAATACATAAGATTTCCCCGTTTCAGGTATCCTAAATCCATACTGGAAACATCCCATTTCATCGTAAACCACAATATAAGCAAAATCATAGTTTTCATTTGCGCCTATCAAGAGCGCATTATCATCTCCGATATCAAAGCTCGATGCCCCTATTGGAATATAAGACGTGAGTTTTTCAAACTTTTTATTTTCTAAAACTTCAGCCAACTCTTCGGCGGTTAATGGTTCGGTATCTAATTTATCTTCCGTTGCCGATACGGCAAGCGGA
Source organism: Eubacteriales bacterium (assembly GCA_045588575.1). Taxonomy (GTDB): domain Bacteria; phylum Bacillota; class Clostridia; order Oscillospirales; family RGIG5299; genus RGIG5299. The sequence goes on along the minus strand of JAZNEJ010000007.1, from coordinate 14,674 downwards.
GCTCCAAGCATAAAAATTAATATAAATAAAAATGTTGCATATTTAAGAATTTTCATATTACCACTCCATAATCTTATGATAATTTTTATTGTTTATAAAAATCCTCCGATTCACCTCCTTGTTAAATATTAAAAGACTGTGACGGTTCATCCATAACTTTTTCCTCTTTTTTAATTAGTATTTTTATAAATTTCAAAAACAAAAAAGACGCACTGACCTTTTAAAAATAAAAGGCAGTACGTCTGACTGTAGATAAAAAGTGAGGTTAATAGTAATTTCTTGCTATACTGCTATGTTTCAGAGTGACAACTACCTTTCCACACACAAACAATTATTTTGTTTTTACCATTTTTTGCTTTTATTACCTTAATTATACTATATCGCACTTGCTTTGTCAACAATTGTATTAAATCAAAATTTTTCTTAACTTAATGACATTGGCATTTTCCGCGGAGCTTTTATTTTATCCAATTAAACGTCTATTCCCAAGAAGGTTTTAACCAAAAGACCGATTACGAAAGCAACTACTGCAACGCCAATGCTTATTCCCGCCATCTCAAAGAAGCGTTTTTTGAAGCTCATATCCTTTGCAACGGCTATGTAATAATTGAAAACCGCAATTATTAAAACAACAGTGAAAAGCATTATTATTAAAGCTGCAAGGTAGCCCGTTGTGGGAAGTAATAAATAAGGGAGAACCAAGAGAGCTACCGTTATGAGATAGGCTATGCCGGTGTAAAGGCAGCTTTTAAGCGCATCGTTTCTGCCTTCGCTTCTCGCCGCCATAAATTCCGATGCGGCCATTGATAACGTTGCGGAAATGCCGGTTATAAGTCCCGAAAGAGCTATAAGCTTTGTGTTTTGAAGCGCAAATGAAAGACCTGCAAGCGTGCCTGTAAGTTCAACCAAAGCATCACTCAAGCCTAAAACCATAGAACCTACGTATTTTAATCTTTCTTCATCGGTTATTGCTATTAAAGCCTGCTCATGAGCTTCTTCTTCCTTTGCTATCTTCTTGCTTTCAGGAATTTCCTCAAACAAGGTAGCGTATATATTCGTGGCATTACCCTCGCCCTTTTCCATAAGCTTTATTGCAAAGGTGAATCCGAAAATAATTGCCGTTAATTTTCTTCTGAAAACCTTGAATTTGTTTACTTTTAATTTCTTTTTGGTATATTGCTCCCAAATTAAAGCGTGAGTTGCCTCTTCATTTGCAAGCTTTAAAAGAATTTCCTTATCTTCTTTCTTTTTTACGTGTGCGGAGATTGCTCTATAGGTTGCCGCTTCATCGGTTTCATTTTGCTGCATTTTAAGAAGAAGTTTCATTGACTTCTCAGAGATTTCCATTTTCTTTTCCTTTCATTTTTCAGGTAATATTTATGCTATAAAAACATTATAGCACTTTAAAAACTTATTTACAAGCGGAAAAACAAAAAGAGCGTCAAAAGACGCTCTTTTTGTTTGTAAAGTTATTTAGCTTTATAGTTGCTTTTTATTAAATATCGGTATTGAAACAGCAAGGCATATTACCGTTAAAGCTATTGTAATTGCAAAGCTCGGTAAATAATCTTCAACCTTTAAAAGTCCGTAAACCAAAGAGTTTCCGTCGGTTAACATTGTGGGCAAAAAACGGTTTATTTTGGGAATTAAGCCTATTATGGAAAAAGCAAAAACCGCACCGCCCGTGCCGAGTAACACAGCCGCTATTGATTTTCCGACAGTTGAAAACAAGGCTATGAGTGAAATTATAAACATACCAAACAGCCACCAGCAAATTGCAGAAAAAGCAAGGTTTTGAGCTATTGAATTATCCCAAAAAAGCATATTTCCGAAATAGGTAATTGCAAAGCAAAGCCAATAGCACAAGCTCCAAACGATTATAAGAACTGTTATTTTTGAAATTAAAACCTTAAACCGCTCCAAGCCTTTGGTTAATGAAAGAATTAAGGTGCCCGAGGAATATTCTTTTGTTAATATTGTTCCTTCAAGTATAACGAAAACGATTAACGCCATGGGAATATTTTTGAAAAACTGCACCCACGAATCCATTGCGCTTACCTGTAAATTGGTTATTGCCATTCCGCTTTCGGCAAGAACGTCTTCAAAAAGCTCAAAAAGCCAAGGTGTAATCTTTGCAATGGCAGGATTCATAATTCCGAATAAAACGAACAAAGCCACCAAAATTATGAGCTTTACCGAGCGGATTTGACCTAAAAATTCTTTTTTTATGAAAGTAATTAAGCTTTTCATTTTTCGGTAACCTCCATAAACAAATCCTCTAAGGTGGGCTCTACGTGTTCTAATTTCAAAAGAGATATTTTGTTATCTGCCGCAAAACGCATTAAATCGAAAGCGGTGTGTGTTCCCTCTTTGAATACGATTTTATTTGCACCCGTTTGTTTCGCAGTGGGAAAGTTTTTAATAAACAAATTAACGTCTTCCTCTTTTTCGGTTTCTATTTGATATTCCTCTCGGCGATATTTCGTTTTTATATCGTTAAGTTTGCCGCAAACGGTTATTTCTCCGTTATTAAGAAAGGCAACGTCGGTGCATATACGTTCAACGTCCGAAAGAATGTGAGTGGAAAAAAGCACCGTGGTTTGTTCTTTTACGGCTAAAAGAATATCCAGAATTTCTTTTCTTCCAACAGGGTCAAGCGCGCTTGTGGGCTCATCGCAAATGAGAAGCTTCGGCTTATTTAAAAGTGCTTGTGCAATGCCCAAGCGTTGCTTCATTCCTCTCGAAAAGCCTTTTATGCGGTGTTTTTCCTCTGAAAGTCCTACAAGCAAAAGAAGTTCCTTAATTCTTTCTTCGGTTTCAGTTTTATCCATTCCCGTTATTCCACCGCAAAAGCGAAGAAATTCCTCGGCTGTCATAAAAGGATAAAATTCGGGAACGTCGGGAAGATAGCCTATATAACGGTTTGTGGCGGTTTGTCCGTAAACTGCCTTTTCACCGTTAACGCTAATTTCACCCGCGTCTGCCTTTAAAAGCCCGAGCACCGTTTTCATCGTTGTTGTTTTACCCGAGCCGTTTTTACCTATAAAACCGTATATACTGTGCTCCGGCACGGTTAAATTAAGCCCTTTTAAAACCTCTTTATCACCAAATTTTTTATATAATCCATTAATTTGGAGCATATTCATTTATTTTCCCCCTTCTCATCGTAAACCTCAATGCAAAGGCCTTTATGACCGCAATTAGAACAGGTTAAACGCCGCATTTTCGGCGTATGATAAGCAAAAAACATTTCTTTAAAGGTCGGTTTAAACATCTCGTGGCATTCAGGACAAATATAAGCCACTCTTTTGTAATAATAGTGCGAGAGCAAAACCGCAAACGGAATTGCAAGAGCCACATAACCCAGAAAAAACCACCAAAGATTATGGGTTATTAAAAGAACTATTGCGATAACTTCAACTATTCCAAGCGGAACGGCACTTAATATCAATTTCAAATATAATTTTCTTAACTTGCTTTTTTGTTTCATAACGTGCGCTATATCACCTATTGTTTCAACGGAAAACTTTTTAGTTTCTTTAATTTCATTTTTGATGCTTTCAATAATTTCAAGCTTTTTTTCCAGTTCTGCTGTTTCCTCTCGAATCTCATTTTCCTGCTCTGAAAGCAAAACGGAAATTATTTTTTCGGGATGTTTTTCTTCAAACAAATCGCCTATTCTGTTAATTGAAACACCGGCTTCTCGTAAAAAGCAAATAATTCGCATACGTTTTAAAGCATCTTCCGAATAAAGTCTTCTGCCGCCCTCGGAAAACTCGGTTGGCACAAGAATATTTCTCGAATCGTAATATTGCACCGTTCTTACCGATACGCCGCAAAGCTTTGCAATGTCTCCCGTTGTATATTTTGACATAGCTTTTCGCCTCCTTGTAACCCATTATAAAACATTACCCAGCGTAACGAGCAATACCTTACGTAAAAATTTTTTATATTTTGCTCAATTTTTTCATAATTATATCATAAATAAAAAAACCAGTCAATAAAACAAAAACGACGTGCCTAAACACGTCGTTTTTTGGCGCACTTGAAGAGACTCGAACTCCTGGCCCACTGCTTAGAAGGCAGTTGCTCTATCCACCTGAGCTACAAGTGCATTCATTTGAAAAGCCATATTATTATAGTACAACTATTTGCTTTTGTCAATCTATTTTCAAAGATTTTTTTATTTTTTTCTTTTCTTTGTGTATTTACTATTCTATTTACCGAATTTACATAATATTTTCTTTATAGATGTTGACTATTTCTCGCAAAAATATTAGAATATAATATAAGTAATTATGTTAAAGGAGATTTTACAATGGCTGACGAAAAATTCCAAGGCTTTGATGAAGACGAAGATTTTACCCCCGACCTTATTTCTCTTACCGACGATGAAGGTAACGAAAGAGATTTCGAGGTTTTAGATGCACTTGAGCTTGACGGCAAAACTTATATTGCATTAATTCCGATTAACGAAGACGGAAGCGACAACGAAGACGGAGAATATGTTGTTTTAAGAGTCGACAGCGACGATGCAAACAACGAAGAATATTATTCCACTATTGATGACGATGACGAATTCGACAAAGTTGTTGCCGCTTTTAACGAAAGCTTAAACGGAGACTATACTCTCGAAGGTTGATTTCCCCCTGCTTTGTTGGTGATGATAAAGCAAATCAAAACTAACAACTTTCAAATTTGGATATGCAATACTGCCCACTGTGTGCGCAGGCCTCCCCTGTTTTCAGGGACGTTGGAAGCCCGATGTGTGCATCACCGATATCCGCCTGATATTTTTTCGGGTTTTTGAATTTGCATATCACACGGCAAGGTGGGTATTAGTAAAACTCCGCAATATAGGAGTTGTTTTTCAGAGTATTATTCTGCTATAATCATACTATATTTCAAGGAACGTGGTTTTTATGTATTCAATAGGAATTGATATCGGCGGAAGCACAACCAAAATCGTCGGTATGGATGAAAACAGAAAAATCAAGGATTTATTTAAGGTTACCGCAAACGACCCCGTAACCTCTACTTTCGGCGCTTTCGGAAGATTTATAAATAATAATGATATTAAATTATCCGATATTAAAAATATTTGCGTTACGGGTGTTGGCTCAGGTGCAATTAAAGATAATATTTACGGCATAAAGGTTAAAACCGCCAATGAATTTCAATGCATAGGCAGAGGCGGCCTTTATCTTACCGGACTTTCCAAGGCTATTATCGTAAGCTTGGGAACAGGCACCGCAATTGTTAAAGCTAAAGACGGCGAAATAATACACGTCGGCGGCACGGGCGTTGGCGGCGGCACTCTTTTAGGTCTTTCCAACCTCATGCTTAACGTAAGAACGGTTGACAGCATAAGTGAGCTTGCTTCAAGCGGCGACCTCTCTAAAATAGACCTTAAGGTCGGCGACATAACCCAAGATAAAATGAACCTTCTTATGCCCCACACAACCGCTTCGAATTTCGGCAGAGTTTCTGACCTTGCAACGAAATCCGATATAGCGCTCGGTATTTTAAACCTTGTTTTTCAAACCGCCGGTATGCTTGCTATTTTTGCAGCAAAACCAGAAAATATTTCAGATATAGTTTTAACCGGTAATTTATCGCAAATTCCTCATATTCATCCCGTTAAAGACGACCTTTCGGCAATGTTTAACATTAAGTTTATCGTTCCCGATTCGGCTCTTTACGCAACGGCAATAGGCGCGGCTCTTCAGGCAACCGACGAAGCCGTTTAACCTCTTGAAGTTTACCAAGATGCACGGCATCGGAAACGATTACATCTATTTCGACGAAGTTACAGAAAAAATAGAAAATCCAAATTTGCTTTCTGCTCTGATTTCCGACAGGCATTTCGGTGTTGGCGGCGACGGCATTGTGCTCATCTCCCCTTCCGAAAAAGCGGACTTTAAAATGCGAATTTTTAACTCGGACGGCTCCGAAGCTAAAATGTGCGGAAACGCAACCCGTTGCATTGGAAAATATGTTTATGAAAAAGGGCTTACTCAAAAAAGTGAGTTTTCTTTGGAAACGTTATCGGGCATTAAAAATTTAAAGCTCGAAACAAAAAAAGGAAAAGTTATTTCCGTTAAGGTCGATATGGGCAAACCCATTTTAACGCCTCAAAAAATTCCCATCAATTTTAACGGCGAGCATTTTATAAACAAGCCCGTCAAGGTAAACAATAAAGTTTATTTGGGCACTGCGATTTCTATGGGAAATCCGCATTTTGTTATTTTTACTGAAAACGTTAAAAATATTAACCTCGCTTCAATAGGTCCCGCTTTTGAATTTCATCCTTTTTTCCCCGAAAGAGTTAACGTTGAATTTGCCGAATTAACCGAAAACGGTATTTTTATGCGTGTTTGGGAAAGAGGAAGCGGTGAAACGTTGGCTTGCGGCACGGGAGCTTCGGCTGTTTTTGCCGCCTCCGTTTTAAACGGATATATAGATAAAAAGGCCGATATTTCTCTTTTGGGCGGAGTCCTCTCTTTTGAGCTTGCTGAAAACGGGCATATATTTATGTCGGGTCCGGCAGAATTCGTCTTTGAAGGCGTTTTAAGTGAGGAACAACTGGAAAAATTAAAAAAATAATCTTTTTTTGAAAGGTTTGGTATATAAAAATGGTTAAGGCAAATTCAAATTATCTCAGATTAAAAGACAGTTATCTTTTTTCTACCGTAAAAAGAAAATCCGATGACTACATAAAGGCACATCCGGAAAAAGAAGTGCTCCGTCTCGGTGTTGGCGACGTTACTCTTCCCCTTGTCCCCGCAGTTGTAAAAGCTCTTGAAAAAGCTTCTGCAGAAATGGGAGATATTAAAACTTTCAGAGGTTATCCCGCTGATTACGGCTATGATTTTCTTAAAAACGCAATTCTTAAAAACGATTATACCGACAGAGGTTTAGACATCGCTTACGATGAAATTTTCGTTTCCGACGGCGCAAAGTGCGATACCGGAAACATTGTTGAAATTTTAGGCGACGATAACTTGGTTTTGGTTACCGACCCCGTTTATCCCGTTTACGTTGATACTAACCTTATGAGCGGAAGAAATATTAAATTTGTAAACGGTACTGCCGAAAACGGATTTTGTCCCGAGCCTCCCGATTTCGCCGCAGATATGATTTATATTTGCTCTCCCAACAATCCTACCGGCTCTGCAATGACCAAAGAACAGCTTAAAAGATGGGTTGATTACGCTCTTAAAAACGGCTCTGTAATTCTCTACGATTCGGCTTACGAGGCGTATATAAGAAATCCCGAACTCCCCCGTTCAATTTACGAAATAGAAGGCGCAAGAAAATGCGCAATTGAATTCAGAAGCTTTTCTAAAACCGCAGGATTCACAGGCGTAAGATGCGGATATTCCGTTGTTCCGAAAGACATTATGGCGGAAAATGCAAACGGAACGGTTTCTCTCAACTCTCTTTGGGCAAGACGTCATGCAACAAAATATAACGGAACTCCCTATATAGTTCAGAGAGCTGCCGAAGCAATTTACTCCGAAGAAGGTAAAAAACAAATAAAAGCAAATATTGACTATTATATGGAAAACGCCGCTTTGATAAGAACGACTCTTTCAGAAATAGGTCTTACCGTTTTCGGCGGAGAAAATGCTCCTTACATTTGGTTTAAATGCCCTAACGGCATGAAGTCTTGGGAGTTTTTCGATTACCTTCTTGAAAACGTTCAGGTGGTTGGAACACCCGGCTCCGGCTTCGGTGAAATGGGCGAAGGCTATTTCCGTTTAACCGCTTTCGGCTCCAGAGAAATCACCGAAAAAGCTCTCAACCGCATAAAATGCCTCAATTTTAAAGATTAATCTTACCAATTGTGCAAAATACACAAAAAAAAAATAAAAAATTGTAGAATACGCCAATGGCATTTTTGCGAATTTTGTAGTATAATTATCAAGATAATTTTGGTTTTTAGCAAACCAATTCAGGAGGAAATAAAATGGCAAGTCTTTCACTTAGAAAAATTTATAAGAAATATGCCGGTAACGTTCTCGCTGTTTCTGATTTCAACCTTGAAATCAAAGACAAAGAGTTTATTATTTTGGTTGGTCCCTCCGGTTGCGGCAAATCAACCACTTTAAGAATGATTGCAGGTCTTGAAGAAATTACCGAAGGTGAGCTTTACATCGGTGACCGTTTGGTTAACGATGTTGCTCCCAAAGACAGAGATATCGCGATGGTTTTCCAGAACTACGCTCTTTATCCTCATATGACTGTTTTTGAGAACATGGCTTTCGGTCTTAAGCTCCGTAAAGTTCCCAAGGATGATATTAAAAAGAGAGTTGAAGAGGCTGCCAGAGTTCTCGACATCACTCACCTTCTCGACAGAAAGCCGAAGGCTTTGTCAGGCGGTCAGCGTCAGCGTGTTGCTTTGGGTCGTGCTATTGTTCGTGAGCCTAAGGTTTTCTTACTTGACGAACCTCTCTCAAACCTCGACGCAAAGCTCCGTGCTCAGATGAGAACCGAAATTTCGAAACTCCACTTAAAGCTCGGAACCACTTTCATTTACGTTACTCACGACCAGACCGAAGCTATGACAATGGCTGACAGAATCGTTGTTATGAAAGACGGTCTTATTCAGCAGGTTGACACTCCTCAAAACCTTTACGAGCGTCCTTGTAACACCTTCGTTGCAGGCTTCATCGGTTCTCCTCAAATGAACTTTATCGATGCTGAGCTCAAAAAGAAGAAGGATGGCAACGTTTACGTTGAATTCGCAGGCTTCTCTATTAAGCTCCCCGAAGAGAAAGCAGAGCTTAAAAAGGTTGTTAATGCCGTTGAAGAAGAAAGACCTGTTATTCTCGGTATCAGACCCGAACATCTTCATAACGAAGACTTCTATATGGAAAGCTTGAAAGACAGCACCATCACCGCTGAAGTTGAAGTTACCGAACTTATGGGCGCTGAAACTTACCTTTATCTCGACATTGACGGCAACAAGTTTACCGCAAGAGTTAAGCCCACAACAGCTATCATGCCCGGTGATAAGATTAAGATTGCTATCGACCCCGATAAGCTTAACATCTTCGACAGACAGACCGAAACCACAATTTGTAACTAATAACTTTTCTGCCAAGGCTTTCACAAACAGTCTTGGCAGTTTTACTCTTTGAAAGGAGGTATATTTTTTGAAATTTAATGAACGCAAGGAAATGATTTACAGATTTATTGAAGATTATTATTTAAAAAACGGAATTCCGCCTTCAATAAGAGAAATCGGAAAAGGCGTTGGTCTTAAATCGCCGGGAACCGTTCAGGCGCACGTTGATAATCTTATAGCAGACGGACGTCTTATAAGCACTCCCAATAAAAGCCGTTCGCTCATTCCCGCTCAATTCAATTTCACAACACAAGTACCTCTTTTAGGCAAAGTTGCCGCCGGTCAACCCATTTTAGCCGAAGAAAATTTTGAGCAAATGGTCCCCTTCTATGCCAACGGCAAAAAATATAATGATAACGAGCTTTTCGCTCTTTCAATTAAAGGCGAAAGCATGATAAATGCGGGAATTTTAAACGGTGATATAGTCATCGTTCGAAAAACTCCCGCTGCCGGAAACGGTGAAATCGTTATTGCTCTTATTGACGATGAGGCGACCTGCAAAAGATTTTACCGTTCAGGTGAAAAAATTATTTTGCGTCCTGAAAACGAAAACTACAAAGACATCGTTGTTGATAAAGCCGAAATTCTCGGCAGAGTAGTTTCTGTTATGAGATATTATTAAAGCACTTAAACAGCGGTGAACAAAATCACTGCTGTTTTTTTATGAGGTTTTTCTATGGATGAAGAAATTGTAACTTTATCGGGCAAAATAGACAAAATAATTTACAGAAACAAAGAAAACGGTTATACCGTGTTGGAAATCGAAAACGATTCCGGTTCTGTTATTGCCGTTGGTTTGTTATCTTCCTTGGGCGAAGGTCAGCATATAACCGCAACAGGCAAATATATTTCCAGCCCAAAATACGGTAATCAATTTAAAATTGAAAGCTTCGAAACGTCTATGCCCGACAATTCAAATGAAATTGCCAAATATCTTGCATCAGGTCTTTTTGAAGGTGTTGGTCCTCAAACCGCCGCCAGAATTACGGGGCGTTTTGGAAAAGACACTTTTGATATAATTGAAAATTATCCCGAAAGACTTTGTGAAATCAAAGGAATTACCTCTAAAAAAGCAAATCTTATTTCGGAAAATTTTAAAAAGCTTCTTGAAATCAAGCCTATAATTTTGTTTTTTCAAAGCCATGGTCTTACTCCCCAAAACGCAATGGACGCTTATTACGCTTTGGGCTCATCGGCGATTTCTTTAATTAAAGAAAACCCTTATATTTTAACCGAAGAAAACATTGCCGTTTCTTTTAAAAAGGCCGATTTACTCGCGAGCAAGCTCGGAATTGCCTTTAACGCCGAAATTCGCATTAAGGCAATGCTTAAATATATTCTTTCTCACAATCTCGGCAACGGACATACCTTTTTGCCTAAAGAAAAGTTAATTGAAACCTGCGCAAAAATAATTAAAATTGAAGAAGAATCCGTCTTCCCTTTGCTTGAAGACCTCATTATCTCAGGTGAGCTTTGCGAAGACGAGGATATTAACGGAATAACCGCTATTTATTTAACCCCTTATTACGATGCCGAGTGTTATTTGGCAAGCCGTATTGCCGCTATGGTGAATTCCAAGCCTAAGGCTATACCTGTTGATATCCATATAGAAAAGCGTGAAGCAGCAAGCGGCATAAAGTTTAACGATATGCAAAAGAAAGCGGTTTGCGAATGCATTTCTTCTAAAATTTCAATTTTAACCGGCGGTCCCGGAACAGGCAAAACCACCACTCTTTTATGCATACTCGATGTGCTTGAAAAAAGCGAAAAGAAAGTATTACTTGCCGCCCCTACGGGAAGAGCCGCAAAAAGAATTGAAGAGCTTACCGGCAGAGAAGCAAAAACAATTCACCGTCTTTTAGAAATGGAAAAAAGCTCGGCTAAGAAATATATTTTCCGCAAAAATGAAGAGGACACTCTTGAAGCGGATTATATAATTATTGATGAAGCCTCTATGGCCGACGTTATGCTTATGTCCGCTCTTTTTAAAGCCACTTCCGATTCTACCTCTATTATTTTAGTTGGCGATGCCGACCAGTTACCTCCCGTTGCGGCAGGAAATTTTTTCAGTAATCTCGTTTCCTCCAACTGTATTAAAACGATTGTTCTTACAAAAATTTTCAGGCAAGCAGCTCAATCGGACATTATCGTTGCCGCGCACGACATTATAGACGGTAAACTCCCTAATTTAAAAAATAACTCCAAAGACTTTTTCTTTATGCCGCGTTCTTCGGAAACCGACGTTTGCTTGACTGTTTCAAATCTTGTTTCAACCAGACTTCCCGAAGCATACGGATTTAATCCGTTGCAAGACATTCAGGTAATTGCTCCAACAAGACTTACTATGTGCGGAACTGAGGCTTTAAACAAAGTTTTGCAAGCTGCGCTAAACTATAATAACCGAGAAGAAAACTCTATAACTTTCAAAAACCACATTTTTGCTCTTGGCGATAAGGTTATGCAGTGCGAAAACGATTATGAAATCCCGTGGACGAAAGATTTTGATGAAGGCGGAAAAGGTCTATATAACGGGGATATCGGTATAATCACATCGGTAAACAAGCCTATGCAAATGTTAACTGTTAGATTTGACGATAAGGTTGCCGTATATTCCTACGATATGCTCGGAGAGCTTGAACCGGCTTATGCAATAACTGTTCACAAAAGTCAAGGAAGTGAATTTAAAGCAATTATCATTCCCGTTTTCGAAGCTCCCAAGCCGCTTTTAAATCGCTGTTTGCTTTACACCGCGGTTACTCGAGCAAAATCACTTCTTATATTTGTAGGTAAAAAGGAAACCATTGCCAAAATGGTTGAAAACGGCAAGTCAAATGCAAGTTATTGCGGATTAAAATATCTTATCAGGCGTGAATTCGAAAATGAATGAAAAAATATCTGAATTTTTATGGGCGTATTTATTCCCAAACCGTTGTGTTTGCTGTAACAAAGTAATAGATGCCGATAACACTCTTCATCTTTGTTCGGATTGTTCTGCCCTTTTTACTCCCGAAATTCAGCGTAGAACTTTAGATAACAAAATAAAGTGTATTTCTTATTGTAAATATAAGTCGGTTTCGAGAGATGCCATTCTTAATTTAAAATTCAACGCAAACAAAGTTTCCGCAAAAGTTTTGGGTGAAAAATTAGCATCTCTTTATAAGACGGTTAATAATTTCGGTTTTTCTTCTCCGCCTATTGTTATTCCCGTTCCCTTATCTTCTAAAAGAAAGCGTGAAAGAGGATTTAATCAGTCGGAATTTATTGCCAAAACATTTGCCAAAAATCTTGACTTAACCGTTGTGAATAATGCCGTTAAAAGAATTAAACATTCGGCGCCCCAAAGTCTTTCCGAAAGTAAAGCTTCAAGATATGAAAATATCAAAGGTGCTTATCTTGTAATCGACACGAAAGCAATAGAAGGTAAAAATATTATCGTTATAGATGACGTTGTTACAACAGGCTCTACCCTTCTTTCCTTAACCGATTCATTAAAGCCTTACGCAAATAAAATAATTTGTATTACCGTTTGTTCAACCGACTCTAATTAATATATAAAATAATGTTTTTTTCGTTTATCTATTGAAAATTAATTTAAAAATTGATATAATTAATTAGTTAAATAAAGCAAAGGAGTTTTAATATGAATTGTACACATGAAGTTCAGGCTATGTGCAGCATTGCAAAAGGCCCCAATCACGGTCCTGCTCCCATTCCCGAAGAAGGCAAATGGGTTAAGGCTTACGAAATTAAAGATATTTCCGGCCTTTCACACGGTATTGGTTGGTGCGCACCTCAGCAGGGTTGCTGCAAACTCACTCTTAACGTAAAAAACGGAATTATCGAAGAAGCCCTCGTTGAAACTCTCGGTTGCTCCGGCATGACTCACTCTGCCGCTATGGCTTGTGAAATTCTCCAGGGCAAAACCATTTTAGAGGCTTTAAATACCGACCTCGTTTGCGACGCTATTAACGTTGCAATGAGAGAAATTTTCCTCCAGCTCGTTTACGGCAGAACTCAAACCGCTTTCTCTGAAAACGGTCTTCCCGTTGGCGCAAGCCTTGAGGACCTCGGCAAAGGTCTTCGTTCTCAGGTTGGAACAATGTTCGGCACCAAAGAAAAAGGTGTTAGATATCTTGAAATGGCTGAAGGCTACATCCTTAAGCTTGCTCTCGATGACAACAACGAGGTTACCGGATATCAGTTCGTTCACCTTGGCAAAATGATGGATGGCATCAAAAAGGGTCTCACCCCCAACGAAGCCTACGAGAAGAACATCGGCACTTACGGCAGATTCGAAAACGCCGCCAAGTACGTCGATCCCAGAAAGGAATAAGGAGGGTTTTAAAATGGCCAATTTTGAAGGAAAAGAAAGAAGAATGGCAGGCATCGACAAAGTTCTTGCCGAATACGGTTTTAAATCTCTTGAAGATGCTAACGAACTCTGCCTCTCTAAGAATATTAACGTTGAATCAATAGTTAAAGGCGTTCAGCCCATAGCTTTTGAGAACGCAGTTTGGGCTTACACCCTCGGCACCGCTATCGCTCTTAAAAAAGGCATTAAAAACGCTGCAGACGCCGCTGAAGCAATCGGCATCGGTCTTCAGGCTTTCTGCGTTCCCGGTTCCGTTGCCGAATCACGTAACGTTGGCTTAGGCCACGGCAACCTCGGCGCAATGCTTCTCCGCGAAGAAACCAAATGCTTCTGCTTCCTTGCAGGACACGAGTCTTTCGCTGCTGCTGAAGGCGCTATCGGTATTGCAAGAACCGCTAACAAAGTAAGAAAAGAACCCTTAAAGGTTATTTTAAACGGTCTTGGAAAAGACGCTGCTTTCATTATTTCGAGAATTAACGGTTTTACCTACGTTAAAACCGAATACGATTTCTACACCAACACCTTAAAGGTTCTCGATAAGCACGCATATTCCGACGGTGAAAAATCTAAGGTTCTTTGCTACGGTGCTAACGACGTTTTGGAAGGCGTTGCAATTATGCAGCTCGAAAACGTTGACGTTTCTATCACCGGCAACTCCACCAACCCCACCCGTTTCCAGCACCTCGTTGCAGGTACTTATAAGAAATGGGCTATTGAAAACGGCAAAAAATACTTCTCCGTTGCTTCCGGCGGCGGTACCGGCAGAACTCTCCACCCCGATAACGTTGCTGCAGGCCCTGCTTCCTACGGTCTTACAGACTCTATGGGCAGAATGCACGGCGACGCTCAGTTTGCCGGTTCTTCTTCTGTTCCCGCTCACGTTGAAATGATGGGCTTAATCGGTGCAGGTAACAACCCTATGGTCGGTATGACTGTAGCAGTTGCCGTTGCGATTGAAGAAGCTTCAAAGGCTTGATTTATAAGGGTTTTTAAGAAAATTACCCCTATCGTTGTTTAGACGATAGGGTTATATTTTTTGCCCTTTGCCGACATTTTGCCGACATTATTTTCAAGTTGACGGCAAAGAAAATCATCATCTTATTTTCACCTATTATATTTGCGGAAATCTTCCGCTTCTTTTTCAGCAAGCACAAGACACAATTAGACAG
>JAZNEJ010000006.1:0-118855 GCA_045588575.1 Eubacteriales bacterium | reverse complement strand
GCGCCCCGTTTTCATCGTAACGGAAGAACAGTTCATTGGTTATTATATTATTATTTTCAGTATATTGGTGAACGATCTTACCGTTATCGTAGGTGTAACGGGTTGTGCCTGTGGAATCCTGCTTTTTAACTCTTAAACCGTTATCATCGTAGCCATACTGCAACAATGAACCGTTTTGAGTTATTGAGGTGAGCTTTCTGCCTTCCCACGTCATAGTTTTGCCCATATAGTTTAACGGGTTTCCTATTGAATCGTAGGTTATAGCCTGGTTATTATATGAGGTGAGTAAATCCTTCCAATCGTTATTAGTATAGCTGTAATTTATTACGCTTAAAGGAGTTCCGAGAGCTTCAGCGATTGTGTAGTCATATATGCTCTTTGAGATAATGTTGCCGCCTGCATCATAGTCATATTCTATTGTTTTGTTTCTGAAGCTATCGTTTTCTCTAATAAGCTGACCGAGAGAATCATAAGAGTAGCTTACCGTGTTTGTGCCGTCGGTAATCGAGGTTATATTTCCGTTAGCATCGTAGGTGTAAGTAAAGTTTTTATACTGTACGCCTGCAAGCTTTATTTGGAAATTAGAAACCATGCTCGACTGAAGAGTTATGTATTGTTGAAGATCTTCTCTATATAACGGCGCACTTGTTTTGTAGGTAAAGAGATATTCAAGCAAGGTAAGTGATGAATTCTTTATAAGAGCCTTGCCCGAATTTCTTCCCATTGCATCAGCACTTGAGTGAGAGGTGTATTCGTTATTGTTCTCGGTAAAGCTTACAGTTACGGTGCCGTCGCCGTTTTCGCTATCGTCGTAGCTGTAATTTGTAATCTTTTCCTCACCGTTTATAACGCGAACCTGCTTAACGAGGCGGTTTTCGCTATCGAAGGTTTGAGTTACGCTGTAGCTGTAGGCAGCTCCTGCAGTTGAGGTTACCTTCATTGAGGCAAGGTCGCCATCGTAATTATAATAGTAATTTGCGGTTAAGGAGTTTACGTTATCAACGCTTTTAATAAGTCTGTTAAGGCTATCGTAGGTAAACTCATATCTTGCAGAGCCGTTTACTAATATTGCGGTTACGAGGTCATTTTTAACTCCGCCTGCAACGTTGCTGTGCTGATTTCCGTATTCATAGCTTACCGTGTAACCGTTTCCATATACGGCACTTTCCAATACTCCGTTATCGGAAATGCCTTTATAATCGTTGGTTACGAGAACGGTATCGCCAACAGAAACGGAAAGAGTTTGGCCGTATTGGTTATAGGTAAATCCATACTCGACACCGTTAAGGCTCGTTATTTTGGAAAGTCTGCCAGTAGAATCATATTCATAGCTGACCTGCGGTGCGGTTGTTCCAACCTCAGAAGGAGCAATCACAGAGGTAATTCTGTGGTTAGAATCGTAGGTATAGCTTACCGTGTTGCCGTTATTATCGGTAACCGAGGTAAGTAAGCCTGTTGAAAGGTCGTAGTTATATTCGGAATGAGATTCCTGAAGCTCATCGAAAACCTTGGCAAGATAGTTGCCGTCGGATGTATATTCGCTTTTTGATTCGGTGTAATAGGTAACTCCGCCTTTGGTATAGGTTGTGCGGCTTAATAAGGTATTACCGAAAACGTCACGAGATACAGTATCGGTATTGGTTTCAACAGAATCGGCAGTTACGGTTACACCCGTGGTATCGCCGTTTGACTGAATTATATTAACGGTTTGTGTTTTTTCGGTGCCGTCTGCCTTTTTGGTTGTGCGGGTTACCGAAACAACCTCGCCTTTTTCGTTATAGGTGTAGCTATAGGTTTCACCGTCGAAAGTGGTCTGCTCGGTTATATAGCCCTCGTCGTTGTAGGTATAGTAAGTTCCTGCTTTTTCCTTGAATGCCTGAATGCCTTCGAAATACGCCGTGTTGCTGTTGTTGTTATAGCAAAGGTATATTTCCGCAGAGGTGTAGTCGTTTTGGGCGGTAACGGAGCCGTAGACGTACTGCCAATCGGTTACGTATGAGTTAAACGAAACGTAGCCTGCGGTTTTGTCTTCGTCTGCTTCGGCATCGTTAAACACCACGAGAATGCCGAATCTTAAAGGTGTTTCTTCGGAAACGGGAAGCGAATTTGCTTTTGCCCAGCCGGAGAAGGTTATGGTATCTCCTGCGTTTCCTGCGCCCGAAATGGTTTGCTGTGCATAGCGGTCCTCACCAATCGCACCGATTATTTGCAATGCGCTTTGACCGCTGTAATCGGAACTGCCGGCTGCGAATCCTGAAACAAGTGAAGTGCCCGTCCAGTTTTGAGTAAGAAATTCAAAATCGCCGTTTGCAACGATATTATCTCTTTGCGAAGCATTATCGCCTATTATAAGCTGAACATCGTCGAAACATACATATCCGGTGGCATTTTCTATTCCGAGATAAAGAGTTACTTGTTCAGATGGCGAGGTGGGATTAGATATCTCGGTTGTTACCTTTACGCGCACCCATTCACCGATTGAAACAATTGGTTCACTCTTAACAGTTTCGGTTCCGCTTGCGGTTTTAATTCCTATATATGCGCCACCTTCTCCGTTCATATAGCTGACTTTTGCCCACGCAGAGAAGGTTACCACCGTTGTTTTGGGCGTAGGAACATAAAGGCTATAGCTTCCCTCGAAGCTTTCCGTTTGCGAGAGCTTTTCAACCTTCAATGAATAACTGCCGCTGCGAGATCCAAGAGGGACTCTTGTCGCTATATTCGCACCCATTGACGGGTTGGTAAATAAATTGTTATCATATTCAAATCCCGGGTTCGGCAAAATATTTATGGTCTGGTTTTGCATACGCGAGGATAAGGTAACCTTATTTATGCTACCTTCAGCGTAATCTCTTCCGTATTCGTAGAAATATCCGTTACCGTTTTTATCCGACGACGAAATTAAATTGCCTGTCGAATCAAAATTCATATAACAGATATCACCGTTTGAATCTTCCAGCTTGGTTCTGTAAACGTCATAAGTAAATTCCAACGACTCATCTGCCGTTGTTTGCTGGTTTCCGCTATAATACTTAACGGTTTTAACCTTACTGTTTTCAAAGGTAAAGGTGTATATATCGCCTGTTTTTGTGTCTTTATAGGTGTTCGTTCCGTATAAGAAATTGAAACGACTTCCGTTTTTTGCTTGGCTGATGCCGTTAGGGCCTGTTATTGTAACGGTATAGTCTACATTACTTATATTATACGTAACTTTTGAAATATAACCTTCAGTTGTATCGGTAATAGTAGTGTAGTCTGCTACGGTATTACCGAAATAGCGAATTTCCTTGATGTAGTTATAGTCATAGACGAACTTGTATATACGTCCTGCGCCGTCGATTATGCAGTCTATTGCATAATTCTTATTGGGAAGATAATGAATTTGAATGCGGTTATCTTCAAGAGTATTAGAACCTTCAACCAACGATTCTGAATTTTCGGAATTTTTATCGGTTATTGCAACGAGTCTGCCGAAGGCGGCTGTATCAAAGATATAGCGCAATTCGGAATCGCCGTTATAGCAGTAATGTTCTGTGCCGTTATACGTTACCTTTTCAAAATATTCGCTCGGCCACGAGTCTGCAACATAAGCTACGGTCGGATTATCCTCGTTTGACCTTGTGGAATATTTATCTGCTATATAAATATCTTTTTCAACGTCGCCGACCTTATATTTTTGTAAAACGAAATATCTTTTGGCATTGGTGCCGTCGATATATTCAATATAATCTCTGCCGCCTATTGTTTTAAAAGTAACGTGCTGATGGTAATTGGTTTTACAGAATTCGCCGGTGTTAATCATTGAGTCTGAAATTTTTTCACCGTAAACCATGCTTATAGAAACGGGTAAAATATTTCCGTCATAGCCTATATCGTTTCTTATTACCGTAAGGCCTCCCGAGAAGGGATTGATATATGCGGTTCCTGCCGTACCCATATCTACGGTATAGCTCGGATTATCCGTTACGCCGCTTGTATTTCTATATGCAAAATAAATGCAGGGACGGCGAATTTCATTGGCATGCTCGGCAGAACAGAAGGTTGCATAGTTGCCTGCTACTTCACTGCTGTATTTAAGCATAAAGCCAAGGTTTGAAGTCGAGTCGTTATACCATTTGTTTACAAGGCTTGTTACGTCGAAATAGTAATATTCGGGCGACGTCATTTCGCAGCTGTCAATTATTGCGCTAAGGTATGTAGGCGCATTATTCCAGTTTATTCTGTTATAAGTGAATGTGGAATTTATTTCGTGAAGCTCGGCGTATTGATTGCCGTTGTAATTCGTTCTCCACATTTTAAGCTCGGCTTTTATAAGAACATCGCCTGCGGCAAGCGTGGGAAGATAGTCCTGGTTAAACTTCATATAAGTTCTGTTAATGCCGCGGCTTCCGTCGTTACCTATTCTTAAGAAGTTTTGGTTCCAATAGTTTAAAGTGGGATATCCCGATGCAACGGTAACGTCCTGCATTACGTCGCTGCCGGTTCCGCTGCTTATGGTGGGGTCAATTGTTACGGGGTAGGTACGCTCATTGGAAGAAAGCCATTCATAAGACGGCGTATAGGTTAATATGTATTTATTTTTTCCCGTTGAGGGAGTTAAGGTTACCGATATATCATCGGAATAATCTCCGTTTGCATCTTCCATAAAGGGCTCATAAACGGTGAAAATAACCTCGCCCGTATCTTTGTTTGAGAAGGTTAAGCTTCCGTCGTTATAAAGGTCTACACGTAATCCGTGAGTGTTTATTTCATAAGAATAGCTTGCCGCATTCTCGGGCATCTTATTTAAAATTATTTCTTCTTTGAGGGTGTTTGACCTTATAACATACGCTACGTCGGTATCTTTAAAAGTGTTTTTATAATTGAGCTTGGAATTTATTTTATCCGTTACGTCGGTTTTATCTGTTTTTATATATTCTTTCTTATCTATTTGAGCAACAGAAGAGTTAACGTTTAAAAGCTTAAACGTTACTTTTGCATTATTTTTAGAAACAGATATTTCAGAACTGCCGTTAATTTCACTCGGCAACTCTACCGCAAACGAATTTTGCTTATTCGTTAAATTATTGGTTTTTGAATCGGTTACGATGGAATTGTCTATATCTTTCCAGCTGCCGTCTTCAAGATAATGCACCGCCTCGGGATACATAACGGCAATCATTATTCCTTCTTCGGTATTAAAATGCTTTACCGATTCTTCACGAAGCGAAACTTCTTCGCTCGTAATATTAAGGCTTTGGAAATCTATATTATCATAATCGAGATAGCTGCTCGATAAAGTGTTTTGTTTAACGGAATCAGAGGCCGTTTTTCTGCCTTCAAAGGTAATACCTGCTTGCGCAAAGCCTTGAATTGACAGGGTTACAAGCAAGGCAATGCTGATTATGAATGCGCAAAGTTTTTTAATTAAATTAATAAACATAATGACTTTCCTTTCTTGTTAATTTTTATTGTTTATAAAAATTGATTAAAAATCCTCTGCTTCACCTCCTTTGTTAAATATTAAAAGACTGTGACGGTTCATCCATAACTTTTTCCTCTTTTCTGATTAGTATTTTTATAAATTTCAAAAACAAAAAAGACGCACTGACCTTTTAAAAATAAAAGGCAGTACGTCCTAATGTACAAACAAAAAGTGAGGTTAATAGTAATTTCTTGCTATACTGCTATGTTTCAGAGTGACAACTACCTTTCCACACACAAATAATTATTTTATTTTTTACATTTTTGGTATTCTTTACCATTATTATACTATACCGCACTTGCTTTGTCAACGTTAATATTGTAACTCTACAGAAAAAAACACTCTGCAATAAATCCTATAAGGCTCCAATTGCCAGAGGGAATATTGCAGAGTATTTAAATCAAAATTTTTCTTAACTTAATGACATTGGACTTTTTCGGGGATTTTTATACTTATTTTAATTCAATCTTCATAAAGACTTTTTTGCCTTTGGCGATTACGAAATCTGCAAAGGCTTCTTTTTCGAAGCGAACGTTTGCATCGGTTACCTTTTCACCGTTTACGCTTACGCCGCCCTGAATTACGAGTCTTCTTGCTTCGCCCTTTGAGGGTGCAAGCTTTGCCGCAACCATTATATCTAAAAGACCTGCTTTGCCGTCGGCAAAAATTTCTTCGGTTATTTCCGCTTTGGGAATATCTGCCGATGCGCCTCCCTTAAAGAGCGCTTTTGCAGCAGCTTCCGCCTTTAAGGCTTCTTCCTCGCCGTGAACCATTTTGGTTACCTCGAAGGCTAAAATTTCCTTTGCCCTATTAAGCTCTGCGCCTTCCCATTTTTCCATCTTTTCAATTTCTTCAAGAGGAACGAAGGTGAGCATTCTTATACATTTCAAAACGTCGGCATCTTCAACGTTTCTCCAATACTGATAAAAATCGTAGGGAGAGGTCTTTTTGGGGTCTAACCATACCGCGTTACCTGCGGTTTTACCCATCTTTTTGCCCTGTGAGTCGGTTAAAAGAGTTATGGTCATTGCATGAGCGTCTTTGCCGAGCTTCTTTCTTACAAGCTCGGTGCCGCCGAGCATATTCGACCACTGGTCGTCGCCGCCGAACTGCATATTGCAGCCGTATTTTTTGAACATATAGTAGAAGTCGTAGCTCTGCATTATCATATAGTTGAATTCAAGGAACGAAAGCCCCTTTTCCATTCTTTGCTTATAGCATTCGGCTCTTAACATATTGTTGACCGAGAAGCAGGGGCCGATATCTCTTATGAATTCTATGTAGTTTAAGTTGCAAAGCCAATCGGCGTTGTTTACCATTAAAGCCTTGCCCTCGCCGAATTCTATGAAGCGTTCCATTTGACGCTTGAAGCACTCGGCGTTATGGTCGATATCTTCTCTGGTGAGCATTTTTCTCATATCGGTTCTGCCGGAAGGGTCGCCTATAAGAGTGGTGCCGCCGCCGATAAGAGCTATGGGACGGTTACCTGCAAGCTGAAGTCTTTTCATAAGCGTTAAAGCCATGAAATGACCTGCGGTGAGGCTGTCTGCCGTGCAGTCGAAGCCTATATAGAAAACTGCCTTTCCTTCGTTTATTACCTCGCGGATTTTTTCTTCGTCGGTTACCTGCGCTATAAGACCTCTTGCCTTTAATTCTTCATAAATTTTCATTTACGTCTTTCCTTTCGTGATTTTATATTTCCATAAGTTCTCGTGCGGTTTCTCTTGCCGCATCGGTTATTATTTCGCCGCCGATTATTCTGGCAAGCTCGTCGATGCGCTCGTTTCCGCTGAGGATTTTTATTTCGGAATAGCTTCTTATGCCATCTTGCTTCTTTTCGATTTTGCTTTGCGAGGTGGCTTTTGCCGCTATTTGCGCAAGATGCGTTACGCAAATTACTTGGCAATTTTCCGAGATTTCTTTCATTTTGTTGCCGATTTTCGCGGCGGTTTTGCCGCTTACGCCGGTATCTATTTCATCAAAAATCAAGGTGGGCACGGGTAAGCTTTTTGCCATTACCGCTTTTATTGCAAGCATAAGACGTGAAATTTCGCCGCCCGAGCTTATTTTTGCAAGAGGTTTGGGCTCTTCGCCGAGGTTTGCGGAAATTAAAAATCTCACGCTATCTCCGCCCGAAACGGAAAAGCTTCTTTTGCCCTCTTTTTCAATGTTTTTTATTTCGGTTATAAACCGAACGTTATTCATATCGAGATATTTTAACTCATCTATTATCTTTTTGTCAAGCTCTTGGGCGCTTTCCTTGCGCTTTTTTGAGAGCTTTTCGGCTCTTTTTTCAAGCTCTTTAACCGATGCCGAATAGTCCTTTTTAAGCTTGGTTAAAATTTCTTCTCGGTTTGAAAGCTCTAAAGCTTCTTTTTCGTAATCCGCCATAAGAGCGTTTAAAGCGTCTGCCGTGGGACAGTTATATTTTATTTTGAGGCGGTGAAACTCGGAAAGTCGGTTTTCAAGGCTCTCAAGGCTCATATATTTTCCGCCGTTTTCGGATTGATGCAGCTCGTAGGCTATATCTTTTGCCTCGGTTAAAAGGCTGTCTAATCTTTTGGCGTATTCCGCAAATTCTTTTTTTATTGACGAAATGCCGTCGATTTCTCTTTTTACGGCAAAAATTTTATCGCAAACGCTTCCCTCTGCTCCAAACAGGATTTCATAGCCCTCGCTTGCCGCTTTTTCTATTTTTTCGGAGTTTTTTACCTCGTTTTTAAGCGAGTTAAGCTCATCCTCTTCACCGTTTTTTATTTGAGCGGCGGAAATTTCTTCTATTGCGTTTTGCAAATATTCTTCTCTTGCCGCCTTGCGTTCTTCATCGCCCGAAAGCTTTTTTATCTCTTTTTTAAAGGATATAAGCTCGTTATATTTCTCTTTATATTCGTTTAATTCCCGTGAGGTTTCGCCGTAGCTATCCAATATTGAAAGATGATTTTCCTCGTTTAAAAGAATTTGATTTTCATGCTGGCCGTGTATATTGACGAGTGTGCGACCTATGTTTTTTATGGCGCCAACCGTTGCGATTTTTCCGTTTATTCTCGAAACGCTTCTGCCCTCTAACGTTATTTCTCTTGAAATAATAACGGTTCCGTCTTCTTCGGGTTCTATACCGTTTTCTTCCATTATTTTTTTGGCAAAGTCGGAAATTTCATTGAAAACGCCGGTTACGGTTGCTTTTTCGGTGCCGTTTCTTATTATTTCCTTAGACGCTTTTTCGCCCAAAAGCATTAAAACCGAGTCGATGAGTATTGACTTACCTGCGCCCGTTTCACCGGTTAAGGCTGTAAAGCCTCGTTTAAGGCTCCATTCTATTTTTTCAATTGTTGCAACGTTTTTAACCGAAAGTTCTAAAAGCATTCCGTCACCTCTTTTCTTTTGTTTTTTACTGGTTATCTTGCTACGAATTCGTTTATTTCATCTTTTAAAAGCACGGCGTCCTCTTCGTTTCTCAAAACGATAAAGATGGTGTCGTCACCCGCTATTGTACCGACGATTTTCGTGCCTTCCATAGCGTCTATGGTGGCGCAAACCGCGCTTGCTCTGCCTATAACGCATTTTACCACTACTATATTCATTGCATTTTCGGCGGAAATTATGCTATCGGTCATTATGTTGTAGTTGCTTCTGCTTTCGGCGGCGCTTTTTTCGTTTCTTTCGTAATAATAATCGCCGTTTTCACCCAAAACCTTTACAAGACGAAGCTCCTTTATATCTCTTGAAACGGTTGCCTGAGTTACCTCAAAGCCTTCGTCTTTAAGCAACGAAGCAAGCTCCTCTTGGGTTTCTATTCTTCTTTGCTGTAAAAGCTCAAGTATTCTTTTTTGTCTTATCTTTTTCATTTTTTGCTCCTTTAACCAAGCTTTGCTTTTAAGGTGCCGACCAAGTGAGGCTCGCCGAGTCTTAACATTTTAAGCTTGTTTTTTGATTTGGAGATTGTTATTTCGTCGCCGTCTTCAATTTTTAAAACGGTTACACCGTCGTTTTGTGCGAAGATAAGCGAATCGCTTCTTTCGTTCATCGTTAATTTAATTTCCTTTTCTCCCGAAAGCACTATGGGCTTTGAAAAGAGACTGTGAGCGCAAATCGGCGTTACTATGAAAGCGTCGAGAGCGGAATCTACAACGGGGCCGCCCGCCGAAAGAGAATATGCCGTTGAGCCTATGGGTGTTGCGAAAATAATGCCGTCGGCAAAATATTCAAGCGGCGTTTTCTCGCCGATGAAAAGGCGGTATTCCGACATATGCGTTTCATGGCTTCGAAGTATTACGAAATCGTTTAACGCTCTGCCCTTGAAAACCGTTTCGCCCTTTCTTTTAACCTCGGTTTGCAAAACCATTCTTTCTTCAACGGCACAATCACCGTTAAAGAGCTTTTCTATATCGGCTTCTTCACATTTTTCAAAATCTATTTGCGACATATAGCCGACGTGGCCGATATTTATGCCCAAAACGGGAACGTCTATTTTTTCGGCAAGTAAGCTGCTTGCCAATCTTAAAAGAGAGCCGTCGCCGCCGAGCGATATGTAAAGAGAAACACCGTCTTCAAAAACTGCTTTATCGGAAACTATTACCGTTGCTCCTCTTTTTTCGAGCATATTTTTAAGTTTTTTCGACGCTTCTTCTGCGTCGGGCTTGGTGTTATTAACCGTTATTACTATTTTTTTCATTTTAACGCTGCCTCTTTGCATACATTAAATATTCTATATTGCCCTCTTTGCCCGTTATTGGCGAGGGCGCCGTTTTTATTAAATTATAACCCGCTTCTTTGGCATATTCCAAAACCGCTTTAAGCGCTTTTTCGCGGTCTTTTTCTTTTTTTACAACGCCGTTTTTATTAAGTGCCGCGGAGGTCAGCTCGAATTGCGGTTTTATTAAAAATATGCCCTCGTCGCAAAGCTTTATTGCGTGCGGCAATATGTTTTTAAGCGAAATGAAGGAAACGTCGCAAACCGAAAGAACGGGTTTGTCTTCCAATTCTTCTGTTTTTAAATCTCTTATATCGGTTTGTTCCATTGAAATTACTCGGCTATCGTTTTTAAGGCTTTCGTCAAGTTGGTTGGTTCCGACATCAACGGCATAGACTTTTTTTGCGCCGTTTTTTAAAAGACAATCGGTAAAGCCGCCCGTTGATGCGCCTATATCGAGGCAGGTAAGCCCCGTAACGTCTATTTTAAACTCTTTAAGCGCGCCCTCAAGCTTATATCCACCCCGTGAAACGTAATCGGGAAGCTTTAAAACCGTTATCTCGCTTTCTTCTTTAACCTCGAAGGACGCCTTTTTTTCGGTTTTGCCGTTAACGGTTACCAAACCCTCTTTTATAAGTGCCTTTGCTTTTTCTCTGCTTATTTTGTTTTGTTCGGAAACAGCAAGGTCGAGTCGCATTTGTTTGTTATTTCTCCTTTTTGAAGAAGGTTATGATTTTGGAAACGAAAAAAACTATTTCGTTTGAGTGTTTTATTGCAACGCCCTTTCCGAGCGCCTTACCCAATATTACGAGGGTGGCTATTATTGCCGTTACCGACAAAGGAAAGATGAATTTAAGGACGGGATTTTCAAAATGTTCGGCAATTTTTGCAGAAATTACGCTACCTGCGGAGCCTGAAATTATGCCCGACATATCGCCTATAACGTCATTGCATATACTTGCAACCTTATCGGCGTTTTTTAAAAGCGTTACTCCTCGTTTTGCGCCCTTTATTTTTTTCGCCGCCATTGAATTAAAAGGGGCTTTATCGGCGCTTGTTACCGCAACGCCAACTATATCGAAGGCTACGCCGACAAGCGCTATTATTACCGTTATTATTATTGCAACCGCAAGTCCCGCATTCTCAAGCGATGCCGACGAAATTGCCGAAAAAAGCACGGTTAATATAAATACTGCAAAAAAAAGCTTTATGAGGTAAGGCGCACGGCTTACCTTTTTCTTTTTTTCTTTATATTCTATTTTATCGGCAACTTTAAGCCGATTTCCTTGATTTTTTCTCTTTTTATTCATTATAATTTACCTTTAAAAAGAAAGTATATGGTCCCGAATGCGTAAATTTTACGGTTTAGGTCAAGTTGGATTTCCCTGCGGTCTGCCTCTCGTCGCCGATGAGGTCATTTCTGTTTGAAGACCGTAATGCCGCGTCGCCGCAGGCATGACTTGATTGCCACTTAATCCGTACTGCAGTCCACATCCGGAGGGACAGCCTAGAGTTTTCACACACAAAACGGTTCTTTTGTTATCCTCTTTTGCAGCCGCTATTTCATACGGTTAAACCGTAATCCGCAGAAGCCACTCAAGGCAGGCTACTACTGCACACAGCTTTGCGCCGCATTGCAGGTTTAATCATGTTCCCGAAGCCTTTTAGCAAGGCCTCTTGAAACAGCCTCTCGGATTGACGGGACGCCCTCGTATGCCGTTACGAACGCCCGGCAATCCCTTTCATCCAGCATCCACCCCAAACTGGGCGTATGAGGCAAACACCAGACGCTTCATCGATATACCCTTTAACGGATTTTTAGGCCCGTCCTCACAAAAGACCGTTCTGACTAAGGATACTGCACCATATAACTTTCTTTTATATTACTACTTCAAAAAGCTTTATTATAAGGAAATAATATAAAACTCCGATTAGCACTCCGTAGAAGCAACCTACGGTTACCTCGGTTTTGGAATGTCCTATAAGCTCCTTTAAGTGTTTGCCGAAATCGACCTCGGTATTCTTACTGGACATTTCTTCCATCATTTTATTTAACACTCTTGCCTGACGTCCCGTTTCTCTTCTTACGCCCGTTGCATCGTAAATTACAACGCAAGTGAAGCAAAACGCTATTGCAAATTCAACCGATGAAAAGCCGTGAACTATCATTATGAGCGTTGAAAGAGAGCAGGTGAGCGCCGCATGGGAGGAGGGCATTCCGCCGGAGCCTATCAAGCGAGTGAAATCAAGCTTCTTTCTGGTTATATAGGTTATTAAAACCTTTATGAGCTGCGCCGTAAACCAAGCAAAAATCGAACAGATTATATAATGATTTACCATTAACGTCTCCTCTCTAATATTTCATCGCAAAGCTCAACTAAAAAGCTGTTATTTTTAAATCTTGAAACTGCCTCTTTGGCTTTGGTTAAGCTTTCATTGGCAACCTGCTTTGCTTTTTCTATTCCAACCTTTGATATATAGGTTTTTTTGTTATTTTCCTCGTCGCTTCCAACGGGCTTGCCTATTTCCTCGGCGTTTCCCGTTACGTCTAAAATATCGTCGGTAATCTGGAATGCAATTCCAAGGTTTCTTCCGAATTCGGTTGCCTCGGGAACGAGGTCGTATCTTTTTGCCGCTATGCAGCCGAGCGCACATGCCGCAGAGAAAAGACATCCCGTTTTAAGCTCATACATCTTTAAAATAAGCTCTTCTTCCGGCTCTTTGGTTGCCGTTTCAAACTTTAAGTCTATTTCCTGACCGCCGCACATTCCTCGGTAGCCTGCGCATTTGGAAAGAATTCTAACCGCTTTAACGGCAGGCTCGTAATCGTGAGGGCCTTCAATTCCCTTCTCAGCTATGAGGTTAAATGCCTCGGTTAAAAGCGCATCTCCCGCAAGGAGCGCAACCGCTTCACCGAAAATGGTGTGGTTCGTGGGAATACCTCGGCGCATATCGTCGTCATCCATACAGGGAAGGTCGTCGTGAATGAGCGAATAGGTGTGAATGAATTCGAGTGATGCCGCATAGGCTAAAACCTTATTCGGAATATCATTGTTGCCCGACGCAATTTTGTAGCACTCCATTACCAATGCGGGACGCAGTCTTTTTCCGCCTGCAAGCAATGAATATTTCATCGATTCGGTTAAAACTTTGGTTGCTTTTTCATCTTCTTCTATTGCCGTTTTAAAATATTCGTTTGCAACCTTCGTATATACCGAAAGCTTTTCTTTAAAGGTAAGCTCGGAAAATTCTTCAAGTCCGATTATAGTTTTGTCATACATTTTCATTTCGCCTTTCTTTAAACGTTAACGTTTTATTCTTTCTCCGACGTCATATTCTTTATTTTAACTTCGGCTTCCGATAAAATTGCGGTTAATTCCTTTGATAATGCTATGCCCTCTTCGTAAAGCTTCATTGCCTCGTCAATTGGGGTTTCGCCCGATTCGAGCTTTAAAACGATTTCTTCAAGCTTTTTTATCTTATCTTCAAATTTCATTCTATTCATTCCTCTTTAACGGTTTTTATTTCTGCTTCGGCTTCGCCCTTTGAAAATTCTATTGTAACGCTTGCTCCCATTTGAAGCGCCGACGCCTCGGTTACCGGCTTACCGCTTAAAGTTACGACTGCGTAGCCTCTTTTTAAAACCGCTTTGGGATTTAGCGTTTTCAGTTTTGCCTCGTTTAAAGCTATTTTTTGAAGCTTTTCTTTTAAGATTTCTTTATATGATATTTGCAAACGTTCTTTTAACCAATCGAGCTCGGTTTCTTTATCGGTGAAATATTTTTCGGTGTTTCGCAAAAGACGTTCAATAAGTCTTTCTGTTTTTTCTTTGCCCGAAGTTGCTTTTTTATCGAGCGCTCTTGCTAATCTTATTTTACTTTCTTTTATTTTAAGCGTTAGCTCTTTTACGTCGGGCGTTGCAAGCTCTGCCGCCGCCGACGGTGTTGGGGCGCGCATATCGGCTGCAAAGTCGCTTAACGTGAAATCGGTTTCGTGGCCTACTGCGGAAATTACCGGAATTTCGGAATTGTAAATTGCTCTTACCGTTATTTCCTCATTAAACGCCCACAAATCCTCTATTGAGCCGCCGCCTCTGCCAACAAGCAAAACATCGGCCAAATTATCTTGATTTGCTTTTTTTATTGCATCGGCTATTTCTTTGGAGGCTCCGACACCTTGAACCGACGTTGGATAAATTAACATTTCGGCAAGGGGGTAACGGCGGGAGATTATATTTATCATATCTTGAACCGCGGCTCCCGAGGGTGAGGTTACTATGCCTATTTTTTCGGGATATTTGGGAATTTTTCTTTTGTGCGATTCATCGAAAAGTCCTTCTTCGGAAAGCCGCTTTTTAAGCTCCTCAAAAGCAAGCCACAAGGCTCCTTCGCCATCGGGTATTACTTCGCTTATATAAAGTTGATAGCTTCCGCCCTTTTCATAAACGCCCACTCTGCCGAAGGTAACTACCTTCATTCCTTCGCTTAATTTGAATTTTAAGCGCATTGCATCGCCTTTGAAGATTACGGCTTTTATTACCGAGCCTTCGTCTTTTAAGTTGAGATATATATGTCCGCTCGTGTAGTGGTCGTTTAAATTTGAGATTTCGCCTCTTACGAATATGCCCGAAAACAGCTTGTTTTCCGAAAATATCTCGGCGATATATCTATTAAGTTGAGAAACACCGAGAACTGTTCTTTCCATTTATCTTTCCTCTGTTTTTCTTGAAGCGAGAATTGCTATGCCCACCGCATTATCGCATGAAAATTCGGGCGCGGCATAATAAATATTATTTCCTTTAATTTTTTCTCTTAAAAGCAAGCTTGACGAAACCCCGCCCGACATTATTACAGGCTCGGTTATGCCCTCAAGAGATTTTGAAATTGCCTTTATAACCGAAAGCAAGGCGTATCTTGAAACGTCTTCTTTTTTTTCGGTTTTAACCATTAGCGCTACTTTATTTTCAATGCCCGAAAAATTAAATCCGTCTTGTTTATGGCATTTTAAATATTTTTCCGAGCTTGATTTTAAAGCAGAAGCATCTATTTCTTTTCCCGACGGGAATTTAAATCCGAGCATTTTGCCCGTGCGGTCAAGCACCTGACCTGCGCTTATATCTTTGGTTTTAAAGGCTATTTCACTTTCAAAGCCTGTTCCCGTGGAGGTTACCTTTAAAAGCTCGGTTGTGCCGCCCGAGAGATGATAGGCGTAAAATTTTGCGCCTTTTTCAAAAAGCTCCGTTTTGCCCGCCGAATAAATTGCGGCGGCAATATGCCCCTCTTGATGAGAAAAACTGAAAAGCGGAAGCTTTAAGACCGAACTGACGGCGGAAGCCGCCGAAACGCCTGCAAGAAAGCACGGCATATATGAACCTTCCACAGCGCGAGGCTTATTTGAAACGCCCACGCCTGAAATTTTGCCTTTAAATTCAAGCCTGTTAAAAATTTCAGGGAGGTTTTTGGTGTGAAGAAAGTGAGCCTCACTTTGACGAAGCCCGACGGCATCGCCGGAATCCAAAAGAATTTTTTCGGAAATAATTTTTCCGCTCTCGCTTTCAAACACCGCAACCGACGTTGTGTAATTACTTGTATCTATACCCAAGTAATTCATTTTGTTCACTTATCCTTCCGACTTCTTTTCGTTTCTGAAAATATTTCCCAAAACGCCGTTTATGAAGGAAGGCATATCGTCGGAATCGAATTCCTTTGCAAGCTCAACCGCTTCGTTGATGGTTATGCTTTCGGGAACATCATCGTTATAAAGTATTTCGCAAACCGAAATGCGTAAAATCGAAACGGTTACCGCAGATAATCTTTGAATCTTCCAATTCTTTAAATATTTTTCAATTAAAGTATCGGCTTCTTCTTTATTTTCGAAAACGTTTTCCACGCTCTTTTTTATGTAGTCGGTTAAGGCAAGACCTCTGTATTCCGCCGCTCTTTCAAAAAGCTCGTCTACCGTTAACTCTTTATGAAAATTCGATTCGAATATTAAATAAAAAACTTCTTTTCTTTCTTGCTTTCTGTTCATTTTATTTCGCTTCCAATACTTTTTGCATAATTTTTGTTTTTTGTATTTTTATACAGTATACATTATACATTATTTAAATTAAAAATGGAAGAGTTTTATAAAAATATTTTTATAAATAAAAAAATCCGCCCTTAAAGAGCGGATTTTTAAATTAGAGTTTAGATTAAAGTATGTGGAAGTTAACGAAAAGTCCTGCAAAGATGATGGAAACAACGGAGAGGAACTTAATGAGAATGTTAAGAGCGGGGCCGGAGGTATCCTTGAAAGGATCGCCAACGGTGTCGCCAACAACTGCAGCTTTGTGGCAGTCGCTTCCTTTGCCGCCGAATTCACCGGATTCGATGTATTTCTTTGCGTTATCCCATGCGCCGCCTGCATTGGACATAAATACTGCAAGCATAAAGCCGCAAACGGTTGCGCCTGCAAGCATACCCATAACGCCGGTTACGCCTAAAACCAAGCCGGTTACAACGGGAACGATGAGAGCCAAGAGAGCGGGAAGAACCATCTTTTGAAGAGCCGATTTGGTGCAAAGGTCAACGCAGGTGCGATAGTCGGGTTTGCCCGAGCCGTCCATTATGCCTGCAATTTCTCTGAACTGACGGCGAACTTCCATAACGATGCTCTGAGCAGCGTTACCAACTGCTTCCATGGTGAGAGCAGCGAAGAGGAAGGTTACCATTGCGCCGATGAAAAGACCGATTAAAACGTTGGGGTTGGTGAGTGAAATTTCAATTGCCTGACCGCCATTGTAAGCTTCTGCGGTTGTTTTGAAAGAAACGAGAAGAGCAAGAGCGGTTAAAGCTGCAGAACCGATTGCAAAGCCTTTGCCGGTTGCTGCGGTGGTGTTGCCCAAGCTGTCGAGAGCGTCGGTACGGTTTCTTACTTCGGGGTCCATACCGCTCATTTCTGCGATACCGCCTGCGTTATCTGCAACGGGACCGTATGCATCGCAAGCAAGAGTTACGCCCAAGGTGGAGAGCATGCCAACGGCTGCGATTGCAACGCCGAAGAGGCCCTGTGCAGCGCTTGTTGCGCCGCCTGCCAAGAAGAATGCGCCTAAAACTGCTGCCGCTACAACGAGAACGGGAGCAACGGTGGATTTCATACCGAGTGAAATGCCGCCGATTATAATGGTTGCAGAGCCTGTTTTAGAGGTTGCTGCAAGTGCTTTGGTGGGTTTGTATTCTGCAGAGGTGAAATATTCGGTGAAGAAACCGATTAAAACACCTGCTAAAAGTCCGCAAATAACTGCGAAGTAAACACCGATGTTTTTGTCGAGTAAGAACCAGATGATGGGGAATGCTGCAACTGCTGCGAGGATTGCCGCAGTGTTTGTGCCGTTTCTGAGAGCCTTTAAAAGAGCTAACTGAGAAGCGTTTTCTTTGGTTTTTACGAAAAGACCGCCGATGATTGATGCGATGATGCCAACGCCTGCAATGAGCAAGGGAACGAGGATTTGGGTTTCAGAGGCAAAGCCTGCAGATGCCATAAGAGCCATTGCGGAAACGATTGAACCAACGTAAGACTCGTAAAGGTCTGCGCCCATGCCGCAAACGTCACCAACGTTATCGCCAACGTTATCGGCAATAGTTGCGGGGTTTCTGGTGTCGTCTTCGGGAATGCCTGCTTCAACTTTACCAACAAGGTCTGCACCAACGTCTGCCGCTTTGGTGAAGATACCGCCGCCGACTCTTGCAAAAAGAGCCATGAAGGAAGCGCCTACACCGAAGGTTACCATGTTAGCTGCAATATCAGCGGGAGCTAACTGGAATACGTATTTGAGGAGCAAGAACCAAATGGACATATCTAAAAGTCCGAGGCCTACAACAACAAGTCCCATAACGGAGCCTGCGGAGAATGCGCAACGAAGACCTTTGTTTAAGCTGTCTTTAGCTGCAACGGCGGTTCTTGCGTTGGAGTAGGTTGCAATTTTCATGCCGATGAAGCCTGAAAGTGCGGAGAAAACACCGCCGGTAATCAAGGCAAAGGGAGTGTATATCGACATTTGTCCGCAAAGAGCGAGAACCAAGAAAATTACAAATACAACAGCAAAAATGATTGCTACGGTTGTGTACTGTCTTTTGAGATAAGCGTTAGCGCCTTCTCTGATTGCCTGTGCAATTCTTTTCTGGGCTTCTTCACCTTCGCTGAGCTTTCTTACTTTGAAAGCGTAGATGGCTGCAGCAACGAGCGCGAGCAAAGCACAAATCGGTACTGCAATGGTGAGTAAATGTTCCATGCTTTATCATCCTTTTTCTTAAATTTCGGCCATTAGCCATTTTTTACTTTACCATTATATACAGTTTTTTTACCTTTGTCAATGTTTTGTCAATCTTTATTTTTATGTATTTTCAGCATTTTAACATATTTTTTGCAAAATTTAACACTTTATAACATTTTGTAACATTTTTTAACGTTACTTTTAAGATTTAACATTTTTTGTCGGCAGGACGTTTTTATCTATTGAAACGAATTTTAATTTATGTTATAATACTATTCGGAAAGTAGGATTTAAAAATGGACGTTAAAGATTTTTTTTACGAGCTTCCCGAGGAGCTCATTGCTCAAAATCCCGCTGAAAAGCGTGATGAATCCCGCTTGCTTGTTATCGACAAAAAAACGGGCGAGCTTGCCGACAGACATTTTTTTAATATAATTGATTATTTAAAAGAGGGCGACTGTTTGGTGCTTAACAACACCAAGGTTATTTCCGCACGTCTTTACGGAAAAAAGACCGATACGGGTGCTAACGTTGAGGTGCTTTTACTTCGTCAGCGCGGCCTTAATAAATGGGAGTGCTTGGTTAAGCCCGGCAAGCGTCTTCGCAAGGGTGCGAAAATATCTTTCGAGGGCTTGAATGCCGAAATTACCGATATTTTAACCGACGGCGAGCGTGAAATTACCTTCGATTTCGACGGTGATTTTTACTCGCTTTTAGACAAAATAGGAAACATTCCGCTTCCTCCTTACATTACTAAATCAACCGCCGACAAAAGCCGTTATCAAACGGTTTACGCCGAAAATCAGGGCTCGGCGGCAGCCCCCACGGCAGGCCTTCATTTCACCGACGAGCTTCTTGAAAAAATAAGAGCAAAGGGTGTTAAAACCGTATTCGTAACGCTTCATATAGGCATTGGAACCTTCAGGCCCGTTAAGGTGGAAAAGGTTGAAGAGCACGTTATGCACAGTGAATGGTTTTCAATAACGGAGGATGCCGCAAACGAGATTAACAAAACGAAAAAAGAAGGCGGAAGAGTTATTTCCGTCGGCACTACATCGGTTAGAGTTTTGGAGTCTTCATCCGATGAAAACGGGGTTGTTAAGGCTACCTCGGGCGATACTGCGATTTTTATTTATCCGCCTTATAAATTTAAGGTTGTAGACGCTCTTATAACCAACTTCCATTTGCCCGAAAGCACCCTTGTAATGCTGGTTTCGGCTCTCGCCGGCAGAGAAAATATTTTAAATGCTTATAACCATGCGGTTAAGGAAAAATACCGTTTTTTCTCATTCGGCGACGCTACTTTTATAACCGATATAAAATAACGCTTTTCAAGGAAAAATCTTTATGGAAAATAAATTTACCCTTTTAAAAACAGAAAAAAAAGCAAGGCTCGGAAAATTCGAAACCGTTCACGGAACGGTGCTTACTCCCGCCTTTCAAAACGTTGCAACCTGCGGCGCAATTAAGGGCGGATTGGACGCTTTAGACCTTAAAAAATCGGGTTGTCAGATTGCTCTTTGCAACACCTACCATCTTCATTTGCGCCCGAGTGATGAGGTTGTTAAAAAAATGGGCGGAATAAGAAAATTTATGAATTGGAAGGGTCCCGTTTTAACCGATAGCGGCGGCTTTCAGGTTTTTTCGCTTTCGGAGCTTCGCAAAATTACCGAGGAGGGCGTTACCTTTCAGTCGCATCTCGACGGCAGAAAAATTTTTATGGATCCCGAGGAGAGTATGAAAATTCAGTCTAACCTCGGTTCAACCGTTGCAATGGCTTTTGACGAATGCATTGCAAATCCTTCGACGAGAGAATACGTCGAGGCTTCCACGGAGCGCACGGTGAGATGGCTTGAACGCTGTAAAACCGAGCTTACGCGCCTTAATTCGCAAAAGGGCGCAGTTAACCCGAGGCAAATGCTTTTTGGCATAAACCAAGGCGGAACCTACGACGATATACGTATTGAAAATATGAAAAAAATTGCCGAGCTTGACCTCGACGGATATGCAATCGGCGGTCTTGCAGTTGGCGAAAGCGCCGAAGAAATGTATAGAATTATCGATTCGGTTGAGCCTTATATGCCCAAGGATAAGCCCCGTTATTTGATGGGCGTTGGCACCCCCGTTAACATTTTGGAGGCAGTTTCGAGAGGCGTTGACCTTTTCGACTGCGTTATGCCCTCGAGAAACGCAAGACACGGACATATTTTTACCTCTAAGGGCATTAAGAATATGCGAAACGAAAAATATAAAACCGATAAAGAGCCTCTTGACACCGAGTGTGATTGCTATGCCTGCCGTCATTTTTCCTCGGCTTACATAAGGCATCTTTTGGTTGCCGACGAAATGGCCGGCTTTAAGCTTTTGGTTATGCATAATATGCGTTTTTACAACAAGCTTATGGAAGATATTCGAAACGCTCTTGAAAACGGAACCTTTGAAGAGTTTAAAAATGAGAAAATTCCGATTTACGGAAAAAGAATTTAACTTTATCTTTACTTTTTCTTAATTGTATTGTAAAATAATATCTATAAGATTTTATATAAGGGAGATTTATTATGCCTGAAGGTTATAAACGCATTCTTCTCAAAGTAAGCGGCGAGGCTCTTGCCGGAAGCAAGGGTATGGGAATCGATTACGATTTCGTTTTAAAGGTTTGCGAAAGCATTAAAAAATGTGTTGAGTCCGGTGTTCAAATCGGCATTGTCGTTGGAGGCGGAAACTTCTGGAGAGGCAAGCAGCACGCTAAAATGGACCGCACCCGCGCAGACCATATCGGTATGCTCGCAACCGTTATGAACTCACTCGCATTGCAAGACGCTTTGGAAAATCTCGGTGTTCCCACCAGAGTTCAAACCGCAATTCAAATGCAGGCAGTTGCCGAACCTCTTATTCGCAACCGTGCTGTCAGACATCTCGAAAAAAACAGAGTTGTTATTTTCGGTTGCGGAACAGGTAACCCCTTCTTTTCAACCGATACTGCCGCTGCACTTCGCGCCGCAGAAATAGAAGCCGACATCATCTTCAAGGCAACCAACGCCGACGGCGTTTACGACAAAGACCCGAACAAATTTGCAGATGCGATTAAATACGATGAAATTACCTTCTCGGAGGTTTTGGCAAAAGAGCTCGGCGTTATGGATATGACCGCCGCCGCCTTATGCAAAGATACCTCAATGCCCATTCTCGTTTTTAATTTGAAAAATCCCGATAATATTTACAAGGCCGCCACAGGCGAAAAAATAGGAACTATTGTTAAAGGAGTATTATAATATGGCAGACTATTCAGAACTTAATTCAAAAATTGCAAAAACCAAGGATTCTTTCGTTGCAAACCTTGCAACTCTTCGTGCAGGAAAGGCTTCTCCCGCTGTTTTAGACAAAATTTTCGTTGACTATTACGGTGCGGCAACTCCCGTTAATCAAATTGCCGCAATTTCAACGCCCGATTCGCGTTCTCTCCTCATTACTCCGTGGGACGCTTCGGCCGTTAAGCTTGTTGAAAAGGCTATTCAGGCATCCGACCTTGGAATAAATCCTCAAAACGACGGAAAATCCATTCGTCTTAACTTCCCCCCTCTCACCGAGGAACGCCGCAGAGACCTTGTTAAAGAAGTTAAAAAATACGCCGAGGATGCAAAGGTTGCCGTACGTTCAATCCGCAGAGACGCTCTCGATAAGTTTAAGGACCAGAAAAAGAAGAGCGAAATAACCGAGGACGATTTAAAGAGAATTGAAAAAGACGTTCAGGATATAACCGACAATTCCTGCAAGGATATTGACGCAATTGCCGCCAAAAAAGAAAAGGAGCTTATGGAATTTTGAGTATTTCCGGCTGTCCCGAGCATATTGGAATTATTATGGACGGCAACGGCAGATGGGCTAAAAAAAGAGCTCTTCCCCGCAGCGCAGGCCACAAAAAAGGCGCCGAGGCTATGGAAAAGCTTATCTCGTTTGCCGAAACGGAAACCGATATAAAATTTCTCACCTTTTATGCATTCTCAACTGAGAATTGGAGCCGTCCGAAAGAAGAAGTCGATTACCTTATGCAGCTTTTTGAAACTCATCTGGACAGACTTCTTTTAACAACCGAAAAGCACGACGTTAAGTTGAAATTTACGGGTGACAGGTCTTTACTGTCACCTAATCTCGTTTCTAAAATGGAAGAATGTGAGCGCAAAACCTCGAGCAATTCAAAGCTTTGCGTTTTTATTGCCTTGAATTACGGAGGCAGGCAGGAAATTGCCACGGCTTTAAAGGGTATTTCCGAAAAAATTAAAAACGGAGAAATTAAAAGCGAGGAAATTAACGAAGC
Source organism: Eubacteriales bacterium (assembly GCA_045588575.1). Taxonomy (GTDB): domain Bacteria; phylum Bacillota; class Clostridia; order Oscillospirales; family RGIG5299; genus RGIG5299. The sequence goes on along the minus strand of JAZNEJ010000006.1, from coordinate 96,132 downwards.
CTTAATTTCAAAAGAAATGTCTTCCTTTGCTCCTCCCGATGCCGACCTTATAATTCGTCCCAGCGGCGAGCTTCGTCTTTCTAATTTTCTTCTTTGGCAATCGGCTTACGCCGAATTTTATTTCAGCAACGTGCTTTGGCCCGATTTTTCAGATAAAGACCTTATTAAAGCGATTGATTCTTTTAACAAACGCGACAGACGTTTCGGGGGTGTTTAAATGTTTGTAAAACGACTTTTTTCGAGTGTTGTTATAGTTGCGGTTTTCTTAAGCTTTATTTTATTTTCGCATTTACCTTTGCTTTTGAATTTCGGCGTTGCAATTCTTTCCGCCGCCGCTTTATATGAAGCTTTGAAATCCACGAAATATTTCGAAGGCCGTTCTTTAATGGTTTGCGGAATTGTTTTGTGCTTCGTTCTTCCCTTTGCCGCAAAAATTTCTCTTGCCGCAATGCTCGGAACCGTTTACGTTTTTGCCGTTATAATTTTCATTTTCCAAATCATCTTTTTTAAAACATTTAACTTTAAACACACCTGCGTTGTTTTAACGCTTTCGGTTTTTATTTCGTTTTCTTTTTCAACCCTCGTTTTAATAAGAAACGCCGAGCACGGTCTTTTCCTTCTCTTCCTCGTTTTCGTGAGCTCTTGGGGAACAGACGTGGGCGCTTACATAATCGGTTCACTTTTAGGGAAGCATAAGCTTTGTCCTTTGGTTAGCCCCAAAAAAACCGTTGAAGGCGCTATTGGCGGAATTTTCTTCTCAATTCTTTGCGTTTTCATCTGTACCCTTTGCTTTAATTTGATTATAAACTGTGATTTTAAATATTATATAGTTTTACCCTTAACCTTAGGTGCATCTCTTCTTTCTCAAATAGGCGATTTAATAGGTTCTATTATAAAGCGCACCTTCGACATCAAGGATTTCGGAAACGTTATTCCCGGACACGGCGGAGTTTTCGACAGATTCGACAGCCTTATTTTCGTGGCTCCTTATATTTTTATCGTTTACACTTTAATCAGTCCGGTATAACTTCGCCCGCTTTTCAATAACATATAGGTAGGATATCAAAATGAGCATTCGCAACGAAATAAAAAAAATAGCCGTTATCGGTTCTACCGGCTCTGTCGGCACGCAAACTCTTGACGTTTGCGCTCACCTCGGTTACGAGGTTACCGCTTTGGCCGCCAAAAGCAATATTTCCTTGCTTGAAGAACAGATAAGACTTTTTAAACCGAAAATTGCGGCTGTTTACGATATCGACAAGGCAAAAGAATTAAAAATCAAGGTTAAAGACACGAATACCGTCGTTTTAGGCGGTATGGAGGGTGTTATTGCCGCCGCAACCGAAAAAAACGCCGAATTTTCCGTTATTTCAGTTGTTGGTATGATTGGAATTGCCCCTACAATCGCCGCTATAAACGCAGGCAAAACAATAGGTCTTGCAAACAAAGAAACGTTGGTTTGCGCAGGCGAGCTTATAACATCACTCGCAAAAAAGAAAAAAGTTAAAATTATTCCCATAGACAGCGAGCATTCCGCTATTTTTCAGTCGCTTATGGGAAATTCAAAAGAAAATATTTCAAAGATTATTCTCACCGCATCGGGCGGGCCGTTTTTTAATAAAACTAAAAACGAGCTTAAATCAATTACTCCCGAGGATGCTTTAAAGCATCCCAATTGGGATATGGGCGCAAAAATAACAATCGACTGCTCTACCCTTGCAAACAAAGGTCTTGAATTTATTGAGGCTTATTGGCTTTTTGGAGTTTTGCCATCTCAAATCGAAGTGGTTATTCACCGTGAAAGCATAATTCACTCCGCCGTTATTTATAACGACGGCAGTATGATTGCCCAATTAGGTGTTCCCGATATGCGAATTCCCATTCAGTTTGCAATAACTTATCCCAAAAGATTTCCTTCACCCTCAAAGCAGCTTGATTTAACCGAAATTTCAAAGCTTTCGTTTTATAAGCCCGATTTTGAAACCTTTACCGCACTCCCATCTTTTATGAAGGCTATTGAAATAGGCGGCACCATGCCTGCCGCTCTTAATGCCGCAAACGAAGCGGCTGTTGAGCTTTTTCTTAACAAAAAAATAGGATACACCGATATTTTCGACATTATATCGAACACGCTCTCTTCTCACAAGACGGAAAAATGCTCTTCTGTTGAACAAATTTTGGCAGTGGAGGAGGAAGTTAAAAGCAGCGTTCTTCGCTTGATTTCCTGATTTTTTTCGAAAGAGGTAGATTATCATAAATACTTTTCTTGCAATTGTTTTTACCCTGCTTATAATAATGATTCTCACCGTTATTCACGAATTCGGCCATTTTATCGCCGCTAAGGCTTTTAAAATTAAGGTTTTGGAATTTGCGGTGGGTATGGGCCCTGCTATTTTTAAGCATCAGGGCAAAGAAACTCTTTATTCGCTTCGGCTTCTCCCAATTGGCGGATATTGCAAAATGGAGGGTGAGGAGGAATATTCCGACGAGCCCCGTTCTTTCTCAAAGGCAAAGGTTTGGAAAAGGCTTATCGTTGTTGTTTCGGGCGCTTTTATGAACTTTTTGCTCGGCTTTATTGCCGTTGTGCTCTCCGTTTGCATTTTCTATAACCTTATTCCCACCAATCAGGTTGCCCGTTTTATTCCTCTTAACATAAACGGTGAAGAGGTTGGCCCTTTTTCTAACTCGGAAAACGGTCTTAAAGAAAAGGATATTATTTTGAAAATAAACGGAAGCGACATTACCGTTGCCTCCGATATTACCTATATTTTAGGTCTTTGCCAAGATGAAACCGTTTCGGTTACCGTTAAGCGCGGCGACGAAATTATAACTCTTGACAGCGTTTCGTTTTATCAGGTTGAGGAAAACGGAATGAAAGGTCTTATAAGAGATTTCTCTGTTTACGGCGTTGAAAAAAATTTCTTTAACGTTTTGGATTTCTCGGGTAAGGAAACGGTTGGCGCGGTTAAAACCGTTTACCGCACCTTAAATCAGCTTATAACGGGCAAGGTTCCTATTACGGGGGTTTCGGGAATTGTCGGCGTTGGCGGTGCAATTGAAGAAACCGTTTCTAACTCTGAAAGCTTTGCCGAGCTTGCCGAAAGGCTTTTATATTTCCTTTATTTAATTTCAATTAACCTTGCGGTTATGAATTTACTCCCTTTCCCCGCTTTAGACGGCGGCCACGTGGTTTTCTTAATTTACGAGGCAATTTTTAAAAAGCCCGTTCCCGAAAAGCTTTATACGATTTTAAACGGGATAGGCTTTGCCGTTTTAATTCTTTTCGTTATATTCATTACCTTTAAAGATATTTTTACACTTGTTATTTGAGGTGTTTTAAGTGCCTTCCAAAAAAAGCGTTAGAGTTGGAAACGTTATAATAGGCGGCGGCAACAAAATTGCCGTGCAGTCGATGCTTAACACGAAGACGTCAGATATTTCCGCATCGCTTTTACAAATAAAGCAGCTTGAGGATGCGGGCTGCGACATCGTGCGGGTTGCCGTGCCCGACGAGGCTGCCGCAAAAGCGATTTACCGCTTAAAAGAGCATTCGCGCATTCCCATTGTTGCCGATATTCATTTCAGCCACCGTCTTGCACTTCTTGCCGCCGATGCAGGCGCCGACAAAATAAGAATTAACCCCGGCAATTTGGCAAAAGACAAGGTTTCGGTTGTTGCAAACGCCTGTAAGGCGAAAAATATTCCCATAAGAATAGGCGTTAACGGCGGCTCGGTTTCGAAGGAAATTTTAAGCCGCTTTGGCAAGGTTACTCCCGAGGCGCTCGTTGAAAGCGCTTTGGAAAACATTAAACTTTTAAACGAATGCGATTTTGACGATATTTGCATCTCGCTTAAATCTTCAAGCGTTTTGCTCACCGTTGAGGCTTACCGTCTTATGTCAAGCCGTTTTGACTATCCGCTTCACCTTGGCGTTACCGAGGCCGGCACCGAGCGAATGGGTATAATTAAATCTGCCGTTGGAATCGGTTCTCTTCTTTTGGACGGAATTGGCGATACAATCAGAGTTTCTCTCACCGATTCGCCCGTTAAAGAAGTTTACGCCGCTTTTGATATTCTTAAATCTATCGGTCTTAAAAAAGGAATTGAAATTGTTTCTTGCCCCACCTGCGGCAGAACCGAAATTAATATAATTTCAATTGCAAACGAATTAAACGAAAAGCTTGCTTCATCTGAAAAGCCGCTGAAAGTTGCCGTTATGGGTTGCGCTGTTAACGGTCCCGGTGAGGCAAGAGATGCCGACATTGGCATTGCAGGCGGCAAAAACGAAGCCCTTCTTTTTAAAAAGGGTGAAATTATAAGAAAAATTAACGAAAACGAGATTATTCCCGTTTTGCTTGACGAAATAGAAAAACTATAATACATAAGGATTGTTTTAAATGCTCCCAAAAGAAAAGCTCTTTTCAATGTTCGAAAAATATATTGCCGAAAACGGTTGCATTCTTTTTGATAAATGCAACCGTTTTACCGCTTCTTTAAAAAAAGAAAAGCGAGCACTTTCTATTCTTTTAGAGCTTTCTGAGATTTTTCACGCCGAAGAATTTATATCGCTTTCTTCCGGTCTTGCTTCATTTTATGGCTTTAACAAGGTTAAAATTTTACCGAAATATCCTGCTTCGCTTTTATCGGAGGAAGCAGTTAAAAAAACTCTTCCGCTTATGGATAATCCCGCAGTTTCAAATATTCTTTTGGATTCCGATATTTCTATTTCGGGTTCTTTGGTTACCTTTTCTTCAAAGCATATTTTAGACGCCGTTAACAAAGATGAGCTTTCTTCATTTTTATCTTACGTTTTTTCGGAAGAATTGGAAATTTTATTTGAAACTCCCGAAAGCTCTCAGGGTGATTTCCGAGAAATGATTGAAAAAGAGCTTGAAAGCTTCAAATCCTCTATTCCCACTGAAAGCTACTCTCCCGTTAAGGTTGAGCCTGTAAAAAAGAGTTTTTCAAGAGGATATAAAGAGAAAAAGGTTATAACCGAGCAAACGCTTTACGGCTATAACACGCAGCTTCTCCCCCTCCCTATTAAAGAGCTTGATTTTGAGTCCACCAACATTTGCTTCGAGGGCTTTATTTTCGGCTTTTCAAAGGACGAAGTGCGAACCACAAAAGATGGCAAACGAATGATTATTCTTTTTAACGTAACCGATTATACCGGCTCTCTTAAAATTAAAATTTTCGATTACGTTGATAAAATTTCCGAGCTTCCTTCACAAATTAAAAACGGAATGCACGTTAAGGTTATGGGAAGTCTTGAATATGACCAATTCAAGAAAATGAATTTAATCAAGCCGCTTTCAATTGAAATAACTCCCGCTCCCAAAAAGAGCGATAACGCTCCCGAAAAACGAATTGAGCTTCACTGCCATACCAATATGTCCTCTATGGACGCTATTGCAACTCCCGACGAGCTTATTTCTCGCGCGGCGGAATACGGCCACAAGGCCATTGCAATTACCGACCACGGCGTTGTGCAGTCTTTCCCCGACGCAATGAAGGCCGCCAAAGGCAAGGATATTAAAATTATTTACGGCGTTGAAGGTTATATTGTTGGCGAAGATTTTAAAGAGCTTCGTGAGAAAAAGCAAAAGGTTCGCTATAATCATATAATTATTCTCGTTAAAAATGCGGTTGGTCTTAAAAACCTTTATAAATTGGTAAGTGAAAGCCTTGTTGACAATCTTTACAAGGCACGTCCCATGATGACCAAAAGCATGATAGAAAAATACCGCGAGGGTCTTATTATAGGAAGCGCTTGCTCCGAGGGCGAGCTTTATAAGATGATTTTAGACGGTAAAACCGATGAGGAAATTATACCTCTTATTGAGCTTTACGATTATCTTGAAATTCAGCCCATTAAAAACGATTACTATCTTATAAGAGGCGACCGCAAACAGCTTTCGGGCGAGGAAGCGTTAAGAGATATTGTAAGAAGAATTATTCGCATTGCGAAAAAGACGAACAGGCTTTTTGTTGCAACGGGCGACGTTCATTTTTTAAACCCCAACGATGAGGTTTACCGCCGTGTTATTATGAGCGGTTTAGGCTTTTCCGATGCCGATTTGCAGCCTCCGCTTTTTTACCGCACAACCGAGGAAATGCTCGAAGAGTTTAGCTTTCTCGATAAAGACGACGCTTTCGATGCGGTTATTGCAAACCCTGCAAAAATTTCGGAAATGATTGAAAAAATCACTCCCATAAGCCCCGATTTCTGTCCTCCCGTTATTGAGGGTGATGCCGAGCAGCTAACCGAAATGACATACAACAAGGCTTATGAAATTTACGGTAATCCTTTACCCGAAATTGTTAAGGCAAGAATTGAAAAGGAACTCAATTCCATTTGCGGAAACAATTTCTCGGTTATGTATATCATCGCGCAGAAGCTTGTTTCAAAATCACTTTCCGACGGCTATCTCGTTGGTTCCCGTGGCTCCGTCGGTTCATCCTTCGTTGCTTATCTTTCGGGTATCACCGAGGTTAACTCTTTAAAGCCGCACTACGTTTGCCCGAATTGTAAATATTCGGATTTCGAACATCCCGAAACAAATTGCGGCGTTGGCGCCGATATGCCCGAAAAAAATTGTCCGAAATGCAATACCCAAATGAAAAAGGACGGTTGGGATATTCCCTTTGAAACTTTCTTGGGATTTGACGGCGACAAAACTCCCGATATAGACCTTAACTTCTCGGGTGTTTATCAGCCCGTTGCCCATAAATACGTTGAGGAGCTTTTCGGCGAAGGGCACGTTTTCCGTGCAGGCACAATTGGCTCTCTTGCAGATAAAACCGCCTTCGGCTTCGTTAAAAAATATTTCGATTCTAAAAACGAAATTGTTTCATCTACCGAAATTGAAAGAATCGTTAACGGCTGCTTGGGTATTAAGAGAACAACGGGACAACATCCCGGCGGAATTATAGTTGTTCCAAAAGATAAGGAAATAACCGATTTCTGCCCCATTCAGCATCCTGCCGACGATGCCGACAACCCCATTTTAACTACCCATTTCGACTATCATAAAATTGACCAAAATCTTTTAAAGCTCGATATTCTCGGCCACGATGACCCGACTATGATTAAAATGCTTGAGGATTTAACGGGCGTTGACGCAAAGCAAATAAGAATTGACGACCCTCAAATTCTGAGTCTTTTCACTTCTAAAAAAGCTCTTAAAATAAGAGACGGCGTGCCTGAGGACGAAAACGACCCCACGGGAGCGCTTTTAATTCCCGAATTCGGCACAAACTTCGTTAAGGGTATGCTCGTTGACACAAAGCCCACAACGCTTGAAGAGCTTATAAGAATTTCGGGACTTTCTCACGGAACGGACGTTTGGCTTAATAACGCTCAAACGCTTATTACCTCGGGTACCGCAACCCTTAAAGAAGCAATTTGTACCCGTGATGATATTATGATTTACCTCATCTCGAAAAATCTTCCCTCGAAGCAGGCCTTTAAAATTATGGAGGCAGTTCGTAAGGGCAAGGGCTTAACTCCCGAATTTGAGGAGTCTATGAGAGCCAACAACGTCCCCGAATGGTATATTGATTCTTGCAAAAAAATTAAATATATGTTTCCAAAAGCTCACGCCGTTGCCTACGTTACCATGGCGCTTCGTATTGCCTATTTTAAAATTTATTATCCCCTTGAATTTTACTGCACCTATTTCTCGGTCAGAGGCGATAATTTCGATAGCGCAATTATGACGAAAGGCGAACAAGCAGTTAGGGAAAAGATTAAAGAAATAAAATCCAATCCCGATGCATCGCCAAAGGAAAAGGACAGCATTACCGTTATGGAGGCCGCTATTGAAATGTATCAGCGCGGTTTCTCCTTTGCTCCTATTGACCTTTATAAATCGGATGCTTTGAATTTTAAAATTTTCGATGATAAACGTCTTTTGCCGCCCTTGGGAAGTCTTTCGGGAATTGGTGAAAACGCCGCAATTCAAATTGCCGAAGAGCGTAAAAACGGTGAGTTTTCCACCATTGAAAGCTTTAAGCAAAGAACGGGCGTTTCCAAAACTGTTATTGAAGCTCTTTCGGAGGAAGGAATTTTTAAAGATACTCCCGAGAGCTCACAGCTTTCTCTCTTTTAATTAAAACAAAAAATGCTCAACCGATTGGTTGAGCATTTTTATTTTGGCTTTTAGCCTTGCTTCTTTGAATAATATTTCTTTGAAAATATATATACGGGTAAGCCAAGCAAGGTAACAACCACGCTGAAAACAGACATAATTGTTGCATTCGTGCCGGTTAAGAAAAGCTGGCTGACTATTACGTATAATCCGCCCAAAATTGCCAAAACGGGAACAACGGGATAAAGCGGAACCTTATATTTGCGTTCGGCATTCGGCATTTTTTTGCGAAGAGTCATAACACACATAAAAGTAAGGGTATAGAAAATCCAGCAACCGAAAGTGCCGAGGTCGGTCATAACGTCGAACCATGCTGCCCCTTCGAAGATGTTAAACTGACCCAAGAAGGCATATATGCCCGAAATTGTTGCAACCAAAATAAGAGCATTTTGAGGAACTGCAAATTTATTTACCTTTGCTATGGTGTTGCTTCCGGGAATTGTTTTGGTATCGGCAAGGAAGAATGCAACTCGAGAGCCCGACATAAGAAAACCGTTTGCCGCGCCGATAACAGAGATTATTATGCCAACCTGAATGATTGTGCCGCCAACCTCACCGAAAAGCGCTTTTGCAACCGCTGCTGCGGGAGAAGAAAGTGTTGCAAGCTCTTCTGCGGGAATTACCCAAAGATAAGCCATATTTATAATGAAATATACCGCCATTATTATTGAAACGCCGCCGACGATTGCAATGGGAAGGTCTCTTCCCGGTCTTTTCATTTCTCCTGCGATTGCGCCAACGTTTGTCCAGCCTTCAAATGCAAACAAAACCGCAATAAGTCCCGAACCGAGCGCAGAGCCTGCGGTTACACCGTTACCCTCGTTTACCATGGGAGTAAAGATGGGGTTATCTCCCGAGCCGAGAGCAAAGCCGAAAATCATTAAAACGATAAGCGGAATGAGTTTGCAAACCGTTGAAACAATTTGGAATCCGCCGCCTGCTTTATTTCCGAGCGAGTTAAGAATTACCAAGCCTATTATAAGCGCCATTGCAATTGGGAAAACGTAACCTTGCGGAATGCCGAAAAGGCTTGCAAGCTCTTCACCTACTCTTGTGCCGTAGCCGGCTATATAGGCAGGGAAGAAAATTATTATTTGCATCCAGCCTGAAAGGAAGCCAATCTTATCGTTATAAGCCTCTGTTAAATAAGAAACCATACCGCCTGTTTTGGGAATCATTACCGCTACCTCTGCAAAAGTAAGCGCGCCCAAAAGGCTTGCAAGGCCGCCTATTATCCAAACGAGCATTCCAATACCGGGAGCTCCGCCCGTTGCCGAATAAATTGCGTATGGCTTAAAAAATACGCCGGCGCCGATAACGCAGCCTACAACAACTGCGATTGCCGAAAAAACACCAAGATTCTTTTTCAGCTCTTTTTTCTGTTCCATTTTTTACACCTCTAAATTAAAAATAAAAAGTCCGCTGTGAAAACAGCGGCTCTGAATTAAGGCGTGCAGACGTGGTTTTTTAGTCTGCTCTGTCCTTTTGCCTGAGAGATTCAGCGAAACATCTTCGCCTTGCACCTTCGGCACTCACTTAAGAGATTCTCCAGAGTCCTCTCCGCGTTCGGTCGTTTTCCAATCTCCGAACGTTTCATTGAGGTCGTTTAGCATTATAACACTTTGTCAAAATTTTGTCAATATGTTTTTTCGATTTTTTCAAACAAAAAAAGCGGAATTTTTCCGCTTTTTCTTTTTTGTCATTTTATTGCGTTTTTAAGAAAAGATACCGCTTTTTCAATATCTTTTTCCGGCTCTGCCCCGGTTTCTCTTTCAATAGTCAAGAATCCTTTATAGCCTATTTCATCAAGCGCATTTAAATAGCCTTTGAAATCAACGCCGCCTTCACCGAGCGGAAGCTCTTTGAACACTTCTGCCCACTCTATTTCTTCCTCTATTATTCCGTAGATTATTTCGGGGTCTTTATCTTTTAATTTAATACCGTCCTTGGCGTGAGTGTGGACGATATAATCCTTTAAGGTGTAAACCGCTTTAACGGGGTCGTCTCCCGTTACCATAACCAAGTTTGCGGGGTCTAAATTAACGGCGCCGCCCTTGGAGCCTATTGAATCTAAAAATCCTTTTAAAACGTCTGCCGTTTCGGGTCCCGTTTCAATTGCAAAATACTGACCTTGCTTTTCGGCATAATTGAAAAGTTCAAAGCAGGCTTCTTGCATTATTTTATAGCGCTCGTGCTCCTTATTCGAAGGAATTACGCCGATGTGTGTTGTTACTATTTTGGTTTCGAGGTCGCAGGCGAGGTCCAGTTCCTGCTTTGATTTCGGAACGAGAATTTTGTTTAACTCTCTGTCGCCGAAGCCGTGGCCGAAATCGCCGCAAAGCGCTGAAATTTTAAGTCCGTTTTCATTAACCGTTTTTAATAAGTTTTTTCTGTCCTGCAGGGTTAAGTTTTCGGGCGACATTCTTCCCTTGCTGGTGTAAAACTGAACGCCGTCTACCCCTAATTTTGCCGCCGCATAAACCGATTCTTCAAACGGTTTTTTAAATGAATTTAACATTACTCCAATGGGGAATTTAAACATTTTATTACCCTCTCTTATCTGTCTTGCTTTATCTTGCCGCCGCCCTTATAGATAATTATACCGGCTATATCAGATACGTTTATTCTGCCGTCGTTATTTACGTCGGCCGCTTTTTTCTTTTCGTTTTTAAGATTTGACGTTGCTTTGTGTATTATTATTGCAGCTATATCGGAAACGTTTACTCTGCCGTCGCCGTTTATATCGCCGTAGACGACAGTGGTGAGCTTATCGAGTTCTGCACCGTTTGAACCCACAAGCACGACTTGCATTCCGGTTGAAACCGAGCCGCTCGTTACTTCTTCTCCGTTTTTATAAACCTTTATATCGTTGGGACTGTTTAAAAAGCTCTCTTTAAGAGCCTGAACGCTCATTCCTATTTTTATGTTTGAAAGATGGTTTTGCTCGCGGTTTATTCTTAAACTTTCGCTTTCCAAAAGGCTTGATTTTTCAAGCTCGATATTATAAACGTAGGTTATTTCGCCTTTGGTTGCCGAAATTTCAAAAGACGTTTTTTCTCCCGATATTTCATAGCTTTCTTTAATTTCTTCACCGTTTATCAAAAGAACTGCGCCCTCTGCCTCAATTTCGAAAAACGCCTTATTTGCCGAGGGTGAAATTTCGGCTTTTCGGTTAAAGGTAAATGGAGTGAAATTAAAGCCTATATCCGCTTTTTCTTCGCCGATTTTTATTTTAATATCGGTTATAATTGCGTTTTCTTCCACTTCTTTTATAAAAAATATTTTATAGCTTTCATTTAAAACCGAAAATTCAACGGTTTGCAAAGCGCTTTCCTCAAACGAAAGCTCGTTTCCTCCCACGGTGTAGCTTGGCAAAGCATTATTTTGAGCTGTTACCTTTAAGTTTACCTTTTTGCAGTCTGCCGACAGAAAAATGTTTTCGGTTTGATTTTTCAAGGTGTAATCGGAGGTGTAAAGCGCAGTGTTATTCTCACCGTAAGCCGTGTAGGTTATGCTTTCTGCCAAATTGGCAAAGGCAGCAAAAGCGGCAAAGCAGCTTACAAGCAAAACAAGCGATATTAAAATGCTTAAACAACTTAACGTTCTTTTCACTTAAAAGCTCCTTTCAAACGCTTTTGTTTTTATCTATTATATTTTATCATTTTTTTAAGCGTTTTTCAACACCTATTTTAAAACAAAAGCTCCCCGATTTTTAGGTCGGGGAGGTATAATAAGCGCCTTAAATTCATACGCCTTTTGATTTAAAGACAAAAAAAGCGTGGCGCACTATTATCTTATGCTTGATTTAAAGGCTTTGACATTCCTCTTTTTTATTTTTTCTCTTGATTTTTTCTTTGAATACTGTTATAATTAATTTGAACAAAACAAAATAGGAGGTAACAAAAATGGCTTATATAATTTCAGATGAATGCATCGCTTGCGGCGTTTGCGCAGACGGTTGCCCCGTTAACGCAATTTCTGAGGGCGACGGCAAATACGTCATCGACGCTGCAACCTGCATCGACTGCGGCGCTTGTGCAGACGAATGCCCCGTTGGCGCTCCCAAAGCAGAATAATTGCTAATTTAAAAAACGAAAGCATCCTGTGGTAACACAGGATGTTTCGGTTTTCGGAGCTTTTTATGAAAAAATTTGAAATTCTTAAATCGGGCAAGACAGTTTTCTTCGAGGAGGGTGTTTTCCCTATTACCACCGACTCCCTTTTTCTTGCCGATTTTATTAAGCTTAAAAGTCGTTCTAAAGTTGCCGACCTTGGCGCAGGAACGGGCGTTTTGTCGTTTTCGCTTGACGAAAAGGTCGAAAGCTGTTTACTTATAGATAATAATGAAAAAGCCGTTGAGCTTATTAACGAGGCTATTTCGTCAAATAATTTAAATAATTATTCCGCGCTTTACGCCGACGTTAAAAGCCTTGATTCTTCTCTTTTCGGCTCGTTTGACGCCGTTATTATGAATCCGCCTTATTTTAAGGGCAAGGGTTTTCTTCCCGAAAAGGATTTTTTGAAATCGGCGCGCCACGGCGAAATTGAGGATTTTATTGTTGCCGCATCTAACCTTTTGAAAACCAAGGCATCTCTTTTTGCGGTTTTTCCCGCAGGGGATTTATTTTTACTTTCCTCGCTTTTTAATAATAACCGTCTTTTTGTTAAGCGAATTTGTTTTGTTAAAACCAAAAGCGGACGGGTTAACACCGTTTTGATTGAGGCGAAAAAAGACGCCGCCCACGGTGTTGTTTACGAAAAAGATATTATTGTTTAAGGAGATTTTTATGGAATACTCCGGAGTTTTTGTTGTTGCAACTCCCATTGGTAATTTGGGTGATATTTCTCCCAGAGCCGTTGACGTGCTTGCAAACGTCGATTTTATTGCAGCGGAGGACACCAGAAATACCGTTAAGCTGTTAAATCATTTGGGTATTAAAAAGGAGCTTGTGGCTTATCACGCACATAATATTGCCTCAAAGTCGGAATATCTTATAAACCGCGTTAAAAACGGTGAGTCGTTTGCTTTGGTAAGCGATGCAGGCACCCCCGCAATTTCCGACCCCGGCGAAGAGCTTATTAAAAAATGCCACGAGGAAGGAATTAAGGTTTCTCCGATTCCGGGGCCTTCCGCGGTTATAACTGCTCTTTCGGCATCGGGTATGAGAACAAACAGATTTACCTTTGAAGGCTTTCTTTCTACCTGTCTTAATTCAAGAAAAGAGCATTTGGAGTCTTTGGTAAACGAAAAACGCACCATGGTTTTCTACGAGGCGCCTCACAAGCTTGTTAAAACGCTTGAAGATTTATATAAATATTTCGGTAACAGAAAGCTCACCATTGCAAGAGAATTAACCAAGTTTTACGAGGAAATTGACGTTACCGATTTAGAAGGCGCAATTAACAAATATACCGAAAAGGCTCCTTTGGGCGAATTCGTTTTGATTTTGGAGGGTAAACCCGATGAAGAAATTTTGCCCGATTACGATGAAGCCGAAAGAATTTTTAACGAGCTCGTTTCATCGGGAATGAGCAAAACCGAGGCGGTTAAAGAAACCTCGAAAAAAACGGGGCTCAGAAAAAACGACCTTTATCAGAGGTTTGCAAAATGAAAAACAAAATTGTTTTTGCATTTACAGTTATTTTTACCGCTTTATTTATTTTAAGCTTTTCCGTTTCACTTCCCATTTGCATAAGAGAGTTTTATTACTCGCAAATTGAAGCTCTTAACATTCCCGAAGCAAGCGGTGAAACAAAAGAAAACGTAATTATTGCTTTTGACGAGCTTATGAATTCTTTAGTTGGTAACGATGAATTTAAAACGGGTGTTTTCAGTTGCAGTGAAGATGCAAAAGCTCATTTTTTGGATTGCAAATGGCTTTTCGGTCTTGATTTTGCAGTTTTACTTATATCGTCGGTTTTCTTGGTTTTATATTTTATCTTCAAATATATTTTTAAAAAAATCCCGAAAACAAAGAGTTTTTCTCCAACCTTTTACGGCGCTTTAATTGCTTTAATTCCCATTGTTTTCTTTGGAGTTTATCTTTTAATTGATTTAAACGGAGCCTGCGTTTTCTTTCATCAAATATTTTTTGCAGGAAAAGATAACTATATTTTTCATCCCGTTTACGACAGTATTATAAACATTCTGCCTATGCAGTTTTTTATTAACTGCGGTGTTTTAATTGGTGTTTTTGTTATTCTTCTTTCTGTTGTTTTTATAGTTTTAAAGATTTATTCTTGTTTTAGAAATCGCATTTCAAAATGAAACGAAGGTGTTTTTAAATGAAATATTTAATTGCACACGATTTAGGCACTTCGGGAAATAAGGCTGTTTTATATTCGGAAAACGGCGAGCTTATTTATTCCTGCACAAAGCCTTATCCGCTTTTTGTTGACGGTGCAAATCATTGCGAGCAAAATGCAAACGATTGGTGGAGCGCCGTTATCAGCGCCACTCGCGAAATTACCGAAAGGGTTTCGCCGTCAAGCATTGCCGTTGTTTCCTTCAGCGGTCAGATGATGGGTTGTTTGTGCGTTGACCGAAACGGTGAGCCTCTCAAAAATTCGCTTATTTGGGCGGATATGCGCTCGTTTGAAGAGGAAGAGGAAATTAAACGGCTTATTGATATGAAGGAGTTTTTCAAGATAACGGGCCACAGAATTTCCTGCTCCTACGGTGCCTCAAAGCTTTTATGGATTAAAAAGCACGAGCCTGAAATTTACCAAAAAACCTATAAGGTTTTGAATTCGAAGGATTACATTATTTTAAAGTTAACGGGCAGATTCGTTACCGATTATACCGATGCGGCAGGTATGGCTTTATGGGATTTGAAAAAGGCAAAATGGTCTAATGATTTAATTTCGCTTTTAAACCTTGATAAAAACAAGCTCCCCGATGCCGTTTTATCAACCGAAATAGTTGGCACTGTTACAAAGGAGGCCGCACGCTTAACGGGACTTTTAGAGGGCACTCCCGTTGTTTGCGGCACGGGCGACGGTGTTGCTGCTGCCGTTGGCACAGGCTCGGTGCGTCCCGGTGTGGCTTACAGTTGTTTGGGAACGTCATCTTGGATTGCTCTTACCTCAACCGAGCCGCTTGATGACCCCGAAATGATGAATAATACTTGGCCTCACGTTATTCCCGGTCTTTATATGCCCTGCGGCTCAATGCAGTGCGGCGGCGGCTCTTTTAAATGGGCGGTTAACGAGCTTTATAAGACAGAGGTTTATAACGCCGTTAAAAATAACGAAAAGGATAAATACGCTATTCCCTCAAACGAGGCGGCACTTTCACCCATGGGCGCAAAAGGACTTTTATTCTTGCCTTATTTAATAGGCGAGCGCAGTCCCCGTTGGAATCCGCTTGCAAAGGGCAGTTTCGTTGGTCTTACTCTTGAACATAACCGAGGAGATATGCTCCGCGCGGTTATGGAGGGCGTTTCGTTAAATCTCGGCGCAATTCTTAAAATAATGAAGGATTGCGGCTGTAAGGCAGACAGCATGATTGCGGTTGGAGGAGCGGCAAACAACGCTTTATGGCGCCAAATTTTTGCCGACGTTTATAATCTTCCCGTTTTAAAGCCCAATTTTACCGACGAAGCAACCTCGGTTGGTGCGGCAATTACGGGCGGCGTTGGTATTGGTTTATTCAATTCGTTTGACGTTACCGATAGGTTTTTCCAAATTGAATCGAAAACGCTTCCCGTTTCGGAAAATCACCTCTATTATTCAAAACGTTTGGAAGTTTTTAACCAGCTTTATAATTCTCTTGTTCCCGTTTTTGAAAAGCTTTAATATTGATTTTAATATTTAAATATGATATAATTTAAAAGTAAATAAAACTAAGGAGTAATAAAATGGATTTTTTAAAGGGCAAAACAGCTATTATCACAGGAGGCGGCAAGGCAGAGCCTCTTAAAGACGGTTCTGCAGGCTCCATTGGCTACGGCATTGCAATTGCTTATGCAAAGGAAGGCGCAAACCTCGTTTTAACGGGCAGAAACGTTTCAAAACTCGAGCTTGCAAAGGAAGAGCTTGAAAGACTCTACGGCGTTAAGGTTCTTATAATGCAGGCAGACATCAACGAAAACGAAAACGGCGAAGAGGTTGCAAAAAGCGTTGTTGACGCCGCTATTAAGGAATTTGGCAGAATTGACGTTCTTATTAACAACGCTCAGGCTTCGGCTTCGGGTGTTACCCTTGCAAACCACACCGTTGAACAGTTTAATCTTGCTATTTATTCCGGCCTTTATTCCGCTTTCTTCTATATGAAGGCTTGTTATCCTTATCTTAAAGAAACAAAGGGCTCGGTTATTAACTTTGCTTCGGGCGCAGGCCTTTTCGGAAACTTCGGTCAGTGCGCTTATGCTGCCGCGAAGGAAGGCATTAGAGGTCTTACCAGAGTTGCGGCAACCGAATGGGGCGCAGACGGAATTAACGTTAACGTTGTTTGTCCTCTTGCTTGGACCTCACAGCTTGAAAAATGGCAGCAGTATAATCCCGAAGCATTTAAGGCAAACGTTAAGATGCCTCCTATGGGACATTTCGGAAACAGCGAGCTTGAAATCGGCCGAGTTTGTGTTCAGCTTGCTTCTCCCGATTTCAAATATATGTCGGGCGAAACCTTAACCTTAGAAGGCGGCATGGGTTTAAGACCGTAATCGATTTTAATTCAAATAAAAAAAGATACCGAGATTTTCTCGGTATCTTTTTGTTTGTTAAGAAATTAGTTTAACTTATGCGTCCTTTTTCTTTTTGAGAACCATAAATACAACTACTGCAGCAGCTGCCACAACAACAACGCCGCCGATGATTGCAACGATGGTCCAATCGAATTCTGCTACTTCACCATCATCTTTAATTTCGATAGAGGGAACGTCGCCTTCGGGCTCATCGGGAGTTGAAGCGTCGGGAGTTGAGGGAAGAACGGGGTCAACACCGGGAGTGCCTTCAACTTCAAAATAGGTTTCGGTTCCTGCAGCGGTGGTTATTTTGATGTTTTTGAACATGGGATTCTTGGTGGGAACGATTGCGGGCTCGTCTCTTTCAAGACCGATGTAGATGTATTCGCCAACGCCTTCTTCACCTTTAGCAAGTAAATCGAGACCTGCCATTTTAAGATTGTTGTTGAAGAAGATGTTTGCAAAACCGCCATCAACCTGAATGGTGATGTTGTTCCAGCCGTTTACAACAACCTCGGGAACGGTGGCTTCGGTACCGGAGATGAAAGCACTATCGCCAACGCCGTAGTGGCCGTATACATAGCCGTAAGCGTTGCCCCAGTTATGAAGTCTGTAAACGAAAGCTGCTTTGCCGGGCCAAGAGTAAGAAGAAGCGCCGATTGCAACAACGGGTTCTGCGCCGCCCATTCCGTCGGGAATGAAGAAGTCAACAGAAAGAGTGTAAGAATCAGGGAGGTCTTTAGTGTAAACAATACCCCACTGAGCGCCTGTTACGGATTCGGATAATTCAAGACAGCCGTATTCGTTAACGGTAACTTTTTCGGGAGCAATTCCGGAGTCCTCTAAAATTTCCCAGTTTTCAGGAAGAACGGATTCTGCCGATGCTGAGAGGCAAAGTGCAAATGCAATGCAAAGCACGGTTGCCAACAAAAGTAATTTTTTCATTGTGTTTTCTCCTTTTTATTTTAAGTATATAAATACTTTAATGTATATATTATACAATTTTTTTTATCCTTTTTCAACACTGGAAAATTACACAATTTTTTGTTTTTGTTTTTATGCAAATTACACAAAAATCCGCCTTTTTTAAAAGGCGGATTGGCGTTTTGAAGTTTTTTATAATTAAATTAGTTTTATAAGCAGCACAAACGCCGTTAAAATTATTAAAAATGCAAAGTTAAATGCTGAAAACAGTGCTATATAATATCCCGTTTTTTTGGGGTTATGCTTGGTGTATTCTCTAAAAGTTATAAGGCTTGCAAGCGATGCGATTAGCGTTCCCACTCCTCCGATATTTACCCCTAAAAGCAGGTCGGTGTAATTTTGTGTAAACTGCGAAAGCAAAATTGCAGAGGGCACGTTACTTATAACCTGACAGGAAAGCGTTGAGAAGACGAGATTTGAAAATCTCGTCTTTTTTTCATTTTATTAAAGCTTGGGGCCTGCTTCAACAAGAGCCTTACCTGCATCGTTACCTGTGTATTTAACGAAATTCTTAACAAATCTGCCTGCAAGGTCTTTGGCTTTTTCTTCCCAAACGCCTGCGTCGGCATAGGTGTTTCTGGGGTCTAAAATATTGGTGTCAACACCGGGAAGCTCTGTGGGAACCGCCAAATTGAAATAGGGAACGGTTTTTGTTTCGGCCTTTAAAATAGAGCCGTCTAAAATAGCATCTATAATTCCGCGAGTATCTTTAATTGAAATTCTCTTGCCGGTGCCGTTCCAGCCGGTGTTTACAAGATATGCCTTTGCACCGCTTTTTTCCATCTTCTTAACGAGCTCTTCGGCATATTTTGTGGGATGAAGCTCCAAAAATGCCTGACCGAAGCAAGCAGAGAAGGTGGGAGTGGGCTCTGTTATGCCTCTTTCGGTGCCTGCAAGCTTTGAGGTAAAGCCCGAAAGGAAGTAATACTGCGCCTGCTCGGGTGTGAGGATTGAAACGGGAGGTAAAACTCCGAAAGCATCTGCCGAAAGGAATATTACGTTTTTAGCATCGGGTGCTGCCGAAACGGGACGAACGATTTTTTCAATGTGGTTAATGGGGTAAGATACACGTGTGTTTTCGGTTACCGAGCCGTCGGCAAAGTCGCACTCGCCGTTTTCGGAAACGGTAACGTTTTCTAAAAGCGCATTTCTCTTGATTGCATTATAAATATCGGGTTCGGAATCTTTATCGAGGTTTATAACCTTGGCATAACAGCCGCCCTCGAAATTGAATACGCCGTTATCGTCCCAGCCGTGCTCGTCATCGCCTATTAAAAGACGCTTGGGGTCGGTTGAAAGGGTGGTTTTGCCCGTGCCTGAAAGACCGAAGAAAAGTGCGGTGTTTTCGCCGTTCATATCGGTATTTGCAGAGCAATGCATTGATGCCATACCTTTTAAGGGAAGGTAGTAGTTCATCATTGAGAACATTCCCTTTTTCATTTCGCCGCCATACCAAGTGTTTAAAATAACCTGCTCGCGAGAGGTGAGGTTAAAGACAACTGCGGTTTCGCTGTTAAGACCGAGTTCTTTATAATTTTCCACCTTCGCCTTAGATGCGTTGTAGCAAACGAAGTCGGGCTCAAAGTTTTCAAGCTCTTCCTCGGTGGGATTTATAAACATATTCTTTACGAAATGTGCCTGCCAAGCAACCTCCATTATGAAACGGATTGCCATGCGGCTATCTTTATTTGCGCCGCAAAAAACGTCCATAACGTATAACTTTTTGTTGCAAAGCTCATTAATGGCAATATCTTTAACTTTTGCCCAAGTTTCTTCGCTGCAAGGATGGTTATCGTTTTTAAATTCGTCGCTCGTCCACCAAACCGTGTTTTTCGAGTTTTCGTCCATAACGATAAACTTATCTTTGGGAGAACGTCCGGTGTAGATGCCGGTCATAACGTTTACCGCGCCGAGCTCGGTTTCCTTACCGGTTTCATAACCTGTAAGTGATTTATCTGTTTCTGCAACAAATAAATCTTCATAGGAAGGATTGCGAATTATTTCGGTTGCGCCCGAAATTCCATAGACGGATAAATCTAATTTCTTCATTTTTGCACCCCTATATTATTGTAAATTATTATATATTTATTTTAGTATATTTATTTTATCATATTTTTTTGCTTATAACAAGAGTTAAACGCTAAAAAACCTTAGCTTTTCAAGCGGTTATACAATAAAAAAAGAACCAATACGTGCAAGCATAAGCTTTGTATCGGTTCTTTTTCGTTTTTGCAACCCAAGGCTGAACTCTCTTTAGGTCAAGCAAAAACTTATGGAAACGGTTTGTTAAAAATTATAACGAGCCGTTTTTCCAAACTTCATAATCATCGCCGAGCTTTTCTTTATAAAGCTCAAGCTGCTTTTCGGTGGGCTTGTAATCGGGATGGCTGCAGCAGGGAATGGTGGGTGCGCTTCCGTCGGTTCCCCAGAAGGGAGTTAAATAATCGTTTTCGTAAAGCTTTCTATCTTCTTCTTTTCTGAAATCGGGAATATCATAAACTTTGCCGCCCTCCAAAACCGAGCGATGTCCTAAAATTGCTACTGAGGACATTGCGGTTGCCGAATAAATATCAAACGGATGCGAAGGCTGTTTTTCTTCTTTTAAGCATTCCATAAATATACGGCAGGTTATATAGTCGCCTCCGCCGTGGCCCGAGGTTACAATTAAATCCTCGTCCTGATCGTTCCACGAGGGCTTATAAAGCTTTTGAGAAAGCTCGCCTTTGGGGGTTTGCCATTCGTCGTAACGGAGCATAACCTGACCTTCTATGCCTCTTAAGTTTTCAATCTGGCCCTTGGTTCCGCAAACGCGGTAAGCAATGTGAGTTGAACCGAAGGTTGAACAGCCGGTAAAGCGGTAAACCGAGCCGTCGTCGTTAAATGTGGTAATGTTTGCTGCAACATCGCCGTTATAGCTGGCTCTGGGAATATCCTCCTCGGGCGGGGCAAACATGGCAAATGCCGTTACCTTTTTGGGAGTTGCGCCGGTAATATTCATAAGGGGGCCAAGCGAGTGTGTAACGTAATAGGTTCTGGGGCAGTAATGGCGCCAATGCTTTAAGTAGGGGTGAACCTCTCTTATAAAGTTTCCGTTGTTCGTATCTACCGTGTGGTTATATTCACCCTCGGCAAAAACAATTTTACCCAAGGTACCGCCGGCTGCTATGCGGCGCATTTCTCTGCAATGAAGCATGTGCGGATAGTTTTCGGCAAGCATATAAATGCTTTTGCTTTTTTCAAATGCGCGCACAAGCTCAACACCCTCGCCCATTGTTCCGTTGGAAATGCATTCGCTTAAAACGTGAAGATTTTTTTCAAAGCATTTTATTGCATAGGGAGCGTGCTGGAAGAAGTTGTTTGTTAAAACCACGGCATCCATAGGATGTTCAATAAAATCCTCAAATTTTTCGTAAGCGGTTACGCCTTTACCGAGTTGCTCTGCCGCCTGCTTTCTGCGCTGTTCGTTTCCCTCGCAAAGCGCAACAATTTCCGCATCTAAGAGCATAAGATTTCTTGCCAAATATACTCCTCTGCCGCCGCCGAATATTCCGATTCTAATCTTTTCCATAACCTTTCTCCTTTTTATATGTTAAATATCCTGCTTAAACAGGAATAATAAAAAGCAACAGCATTCCCGCAAAGGCAAGCAACACGCTTATAACCTCTTTTTTGTTCGGTTTTCTTTTTCCGAAAAAGCTTATTAAGGTGGATGCTATTATAGTGCCGCCCGTTATAACGGGATATTGCACCGACGCATCAACGTAAGCCAACGCTATAACGAGAAGGTAGTTTCCCACCTTTTCCATTATGCCGCAAGATGCGCCTATTACGTAAGAAATGCAAAGATTTTTTCTTTCTGTTTTGAAATTATTTTCTTTCTTTCGTTTTTCAAAAACCGAAAGCAAAAGCCAAAAAACGCCCGAAAGTATAACCGTTGTTATAGCTATGCAAATGCTGTATCCTCCCGCACTGGCTTTAGGAAGATTCGTTGAGGTAAAAATTTTAGTTATAACTCCCGACATACCGTTTAAAATAAAAATTCCAATATAAAACAACGTGCCGCTTTTCTTTTTATCTTTTTGAACGGTAAAGCAAAGAGATGCAATTACAAATATAACGCAAACACCCTTTGCAATGCTAAACCCCTCGTTATAAAACAAAATTCCTTGAAAAAACGGCAAAATCATTCCGCCGAGCATTGTAAAAAGTGAAAACAAAGATAAATTTATATAATCGAGCGCTTTAAAAGCGCAAAAAGCAAACGCCATTCCGTTAATGCTTGCCCAACTTGCCATTAGAAAGGTAAACGGTGTGAAGTTAAGTTCAAACCCGTTTATAATAAAAAGCACCGCAAGACCCGCAAGAGCGCCTATACAGGTTGACTCCATGCTTATTTTTAAGCTGCTTCCGCGTTTTTCGCGATATACGTTTTTAAGCGCAAAGTTTCCGCCAAACAGCATAACGGAAACAATCATTAGTGCGTAATATACCCACATAATAAAATACCTCTTCAATTTACATTTTCATTTTATCATAGGTATATTATCCATTACAATATTATTTTTCCATTAAAATATATAAAATAGTTAGTTTATCTTGCTTTTTTTGTTTTTATTGTATATACTAAAAATATCATATAATTTTATTGAGGTTACAATGAAACGCAACAATATTTGTAAATTTTCACCGTACAACACGTCGAACGAACTGTTTTTCCCTTGCTTTGTTTTGGAAACAGACAAAGAGGTTATGGTTGAAAAGCAATTTCTTTCTCATAACCGAATGATTTTAATTGAGCAAGGAGAGGGAGAGTTTTTAATTAACAATTCTACCTTTTCCTTTTCTGCCGGCACCTTGATTTTTGCTTTTGTGGGAGAAACTTTATCTCTTTCAAAGGGTGAAAATATAAGCTATTTTTATATTGATTTCAGCGGAATACAGGCGGAATCTCTTTTTCGCCGTTTTGGAATTAATGAGTTTACACGCAAAAAAGACGGATTTAACAGTTTAATTTCTTTTTGCAAAGATTCTTTACTAACCACAAAGCAGGAAAATATTGATATAGCCTCCGAAAGCACCTTGCTTTATGTTTTTTCTCGGTTATCCGCAACACATTCCTCGCAAAACGACATATTGCAAAAAATATTGGAAATAACCGAGGAAAATTTTCAATTTCCCGAGCTTTCAATGGTATTTATAGCAAATGAAATAGGTTATAACGCAAAATATCTTTCACATTTTTTTAAGGAAAAAATGCAAATAAATTACAGCGAATATCTCCGCTCGTTTCGATTTAAATATGCAATTTCGCTTTTTGAATCGGGAATAACCTCGGTTAAAAACGTTGCCTTCCTTTCAGGCTTTTCCGATCCGCTCTATTTTTCAAACGCCTTCAAAAAGGAATTGGGGGTTTCTCCCAAGGAATTTGTTGCAAAAATTTCCGAAAAACAAAAGACCGAATAAAAAAAGCTCCCTTGCCAACGGCAAAGGAGCTTTTTTCAGGTTTTGCAAAAATGCATTATGATACTGTGCGGTGCTACCTTGGCAAGCCATCTGTAAAATTTATAAAATGCCGTGGGGGTGTATATTCCTCTTCCCTTTTCTGCATATTTGAGCGACTTTTCCGCTACCTTGGTGGGATTGCAATAGGGTAACGTATCGAAGGTTTTGGAGTTTCCGCCGCCAATGCCCGCAACGCCCAAAAATTCGGTTGCCATAGGTCCGGGACAAACCGCCAAAACGTTTATGCCGCGCTTTTTATTTTCAAAGCGAAGTCCTCTGCTGAAGCTTTTAACGTATGCCTTACTTGAGCTGTAAACGGTCATTCTCGCGTTGGGGCAAAACGATGCGATTGAACAAACGTTTACTATAAAGCTGCCCGCTTTCATATATTTTAACGCAATGCCGGTTATTGCGGTTAAGGCTCGGCAGTTAAGGTCTATTATTCCCGACTGCTTTAAATAGTCGGTGTCAGCGAAATCGCCCAAAATTCCGTAGCCCGCGTTGTTTACGAGAATTTTAATTTCGGCGTTATTTTTCTCTAAAAGCTTTTCAAATTCAAGGTAGCTTTCGTAGCTTTGCAAATCGAGTGAGACGGGGACTATTTTCTTATCGGGATATGCTCTTTTAAGCTCTTCGAGCTTATCTTTTCTGCGAGCTATTATCCAGTATTCGTTAAGATTCGGATATTTTTCGCAAATATGCTTTAAATATTCTATGCCAAGACCTGATGACGCGCCCGTTATTACTGCAATATTCATTTTATTTTCTCCTTTTTATTTCATATTCGTGCTTGCATAGTTCCACGAATCTTTACACATTTCGTCTAAACCAAGCTCTGCCTTCCAGCCAAGCAGCTTATAAGCCTTTTCAACGTTTGCATAGCTCGATGCAATATCACCGCTTCTTCTGGGCGCTATTTTTACGGGAATTTCCTTGCCGCTTGCCTTGCGGTAGGCGTTTACCATTTGCAAAACGCTGTAACCCGTGCCCGTTCCCAAGTTGACCGTTAATACTCCCGCATTATCGGTTACGTATTTTAACGCCGCCGTATGCCCTTTTGCAAGGTCGACAACGTGAATATAGTCGCGAACACCCGTGCCGTCAACGGTTTCGTAATCGTTTCCGTAAACGCTTAAACAAGGAAGCTTGCCGAGCGCAACCTTTGCAATAAAGGGCATAAGATTATTGGGAATTCCAACGGGATTTTCCCCGATTAAGCCGCTCGGATGAGCGCCAACGGGATTAAAATATCTTAAAAGCGCTACTCGCATTTCGGAATCGGCCTTTGCAATATCACTGAAAATTTGCTCCTGCATAACTTTTGTCCATCCGTAAGGGTTTGTTGCGGTTGTGGGCATCGTTTCCAAAAAAGGCGGCTGATTTTCAGAGCCGTATACCGTTGCGGATGATGAAAAAACTATGCTTTTGCAGTTAAATTCATTCATAATTTTAAGCAAGGTCAAGGTGCCGCTTATATTGTTCTGATAGTATAAAAGCGGCTTCTCGCACGATTCCCCAACCGCCTTTAAGCCGGCAAAATGAATTACGGCGGTAATTTCGTGCTTTTTAAAAACCTCTCTTAAACCTGCTTCGTCGTTTATATCGACCTGATAGAAAAAGCACTCTTTCCCCGTTATTGTTTTTATTGCCTCTACCGATTCTATTTTTGAATTCACGAGATTATCTACGATTATCGTTTTATAGCCTGCTTTTAATAATTCAACGCAAGTGTGTGAACCTATAAAGCCTGCGCCGCCTGTAACCAAAATCACAAAAATTCTCCTTTTACCGCTTTAAAAGCAATTTTATTTTTTTCTTGATTTTTTTAATTATTGATAAACAACAATGTTTTTTTAATGCTTTATAAATGGGTTTGTTTATAAAATCTTTTTTGAATTTTTCGCTTGCGGGATTTCTGTTTGCCGAAAAGACAATTGCCGAATTTTCTTCAATTGCTTTATCCGCCAACACTTTTTCGGCTTTTATTTCTTGTTTTATTGGCTCTAAAAGGTGTTTTCCTTTTGAGGAAGATATAATGACGAGCGACACGCCTTTGTCGTCTTTAAAATTTGCGGAAATTTTTTCAACTCCCCAAAAATCCGCCAAGGTTATATCGGCTTCGGTATTTTTAATTTTATGCTCGCACTCAAAGCAAGAAGGACGTAAGAAGACGTTATGTAAAAAGCCTCTCATATAAAGGTCTTTTTCACGGCTGTTTGAATAAACCTTTTCGTTATTCATTTTTATTTTTAATAAATAATTTCTCCAACCCTTTTGCTTATCTCTGAAATTAACGCTTTTTGCCCTGCTTTTGTGTTTATTTTCAATATACTTTAAATATTTTTCCCAAACGGCAGGAGAAGGCACGCCGTGGCAAGCAATCTCCAACAAATAAAGATTTTGATATTCTTTATTTAAAAAAGCCTTTAAACCGGATATCTGACAAGGTGTGCCGCTAAACAGCACCGTTTTCCCCTGCTCCAAAAAAGCTTTTGCCGAAATATAAGAATCGCCTATTTCGCTTTGAATATATTTTGAACCTTGAAGCTTTATAAGCTCTTCCGATTCGGAAACCGCAATATGCTTAACTTTATAAAAGCCGTTTTCAAACGCCGCTCCGAAAACCACGCCGCCGTTACCTAAAACATTTTTTGCAATTAAATAAAATACTCCGCCCGATGAGCTTGTTTCTCTTATTTTATTATCAACGCCCGACACAGCATAAGCTTCGTTTGCAGCTTTTTCGGTTTTGGGTTTAAGCCCCGAGCAAGTTTCTTTGCAAAGTCCGCACTCGGTGCAAATTTCCGCATTGATTTCGGGGTATAAAAATCCCAATTCGTCCGGAACCATTTCTATACAGTTTAACGGGCAAATGCCTGTGCACGCCGAGCATCCGTTACATTTATTTTTACTTATTATCTCCATTTCGTTTTCTAAGCCCCTTTTTTATCAGCTTTAAAAACATTCCGCGCTCGTAAGCGTTTATTCCCAAAAACCACATTGAAACACAATAAATACAGGTGTAAATTAAAATTGCAAATAAATATTGCCAAATTCCGAAATGAGCAAGATATTTATTAAGCAAAATTCCTGACAAAACGGGAATTACAAGGCCCAACGACATTCTTAAAATATTTTTCCAAAAAAGCACTGCGTTTACGTTGCAGCGATAATGATAATATAAATTTATTGCCAAGCCGTTTGCCAAAACAAGTGAAATTGCGGTGCCTATTGCGCTTCCTATTGCACCGTATTTTTGACAGAGGAAAATTGATAAAACAACGTTTATTACCGCCATAGCCAAATAAACCAAGGCCCTGAACTTATGCTTGTTTTGCGCTCTTTGAATTTCAATGCCCAAGTTTTGTATAAGCGCTACGGTTGCCGGCAGGACAAGCAAAAGAGCGACGTAATAAGCGTCTGAATATTCTTCTCCCGCCCAGTATTTCGTTATAAAATCTTTGCCGAAAAAGATAATGCCCGTTGAAAAAAGACTTAATATTAAAAACTGAATTCGTCCCACCTTAACGAAAAGCTCGGTGAGCTGCGATTTTTGAAGCTCCTTATTTTCATTCGTTTCGTTTACTATTCGGTGTATTCTCGGAGTGAACATTGAAGAAATGGGAGTTGAAAGCATCATATAGTACTGATAAAGCGTGTAGCCCACCGAATATACCGCAACCGCATTGGTTCCTTTAAATCTTCCAAGCAAAATTTTATCTACGTTCCAGTTAATTTGGTCTACTATAAGGTTTATTGCTATAAAAGCGGTGTATCCGAAAAGGCTTTTTACAACGCCCTTTTCAAAGCCGCTGAATTCGAACTTATATTTGAGCTTTTTGAATACGTAATATAAAAACAGAAGGTCGGTTACAAGTGAAAAAGCCAAGGTTACCGCAACTATTGCAACCGAGCGGAAGCCCATAAGCAAAAGAGGCAAGGTAACGAGCGGATTTAAAACCGTTTTTATTACGCTTATAAGCTTTAAAAAAACGAATTTTTCGTTTGCCGAAATAATGTGAGAAAAAACACTCATCGGGAAGCTCGTTGCAAGATTTACCGTGAGCAAAAGCATAAGAATTTTTGCCAAGGAATATTCCGAAGCGGTTAAGCCTTCGGCAAACACCAATTCCAAATTAAAGGAAAGGAAAAGGCCGCAGGCAAGCGCTACGACGCCGATTACCGTGAATATTATAAGGAAAAGTCCGTTTAATTTCCAAATGGAGCTAAGGTTGTTTTCTTTTTTATATTTTGCAAAATACCTTATATAGCCGCTGTTAAAGCCGAGATTTAACAGTGATAACACCGATATCGTTGAAGCAACGGTATTATAAAGACCGTATTCGCTTTGACCTAAAAGGTTTAACATAACGGGCGTATATAAAAGTGAAATTACCACGCCCAAAAACATTTGGGTATAGGAGAGTAAGGAGCCAACTTTGAGCTGATTTATTTTAGCCATTCCTTTTCCCTCCTTTTACTTTTATTTTTAAAATTCCGTAAGGCTTTCTTTTAAATATTTTAAAGATTTTTCTTTTTCTTTGATGAATTCGTTAAACTGTTTTGAATAGTCCGTTTTCGGCATTGAAACCAAATCTTCAACGGTTGTTTTTTCGTCTTTAATAAAACGCTCGGAACATTCAAACAGCTCGGTTAAAGTTTCTATTCGTGAACCCATTTTTACGCCGCCAACTCTTTGAAATGCGAAAAACTGTTTTTTATAAACAAGCGAAAAAACGCAGGCGTGAAAGCTATCGGTAAAAATATAATCGGCGTACTTTATTAGCGAAACAAAGTCGTTTGGGGTTGCATCGGTTATATTTTCAGCTTTTATTTTTCTGTCTTTTCTTCGGTATGCCCCAAGCAAATCGGGAATTAAAACCAATTTAAGCCCTTTGCTTTTTGCAAATTTTTCCGCCGTTTTTCTTATTTTTTCGTCATCACCGAGAGCATATAAAAATACATAGGGCTCTTTTATTTTTTGAGGTGCCGCAATTTCATCCCACTCGTCTGCCGAAAGAAGAAGCGTTGGGTCAACGCTTAGTTCGGGCTCTTTATTGATTATTGCAGTTAAAATTTCTTTGGCGGCTTTTTCTCTAACCGAAATCGAGTTAAAATTATTTAAATATTGGGAATAAATGCTTTTTTGAAGCTTATTAAGGCTTGAAACTCCAAGGCTTGCCGCATAAGAAATTTTCAGCTTATCTTTTTCGGTAAAGCTTAAAAAATAGTTTTCATCAAACCAATTGGGATTCCACACTTGGTCGCTTCCCGTTATAAAGGCATCGAACATTTCGTTTGTTTCAAAAACGTCGTTTGACCTATATTCCTTTTCGGTGTGAGAAACGGAGTTTCTGAAATCTTCAAAAAGACTTTGCATTCTCTTTTTTATTTGACGGTTTCTTTTTTTATAAAGTTTTTTCTCGATTTTTGAAAATATCTTATAAAAAAACACCTTAAAAGTAAGCGGAGCTTTTGAAACGTTTTTTATTTGAGGATTATATAAAATTTGTTTGGCGTTATAGCCGTTTTTATTTAAAAATTCAGTTAAGGCGTATGCCTGTAAAACACCGCCGTAATTTATGCTTTTATGAAAATGTGTTATTATTCCTATTTTCATAATTTCGTTTCCTTTTTATCGGTAATAATCTGCGTCTCTTTTATCTATAACTTTTCTCGTGAGCTTATAAGGAAGAATTAAGGCTATAAGAGTTTCAATAAGCTTTTTATTTTTAACCTTTTTGCAGTTTACCGTTTTAATTATTTTAAGCGCCTCTTTTTTGTTTCCCGCAAGAATATATTTTCTTGCGCGCGAAAGCTTGTTTCTTTCTTTCCAAATAATTATGGCGTTTTTTCTCTTTTCGGAAACCTCGGGGGATTTTAAAATATCTTCAACTCTTTTTAAGAAAAAGGTTTCGAAAACCTCGCCCCTTTTTGCCGTTGCGCCGCAATTTGCACGGTTATATACCGTCGTGGCTTTTTTGGAAATTGCCAAATTATAATAGGCAAAAAGGCGGTACCACATATCGTCGTCTTCACCGTTTTTAACGCCCTCGGCAAAAAGTCCGACTTTATTAAAAACCTCTTTTTCGCAACACACCGTATTGGTGTTAAGAAAATATCCGTGATTATTAAGAATTTCAAAGCCGTTATCGCACTCAAAATCTTCATTTGGAAGCAAGCGAAGAATTCGTTTCGATTTTTCGGTTATTTCACCGTTTGCCAAGCGAATATCATAGCCTGTAACAAACATTTTGGCATTACGGTATTTTTTTATTAAGAGCGCTACAACCTCTAAATGATTTTCGCGCCATTCGTCATCGGCATCCAAAAAACAAATATATTCACCTTTGCTTTCTATAACGCCTTTATTTCTTGCGCTTGATACTCCTCCGTTTTGCTGATAAATATAACGAATTCGTTTATCGGAAAAGCTTTTTATTATTTCGGCAGTGGCGTCGGTTGAGCCGTCGTCTATAATTATCAGCTCAAAATCACCGTTGGTCTGATTTAAAACGCTCGTTATTGAGTTTTTAATAAAGCCCTCGGCGTTATAAGCCGGAATAATTACGCTAAACATCAAAAAAACTCCTTTATTTGCCAAAGAAAACGGTAAGGCAATTCACCTTGGCGGTTACTTACAAGCAAATCGAAAAGGAAATATAAAATTAAAAGTCCGTAAATAAGCTTTAAAAAAACCACCCATATTGAATGATTTTTCGCTTTGAAAAGCCAACCCAAGAAAAACGCTTCGAAAACGTAAAAATAAAGGCCTATTCTTCCTGCATATAAAAAGACATAACTCAATGAATTAAGGGTTATTCCAAGCGCATAAAAAGTTATGAACATTCCCCAAGTGCGTCTTTCTTTTGGGTCGGTAGGCATACCTATTATGAAAACCGCCAAAGCAAGCAACGCCATTTTAACGAGCATCATTATTCCAACAGAGCCTGAAAGTCTATCGAAATATCCGCTGTAACGCTCAAGAAGATAGCCTGCCGCCAACAGCGCAACGCTTCCCATAACGCATAATATAATTATTAAAGCCGTTTTTCTTTTTCTTTCATAGCTTTTTATAAACGGTATTTCATATAGAATATAAATAATACCCACCAATGCCGTTACGTGAAAAAGTGTGCCAAGTAAAATTGCCAAAACAAATCTTACGTATTTGCCTTCTTTGACGAAATTCGTTGCATAAATAACAATCGCAACTGCCGCAAACTGACGCATTCCGTTTAAAGACATGGCAAAAAACATAACGTAATAAACCAATACGCCCCAACGGAAAGAAAGATTTTCTCGGTTTCTCCACAAGGTAAATATTATTAAGCCGTGAGATAACGCCGCAAGCAAGAAAAAGATAAAATTCGTGTTATTCCAAAGGCTCAAGAAAAAGTTGCATATGTATATAAAGGTAACCTCAACGCCGTAAATTTGGTTTCCGTTACCGTTTGCAAGCATTTTAAACCAGTTATCGTAGTTTTTGGAGTCGATTCCAACCGAAATTGCTCTTAAACCCGCGATGAGTGAAAGCGCCAAAACGATTATCCACACCAATTTTTTATTATTCGTTTCTTCGGCTATTTTGCCAACAAAAAAGCAAACCGCCGCCAACGCCAAATAAACAATTATAGATTGTATATCTATCATTATAATTCCCTTTTTCTAAAACGTATTCCCTTTAACATTTGCTTGTAGCCGTTAAGCCAGCCGTAATCCTTATATTTTTTCCTCTTTTTAAAGCAATGAACAAAAGTATAAAGATAACACGCTGCGGGAAATAAAGTAGCGAACAAAAAGCCCTTATCAAAAAAATATTTGTCGTTATAGCCATTAAACCAAGTGGACTCGCCGTGGTCTAAGCTGCCAATCATTTGCTTCGTGCTGTAAATTTTTAATTTCTTTTTTAAACAGTCTTGTAAAAAAATTGAATCTTCACCGCTACCGTAAAGAGCGCCTCCACCGAAATTAAGATGGAAAAAAACGTTTGCAAGACAAAGTTTTTTACGTCTTGCGGATATACAGTAGGTTCCGTATTTCGTTGCGGAAAGTTTGTTGACGCGGCCCTCTTTTGTAACTCTTTCGAAAAATTCGTTATCGCCGCGCTTCATTTTAAGGTTAAAAATAACCATATCGGCTTTTGGATGAGTTTCGTAAAATTTGACTATGGTTTCTTCATAGCCGTCTGAATATACCACGTCGTCATCTGCAAATAAAACTATATCCTCGGTTGCTCTTAAAAGCGTGTTGTTACGGTTAAGCCCCACGCCTTTTTCATTAAAGGAAAGCCATTTTACCTTTCGGTTTTTATATTCAATTTCGGTTATTTCGTTGAGATTACACTGATTTCCTATAATCGCATCGGTTTGGATATTCATTTTTTCCAAAAGTGAATAATCCGTTTGATTCATTGTTGCCACTAAAACCTGAACCTTCATTGGCTGTTCCCCTCTATTTGCAAACTATCGGTGTAGTGCGGCAAAAGCCGCACTACCCCGATTCTTTAACTTTAATTAAAAAACAATTTTGCCGTCTTCGTCGAAGGTGTGTCTGCCCTCGGTGATTAAACCGTTTGTTACGCTTACCCACAAGGTTTTATTTCTTATAAGCGCTCCTCCGTTTTGAGCGTAATAATAGTCGTCGCCAACCTTGAACGCTCCACGGGTGGTATATTTTTCACCGTTAACGTAGTAATAAAGCTCGCCTGCTTCGGAAATAAAACCGTTTTTCAAAACGATTTTGCCGTTTGCGTCAAAATCGTATTTTGCCTTGGGAAGAAGGTCGTTTGTTACGTTTGCCCACTCGGTGCAGTTTCTTAAAAGTGCGCCGCCCGATTTGGCGTAATAATAATCGTTTCCGACCTTAAAGAGTCCTCTTGCGGTGCGCTTTACACCGTTTTCATAATAGTAAAGCTCGCCGTCTTCCTCAACAAATCCGTTCTTTACATTCATTTTGCCGTTTGCGTCAAACTCGTATTTTGCTTTGGGAAGAAGGTCGTTTGTTACGTTTGCCCACTCGGTGCAGTTTCTTAAAAGCGCGCCGCCCGATTTGGCGTAATAATAATCGTTTCCGACCTTAAAGAGTCCTCTTGCGGTGCGCTTTACACCGTTTTCATAATAGTAAAGCTCGCCGTCTTCCTCAATAAATCCGTTCTTTACATTCATTTTGCCGTTTGCGTCAAACTCGTATTTTGCAAAGGGAATGAGGTCGTTGGTTACCGTTGCCCAAATGGTTTGATTGGTTACCAATGCGCCTGTATTTTTTGCATAATAGAAATCGTTTCCTACCTTTAATACGCCGCGTCTTGTCCATAAAACGCCGTTCTGATAGTAGAAAATTTCGCCGTTTTCGTTAAAGAATCCGTTTCTGAGGAACGATTCGGTTGTGAAATTCCAGCCCTTTGTTTTAACGTAGTTTTCAGCATAAGAGCCTGCTTCTACATAATAAACCAAATCTGCGCTTGTGTTTTTGAATGCGGTATCGCTAATGCTCTTTACAGTTGAAGGAATGTTAATGCGTTTAAGAGCGGCGCTTCTCTTGAAGGCAATTGCGCCAATAGATGTAACGCCTTCGGGGATATTAAGCTCTTTGAGGTAGGGCATTGAATGGAATGCGCCGGTGCTTATGTTGAACAATGCGGTTCCTTCCTCAAAAACAACCTCTTTTGCGAGAAGGTAAGAGAAGATGTTTAAGTTAAGAACGGTTATATCTTTGCCGACGTAAATTTTATTTATCATTTCAAGATAATCTATAAACGGGCGGTTGCCGTGATTGGTATATTGATAGGTTGCACCGCTGCCGCCGAGCTTCAAAAGACCGTCGGAATAAACAACGTATTCGGCTTTTTTTCCGCACCATCCCGCATTGAGAACCTTGCTGTTTTTGCAGGAAACGTATACGCCTCTTTCGAAGGTGCAAAGTTCACCGCAAAGTGTAAACTCGCCTTCTATTCCGAAGCCGTTTTCATCAAAATAATAGTAATCGTTACCCAACGCCTGAGCGCCTGTGAGATATTCGTTATTTACGAAGAACATAACCTTGCCCTGATATTCAAAGAAGCCGTCGTAAATATATTCGGGCAAATAAACGCCGTTTTCATCAAAGGTGAGCATTTTGCCGTTTACAAAGTTGGAGCCGATGAGCTTTTCGCCGTTAAGATAATAATAGGTTTTAACGCCGTTGATTTCTACCCATCCGTTTATAGCCGCAACACCGTCGTAATAGGTGGTGCCGTCTTTATAAATGCCGCTGAATATCTCACCGCCCACCGTGCAGGTGAACTTGCCGTTTACAGTTTCGAAGCTGTGGGCTGAGGTTGCGGGGAGAGTTTCACCCCAATTAACAACCGAGTTACATAAATAGCAGAAGGTTCTGCCCGTGTAGCCGTCTTCACAGCTCGGAGCCTTATCGGGAAGCGCGGTTTCAACGTGAACGTGAGTTGATTTATGCTCGGTGTAATAGGGGTCGCTTCCCATTGTTTGAAAGTCGGTATACATTTCTGTGTTAACACGGAATTCCTCGTTGGAGAAGGTGTTTAAAACGTCGCTCTTATATCCGTCAACAAAGGTGATTTTACCCATATCAACGTCTATTTTAAGGTCGTGCGGCCAGAAATTATATTTGCTCCATACCGTTTCGGCAGTGTAGCCGGGGATGTTCATATCGGTATCGAAGTAAATAATTCTAACGGGAATTTGAGCCAAAACCGCTTTGCCCATATATAAAACATCGCCCGTGCGGGTAAATTTAACGGTTGCGGTATTGGTTTCTTTATCAACGGTATAGGTGGCGGTAAATCCGTCTGCCACTACCATATTGTCAAGCTGCCAATGGTTTACGTTATTAAGGTCAACAACCATATCAACAGACTGAATGGTTTCAATATTCGTTGCAATCATATCCATCCAGAA
The DNA here is from genome assembly GCA_045588575.1 of Eubacteriales bacterium. Classification (GTDB taxonomy): domain Bacteria; phylum Bacillota; class Clostridia; order Oscillospirales; family RGIG5299; genus RGIG5299. The sequence continues at coordinate 61,896 of JAZNEJ010000006.1, read as the reverse complement.
AATTGAGCCGAAATCCAATCTGTCTTTTTCTACGAGCGCGGGATTTGTGGGCACAAGCTGAATTGTTGATGCTTTAACACCCGATTCTACGCAAACAAGACGAACAACGGTGGATTTATTGCCTGCGTTATCGCAAATTTCAAACTTAATGCGATGATATCCATCGGCAACTGCCAAATCGGAAATAGTAATTTTGCCGTTTTCAAATTTGCTGTTTACCAAAACGCCGTCAACGTACGCCTTTGCGGTTGAAGCGTTAAGACCGGTGTAATTATAGAGAGTATGCTTCGTTCCTGTGCCGTCCGTTCTATATGTAGCCTCGGAAACGGTTGCAGTTACGTTAATCTTATTATTCTTGGTTGTAACAACGCTATGCTTACCCATTGTGGTTTTAAGGCTTCCGTTATCAAATATTACCGATTCGAAAATGGGAGCTTCTCTATCTTCAACCGCTTCGGAGTAATCTACCGTTATGTTATCGATATAGTATGTAAAGGGGCCGTTAATTGAGCCGTTTGTTTGCCAAAGAATGTTGTTTATTGCCTTATGGAAAATTATTACGAGGAAGAATTCATCTTTATCTCCCGCATTATAACCGTCGGCAGGGTCTGAATCAAAGGGCTCGGAATAGGTTAAATCAACCTTTTCAAAGTCGCTTAAATCCATAGATAAATAATGCCAACCCGATTCGTCTACGTTATAGTAAACGTTTTCGGAATTCATAAGGTTAACCTCTGCCAAGGTATCGGGGGTTCCGTCGCCGTTACTGTCGTATTTATAGAAGCCCTGTACCCAACACTGAATGTTATCCTCGGGAACGTAGAGCCAGAAGCCGAGTGAACGTGCGTTTTCCAAAGAAATCTTTTGGTCCTTTAAGCCAAGTCTTACGTAGGCGTATTGCTTGGAATGAACGTCTGCCGAGGAAAGACCGTTGGTTTCCAAACGCATTGAATAGTTGCCGTTGTGAACGTGGCCGTCTTCCTTGGTTGCCAAAGAAAGCTTATGATAAAAGTCGCGGTGAGCTTCGCCGGGATTTCTTAAAACTATGCAATTCCATTCGTCAATATCCGCCTGACCGTCTTCAAAATCCCACATAACAACCGAAGCTTCTCCAAGCTTGAAGTCGGCAGTGGCAGTTATTTCGGGATTTGAATTTAAGGTAACCGTTACCTCACTTTTATTTTCGGAAGATGCAACTGCCGAGCCGATAAAATGAAGTCCGTCAACCGTGCCGAGAGCGGAGTTGGTGGAGGTTATGGTAACGTCGGCAGGACTGAGTCCAATTTCATAAAGTCCGTTTAACGTTGCTTTTACGGGAATCATAGCTCTTGTTCCGAAGGGTATTGTAACAACGGGCTGAGAGAAGGTTAAAGCATCGGGAATTGCCAAGGTAACGGTGCGTTCGCCCACAACCTCGCCGTTATAAACCATTTGAACCGTTACGGTGCCTGCTTTTCCGTTTGAGGTAAATACACCGTCTTTAATAGTTCCCATGCCTTCTTCTTTTATTGCCCAGCTGACGTTATCGGGAATGTCAACCGTTGTTCCGATAGCGTCGGTTCCAAGAGCATTAAAACGAATGCTGGAACCGGGGGTGTAGTAATCGTATTCACTGCTTATGGTTGCGCGCTCGAATTCGCCTGTTGAGGGCGCTGTGGAAATAACGAGGAAGGTGTTGGTAGTGGGTCTTTCGCCGCCGTCGGAAAGAGAGCAGTTAACTTTAAGCTCTTCTCCGGGACGCTCCGAAACGAAGGTGGTTGAGCCGCCGCCGTCGCAGTTTGCGGCGTAGATACAGCCGAGCTCAATCATATATTCCGCCATTTCATACATTGTAAAGCCGGTGGAATAGGGTGCCTGACGTCCGTCGGAAACGGAAAGAATAATTTCACCGTTTGCAGTAATTCCAACGAAGGTGCGCGATTCGTGGCCGCTTGTGTGGTTTACCGAATAGGTGGGCTTGGGAACGCCGTTTTCATCGGGTTTAACAAGCCATGCCCAAACTGAAATTGCATTTTGTTCCCAACCGGTTAAGGGGTCGGTTTGAGTGCGCATTAAAACCTTAGGCATATCTTCGGGGCGCTTTTCACCCGTTAAGGGATGATAATCGTAGTTAATTACAACCACGGCGTTCTTTTTATCAAACGTTGATGAGCCTTGGCTGTTTTCGTAGTAGTAGCCGTCTAAAATATTGTAATATAAGGGCTCGCCGATTAAATGAGGATTGCTCTTATAATAAGCACTGTCGTACCAGCTGAGCATTGCATTGGTAGCCGCAACAACGTTGCCGTAGCCAAGTGTTTCGGCGTTTTTTGCCTGTGTTGAGGTTGCTTCGGTGCCGTAGTTGCCCATTGTGGGAACCATTCCCTTATATCCGGGGATAACTTTGGTATAAGGGTTATTCATATCAACCTTTACAGAATGAACAACCTGTCTTTTCGAGCCGTCTGCATTGTTTAAAACCACCTCGGTTTCTTCAATGCCCGGAGCCAACGTCCAGTCTTTTTTTGAAATAAGCTTATAGTAGTCGTCGCCCGCAACGGCATCGGGATTATACTGAATAGCCGCCGCAATTGCGTTTACGGGAATAACTCCAACGAGCATTACCGCTACAAGCAACATAACAAAAATTTTGCCAACTATTTTTTTCATAATGTTTCCTCCTGAAAGATATATTTAAACTATTTTTTACTCAATGAATATTTCGTGTGTAAACCTCAAATTTCATACCGTTGCGATAATCTGCATATTCGGTGTAGTTTCGCTCGGTATCAATTAAAATTGCGTGTTCCTTAACCTTGCGCTCGGATTCGTTTGGAATTCGCATATAATCGCCGTAAAGAGTTTTTAAAAGCTCGTCGTAATGGGCTGAAACCGGATATTTTCCGTCTTCAAAATCCATTGGTACCGTTTCCGTAATCCATTCGCGGTTATATATTCCTTTTTTATATTTCGCCGTGCAAGCTACGAAGGAATGAACCTTTTTGCTGTTTTTTGCGCTTTTATGCACTGCAATTTTATGAAAGAGCTTTAGCGGAAGAAGCCTGCACAAATTCATAAAAAGCTTTTTACCCTTTGAATCGGTTTCGTAGCCTCTTTTGTAAAGCGATTTTGCAATTACTACCTTTGAGCAATAAAACTGTATTTTTCTTATAAATTCGTTATCGGATGCGTTGTCTATTGGAAAAATATCTATATACACGCCTTGATGATGCTCGTATTTGGGAAAATATTTTTCCAAGCAGGTGGTGTTGTTTTTCCGAAGCTTTGAAAAAAACATCGACCAATTTTCAGTAAACTCCGCTTGCAAAAAATAATCCTTTTTAAGCTCCTCGGGCGCTATTTTTAAAAAACGCTCATATTCGCTTCTTTCCATGGCAACATCTAAATCGTCATCCCACGGAATAAAGCCCTTATGCCTAACGGCGCCGAGTGCCGAGCCGCAAAAAAGCATATATTTTATATTGTGCTTTTTGCAAACCCTGTCGATTTCTTTAAGGAGCTCAATAAGGGTTTGCCAAAGCTTTTCTTTTACTACCGTTTCCACGCCGAGTCCTCTCTTTAAAAAACCTTGTTTATTATGCCGTAGTCTTTTTTCTTGTTGGTATCGTCGCCGACGTGATACATTCCTTCAACGGTGAAATCGTCCCACGGATGTTCTCTTTTTCTTAAAAGAATTTGGAGTGCGCGCAAAACGCTTCCTTGGCTCATTAAAAGAATTTTTTTGCCTGCATAGCATTCGTTTATCAGGTCTAAAACATCAACGCAGTTTGCTATAACCATTCCCCAGCTCGTGCCGCTTTGAGTTCTTGCAAACATATTGTTTTCAAGCTCTCTTGCAATAAAGGTGGGGTTATGCTGAAGCTCGTCAAACGATTTATATTCCCAACCCGTGTTATCAATTCCGTGAAGCTTATGTATTTTAATTGCCTCAAACTTTTGCGGATACTCCATTATTATTTTTTGGGTATTTACAACTCTGGGAATAGGCCCGTAAAGAGCAACGTCGAAATTATAAGCATCAAGCTCTTTTGCCTGTTTTTTCGTTATTTCAATGCCCTTTTCGGTAAAGCCGCAATTATCGCTGGTGTCGCTCATAAATTCGTGCTTTACCACGGCAATCGTTTCGGCATGGCGAATCAAATGAATTGATTCGCATTTAATTTCGGGGACCGTTGTGCCCGCAATATAATCTATTTTTCCGTTTTCTTGGTTAACCTCTATTCCGTAGCGAAGCAGTTTTTTTGTGATATGTTCTCTTTCGGAGATTGGGATAGAATTTATATTAAACATAGATTCTTTCTTACCTTCGTTTGAATTTTATTTCGTTACTTGCTTAACTTTTTCCGTTAGATTATTTTCTGTTATATATTTATAAACCGCAGGAGGAACCATTTCTTTCCAATCCTGCTCTTTTACTATTTTCTCTCTTATTTCGGTTGAGCACATTGCTTTTTCTCTGGTATCGAAAAGAACCACCGTGCCGTAACCGAGCTCGCCGAGTCTTTTAAGCTTTTCGTAGCCCCAATCGTCGTAGATTGTGAAAAACGAGGTTGCCGTTAAAGGAACGTAATTATAAAGAATTTCGGGACGCTCTATTGGGTAGGGTACTATTTCAAAATCTTCTCTTTTTAACCCTGCCTCCAACAAAGCCGCTTTTATCATATTAAATCTTTCGTAATAGGTAAACGGATTGGCAGATGCGTTGCTTCTGTGAGGGTCTACCTTTTCACAAATCAGGTTGGCATTTTCAGGCGAGGTTATTCCTACTATAAGTTTTTTGCATTTTTCTTTTGCAAGAAGCGCATATCTTAAATGGTCGTTATGGAAAAGCTGAAATCTGCCGTGTATAAATCCAAGCTCTATCATTAACTACAAGCTCCTTCTTTTTGAGTTTGTATTGTTTTTTAATTTTGTTTTGTATTCTTCCTTTTCGCAGACAACGTATGAGCGGTTATTATCTGTTTATCGTTCATAATCAATTAAAGTAGTGCTTTTTAACTGCCGTTACGGCGTATTTTAAAAACGCAACCGTGCTTTCAAAAAGCGAAAGTTTTAACGCCTTTCTATATATTTCCCAACGGTGCTTTGCGGCGTTTTTCTTATCAAAAGACCTCGACGTTTCAACTACTCGGTAATGAGTTAAAATATCGGTTATGCCTAATGCCTTAACGGGCAATTTAAGAAGCGTTAACCACAAAAGATAGTCTTCGTGATAAAATTCGGTGCTGAATTTATGTTCCTTTAACAAATCGGCTTTTAAAAGCACGGTGGAGCAACCGAATTCGTTTTTACCGAGCATTTTTTTATAATCGGTTTCTTTTGAAACAAAAAACGGTTTTTTAATTGATTTTCCGTTTTCGTCAATAAAATCGTAGGAGCTATATGCAATTTGCGCATTATTTTCATCTAAAAGCTTTAACTGCTTTTCAAGCTTTTCGCTAACCCAAACGTCGTCGCTGTCTAAAAAAGCTATCAAGTCGCCTTTTGCCGACTCAATTCCCAAGTTGCGAGCCCTTGAAACGCCGCCGTTGGACTTTTGATTTATTACCCGAATTCTTAAATCTTTCTCTGCGTATTTTTGAGCGATTTTGGCAGAATTATCGGGAGAAGCGTCGTTTATTACTATAAGCTCCCAATTTTCATGGGTTTGCTTAGTAACGCTTTCTATTGCAGCCGAAATATATTTTTCAGAGTTATATGCCGGCATAATAACCGAAACGAAAGCCTTATTTTGCGCCTTCACCTTTGAATATCACTCCAACCGTTTTAAAAATAATTTTCATATCTAATAAAAACGAACGGTTTTTTATGTAGTAAACGTCGTAGCGAGCCTTTTCCTCGGGCTTTAAATGATAGCCGCCCATAACCTGAGCATAGCCCGTTAAGCCTTGTTTTACCTTTAAGCGCTCTCCGAAACCGTGTATGTATTTTTCAAATTCCTTATGGAAAATTTCTCTTTCGGGCCTTGGACCCACTAATGATAAATCTCCTTTTAAAATGCACCAAATCTGAGGAAGCTCGTCTGCCCTGCATTTTCTTAAAATTCTGCCGAGCGGAAAAATTCTGGGGTCATCGTCGCCCATTGACCACTGCGCCCCGCTTGCCTCCGCATCCTCGTGCATTGTGCGGAATTTTATAATTCGAAAGGTTTTTCCGTTTAAGCCAAGCCTATCTTGTGTGAAAAAAACAGGCCCCTTAGACGAGCATTTAATTGCAATTGCAATTATCAGCATTGGAATTAAGGTGATAACAAGCGCGATTATTGAAAAAACGATATCGAAAACTCTTTTAAAAAAATCGTAAATCGGTTTTTTCTGAATTTCGCCCAATTCTTCAATATAAAATTCTTCGTTTACTTCAAAGGGTAAAATCAAGGAAGGCGCTTCTTCTGTTAACACGCTTTCTCGGTTTAAATTTTCAACCATCTTTATAACCTGTTTTCCTGAAATCTTTTATATGTCGGTTTCCTTTTCGGAATAGAACAAATCAATTACAATTTCCCAAATTGATTCTTCGTTGGGATAGAATTCCATAAACTCTTCACCGAGAATCGATTCGCCTTCAAGCTCCCTTATGCCCGTAAATTCGTAATCTTCAAATTTTTCAACGAATTTAAGCATTTTTTGGTCGGACGAATCGTAAACAATATAGTCGTCAACGGTGTTTACCAAATTAAATAGGAATTCGGCATCGTTTTCCATACGGGCTTCGACTTTTTCATACAGCGCAGTTATATACTGTTGCTGACGTACCATTCTGTTGCTGTTTGTGCTATCTTCAAGACCGTTGCGGGTGCGGACGTATTTAAGCGCCTGCTCACCCGTTAAGGTAACCTCTTTGCCTTTAATTAAAGTAGCGTCTATATTAGTAAAGTCGTCAAGCACGGTGAGGGTAACGCCGCCAACAAAATCGCAGCTTACGGGGACTGCGTCGAGCGTTAACGATAAATAGTGGTCAACCGTTATGCCCTTTAAAAGATGCTCAATCGAATCTTTGGTGTTGCGGCATCTTATTTTATCGTTATCGTCGTTAACGTAATTATAAGAAAGAGCAATTTGTTTGGTATAGCTTTCAACCACGGTGGTTCCGCCAACCGAAAGCTTGTTAACCTTCGTCATGGTATCGCGGTTTATTTGAATTGCGGTGCTTTGCTTTGTTTCGTTATCGAAAACGAAAAGCATTAAAAAGTCTGCCTGAACACCGCCTTGATGAGAGTCCGATAAGCTTGCCCCATCATACCTGTCTAAACCCAAAACCAAAAAGGTTTCAACAGTATCTTTATATTTGTATTGCACACCGTTATAGGTTATTACTCCCGTTTCGGTTTCTCCGCCCGTAAATTTACCCCAGCCGTTTTCCAAAGCATTAACGAGGAAAAGGCCTGCCGAGATAAAGAAAACGAGAGCAGCTATAACGGCAATATATTTGAGGTAGTTATTCTTGGTATTTTTAGTTCCCATAAGTTAACCGCCTTTTAGTTTTTTTATTTGTTTTCTTTCTTCTTTCTGTTAATAACAACCAAAAGAACGACGAAAGCAACAGCGGAAGCAGCCATTGCTCCAACGTAAATCATGGCGCTGTCGCCGGTATCGGGCGAGGAAGCAGAGGTGTCGATAACTATTGCAAAGGGAGAAAAGGCGTCAACCGAGAAGATAAGATGCTCGTCGTTATTTGCAACCCTGGCGTCGGCAACCAATTCCCATTCTCCGTCTTTGTTCATATGAAGAAGCGCAACAAAATGGCTTAACGTATCGGCACTTAAAGTTACGTCGAAATCAACGTGTTCCTCGTGATAGTCGCAACCTGCAACGTGAATATCAAACAAATCACTTACTGCAAGCTTTTTGGAATCGAGATTTCTATCTTTAACTATTTTCGCCAAAGCATCGTTAAGGCTTGTTAAATCATCTGCATTTACAATGCTGTTATATGCAGCATCTAACATTGCTTGAAGAGTTTTACTTAGCTCATGTTTGTCGCCGTAGGGAGTAACGACTAATGTTGCAGTGCAATCTTCATCGGAAGGCTCAAAGCTTTCAACGTCGGGAGCCGCATTTCCCGAAGGGCTTGAAACGAATCCGTTAGGAGCTGCAAATGCAGTTACACCTAAAATTGCCACCATTAACATAACTAAACAAATTATTAATACCTTTTTCATTTTGAATTTCTTCCTTTCGTAAAATGATTGATTAACTATTTTCTTTAAGCAAGGAATAACCCTGCCTATTTAGTTTTTCACAAATATCTTTGCCAAGTTTTTTTTCAATTATTTTAAAAGCTTTGTCCATTTTCGGCGGTCTTGATATCATATTATGACAATCTGAACCTATCAAGTGAATATTGCCGTGTTTTAAAAGCGAAACGGCTGTTCTTTTCGTTTGAAACGAGGTGAAAAAGCTTGCGTTTGCTTGCATTAAAATTCCGTTTTCGTAAAGCCTTTTCCACGTTTCGTAATTTTGAAAATTAAAATATCTTTCTACGTGAGCAAGAACGATTTTAATATCGCTTTTACCCGACATTTCTATAAGCTCTCTAACGGTGTATTCCGTCCAGTAAGACATTGGCATCTCCAACAGAAGAATATTACTTCCTTCCGCTTTTAATGCCTTAAGCTTTTCCATTCGACTTATTCCCGCATAAAACCTTACCTCTGCTCCCAAAACTATTTCGGGAGCGTTTGGGGGAAGATGTTCTTTTAACTTCTCAAAGGATTTTTCCCTTCTTTTAAGAAAAGAATCCACGGTTTCGAAATTTGGGTCGAAATGTGGGGTTGCAACCACCGTTTTTACCCCTTGAGAAAGTTGCGCAGTTATTAAAGAAATACTTTCCGCCGTGCTTCTGCTTCCGTCGTCAATTTCCGGTAAAATATGACTGTGCCAGTCAATCACTTATTTTCAACCACCGGCTGTTCTTGGTAATTACGGTAATATTTGTAGTATTTATACTTCTTATATTTACCGTATGAGCCGCTTCCCGAATCGGCATTGTTCATTATACAGCCGAGAATGTTTGCGCTTGAAAGCTTAAGTTGTCTGAAGCAACGCTCCAATTCTTTTTTCTCGGTGTAGTCTTCGCGAACAACAACAATCATACCGGAAATAAGGCTTGAAATTGAAACTGCATCTGATACTATATTGACGGGCGGAAGGTCAATAATAATATAATCAAAATTTTCACGTAATTTATTTAAAAGGTTTTCCATTCTGGTTGAGCCTAAAAGCTCGGAGGGATTGGGAGGAATGTCTCCCGAGGGAAGAATAAACCAATTTTCGAGCAAATACGATTTAATATCGGTAATTTCGGCGCCCTTGCCTCTTAACAAATCTGCAAGACCGGGAGTGTTTTCTATTTCGAGCTTTTTGGCAATTGAAGGAATTCTAAGGTCGGCGTCTATTAACAAAACCTTGCTTCCCTTTTCGGCAAAAACGTAGGAAAGGTTAACTGCCGTTGTGCTTTTGCCCTCGCCTCTCATTGCGCTCGTTACGCCGATTACGGGACATTTTTCGTCTTCGGAAAGAGTAAAGTCGAGATTTGCACGAATGAGCTTATATTGCTCGGTTGCTGTGAATTCCAAATTTTTGTGAAGCATTTTTTTCGTTTCTTCAACGTTATAGGCCATTAAACCGTTTATTTTCTTCTCTAATCCTATTTTTTGTAAAATTTCAGAAAATTTCATTTTAAGCTCCCCCTTTCTCATTTCTTTGCCCTGCCTTTTTATAATAACCGTAGGCTTTGGCTCCGTTGTTCAAAAGATTGGGAACCTTTCCGAGTATGGGGTAATCGTAATTTTTGAGTATGTATTCTTCATCGTGAATGGTATCGTCAAGAAGCGAAAGAACAATTAAAACTATTACCGAAACGAAAAGTCCCGCTATAAGAGCGAGCGCCGTATAGGCAGTGATGTTCGGCGCTACCTTTTCGTTATCGGCGATTGCGGTATCAACAATTTCCATTGTGGCGCCGTCGATAATTTCCGAAATTCTTTCGGGCAAAACCTCCGCAATAGTGTTTGCAATAATGCAGGCTTTGTTGGGGTCTTTGCAGGTAACCGTTACCTTCATAATTTCGGTATCGTTTGCGGGAGCGTATTCAATCATCTTAGCAAGCTCTTTCCAGCTATAATCAACTTCCGCTTTGTTTATAATTCTTTCAAGCGTGCTGCGGCTTTCCAAAATTTCGCCGTAGGTTCTAACCAAGCTTTGCGCTGCGGTGAGTTCCGATGCGGTTATATTAAATCCGGTATTGCCCAAAGAAATTGAAGCGTTGTTAACATAAAGCTTAACACTCGATGAATAGGTGGGCGCAATTCCGAAAGCGGAAACTGAAAATCCTATTACCGCAGCAATAAGTCCCGAAAGCGCAATAACCCACATACGCTTCCAAAGAGATTTAACAATATGCGATATATCAACCGTATAATAATCTTTATTGTTTCTGTCTTTGCTTTCCACTGTTTTTTCTCCTTATATCGTTATTGAATATTATGTAAACCTCTGTTTCGGTTACAGTTTTTTCATTATATATATTTATTATAACACAACTTGTATAGTTGTGCAACCTTAATATTTATTTTTTTTAGACATTTTACGATATTTTTTTTGAAAATTACAAATAATTTCAAGAATTTTTATCTAATGCATACATTATATATCGTATAAGCATTTTTGTCAACCTTTTTAAGTTGTTTTAGGGAGTTAAAGATAAAAAAACAAGCCGTAATTTCGGCTTGTTTTTATTATTCAGCTGTAAGCTCAACCAACACTATTTCAGGGTTGTTATTTATTCTGAAAGGAAAAACGCTTGCGCCTATTCCTCGGCTTACCACCATATTCGTATTGTTTTCGCTGTATATTCCCGCATCGTATTTAGGGAAAAATCCCTGACTCGGAGCAATTAATCCCCCTATAAACGGAAGCCTTATCTGTCCGCCGTGAGCGTGGCCGCTAAACACTAAATCCACTCCGTTTTCAACGTAAATTTCAAACAGTTCCGGACGGTGTGAAAGCAAAACCGTATATCCGTCATTTCCCTCGGTAAGCTTACCCAGTTCGGTTTGCATAACCTCTTTTTCGGTGGTTTCGTAGGTGATGCTGAAAGAAGGGTCTTTCACCCCGATAATCGTTATCGTTTCTCCCGAAACCTCAAGCTTTTGCTTGCTGTTTTCAAGCACAACAACACCGAGCTCAATAAGTTTTTCCTTGAAATTTTCATACTCTTTTATTCTTGCTTCGTGGTTACCGGAAACGTAGTAACAGGGGGCAATTTCAACTGCTTTTTCGGCAAAAGAAAGAGCAATTTCGAGGTTTAAATTTCGGGAATCTATCATGTCTCCCGTTATAAAAATAACGTTGGGATTTGCATCTTTAAGCATTGCAATAAGCGTTTCGTTATCTTCACCGAATTCGGCGTTATGCAAGTCGGAAATATGCGCTATTTTAAAGCCGTTAAAGGCTTTCGGCAGTCTTTCGCTCGTTATTTTGTATGAGTTAAGCTCAACATGGTTATTTCCCCACGCCACCCAAGCGGCAAACGAAACAATAAGTGCCGCAGCAATGCAAATAAGTATTATTATTTTAAACGATTTAGATAAACGCATATTCTCACCGCCTTTGTGTATTATATCATAAAAGCGGCAAAAAATCAACGGCTTGCCGTTGTATATCATCAATTCCGCAGGAATTGCATATCATCAAAACGAAGTTTTGTATATCATCAAGCCGACAGTTATACACACCTACGGTGTGATGCGATACAACAACGGCAACGCCGTTGTTGATGATATACAGCCCTTTCGGGCTGATGATATACCAAGCCTGTCGGCTTGGATAAAAAAACTCTCGTTCAAAAGAACGAGAGTTTTTTGGCTCCCCCTGTTGGACTTGAACCAACGACCCTGCGGTTAACAGTAGTCGGCTGTTTTTGTCCATTAATTTTGCAGGGTACATTATCTCCGATTTGCCCGTAAATACTGGACTCTGTGGAAGTAATGGAATCATGACCAGTCCATTATTTTCGCACAGTCCAAAATTTCGTGCGTCGTTTCGTGCGTCAGGCAAACTTCATTAAAAAACAGGTGAGAACCAACGACAATCAGAAAACTGCACATTGGCTTTTTTTCGTTGAGCACATTATAGCATGCTTCCAAGTGTAAATCAACGATATTATGTTAACAAATACACAATGAAAAAATTAACTCTGTGAAATATTTGTCAGGCAGGATTCTTCATTGAAAAACTTCTCATCGACAACAAGAGATATTACACAAAATCAGACACAAAGTGCAACCACAAACGGTTTTGTATAATTGCTGTCTCCCACTGCAAAAGATACAATTTTATTTTTTTCAGGGAAAACGGATTTTGCGTTATGGGCAGAAATATCAATAACACTCTGACTCTCCGTCAATGCAAAAGCCTTATAGTCAAAGTGTCCGTCTAATCTTTGAAGTTTATTACTTATATTTAAGTTATTCAAATCTTCGCGCACTCTAGCAACAGATCCGTCCATTGTCAGCACGTACATATCCGTGCACTCACTTCCAATTGGATACACATCAACAACGTTATCATACTTCGATAAATAGTTTTTAATGTTCATTGCATTAGTGCCTGCAGCCAGTATTTCTCCGTTCTTGGTAATTCCAAAAATAGAGTTTTGGACTCCGGTTACAATTCTAATAACCTCTCGCCACTCTTTTATCTCCTCATACTCTGCCTGATAGCGTTCGCAAAAGCTAACATATCGGACTGTACCATCTGCACGCAATGCAAAAAAGGCATCTGAGGCAGCAACCTGAACCACATCCTTCCAAGACTTCACAGTGTTATTTATGTGTTCAAAATTCAAACGTCGATCTTCACACATTAGACGAATCGGTCTTTTAGCTATAAGGCAAGTACCGTCTTCAACTAAACCGATAGCAGCACCCTCTGCCCACTTACTAATGCCAATCTGCTTTATTCTTGTCCAGTACTGTGTTCTGGACATAAACTCCTGATTGCTGATTTTTTGCAACGTTTCGCCGCTCTCCGTTATCGCCATGATACAGTTTTTCCCGGCAAATATGTCTTTGATCTGTTTTTCGTTCCAGTCGTTCATGTCGAATGGAATATTACTTGTATATAGTAATCTGCTCATCTTACCGCTCCGCAATTATTATTTTGCAAAGTAACTCAACACGTCAGATATCGAATCTCTGATTACATACTCCGCTATCCTGTCATACGGTGTAGACATATAGTTTATTATAATCAAATGCTCTCCTTGAAAGGCTCTAATCAAGGATGCGGCAGGATTAACCACTAAGGAAGATCCTCCAACAATAAGTACGTCCGACTCTAATATTTCATGCCTTGCATCTGCAAAGTTAAAACCATCAAGAGCTTCCCCGTAAAGAGTTACATCCGGTCTAACAAGAGAACCACATTTGTCACAATGCGGAACATCGTTATTCGAGGTTATTATACTGTTATCAAATACCTTTCCACATTTCGTACAGTAACTTCTGTTGGAGGCACCGTGAAGCTCAATAACTCGTTCACTTCCGGCTTTCTGATGCAGGCCGTCAATGTTCTGTGTAATAACAGCCTTGATAACTCCGCGCTTCTCAAGAGCAGATAAAGCAAGATGTGCACCGTTAGGTTTTGCATTCTCAAAAACCATATTTTTTCTGAAAAACTGAAAAAACTTTTCCGGCTCATCCTCCAAGCATTCGTTGCTTAGGTAATACTCGTTTGACTCATCTGCCGAACTATATAGGCCACCGTTGCCACGGAAATCCGGGATGCCGCTATCAGTCGAAACTCCAGCACCGCCAAAGAATACAGCATGTTTTGAATTCAAAAGTATTTTCTTAATTTTTTCTATGTCAGAACTATGGACGCTTTTCATTCACACTTCCCCTATTCTTCAATCAATATAATCATTAAAGCTTAATATTCCTCAATAAGATCAAGAGTCCTCTCGTCAAACTCCCCGTTAAAATACTTGCTCAACACACTGTAAAATACGCTGTTCTCGTCTGACATCTCTCCTGCATAGTGAAATAGTGTCATAGAAGATTTCAACTTCATTGCATCTACATATCCAAAGATGTCCTCCGCGTTATCCGTGCTCTTCTTAAGCAGTTCTGCAGATATTTCTCTAAGGTTTTCTCCCAAATACGGATCGTTCAAGAACGCAATAGCTTCGTCAAGATCCTCAATTGAATAATACTGTGCGGTTGGGCTTTTCCCCAATCCCTTAATCTGAGGAAATATGTACCACATCCAGTGACTCTCTTTATATCCGTTTTGAATCTCTGCTAAAGCACAAGCATAGTCTTGTCTCTGTGCGTCATAAAACCTTTCTAATCTCTCATCAGTCATACGCCTTCTCCATAAATTGTACCGTCTCAGATACGATACTTTCGATTTCGCCTGGATTCTTAAAACGATGATCTGCGTTTTTCATAATAATTAGATTTACATTATCACGGTTCTCGCAAAATTCCATTACATCTTCAATCGGAACGATATCATCCTTATCTCCATGAAATACCAAGGTCTTGTTATCGAACTTCAAACTGCACAGATCATATTGAAGCAGTCCCTTGTAAAAAGAATAAGGTAACGTAATTTTTCTTTCAAATCCGCATTCAACTGCGCCAAGCTCCTCAAATTGCTCAGCTGAGATTTTGAGAACAGATTCAAGTAATACCTTCGGCATTGTTACTGCGGGTGCTCTTAAAATAACTTTATAATTTGTCAGTGTGCGTAGTGAAAGAAGCGAAATATATCCACCAAAACTTGTAGCAAAAATAAATTTCTCCGCTGTTGGATATGCATCTTCTATCCACTCGGCAACTGTCAGAAGGTCATGTACACAGTTTTCAACTGTTAATTCGTCTTCCCTGCCATCGCTATCACCATGAGCTGGAAAGTCAAAGCATATTAACGCTCCATCCATTTGATCAGCGGATTTTGCAAGTTCTGAAAGCATTGAGCTTTCCTTATCCCCTGCGAAACCATGAACTCCCAAAATGACAGTTTCTACTTTCCCTGATGAGGGAAGGAACGCCTTGCACTTGATAGGATATTTTCTTTCAATGCTAAAATATTTTATCATAATCGAGCCTCTTCGTTATTAGAATTTATAACTTGTTCCTCATAAAATGATGTACTCCACCAATTCATAAAAACGATATCCTCTCGTCTCCACAATTCATTTGCGTACACTGATTCATTATCATCACCCGGTTTTTGAGCGCGGCTAAATATCCAGAAAGGAAATTCATTTGGGTCTATCATTTTCTTCTTTTTAAAGATGACATGTTTCTCTACAAATGCTCTTTGGAGAGCGCGGTTAACACATCTATATTTACTTAAGATATTATATCCCAAGCTCTTGTGAAAAGCACGTGGAGATTGAGTAATATCTTCCACTGCAATCGCTTCATCCGTGCTGTCAATAATTTCGATATAAGTACGTCCACTTTTTACATTAAATACTGTTCGCTCTCTCAATGGGATATTAATCGTTTTCCTTGTGGTAGGAGTTATGTGCACATATCCTGTTTCACCTAAGTATAACACTTGACATTCAAGAATCAAATTATCCCCATTGCTGATTATAGATACATCACGAGTAGAACTATAAGGTTCGGAGCTATGCCCACACTTAGCGCATACAAAATAATCATAAGGTACACAAACATCATTAAATCCTAACGCTGAATACATAGGTCCAAATAAGCTGAGTTGTTTTGATCCCCATTCCTCTATGATCTGCTCGGGGACTCTATCTTTTAAAACAAATCCGGTGTTAGGACTCAGGTTACGCACGTAAGCAGGTATTTCGTTGCCACAATACGGACAAATCAAACGATGCCATTCGAGTTCCGCATACAGATCCTGAAGTCTAACAGCAGTGAACTTCCTTTGTTTTTTTGTGATAAGCAACTTCACGGCATCATCTAAAGGAATATTTTTTATTCGACGTATAAGTTTGTATCCATTAGGCAAAGAGTATTTCCGTTTAATCTCCTTTACAGCCACAGTTATCTACCTCATTCTTGCTGCTCTTTCAGTTGTCTTAGATGCTCATCCCACAAGGACATTTTATCGTGCTCAACACAAGCTTTATAATAAATCACAGCTCCTACGCAATCACGAATTGATTTGGCATGATCCAGAATCTGCTCTGCTATATTTGCTGGAAAGTCTTCTATTTTTGAGGTGATCACAGAAGACATCCACTTTCTTTGCAAATTAAGACTTTGCCCACTAATTTGAACATTCCTCATATTAGAAAGCAGATCGCGTAATTCCGGGTTCAATATTTTTTCTAAATAAGATGAGTCTCTAATGCTAAGCAAAAGAAGTTTTTCTTCCAATATAGCTCGTTTTATGAAATCAATAAAGATACCCTCGATGTAACTTTTTCCAATTAAAAAATCAATATCATCGATTATTATAACATCATTATTGAGGTACTCCGATAAAAGCTTATTCATGCCACCTTCTTCTTGCCGGACCATACAATGAATAATCCTTCCCCCAACATCCTCGCCACAAGTAAGCTTCACTTTTCTTTTCGGATTTTCCGATTCTAATGTTGATGAAACTGATTGAAGCAAGTGCGTTTTCCCGCAATCCTCAGGCCCTACGAGAATGAGAGAAGAACCTATCCTATTGTGCTCACATATTAATTTGCAAGCATCATAAGCAGCTTGATTCGACTCATCTGTGACAAATCCATCAAACGATTTGGTAATCAACGCATTTCGCAATTCTTCGGCTGTCATCTAATTAACACCTTCATCTCCAAAAATCAATAGTGGCTTTTAATTCGCTTCCACATAATGGGCAATATTTTACGCCTTCACGGGACCGGCTTGCTCTATTCCAGTCAGTTCCGCAATTCGGACACTCATATCTGTATATCGGAGGAGGCGGAGCATATAACGCCTGAAAATAATTATCATCGAAAGGATAATGAGCGCTGCTAGCCGTATCATGCCCAATAAAATCTCCATCCCCTCTTTTTGTTCCGCAAGAGGTGCAATACACATCATCCTTTTGCAATTCTTCCCCGCACTTACCACATAGACCTAATGATGCATAACGATACTTTCTCATTTCGTTGTACAGGCATACACGAGGTTCATGCTTTGAGTAGTCCCATGTGTGAGCACTGTCGCCGTTGCACATTTCAGCATGATGACATTGACTACACTTACTACTTGATTTTACTCTCTCTTCCCGTTGAAACTCCTTAAAACCGTAAAGCCATACTTTCACAAAGTCATCTCTTAAAATGTTTCCTTGAACGAGCTCTGGACGACGTTCAATATCGACACAAGAATAGATGTCTCCATTAGAGAGTACAGACGCAATAAACTCACCTGCACCGCAACGATACGGCATGTCTCTCAAATCAAATTTAAATGAATTCGGTACATAATGAGAACAGCCGTATTGGATGTTGAGGCTGTTTACCCTTCTAATTCGTGTAATGAAGGAAAATAGCTTTTCGTAATCTACAACATCTAACAATAAATCTGTAGCATTTTCAGCTCTTCCAATGGGATCAACGCTTGCAATTCGCCAATCACGAAGCCCAATTCCGCGAAAGATATCATAAAGATCGGGCAATTCGGTTATATTCTTTTTGTTTACAACCGTTGTAACTTGTACGCTTTTGAATTTCCCAAAGGCAATCAGCTTCTTCAACACCGACATCGTTTGCTCAAATGCTCCCGGGATGCCACGAAGAGCATCGTGTGTTTCAGCAACACCATCAATTGATAATGAAATAGTTTTCATTCCCATAGAATGCAAGGCTTTAATTCTCTGATCATCATTTAACAATAATCCATTCGTCGTTATCCCCCATTCAAAGCCAGACTTATGTAAGGCAAACGCAATTTCAGCAAAGTCTTTTCTGAGAAGAGGTTCTCCGCCTGTAATATGGATTTTTACTCGGAAGTCGTTGTATGCCTGAGCCAATTTATTAATAAACTCACACCACTGTTGTGTTGTAAGCTCATCTTTTCCCATGTCGCCGTTGCAATCGGAACCACAGTGTTTACAATTCATATTACAACGACTGGTTAATTCCAAAAATACATACTTGAGCTTATTATGTCTATGCTGCAACTCTTTGTCTTCATATGTTGTTTTTTCGCTCAATTTAACAAACTTCATTTTTTCTCCTTTCAACACGTTCCCTAGCACCTTTTTACCTTAATTATTTGGCAATATCGGCGCTTTTCACCGGCAAGACAACACGCAAACTAGCAAGAGACGTTTTAATTTGATGAGCAACCTTGCCTCCAGAAAAGGCAATAATCTCCTTTTCTTCAGCTACTTCATCTATGAAAGTCGGAAACACTTTTTTCATTCCTATAGGCGAACACCCTCCATGTACGTATCCCGTCAACGGAAGCAACGTCTTCTGCGGTATCATTTCAATTGATTTTTCCCCAGTTACATAAGCAGCCTTTTTCAAATCCAGTTCCCCATTACTTCTTACCATAAACACATAGTTCTGTCCGCTTTTGCCGACACACACAAGTGTCTTGTATAAGGCATCGATATCCACACCTACACTCTCCGCTAATTCAGCAGAAGATAATGTGAGGTTATCGTATGTGTAGTGCTCATATTCGATATTATGCGAGTCTAAAACACGCATCGCATTAGTTTTTTCAATTTTATTTTTCATTTTTGTTCCTACTCTTGTTGTTCTTATTTGGGTTTGCTATCATCGAGAATCTTAATCTCAATAAATTGGTTTTTGGATTCTTCTCCGAAATATACCATCTTATACGGACTCATCTCTATCTCTAATAAACTGGCGTCTGCATATTTTCTCTCATATCGGTCGATCAAATCCCATAAAATCAACGTTAAATTTTCAACAGTTTCAAAATTCAAACTGCTTATATACACATGCCTTCTTAACGCTATAATATTTTTGTCATCAAGCTCTAATACTTTTTCTTGAAATTCACGAAATGCATCAGCATCACAAAGAACGAACACTCCGCTATGCTTATAAAAAATTATTGCCTCTTTGCATAACTCAATCACATCATCAGGCAACGCCGCGAAACCATCTTTGCTCAGTGTAGTTGTGTGTGATTTAAAACTGTACTGTCCCATAAAAAATCCCCTTTACTTGTCCTTAGGCACATACTCGTAAACATGGAAATGTCTAGAATCCCGTTTGAACCCTTCCCATCTCTGTTTTTCACCGCTTCCTTGGGAAGTAATAACTATGAACTCAGAATAACCTAGTCTCTCGTTTTCAAGAACAGATGAAATGTCATCAATCTGGCAGTCATTAAGGCACAAACAATATACATACCTTGTTTTTACAAGTTTCTTGGTCTCTATAACATCATCTAAATTGCTGAGGTGAACACCATGCAAATAGAGCATTCTGCACTCATGATGATTCCTCATAAATGATAAGTCTGACATCTTATGGCCGTTTTTTATCGCCAAATCTCGCAAATACACAAAACTCTTGAGAAAAGAGTAGTCGTCGAGGGGCACGGAGATATAGCAACCGATTACTTTATATTTCAAGATCTCTGCCATAATCTGCTCGTCATTTAGATCTTCCTTTGCTATGTAGACATTCGGAGTCATCATATTATAAGCATTAGATGTGAAATTCCACGGAACGCCGATTGTCGTTCGCGGCAAGCCACCATCTGTGATTCCAATGCTCAAATACTCGCTATCTCTATTTTTCAAACGTTCTCTCTGTTCTTCAATCATTGTCCCGTTAAATCCTTTACCATATGACCTGCAAAGTACCATCGGCACAATGTACCGTACTTGTGATTTCAGGCTTTGATATATTAATGCGTTTCTCAAACTTAATTTTGTTCCAGTCTTCAATAGAACCATCGAAATGTATTTGAGTTAATTGCGTGCACCCTCCAAAAACATCCCAACATAATGCCTTCAGTGTTCCCGGCAGGAAAACCTGTTTCAGATTTTCACACTTAGCAAACGCTTGCTCTTCAATAATTCCGGCGCCATTTTTCACTTCATTATACACGGCACCTATTGTCCCTATATAGCCCAGAGATACAATATTTTCAGGTATATGAAGTTCAGCAAGTGAAGAGCAGGCATAAAAAGCTCTCGATTCTATTCTACGAAGATTGGATGGCAACTCAATCGCTTCAAGCTTTGTACAATAGAAAAACGCTTCACGTTCAATCACACGCAAGTTCTTGCTCAATGACACAGATTTTAGATTGTGATTTCCGCCGAACGCCTCCGGGAAGAGAACCTCTATATTATCCGGTATATCTATATTGACAAGTGTTTTTTGTCCTGCAAAGGCTTGATATCCTATACGAGTCACTTTATCATCTGTAGGTATAACACTTGATGCACATCCATGCTGTAAAACATTACCTGACCTGGTTAATATACAGTTATTTATAGAATAAAAAACTCTATTTTCAGGATCTACTTCAAGTTTTTGCAATCCGACAGCTTCAGAGAAAGTCCTATTGCCAATATTAGTAACATTCTTCGATATATAAATCGATTTAAGGCTTTCATCAAGTGTAAACGTGCACCGCCGAGCATATACACCGCAACTGCGCTCCTCGGGGTTACGATAAGGAAGATATTCGTCGCCTTGCATTGGATATTCTTCCCAATATGGATAATACCCTACGTGAGTAACAGGACATCCGTCAAGCTCATCAGGCAAGACAACGTTTTCACACGAACCTTTTTTTACGCCACTGATTACCGCCGTATTCTTAATCTCATTCGATTTTGGATCAAGAATATAACCAATAAAGTACTTAACTCCAGATTCGGTTATCTTATCTTCATTGTTCATTTTCGCCTCCGTCAATCACGTTGACAAATTTCTGACCACTACTTAAAAGGGCCTCCACCATATTATTCACTGATGTATCAGGGTCATTTTTATCCTCTACATCCACCCATCTGATCAATTTCATTCCGGTTTCTGGAATTCGTATATGAGATGCTACAAAAAGATCATATTGATAGTTATATTCAGATACAGAGACGTTCTCATCACAATAATAATGATTTGCTGAAACCTTGCTTTCAACCAACTCGCCGTCAACAACGTCTTCCTCAATGTCATATTTTACGTAGAATAAACTTTTCTCCGTATATGTAGTTAAGTCTTCATCAAAAACCAGTTCGGATATATGCCGTCTCAAAACAGTGCTGCCGCCTCGCGTGGTAGAATTTTCAATCGCCTTAAAGCTATCCGTTTCCGTGTCAAGATACACACACCAAGCATCTGAATGTTCACTATGGAAAACTCCGCCGCCAAATGTAGCAACAACATTACCATCCGACATATCGTAGGCAATATAATTTACCCCACCTGAGGATCCACTTGCTTCAACTTCGATAATCTCTGGCATGCCGTCATAATTCAAATCGAATAGTGCAACAGCATATCCATCCATAAAATGTTCGTCGAACGTTCCTTGAGCTTTAAGCTTGCCCAAAGTTGCGGTGAGTTGGGACTTCCACCCATCGCTGGCATCGGACAATTCGAACAACTCAGAATCTTTAGGCACCTCAGATGACACCTTATTACATGAAGTAACAAGAAACACACAAGATATGAGCATTAACACTACTATCCATTTTCTCTTCATCATTTCTTTTCCCTTTTTCTTTTCGAACCCTTATCGATTATTTTTTCAGGCACAGGGTTTATTCTGATCTCATGATTTAAATCAACGTAGTACCTGTTCAAATCTTTTTTTGTTGCAAGTTCAACCTCAAATGCAAGACATTTATCAATGATAGCCTCACCTGTTCTTTTCTCATTAAACTGAGCTAACACCTTCTTAAAATATCCTGCTTTTCTTAACACATCTGCTCTAAGCAAGACAGCATCATTCTCTGGCACCAGACATGTGACACAGTCATGATCATTGAAGATTTGCACTGCGCGCTTACGACATTCCTTTGCGGCTTTTCGTTCACCATTATCATCGCATGCCCAGGAAGCATAAACAAAGCCCTTTAACACCTCTCCCCAAACATTACCCTGTCGGTTCAATACAGCATATCGAATAAGTTTTCTCGCTAAAGGTGAGCAAACTTTTATACCGTCATTCCTCTTGAAACTTCTACTTGACAATGTTTCCTTCCAATTAGGAATTTCTTGATCAATAGAAACATTAACATACCCACAATGCGGACATTCCGTAACTTGTTGATCCATTGTAAACCTTGCCGGAGCTGAAGGACGCATATCAAGATCAAATTCACCATTGGTTTCAGTATGGACAACAACACTTATTTCCGCTATATTTCCACAGGAGGCACATGGCTTTCCTTTGTGATATACAATGTTCAATTTACTTCCTCCCGTCTTATATTAAAAATGCACCCACCCCCACTATAAAGCACGATGGCATAAGCAATTACATCATAAGCTTTATAGGGAGAGCAGGTGCAAAATGAATAATCATAGCCACGATTTGTTTAAGCATATGAAGAACTCAATAGTCTCATCTGCCCCAAGCGTGTTCCCTTGCAAGTATAATATGTATGATTATTTTTTATTGTAGGTCTTCCAGATACCATATGCAGTTCCGTAGATCAAGCCGTACAATGCACAGCAAGCTCCCACCGTGAGGCCGATAGAAAATCCGCCGGTAACCTCATCAAGCATCTCGTCAGAAAGCTCGCCCGGTTCGCGAAGGAATTCATAAACCTTCTTAGCGTCCTCGGGATCGACTGTAACACCTTCAGCAGCAAGCAACGCAATGATTGCTTCAGGGGACTCTGCAGCTTCGAGCCTACGTCCAAACTCAATATCCTTCTTGAGTTCCTCATATTTTACTTTCTTGTCCTGTTCTGTCATGGTTAATTCTCCTTTGTAATTTTGTTTTCATTTACTTATACACATAAAAGTCAAAAGTGTTACAGGGAATCGAGTGACATATTTGACCACGATAAGAATATGTAAATTTCTTTCCAACTAAGGAGACATTGATGTTTCGTCACCAAGTTCACGAATAAGTTCATCTAGGATGTCATCTGGTTCATGAAGAATTTCGTAACCTCTTTGAGCATCCTCTAAATCCACAGAGATTTCTCGTGAGGCGAATAGAGCTACTATCGCTTCCGGAGATTCTGCAGCAAACAACAGTCTTCCAAACTCTTTATCGTCTCTTATTTTATCAAACTTCTCTTTTCTATCCAAGTCACTCATGATATTTTTATCGCTCTTATTTTACAAGTCGTTCTACAATGATCATATCGCGTTCCTCTGCTTTGAGTAATTCATCACGCTTCTCGATTAGAACGTCATATACTTTAGCCCAATCATCTATTTTTATAGCTTCAATAAGATCACGCTTTACTTTATCTTTTTCTTGTGCTTCCTGTAATCCATCTATAAATTCATCATAAGAAACAATATCCTCTTCTTCATCTTCCGGAGGACATATTTTGCTGAGAGCATTAAGAAAATTGTCAAAGGTAAACACTCTCTTGGTTTTGAGAATCAACCAGCTTACTGACAGATAAAGCAGGAATACCCCTAAAAGCATAACAGGATATCTGAACTCCGCAAGTCCAATAGTGTAGGTCAAATCGTATTTAAGAAAGTACGTAAATCTCAACGGGTTAACCCAATCAAACATTGCATTAAAATTATAATATTTCCACAAATTATTGAGAAAAAACACCGTTCCTGTAGCAACAACAGAAAAGATAGCTGCGAGAGAAATCCTATATTTCCATTTCAACATCTTTTTGCTTATCAAATAGTAAACATTATACAAGCAAAACACACATAAGCAGTAGCACGGCATTTCAAACTGCTCATGGAAAACACCCTGTGTTTCGTAATAACATTCCTTCGATATTAAATAGATAATCAACGCTGTTACACCGAAAATCACAAACCAATAGGCAAGTTTACACACTGCCCAGATGCAATCAATAGTTTTATCGAGAATCTTACTTGTCGACATATAGAATCACCTTCCTCGCTTTTCGCAAATATTCATTAAGGTTGCACCAACCATCATGTGAAATACAATTACGTATTCGAACACGTCGTCGATAAATGCATTTCATCCAACGCGGCACATTTATTCGGAAGGGGATCATCAAAGTTCTCTAAATACTTCTGTCGATATTCTAAGTATTCTTCTCTCGTAAGAAACTGACCATATCTTATGAACAACGCTTGATATAACTCAACAATCTTACATTCTTCATCATGTTTGCTTATAAGTTTCTTAAAAACGTCCTTTGTTTCCTTGTTTATGGGCATACAATTGATTTCATCAATGAAATCAGTGTAATCGGCTCCGGTAAGCAATCGCTGAATCCGATGTTCAAGCGTAGATTCATTAGGTCCAAAATACCAAAGTTCTGCCTTCTGGATCCATTTCTTCAACACAGGAGAAATCCGCTTGAAATATACTATAACAGCAAGGTTGGCAAGACACATCGCTAAGAAGATCAATATGTAACGATACTCACCATATCCGACCTTGTATTGTAGATCATATTTAAGAAAATAACTATACGGAACATAATACCTCCAATTGAAGACGACGGCATTTCGGTGAAGGTAATGAAAATAGTTATTTGCGAAGAAAACCCCTGCAGTGTAAACTAAAGCTAAACCAATAGATACAAATATTTTTGAAGGATACTTCCTTAATACATCATATATGTACTTATAGATTGTTCCTATGAGTACTGCAAAAACAATATAAGTTGCCCTTTCAATGGAATCCCAAACATCCCAACCATAGAAGCTAACCGTGATTAACATGGCATGCATCTTGTAGAATAGTAGTCCGGTTAGGAAAGCAAGTACTCCTATTACAATTATTCTTTTGATAATTTTTTTCATGTCTATTCCTTTCCGGAGCTAAAACACATTATGCCATAAGTGCTTCCAGGCTAGCAAAATCAGAGTCCAATTTGCCCTTGTGAGAAGAATACTCGTTCTCCATCGTTTTAATTTTTTTGTTTCTTTCAGAAGAGATCAGCTCTGCCTTATCAAGATATTCAACAGATTTTTCGGCCGATTTATCGACACCTTCTCCTCTTAAATAGCAAAGCGAGAGGCGAATAGTTGCATCACAAGCCATTTCACTTTCAGGATTATCTGATATTCTTTTGAAAAGCTCAATTGCTTTTGCTTGATCTTGATCCACACCCAATCCATGCAGGTACAAGCAGGCAAGAATGTACTCCGCATCCGTTTCTCCGTTTAAAACAGATTCATTCGCAAATTTTAGTGCATCATCATATCGCTTATCCGCATACGCTTTTACCGCTTTTTCCAAAGGAGTTAAGGTTTCATCAACAGGTACAACCGTATCCTCTACAGTTTCTGCTGCTTCTGCGATATTACTGTTCTCCTCCTTTGAGGATACGTAAGCACCAACAATTTCATCCAAAACTGCTGTGGCACTCTTTGTCTCTTCTGTTTTGCTTGATGTTAATGCATCAGTTACTACGACCTTATCTTCTTCTATCTCAGCAACTACCTTATTCTGGTTGATAACGACATGCTCATCACTATCTTTGGCAGAAACAATTTCAACAGTGGTGCTGCGTTGTGCAGTTACCGTATCATTGCTTGATATAACCTCTTCAACGCAATCGGGATCATCATCATAATCACTCGGCTTTGAAATGGTGATGTTAGGTTGTGGTTCCCCCAAGCACGAGATCAACACCTTTGCATTAAGCAATCGATCAATCATTTTATCGTATGTCATTTTATACCGCTGAATAGCTTGATTTGAATCAATAGCCCAATGCCATACGCCAGTCAATTCAACCTTTTCAAGAACAACCGGAAGAATCTTCTTGTCGTCTTCAAATGCCATTACAATTTCCTTACGGCAATTGTGAGAATGAAGAATAGCGTTATTGGTTACAAACGGGATAAAGACGGTACACTTTGAATGGTAATTGATTATTTCCTCAAGCCAGTCTTCTCCATCATGAATACCCGAATCATACCAAATTCTATATCCTTTACGTGCAAGCTGTTCGATAATGGGATAGACATACTTTTTATCTTCCCGACAATAGCTTACAAATATGTAATCTTTGTTTCCTTCATATGGTTTCACAGAGCAATCCATTTAAACACACCTCTACCGTCAGACAAGCTGCTATCTTGTCCCATAATATAATAACGAAGATTCACCAAATTTATTAGAAATTACTTTTCTATAATCTCAAACAAATCCGATACTCCGGTTTCGTCCAATTCATCAAGTACAGCTTTTGATACGCGCTTTAAGACCACTGAGATATTCTTTGAATCCGCTGTACTTTTAATCTTGTTGAGAGACATCATTGCGTCACTCGAAATGTATGTGACATCCGCCAAGTCAATTTCGATTTTCTTGCACATACACATTGCCATCATTATCTCATCTTCAAATTCGAAGGTGACATCTTTTCTCAACTCACCTTTGAAGCTAAAACTCGCCGCCTCTTTGGGCTTGATTGTTTCAGATATCGAAAAAATAAAGTTTTCCGATTCATCATATATTTCCAATATTCCGTTGTTCATCCTACGAATATTCATTCTGCAACACCACCATTATTTCTTTTTTAACTCGTCAAGCAATTTTGCAAACTTACCTTGCTGCGACGATCCGGCAGCAGCCACAAGATCTAATTCTAAATCTGATAATTCCTCTTCTTGTTCTTCTTTAGAAATCATTTTGCCAAGCGCATCGTCATGGCCCGCTATATTCGTTTTTGCAACTTTATTAAGAATCTTTTCCATATCGATGTTTTTATCCATATCTACTCACCTACTGATATTAAAAATTAGTGGCGACCTACATAATGCAGATCGCCACTTGCTTCTTTGCGACTATCCAGTCATTAGTACAGCACGATCGCAAGCTTTATGATTGATTATCTGCCCCAGCGCTTGTTGGCGTAATTTACGAGTGCTCCAAATGCGCCGATGCCAATGGTGATGCCACCAGCAATGATTAGAAGTCCCGCCGCAATTCCACCGCCGGCAACCTTGTCAAGATCCTCGTCATCAAGTTCCTGCTCTGTCTGGCTAGGAAGGGAATCTGCAAGCTCGTTCAGTTCTTCCTCCGTAATTTCCACGCCACGGCTTGCGAAGATTTTTCTGAAATCTTCATAAGTAGATGCATTCTTGATTTCTGCGTCAAAAGCAGGGTCTGCAAGAAGAGGTTTTAAGACGTTGATTTTTTCCTGTGTAAGCATAATTGATTTCCCCTTTTCAAATTTTTTTACTTCTTGTTATAAGCGCGCCAGATACCGTATGCAGTTCCGTAAATCAAACCATAAAGTGCACAGCACGCACCAACGGTAAGTCCAATGGAGAATCCGCCAGATACCATATCGAGCATCTCGTCTGTGAGTTCGCCGGGATCGCGAAGAAAGTCGTATACCTTCTGTGCATCTGCGGGGTCTACCGTTACACCCTCCGCAGCAAGCAATGCAACAATTGCTTCCGGTGACTCTGCCGCCTCAAGCTTCTGGCCAAATTCCGCATTCTGCTTGAGTTCCTCAAATTTAGCTTTCTTTTCCTGATCTGTCATGATTATCATACTCCTTTTTTTATTTGAACTTTCGTTGTTCATTTACTTATACACTTAACTGCGAAAAGTGTTACAGCTTTTTATATTTTTCTTTTTCAACAGTTTGTGTTTTGCCTTTCATTTGATTATACACACAGCGGCTTAAAGTGTTACACACATTTTCAAGATTTTTGTCGACTTGCAAGATTATAGAAAGTGCCCTTGTGTTTCATTAATTCATCATAAGTTCCCTCTTCAACAATCTTTCCACCATCGAGAACAATAATTCTATCGCAATTGATAATCGTACTTAATCTATGTGCAATCACAATTCGAGTAGAATCAATTTTTTCAAGAGCCTCACACACAATACGTTGACTAATATTATCGAGTGCACTAGTAGCCTCATCGAAGAAAACAATCTTAGGTTTTGATATTAATGCTTGTGCAATCAGTATTCTTTGACGCTGACCACCTGACAAACCATCTGCCATGGTTCTTAGGTTCATAGGCAGAGCGTTAATATCTTTTTCCAACCCCACAAGCTTCACTACATTCTGAACGTCGTCTAGTTTTGCATTCGGTAAAGTTAACGTTATGTTGTCTAATATTGATGTTCCGGATATGAGTGAGCCGTTTTGTAGTACAACGCCCATCTTCTTTCGAAGTTCCTTCTTATCAATATTATCGATATCTTTATTGTCATAAAAGATCTTTCCCGCTGTAGGTTTCTCAAATCCCAACAACAATTTAAGTAGTGTGCTTTTACCACACCCAGAAGGGCCGACAATCGCAACATATTCGCCGGGATTAATTGTCATGTTAAGACCTTCAAAGACATTTGCTTCGTCCTTGGAATAAGAAAATGAAACGTTATTTACTTCAATATTTCCACTAATCTCACCAGGCAATTCCGCAGCCTCAGAATATTCAGGTTCTTCTTTCAAAAATGAATGCAATTTTTCCCAATTAGGCTTTTCATGTTTAACAGCCAACAGGCATTGGGCCGATTTTATTGCATAAGTTGAAAATGAACCAAACGCACTATTAAAAGCTATAAAAGAACCTAAAGTAATATCTAAATTCCCATTAATGATAGCATAGTATAGCACTATGAGAAACAAACTTTCAGAGAATAAAAGCAACGCTGTTCCTATGCCGTCAATTCTGTTCTTTTTTGCCTCAATATTTCTCAGTTTGACGTAAGGCTTCAAATATTCATAGGTGGCTCTCTCTTCAACTCCGGCAATACGGATCTTATCTATTCCGCTAAAGTACTGTGTTAATTTCGATTCTGTTTCTTCGCCCAAATCAACAAGTTCGACTTTGTGCTTCAATGACCTTACCGAAATCAAAACATATAGCAGAATAACGATGGCAATCATAAGAATTGAAATTAAGGTCAGTTTCCATGAAAAGCTCGCCATTCTTATTCCAAATAGCAAGAGAAAAACAACTGCAACACTGAACAAAATGATATTTGAAGATATCGTGTTAACAATATTTGATGCACCCATTGCATGTTGCCTTAAAACAGCTGAATCGTTTTTCTTTAGCACACTAACGGGTAAATTTAGCAAACGATCATACACAGCACCCTGAACACTATATGACATCTTGCTTGTGATTCTTAAAGTCACAACATTTTTCACAACTGAGAATAATATGTTAGCTACCATAAATGAAGCCATCAATCCACCAAGCTGGAACAATATGTCTGTGGCTCCCATTGGAATATACTCATCATATATATTTTGGGTTATAGTCGGAGTTAGCAAACCTATCAACGATGTTATAACTGTCAGTATCACAAGAAGAACAACATCTCTCTTCGATATTGACGATATACTGAACTTAGCTACATCCTTGGCATTTATGCGGGTACTTGGAAATGGCTTGTAAACCATATGTGCCTTTCGAGACAATGTCTTCTCAACTTGATCAGTTATTGGCACACAAGTGTCATTCTTGCAGTCGTATAACACATACGATTTATTTTTGTTGGGAATACATATATAAGGATTATTTATCTCGTCATACGCTATAATGTATCCGTTATCAGAATGATGCCATCCTTCGAAAAGAAATACTTCTCTATAGGAAAAACGCGAAACACGAGCAATATCTGCTAGCGAAATATTCTTCCCACAAGTAGATTTCATCTTCTCATATGTAGCAACACTTATGCCGTTCTTCCTACACAACAATGCGACAGTATTATATATATCCGAATCAGATTTTTCAAAATCCGCCGCAATGCTATTTTTAGAACACGCATTATATATCAACGAGTTTGTCTTATCAGATACTTCCCTTGTAGTATTTAAAGTTCTCTTTATAAATGCATCCTCAATTACCAGGTTATGACGATAGTGTTCAACTAACCCGCCCTCATATCCTTCGCGTCTGTAATTCCGAACATTAATCGCGGTAGCAAACTCATTTTTCAAACCAGGAGTCGTCCCGTTTTCGATAATTTCGATCGTTGCGTTATCAATTACAGAAAGGCAAAAACGCCAATACGAGTAATCTAGATCCCTATGATAAAAGCTAGGAAACATATCGTTAACGTTAGCTTCACACAAAAAAGACTTTCTTCCGATTACACCTTTTCTGATAGGCACGATAAAAAGCATTACAGAACCTTGTATAACACGGAAAGCATCTGAAGGATTATCTGTAATATACGTCTCTCCGCCCTTAAGAGAAATCGTTTTATTCATACTCACATTCAACTCCTTCCTTATAGATTATTTACCAGTTCACGATAAGGACCTTCAACATTGATCAATTCATCGTTGGTTCCCTGTTGTACAATTGTTCCATTATCAATAACTAGTATTTGGTTACAATCTCTTATCGTACTAAAACGATGAGCAACCATGATACACGTACATCCGCGCTTTTTTATGTTATCAATAATGCGCTTTTCAACAATAGGATCTAAGGCACTGGTTGCCTCATCCATAATTAAGATGCTAGGATTCGTAGCTAGCGCCCTAGCAATTTCAAGACGCTGTCGCTGTCCACCGGAGAAATTCAAGCCGTTTTCAGAAAGCATATAATCATATCCACCTGGCTTTTTGGTGATGTCATTATGAATACATGCATCTTTAGCAGCAGCAATCATATCAGATTCAGATATATTGCTATTCCACATCGTCAAGTTATCTCTAACACTTCCGGAAAACAAAGTGATCTCCTGGCTTACTGTAGTTATGCTCGCGTTTAATATATTTTTAGGTATCTCATCAGACTGGATACCATCAAATAACACTTCTCCGTTCCAAGGGCGGTATAGACCACTAATAAGTTTTGAAATAGTTGACTTTCCGCATCCCGAACCACCGACTAATGCAACAGATGTGCCACACTCGACCTTAAAACTGACATCGGAAACAATAGGTTCTTGTAAACGATTATATCCAAAGCGAAGATTCTTGACATCAACCGTTCCTTCCAGTTTAGTGTGCATCTTACGTTCAACAATACCTTGCGGTTTTTCTTCCGCCTTGTATTTTGTAATGTCCTCTACTCTGACAATATCTGCTTTTGTTGTTTGAATGCTTCTCACAAAGCTCACAAGCTTATCGATGGGCTCATTAAATGCTCCAAACAAAGCAACAAAAGCTGTTAGCATACCAATAGTCATATTGCCTTTAATTACAAGTGCACCACCAACCAAGAGTATGAGAACATCCGCAAACATTTTTATTGTTTCTGGCAATGCATTAACAATAGTCTGAAACTTTGAAAAACGCTGCTCAATATTTATAGCCTGGGCATTATAACCCAATATTCTACTTGTGTATTCTGTTTCAGCACCTGCCGCTTTTATACTATCAGCCATTTCTGCGCCGGCATTCACAGAGCCAGCCAGTTTAGACATATCTTGTTGCAACTTTATTGAGTACTCGGACATTTTTGATGATGCTAATTTTAAAATAATACAATTCAGTATCACCGTACTTATTACAATCAGCGTCAATATCGGGCTATATAAAACAAAGAGAACGAGGTAAAATGCAACAACAAAGATATTAAGCACAGTTTCCGCTAGATCACCGGCAAGAAAGTCGCTCACCTTTGTATTGTATGAAATTCTATTTGTTAGATCGCTTACATGTCTTTGTTCAAAAAAGACAATTGGGAGGTGGAAAATCTGATTCAAAAATTTCTTTGTAGAAACTAACGCCATTTTTTTCTGCAAACGCACTAAAACAAAATCTCTATACAGAGTCAGGAGAGCCTGCAACACTATAGTGCCTGCAAAAAACAGAATTAACTTAATAAACCAATCTGTATTTCCGCCAATTAGAACATCGTCCATGAACACTTGTGAAATAGCAGGGATGGCTAATCCAGGGAATACTAATAACATACCAACAAGGAGCAACTGCATTATAGTCGTTTTCTGCCCCTTGATTCGGTCTTTCACAAATTCGGTAGTTGTTTTTTGCTTTTTGCCTTTTACAAACGCTTTTGTTGGCTTAAATGTCAAAACGATCCCAGTAAATGACTCATCCAATTCTTCATATGTTAATTTTCGTCTTCCGACAGCAGGATCATTTATGTAAGCATATTTTCCTTTGAATCCTTCAAAGACTACAAAATGCTCTAAATTCCAATGTATAATACACGGAGTACTAATTTCCTTAAGACTGTTTGTTTCCTTGCGATAACCATGTGCCTCAAAGCCAAATCTCTCTGCGGCTTTCTTAATATGCTTTGCTGTCGATCCATCGCGAGAAATACCGGTTTCAACCCTCATCTGCTCAAGAGGAACATATTTACCATAATAAGCGAAGATCATTGCCAAGGATGCAGCTCCGCATTCTGTGAATTCCATTTGAAACACCGTAGGTGTTTTTGCATAATTGCTCATATATCATCCCTCACTACTTTAAACGAATGCTCGTGTGTTAACCGCCAAACTTTTCTTTCAAGTTGTTAAACAGTTTAGATATCGGAGCACTTTCGTCAGTTATAACCTTTGCTGAAACCAATGTTCCTTTTGAGACTGTGAGGTTGTTCCCATTCTCATTTGTCCAATAGAATCCGTTTTTTGAATCACTGCTTGTTTTGATTTTACAGGTCATTTGCACAACGGGGCCTTCGCTCAAAAATATATCTGCCATCAAGTTGTCAGCTCCAAGTATATACCACATATTACTGGTAGACACCGCATAATCTCCGATATCAACTACAGTAGCTTCCATATGACCATTTTTTTGTGTATCGACAGATGTCGGATAAAGCAACACCTTCATACCTGCTTTCATTTGTTGAGCGCTTGAGACAGGGATATAACACACTACGATGTTCTCGCCTTCAATCTCAGGGGTAAAACGAGCAATCTCAGCACCGGGATAGACAGGCGTGTTTTCTTCTACCAAGATACTGTTCAATTTCCCTTTTTCTTGGGCCTTAATTATCTGTTCTGTTCCGTCGGACAACTTAATAGTCGCGATAACATCATCAACAGCTACAACATCGCCCGCCTTCTTTTCAATTTTTATAACAGTACCATGCTGTTCTGCGAAAATAATGCCTACATTATCCTTTGGGACAATAATACCGTTGACTGTTTGCGTTGTCGGTAATGTTCCAAATATCGACCAGACAAGAGTAATGACAATAATCAGCGCAACGCCAATAAGCATAAGCCAAGACATTGGAGATGTTATCGTAATCATTTTATCAAGTTGATCGGGACGCGATATTTTTTCCATTGTTTTTTTATTAAATAATCCAGCCATGTCAGTACTCCCATCTAATATTTTTATCTTCAAAATACTGTTTTAGTTTATTTATAGCACGATTTAACTGAACACGCACATTAACGTGGGACATTCCTAAACTTTCTGCTATTTCTACCGCATTCTTATTTAAGAAGTATTTTTGAATAACTATCTTACGTTGAGTTTCCGGTAGGAGCTCCAATGCTTTTGCAAGCTCATTTCTTATTTCTTCAAGGAATATTATGCTATCCATATCTTCTTCCACTGCAACATCATTCGCAGCATCTTCTATATCTTCCGTATATTTCTTATCACGATAGTAGTTCTTAATTTTGTTACTCACGATAACGGAGAGCCATGTAGAGAAAGAAGCCTTGGTTGGATCAAAGGTGTCATATTTCAAGTAACAAGTAGCAAACGCATCCATTACAAGATCTTCCGCATCTTCCCTGTTTGCAACCTTTCCTGTTACATAATTAAGCACTCTAGAATAATGCTTGTCAAAATACTCTTCAAACTTTCGAGTCTTATCAAATTCTAAAATCATATATATCCCTTCTTTCTCTCATACTATCGAACTTGATTACGTAGTTGTCTTAAGTTTCTTCTCATTTGTCGTTGTTGAGAGAAGAGAACCATCTTGAGTACAAGTGAAATGATGTAGTTTATTCCGGTAATAATAACAAAAGTGGTTATTCCGGTTCCCTCTTTAAATACATCCTGACTTTCACCAATGATAAGTAACAAAATATTACCGATAAAGTTTAAGATGATTTCTAAAGGATTATTAAGCAGTATGAATATTAACAAATATGCACCACCGCTAAATAACAGTGTTAATCCCAGATAGCCCATAAAGTTCCCAGATCGCACTTTAGAAAAGTAATAAGCGGTACAGATCAAACTCAATGAGCCGAATATGTAAATAAGAGTATATATGTTGTCTAAGCTTAGATACTGCATCACCATTGAAACATACTTATTTACTGTTTCTGAGTAGTCTAGTTCTGCCAAAATTGTTACGCCAAGAAATATTGCCAACGCAAACACAATTAGCGAAATAAACATAACAATTGAAATCCCAAAGTCGCTCTTGTGTCTCAGTTCACTTTTAGCATTTTCAATTGCTTCACCTTCATATCCTCTTGGTGTTTGCGGAACTGTATAGGTTCTTGAAAGAGCTTCGTCAACCGCACGAGTCAAATTCGATTCTGGTTCTCTAACTGCATGATTATCTATTCTCTCAGAAACCACTTTATGTTTCGTTTGTAGTTTGGGTTCATGAACAGTGGAGGCACTCGCTTTCTTCTCGGTTACGATTTGTTGTTTGGATTTCTCAAATGCTTCCTCCAATTCTTCATCGGTAATCTCAACTTTAGCTCTCTCGTTTTCAGCATTTTCCGCATTAACTGCCTGCTCCAAAGCTTTGATTGTTAGAAAATCAGCTCCAATTATCAGTTGTTCTAATTCGGTTAATGGGAATGCAAAGGAAACATTTTTCTGATTTTTGAGAATAGGAGCATACTCAAACCCACAATATTGACACTTTAAACGTTTGTTTTCATCGTACGCTTCTTCATTGTTTTGAATTCTCTTTTTACCACATTTAATACATTCAAGCATACCTTCCATTGTTCACCCCCCTTTCATTAGAGTAATTTATTCCTTGTATCCACAAATTACACATGCACTATCTTCGTTAAACTCGTGCGACTCGAAAAAAATTTCTCTTCCGCACTTGCAATAATTAATGTGCATCTGCTCCGTGATCTCTGTGCGCTCTTCCAAAATTTCACATCCATGAAGCTTGCGCGTACTATTATACAGTTTTAAAACATTATTGTCCATTTCTGCTTCTTCATTACATGAACAGTTAATCACATGGTCTTTCCCCATAATTTCACTAACTTTTCCTTCATAATGGCTAATTATAAAATCTCCATCAAACGAATGGACAAAGTGAGGAACAAAATATGCACACAGGCCATATGAACCAAGTGCAATAGCTATAATAAGTACTGCGAGCACCATGCCAACTTTAGATGAATTACTACGAACGAGCAATACATATATCACAGAAACAATTACTGCAACAATTCCAACCGCAAGCATAAACCCATACCAGGTTATCCATCTTGCCTCATCATTAAGTGCCAATGAGAATGCTGCAGATGTTGCGACTGCAAGAACAAACGAAAGGATTACGCCACAAAGCTTGTTTTGATCTATCAAAGCTCTCTGCAACACAAAAATTGTCGCAACAATAATTCCTCCAAATATTGAGGTGTATAACTCAAAATAGCCATTATGAGTCAAACTAACCAAAACAAAATTGCCAAGCAGTAAACATGAAAGTATCACAGTAAATCGTCCACTATCTCTTCCGTATGTCCAGACTGCTGGAATACATATAATAGGAAGCATCAAAATAACTGCAATAAGCCATCCTATAAACCCGTTCGGTGTAAACAATTGCCATAAGGCTAGACCTAAAATAACCGCATCAAACACGAGTGCGACCGTAGCAGTCATTCCCCAAACACGTTGATTTTCTTCACGGGCTTTGTAGATTATTCTAATAAAGGCAAGCGCAATGCCAATTGCAATACACAGCCCTGCAATTTGATAATTCTTTCCACAGAAATACAATCCAATTGAATTAGCTACCATAGCTAAAATCGACGCAACTGTTGGCAGACCACATTCATCATCAAAATCCCATAAAAGCGCTCCAACGGCTATTGCCATACCTATTATTGAACCTATCGTCCAAATAGCCCATATTGGTGTATCAGCACTATCGTAAATAACAAACTGGAACAGGAAATAAAGTACGCCAGTTGATACCGCCGTGATAACTATTGGGCCAATTGGAGAATCCTCACAATTAACTTCAGAATAAACCCAGGTAGCAATACCAATAACCACAAAAGAAGTTATCATCAAAGGAATTATGGCAGAAGCATTAAGTATTCCTCCCCATACCGATAATGTCATGATCGCATTGGCTGAGGAAACAATAGAAAAGTATGCACCAGATATAGCTTCGTCGTCTGATATAGAAACACAAGCAAACACCATCGACGCAATTGTTAGGCCTATACCAAGGCAAAATCCAACAGTATCATACGATTCAGAAGCCAATAGTAGTGCAACTGAATTGCCTACTGTAGCACCAGTCAATAAAAGCCATTTAATGAATCCCGGTGCAATAACACAAAATGAAAGAACAACCGCACACAGAATTCCGCAGGGCACTCCAACAAACCACTGCAAGGTATCCCATTCATAATTATTAAACGCGAATATATATCCAACAACAACTCCAATTATTCCGATTAATATAGCAATGGTTTTGATCCAGTGAGTGCCACCGGAGTTCTCTTCGTCTACATATTCATCGTCACCATCAATTAAATTGCTTTGAGATGCGTTTGTTTGTCTTTCCTCGGCAATCCTTTCACTATCCGCCGATGTCTGATTAACACCAGAAGCATCATCAAATGCTCTTATCTCAGAGATAACTCTTTCAGCAAGCTTGGGATCACACTTATCGAATTCAGCAGCGGCATCACCCGAAGCCTCAACCATCAAATGGATTTTGCTCAAAAAAACATCGTGAGTAACTTCCCTCTGCTCTTCGTTATTCAAAGAAAAGGCGGAATCTATAGTATCGCCATTAACTATGGCTCGATAACTGTATCCACAGTGAGGACACTTATCGTAAAGATATCCACTTTTTTCCGTATATAGTGGATTTCCACACTTAACACATTTCATGCTTCAACCTCCTTCCTTTTCTTCTAAA
The DNA here is from genome assembly GCA_045588575.1 of Eubacteriales bacterium. Lineage (GTDB taxonomy): Bacteria > Bacillota > Clostridia > Oscillospirales > RGIG5299 > RGIG5299. The sequence continues at coordinate 24,770 of JAZNEJ010000006.1, read as the reverse complement.
CTGTTCCTCTGGCTAAATATTCTGCCCCTTGCTTGGTAACATAATAATCATTCAAAATAAAATCATTAGCGGCCACCCCTAGGCAAGCGATTTTTGTTATTTCGTTCAATTCCGCATCTGCCAAATCTTTAAAGTATTGCATAGATACTTCGTAATTCTTTTCAGTTCCAAATCCGGAATAATATGACCAAGCAAGAAAAAGTTGCGCTAACGAATTCTTTTTTAATTTGTACATGTAATATGCGTATGTAAAGAGACCTTTGGGCGTTCTATCTCTTATTTCCATCACTAAGTCATTGGGCAACGCTTCATATATGTCATCCTTATCAGGAGGATTCTTATCATACTCGAAAACAAGAGCTTGTTTCTTAAAAAATCCCGGACGCGTTGCAACAATTTTTGTTGACCTATTCTTTTGGATCTTGAAAACCGTATCACTTACAGAATGAAGTGGGGGTTTTGAGTGCTCCATATTATATCCCCACACTTGTAAGCTGACAAGATGCTCTCCGCACGGCAATGATTGTTCCACCATTGTATTTTCTTGTCCAGCGATCAAGGTAATCTCTTTGACATTGTCGATGAAAAATTTATAAACAGCACCATCTGCAAGAGCGAGTGGATTATGCGAGTCTAAAATTGAAATCACGAACGATCCATACGCACTTTGCTCATACACATCAATTTGAGCTTCAATTTGAGAACAAACAAAACTTTTTACTTTCCTCATATTTTCAGTGTGCGTATTCATATTGATCTCGGGCTTTCTTTCTATTAACCCTTCATCTTTCGATTTAACAGGCAAAACCAAATAGCTACCATTTTTATTCGCAGGCGGTGCCTCTTTTTTATCTTTTACTTCTTTAAGTACATTTGTTAACTGCTCAAGAGCACTTCTGTATTGAATGTTGCTGTTTTTTTCAGAAGCAATTCTCGATAAGAGTATGGCATTGTAAGCATCAATTTCAGTTCTATTAAGCAAAAAAACTGAACTGAAACTACTTTTTGAATCATCAAAAACCACAGATTACCACTCCCTTCTCGAACAAATATTAATCACTGTTCCTGATCTATCTTTTTCAACATCTCACGAGCTTGTTCGTCACCCTGCTCCATTGCCTTCTCATACCATTTTTTTGCTTCAACAAGGTTCTTTTCCACAGAATAGCCTTTTAAGTAGAAACCACCCACAGTATACTGGCATCCAGAATGTCCAAGTTCTGCACCCTTCATAAACCACATGAATGCCTCGTCAAGATCTCGTTCAACTCCTTGAGCACGAACATACATATTTCCTAGTGCTAACATAGCTCCACCATATCCTTGTTCAGCGGCCTTTGTATACCACGCAAGTGCTTTTTTATAATCTTGAGCAGTTCCAATACCTTCCTCGTAACAGTATGCAAGTCCATATTGACCTGTTATATCACCTTGCTCAGCTGCCTTCTTGTACCACTTAAACGCTTCTTTTTCGTCCTGATTGGTGCCACGTCCATAATGATAAAACAAGGCCAAACATCCTTGTGCTTCAACATGACCTTTCGCCGCAGCTTTTTTGTACCATACAAATGCTTTTTTATCGTCTACCGGGACACCCTGCCCCATCTCATAACATTGAGCTAAAGCATATTGCGCATCAACATCGCTCTGATCTGCAGCTTTCTTATACCACTTCACTGCCTCCGAATAGTCCAGTTTTGTTCCATGTCCCTCAGCGTAACAGTTGCCGAGATTATATTGTGCGTTAACTTCACCCTTAGCTGCAGCCGATTTAAACAGCTTAAAGGCTTCATCGTAATTACGCTCTACTCCCCTGCCATTATAATAACAACCACCAAGGTTATTTTGAGCATAAGGGAGTCCTTTTGCCGCTTCTTGCTTTAGAATGACAATTGCCTTATCGGTATCCTTTTCAATTCCCTTTTCGAAACACGAGTTGAATTCATCAACACTTTGACGAAAGCGAGAAAAGAAACCTCGTTTTTCAGTGGAAGTAGCTGGTATATAATCATCGGATGATTTCTTCTCGCTTTTTTTGTTTTGCAAACGGATTTGCTCTGCAATTTGTTCCGTTTCCCGAGCAGTAAGTTCGAAAGCAAACACAAGTTGTTCCATACAAGTTTTCTCCTTAAATAGTATAGACAAGCCCCTAATTTATCTTCTTCCAGTCAGATAATGCAGTGTCAGTCGTATGCGTCCACTTTTGATATGTTTCCTTATCAGGAATTCCAACAAAAAGGAATTCATTTCCCGTGGCAAAAATTTCTACGTCACGTGTGTTACTATCATACAATTCTCTACAATTGATGTATCTGTCCGAAAGAAAATGTACCGTTTGATTCTCTGAACCAACCAGACTCTTTCCCTTATTAAGCTCATCCACATACTCCCCATCTATCAGCACATCAATATACTTTGATAGTAGCTCATGAATTAAAGGTGATTTTTCTGCCTTCAGTTCGGATAGTGTATATCCGGAATAAACAATGACACTAAGATTGGTTTCGTTTTTTACAAACTTCAATAAGGAATGTAGTGCATCTACTTGTAAGAAAGGTTCCCCTCCGCTTACTGTTATTCCTTCAATATCGCCAGCCTGGATGATAGCGTCTTCTACACTTTTAATATCTACAAGCTTCCCACCGTCAAGAGCTCTGGAAGACGGAGACATACATCCCTTACATCTTTTCTGACAACCTTGCAGCCATATTGCACACCTGATCCCGGGGCCAAGCACTTTGGTATGTAATATCATATTGTGCAATCGTATCTTATCAGCCACAACGGTTCTCCTTATCAAGTTATTAAATCTATATCGAAAGCCTCAGAAGATGAATTGTTCGAAACAGTACCAAGATACACAACCATTCTTAGGTCATCTGTAATCTTGACACCGATTTTCCAAAAATCTTCAGTCGCAATAGTGTTAATTTCCGTAGTAACGCTTTTGGGCACTCCATCCAAAGTATAGAATACGGTGATTGCCTTTGCTCCATTTTCTACGGCAGGAATCTGCGCAAACTCGGAAGATGACCAAACAGTGTTTTCATAACATGATGTTCCGTTGCAAATTACATCTCGTTCTGTTCCTGCAGGCTCTATCGTATTCTGATCATCATTCCACTTGTATATAAACTTATTTATAGAGATGTCCTTAATAGAGTCCAATATCTGTTGCTTTTTCTTTTGACCTCTTTCGATCTCGCTCTGTTCTTCGCTTTCATCAAACGAAACAATGTTTCCGTGGTGACAATACCAACACATTCCAGTCTCAATTTCATGCTTGCAACATTTACATACCATAATCGCTAATTCCTTTCTTAGTTATCTGAGGTTATTTTCTCTGCCTGTTCAACAACCGTCCTTACCATCGTTTCTTGAAGATTGAGAAGTCCATCAATCCTATTCTGTATCTGTTCAAACCATGTTTCAAGCATCGTAATATCGCTCATATCAGTTCCGACTACAGCAAGATCCGGATAACTTTCTACTGTAAAAGCATCAGCAGTGCCGGGAAGCTTAAACAAAGTTTCTTTGACATAATCGTCAGATCTCGTACTTGTCCATGCATTAATGAGAGATACGTGCTTTGCCTTTTCCTCGCTAAGTTTTTCTTCCAGGGCCTTCTTTTGTGAGGGAAACTGGCTCATCCACTCCTTATATTCGGCAAGCTTTTTCTGAAGAGCAGCAATCTCTTCTTCAAACTGATGAGATTCTCCACGCACAATTTTGTCTTGCTCAGTCAATGCTTCAATATCTTTCTTCATTTGTGAAACCGCATTCTTTAAAGCATTAAACTCGCTAACACAAGACGCAAGTTCCGCTTCAACAATCTTACGTTGTGCAATTATCTCGTCATTCTTTTTTCGCTTTTCTGCCAACTCTGTTTCCAATGCTTGTTTCCTTGAAGCGCAATTCTCTAAATTACTGTCACTCAAAACAGCTATTTCAGCTTCAAGTCGTTTGCATTCCTCTTCAATCTCCAAAAGATGTTCATTTTTCCTTTTCAACTCACTGCTTCTCGCGTCTAGCTGAGAGTTAATTGTTTCTGCTTGTTCTATTTGAACTGACAATTCTGCAATCTTTGTTTCATAATCTGACAATTCAGCCAGTCCGTTTTTGTACTTATCTTTTAATCCTGGACGCCATGAATCTATTCCCTCTTGATTCGCCTTAAGAATAGGCACAAGATCACCAACAATTCTGTTTGCAGCCATCCAAAACTCTTTAATATCACCCGTTTTGGCCTTGGAAAGACTTGTTCTTTCATTATGGATATACGCATCTTCAATAACACACGAAATCATCTCAAAAAGAAAATCTAGACTAACTGGTTTGCTTTTATCAAAAACATCCAACTTGTTTTGTGTTTTTTTGAAACTCATTTTTATTACCTCCTATACCTTATGAAGCCGCCAACCAAATCATATACTCTATCCAATTTTACCTTTTCTTCCTTAACTATTAGACCGTCTAGGCTTTCTCCTTTTGATAACTTGTCATAAACTTCTCCTATACTATCCCTATCAAATTCTTGCTTATGAATAGTAATGTTCAATGATTGGTCTAAAGAAAAACCTATTCTAAATGCGGTTTTAGCCATTTCGGCCTTATCACCATTTAGTTTTAAAGCGTCTCTATATTTGGCAATTGGTCTTCCATATTCCGGCTTACCAGATCCCGTATCCCAAGCAATAAGTGGAATGGACCTTCCACCAAAAATCCATTCTACGCCATTCTTGTCCTTAACAAAAACTGGATTGTCATCAAGAACCTCATCACCCTTTCTAATGGCATAATAAGGCTCCCCCTCCATTTCGTTATCATCGCCTTTTGCAATTCCAAGGTAATACGGAGATACTTGCTTACATTCAATTACATTATTCGCAATTAATGCCGCTCCATAAGAAATTGCTTTCTCGCATTCTCTTCTATCATTAATTATATCTTCAAAGCGTCTATCTCCACTTCTCACGAAATCGAATGCATTTTTAACCTGTTCTTGGACAAGCGAAAAATTACAGAATCCACCGACTAAAGCAATTTTAAATCTTTCGCCATTCTTGGCACTGTAGTCAATACCATTTTTATCCATGAAAGTCGTTGCTTCCTTTAACTTTGCTTCTAATGCAGGGAAGATGAGTTCGTCATACGCCTGATATAACGCTGCATAAGTAACACTCATTATCTCGTCTTCGGCGTATTCAAATTCTCCGACAACCATAGAATCATCGTCTGTTTCTATCCAATCACGACGTTCCGAATCGGTAAAGCAACTGAATGTTTCATCGATCTCGGCAGTTTTATTAATTAAAACATTCTCGACTTCATGCATCCACTTATTGAACTTCCGATGACCAACGATTTCCTCATCTGTCATTCCCTTTTTTCTGAACAATATTTTTGTCACAAGTTCCAAAAATGCTAGGCCTGCTTTGCCAACAAACTCATCACTGTTTTCCCCGGCACCCCAGCTTTCTATCGGTTTAATTGAACTATATTCACCATTTGCGGTAACATCGCACAAAGCAATATCAAGCGTTCCTCCGCCGTAGTCAACCACAAAAATATTTCCTTGATACTTTTTGTTTTTTTTCTTTCTGTAATTTTCTATAAAGTAAGCGCATGCTGCGTCAGGTTCACGAACAACCTTTATTTCCTTCACATTAACCTTAGGAAGTTTAGATATAATCTCTTTTAAAATTGATTTTCCCTCAATTGTAGTTTTCTCTTCCAACCAAATTGCAGGAGCACCTATAACGAGTTTGTCAATCGAAGACACACCCATTCCATTACAGTAATTCTTAAGCATATTGTTGAGATATGCCAAAGTAATATTGTAAGGTGTGTCCTCATCTGTATACCCATGTTCTTTGACAAAAGCTCCTTGGGCATCCTCTGGTAAGAGCATCTTAAATCCTTTATATGTATTGTAATTCTTCCATCCTGCCTTTCCTCTTGCATCTGCGCCAAAAAGAAGATTTCCTTTGTCGTCCCTGACAACGATGGAATCCTGATAAGGTGATTTGCTCGCAGCATTAGAGAAAGCCTCGAGTTCGTAATCTGTAATTTCTCCGCTACTGTCCCGCTTAATGTTTTTTAAGTGCGATACCACCGAATAGGTTGTTCCAAAATCCAATCCAATATTATTTGCCATCATCGATTCTCCTTACTGCTTTAGTCCCATTCTTTGACGTTCTGTCTGAATACGGGTATTTCTAAGTTTTTCCCCTGCTTCTACCGCAACCTCAATAAAAGATGTTGGGACTTGTAAAGGGATTTTCTGCGCGTTATCGTTACTGATATGTATGTTGTCCTGTGCCAATCTTGCGAGAATTCCTTCTCTAACAATATCAAAGTCCGCTTTTGTTCCATCGCCGTTTCCGAAGACACTTAAGCGAAACTGCGTTTCTCCGTATAATGTTGATCCATCTCTATTACGACGTAATGCTTCTCTATTTTGAAAAACAACTACGCTTGCTGTATGACCTGCGCCATCCTCATATGTTATCGTGTATGGCTTGCGAACATCGTCCTGTGCAAATCCTGAAGAAACTAAATACCAGGAATCTCTTTCAGTAAGCACTGTATGAATTCTGCTTGCCAACTGCTGTGTACTTAGGGACTCATAAAACTCTCCGTGAGCAAGAGAAACGCAAGAGTTCAGCTGCTCTTCTGTTTTTCTCATCTCGGGCAAAACTGCTCTGAGATTATCCAAGTCCATATTAGGCTCATACTCATCGCGCACTATATCACAGTAACTATGAAATGAGTTCACTATCTCGTCGAACACACCACTCGACCAAAACGAATGTCTACCGTCATACGGTATGGGATAATTCTGAATCTCAACAATATTTTGGTCCGGATTGGAAAGTAATTGGATTCGCTCTTCAATGCTTCCCGCCAATTCGTGAATTTGAATAACCAAACGCGAGTATTCGTCATTCAACAATTCCAATCTTGATCTTAACTGCAGAGCATCCGGAATCTTACTTTGGACAATTCCCATTGCCGCTTCAAAATCGCCAGATTCAATGTCAGCGCTTGCAAATGTCAAACTATCTGCAATAACCCCAACTTCATCGGGAGCTAATTTATCAGGATGCAATCCTTGTATGCATTCTAATATCCCGCTTAACTGTGTGTGATAGGCAATCGCTCTTTCTTTTTGATCATCGATGCGAGAAATAATGGATTGTAATTCTCGTTCATATTCTTCCGCTAAGTCATTTATGCGATCTTGGGTTTCGGCTACATGTTCCTCTACAAGTTCGACATCTTCACGTATGCGACGAGTTTCTCTCTCAAAATGAGCTCGTTGTGAGTTGATTTCATTCTGCAACTCATCGGTCATTTCATTCACTTGAGCCTGAATTCTTTGACGTTCAGCATTCAAACGTCTATCAAACTCTTGTTGGCTACGTGAAATTTGCGCAGCAATCTCACGGTCAACATTTTGAAGTTGCTGACGTGCATTGTTGACCGCTCTATCTGCTGCATATCGTTCCTGTGACAAACGCGAATCACGCTGTCTGGCACTGTAATATGTACTATTTAATATCCATCTGCCGTAATCTGTAGCCATAACACACCACCGAAAATAATTTATACCTTGCGAAGACTCATATTTTCCATTGCCTCGGCCGTTGCGTTCTCAACAAACGCTTCGGGCGTGGGATTAAGGTGACAATCGTTTCTTCGCTCAATCGATTCAATTTCCAACCCGTTTTCTTCGAGTGTTGCATGAACCCCATCTTTTGTTAGTTCAGCAGAATAGGGATCATCTGAAAACACCTCAATAAAGAATGAGGGTTTTTCCGGATTTTCAGGAGCAACGACCACCGAGACTCTATTTCCCGCACCATCGTTATAATTCATTGCATACGGGTTTCTCTCATCACCATCGTGGTAGCCAGAGTCGTCGAGATTCCATCCGGAATCACTAAGGCTGCTATGAATTCTGATCGCCATATCAGCAGCAGAAACCGCGCCAATCCTTTCGCGCCTTGCCATTAAATCGCAATCCGTAAGATTTGCATCAAGGACGCGCAAATCTCTCTCCAACTCCTCCAAACGTTCCATACTGCACGTATCACTGTTCAGTGCTTCATCAACACCACTAAACATATCCCTAATTCTGTCGAAACGACCATTAGACCAAAACGAGATGTCGTAGTCAAACTCTTGCGGCTGACCATTGAATTCTGCTGTCAGAATACCGGATTCCGACGCGAGCGTTTCAATTCGCTCTCTAAGACGAGTGGCTTGTTCGCTTACTCTTTGATAATTAGAATTATATCGTTCATTAGCAACAACAAGCTGTCCTATCAATCTACTCGCATCCAATATGCTATTTTGGGAAATTATAATTGCGGACTGATAATCACCAGAGTTAACCGCAGAAACAATAGATGCACGTAAAGAGATAAGTCTAGCATACTCATTCTCAGCGAATCTTGATGGACTCATTCCCTCAATTTGTGCTATAAGGTTATTAAGTTCTGCGAGAATATTTTCCGCTTTCTCCTTTTTACTATCAGCTTGCGAATTGAGTTCCTGAAAGGTTTCGTTCAGTATTGCAGCAATACTATCAATCTGGCGATCAACACCCGAAAGACTTGCCTCTGCATTCTCCAAGGTGTTTTGCAAGCCCTCGAGCTCGCTATCCATTCTTTCGCGCTGTGCTGTAATCTGAGGTGAGATATTACCTGGTTTTTTGCAGAGCTCATCAAATTCCTCTCTTAACGCCGCAATAGAGGCTCGTGTAGATTGTTGAGTTAATTCATTTATTGCGCTAGAGTTTCTTCTGCGCTCCTCAGCAATTTGGGCTATCCTAGCAGCTTCATTTTGTCTGCTAATTACGTAAGCGTTGCCACTAGCAATTCTCGCTTGCAAAGCTTCCCATTCACTATTCATTACATATGTATGATTACTACTCATAGAATCCTCCTTCTAAGAACTTCTTGCATACCTATTTCACTTGTCAACAACTACATTGTAAAGTAGTTCCAAAAATATTCAATAGGACGCATTTGGTTCATTTCGTCATGCCCGTCGATCCAAGATCCAATAAGAATGCCTATTACCTTACCATCTTTAATCGATACTATCGGAGAACCTGAATTGCCTTTCTTGGCTTCTCCTTCAACAAAATAGAACTTAATTCCTTTGTCATCTGTAATACCGTTTTCGTTCGCAATTCGTCCGGTATAGGTTGTAATATCTTTATTTTCCCCGAGAGGATATCCACTTAAGGTATACATTTCGCCATCTTCAATTTTGCGATTTTCCTCTGCGAGTGTCAGGCAAGGAAAGTTTTCTCCATCCAACTTTATCAAAGCCATATCAACCGCTTTGTTGGCATTGATTACCTTGCACTTGTGTATAGAGTCTTTGCCTCCGGCTCGACCTTCGATTCTTACACGGGCATCAATCCTTCCCGCACCTTCAATTACATGGTTGCATGTAATTGCGTAGCCTTCAGGAGATATAATAAATCCGGTACCAGACCCCTTATCTGTTTGAATATAGATGACTGAGGGCTTAACTAACGCCCGTAGTTTCTGTTCGTCGACGCTATCATCAACTGTATATCTCGGTTTTAACAAGGAAAGATCGGATGCCGAAATACGCTCATATTGCACTCTGTTTGAAGCTGAATGAGGTTCTTCATCTGTTTGCAACAGTCCGGGGACATCTTCGCGCACCAACAGATTAAACTCTTCTTCCTTAATATCATTTCCTGCTTCAGCCATAGCAGCTAATCTGTTCGCTCTATTCTCATCGGCTTTTTCCAAGAATTTTCTCACCTCGCGTGCATTCCCGAACTCAGATGTTTTGAACATAAGCCATCCATTAAAGACCTCACGGGCTCCTGTTCTAAAGCCTTCATCCATCGCAAGTTCTTCCTGCTTCGCCATAGAACCAAGAATATTCATGAGATCCTCCAGCGAATAGTCCGGGAATTCTATGGTATCGGTAATACGCGAACGCAAACCATCGTTTTGCCGGTAAAGGTTCTCCATTTTGTTCCTGTATCCAGCGAAAATCACGCAGAAGTTTGAACGATAATCTTCCATAAACTTCATTATTGTTTCCACTGCTTCTTTTCCGGAGCCAGAACTATCGCCATCAAACAAGGTATATGCTTCATCGACAAACAAAACGCCTCCTAGGGCCTCTTGGCATTTGGCTTTTGTTTTAATGGCAGTTTGATTCACATAACCAGAAACCAATTCTGCTCTTGTCACTTCCACACAATGTCCCTGAGATAAAACCCCGATTGACTTAAACATTTGGGAAAACAATCTAGCTACGACCGTTTTACCAGTTCCAGGATTACCTACAAAAACATAGTGACCTGGAGCCTTGTGTTCTTTCTTCGCAGCAAATTTAACCTTGTTCGAAATAGTCTTAATCTTTGATTTGACGGAATCCAAACCAATAAGTTTGTTTAAATCATCCCATGCAAGTGACTCTGTATAACCATCGGATTTTTTGTTGCTGTTCGGTATGTCCTCAACAGTAATTACATAAGGATCAATTTTTTCGCCATTCGGTAATTTCCCTCCGCACAATCGGTAACGCCTTGTTATTTTACTTCTACACTCAACGAACAGATTTCTCATAGCCCTTCCGTTACTAAAGGTATCTCCGCCCTCAATAACCTTTCGAGCTATGCATTCCTTCATGGCTTCTTCTGCATTGTCTGCTAAAGAAAACTTATTGTCTGCAGCTATCTTCTTAAAAATTTTCAAGAGTTCATCCTTGGTATAGTCATTAAATGCTATTACTCTCGAAATGCGATCCTTCATTCCGGGATTTGCAACCTTGAAAATTTCCATTTTGTCCTTGTAACCCGCGAAAATAACACATAACCTGTTGCGGTTATTTTCCATCTGAGCCATAATTTCTGTGTATGCATCCTCATCAAAAGAGGATTTAAACTTTTCACCGGTAGGCTCACAGTTAACAAGTTCATATGCTTCGTCAACAAACAACACACCATCTAATGCTTCTTCGCATTTTTTGCGCGTCTTTATAGAGCTCTCGCCGATATACTGTCCTACCAGGTCAGCTTTTCTAACTTCTACGAGATGACCGCTCTTTAAAAGGCCTTGGGCTTTAAAGATCTTACCCATCAGCCTAGCTACTTCGGTTTTACCCGTTCCAGGACTACCTGCAAAGATATAGTGCCCTGGGGACTTGTCATCTGCATAAATTAATCTCTCAGCTAGAGAATCTTGTACTACAGCCTTAACATCCGCCAAACCTATTAACGCATTTAACTGCGCCATTGCTTTATCGGACATTGCCATAAGCTGTGCATCCGAAATATCAACATAATCTACCGGCTCGTGAGTTAATCTTTCAATACGAATATCCTCAATGCCTTCAATAGCATTTACCTCTTGACTCTCAACAGTTTTGCTAACATCAATCAATTCCTTTATAACCGTTTTATTCTTCAAATAAGAGGTGGAATTGAGTACTCTTATAACCTCGTCAACTTTTCTGTCTGAAGGTATACTTTTAAAGATGCTCTCACCGCCGATAATGTGTCTTCGCAACATATCTGCTATAGCATATACCTTATTGAACGGAATTTCATTGAATTCTTTTACGCCTTCAACAACTTTCTTTCTGATAATAAGATTGGCAATCTCGTCCAATCCAACTATATCCGCCAAAACAATGCAATCACGTTCCTTAAGTATATCTACAACGCTTGTATTGTTTCTTCCGCTTTCAGATATATGGGAAAACAATTCTTTAATGCTTTCTGATTTTGTTGCCAATGCCTCCAAATTTGAACGGCTGGTTGTTGTAAAGACAAAAATGTTTTCTCTATCCCTATTATTTCTCTCGCACTCACGAATAGCATTCACGAAGTACGAGGCAGTTTTAGCCGCATTAGTCGAGCTTTTTCTTAACGACTGCTCAAATGCTTCCAATTGTATAACGATCGCGGTCTTTATGTTACTTGATTGTACCGCAGGTACAACATATTTGCGAAAGACATCCAAAAATTCTTCCGGAGTGCCCGAATGATGGACCAGTCTTTTACCAAACTGTTTTTCTGGTTGTGATTTGGGAGCAGGAGTAGTTTGGGAGATTGTCAATCCTTGCAAACCACTCGCAGTATTTCGTCCTTTTTTCTCAACCGAATCGTAAAATTTCGTCAATTCTCCCTCATCGCTGGGATTAACTTCTTTAAATGGTTCAGGATTCAAGAAGGAAAGATGCGACAGTTTATCATAAGCATAAATGTCAATATTAGTCTGGCCATGTTCGCAAATTAAAACCCTTTGATATCCATCTTGGTGCAAAACTCTGTATAGGAATTCATCCCTGTTTAGGCGTTCGAGAGAGTTAAGAATAAAATCATCATTGGGGCACACAAAGTACCTTGCCATTCCATCTGCTGTTGAATCAAAATACTTACTCATTTGTTGTCACCCCTCCCTTGCGATCCAATCGATCGTAGTTCTAAATAGTCATTCAATTGCTCTGTGTATATTCCGATGGCTTCAAGAAGTTTCGCTGTGTCTTTGTTTTTACTAAAAACGAGAAAGAGTGCTAGGAAAGTACTCCATGTCATTTTACGTTGTTTTTTCTCAATAGCCATGAGTGTATATCTGCTTACGCCAATTAGATCAGCAAGCTGAACCTGAGTCAAATTAAGCCTTACACGCAGCATTACAACATTATCTGTCATTAATGCGATTAACGCGTTTTTCTTTTCATCAGTCATGATATCCCCTCCCGAGAATATGGTTAGAGTAATTATAACACATTTGTTCAATTAAATCAATACATTTTCCACACGAAGTTGCAAAATGCCACAAAAAATTTACACTCTCAAATGCTCATTCACATTTAAGAAAAAAAACAGGTGCCGTTTCCACGGCACCCTTGTTTTTTATGCAAATACAGACGTCAGCAATTCTGCGCTTTTTGACAGTTCAAAGCAATCAACGCAGATGCCGTAATTCTCTTTTGCGTTTTCATCCTGATTGCGGTACACCCAGACGCTTGTGTAATGTTCCCTACCGATTTCTGACACGAACTGTTTCATCTCATCATCAGTTATGGGAAGGTAATTATTGGCCTCAGCATTCGACAACGAACGCTTCGCCCAATCAAGTGCCTGCGCGACATCCGCAGTCACAAACATATGGTTAATGTTCCCTGCGTCAGCATACAACGCAGCAGAGTTTTCCTCGTAACACACGTAGATGGTTCCTTCCGCAGTGACCTCTGTAGGCAACGTAGGGTTATCTGCCGGTTTGTCTGCGCTTGAGTTTTGTTGCATCTGCAGTTCAACCAGCTTTTGTTGACTGTCTGCAATGCTCTTAAGTGATCGAATAATCTGTGGGACCTGTCCTTGAAAAAAATCCCTTGCATAACCTGAACTTGCAAAATCCATTTTAAAATTCTCCTTATAGTTATTTCCTGCCAAACAATCTTTGGAACATTCGCAGGTCCTCCTTGAATCTGCGGTCATCCGGATAGGCATTAATCATCGCATCAAGCTCCGCCTTCAGAACACCGGGATACTCTTTCTTGAAGAGTTCAACGTTCTTTTCAAGTTCGGTAATATCCTTGATAGGAATTGCACCCTGATAAGCGACAAAACGTGAGTTATTAGAACGCATCTCCCACGTGGGTGTTCCAAATCGGTTATAGCTGATTTCAATACCGTTAAGCCGATACTTTTCCTTCCACTTCTTGACGATCTTTGACTGGATTCTCGGATACTTCTTCTTCGTTTCCATTATCTTGTTCCTCCTTATAATTCATCATGCTGAGCAACCTGAACAGATTGCCACAGGTATACATCGGTGTGTACCAAACATCCTTACCTTCAAGATCTGCAGGGACAAAAGGATCGGTCAGGGAGTTCCCTACCTTCACAATTGCCTTGCAGCCTAAAAGGGAAAGTTGAATATAACACATCATCGCTGCCGTGAAATCAAGATCCTGAGCAACGAATATCACACGGTTTTGAAAGTCTATTTTGGCTTTTCTGGCTTCATTTGCAAACGCAATCAAAAGACATCCGGCACCGCAACAACAGTCATTCACCGTAATATAATCCTTCTGCTTAAGTTCTTCTTTTGCGGACTCAATATTGATAGCAGCCATGAAAGATCCAACGTGATATGGCGTAAAGAACTGTCCTCTCCATTCATTGTGAAGGTTAAGCCCCGAAAACATTTCCCCAAGGAAATCCTGTTCAGGGTTTTCCTCAAGAGCCATGATAACATAGCCCAACATCTGAGCAAGCATATCTGCCTCATCCTTGGTATAGCGTTTCACTGAAGCCAAATACATCTCCTCACGCTCCTGAAAAAAGCGTTTATCTCCTGCATTTGAGAGCGCACAAGCACTCATCGTGATGAAATCGCTCCAAACTTCGTGTCTTCCATGACGTTCGGCTAATCTGACAAAGAGATCTCCAAAATCTTTGTGAAAACTACTCCTGCCAATAAAATGACGCGGTTTCTTCATGATGCCACCTCCCGCAACACCTTTACGGTGTGAGGCTTCATTACGATCTGTTCCTCTACCTCATAATTTTCGATCAGATCGATAACCGTCTTGAGAATGTCATCACAGAGTTTGTCAAACTCACGAACAAGTTTAACCCTTTCTTTGAGCTGATACATCTCCCAATCTTCAAAGTCCTCACCCATGTCTGTAGAGCGACCGGGATAACAACCTATTTCTCTGGGTGGAGTCGTGTAATTAACGCGAGCATCCGCTCCGCATCGACCGCAACGATTATTGCCGGTCTCATCGACGCTCTTATAATTACGCTGGCCACATTCGGTGCAGTAGGATTTGTAGCCGGAAGGTTTTGAATATCCTTGATAAAGAACGAGATATCCACTGCTTCGCCCATTAAATCCTACCTGCCACAGATGATTATGCTCGACAGAAAAATCATAAAGCATTTCATTGATATAGGTATAGAACTCAGCCGTATCAAGCATAGCATAGAGCTTTTCTTCCTGTTCTTTATTGAGGCCAAGATTATATACCTTGATGTTGTTTGCATAAGACGTGGACTGATTCCAAGAATTCATCGTGTTATAGCGAAAGTGTTTTGCCAGGAACTCCGTCATGGCTCTTCTGCTTCGCAAATCTACTTCTTTCGAGAATTGTTTCATAGTCACCCTCCTCATGCAAACGCACTGCGATAGATCGTATGTGTATATCCTTCGCTTGGATTGAATTCCTCAACACTACTTAGCGCCGAGTTGTCATTCCCACACAGATCATACGATTTTGTCTTTGCTTCTTCTTTGTCCGACGCTTCCACAACACAGCAGGTTTTCCCAATCGCTTCTCCGGTGTGGTAGCTATACTGAGTAAAAACACAAAAATAAAATTTCATAGTTACCTCCAAAAAATTCGGCGCCGGCTCAGTTAAGAGTCGGCGCCTTAATATTCATGCCGTTTGCTTCTGCATCGGCGGTTTAATGATATACGTCAGGTCGTAGTTTTCATAAAGCTTTCCATCCTTCTCCTTATCACGTACCTTGACAATACAGACGACAAATTTACCCTTTGTGTCCTTTGTCATTTCACGCATATCAGCCCCGCTCTGCCCTTCTGCAAGCGCCCACGCCGCAACTGAGATCAGTTTAGAAGACGGATCCTGCGTGTCCTTCTTAAATAAAAGCATATTGACATCTCCTCGATCCTTAACGTCAATCACGTACCCCTGGATCAATGCCAGCTTTCTCCCGTCTGTCAGTTTGTAAGGGTTGACCATAAATTAACTCCTCCTTCATCGTCAATAAATTCTCGTAATTACAAAATCCTCACTTTCGGCAGCATAGGATGAAACCCTATGAAAGCCGTAAAGCGATTCGCCTTTTTGTGAACTGACTGCATCAGTAGTAACATCCAGATTCCACCACGCATCATTCATATATACCCTGTTCCAGGTATGCTGAACATACGAGTTTCCTCTTTGGTAACCATCCAGAACATAACATCTGATGTCTTGACTGCGGCAAAAAGCAGCAAACAAATTGGCGTAATCAAAGCAAATCCCTTTTTTCGTACGCAAGGTCTTGTTCACGTCAAAGTGCTGATATACCGTATCAAATTCATAATCATATTCAATGTTCTCGATGATCCATCGATAGAATATCATTACCTTTTCGTCATCTGCTTCGACTCCCGAACACAGCTCGTCCGACAGTGTCTGAAGTTCTTTACCATATCTTGCGGACAGACCGTTTCCAAGTCCGGTTCTTGCCTGCTCGATGAAATGAAGCACAAAAACTACTAAGGATGCAATCAGCACACAGACAACCAATACCCTGCATACTTTTTTCATTATTCAATTTTCTCCACTACAAAATTTGTGAAAAACTCGGGTTTACCGTCATTGCGATTGTGTCTTACCTTTTCGACCTTATATTGCACATTCACATACTGCCCTTTTTCATAGGCAGACATAAGCTTTTCACCTAAGGGACCATATACCACAAAATCGAAGTGTTGGGGGCCGTACTTCAAATCGCTATCGTAAAGCACACTAAGATTATAAATCCCTTCCGCATGCGGAACCTTTACGACACCGATGAATTTACCTTGAAGAAAACCGAAGTTAACCGAACCCACTTTCCCTTCATCTGCAGCACTGCGCACAAAGATGTCCTTTATAATCATTTCGTTTACAAAGGCCCCTTTTCCCGTGCGTTTGTTAATGTGAACACGTTCCTTCAGATAATAGCTCACGGTAACACGGTCTCCTACTTTGCAGCCGTGAACGATCTGTTCGACCATATCACCAAGAGCTACAAAGTTAAAGACCTGCATATCGTACCTTTTTGTCACGGGGTTTTTGCGTCCGTTTTTCGTACGAACATCCATCCTTGCATAGGAGGGCGAAGGCGAAAATACGCCTGCATTCATAACTCCCTGGCAGTAGCCGATATTAAGCGAAACATTTTTCTTAACCATATTTCATTCTCCTTCTTGAAATTCAAGGGGGGAAAACGAATTATGCCTCTTATGCTGCATCAAGCTCACTGTGATTTAGTGTGATAACTCTCGACACAGTCTTCATCAAACCATCTTTATGACCTTCACCTGCACTGGTTGTTTCGGGAAGATCCCACAAGATCTCAATAACATCCCATACGGTCAGATTGGATCTGATAAGACTTAATCCCTCAACCGAGGAAATAAAGGTTTTGACGGTTTTGCCGGGAATCAAAGCACCCGACATCTTCTTTGCGATCTTGTTAAGCTCCTCGCAAATTCTCTTGGCATATAAGCCCGGATTCTGCAATGTGATGGTAACGGTATCAAGAAGCTTCTGCGCATTGTCATTTAAAGTCATATGTACCACGTCAATTGCCTGACCGATACCTTCCTCCGTAAGCGCCATATGCTTTGAATACCACGCATCATCGAACAGCATTGCATGCTTCTTTCGACCCGAAAACAGGCACGGCTGAAGAACAGCACCGCTGTGTCCGGTCTGACTGTCGATAGCAGATATGCCGAGTTCTACCTTTCTTGAGGAATTCCCATTCTGATACTCACCGATATACCATGTGGCTCTTGACCACTTGTGAGAAATATATCCGCTTCGAAGCGTTACAATGTTGCCGAAACGTTCTCCCACCTTTACATCGATTTTTTCAAAAAACTCGTCATGTCCGGTTGGAGAATACACCTGCGTCATAATTGCATGGACCTTGCCGTACACCGTGATGATCTGAACGGATTCTTTTTTGATTTCCTTCTGCATCAGATCCTCGTACATACGGGCAAGTGCAATCTTGTTGACAGGCAAGCTCCAATCACCCGAAAAGGTCAGTTTGGTGCGATTCCCAATGGACAGCTTACTCATTTGTGAAAGCGGAACGAGAATTAAATTACCGGTCTCATCAGGAAAGCGAATGATTAAACCAATGCTCTGCACGTCCGCACTTTTCCAAATGCTTTCGTTTTCGGGAGCAATCGGATAAGCGCAGCTTTCCACCTTACTGTCAACGATTCTTTCAAGGATCATATCATTGCCCTCAATATGACCGCTATAGAACGTGACTTCATCAGGTTTTACTTCGTACCTTTTTGTCTCCGCACATCGTTCCTTCAGTTCGTCCATGAACGCATCATGTTTGTCAAAAAAGCCCTCGTAATTGTCTTCGTGTTTTTCGTATGCCATTTCAGCAACCTCCTTCGATTTCATCAATTATTTCTTGTAAGCGGCAATAGGCAGACGATTTCTCCCTATATCCGCTTTGCAATTCGGTAAGTTTTTCAAGGAGTCCGTCAAGCATGGTTTCATCGTTTCGCCTTGCTTTTTCGACAAGTTCCTCAATAAGGCTCTCATTTCCTCCGAGTCTTTTCAGTGTTGCTACAGTTCGCAAAAGAATGATTTTTCTTTTCTGCATAAATTCGTTTTCTGTGATAACCTTGCTGTTTTGAATCATTTGAATTCCTCCTTCATATTTTTTAAGATTTATATTCCTATACCGTCCTTTGGACAGGTATTAAGAAACCTTGTTATTTACCAACGATCATCTTATGACCTTTGTTGCGACCAAGAATAGAGTCGCTTTGTTTATGTTTCAGAATAGGTACTTGAGGTTCAACCTTTTTTCTTCCCATCGATTCATATTCCTCAAGTCCACTTTCATCAAAGCCATCCTTGGTCTCTTCGGAAGAATTTTCGTCAGCAATTGCCGAATCAAAGATATCAAGACCGTCCGAAGTTGCCACATTATCTGCATTTTGCTCCTCACGCTCTTCCTCATGGACATAGTCATCCTTAACCGGTCCCTCTGTGGGACCTTCATAGTCAGCTTCGTTATAGCCTCCGTTCATTACTCTGTTAAAGTCGAACGAGCCCTCAAGCGATAACTTGGTACCATTTTCAGAAGTTTTTTCCGCCTCGATTACAGGAGGCTTCTCCTTCATTTTTGGTACTACCTGTTCCGGATCCTTCGTTTGAGATCCTGAGCCCCAAAACCGCTTATCGGCAATGAGAAGTGCCATTCTGTCGAAGTCTCTCTCGGTAGGTCGTTTGTACGGCACATTTTCCATTGCCATCCAAAGCTCCTGCATATCAAAGAGCATCTCCATAAACTCCGCACCGTACTTCTCTTTCAGTTCCTTATACTGACTGTACGTCTCGACAATCACGCCGAGTCTGTTGCAAAGAGAATCCAAATATCCTACAGCGGGATCACCGCTATACAGGGGTTGAATTTCCTTTGAAGTTACTTTGATTAAGGCAAAGATCAGAAATGCGTATGTTCGCTTATATGCATCATTTTTGCCTTCCGAAATTGCTCTCGTATAATTTACAATCGGCTTTCTGTGACCGATGTAACCGCCAAGAACATCGACAAGTTCAGCGATCCTTTCCCAGTTGGTGTTAGGCGCTTTTAAGGAGGCAGAAAGCACCTCGCAGAATTTTCGTCTGTAACTTTCTTTCTCAAAGAATTTCTCTGCCTCAATTTTACGTTTGATGGATTCGTCCAGTCTGAATCCCTCGTTGTAAATCATTTGAAGAATTCGCCTAAAAAGGATCTCGGAAATCACAGACTTCTCATCTGTCAAACGCAGAACCTTGTTCTGAATATCCTCGACGCCGTGATACATATTGCTGATTTGCCCGTCTCGTGTAATGCCAACGGAATCAATAGTCAGCGTGTGTCTAAAGGATTTAACAAACAGTTTGTCCACATCCTCCTCGTCACAGAAAGTGGTCAGATCCACCTGAATGCCGTCATGTGCAAAGGCGAAGCGATTCGGTTGGCTTTCGTCAACATTCCTCTCTCCGATGAACGCTCGAATCACTTCAGGAGAAGCCGTTGTAACAAGAGAAAGCTGTTGTACCCCCTTGCCAGAGATTTCGCGAAAAGCCGCTTTTTTATGAAGGCAGCAGCTTCCTATCGCGTCTTCAATCTCTTGCCAAGCTTTTCTGAATTTTTCCGTCATTTAAGAAAACCTCCTTTTACCATTTCCCCGTATCTATTCACCAAAGTGTCAGCGTTGATCGATGATGTAACGATCATTCCGTCAGTCATCAAAATAACCGAACGCATCTCTTTGCCTCCACATGCATTCCAGAAATTCATTGAGTTCTTATTGATCTCTCTTTTCTTCATTTCTCGCCTAATCTTATCGGTATCACAAGCGGAAATAAGCACGATTTTTTCGGAATCGACATACGAGTCAAATCCAATGTGTAAAAACCTATTCATCATCTGTTTCCTCCCCTCCCTTAGGAGCCAAAATTTTTTCTATATGGTGCGGATCCGAATGATACAGAATTCTGTTTGTCAGCATATTCAGCATTATCACGTCGGACCAAAAGAACCGGTGTGAGCCGAATTCCTTCTCTGTTTTTTCGAGCAGTGAGTTAAGGTATGCATTGCATCTCTTGCGCGAAATGTTTATAGTTCTGGCACATATCTTAATCTCTTGCCCATTGATTACTATCCTGTATGTTTTCATATAACCTCCGCTATGTATCACCGCTTGCGCGGTGAGTCTTAAACGGCCTTAACAGCCAAAAAATCTTCTTCCTTAAGACTAAAGAGTTCGTCCCTGATTTCTGCTGGCATCATACGGTACTTTTCTTTTTTACCGCTGGGGTGAACCACAAAAATCTGATCGTCCTTAAACTCATACTGTAGCCCATCTGCAAAGCTGATGCTTTGCTTGCCTTCTTTGCCGTAGATTCGTATTCCTTCCGGACCAATCTCAGAAGGTATCAAAAGGTTCCCATACTGAAATCCGAAAGCATTGCAAACCATCAATCTGCCGCCGTCTGCAAAGAACATAAAGAGTTCGTTTCGATCTTTTGGATATGCATAATTCATTTCCTTAATTCTTTGCTTCACGCAGATATACAGTTTAAGCGCCAAATTGCACTTGTCGACATCCAGGTATTCAACGTCTGCAATCGAGTTGAGCTTACATCCAGTAATAAGCGAGAACCATCTGTAGCTTTCATAGCAGGTCATTCCCGCAAGTGAACAAAGCTCACACAAAGCTCCCTTTACCAGATTGCGTTTCTGATGAAGCATTGTATCTCCAAGCTTTCCTGCAATCGTTCCGTCGTCGTTCATCAATGCATAAGCACCGCACTCACAGCCCCACACATAACCATCCGTGTCAGCGGAACGTGGTCCGAAAAACTCAGATTTTGGAATACGCTTTGGCAACCCGTCGCAGTACGGGCAAACAGTTTCCTGTTCGGTATTCATTTCTCCAGTTGGCATCAAAATCTCCTTTGCGGTTTCGATGAAATAACTGAAGAAATCATTTTCAAAATCCCATTTTTCTGCAGCAGGCACCACTATGTCAAAAACCTTTTTAAACAGATCTGACTTTTCTGCTGTTTGCAGTTCTTTTTCCACTCCAAGAGTCTTACGGTAATCCGCATCATCAAGTGCACTCTTGAAGCGATTATATGTTGCAGAAATTGCTTCCGAGCCGTATGAAGCCTTCACCTTTTGGAGCAGCTCATCGAAATATTTTTTTGCATCGGTAAGCTTCTCGCTTCCCGGATTTCCTTCAAATATCTCGAGTGACATTGTGGATCCGTCCAAAAGCTCATTTAGTTCAGACTGTGCTTTTTTCATATATGCGTTC
This sequence comes from Eubacteriales bacterium, assembly GCA_045588575.1. Taxonomy (GTDB): domain Bacteria; phylum Bacillota; class Clostridia; order Oscillospirales; family RGIG5299; genus RGIG5299. The sequence continues at coordinate 3,122 of JAZNEJ010000006.1, read as the reverse complement.
ATTCTGACAACGCGCAATAATTCGTTTACGGCTTTCCTAAGCCTAACTTCAGCTTCTCTCATCAAAACACTCCTTCATATTTTTGTATTTATAATATTGTTTACATCAAGGGGCGTTTTCAGGAAAACTTGCGCCTTGACATTTGATTTAGCATTTGTCTATACTCATCGCTCATTTCGTCATCATCCTCATAGTTAACGGCATCGACAACGTTAGTAGTAGTTTTCTCTTCTTCGGCAGGCTGAGCGTTGATCTTGATTTCTTCTTTCTTTTCTTCTGAAGGGACAGTTGCACCGTTTTTTTGATAGTTCATTCTTAGATGCTTGCGAATAATTTTTTTAATGATTCTCGCTCTGCGCCCCTTTGGAAGCTTTTGTACGATTTCGATCTCGTCTTTCCCATGGAGATAAAGTTTTGTGTCTACTCTCTTTTTAGTAAAGCCCTGTTCCTGTGGCACCGGCAGAAAAGCATACTTCTTACGTTTTTCCGCAACAAGAATATCCTTGACATATTCCGAAAAGTAAAAGTGCGGTAAACTCTCTTTCCAAAAGATGATGTCACCGTCCTCTTCCGTCAAAAGAAAGTGAAGTTTCATAAGCTATCTCTCCTTTGTAATCTGCTTTACCGAAATGATCGGACATTTGCCCTGGGATGCAGATATGACAGAAAACTCAAATGCTTCGCCTTTACTTTTTCGTCTCCAACGATATCCGAGCATAAGAGGACCTTTATTCTGCATATTAACGACGTCTTCCAAAAGTTTTTCATAAAGCTCTGTCGGCAAGGCAACAGGACAACCGCAGTCAGTACAGCCATACAGTGTTCTACTTCCCTTCAACGTCAATTCAAGCTTCGTTCTGTGAAGATCACAAACCACACGAAGATAATCCCAAGATACAAAAGCAATTCTCTCACCCATAATTTTTCTCCTTACTCCAGGATTCGGATTACCCGTCCTATCCTTCCATCAGAAAGCATTACTTTGATTCCGCCCGAATGTTCTGCCGCATTAGTAAGAATGTTTTTCACATACCCATCGACAGCGGGTTGCAAGGTCTGACGTTCCTTCAGAAGAACATGGACGTGAAGTCCGGGGCGAATATGGCTTCTCTTATCTGGATTGGGAATAACCTCTTCGGCATTCTCAATCTCCGATTTTGATAGGAAAGAGCCATGCTTAAAGCAATAGTTTGCCTTCATCAGCAACCATTTGCCATCAACAAAATAAACTCCCTCCACCTCTTTTGCCGTTCGTCCACAGACTTCACATCTCATAAAACTACCTCCTGATAATGTTCTTTTCGATCACCTTGCAGAGCTCACCAGGGAGTCTGTCCAAAGAGTCGATACCGATATATTTTGAGCCAAAGATCTTGGCAAGCGCCTCACGTCCGCCGCCGATCGCCATTCCGTAAACCTTAGCATAACGACCGAGCTTAGTAACCTCGATCCTGCAGGGCTCCGGACCGGTATCGGGTTCACCGTCCGTTATCACGATGAGAAGCTTATCTTCTTCCGATTGCTTCTGCAAATGCTTAGGCAAGTAAAGCAGCGCATTATATAGCGGAGTTCCGCCACCTGCATTCATCTTTACAATACCTGTATGGGCATATCTTCCCTTTAAGAGACGGTTGGAAAAGTGCAGTATCTGTACTTCCCGACCACCACTCTTAAATCCCAACACTGTAATTGGGATCTTCAAGGAATTACACACCTCTTGTAAAACAACACATGCCCTCATAGCATTGTCAATGGGATAGCCCCCCATAGAACCGGATAAATCCACAAGCACCGTGATATTAAGGTCTGCCTCATCGTTCTTCTCAATTCGTTTGGCGCATATTGCTCCTGAAGGCATACGGCTAAGACTCTTTGCATCGATACGTCCTGCATGAAGGTATCTGCTGATCTCATCCACGTTGTAGTTGATGATGTTCTTAAGTCCGGTTCTCAGCTTGTTGATTACGGGAGCGACGTCTGTCTTGATCCTCGTATACTCATCAAAGGTTGAGAAATCTCCTTGGCAAAGAACAACACTGTATTCCGACGATGAGTCTCCGCTGATACCCTTTGTTATCTGCTTGTCCTGTGCTGCATCTGCTATGTCCTTTTGATGCTCGTTAAACGAAGCACTAAGGGCATTCGTGAGCATTTGAGCAAGCGCATCAGCGCCACCTTGTCCAGCTCCCTGACCTTGGCCCTGTCCGGAGCTATTGGCCTGTCCTTGACCGGACTGACCATTGTTTGCATTCTGACCATTGCCGGGCTGATTACTCTGTGCCCCACGGACAGTTCCGTTTCCGGACGCTCCGCCCTGAGGGGGCTGTTGTCCGGTCTTGGCATCGACATCATTCGCATTACCTTGACGGTTCTGCGCCTTCTGCCTTTGCTGTTCGATAGGATCGGTTTCGGGAATCAGCGGCTTCAGCAGCTTAAGGATCTTTTTCGTGTAGAAATAGCATCCACTGCAGGTGTCTGAATACTTTGCCTTCAAAGCAAGTGGTTCAATTTTCGTCCACAACTTTTTTAGGTCATCCCTCAGTTCACCACGTGTCTTATCTACCGAAACATAATCCAGAATCCATTGCATTATGATCTCAATATCCTTGCTTTGGGTGAAGTCCTTAGGAAGACCGAAAAGGAATTCATTCAGTGCCTCCACCGCATATGCAACACCGGGAAACTTGAAGGAGCCAATTCGCTCAATGCGAGCATCTTCAAGAATGTTGAAAAGCTCACGTCGAATCTGAATCACGTTATCCGTATCTCCGGCTTTCCTTCTCGCCGCATCCTCGATGCATTTAAAACAGCTGTAGATCGGGTGCAAGGATTCATGCACGGCAAGAGCCAAGCAATACTTTGTCACATCTCCTACAGGCTGAGCTATAAAGAGCTGATGAAGCGTATTGATCATGATGTGCGAACCATCGGTAAATGCCAGGTCAGGGCTTTCGGGCGGAAGCAGATAAACCATCAGCTTATGATCCGCCGTTAATCCCACAACCATTTTTCTCAAAAGATTACAGTACGCAGGGCTTATGAGGAACATTAGCTTTTGTTTTTCATCAATCTGTTCCTTGCCGGTAAAGGGGTCAAACAAGCTTGCTACAGCCATGATCCTA
>JAZNEJ010000005.1:0-185632 GCA_045588575.1 Eubacteriales bacterium | reverse complement strand
TAAGGCATATGGGACAATCGTCTGCCAACTTGTCGCAGGCGCCGCACTCGCTGCAGTGGGTGGATAAATAACAGCCTCCGTTGGTACATTCTTCACTGCAGGCACCGCAAGTACCGCAGCAATACTCATCCCAGTGGTAATGGTTGCAAAACCAGCATTCCATACCGTCTTCCCATGCCGCCAAGACCGCAGTCGTAAATAAACTGCTCAACATTACCACGCAAAGTAGTATGGAAAAGATTCTTGTTATAATCCTTTTCTTCATAGCTCGTTTCTCCTTTAAACTTTTTTCTTTAACTTAACGAAAATAAACGAAATTCCAATTCCAAGAGCGATACCGCCAACAGCAATAACCGCATATCCCCACCATGGGAAGTCCTGACTATTCTCCTGATAGCCCTGATGTTCCACATCTGTGGTGTCTTGGGTGCTTTCGGTTGCATCCGTCGGAGCGGATGCGGGCGGCTGTGTCGGGTAACTTTCGGGAGGTGTTGGAACGGTCTCCGTGCCGGAGGGGGCAGCATTGACTGTGAGATCAAAGCTGACGCTGTTCTCTCCACCGCCCTCGCTGACTACCACGATATTGATGTGGCAGTTTCCTTCCTTGGTGGGCGTACCCTCGATCTCACCGTGCTGTGTCAGGTTCAATCCAAACTCCGCCATCTGGGAGCCCATAAACTCAGAAAATACCGCGTCGGTATCACTGCATTCCAGTTTCACATAATACGCTGTGCCTACCGTTGCCGCCTCAAGCGATTCGGTAGTAATCTCAGGAACAGGACCGGTAATGGTGACCTCACCGCTGAGGGCCTCGCCACACTTTTTCGATTCCCGAAAGCTGTCATCTTCGTAAAAGCTGACCTTCACATAGAAGGTACAACCCTGATCGGACAAAGTCAGTTGATAAGAAAGCGCATCTGCACCGATGCCTTCTTGCGTAAGTGTACCATTCTTGTACCAACTGTAGCTCACGTTGCCTTCCAACAAAGCGTTGTACATATCGGCAGTAATACTGTCGTTATTCATTAAGGCGTTCTTATCAACAGTTAGTGTTCCGCCCACCTCCGAGATGCTGTCGGCGGTAAAGGTTACTGTTACACCGGCAGCAAAAGTCGGTATTGCTAAGCTGAGGAGTAGTAGGCAGAACAGTATTAAAACAAACTTTTTCATAGCATTTTCTCCCCTTTTTTTGTAACCATGTTGCCACAATTCGGGCAATACAATGCGTCGGCGGTCAACACCGTATCGCAATTGGGGCAGCTTAGATGCTTTCGTTTGTAACGGTCAAAGAGCGTTTCCCTTGGAAGCCTTTCACCGCAATCGGGACAAGTGTCTGCTCTTGATTTCACCATATGACCGCATCGTGGGCACACACGCAATTTCTTCATTACATTAGGACCAAAACCGAACCGCTCCAAATTCTTAAACCGAACCTTTTGTGTCACGATACTCACACTCCTTCGTAAATTAGTTTCTTACCGCAAGAGGGGCAGGTCTTTGTAGGCGTTTCAATCCTCTGCCCACAACTCTTGCAAAACTTTGGCTCTACCTCATAGGGCGCACATTCCACACATTCTAATACCTCAGCATTGTAAACAGCGTCAATGACCCACTTGCCGCATTTGTGGCATCGATTAAAATGCTCTCGACCTTCTGTTTGCCAAGCAACAAGCAAAGCCTCCTCGGTATTCCCTTGGTAAGTCTCTTTGGTGGTATAGACGTGAGCATCAGACACATCGCAATAAAAGATGAACCGATAACCGCTGCCGTCTGTTACAACTTTGTGTTTGGCAGTTCTGTTTTCCGGCATAGCCCTCTCTCCTTTCCGGCTGATTCGTCAAAGCGATTGCAATTTTTTTGCAAATTCGCCTGCCAACGTATGCAAGCAGTCTTGACTGAATCAAACTTTTATGGTATAATATTCAAGTAAGCTTTATACTTTCTTTGATACCTTGCAACTATAATTTTACATATTTCCCTCTTAAATGTCGCCACACCTTCGGTCTGAAAAGTGTGGGTTTTGCAGATTTATTTTCAAAAAGTGTGGGAAAAAGTGTGGGATGACCGTAAAAAAAGATAACACATAGCGGTCAAGGGAGAGAATTTATGAAAAAGAGATTATTGGAGATTATCTCCTTGATATGTATTACATTGGGACTTTCGGGGTGCAGTTCCGTCGGTGATGGATCGGCAAGCCTGTCCATCATCTATGGGGTTGTTGCCGTCCTTTCTGCGTTGCTTCTGATTGGCTGTCTGTTTTTGGTACGCCAAAAGAGGCAATGGTTTGCTCTGCTGTTTTCGTCTGTTTTGGTCGTGAACATCGGATATACCGTCCTGTCGGTGTCCTCCTGTTTGGAAATGGCACTGTGGGCGAATCGTGTGTCCTATCTTGGCTCGGTGTTTTTACCCCTTGCTATGTTAATGATTATTCTGAATATCACCAACACAAGCACAAAAAGATGGGTGCCGCTCTCCTTGTTCTCATTGGCTGTCGTGGTATTCCTGATTGCAGCGAGCCCCGGTATTTTGCCAATCTACTACAAAGAGGTTTCTTTTGAAGTCGTTAACGGCGTTTCTACCCTTGTTAAGGTTTACGGGCCGCTCCATCCGTTGTATTTGGTGTATTTGCTTGGATATTTCTGTGCAATGGTTGCGGTTATTATCCGTGCATCCATTAAAAAGACTTTTGATTCTACTGCCCACGCTGTTGTCATAGCAATGGCAGTGTTCGTAAATATCGGCGTATGGTTCATTGAGCAGATTTCCAGTATGGACTTTGAGTTTCTTTCGGTATCCTACATCATTACCGAGCTGTTCCTTTGCGGCGTTCATATGGTTATGAACGAAAATCAGCGGCTTCGTGAGCTTGTGCAGCAAAAGGAAGAAGCTCTGCAAGCAACGAATGCTGCTGACGACTGTCGCAGTTCCGGCGGCATATCGTCTGAAATGATGGAATACTTTGCTCAGGGTTTGGATAGGCTGACTTCACAAGAACGACAGATTTACGAAGCCTATCTGAGCGGAACGTCCACGAAAGATATTATGATTGAGCTGAACATTAAGGAGAATACCTTAAAATTCCACAATAAGAATCTTTACAGCAAATTGGGCGTTTCTTCGCGAAAACAGCTTCTTGAAGTTTACAGAGCAATTAAGGCGGACATGAAAAAGAACGGAGATAGGGGCAATGTCATTATCTGATAGGTTGAATCAAATCATCAAAGAGAAGAATATCACCAAGCGCGAATTTGCCAAGCGTGTCGGCATATCCGAAAACTACCTTTATATCCTCACAAGCAACAGCCGCCCGGGCACCAAGCAGAACAAAACCATCTCCCCTATGCTTGCTAAGCTCATCGGTATGGAGTTTGGTTATGATCCCGAATGGCTCCTAACCGGAGAAAAGAAATAAAAGAAAAACCAAACCTCTGCATTTTTTGATGCAGAGGTTTAATTTTAATAGATTTTCGTTATGAAAACAGCCAACAATATCTTAAAAAATCGTGCTGTTCAAATTAAGATTTATTTTAAATTCTTTTATTCCGTAACGGTGAAGCATAAGGTCATCTTGACCGTAATAAATAACCGGAACATTGTCTGAAATATAAAAGTTTTTGGGTTTAAAAAGCTCGGTTACACGTCTTTCCCAATCAAAAAGGTATCCTTTTTCGCCGTTTTTTATTTCTTCCATTATTGACGATTTAACAGTTTCGGTAACCCTTGCTTTTAGGTCGGAACCTTTAATGAAGTTACTTAAAGTTAACGTTTTACCCGTATTTACGTCGTAGGTTACCGACCTGCCGCTATAAATACTTCCTCCGCCCGTATTTTCGTTTAAAACCGAAAACAAAGAAATTATATTTTCGTTTTCTTCCGTTACCATAGTTGCGTCTTTTATTATAAACGGCGAGAAAAAGTCTTCTCCCTCATCTGTTGCGTCGAAGGCAAGAGCCGCTTTCGGAAAATAGCGTTCCTCCGTTTTCTTTGCATTTAAAAGCGCTTCTTCTCTTATTTTTTCATTTAACTTCCCTATTTCGTTTCCATAGCCCGTAATTTCGGGATAAACTATTTCATAGCTTAAAACTGTGTTTTCCTTATAGCTTAATTGTTTTGATATTTTTTTATATAAAACACCCATTAAAAAATCACCTCATAAAAATTTATGAAGTGATTTTGAAAAATATTATTAAAAACCTTTTATTATTTTTTCAAGACTGAGAAGCTTTTTCTCAACGTCTTTAGCCAAGGCAAGCTGCGAAAGCGCTCTTACCATATTGTGATTTTCGTAATCCTTGTCAAAATATTTATCACCCGTTAAGTAGTCTGTCATAAACCTTGCAGAAAGCTCTACCGCTATGGCAAAAACGCCAATCGCAAGGCTTTCTTTTTCTTCCGATGACGTTATTTGGGAAACCTTGCTCATAAATCCTTTTGTAAAGCATTTGAACTTGTCGATATCTAAAATAACTTTATCGTAATTAGGCTCGTCTTCGTTACAGGTGTTACAAGCCGACCTTACCGCATCGCCGAAATCGAATGCCATTAAGCCCGGCATAACGGTATCTAAATCTATTACTGCCAGCGGTTTATTGGTTTTAACGTCGAACAAAACGTTATTGCACTTCGCATCGTTATGGGTTACTCTCAAAGGAAGCGACGTATCGCAAAGCGATGATGCCAGAGCGCTTTTCTCCTTGTAATAAGAAATTGCCTCTTTAACGTTTTTAGCGCGGTTAAATTCATCTTTTTCTATTGCTTCAAATAAATTTTCAATTCTTTTTTTGGTGTAGTGGAAGCCTTTTATTGTTTCGGTTAGGAGTGATGCGTCAAAGCCCGAAAGCATATAATGAAAATTTCCAAAGCCTACGCCGATATTTTCCATTAAATAATCGGTTTCGGGGAGGTTATAGGTTATTGAATTATCAACGAACTCGTAGCAGCGCCAATATTCACCGTCATCATCAATAAGGCAGCTTTCTCCGTTTATTGATTTCATAAAGTTCAAAACAAGTCTTTCAGGGTTAATTCCTATGGCAATATACTTGTTTTTCATATAATCCGTTATCTTTTGCACGTTTTCCATAAGCATAACGGGGTCTTTAAAAACGTATTTATTAATACGCTGAACTATGTAAGCGCAGTTTTTATTGCCATCTTTTGTTTTGACAATATAGGTTCTGTTTATATGTCCCGTTTTAATTTGACGGGCTTCCAAAATTGTGCCTTTAATATTAAAAAACATAGAAATTTTCGTTATATTCATAAAAGGGTGCTCCCTACTGTATTTTATAATATTTTATCACAATATGATTTTCATTACAAGTGAGTTTTAACAAATAAATAAGCCGCTGAAAAATCAGCGGCTTAAGTTATTGTTCGGAATTAATACATTCCGCCCATATCGGGGCTCATGGGAGGAACTGCGGGTGCTGCGGGTTCTTTTTTATCGGCAACGAGAGATTCGGTGGTGATTACCATTGATGCGATGGATGCTGCATTTCTTAAAGCGGTTCTGGTTACTTTTGCAGGGTCAACGATACCGGTTTCAAGCATATCGCAGTATTTTTCGTTGTAAGCATCGTAGCCGAAGGATGCGGAATTTGCTTCTCTTATCTTGTTAAGAATTACAGAACCGTCGTTTCCTGCGTTTGCGGCAATTTGACGGAGAGGTGCTTCAAGTGCTTTTAATACGATGTTTGCACCGGTCTTTTCATCGCCTTCAAGAGTTGCAATGAGTTTTTCAACGTCTGCCATTACGGAAACGAATGCGCTTCCGCCGCCGGCAACGATACCCTCTTCAACCGCTGCTCTGGTTGCTGCAAGAGCGTCTTCAATGCGAAGCTTCTTTTCTTTCATTTCAACTTCGGTTGCTGCGCCTACTCTGATTACTGCAACGCCGCCCGACAATTTTGCAAGACGCTCGTGGAGCTTTTCTTTGTCAAAATCGCTGTTGGAAATTGCGATTGCATTTTTAATTTGAACTTTTCTTGCTTCGATTGCGTCTTTGGTGCCTGCGCCGTCAACGATGATGGTGTTTTCTTTCTGAATTCTAACCTGCTTTGCTCTACCGAGCTGGTCAACGGTGGTGTCTTTAAGGTCGAGCCCGAGGTCAGAAGAAATAACCTGTCCGCCGGTTAATGCTGCGATATCCTGAAGCATTTCTTTACGTCTGTCGCCAAAGCCGGGAGCTTTAACTGCAACGCAGGTGAATACGCCGCGGAGTTTGTTTACTATTAAGGTTGCAATTGCTTCGTTTTCAACGTCTTCTGCGATGATAACGAGTTTTTTGCCAACCTGAACAATTTGTTCGAGTAAGGGAAGAATTTCCTGAAGGTTGGAAATTTTCTTATCGGTGATAAGAATGAGAGCATCGTCGATAACTGCTTCCATCTTATCGGTATCGGTTACCATATAGGGAGAGATATAGCCTCTGTCGAACTGCATACCCTCAACAACTTCGCTGTAGGTTTCGGCGGTTTTAGACTCTTCGAGAGTGATAACACCGTTTACGGAAACCTTTTCCATTGCTTCGGAAATGAGCTTGCCAACGAATTCATCGGCTGCTGAAACGGTTGCAACACGTGCAATATCTTCAGAACCTTTTACTGCTTTTGCATTGTTAAGAATTGCTTCGCAAGCAACGTCGGTTGCTTTTTTGATGCCCTTCTTTAAAATCATGGGATTTGCGCCTGCTGCAACGTTCTTCATGCCTTCTTTAATAAGAGTTTGAGCAAGAAGAGTTGCTGTTGTGGTGCCGTCGCCTGCTATATCGTTTGTTTTGGTTGCAACTTCTTTTACAATTTGTGCACCCATATTTTCAAAAACGTCATCGAGTTCGATTTCTTTTGCAATTGTAACACCGTCGTTGGTTACTAACGGAGCACCGAATTTTTTATCTAAAACTACGTTTTTACCTTTGGGGCCAAGAGTTACTTTAACTGTATCTGCAAGCTTATTTACGCCTTCCTGAAGAGCTTTTCTTGCGTCTTCACCGTAGATGATTACTTTTGACATTTGAAGTTTCCTCCTTACTCAACTATTGCAAGAACATCACTCTGACGAACGATGATATATTCTTCGCCGTCGAGTTTGATTTCTGTGCCCGAATATTTATTGGTTATAACTTTGTCGCCGGGTTTGAGTTCCATTTTTATTTCTTTTCCGTCAACAAGACCGCCGGGACCTACCTCTAAAACCTGTGCTACCTGAGGTTTTTCTTTTGCGGTTCCTGCTAAGATAATTCCGCTTTTTGTTGTTTCTTCGGCTTCTACCATTTTAATAACCAAACGGTCGCCTAAGGGTTTGAGTTTCATTGTGAAATGCCTCCTATTTATAATAAATATTTTTTATCATTTTTGGCACTCTTTAAGCGCGAGTGCTAACAGTATATATAATAAAACATTTTTGCAAATTTTTCAATATATATTTTGCACAATTCAAAAAAAATTAATAATTCTTTATTTGGCTATTTTTTTAATTTTAATATATACAGCATATTATATTCGTCAAATTATAAAAAAACACCCACTTTTTTCAAAGTGAGTGTTTTTCATTATTAGTTAAAAAGTGATTTAAGAGTTAAGAAATAGAGCTTATGACCGTAATCTCCGGGGTGGTTAATCATAGAGTAAATGAGCTCTTCATAGGTTTGTCCGTTATCAAGCTGATTCTGGAAGAATGCGCCAACGTCGGCAAGAGGAATATTTTCCTGCTTTGCGTATGCGCGAAGAGCATCGCCCAACTCATACCATTTACCGCTGGTGTGGAGCCACTGCGGATTTGAGGGCATTGATGTAACCAAAATTATATCGGGGTCGTTTACTGCAAGATTTCTCACAGTATTTACAATGCCCGCAATATTGGAAGCATATTTTTCGGGTGAGTTATAAGGTGTGTCTCCGGTTGAATTTTGGTCGTTCATACCGTAAGCAATAATAACGAGGTCGGGTTCTTTATCTCCGCACTCTTGATAAAGAAGATTTGCTCTTGTAATACCTTCATCGGAAGTATGTCCGCCTACTGAAACATTTACAATATCAACGTTAATTTTATTTCCGCTAAGGTTTCTGAGATAGTTTGCAAGCAAGGTGAAATATTCATTGCCTTTGGTTGCTTCGGCACCGGTGCTTATACTGTCGCCTATTACACCGATTGTAATATCCTGACCGTTTTTAACTTTGTTAATTACGTTTTCGGGAATTGAAGTTCCGTTAAAATTGTTGATATTTTCAAGAACGGTATCGTAACCGACGTTTACGTCTTTATTATACTCATATTCTGCGTAAACGGTAAAATAATATCCGTAATATTTAGGCATATCAGCTGCCGTAAGCGTTTTATCGTCAAGCTGTTTTACTCCCAATCCGTAGGTTAAGCTCTCGGAAAAATCGGGAATTTTACTGTTTGCAAGTCGACGAATTTTTCCGTTTTCGTAGTCTACCTCGTAGTCGACTCCTTCAACGTAGGTTGTATTTCCGCTTACGTTTTTGATGACAAGAGTTCCATTGGTAATATCTTTAAATCTTAACTGATTCCATTCGTTTCCTACCATAACAACAGCTTCTAAGGATTGGCGAGGAATCGGGTTCCACCATTCTTCCATATTGGAAGTATCTCCGTCATTATCTTTAAAGGTATCCCACCACTCTTCAAAAGAGGAAGAATCGCCGTCGTTATCTTTAAATATATCCCACCACTCTTCAAAATCTCCGACGTCAGCTTCGTTATCGGTGGCGTTTTCGTGGACGTCGGCTATGCTTCTCGATAAGGGTTTGGAATAAATTATAGAACCGTCTTCGTATTCGATATAAGATACTGCAACGAACTGTCTGTCATAGTTTTTACCGCCGTATTGAGAATCGGGAATACCTACCATAACCGCATTAAATATTACGTAGCCCTCTTCGTGAGCTGCGGTGAATATGCGGTAAAGCTTTTTCATTTCAACGTTTAAATAACGGGTTCCGTTTATTGTACCGTCCTCGGTAATTCTTAAATCATTATTTCCAAGCATATCCGCGGGCATAATGAGTGTGCCGGTTCTTTTAATATTGCCGATTGTTACGGTGAAATCTTCGTGAATGGTTATTTTACCGTTAATCCATTCCTCTGTTGCATTATTTTTTGTAACGTTTATTCTTGTTGAGAAACGGAGACCGGGTGTTCCTTCAAGTCTATACTGTGCACCGATAATAGTGGGACGGTTGGGTAAATATATGTCATCTTCGGGAAGCTCATAAGTGAAAACATTTCCGTTAAGTGCTAAAACGTCAATATCAACAGCTAAATTAATACCGTTTGATGAAAGAGCTACACCCATATAGCACTGCTTGTTTTCATCTAAAACGTTAGATACTCTGAATTTTAAATCTTCACCCGATTTTTTTACTTTTTTGCCGTTAACGGTGAGGTAAACGTAGCTTTCGCCGTTTTCGGTTATAATATCGCTTAATGCAAATTCTATTTCGGAAGAAGCATCAATCGTATCAAGCGGGAAATAACTTCCGTCCCAGCCGCAAAGAATATCTGCGGCGCCATCTTTGAAAATTCTAAAAGTGAAGGCCTCGTTTGTAGGCATATCGGGAAGAATTTGACCTTCCCAGAATCTGTCGCTCGTTTCGGTTAAAGGAGTTTTTGAGAAGCTTATTGAAACAAAGGCATTTTCAGATAAATCGTTAATCTTTAAGGTTGCCGATGCATTTGCAAGATTTGTTTTATTTCTTAATGCAATACCGCCTGAGGTGTAAAGAGCGGGATGTCCTGCAAGTTTTATACCCTCATGGGTGTAATCGGTGTAAATTCCCCAATTATAGAAGGGCTGACCTTCAAAATCATTTCCGGTTGCCTCGATTAAGTTCAAAAGACCTGTAAATTCGGTTCCTTTTGCATAAGCGGTTGTAACGCCGTTTACAGCTTTAACAAGGAACGCTTCGGTTCTTGCTGCGCCGTAGCTGCTTGCCGCAAATGCAACGCCTACTTCATTGCTTACTTCAAATGCTTTTGAAATATTTTCAGCGGTATAGAAAAGCGTTTTATTTCCGTTTTCGGGGGTTACGTAGATTTCTACGTCGTTTTCGGTTAATTCATAGGTAATCGTTACGTTTTTATTGGGAGCTATTAAAGCGCCGTTTCTTATGCCTTCGGGAGTTAAGCAAATTTCTTCATTTACATCTCCGCTTGTGTGCTTATTTACGTAGAAGAATACTCTGTAACCCGTTCCTTCGGTGCAAATTTTCATTTGAAGGGTTTTTAAAGCCGCATTTGTTTTATAAGAAGTAACAGAGGGAGCAGACGTGCCTGCAACGTAGCTTATCGTGTTTCCTGCCGCCAAGGTTATTCCGAAGAATTGGTTTCCCCAGCCGTCAGTTTGAGTTGCGCCGAGAAGTTCATCGTGAGGATAAGGAATTGAAAGGTCAAAGCTCAAGGGAGTTGTTTTATTGAATACAAATCCCTGTTTGCTCGATGCGATTGCAGAACTCAATTCGTGAGCTGAAAGCTGTAAATAACCTTCGGGAGTGATTTCAAAATGATGAGCATCACCGTAAGCAGCTGTGTTCCAATTTTTATTTGCAGATGCAATGGCATCTGAATTATAAATTTTGGTTGTGCCGTTTGCTGTTATTTTAAGATTTTTAATTTGAGAAGAATTTTCGGGAGTGGTCTCTGCGCCCTCCATGACAAAAGCAAAATAAAGATAGTTTTGTTCGGAGGTGAGCTGTGCGCTATGACCTATATCCAAGCCGTTTAAGAATGTAGTTGCAACACCATCTTGAACAACTATTTTAAAATGGTTGTAGCCAGCGGCATTTAAATTATAGGTTCCGCCGAAACCAAGAGCAGTTTGGCTGACACCACCTACAGCATTTTCATATAAGAAATAGCCGTATGCGTCTGACCAGTTTCTGAATCTTAAAAGAATACAGTTAGAGCCATATGCATCAATCCAGCTTGTAGGCAGCTTATCACCCAAGGTGATGAAGGGTGCGCCTGAAACACCTTCAGCGGGGATTTTAACGTCTGCTTCAATGGTGTAGTTACCGCTTAAAGGAGTTTTATAAGCAAAACCGGTGTGATTTGTAATTACAGGAAGGTAAATTAAGCCGTTATCGTCGTAATATACTTTGGAATCGTTACCCGAGCCGACGAGAGTGAAATCGCTTGACATAAAGCTTTCGTTGCCGAAGCAGACTTTTTCGTAATCGCCGTCTTTAATTTTGAAATTTCTTATTCTCAAAGCATTTTCTTCGTTAGATACTCCCCCGCCCATTGCGCTGTGGCCGAATGCAAGATATCTTGAGCCAAGAGAAATTTTCATTGCAAAGTTAACGAGGGTTTCGTTTATGTAAACGTATGCTGTATTGTTAACAACTGTTATTCTAACCTTATTGTAGCCGTTTTCGCGTTGTTTAAAAGAAACGTTTAAATCACCGGTGCCGAGAATTTCACCGTTGGGCTTTTTATAGTCGTAGGTTACGCCCTTTAAATCGGAGAAATGCAAAACAAGACCGCTATCGGCATTTATCTCTTCCTCGGGGTTTACCGCAAAGAAGGAAACGGTTGAGCTAGACGCCGCAGAGGGTAAAACCTCAAACTCAACGGTGAAGTTGTTCGAAAGTTCCTTTTTGAAATAGAATCCCGTGGGGTTATAGGCAGCAGGGAAAGAAACGGAACCGTCGGCATAAACTTTCACTTTGCCGTTTTCGGGCGTTACCTCTTCTCCAAGGCTATTCCAGAATTTAATTTCGGAAGGCACAGTATAGCCAACCGCTTCCGCAAAAGAAGGAAGCGGAATTGCCAACAGTAACGGCAACACAAGTGCTATTGCCAAAATAACAGAAATAATTTTTCTTTTCATAACAGCATTTTCCTTTTATATTTATAGTTATAAAGATATATAATATATTATATACCTTTTTAGTGAATTTGGCAATAGCAAAAATGACAAATTTCTGATTTTTTATTTGTGCAAGATGCATAATAAAAGGCACTCCGAATTTTCGGAGTGCCTTTTTTGTTTGAAATCAAACCTTGTTTTGAAATTAGGTCCACCAATCGTAATCGTTTACGTCGCCTTCGTTGTCGTTGTAGCTTGCGCCTTCAAGCTCAACAACGTCTTCAAAATATGTTAATTCGATTTCAGGTGCTTCATATTTTTTCATTGGAAATAATCCCCTTTCAGCGAGCAAAACGTTAACTGCATAAAGCTGTTAATTTTTTAAAAAACAGCAGCTTTAAGTTTGAGTTCAAGCTTTTATTTTAAAGACTATTACCACCACTCGGTTAAGTCGCCTGCGTTACCGTCGTTATCGACTACATAGCTTGCGCCTTCGAGTTCAACAACGTCTTCAAAATAAGTTAATTCGATTTCGGGAGTTGTATATTTTTTCATTTCAAAATCTTCCTTTCACCGAATTAAGCATTAGCTGCAGCAACGTCTGCAATGCTTCTGGAAATAGCATCGGAGTAAACAATTGTGCCATTTGCATATTCAATGTAGGATACAGCGGTGAACTGTCTGTCGTAGTTAGCTCCGCCAACTTCAGCGTCCGGAATACCAATCATAACAACGTTGAAGGTTACAAAGCCTTCTGCATCGTTGATGATGTGGAGTTTCTTCATCTCGATATCGAGATATCTGATTCCGTTGATTTTACCGTCTACAGTGAACTGGAGTTCTGCATCGCCGAGTAAATCAGTGGGGATGAGAAGAGTGCCCATTTTGGCAATGTTACCAATGGTTGCTTCGCCGGTTGAGTTGTTAACGGTTACTTTACCGTTCTGAGCTTCAACTTCAGCGTCAGACTTAGTTACGTTAACCTGAGTTCCGAAACGTAAGCCGGGTGCGCCAACTGTTCTGTACTGTGCGCCGAGAACAGTGGGACGATATTCTACGGGAATTTCAGGATCTTCGGGTTCATCGGGCTCTTCTTCTACAGGAGTGTTGAAGTAAACGGTAGCTCCGTCATCAGTGATAATCTGAACGTTTTTGAAGATAGCAGGGCCGTTTTCGGGGCCATATCCTGCTGCATAAGTATCGAACATCTGACCGATAACGATATATTCGCCGGTGCCTTCGGTGCCGTTAGCATACATATCAAGGTTGCTTGCTTTAATAGCGCCGTTTAATACGAGAGTTGCTTTGCCGTCTTCAACGATGATTTCTACACTGTTCCATGCACCTTCGGTAAGCTGACCAACAGAAGCACCAATAAGGTCCTGTGCTCCAACGCCGTAGTGAGCGTAAGCGGGACCGCCATAGTAACCGGGCCATGTCTGGAACTTGTAAACTATAGCAGAAGTGCCAGCCCAACCGAACGAAGAAGCGCCGATTGCAACGAAGGGCTGAGGTCCGCCTTCACTTGCAGGAACAAAGAAATCTGCAGAGAAGGTGTAGCTAGCGGGAAGGTCTTTTGTATAGGTAAGACCTACGTTATTTGCAGTTACGTTTTCAAAGAACTGAACGTATCCTTCTTCGGTAATACCGTAGTTAGTGCCTAACTCAAGACCGGAGCCGGGAAGGTTTTCCCAATCGGCATTGTCGCCGGTAACGGGTATAATAGGTTCAGCTTTGTGGTTAATACCATCAAAGGTTGCAACGTTCTGGCCGCAAACTTCAAGAATATCAACATCAACAGTATTACCCGAAGCATTTTCAAAGTAGGTACATGCTATATATGCTTTGTTGTCTGCGTCAACCATATTAGTTATGTTTATATCTTGTCCCTGACCGCCTGCAACAGTGAGTTCCTGACCGTTAATGTAGAATCTTACAATCTTTTGGCCGTCGACCTCTCTAATTTCACCGATTTCGAAGTCTACAACGCCGGTTGAATTATCGTAGTAGTCGAAATTACACTCACCCGGATGCCAGTTGGCCGCTACGGCTCCGTTAGCATATATTCTTATTAACATAGCATCGCCGCTGTGATCGGTATCCATATTAGGTAATAACATACCGTCCCAGAAAAGCTGGTTTGTGGGGCCGTCTAAAGGATCGGTTGAGAAGGATATAGCTATGTAGCCGTTAGCACACATATTGTTGATTTTAAACTTATAGCCTGCTTCGTTAATATCTACTTTAGTTCTGGTTGCAACGCCGCCCGCATCGTACCAAGCACCGTGAGAAGAAAGTTTAATACCGTTTTCGGTTAAGGCGGTGTAAGCCATGTAGTTCCAAGGACAACTTGCATCGGGCTGTCCGTTACCGTCGTTCCAAACAGTAGTTAAACCGTAGGAGAACTCTTCGCCTGCGAAAGCGGGAGCGGTGCCGTTTATTGCTTTAACGGTGAAGGTTTCTGTTCTTGCGCCACCGAAAGTAGATGCTGCAAAAGCAACGCCAACTTCTTTAGTTGAAGCAAAGGCATAAGCTGCGCCTGCAATAGTATAGATTAATGCCTTTTCTCCGCCCTCGGGAGTTACGTAAACTTTAATATCATCGCCGTCTATTTCAAAAGAGAACTGAACGTTAGCATTAGCTGCAACAGCATCGCACTTAATTCCTTCGGGAGTTAAGGAAATGTTATCGGTTGCATCACCGGGAACGGTTGTTGCCTTGCTCTCAAAGAACATTACTCTGTAGCCGCTGCCTTCGGTGGTAATTTTCATTTCAATTGTTTTGAAAGAACCCTCAATTTTGTTACCGGGGTGAATTGAGGGAACGACGCCGGTAAGCCAATATCTTGTCATATTACCTGCAGATAAGGTGATTGAGAACGCCTGGTTACCCCATGCACCCTGCTCGTTTGCGCCGAGAATCTCATCGTGAGGATAAGGAATGGAAACGTCGAAGGTAAAGGGTGAAGTTTCAGAGAAAGCAAAAGCCTTTTTGCTCGAAGCAGTTGCTGCATCTCCGTCTCTTGCGGCTATCTGGAAATAGCCTTCATCAGTAACATTCATTGTGCCGGCTGCCCCGGCAGTTCTGAATTCCCAGTTTTCAGCTGCGGCTTCCTGTGCGGTTGCTGCGCTTACGGGGATTGCAAAAGCCATAGGTAAAATCATTACCAAGGCTAAAGCAATGCAAAGTAATTTTTTCATAAGTTTTTTCCTTTCATAATATTTTTTGTTTTTTAATAATTTAATCGAAAAGCATTTTTAGGCGCAAAAACACTTCTCGCAATTATACTCTATAATTATAATAATTTGAATTCGAGTTATCAATATACAAAATTAACAAAAATAAGCATTGCATTTTGTGCAGATTGTATAACCGTTAGCTATATCGTGATTTGAGAGCATCTTCCCTTTTTAAAAATGTTAAAATTTTTTTAATTTTTATTTTCGGTGTGTTTTTTGAATGTTTTTTGGTTCTAAAACGTATTATCTATATTAATATTATAAAAAAATTTTTATTTTTTTCATTATTACTCTTGCAATTGCGAAAATTTGGTGCTATAATATTTCGGTCAGTCCGTACGCGGCCCGATTGCACCGCAGGGTGTTTAACGTAAATTCTTTTAATGCGTTAAATTGCGGCTGTGAGTTGAAGGCTTGCGGAGATTAAACTATATGGAGGAAAAAACATGTCAGTAGTAGCAATGAAACAGCTTCTTGAAGCAGGTGTTCATTTCGGCCACCAAACAAGACGCTGGAACCCCAAGATGTCGGAGTACATCTACACAGAAAGAAACGGAATTTACATCATCGACCTTCAAAAAACCGTTAAGAAGCTCGAAGAGGCTTACAGCTTCGTTCGCGACACCGCTTTAGAAGGCGGAATGATTCTTTTCGTTGGCACCAAGAAGCAGGCTACCGATTCTATTAAGTCGGAAGCTGAAAGAGCAGGCCAGTATTACATCAACGCAAGATGGCTCGGCGGTATGCTCACCAACTTCAAAACCATCCGTAAAAGAATTGAGCGTTTAAATCAGCTCGATAAAATGGCTGAAGAAGGCATTTTCGAAGTTCTTCCCAAAAAGGAAGTTGCTAAATTAAAGTTAGAGGCTGAAAAGCTTCAGAAATATCTCGGCGGTATTCGCGAAATGCACAAGCTCCCCGCAGCTATGTTCATCGTTGACCCCAAGAAAGAAAGAAACGCTGTTTCCGAAGCTAAAAAGCTCGGTATTCCGATTATTGCAATAGTTGACACCAACTGCGACCCCGATGAAATCGACTACCCCATCCCCGGCAACGACGATGCTATTCGTGCAGTTAAGCTTATTGCAGAAACTCTTGCTAACGCAGTTATCGAAGCTCGTCAGGGCGAGGCTGCTGCTCCCGCTGAAGATGAGAGCATCAATCTCGAAGAAGAAAACAACTGAGTGAGGTAATTTACAATGAATTTTACTGCTAAAGACGTTCAGGCTTTAAGAGAACAAACCGGTTGCGGCATGATGGATTGCAAAAAGGCTCTCACCGAGTGCGACGGCAACATGGAAAAGGCTACAGACTATCTTCGTGAAAAAGGTCTTGCAGCTGCTGTTAAAAAATCCGGCAGAATTGCCGCAGAAGGCATTATCGACTGCTATATTGACGGTGATAAGGGCGTTATTATGGAAGTTAACGCCGAAACCGACTTCGTTGCTAAAAACGAAAAGTTCCAGACTTTCGTTAGAAACTGCGCTATTACCGCTTTAAAGCATCAGGCAGCTGACGTTGATGCTCTTAAAGCTCTTCCCATTGAAAACGACAAGGGTACCGTTGAAGATGCTCTTAAAGATAAGATTTTCACCATTGGCGAAAATATGAGCATCCGTCGTTTCGAGCTCGTTTCGGGTAAGGTTTATTCTTACATCCACGGCGGCGGCAAAATCGGCGTTATGACCGTTTTGGATACCGACCTTCAGGATTCCGACGACCTCGCTTTCATCGGTAAAGATATAAGCATGCAGATTGCTGCAATGAATCCTCAGTACCTCAATCCCGAAAGCATTCCCGCTGACGTTGTTGCGAAGGAAAAGGAAATCATCATTGCTCAAATTAAAAACGACCCCAAAAACGCTTCCAAGCCCGACGCTATCATTGAAAAAATGGTTACCGGCAGACTTGTTAAGTTCTACGAGGGCGCTTGCCTCTCTCATCAGACCTATTTCCGTGACGGAAACATCTCCGTAACCAAGTTCCTCGAAAACGAGAGCAAAAGACTTGGCGGAAACATTGCCATTAAGGGCTTCATTCGTTTCGAAAGAGGCGAAGGTCTTGAAAAGAGATGCGATAACTTCGCTGAAGAAATTGCAAAGTTAAACGGTCAGGCATAATTAAACAAAAGCAGGTTTTAAAAACCTGCTTTTTCTTTTTAAAAATAAAACGGCGAAAATTTTTCGCCGTTTTTATTATATATAATTACATTATATTACATTTTTTCAACGGTTTCAATTCCTAAAACGTCGAGCTGCATTTTAATATAGTTTCTCGTTGCATTGCAAAGTGCAAGAAGCGAGCTTTTCTTGTTAAGGTCGGCTTCGTCGATAATTCGGGTATCGTGATAAAATCTCGAAAAATCGGTTGCCGCAAAATATGCGTTTTCGGCAATTACGTTAGGAGCTTTTTCATTTAACGCTCTTTTGAAGGTTTCACCCGTCATGAGCATTCTTATTATTATGTTGCGCTCGGTTTCCGACCATATTCCCGTGATTTTTTCGCCGTTTTGCTCGGCTTTTCTTAAAATGGAATTAATACGGGTTACCGTGTAGAGCAGATATGTTCCGGTTTTGCCCTCGAAAGCTATGAATTTATCAATATCGAAAATGTAGTCCTTAGTGGGTTGGTTTATCATATCGCCGAATTTAATTGCGGCCATTGCAATTTTGCGCGCCGCATCTTCCCTTTCGGCTTCGCTCGAATAGGAGCCTTCGCTTAATTTTTGGCAAACAGCCTCATAAACCGAATTAAGTAAATCTTCAAGACGCATAACGCCGCCGTCACGGGTTTTGAAGGGCTTACCGTCGGAGCCGTTCATCGTGCCGTTTCCGAGATGGTAAAAATCGCATTCGCTGTTTATGATTTCAGCCTTTCGAGCAGCTCTGAAAACCTGCTTGAAGTGGAGTGCCTGACGCTTATCTACAACATACCATACTCCTCTGGGATTATAATCCTTTTGTCTTTGTAAAATTGTTGCAAGGTCGGTGGTGGCGTAGTTGCTTGAGCCGTCGGACTTTTTAATGATAATCGGCGGGAAAGGAGCGTTATCGGTTTCTTCGGAAACGTCCATTATAAGCGCGCCGTCGTCAATCTTTGAAAGCTTTTTCTCATCTAAAATCTTTAAAAGCTCGGGAATGTATTCGTCGGAGTCGCTTTCTCCATACCAAAGCTCAAACGAAACGCCGAGTTTACCGTAGTTTTTCTTTAAGTCTTCAACCGAAACTCTCATTATTTCCTTCCAAATGGCGAAAATATTGGGTTTTCTTTCTTGAAGGGCGCCCGTCATTTTATGAGCAAGCTCTTTAAACTCTTCGTTTTCTTTGGATTTTTTGGAGGCAAAGGGATAAATTTCGTTAAGGTCGTCAACCGTTATCTCTCCAACCTTTTCGGTTTTTTCATCGAAATCGGGTTGGAAGCAACGCCACTCGGGATATCTCTCGTAAAGTTCGGCGATAACGAGTCCAAGAGGCATTCCCCAGTCGCCCATATGAACGTCGCCTATTGCGTTAAATCCGCATATTTTAGCAATACGTTTTAGTGCCTCGCCCAAAATTGCAGGACGTAAATGTCCGATATGAAGAGGCTTTGCAACGTTTGCGCCGCCGTAGTCAACAACAAGATTTCTTCCCTCTCCTATGTCGGGAATTCCAAAGTTATTGGAAGCGATAACTCCGTTTACCAGCTCTATTAAAAATTCATCGGTAACGGTGATGTTTACAAATCCGGGCTTTACCGCCTCGGTTTTGAGAAAAATTTTATCGTTTTTAAGCTCTTCGCTTACAGCTGCCGCTATATCAAACGGAGCTTTTTTAAGAGCTTTTGCCGCCGCAAAGCATCCGTTACACTGAAATTGGCAAAGGTCGGGTCTTGCCGATACCGCAACGGTTCCATATTCGTTTCCATAGCCGAGTTTATCAAAAACGGCTGAAACTTTTTCGGTTAATATTTCCGTTATAGATTGCATTTTGAATTCTCCCGAGTATTTATAAATATATTTCATATATTATAACATAAATTTTGAATTTTGTCGAGAGATTTCGGCTTATCATTTTTAAAACCTTATTCGAGCTGTTTTCCCAAAAGTTTTGCCGAATATGCCAAAAGCTTTTTTCCGTCTTCGCTTAAAGGTGCTGAATTTTCGGGCAAAATAACCGCTATTGCGCCGAGAACGTCGCCGTTTGATATAACGGGACAGGCCGACGAAATGAAGATTTCCTCGCCTTCAACCGTTCTTTTTTTATTTTCGCCTTCTTTAAAGAAATAATTTTTTCCGGCTCGTATAATTTCAACCAAATCGTTATTTATTTTTTTGTTTTCCAGCTCTTTTCTTACATTGCCGAATGCAGCCACCACCTTTTCCTTATCGGCAACAACGGCGGTTAGCCGAAGAGCATCAAAAACTGTGAAGGCAAAGCTTTCTGCCAAATCGGTCATCTCGTTTAAGACGGAATATTTTTTAAAGGTAATACTCCCTTCGTCGCCCGTAAAAATTTCAAGCGGGTCGCCCGTTGCTATTTTTAAAACCCGACGGATTTCCTTGGGAATTACAATGCGCCCCAAATCGTCGATACGGCGGACAATACCTGTTGCTTTCATATATATTAACTCCTTCAATTTTAAACATAGTGTTATTATTTGTCTTTTACGAGATTTTATACTGTGAGAATTTACTTTTGAAATGAAATATGATATAATAAAACAAAGGCGGTGATTTTGTGAAAAACAAAAAACAAATAATAACAATTTTTCTTTCCGTTTTTATCACCTTAGCAGTTGTTTTTGCTGTATTGTTTGGTATAAAGATATATCAAAACAAACTTATTGAATCAGGTTATAGCGAAACACCAAACTCTGCTAATCAATATGCAAAAGACGTAACTATGATTCAATTGATTGCTGCTCCCGAAAAATATGACGGTCAACTTGTCAGAGTAATAGGCGTCGGCAACCTTGAGTTTGAAGGCAATTGCATTTCACTTAGCAAAGAAGATTTAAAATACGGTGTTGGCAATTCCATTTGGATTGAGCTTGGTGAAAAAGCAATTTCATACGAAGAAGCACAACGATATAATGGCAAGTATGTAATCATAGAGGGTGTTTTTGATAAAGACGATTGTGGTCATATGGATATGTTCTGCGGTTCAATCAAAAATATCAGTCGGTACGATTTGTGGGATTCTTATTTAATTACCCATTCAATGATTACACAGCAAGCAGATAAAACTTACTCATACGAAATCACTGATTATAAAGGACGAATATTAGATTACGAAGATAATTTAACAAGAGAACCTAAAAGGCAAAAAGTGAGTATAGATATTGTTGGCATATCTGTTCAAACAGGAACAGGGCTATCCACTAACTATGCTACCTATTTTGATTTAGAAAACAGTAAAATTTCAGAGACATTTTATTATGTTTTGGCAGCTAAAGATGATTATGTTGTACGTGCTGATTATAGAGACGGCGAACATTATATAGTTGTCCAAGATATATTCGATAAAGAGCAATATTATCAAGAATATAAATTAGAAAATGTTTCGCCTGTTGCGGCTGATTTTGTTGTTGACGGTTACTTCAATACTAAAGGAAATGTCAACATTACATATTTATCCGGCGATGACTACACAGAAACAAACTACACAATTGTAATATTACCCAAAGGCAAAGCGGAGTGAAATCACTTCGCTTTTGCTATGTATAGGTCAAAATATGCTGTTTTTCATCAAAAATTTTTCTTTAAAAATCGCCCGAAAATCCAGTATTTATAAGGCTTTATAGCACTTTTGTGTTATTATAACACGAGCCTCGATTCTTCTAACTATTCCCGTTGCTTTCATATATATTAACTCCTTCAATTTTAAACATAGTGTTATTATTTGTTTTTTACGGGATTTTATACTGTGAGAATTCAGTTTTATTTATAATGTCTTGCAAATAAAATTGAAAATTATTGATTTTATTTTACTGCTGTGGTATAATAAAAACAGAAAAATTTATAAGGAGAGGTTTTAAATGATATTTCTTATTTTTTTGGCGCCCGTTGTTTTGGCAATTATTTTAGCAAACATAAGAATTGTTCCGCAGGCACACGAGTTTGTTATTGAATTTTTAGGCAAATATAAAACGACTTGGTCGGCGGGAATTCACATTAAAATTCCGCTTCTCGAACGTATTTCAAGAAAAGTAACTCTTAAAGAGCAGGTGCTCGACTCCCCTCCCCAACCCGTTATCACCAAAGATAACGTTACTATGCAAATAGATACCGTTATTTACTATGCCGTTTACGATGCAAAGCTTTATGCTTACGGCGCAGTTAATCCTATGTCGGCGCTTTCCAACCTTGCGGCAACAACGCTTCGTAACCTCGTTGGTGAGCTTGAACTTGACGGAACTCTCACCTCAAGAGATACCATAAATGCAAAAATGACCGAAATTCTCGACGAAGCAACCGATAAATGGGGCATTAAGGTAAACCGTGTTGAGCTTAAAAACATTATTCCTCCCGCCGAAATTCAAAATGCGATGGAAAAGCAAATGAAAGCTGAGCGCGACCGCCGCGAAACCTTACTTCAGGCAGAAGGCCACAAGGCTGCAGCCATTACGCGCGCCGAGGGTGATAAGCAAGCAATGATTCTTGCCGCCGAAGGTGAAAGAGATGCCCGAATTGCCCGCGCTGAAGGTGAAGCAAAGGCTATTTACCTTTCTAAAAAAGCAGAAGCAGACGGCCTTCGCGAGCTTAAAAACGCTCAAGTTGACTTTGCAGTTTTGGAAATGAAAAAGTATGAAGCTCTTATTGCGCTCTCAAACGGTCAGGCGGCTAAAATCATCATTCCGAGCGATGCCGTTGATATGACCAAAACAAACGTGCTCTTTTCCGAAATGTCGGGTCTTGGAAGCGTAACACAGCCCGCTCCCGAAAAACCCGCTCCCGAAGAAGCACCCGACCCCTGTTGCGACTAATTTAAAAATACTACTTCTTTAAAGAAACCGAATTTTTCGGTTTCTTTTTTTGTATTTTTAGTTATTTTTTTGAGATAATATTATTTTACAAGGTTTTTTATTATTTTTATTGACTTTATTTTTTTATTTGGTATAATATAAGTATAGCAGATTGCTAAATTTTTAACAAACTTAAAGGAGTGCATTTACTATGGCAACATCTAAAGTGGCTTATCTTGTAAAACCGAAAATTGTTAACGGCGTTGAAGGCGAGGCAGTTGTTGAATTCAGAGATATTGAAATTCCCACTCCGGGCCCCGGTGAAATTCTCGTTAAGGTTGAAGGATGCGGAATTTGCGGAACCGACGTTCACGAATACCGTTATAATCCCTTCGGCTACAAAGAAATAGTTCTCGGACACGAGGGCACCGGTGAGGTTGTTGCAATCGGCGAGGGCGTTACGGTTGACACCAAGGGCGACCCCATAAAAGTCGGTGATAAGGTTGTTACCTCTGTTTTGCTTTGCGGCGAATGCGATTACTGCCGCCGTTATCCCGAGCTTCCCAACCTTTGCGCAGGTCTTGGCGTTTACGGTCTTATTGAAGACGACAAAGAGCATCACAACAACGGTTGGTTTGCAGAGCATATTCTCGTGCGTAAAAACTCCTCTATTTTCGTAGTTAACGGAATGAGTGTTGACGAAAGAATGCTTATTGAGCCTGCTTGCGTTTGCGTTCACTCTTGGAATCGCGCAAAATCCACCAATATAATTAATTTCGGTTCTACCGTTTTAGTTCAGGGCTGCGGACCTATCGGTCTTATGCAAATTGCCGTTTTAAAAGCCGCAGGCGTTGTTAATATCATTGCGGTTGACGGTGTTGAAACACGTCTTGCTCTCGCAAAAGAAATGGGTGCAACCGCCGTTATTAACTTTAACGAGCTTAAAACCATTGAAGAAAGAGTTAACAAGGTTAAAGAGCTCACCAAGGGCTTCGGCGCAGACTTCGTATTCCAGTGCACCGGTGTTCCCAAGGCAGCTGCCGATGCTTATAAATACGTACGTCGCGGCGGCGGTTATTGCGAAATGGGCTTCTTTGTAAACGCAGGTGAATGCACCATGAATCCTCATTTCGACCTTTGCAACAAAGAAATTACTCTTGTCGGTTCTTGGGTTTACGGTGCAAACGAATATATTGAAACTCTCGGCTTTATAAGAAAAGCCAAGGAAATGAATATTCCGATTGAAAAGCTTGTAACTCACCACTATCCCCTTGAGCAGTACGTTGACGCTATGGAAAAGAACATTTCTCTCACAGGCGTTAAAATTGCTATTGTAATGGACTGATAATTTTAAAAAAGCAAGGCGTTTTGCCTTGCTTTTTTTAAAACACGCTATATTTAAGTAACAAAAAACGGAGTGAAAATTCACTCCGTTTAATTTTTTATTTTTCTCCGAGCTTGCCATGACCAACGAAGAATGGGATTTTACCATGTCTACCGACCTCATCGGCGTTTTCTATGTTACCAGAGCTTTTGCAAACATTATGAAGAAAAACAACTACGGAAGAATTATAAACATTGCTTCTATGTACGGTCTTGTAGGTAATCCCGCAATTGACACCGTTGCTTACCACGCTTCAAAAGGCGGCGTTATTCTTCCCATCGACGGCGGATATACTGCTATATAATTTTCCAAAAAATACATCTATCTTAAAGAAACCGAATTTTTCGGTTTCTTTTTTGTTTTGTTAGTTTAATTTACTTTTTTATAATAGTATGATATACTATAAAAGAGGCGATTAAAAATGAAAAAAGCTATTATTTCAGTTATTGTTGCAGTTTATAACGTTGAAGATTATATTCGACGTTCAATTGAATCGGTGTGCTCACAAACTTTTGAAGAGCTTGAAATTATTTTAATTGATGACGGTTCTACCGATAAAAGCGGTGAGATTTGCGATGAATTTGCAAAAAGAGACAAAAGAATTAAGGTTATACATCAGCAAAATCAAGGTCTAAGTTGTGCCAGAAACACAGGAATTGAAGCTGCATCGTGCGATTTTATAGGGTTCGTTGACGGCGACGATTATCTTGAACCCGATATGTTTGAGCTTCTTTACAAAAATCTTTGTAATGCCAATGCCGATATTTCCACCTGTGCCTCCGACAGAGTGAAACACACCGAAAACGCTTCTTTTACCCCCGTTATTTATAACCGTGAACAAGCCATTTACGAGGTTTTGCAAAATCCTTTTATTTCGGTTTACGCCTGGAATAAGCTATATAAAAAGAAGCTGTTTAACAGTGTTAGATATCCCAAGGGGAAAATTTATGAGGATAGTTTCGTTATTTTGGATTTAATTGAACAAATTGATAAAATGGTTTCAACTGCGGCACCGAAATATCATTACACACAGCGTGAAGAAAGCATAACGAATAAACGCTATAACACCGCTGAGGAAGACCGAATTTCTTCCGCTGAGAAAAATTATAATTTTATAAAAGATAAATACCCCAAGCATATAAAAGCTGCAATGTCGAGATATGTTTTTGCCCATTATATTTGTTTGGGAAGAATTTTGCACGAAGAAAAGGGGCTTTATTTAGAAAAAGAAAAAGAACATTTAGCTTTTCTTAGGAAAAATCTTTTTTTCGTTTTATTTAATTGGCCGAAAAATTACTTTTTGAAAATCACACCGCCGTTTTATTTAAAGGTTTTATTCCCCTCTGTTTACAGGTTTTTACGAAACAAAAAACAAAAGCAAGGTTAACCCCTTGCTTTTGTTATTTTGAGTGTGATATAATTTAAAAAAGGCGGTGAGGGTATGAAAAACTTTTGGAGTTATATAACTAACGGGAATTTTTCTGTGGGTTGCAACGGACAAACGGTTTATTTGTATGATAAAAACAATAATGAAATAAAAAAATTCAAAGACCTCATTTACGCCTATCGTGCTGATTTTGCACCCGACGGAAAAAGTTTTATAGTTAAATCAAACGAAGGAAGAATTGCAGTATATTCTCTTGAAACCTTTTCTTTAATTAAAAAATTTCGCTATACAAAATTCGGAGATGATGATAATTTTTGTTTTTCTCCCGATTCAAAATTCATTATAAATATTGAGCCTCAAGAAAACAATTGCTTACATTCTACAATAGCTATTTATAATACCTCTGACTTTTCATTAAAAAGCAAAACACACCTTGACAAAAAAATCAAGGTTAATCCTATTGAATTTGATAAAGACACTAATTCATATTATCTTTTGGGTTACATACGCGGTGATGACGGTGTTTTTAAAACTCCGTTTATTGCAAAATTTGAAAATTCCGAAATAACTGATATAACCGAAATTTCCAGAGAAGAATATGATTTTTATTATTGGTATAAACAATTACAAAAAAGCGGTTTTACCGAAAAAGCATATCGTTTTTCAAATTTTTATATAAAATCCAAGCCCGCTTCTATTCCTTATGAATTAGATAAGCTTAAGGCTATGGACTGTTCTCTTGCAAAATTATTCAAACAAAAAACGGAGTGAAAATTCACTCCGTTTAATTTTTTATTTTTCTCCGAGCTTGGTTTGACCTCTCATATAAGGTGCCAAAACGGGAGGAATATTTACCGAACCGTCCTCATTAAGATGGTTTTCGAGGAATGCAATGAGCATTCTGGGCGGCGCAACAACGGTATTATTCAAAGTGTGAGCAAAATATTTGCCGGTTTCACCGTTTACGCGAATTTTAAGCCTTCTTGCCTGAGCATCTCCCAAATTGGAGCAGCTTCCAACCTCGAAGTATTTCTGCTGACGGGGCGACCAAGCCTCAACGTCAATCGATTTAACTTTAAGGTCTGCAAGGTCTCCCGAGCAGCATTCAAGCGTTCTAACCGGAATTTCCATACTTCTGAAAAGGTCAACTGTGTTTTGCCAAAGCTTTTCAAACCACATGGGTGATTCTTCGGGACGGCAAATAACTATCATTTCCTGTTTTTCAAACTGATGTATTCTGTAAACGCCTCTTTCCTCAATACCGTGTGCGCCCTTTTCCTTGCGGAAGCAGGGTGAGTAACTCGTGAGGGTGTAGGGAAGCTTTTCTTCGGGAATTATGGTGTCGATAAACTTGCCTATCATTGAATGCTCGCTGGTGCCGATAAGATAAAGGTCTTCCCCTTCTATCTTATACATCATCGATTCCATTTCGGCAAAGCTCATAACGCCCTTTACAACGTCGCTTCTTATCATAAAAGGAGGAACGCAATAGGTAAATCCTCTTTCTATCATAAAGTTTCTTGCATAGGCAAGAATTGCGGAGTGAAGCTCGGCTATGGGGCCTGTTAAATAATAAAAGCCGTTACCTGCAACTCTTCTTGCGCCGTCGAGGTCTATGCCTGAGAATTTTTCCATTATATCGGTGTGATAAGGAATTTCAAATGAAGGAACCTTCGGTTCACCAAAACGCTCAACTTCAACGTTTTCACTATCGTCTTTACCAATGGGAACGCTGGGGTCGATAATGTTGGGAATTACCATCATTATATCTTTTATTTTTTGTTCAAGCTCGGTTTCCTTTGCTTCGAGCTCGGCAAGACGGTCGGATTTCTCGGTTACGAGCTTTTTGGTTTTTTCGGCCTCTTCTCTTTGGCCTTTTGCCATTAAGCCGCCGATTTCCTTACTTAATTTATTTCTTTCTGCGCGAAGCGCATCGGCCTCGGTTTTTGTTTTTCTGTTTTCTGCATCAAGCTCTATTACCTCGTCGACAAGAGGTAATTTTTTATCTTGAAATTTGTTTTTAATGTTTTGTTTTACAATTTCGGGATTTTCTCTTAAAAATTTAATATCAAGCATTTTGTTTTCGCTTCCCTGTTGATTAGTTGAGATTTTCAAGTATTTTCAAAAGAAGGTCGGTATCGTCTTCTTTCGTTTCTGTGGTTTCTGCGGGTGCAGTTTCTTGTTCGGTTGAAACGGAAGCTGCTGCGGCGGGAGCCTTTGTTTCGTTAACTGAGTTTTCGCTTCCGTCGAAGCCTGCGGCGATTACGGTTATCTTCATGCAATCGGTCATGCTGTCGTCAAGCGAAGTGCCCCAATAGATGTTGCCGTTTTCGTTTACCGATTCGGTTATCATATTCGATGCGCGGTAAATTTCGTCGAGAGTAATATCGGACGAAGAGGTGATATTTACGATAATGCCCTTTGCGCCCTTAATTGAGGTTTCAAGAAGCTGCGAAGAAATTGCGCCCATTGCAGCCTGCTCAACCTTTTCCTTGCCCTGACCGTAGCCGATGCCGATATGAGTTTTGCCTGCATCCTTCATTACCGATTTAATATCGGCAAAGTCGAGGTTTACAAGACCGGGGACGGTGATAAGGTCGGAAATTCCTTGAATGCCTTGCTTTAAAACGCTGTCGGCAGTTTTGAAAGCTTCTCTTAATTCGATTTTACCGTCTAATATGCTTATAAGTCTGTCGTTGGGAATAACAACGAGAGAATCTACGTTTTCAATAAGGGTTTTAATTCCCGCTTCGGCTTGCTGCATTCTGCGTCTGCCTTCAAAAGAGAAAGGTCTTGTAACAACGCCGATGGTGAGAATATCGAGCTCTCTTGCAACCGCTGCAATAACGGGTGCTGCGCCTGTTCCGGTGCCGCCGCCCATACCTGCGGTGATAAATACCATATCGGCACCTTTAAGAGCATCGGCAATAAGCTCGCGGCTTTCCTCTGCGGCAAGACGGCCAACCTCGGGGTTTGCGCCTGCGCCAAGGCCCTTTGAAACCTTTTCGCCAATTTGTATTTTATGGTTTGCGCTGGTCATATATAGGTCTTGCAAGTCGGTGTTAACAGCAATGAACTCAACGCCCTGAACGCCTTCTTCAACCATACGGTTAATTGCGTTCTTTCCTGCGCCGCCTACTCCCACAACCTTTATTCTTACAACTTTATTTATTTCTTCAGCAATCCTAAAAGCCATTTTTTTATCTCCTTATTAAGACTATAATATATTTTAACTTATATTAGAGGTTTTTTCAAGTATTTATGCAAAAAAACATTATTTTTTATGAGTTTTGTGAAAGTTTTAAGTCTATCCACTCATCATCGGTGAGTTCTCGGTAGTTTGCGGTTTTAGCGGTGTTATCGGAAAACTTTACCTCGCCCTTTTCATTTTCAACCAAATTTTCGGTTATGGAAATTTTAGCAAACGCTATTTTTTTTGCAAGATTATCGGTATTTCCGAGGTTTACCATTACCTGCGCGGAGTAATCAAAGGTTAAGTTATATCTTTTTGAAAGGTTTATTTCGGTAACCTTATCTTCAATTTCAGCTTTTTCAAGCTCATCCCAAAGCATTTTGAAGATGCCGAGTGTTGTTTCGTCGCGAAAGTTTGCCAACTTTCCAACTCCGTTTGCAGTAACCTCCGCTCCAATTAATTCAGGAAGATTCGGGTGCTTTTCAGTAATATCAAGCAATCTTCCTTCACCGTTTAAAATAAGCCATTTTTCGTCATCGCTTCTCGTATAAACCGCTTCCTTGGCGCTTTCAACCGCAATAACGATTTTATCGGGGAAAACACGCTTTATTTCAACGTTTTCTACATAGGGAAAAGCTTCTTTTATTTTTCTTTCGCTTTCGGCAGGGTTAATTGTGAAAATGTTATCCCCTTTTTTTATTCCGCTTTTTTCTATTATTTCTTCGGCGGTATAGCGGATTTCACCCTCTACCTGAATGCCTCCGATTTTAAAAAACATAGTTATTCCCAAGACCAAAGCGGCAATAACGAGGACACATAAGACGAAAATTCTTATGCCCCCTCGTTTCTTTCTTATAAATGAATTTTTCCTTTTTATTACTTTTTTCTTCAACGCTTTTCTCCGTTTTATCTTCTTTTTATTATCGCTCCCAGCGATGATAAATTTCCTTCTATAAATTCATAGCCTCGGTCTATGTGATAAACCTTATCTATTTCGGTTTCGCCGTCGGCCGCCAAAGCCGCCACCAAAAGCGCCGCACCGCCACGCAAATCGGTGCTTTCAACCTTTGCACCTTTTAGCTTTGAAACGCCCTCAACAACCGCCACCCTATCGGAAACCGTTATTTTTGCTCCCATTCTTACAAGCTCGTTTACGTGCTTAAAGCGATTTTCAAAAATAGTTTCAACGAAAACGCTGTTTCCCTTTGCCGTTGAAAAAAGCGCCATTAAAGGAGCTTGGGCATCGGTTGGAAAGCCCGGATATGGCATTGTTCTTAAATTTCTTATTGCGTTAAGCCTACCGTTCGTTTTTATTTCAACACCGTTTTCGTCCCAGCGAAGATTAACGCCCGCATCTGAAAGCGTTGCCAAAACAGAAGAAAAATGAAGCGGATTAACGCCTATAAGCTTACCCTTTCCGCCCGTTATTGCTATTGCCGCAAGATATGTAGAGGCAACTATTCTGTCGGGTATTACTCTGTGAACCACGGGATATAGCTTTTTTACCCCTTCAATTACCATTTGACCGCCTTCAGAGGTTATTTTTGCTCCCATTGCATTTAAAAAGTTTTTAAGGTCGTCTATTTCAGGTTCTCTCGCCGCATTTGTTATAACCGTTTTTCCTTTTGCGGTTACTGCGGCAAGCATTATGTTTTCGGTTGCTCCAACGCTCGGGAAACTCAAATTTATTTCTGCGCCTTTAAGCCCTGCGGGACACGAGCATTCGAGATATCCTCTATCGTCTTCTATCTTCGTTCCGAGCTTTTTAAGAGCATCAAGATGTAGGTCTATGGGCCTTGGACCAAGCTCGCATCCGCCCGGCATACTTATTCTTGCTTTTCCCGTTCTTGCAAGAATTGCTCCCAAAAAAATAACCGAGGAGCGCATTTTTCGCATAAGATTATCTTCTATTTCGTAGCTCGAAACGTTATCGGCATTAACGGTTATTACGCCGCTTTCTCGGCTTACGTAGCAGCCCAAGCGTTTTAAAATTTCTATTGCCGCATCGGTATCATCTATCATAGGGCAGTTTTCAATAACGCTTTCTCCCTCGGCAATAACTGTTGCGGCCAATATGGGTAATATACTGTTTTTAGCGCCCTGTATTTTAACTATACCTTCAAGACGCTTGCCGCCCTCTATATATAATTTTGTCATTTTTCACCCTCCGTTTGCATACCCTTATGCTATATTTTATGCAAACGAATTGTTTCGGTGAATTAAAGAAGCTTTTCTATTTCGTCAACAATATCTTTAAGTGCGTTGGGCTTTGCGAGAGTTAATGCCGATTTAGACATTTTTGCAAGCCCGTTTTCTCTGCCGAAGATTTCCGAAAGCGCTTTTTCGAGGCTGTTGCTGCTAAAATCATCCTCGGTTATTAACACTGCCGCATTGGCATCGGAAAAAGCCTTCGCATTAAAATACTGATGATTATCTGTTACGTTAGGTGAAGGAATTAAAATTGAAGGAAGTCCCATAAATGCAATTTCGGCAAGCGTTATTGCGCCGCTTCTTGCTATTGCAAGGTCGGATGCCGTCATAATTTCAGGCACGTTATCTGCATAGGGTATTATTCTTATATTGCTCGAAAGTTCTATATTTCTTTTGTTTATTTCTTCAATTATTTGGTCGTAATACTGCGTGCCCGTTGAAAGAATTATATTATAGCTTTCTCTGTTTTCTTTTTGTTCAAGAAAATCAATAAGCGAATAGTTTATTTTGCCCGAGCCCTGAGAACCTCCCGATATGTAAATTAAAGGTCTGGCATCTATTTTAAGGTTTTTTCGAGCCGTTTCCTTGTTTCCTTTAAGAAAATCGGCTCTTACGGGATTTCCCGTTACAACCGTTTTATTCGCAATTGCGTTGTTTGCATTTTTATCAAAGCTTAAAAACAGCACGTCGGCCTTTTTTGAAACCGTTCTCGTTGCAATACCCAAAAAGGCGTTTTGCTCGTGTATTACAGTTTTTATGCCGAGTTGCTGTGCCGCCATAACGGTAGGCGCACTTATATATCCGCCCGTGCCTATAACTATATCGGGTTTGAATTCTTTTACTATTTTTCTTGATTTGCAAAGCGCTTTGCTAAAGCGGTAAACGCTTCTTATATTTTTAATGAGATTTTTTCTGTGAAAAATGCCAGAGCGAATAAAGGTTATCTCGTAGCCTGCCTTAGGCACCAAGGTTGCTTCAAGCCTGTTTTTTTGACCGACAAAGAGAATTTCGGCATTATAGCGTCTTTTAAGTTCGTCGGCAATTGCAATGGCAGGATAGATATGTCCGCCCGTGCCGCCTGCCGCCATTATAACCTTCATTTTAGCATTCTCCCTTTCTTTTACTGATTTTTATTTAATCTTGAATATCTTGAAACCGATAAAACTATTCCCATTTCACAAAGCAAAACGAGAAGCGACGTGCCGCCGTAGCTAAAAAACGGCAACGAAATTCCCGTGTTGGGAAGCGTATTCGTTACAACCGCTATATTGGCAAATACCTGCACGGCTATTCTTGTCATTATGCCGACAACGAGGAAAAATCCGAATTTATCGGGCGCATTCATTGCTATTTTAAAGCCTCTGTATATCAATACGGCAAATAATACGATAATAATCAAGGCTCCTATAAATCCGAGTTCTTCACAAACTATTGCAAAAATAAAGTCGTTTTGCGGTTCGGGTATATAAAGATATTTTTGACGTGATTTTCCGAGACCTAAGCCGAAAAGACCGCCCGAGCCTATTGCATAAAGGCTTTGAATTGTTTGGAATCCGCCGCCGAGGGGGTCTGCAAACGGGTCGAGCCATATTTTAATTCGGTCGAGCATATAGTTGCCCTTTAACCAAAGCATAAGACCGCCCAACGCCGCAGTCGGCACTCCCAATGCCGCAAAATATCTTAATTTTGAGCCGCCTACAATCATCATTACAGCTCCAATTGCAACGATAATAAGCGCACCCGAAAGGTGAGGTTCTATAACGGTGAGAAGCGCAGGCACGCCAACTATTCCCACGGGAACCAAAAATCCCCAAATAAAACTGTTCATTTTATTGTAATTTACAGCCATATATAGAGAAAGGCAAAGAACCGTGCCGAGCTTTGCAAACTCGGAGGGCTGAAGTGTTATGCCGAAAATGGTTATCCAACGGTTTACGTCCCCGTTACCGACAAAAAGAGCAACAACAAGTAAGCCTATTGAGCCAAGATAAGCTGCGTATGCAACGAATCTCAGCCAATTATAGTTAAGCCTTGAAATCGCAAGCATTCCTCCAACGCCTAACACTGCAAAACCAAGCTGCTTTTTAATGTAAAAATAGCTATCGCCGCCGTTTTGGTAAAAGCCCCAAACAAAGCTTGCAGAAAAAACCATAACAAGACCTATTGCAAGGAGTGTAAATACCAAAATCATAAAAACGTTGTCGGCAGGAAGCCCTTTTATCCAAAGCTTCATTGAGACGGGAGCCGTTGAAAATTCCGCCTTTGCCTTCATTTTGGCAACGTTTTGTTTTTTGAGTATTTCTTTCTTTTTAAGGCTGCTTGTTTCGTCTTGCATTTTTTCGGCTCCTTTCCCTGTTTTTTTAAAATGAATCAAACTTTGAATATTATAAATGAAATAAACGATGCAACAAAGGTTACGGTGGTGAAAACCATAACTATTTTATTTTCGCTCCAATTGCACATTTCAAAATGATGGTGAATGGGCGACATTTTGAAAAGACGTTTTCCGTGGGTTACTTTATAGTAAAATACCTGAAGCATAACGGAAACGCTTTCGAAAACTATCATAATACCGGCTACGAAAAGGAGAAGCGTTAAGTTAAGCGCCACGCCCGACATTGCGAAAACTGCGCCGATAAAGAGTGAGCCGGTATCTCCCATAAATACCTTTGCGGGATTTATATTGAAAATGAGGAAGCCGAAAAGGCCGCCTATAAGTCCGCATATCATTATTGCGGTATCATCCGAGCCGAGCGAAAGCGCAATAAGTGCTAAAACGGCGAGAGCGGGAATGCTTTCCGATGCAAGTAAGCCGTCTACACCGTCGGCAAGGTTAAAGCTGTTTGTTATAAATACTATTACCACTATTGTAATGGGATAGTAGAAAAGGCCAAGGTCGAGCATATACTCGGTAAACGGAAGTCTTATACTTGTTGAAGTATATCCCATTGACGCCATAAATATTACAAAAGCGGCGGCAAACAAAAACTGTAAAACAAATTTTTGAGATACCGTAAGGCCCTGATTTTGCTTTTTAACAACCTTAATAAAATCGTCGGCAAAACCAATTAAGCCGAAAAGAAGCGAGCCCACAACAATTCCCAAAACCGAAAAGTTTCCGAGTTTTATCGTATTCATTGAGAAAAGCAGCGCCGAGGCAACGTAGGCAAAGATAAAAACCAAGCCGCCCATTGTGGGAGTTCCCTTTTTGCTCTGATGCCATTTGGGGCCTTCTTCTAAAATTGTTTGTCCGAATTTAACTTTTCTTAAAAAAGGTATTGCAAACGGGCAAATAACTGCCGTTATTGCAAATGAAACCAAAAGTGCCAAAAGCACAAACAACATACTCGACATTATTTTTTCACACTTTCCTTAAATTTTATAATACATTCTTCGGCTTTCATTCCTCGGCTTGCTTTGAAAAGAATTACATCGCCTGCCAAAACCGTTTCGGCAAGAAGCTTTGCCGCCTCGTCCGACGTTTTAACAAAAACGGCAACGCCTTCTTTTACCGAGTTTGCGCCCTCGGCTATTTTTTCGCCCAAGCTACCGTAGCAAATAATTTTATCAAGAGCGTTTGCGGCGTTTTTTCCCGTTTCAAAATGATGCTTTTCGGTTTCATCTCCAAGCTCAAGCATATCTGCCAAAACCGCAATTTTTCTTTTTTCTTTTCTGTTTTTTATAACCTCAAAAGCGGCGTTCATACTGTCGGGACTCGCATTATAGCAGTCTTCCATAACTGTAAAGTCTTCGAACTTGTATATTGTTTGACGCATTTTTTCGGTTTTAAACGCCAAAAGGCCTTTTACTATTTCTTTGGTGGTAAGTCCCGAAAGATATCCCGCAACGGTTGCGGCAAGAGCGTTTAAAACGTTATGCTTTCCGGGAGCGTTTATCGCCGCTTCAAATTTTTCATAAGGAGTTACAACGGTGAATTCCGTTTTATCATCATAATATCTTATATTCTCCGCGCGGTAGCTTGCTTTTTTATTTTCAATACCGTAATAAATTGCGGGGTGCATTATAAGCTCACCTGCATTGAAAAGCATTTCGTCATCGGCATTCAAAACCATCGTGCCGTCGGCGCCGAGTCCGTTTTGAATTTCGAGCTTTGCTTTGAGTATGTTTTTTCGGCTGCCGAGCGTTTCAATATGAGATATTCCTATATTGGTTATTACGCCGACCGTGGGACGTGCTATTTTAGTGAGATAATCTATTTCGCCTGCCGCGTCCATTCCCATTTCCAAAACCGCCGCTTTATCTTCGTTGGTTATTTTTAAAACCGAAATAGGAAGTCCCGTTTCGCTGTTAAAATTACCTTCGCTTTTTAAAGTTTTGCATTTTTCCGACATTACCGCGTAAATCATTTCCTTGGTTGTGGTTTTTCCAACGCTTCCGGTAACGCCTATAATGGGAATTTGATATTGTATTCTGTAAGCAAGAGCAAGAGCGCCTAATGCCCTTTCTCCCGAAAGAACCTCAATATAAGCCGCCTCTTTTGCTTTATTGGAAAGATTTAACGTTTCAAAGGGCTTTTCTATTACAATAACGGTTGCGCCGTTTGAAACTGCGCTTTCTATAAATAAATGTCCGTCGGTTACGCTTCCTTTAATTGCAAAAAAGACAAATTCTTCTTTAACACGGCGGGAATCTATTTCCGCATTAACACATTCTGTAAGCGGATTTCCGAAAACGAGTTTTCCGCCCGTCATTTTTGCTATTTCGATTGCTGTTAATCTTTCCATCTTGCTTAATCATCCCTTTTGTCTTCAAATATATGCCTTAATTATATCTCTTTCATCGAAATTTATCGTTTTATCTTTTAATATCTGATAGGTTTCATGGCCCTTGCCCGCAAGTAAAACTATATCGTTTTGTTTGGCGTTTGACATTGCGGTTTTTATTGCCGTTTTTCTGTCTTCAATTATGAGGTGCGGAGTTTTCATTCCCACAGAGCCTTTTATTATATCACCTATTATATCGTAAGGGTTTTCGCTTCTCGGATTATCGGAGGTTACTATTACCATATCGGAATAAGTTGCCGCTATTTTTCCCATTATTGGACGTTTTGTGCTGTCGCGGTCCCCGCCGCATCCGAAAACAGTAATGAGCTTTCCTTTTCCCTTAATATCTTTTAAAGTAAGCAACACTTTTTCAAGGCCGTCGGGAGTGTGAGCGTAATCAATTATAACCGTGGCTCCGTTTTTTGCCTTTATTTTTTCCATTCTGCCCTTAATGCCTTCGGCAGATGCAATATGTTTTGCAGCATCTTTAAGCGGTATTCCCGCAAGAATTGCGAGTGAAATTGCCGTTAGAGCGTTATAAACCGAAAATCTGCCCGG
Organism: Eubacteriales bacterium; assembly: GCA_045588575.1. Taxonomy (GTDB): domain Bacteria; phylum Bacillota; class Clostridia; order Oscillospirales; family RGIG5299; genus RGIG5299. The sequence continues at coordinate 150,098 of JAZNEJ010000005.1, read as the reverse complement.
GATATTTATTTCGGTTTTTGCCTCGTCTTCTCCAAGCTTAACAACAAAGCTTGTTTTTTCTTTTGTTAAAAAAAGCTTTTCAGCCGTTAAATCGGCAAAAGGAGAAACAAGTGAATAGGTTAAAACCTTTACATTATGTTTATTTGCTTCTTCAATGAAAAAGCTTGCGTTCGGGTCGTCGGCATTTACCGCAAATCCTTCGCACATTGAAACGAATTTAAGCTTCGATTCCAAATAGCTTTTCATTGTTTTATGATAGTCCAAATGGTCTCTCGTAAGGTTTGTGAAGGCTCCCGCCTTAAATTTAAGGCCGTCGACTCTTCCCTGTTCAAGCGAGTGAGAGGAAACCTCCATGCAAACCTCGGTTAGTCTGTTTGAGTTCATTTTTGAAAAAAGGCGGTAAAGCTCCGACGCGCCCGGTGTTGTTTGCAAAGACGGCGAATTTTCATCACCCGTAATATTGCAAACAGTTCCTATAACTCCCGTTTTTTTGCCTGCATTTTCAAAAATATGTCTTGTAAGATAAGTAACGGTGGTTTTTCCGTTTGTTCCCGTTACTCCAAAAAGCGAAAGCTTTTCATTGGGTGAATTATAAAAATTTCGCCAAATAATATTTCTTGCCGTAACGGCATTTTCAACCGTTATATCGGCACCGTCAGCTTTTTCCGATATTATAAGCGCGCCGTTTTTTCTTGCCTCGCTTAAATATTCGGGTTTTCCGCTTTCAGTGAAAATAAAAAGCGAATTCGGCGTTGCTTCGTTTGATTTTTCCGCAATTTTTATAACTTCCCTGTCGCCGTTATAGGCTGACAGCACTTCGACATCCTTTAAAAGCATTGAAAGCTTCATTGGATGCACCCCGTTTTAAAAATTAATCAAATACGCTGTCGTAATCGTCGGTTTTATAGAAAAGCTCGAGCGTTACTATATCGCCTGCCATTTTAACTTCGTTTGCCTCCGGAAACTGCTTGCCGACGATAACGTTTTTAAGGTCGGTGTAATTTTCCTTGAGCTTTATATTAAATCCTTTTTCATTTAAAATTTTTCTTGCTTCTTCAAGAGTTTTGCCGGTAACATCAGGCACTTCAACGGCTTTTATCGACTCAACGCTTGTGGTATAAAGAGTTACCGTTGTATTTTTTTCAACCTTTTCGCCTCTTTTGGGAAGCTGATATTTAATTTCGTCGCCCGTGCCTATAACCTTAACGTTAAGACCGAGCTCCGTTATTGCTTTTTTACTTTCGGAAACGCTTTGTCCTACGTAGTTTCCCACTTTTATAGTGTTGGTATCTGCCGTTTTGTTAGGCTCAAAGCCGAGATAAGGCAAAACCGTTGTTAAAACCGTTTTGTTAAATCTTGCGGGTGAGCTGTAATAGTTTGCCGCCGAATAATCAATAGGCTCGTCGAAAATAGTCAAGATGGCTATTTCGGGGTCGTCTGCGGGAGCAATGCTTAAGAAGGAGTTAACGTAAAGGTAAACCTCGCCGTTTTCGTTTCTTTTATCAAGCTTTTCACTCGTTCCCGATTTACCTGCAATTACGTAGCCCGCAACCTTGGCGTTTCCGCCGGTACCGCTTTCAACAACGCCAACCATCATTTTTAAAACCTCTGCGGCGGTTTCGGCGCTTACTATTTGTTTAACCTCGTTTGTTCCTTTGGTTTCAATAACGCTTCCGTCAGGAGAAAGCACCTCTTTAACAACGTGAGGAGTTACCATTTTTCCGTCGTTTGCAAAGGATGAAACGATTTGAAGCATTTGTATCATAGAAACCTTAAACTGCTGTCCGAAAGAAGAGGTTGCAAGTTCGGTTGCGTTGTAGTTGCTTCTTGTAAAGAAGAAGCCCGCTTCTTCGGAGGGAAGGTCTATTCCCGTTTTTCCGCCGATACCTATGCTTTTTACGTAATTATACATATTATCGTTTCCGATAAGCTCGGCAATCTTCATAAAGCTGGGGTTACAGGAATAACCAAGCGCTTCGCTAAAGCTTACGTCGCCGTGTCCCGTTCTTCTGGCACATCTTATTTTAACCTTACCTACCATATGGTAACCGGGGCAATAGAAACGATGCTCGGGATTACAGCAGTCAAGCTCAAGCGCCGCCGACGCGGTAACCGTTTTGAAAACCGAGCCCGGCTCGTATATTTCGGAAACAACCTTATTTCTCCACATTTCGTAGAGTAAATCGGTGTGATTTTTATTATCTTCTTCAAGTTTTGCCTGATAAAAATCGGTTAAGGTGAACGGCTCGTTTAAATCGAAATCGGGCATTGTTGCCATTGCGAGAATTTCGCCCGTTTTAACGTTCATTATTACGCTTGCACTTCTGTTTTGCGAACCGTTTTGTTCCTGATATTCTCTTAAATAATTTTCAAGAGTATATTGCACCGTTCTGTCTATGGTTAAGACGAGTGAATTTCCGTTTTCGGGTTCTATATACATCTCGTAATCGTAAGGAATTAAGTAGGAGCTTGAGCCCGATGCCTTAACTGTTATTATTCTTCCGGGAGTTCCCGACAAAATGCCATCGTACTGCGCTTCAACGCCGTATAATCCCTGATTGTCGTCTCCAACAAAGCCTATAACGTGCGATGCAAAGCTTCCGAAGGGATAATAACGCTTGGGGTCGTCGGTAACGTTTATGCAAAGGTTAAGCTCGTTTTCTTTTATAAAGTTTCTTACCGCCGTTGCAACGTCGGGTTCAATTCTTCTTGCAACAGAAACGTAACTCGTGTTGGTATCTACCGCTTTTTGTATTTTCTCTTTGCTTTCGTTTAAAATTTCCGAAAGACCGTCTACAACGAGTTGTTTTTTTGCTTCGGGAACTTTATTGGGAACTATGTAAACCTTATAAGCCGTTGCCGATTCGGCAATTGCGGTGCCGTTTCTGTCGTAAATGGTTCCGCGGCTTGCCTCAACCGAAATAACGGCGGTCTGCTGACTTATTGCAAGCTTTTCATATTCGTCGTGTTTAAGTATTTGTAAATCGAAAAGACGAATAATTAAAACGGCGAACAGCACAAAAACAGCAATAGTTCTAATAAAGAAAACTCTTTTGTAAAGCGGTTTCGATATCCCTTTTGCCATATGCTATCCCCCGTTCATTTAAAGTTCAAAGCCAAGTAATAGTCTTGGCTTTGTTTGTATATTATAAGAGATTTTTAACTGAAATATTCCATAATTACGGAAAGTCCTTTTACTATTGAAGAAAGAAATCCTTCGTCCTCTTGGGGTGAGTCTATTTTGTCCTCCGCAGGTATGCTTACGTATTTTACGTTTGAGCTATCGGTTTTTACCATTCCCAGCTCTTTTGCCTTTTCTTCAACCGTGCTTATATCCGTTTTTTTGTTAAGCTCAACGTTGAGTCTTACTATATCCGATTCTAAAAGCTTGGTTTCGCTTTGAATTTTTGCCTGCTCAAAGGTAAGCTCGTTTAATTTTGCGTAATTAAAAACCGAAAGAACTATAAGAAATGCTACCGAGAAAAGATAAAGAGCCATTTTAATTGATATGCGCTTTTTTTCGGGTTTATTTGCTTGATTTCCTATGCGCTCTTTAACGTTTATCTTTTTCACTTTCTTATCTCCTTTCTTTTAAATCTTCATTGCCGCTCTTAATTTTGCGCTTCGCGAACGCGGATTTTCTTTGATTTCTTCATCGCTCGGCAAAACCGGTTTATTCGTTATCACTTTAGCCTCGGGCTTTTTGCCGCAAACGCAAACGGGAAAATCTTTGGGGCAAGTGCATCCTTTTGCCTTATCTGAAAAGAAATGCTTTGTAATTCTGTCTTCAAGCGAATGGAACGTTATAATTGCCATCGTCTTAGAGGGGTTTAACATTTCAAACATTGAAGAAAGACCTTTTTCCAAAGAGTCAAGCTCTCCGTTTACCTCTATTCTTATTGCCTGTAAGCATCTTTTTGCGGGATGCTGTTTTTCTTTAAGTGCAAATGCGGGAAGCGCGCTTTTAATAATTGATACAAGCTCTAACGTGGTTTCGATTTCTTTTTTCTTTCTTGCCTCAACTATTTTTGACGCAATTTTTCTTGAAAACTTTTCTTCGCCGTATTTAAAAAATATATTCGCAAGTTCTTCTTCGCTATATTGGTTTACAACCTCTTTTGCCGAAAAGCTTTTGGTTTTGTCCATTCTCATATCGAGAGGAGCGTCCGCCATATAGGAAAAACCTCTTTCAGCATTATCGAGCTGATATGAAGAAACTCCGAGGTCGGCGATTACTCCGTCGATTTTTTCTATTCCTATTTCAAAAAGGCTTTCTTTTATATTGCAAAAATCGGTTTGTAAAACGGTTACTCTTTTATCATCTTTAAAACGGTTTTTGCAAACCGTAACGGCTTCGGAATCTTTGTCTAAACAAATGAGCCTTGAATTTTCGGTCATTTGGGAAGCAATAAGTCTGCTGTGGCCTCCGCCGCCTGCCGTTGCATCAACGAAAATGCCGTCTTCTTTAAGTTTTAACATTCCCACCGTTTCGTTTAAAAGAACCGTTACGTGTGAAAATTCCATATTAAAGTCCTATCTGCGACATAATTTCAGCAATTCTGTCTGATTTAAGCTCGCTTTCATAAGCGTTCCATTTTGCTTTATCCCAAATTTCCGCTCTCGTTGCCGAGCCCGCGAAAACCGCTTCTTTGGAAAGACCGGCATATTCACGAAGGTTTTGCGGAATGAGAATTCTTCCCTGCTTATCAAATTCGGTTTCACAAGCGCCGTTCCATAAAAAACGAATGACAGGCGTTGCATCTGACATTTTAAGGCTCTTTATTCTCGTGTAAAGCTCGTTCCACTCCGCTTCACCGAAAACGAAAAGACATTGGTCGAGGCCTCTTGTTATATAAACCTTGCCCGCAAAATCACTTCTGAATTTAACGGGAACCATTATTCTTCCTTTTTCATCAAGATTGTGATAATATTCACCGATAAGCACGCTTGCCACCTCCTTGTTTTTTACCACTTTTTTACACTTCGAACCACTTTAACTCACTTTTTACCACTATTATAACAATTTTGCAAAAAAAATCAAGAGATTTTAGGAATTTTCCTTAAAAATCTCTTGATTTTCTTTCGACATAAGAACTTTTGTTCTTTTTTTATTAAATTATGTTTTAAATTGAACGAAAAGGTTGTTTTTCTTTTAATTTTTATTTATAAAAGCAGCGTAAACCTTTTCGAGTTCGCCTTTTGAAAGCGGAACAACCGAGTTTGACAAAGATGCGCTTTTTGAGGTGAATTCGGTGTAGGCTTCAACCTCTTCGTAAGAAAGAGCCGGCGGAGTGGGAAGAAGCTTTTTCATATCCTCGTAAAATTCCTCGAAGCCATAGCCGAGAGAATCGGTGAATATTTTATCGAGCTTTTCATTCGCGCCTCTCATATGTTTAACGTAAGGCACCAAGAAATAGGCGCAGGCAAGGCCGTGAGGAACAAATTTTTCGGTTGAAAACGGATATCCCGCCGCGTGAGCAAAGCCCGTTCCCGCCGTGTTTATTGCCATTCCCGCTATAATCGAAGCAAGCGAAAGCTCGTTTCTTACCTCTTCGTCGATATTTCTGAACTCAACGAAGGTTTGCCAATGAGCCTTTTTAATTGCGTTCCAAACGCGTTTGATAGCCTCTGCGGCATAGATATTGCTCATTTCCCCCGCTCTTGCGGAATAAAGAGCTTCAACGGCGTGGCAAAGAACGTCAAGCGCCGTAGCAACGGTTATATTCCAAGGCAAATTGTATGTATATTTGGGGTCTACGAGCGCATAAAGAGGATATAATCTCGGTGATTTTAAGCTCTTTTTAAACGGTTCTCCCTTTTCATTTTTAACGGTTATAACCGAAACGGCAGTTACCTCCGAGCCGGTGCCCGAGGTAGTTCCAACCGTTATAAGCGGCAAGGGGCGTTTGGGAATTCCGTTGTAAATTTCATACATATCCTCATAGCCGTTGGTTGCAAAAACCGCCGCAGCCTTTGCAGCATCCATTGCCGAGCCGCCGCCTATTCCTATTATGAAATCGGCGCCTTTTTCAATGGCAAGCATAGCTGCACGGTAACAATTTTCAATTGAAGGATTTTCTTCAATTTCATTGAAAATTTCATAGGAAACCGCGTTTATTTCAAGCGCATCGGTAACGTCTTTAAGCGCTCCGCTTTTTACCGCTCCCGTTTTTCCCGTTATTAAAAGCGCCCTTCTGCCTATTTTTGCAAATTCAAAGCTTTTAACAACGTTTTGCTTTGCAATTACGCGAGTGGGCATAAAATGATTATATTCCATCTTTATCAATCCTTTTTGCTGTGTTTTACGATAAGGTCGTTTTTAATGTTCCAAAGCTTTTGGCTTAAATCGACGTAATAGTTGTGGGGATTTTCGAAACGGGTAACTTCATCCCAAAGATTATCAACCTCTTTAAGACAGTAGCTGCGAACATCTTTAACGTGAGGCGCTTGATAAACCTTTTTGCCCTTGTCGAAAAGCTTAACGGGAAGCTCTTTAACGTAATAATCGTCAACAAGTTTCTTTTTCCATGTGAAGTCGGGGTCGAAAATTTCTATGGGCTTGGCGAAATCTATTTCCTCGCCTCTTAACGCTATAAGGTCGGCAATTGCTTTGTCCGTTTTGTTTTCGTAAAGACGGTAAACGGTTTTGTAATCGGGAATATTTATTTTTGTTACGTTTTCCGAAAGCTTTATTTTCGGAACGATTTTGCCGTTTTCTTCAATTCCGGCAAGCTTATAAACGCCGCCGAAAACAGGCTCGCTTTTAGAAGTTATAAGTCTTTCGCCGACGCCGAAGCTATCAATTTTTGCGCCTTGAATCAAAGTATCTCTTATTATATATTCGTCAAGTGAGTTAGACGCCATAATTTTGCAATCGGGGTAGCCCGCATCGTCGAGCATTGCTCTCATTTTGCGAGTTAAATAGGTTATGTCGCCGCTATCTACTCGGACTGCAAGAGGACGCTTACCCATAGGCTTTAAAACCTCGTTAAAGCATTTAATTGCATTGGGTATGCCCGATTTTAAAACGCTGTAAGTATCTACCAAAAGGGCGCAAGCGTTGGGATAAATCGTGGCGTAGGTTTTGAAAGCCTCGTATTCGCTATCGAACATTTGAACCCAAGAATGAGCCATCGTGCCTACCGAAGGAATGCCGTAAAGCTGTTCACAGGCTACGCAGGCAGTTCCCTGACATCCGCCTATATAAGCCGCTCTCGCGCCTAAAATTGCCGCCTGAACGCCTTGCGCTCTTCTTGAACCGAATTCATAAACCGGTCTGCCGCCTGCCGCACGGACGATTCTGTTTGCTTTGGTGGCAATTAAGCTCTGATGGTTTATTAAAAGAAGCAGCATGGTTTCAATTATTTGTGCCTGAATAATGGGGCCTTTAACGGTGAGAATGGGCTCGTTGGGGAATATGGGCGTTCCTTCGGGGAACGCGTAAACGTCGCAGGAAAATTTGAAATTTCTCAAATAATCGAAAAATTCCTCGTCAAATATTCCCTTCGACTTCATGAAATCTATATCGTCTTCGCTGAAATGAAGATTCTCAATATATTCTATAACCTGCTCAACGCCTGCCATTATGGCAAAGCCGCCACCATCGGGTATTTTTCTGAAAAACACGTCGAAGCAGGCAATCTTATCGCGGTTTCCCGAGCAAAGATAGCCGTTTGACATTGTAAATTCATATAGGTCGCAAAGCATTGCGGTATTAACTTCGTTTAACTTCATTTTGAACACTCGCCTTTCTTTAAACGTCAATCATCAAAATCAAAATAAGTGTCTAAGCTTGCACCTGTTCCTTTAACAACACAGAGTTCGGGTTCGTCGGCAACCTTGACTTCTACGCCGATACGCTTTTCAATTACTTTATCTATGCCGTAAAGCAATGCGCCGCCGCCCGTTAAGCATATTCCGTTTTCGGAAATATCGCCTACAAGCTCGGGGGGAGTTCTTGAGAAAAGATTATGAATTATATCTAAAATAGCGGCAACGGGCTCGGAAAATGCCTCGACCGTTTCGTCGCTGGATACCTCAATGGTTTTGGGAAGACCGGTTAAAAGGCATCTGCCCTTAACGGTCATTGTGAGCTTTTCTTCACGGGGGATTACGCAGCCGATTCTTCTCTTAACCTCTTCTGCGGTTCTGTCGCCTACGAAAATATTATATTTTTTGCGGAGATATTTTACTATTGCATCGTCGAATTTATCGCCTGCGATTTTTACCGATTCGGAATCTACTATGCTGCCGAGAGAGATAACTGCGGCATCGGTTGTGCCGCCGCCGATATCAACAACGAAATTACCATTGGGCTCGCCTATATTAAGACCTGCGCCTATTGCGGCTGCCAAAGGCTCTTCAATTATCTTGACATCTTTTGCGCCGGTATTTCTTACGGCATCGCAAACTGCGCGGTATTCAACGTCGGTTACCTTACAGGGAATGCAAACGATAACCTTAACTCTGAAGAGGCTTCTTCCGCAAGCTTTTTTAATGAAATAGCGGAGCATTTCCTCGGTGCTTTCAAAATCGGAAATAACGCCTTCGCGAAGAGGACGTACAGCAACTATATTATCGGGCGTTCTGCCGAGCATTTCCTGCGCTTCTTTTCCTATTTTAATAATCTTCTTCGTTATTTTGTTTTTTGCAACAACGGAGGGCTCCATTGCAACCAAGCCCTTACCTTTTACGAAAACGCAAACGTTTGCGGTGCCGAGGTCGATAGCTACATCTGTTCCGAATCTAAACATAATTTTTTCTCCTTATATTTTACTTAATAAGTTCTTTTATTTGGTTGTATTCGTCGTCGCCGTCGATAACGGTAACGTCTATATTATAGCAAAGTTTTTCAAACGGCTCGATATATTTGAGTGTGCCGAGTTCCATTTCCTTTGCTCTGCCCATAATATGACAGTTGGTGGGCATAATGCCGAAAGCGTAGTCGCCCGATTTGAAAGAGCGCCATTCGAGCATATAGGGTAAATTTTTCGTTTCAAATCTTATCAAAAGACCGAGTTTTAATTCCTTATTATAAACGCCCCCGTAGGCATAACCGTCTTTGCTCTTAACGGTGTAAAGGAATGCGGTTTCGCCATAGCCGTCTATGGGACCGCTTATATCTTTGCGAATTTCCATTTCTTTTTCGGAGGGCTCTCCGATTGCGAGGCATTCCTTTTCGGTTACGAAAAATTCACAATTTTCGTCAATCAGCGGGAAGCTTGTGTTCATATGATACATTATCATAATGGGTTGCTTCTCAAAGCCTTCGTTTTCAACAGTATCGTGAATATGGAAACCTTTTTCACCGAATGCAGTAGTTATTTCTCTTCTTAAAACCAAGTTATCGTTAAAGAAGCCCGAATCTCTCATTTCGCCTTTAATTCTGAAAAGATATTCGTCGCCTTCCCAATAGGCCTCGCCTACCGCTTTTTCGGCAGGAATAAATCTTACTCTGCCGTGATTGTAATGTCTTGCAACCTCGTCTTCATATTCCTTGCCGACGTTTGAAAGACCGCAGGTATACATAAATCCGCCCGAAATGCTTCTTAAATAGTTAACTCCTCTTAAATCGGCAAATTTTGCGGCAACGGGACCCGTTTTGGCAAGCAAACGAAGGTTTTTTCCGTTATATTTCAAATCGAGAATATCAAGACATTTTGATTCTTGAAGCGACATTTCAAGTCCGCTTCCGTTGTTAAGCTCAAAAAGCTTTATCCCGTCGGCCTTGCCGTCGCTCATCGTTACCTTGCGCACGTAGGCAATTTGGTCTATATTGCCCGCACGGCGCAAAACGTCTGCTTTAGTCATATTTTTTCCGTTTATTTTCATAACATCATTCCTTTGCGATAGATGAATAATATTTTTTCATTGTTTGTGAATCGAGCGTTTGATTGCCTGCCGATTCGCAGATAACACGCATATTGAAATCGTATTTTGAGAAAACGTCGAGCATCGTTTTATAGTCGGGACCGTAAATTTCGCCATCGTTAAAATTATGGTGGCATTTTTCACCGCCAACGGTGTATTCAATCATTGAAAAATGGCAGTGAAGCTCTTTTTTGTTGCTTTTTAAAATGCTTTCGGCAATTTCTTTGAAATCTTCGTGGGTGCAAAGCGCCCCTTGCGTTCTGGCGTTTATATGTCCGAAATCAACGCAAGGAATAACGGTTTCGTCCATCTCGCAAAGCGAAAGCACCTCGGAAAGAGTGCCAAGCTGATTTATTTTGCCCATTGTTTCTGGACAAAGCAACACGTTGCCGTAAAACCCGTTTTGTTTCATTGCCTCTACGGTTTTACAAAGAGTATCCTTTGCTCTTTCAAGAGCTTCTTCCCTCGTTAATCCCGAAAGACCTCCCGAGTGAAAAATAACTCTGTCGGCTCCCATCATCATTGCCGCTTCGGCGGATTGAAGAATATAATCTACGCTTTTAAGCCGCTTTGAATCGTCTATTCCCGACATTGAAATATAGTATGGCGCATGAACCGAAAGAGAAATATCTTTTTCGCTTGCCGCTTCTTTTAAAAGCTTTAATTCCGCCGCATTTACGCGAACGCCTCTTACACACTGATATTCAAAGGCATTTAAATCAAAGCCTGAAACGTATTTTGCTATATCGGCCGCTTTTTTATAGCCTGCGCCGTAAAAGCCGTCATCTCTGCCGGCAGGTCCGAATTTAATCATTTGTTTCTCCTATAGCTTTTTAAAAAAGGTTTTTCCAAAATCCGTTTTACGAAAATTATGGGATTTTTATAGTTTGAAATGGGTTTGACAAGTGTAAACCTTATTCCTGCGGATTTTGCACCGAGCATATCGGTGAAAAGTTGGTCCCCAACCGCAAGGGCGTTTTCGGGTAAAACGTTTATCTCTTTTAAAAGCTCTTTATAGCCTTTTTTTGAGGGTTTTTTCGCATTTCTTTTTATGGGGGTAAAAAAGGAATCTCTTTCCTCTTTATTGTTCGATATGAAGCAAACCTTTACTCCCGAGTTTTTTGCCGCCGCAACGGTTTTTTCGCAAAGCTCCGAGGGAGTTTTTGCACCGTGAGGACAAAGTGTGTCGTCTATATCGAAAATTACCGCTTCTATTTTATTTTTTAAGTAAAATTCTTCGGTTAAAGACGCTACGCTTTCAAATATAAAATCGGGTTTCATCAGTTTTCATCCTTGCCGCAACAACGCTTATATTTTTTGCCGCTTCCGCAGGGGCAAGGTCCGTTTTTGGATATAACCGTTTTCTTTTTAGCTTTGGCTTCGCCGCTTGAAAGCTTGCCGTCTTCTGCCTTGGCAACCTCTTTTCTTACAAGCTCTTCCTTACGGCGAACAACGGCGGTGAGCACCGCGCGAACGGTGTTTTCTTTGATTTCGGATATCATGGTGTCGAACATATCGGCGCTTTCATAACGGTATTCTACAATTGGGTCTCTCTGAGCGTAGGCTCTTAAACGAATGCCCTCTCGCAAATCGTCCATAGTGTCGATATGATTCATCCAATGGCGGTCAACAACCTGAAGCAATACTATTCTTTCAATTTCGCGCATTACCTCGGGAGTGTTAAGCTCTTCTCTTTCGGCATAGCGTTTATATGCCTTTTCTTTAAGCTCGTTTATTATATCTTCTCTTTCAAGACGGTCAAGTTCTTTGGTGGTGTAGCGCAAATCGTTTGCGGTTAAAAATACACCGTCGAACGCAGCGCGGATTGCGTCGAAATTCCAGCTGTCTTTAACGTCGGACGTATAGGCTGCAACGGTAATTGTGATTACCTCGTCGAGCATCTTCATAATTGAATCTTTAACGTTATTGCCGTCGAGCACCTTTTTGCGCTCCCCGTAAATGACTTCACGTTGCTTGTTCATTACGTCGTCGTAATCCAAGACGCTCTTTCTGCGGGCAAAGTTTATGCCTTCAACCTTTTTCTGCGCCGATTCTATTGAGTTGGAAAGCATTTTCATTTCGAGAGGTTGGTCCTCGGGAAGTTTTAACGCATCCATCATTGCAAACATTCTTTCGCCGCCGAAAAGACGCATAAGGTCGTCTTCCATTGAAAGATAGAAGCGTGTTTCACCGGGGTCGCCCTGTCTGCCGGAACGGCCTCTTAACTGATTATCTATTCTTCGTGATTCATGGCGCTCGGTTCCTATTACGAAAAGGCCGCCTGCCGCTCTTACTTCTTCTGCTTCAACGGAAATTTGCTTTTTATAACGGCCCTCTGCCTCTGCAAAATATTCTCTTGCTCTTAAAATATCGGCATCGTCGGTTTCGGCATGTCCGGTTGCCTCGATTATGAGCGCATCGGAAAAGCCTTGGCGCTTCATTTCCGCTTTGGCGGAAAACTCGGAGTTGCCGCCGAGCTTAATATCGGTTCCGCGGCCCGCCATATTGGTTGCGATTGTAACCGCGCCCTTTTTACCTGCCTGCGCGATTATTTCAGCTTCTTTTTCGTGATATTTGGCGTTTAAAACCTCGTGCTTAATGCCTTTTTTGCGAAGAATTTGCGAAATATATTCGGAACGCTCAATGGAAATTGTGCCAACCAAAACGGGTTGACCTTTTGCATGGCACTTTGCTATTTGCTCGCAAAGAGCGTTATATTTTGCATTTACGGTTTTATAAACAACATCGGGGTTGTCTTTTCTTGCAACCTCACGGTTGGTGGGGATTTCAACAACGTCGAGATTGTAAATTTCGGAAAATTCGCCTTCCTCGGTTTTTGCGGTACCCGTCATGCCCGAAAGCTTGGCGTAAAGGCGGAAATAGTTTTGGAAGGTGATTGTAGCGAGAGTTTTGCTCTCGTTTTCAACCTTTACGTGTTCCTTTGCCTCAATTGCCTGATGAAGCCCTTGAGAATAACGTCTGCCGAACATTAAGCGGCCCGTAAATTCGTCGACTATTATTACCTCTCCGTCTTTTACAACGTAATCTATATCTTTTTTCATTATGCCGTTTGCTTTGAGCGCCTGATTTATATGGTGCGAAAGCTCGCTGTTTTCGGCATCGGAAAGACAGCTGACTCCGAAATAAGCCTCGGCTTTTTTAACGCCGTTTTTAAGAAGTATTGCGGTTTTTGCCTTTTCGTCGATAATGTAGTCTTCTTCCCTGTCGTCGTTTGACTGCTTATCGTCCATTTCGGTAACGGTATATGATTTCAAGCCCTTTACGAATCTGTCGGCAAGATTATAAAGCTCGTTGGGCTTTTCTGCCTGACCTGAAATTATAAGGGGAGTTCTTGCTTCGTCTATTAAAATGGAGTCGACCTCGTCAACAATTGCAAAATTATGGCCTCTTTGAACCATTTGCTCTTTATATATTACCATATTGTCGCGAAGATAATCGAAGCCGAATTCGTTATTGGTGCCGTAGGTTATGTCGGCATTATAAGCCGCTTGCTTTTGCTCGTGATTAAGACCGTGAACAACCAATCCGACGGTTAATCCGAGATATTTGTAAACCTTGCCCATCCACTCGGAGTCACGCTTTGCAAGATAATCGTTAACCGTTATAACGTGAACGCCTTTTCCCGTGAGGGCATTTAAATAGCAAGGTAAGGTTGCAACGAGAGTTTTACCTTCACCCGTTCTCATCTCGGCAATTCTTCCCTGATGCAAAACTATGCCGCCCATAAGCTGAACGGGATAAGGTTTTTCACCCAATACTCGCCATGCGGCCTCTCTTATTGTTGCAAATGCCTCGGGCAAAATATTATCAAGCGTTTCTCCCGCTTTAAGTCTTTCTTTAAAAAGGTTTGTTTTTCCTTTAAGTTCTTCTTCCGAAAGCGCAGAATACTCTGTATCGAGCGCTAAAATTTTATCTACGATAGGCTGAATTTTCTTAATGTCTCTGTTTCCGCCGAAAAGCGATGCAAATATTCCCATTTTGAGTCTCCTTAAAGAGTATGTTCGTCGATAGATACAAATCTACAATTAACAATTATATAATAAAAATTAAAAATAATCCATAGTATTTTGTAAAAAAATTAAAAAAAAGATGTTTTTAATTACTTTTTATTGACTTGGCAAAAGAAAAGATTATAATATTAAGTGTAACTAACTCGGAGGTTTATTATGAAAGGAAGAATTTTTGAAAGTACACCCAACGGTTTTGACAGAAAATCCGTTCTCGGATACGTGGAAAATTGCGATAACGAAATTTTCGAGCTCCAAGCTGAAATTGAGGAACTGAACAAGGCCATTGAGCTCCAAAAAGAAGATTCTCAAAAAGCAGTTGACGCCGTTTTGGCGGAGTTTGATGCTTACAAAGCTTCCGTTGATGCCTCTGTGAAAAATTATCAGGCTTTAAGCAATTCCAACGAGGCGTTGAAAGATGAAAACGAACGTCTTAAAAAGAAAATTTCGGTTATGGAAGAAAACCAAGCCCAAATTTTTGAGAAAAATTCAAAGCTCTACGAGGACGTGCATCATCTAACCGAAAAGAAGCCTTCGGTTATAGGCTCTCTTTTGAAAAATTTCTTTGACGACGGTGAAAAAGACAAAATCATTGCTTATTACAAAAAACAGCTTGCAGCTACTAAATTTGAGCTTGAACAGCTTAAAAAAGGCAAATAACATCTCAAAAACTCTTATTTTGGAACAAAAAATCAAAGCCGCACACAAATTTGTGTGCGGCTGTTTTTTATATTTTTTAACTTTTTTTCGCGTTGCATTCGCCATTAAAATATGGTATAATATTTTAATAAAAAGAGGTGATATTATGACAAAAATTCTCTTCGTTTGCCACGGAAATATTTGCAGGAGTCCCATGGCGGAATTTATTATGAAGGACCTTGTTTCAAAGGCCGGAATTTCTCAAAATTTCGAAATTGCTTCCGCCGCAACAAGCACCGAGGAGCTTTATAATCCCGTTTATCCGCCTGCGAAAAGAAAGCTTCTTGAGCACGGCATTTCCTGCGAAGGAAAAAGAGCTCGCCAAATTACCGCAAAAGATTTCGACTATTATGATATGATTATAATAATGGACGAAAATAATTTGAGAAATATACACCGAATGTTCGGCAATAAATTCGATTCGAAAATTTCAATGATGATGGATTATACCAATCGAAAAGGCAGTGTTTCGGACCCTTGGTACAGCGGAAATTTCGAAGTAACTTGGCAAGATATTTTCGACGGTTGCTCCGGTCTTATTGAAAAACTGAAAAATGTTTGAAAATTATTCAATAAAATAACGTTTTTTGCCCTTTTTGGCACTTGACAAAAAGGTATATTATAATTATAATATTATTTGTATTATTTTGGCACAATTACAGCCAAGAAAGGAAGAATATAAAATGGATAAATTAAAAATGTTTATCAATGGCGAATTCATCGAGTCCAAGTCCAGCAAATGGATGGATGTTTACGACCCCAGCAAGGGCGAAGTTATTGCTCAGACTCCTTGCTGCACCTCCGAAGAGGTTGAAGCTGCTATAGCTGCTGCTAAAGCTGCTTTCCCCGCTTGGTCGAACACCCCCGTTGCACGTCGTGTTGAGGTTCTCTACAAGTTCAGAGACCTTCTCATTCGTGACATGGATGAACTCACCTACATTCTCTGCCGTGAACACGGTAAAAACTGGGACGAGGCTCGTGGAGATATTTTAAAGGTTAAAGAGCCCGTTGAAGTTGCTTGCGGCGCTCCCTCTTTAATGATGGGCGAAGCTTTAATGAACGTTACCAACGGTTTCGACTCTGTTCTTTACAGAGAGCCTATGGGCGTTTTTGCCGGCATCGTTCCCTTCAACTTCCCCGCTATGATTCCCATGGGTTGGATGATGCCCATGTGTATCGCTACCGGTAACACCCTCGTATTAAAAGCAGCTTCCATGACTCCCATGACCTGCTTAAAGATGGTTGAACTCTTAGTTGAAGCCGGTCTTCCCAAGGGCGTTGTTAACATTGTTACCTGCTCCAGAAATGAAGCTAACATTTTCTTAACTCACCCCGACGTTGCAGGTGTAACCTTCGTTGGTTCTACCTCTATCGGTCTTCACGTTTACTCCACCGCTGCTGCTAACGGCAAGCGCGTTCAGTGCCTTTGCGAAGCTAAGAACCACGCTCTCGTTCTCAGAGATGCTCCCATTGAAAGAACCGTTGCAGGTGTTCTTAACTCTTCATTCGGTTGCGCAGGCGAACGTTGCATGGCTTTACCCGTTGTTGTTGTTGAAGAAGCTATTGCAGACAAATTCGTTGCTGAAGTTTTAAAACAAATTAAAAACAAGAAAATCGGCCCCGCTTACGATAAAGAAACCGACCTCGGTCCCACCGTTTCCGCTTCTCACAAGCAGTCTATTCTCGACTGGATTCAGAAGGGTATTGACGAAGGCGCTGAGCTCGTTCTCGACGGCAGAAACGTTTCTGTTCCCGGTTATGAAAACGGCTTCTTCGTAGGCCACACCGTATTTGACCACGTAACTCCCGAAATGACCATCGGTCAGCAGGAAATCTTTGGCCCGGTTCTTTGCATTAAGAGAGTTAAGGACTTCGAAGAAGGTCTTGCTCTTATGAATGCCAACCCCTTTGCTAACGGTTCCGTTATCTTCACTCAGAACGGTTACTATGCTCGTGAATTCACAAAGAGAACTCACGGCGGTATGACCGGCGTTAACGTTGGTATTCCTGTTCCCGCAGGTATGTTCCCCTTCTGTGGCCACAAGCGTTCATTCTTCGGCGATCTTCATTGCTTAGGCAAAGACGGCCTCCGTTTCTACACCGAATCCAAGGTTGTTACCAGCCGTTGGTTCAATCAGGATGAGCTCAAGGCTACTCAGGTAGGCACTTGGGACGGTGCTATGTAATTATCCGATTAAACGGATTTTACATCATTGAATTTACGGAAGGATTTTGAAAATGAAAGCTTTAATGAAGCTTCGCCCCGGCATTGACGGAATGGGTCTTCAAGATATTCCCGTTCCCACCCCGGGTGATAACGAAGTTGTTATCAAAATAGCTTACGCAGGTATTTGCGGTACCGATATGCATATTCGCAGCGACGAATATGAGGCTGACGCTCCCGTTGTTATGGGACACGAATTCAGCGGCACCGTTTATCAGGTTGGCGCAGGCGTTACCGACTATAAAGTCGGAGATGCCGTTGTTTCGCTTACCGCCGTTGTAACCTGCGGTCATTGCCGTTACTGTTTATCCGGTACTCCTATGTTATGCGAAGAGCGTAAATCTATAGGTTCCGGCGTAAACGGCGCTATGGCAGAATATATGGTTGTTCCTTCAAGAACTCTCTACCGCATTCCCGAGGGTGTTTCCCTCAAAGCTGCAGCTCTTTGCGAGCCCTTAGCTTGCTGTGTTCGCAGCATTTCAGAGGTTTGCAGAGTAGATGCAGGCGATATCGTTCTCGTAAGCGGCCCCGGTGCTATCGGTCTTTTAGCACTTCAGGTTGCCCGTGCAAACGGCGCTACCGTTTACGTTAGCGGAACCTCTGCCGACGAAGCTCGTCTTAAGTTGGCTATGGAATTAGGTGCCGCAGGCGTTATCATCGTAGATAAAGAATCTCTTGCTGAGGCAACTCAGAAATTTACCAACGGTTTAGGCTTCGATGCAGTTTTTGAATGCGCAGGTGTTGCCGCTTCGGCAGACGGCTGTTTGAAGGCTGTTAGAAAGTCCGGTAGATTCGGTCAGATTGGATTGTTTGGCAAACCCATTCCTTTCAATTTAGACCTTCTCCTCAAAAAAGAAGTTACTCTCTCCGTTGGCTTTGCAACCACGCCCAACTCTTGGACAACCGCTTTGCGTCTCCTCGGTTCAGGTATGGTAAACACCCTCCCCATTGCATCCGACACCTTCTCGCTTGACGAATGGGAAGCAGCTTTTGAGAAAATGGATAAAAAGCAAGGTCTTAAAATCCTTTTCTCTCTTTCAAACGATTAATTATTAATTAAACGAAAGGACATATATAATTATGGGATACTATTCTTATCTTGAATGGATGGCTAAAAACACCCCCACACAGTGGTGTAACGACTCTGTTCTTCTCCAAGAAGTTAATGACGGTATTAACCTTGGCGGCGCAGTAGGTTGTACATCTAACCCCCCTCTCAGCTATCAGGCTTTAACCAAACAGCCCGAACTTTACACTGAAGAAATTGCTAAAATTCCCGCAGGTCTTTCTAAAGACGAGCGCGCTCTCGAGCTTATCGGTTGCGTTGTTCGCGATATGTCTAAGAGACTTATGCCTATGTATGAATCTACCGATAAAAAATACGGCTACGTTCGTACTCAGGTTCAGCCCGAAATCGCAGACGACGGCGAAGCAATGCTCGAAATGGGCAAGGTTATGGCAAGCTGGGGCAAAAACGTTATGGTAAAAATCCCCGGTACAAAAGCCGGTATTTGGACTCTTGAAGAGCTTGCTGCTCTCGGTATTCCCACCAACCCCACCGTTTGTATCGCAACCGCTCAGGCTGTTGCAGTTGGTGAAGCTTACGAAAGAGGTAGAGCAAGAGCTATTGCCGCAGGCATCACTCCCGCTCCTTCAACTGCTGCTGTTGTTATGGGTCGTCTTTCTGACTTCATGCTCAAAAAAGACCCCAACGCTAATGCTGAATACATTCACTGGGCTGTTCTTGCTATTATCAAGAACATGTTTGCAGAATACAAAAAGCGCGGCTTCCACAGCCAGCTTATGCCCGCAGCTTTCAGAACTCCTTTCCAGGTTTCCGAGCTTGCAGGTGTTGACTGCTGCATGACCGTTACTCCCAAGGTTCAGAAGGCTATTGCTGAACTCGATGCTGTAAATCCCATTCCCAGAGAGCTTCGTTTCGATGCTCCCGTTGACAAGAAGTATTTCGACTATGCTGCATCTCTCGGTCCCGAATATGAGCAGGCCTATTATGCAGACGGCTTGACAATTGACGAATTCAAAACTTGGGAACCCATCATCGTTACCCTCGATGGTTTCGACAAGGGCTGGCGTCAGCTTTACGAGCTTTAATCTTAAAAAAGAAAACCGCCGATTATTTCGGCGGTTTTTTTATTTATATTATTACATTATTTATAGTTTGGCAAAGCCTTTATTTTTTCAATCACTTCAATTCCCTTTACCGAAAGCAAAGGTGTAACAACGGGACTTGTTAAAATCTTTTTTTCAAGACATTCTTTTATATGACTTGCTTCATAAACGAATTCATTTTCAACGGGAAGATGAATTTCTTTTTCGTCTTGACCTTTTATTGAAATAATCGCTTTGCGAGCCTTCCAATATTCAGGTATAACTATATTCCCTTTTGAGCCGAAAATTCTTGCAGAGTTATCCAAGGTGGCCGAGGTGCTGTTTTTTATGACGAAGATAACACCGCTTTTTGTTTTTCCCGAAACCGTATAACCGTTTTCGGCAAGTCCTTCATCCCTTGTGAAAACACCCGTAATTTCCGAAATATCTCCAAAAAGAGATAAAACGAATTGTATGGCGTAAATGCCGCTCGAAAGAAGTGTTCCGCCACCTAAAGAAGAGTCAAAAAGCCAGTTATTATAGCTTGCCAAAAAGCTGTGAGAAAGCTCTACAAGCGCAATTTCTCCAAGCATGCCATTCTTAACCGTTTCAAAAACTTGATTTATAACGGGTAAAAAAAGCATTTTTTGAGCTTCCATTAAAAAAAGTCCGCGAGATTTTGCTATTTCAAACAGTTCTTCAGTTTCTTTTTTTGAGGTTGTGCAAGGTTTTTCGCAAATAACGTTTTTCCCTTTTTCAAGGGCAAGCTTTGTCATTTCATAGTGTGCGGAATTTACCGAGGAAATATAAACCGTGTTTATATTTTCGTCGTTTAAAAGCGCTTCGTGGTTTTTATAGGCAACCGGTATTCCCCACTCTTTTGCCTTTTTCTCGGCGTTTTCACCTGTTCTTGACGATATTGCACATATTTCACCTGCATTTGCAGCTCTAACCGCCGAAATAAATCTGGGCGCTATTGAAGATGCACTCATTATTCCGTATTTTACCTTGAACATTTACTCATATCCGTTTCGTTTTAATTTATTTAATGATAGCATAAACGGAACAAAAAAACAAGTGGCTTAACGCCACTTGTTTTTCGTTGGCGCAGAGAGGGGGATTCGAACCCCCGTGCGCGTGAGCGCAAACTGATTTCGAGTCAGCCCCGTTATGACCGCTTCGATATCTCTGCATATATTTAATTAGCATTAAGGCTTAAAGCCGAAACAGCCCCTCAGTATTAGCTTTGCTGTTTTTAACGCCGATATATATAATAGCAAAAAAAGCTTTTTTTGTCAAGCAAAAACGAGCGGTTTATAAATTGTTTTTTAAAACCCGACCGTTTCTTTTGAAAAACAGTCGGGTTTCGTTTTTTTATTTTTCCATAAGCTTAACCATTACCGCTTTTTGAGCGTGTAAACGGTTTTCCGCTTCGTCCATAATTTCGTTTACGTGGTTTTCAAAAACGCTTTCTTCAATCTCTTCGCCCTTATGTGCAGGCAAGCAGTGCAGCACGATTGCATCTTTCTTTGCCACTTTCAAAAGCTCTTCGCTTATGCAGTAATCTTTGAAGATTTTTTTGCGAGCCTCAGCCTCGGATTCTTGTCCCATGCTTGCCCAAACGTCTGTGTAAATTGCATCGGCATCCTTTGCCGCTTCAAAAATATCTTCAGTTAAAACAAAGTTTTTATCTTTTGCGAATTCCAAAACGGTTTTATCGGGAGAATAGTCCTTAGGGCATGCAACGGAAACGCTCATTCCCGTTTTTAAGCCACCGACGATAAGCGAGTTTGCCATATTGTTTCCGTCGCCTATATAAACGAGCTTTTTGCCCTCCAACGAACCTTTATATTCTCTGATTGTTTGTAAGTCTGCAAGAACTTGGCAGGGATGGCAGAAATCGGTAAGGCCGTTTATTATCGGAATTGAGCCGTATTCTGCAAGAGTTTCAACCTTTTCCTGCTCGAAGGTTCTTATCATAATACCGTCTAAATATCTTGAAAGAACTCTTGCGGTGTCTTGAATAGACTCTCCTCTTCCGAGTTGAATATCTTTTGAATTCAAATAAAGAGCATAGCCGCCGAGCTGATAGATACCCGTTTCAAATGAAACACGGGTGCGGGTTGAGGATTTTTCAAAAATCATACCGAGGGTTTGGCCTGCAAGACGGTGATGCTTTATTCCCTTTTTGTTTTCGAGTTTCAATTCGTCGGCAAGGTCTAAAATATCGGTTATTTCCTTTGATGATAAATCGAGAAGTTTAAGTAAATGTTTCATTATTCAAGCTCTCCTTCAATTACGGATTTCATAATTTCGAGGCCCTTATCAATTTCTTTATAGTTGATGATAAGAGGAGGAGTTAAGCGCAGAGATGATTTGGCAGTTAAAACCAAGCATCCCTTTTCGGCAATTTTACGGACTACCGCTTTTGCATCTCCTTTTTCAAGGTCAAACGCTATAAAAAGGCCCAAACCTCTTATATTTTTTACGTTTTTGAACTCGGCAAGCTTTTTTCTTATGTATTCGCCTTTTTCGCAAACGTCCTTTTGCATTTCGGGATTGGAGGTGCGTTTCATAACCTCAATGCCGCCGGCGCAAACTATGGGGTTTCCGCCAAAGGTTGAGCCGTGTTGGCCGTAGGTGAGGACGTTTTCGCACTTTTCGTTTACCAAAACCGCACCTATGGGCATTCCGCCGCCAAGACCTTTTGCCAAGGTTACAACGTCGGGATGAATATCGTAATAATCGCAAGCAAGGAATTTGCCTGTTCTTAAAACACCGGTTTGAACTTCGTCTACAATGAGTAAAACGTCTTTTTCATCGCAAAGCTTTTGAATTCCGTAAACAAGCTCTTTATCGAGAAGCTTAACGCCGCCTTCACCCTGAATAACCTCTATCATAATAGCGCAAACGTTATCGTTCATAGCCGCTTTTATTGCTTCAATAGTGTTCTCTTCGGGATAGATAAATCCTCTTGTTAAAGGTTGGAAATGCTCGTGATAGTGCTTTTGGCCGGTTGCCGAAAGAGTCGTTATCGTTCTGCCGTGGAAAGAATCGTTAAGTGTTAAAATAACGTTTCTGTGCTCGCCGTATTTATCTGCGGCATATTTTCTGGCAACCTTTGTTGCGCCTTCATTTGCCTCGGCGCCCGAGTTTGCAAAGAAAACTCTTTTCATTCCGGTTACTTCTATAATTCTTTCCGCAAGCTCAATGCTTGTGGGATTATAGAAAAGATTGCAAATATGGCCTACCTTTTTAACCTGCTTTATAACTGACTTAACGTATTTTTTATCGCAGTAGCCTAAAGCGTTAACCGCAATGCCCGCCGTGAAGTCGATATATTTTTTGCCATCAACGTCGGTTGCGATAGCGCCTCTTCCCTTTTCTATAACAACGGGATATCTGTCGTAGGTGTTTATCATTACGTTTTTATCTTTTTGAATATAATCTTTGCTGGTGAACATATTTTTTACCTCTTATTTGTGAATGATTGTTCCGAAGCCGTCGGCCGAGAAAAGCTCAACGATTATTGAGTGTTTAACTCTGCCGTCTATAATACTTGCGGATTTGATATCTAAATTTACCGCATTTGCTATGCTTTCGATTTTCGGTATCATTCCGCCCTTTATGGTGCCGTTTTTAACAAGCTCGGGAATTTCCGAAACGGAGATTTCCGAAATAAGCGAGTTTTCGTCTGCGGCGTTTTGCAAAACACCTCTTACGTCGGTTAAAACCAAAACTCTGTCGGCTTTTAATGCAATTGCTATTTCAAGCGCCGCAGTATCGGCGTTGACGTTATAAATTTGGCCGTCCTCCCCTGCCGCAACGGTTGAAATTACAACGATATATCCGTTGGAAAGCGAGTCGGTTATTATTTTTGTGTTAACGTCTTTTATTTCACCCACAAAGCCGTAATCGTAGCCTTTTTCTTCAAGCTTTTTAGCTTTTAAAAGACCGCCGTCGAAGCCTGAAATGCCAATGGCGCTTCCGCCGTGCTGATTTATTAAATTTACCAAGTCTTTATTTATTTTACCTGCCAAAACCATTTGAGCAACCTCTGCGGTTTCGGCATCGGTATAACGGAGTCCGTTTACGAATTTGCTTTCTTTACCTATTTTCTTAAGCATATCGGTAATTTCGGGACCGCCGCCGTGGACTAAAACCACGTTTATTCCTATGCAAGATAAAAGCACGATATCCGAAATAACCGCGTTCTTAAGCTCTTCGTTTATCATTGCATTGCCGCCGTATTTAATTACAATGGTTTTTCCTCTGTACTGCGTTATATAGGGTAATGCTTCGACAAGCACTTCGGCCTTTTGTTCGATTGCGTTAAAGGTTAAATCATCCATCTCTTTTATCCTCTCTTTAATCAGGTGCGGTAGTCTCCGTTTATTTTAACATATTCATAAGTAAGGTCGCAGCCGAATGCGGTTGCTTCTTCATTTCCGGAGTTTAAGTTAATGTCTATTATAATATGGTCTTTAAGCAAAATTTCCTTTGCCTTTTCTTCGGAGAAAGGAATTCCCGCACCGTTTTTGCAAACGGCAATTTCTCCTGCTTCGCTTATAAATTTAATATCTATTTTGTTAACGTCAAGCTCACATTTTGCATAGCCGAGAGCACACAAAACTCTGCCCCAGTTTGCATCGGCGCCGAACATTGCCGCTTTTGTGAGGCTTGATGAAATTACCGATTTCGCCGCAATTCTTGCGGTTTCCTTGGTTTCGGCGTTGTAAACGTGCCCTTCTAAAAGCTTGGTTGCGCCCTCGCCGTCTGCCGCTATCATTTTAGAAAGCTTTTTGCAAAGGAATGTAAGAGCTTCTAAAAATTTTTCGTAATCTTTATTTTTTTCGGTTATTTCTTCATTTCCCGCCATTCCGTTTGTCATAACGGAAAGCATATCGTTTGTTGAGGTGTCGCCGTCAACCGAAATCATATTGAAGCTTTCGTCGGCAGCCTCTTTAACTGCAACTTTGAGCATTTCGGATGAAACGGAAACGTCGCCCGTTACAAAAACGAGCATAGTTGCCATATTGGGATTTATCATTCCCGAGCCCTTTGCCATACCGCCCATACGGCAGGTTTTACCGTTTATTTCAAATTCAACAGCCGCTTCTTTTTTCTTTAAGTCGGTTGTTAAAATTGCGTTTGCGGCGTCGTCGCTTCCTTCAACCGAAAGCTCATGCACCAAAGAAGGAATTCCCTCGATTATTGCTTCTACGTTTAAAGGCTGACCGATAACTCCCGTTGAGGCAATTATAACGTCTTTTGCCGAAATGTTAAGCTCCTTTGCAAGAGCCTCGCAGGTTTTTATTGCAACCTCTTCACCGTTGGCATTGCAGGTGTTTGCATTTCCGCTGTTGCAAATTGCGGCAATTGCTTTGCCGTTTGCTATATTTGCCTTTGTTACGGCAATGGGTGCGCCCTTTACCTTATTGGTGGTGTAAACCGCCGCTGCCGAGCAAAGTGTTTCCGATTTAATGAGAGCAAGGTCCTTTTTAGTTCTGTTTTTACGTATTCCGCAATAAACGCCGCTTGCGGTAAAGCCTTTTGCGGCTGTTACGCCTCCTGAAATTTCTTTCAATGTTATCATCCTTTTTCTTTCTTTTTTGCGGTTTAAAGACTTTCGCCTTCATCTATTCCGAGCATAAGGTTCATACACTGAACGGCTGCGCCGCCCGAGCCTTTGCCCAAATTATCCAAAACCGCTGCGAGTAAAATTGTTCCGTTGTTTGAGAAAACCGAAATTTCAAGACAGTTTGTGCCGTTTACCGCTTCGGGATTTAAAAATCCGCCGCTTTCACTTAAATCTCTGTTTAATCCCATAACTTTAACAAACCGACTGCCATTATAGCAATCTTCATAGGTTTTTACTATTTTTTCCGCCGTTTCCATGCTTCCGAAAATCGGAACGGTTACGAGCATTCCTTTATAATAATCCCCTACTACCGGCATAAAGAGCGGAGTTTTTAAAAGCCCGCAAATTGCCTTCATTTCGGGGAGATGCTTATGCTTAAGCGAAAGGGCATAAGGCATTGGAGCCTTTAAAAGAGCTTTATCTCTTTGCTCGCCCTCATATTTTTCAATATGCTTTTTGCCGCCGCCGCTATAACCCGTGAGCGACGTTGCGGAAAGCTCGGCATCGTTTGCTATTATTCCCGCTTTAACCAACGGTCTTACAAGCGAAATAAATCCCGATGCGTGACATCCGGGGACTGCAACCTTGTTTGCCGTTTTTATTCTTTCTTTGAATTCCGGCTCGAGCTCCGGAAATCCGTATGCCCATTCGGGAAGAGTGCGATGAGCCGTTGAAGCGTCGATAATTCTTGTGTTAGTGCCTTCCGAAAGCGCTACCGCCTCTCTTGCCGCCTCGTCGGGCAGACAAAGAAAGGTTATATCGGCTTCACTCATAAATTTTTTTATTGCTTCGGGATTTTTGCGCTCGCTTTCGGGAATTTTCAAGAGAGCTATATCTTTTCTTTTTTCAAGACGCTCTTCAATTTGCATTCCCGTTGTGCCAACGTTTCCGTCTACAAAAACTTTAATTTTTTCCATTGAAGTTACCTAAAAAATCTTCCGTGTTTTTAATTTGCGTTAAAACCGCCTGCTTTGCGGGAGCACCGTAAACGTTTCTGCCGTTTATGCAATTTTCAAGCGAAACGGCTTCGAAAATATCTTTTTCAAAAACCTCGGAAAAGGTTTTATATTCCTCTATTGACATATTTTCAAGATTTTTCTTATTATCTATGCAGTATGCGACTATTTGGCCTACTATTTTATAGGCGTCTCTGAACGGAACGCCTTTTTTTGCAAGATAATCGGCACAGTCGGTTGCGTTTATAAAGCCGTCGGCTGCCTTTTTTCTCATTTCCGCTTTATTTACCTTCATTGTTGCAAACATGGGAGTGAAAACGGAAAGCGCCATTTTAACGGTATCTACCGCATCGAAAATTGCTTCCTTATCTTCCTGCATATCTTTATTGTAAGCAAGCGGTATGCCCTTCATAACGGTTAAAAGAGCCATTAAATCGCCGTAGACTCTGCCTGTTTTTCCTCGGCAAAGCTCTGCTATATCGGGATTTTTCTTTTGCGGCATTATCGACGAGCCCGTTGAAAAAGCATCGTCAAGCTCTATATAGGCGAATTCGCCCGAGCACCACAAAATAATTTCCTCGGAAAATCTTGAAAGATGCATCATAATTATTGAAAAACACGATGCAAGCTCTATTACGTAATCTCTGTCGGAAACGGAATCCATAGAGTTTTCCATGGGTGCTTCAAAGCCAAGCGCCTTTGCCGTTTCAAAACGGTCTATGGGGTGGGTGGTGCCCGCCAAAGCTCCTGCTCCGAGCGGGCATTCCTTCATTCTTTCAAGAGCATCTTCAATTCTTAAAACGTCGCGCTTGAACATTTGAGCGTAAGCCATAACGTGATGCGCAAATGTTACGGGCTGAGCCTTTTGAAGATGTGTGTAGCCTGCCATTACGGTTTCGGTGTTTTCCTTTGCCGTGGCAGTTATTTCTTTAATAAGGTCTAATAAAAGCTCCTTGATTTCGGTTGCTTCTTTTCGCAAATTAAGCTTTAAGTCAACTGCAACCTGGTCGTTTCTGCTTCTTGCCGTGTGAAGTCTTTTACCTGCATCGCCTATTTTTTCGGTGAGCATTCCCTCAACGAGAGAGTGAATGTCTTCCGCTTCGTTTTCGGCGTATTTCGGGTCTTTAAGCTCTTCTTTGATTTCCGTTAAGCCTGCCTTGATTTTTTCAGCGTCCTCTTTGGAAATTATGCCCTGTTTTGCAAGCATTTGCGAATGAGCAACCGAGCCCGCAATATCTTCCTCGTAAAGTCTTATATCAAATTTGAGCGATGAGTTGAAATCATCGGTTTTTTTATCGGTGGTTTTTTTGAAACGTCCCGTCCACAGTTTCATGGAGCATTTCTCCTTAAAATTATTTTTTCTTGCTGTCTTTGAGCGCCTTAACCTTTATGGGAAGACCGAAGAGGTTAATGAAGCCCTCTGCATCGTACTGATTATAAACCTCGTCTTCATCGAAGGTTGCGATTTCTTCGTTATAGAGAGATTCGGGCGATGTTACGGATGCAAGTATTACGTTACCCTTATAAAGCTTTAATTTTACTTCGCCGGTTACTGTTTCCTGAGTTTTGTCAACAAACGCCGAAAGAGCCTCGCGAAGAGGAGTGAACCACTGACCGAAGTAAACGAGCTCTGCAAAACGCTCGGAAATGAGCTTCTTATAATGCATTGTATCTCTATCGAGAGTGAGGGTTTCCAAAGCGTCGTGAGCGGCGTAAAGAATGGTGCCGCCGGGAGTTTCGTAAACGCCTCTGGATTTCATACCTACAAGACGGTTTTCAACCATATCGATTATGCCGATACCGTTTGCGCCGCCAACCTCGTTAAGAGCCGAAACCATTTCAACAGCGCCTGTCTTTTTGCCGTTTAAGGTTACCGGAACGCCCTTTTCGAAGCCGATGGTTACGTAGGTTGCTTTATCGGGAGCCTGTTCGGGTGAAACGCCCAACTCGAGAATTTTATCGTACATAGGCTCGTTTGCGGGGTCTTCAAGGTCGAGACCTTCGTGAGAAAGGTGCCAGATGTTTTTATCTTTTGAATAGTTTGTTTCTCTTGTGATATTAAGAGGAATGTTGTGTGCTTCTGCGTAATCTATTTCATCGTCACGAGATTTTAAATCCCAAATACGCCAAGGAGCGATGATTTCCATTTCGGGAGCAAATGCTTTTATTGCAAGCTCGAAACGAACCTGGTCGTTACCTTTACCGGTGCAGCCGTGCGCAATTGCATCGGCGCCTTCTTTTTTTGCAATTTCAACTATTCTCTTTGCAATAACGGGACGTGCGAAAGAGGTGCCCAAAAGATATTTGCCCTCGTAAACAGCGCCTGCTTTAAGAGTGGGATAAATGAAGTCCTCGATGAATTCTTTGGTGAGGTCTTCAATATATAACTTGGAAGCGCCGGTCTTTATTGCTTTTTCTTCAAGACCGCTAAGCTCTTTACCCTGACCTACGTCTGCAGCAACCGCAATAACCTCGCAGCCCTCATAATTTTCTTTGAGCCACGGAATGATTATTGAGGTATCTAATCCGCCGGAATATGCCAATACTATTTTCTTAATCTTTTTCATTTTATATTCTCCGTTCTGCCTTTAAGGCTTATATATTTTTTATCTGCCGATAATTATACTCCAAAATTTATAAACTTGCAATAGATTTCAATGCTTTTCGTGCCTATGCACAACTTTTTGTTGTTTTGATATTTATTTTTGTGCAGAAAATATACATTTTGCATATACTTGCGAATATTTATGCATTATTTTGCGTTTTATGCGAAAATTTATGCATTCCTGCTTATTTTTTATTATTTTTATACATTATTATACATTTCGCAAGCGGCGTTTTATTCCCGTCTTTTTGCACATAAAAAATCGTATGTTACAGTCGCTTTTGTGAAAAAAATAAAAAGTGTTACATTTTGTTATTTTACTTGACTTTTTTGTTATAAAATGTTACAATTTTCCTGTAGACATTTTAATGCCTATTTATCTTATTCTGTCTAAAGGAGGGTTTGTATGAATTATACTCGACGTGAAAAAATCAAAGAGCTTTTTAAATCTGAAGAAATCATCACGCTCAAAGAACTCAGCGCACTTTTTCCCGACGTTTCTACTATGACTCTCCGACGCGACCTCGAGTTTTTCGAGCACGAAGGCATGATTATGATGATAAGAGGCGGTTGCAAGGTTTTAAACCGTGAAAAAACTCCCGCCGAAGAAAACTACGAAGACCGTGCAGTTTCAAACATCGTTGCCAAAATGCAAATTGCAAAGGCTGCGTTACCTTATCTTGAAACGGGCAGAAGCGTTTTTATCGACAGCGGTTCAACCATGATGTGCTTTTCGAAGCTTATACCCAATATGAAGCTTTCGGTTATTACAAGCGGTCCCAACATTGCTTTGGAGCTTTCCAAGCACTCGCTTCCCACCATCAACATAGTGGGCGGCTCGATAAACAAGGATAACCTTTCAATTTCAGGCGCACAGGCTCTTGCTTTTATTAAATCAATAAATATCGACACTGCCTTTATTGCTCCCTCAGGTCTTTCGGCAGGAGGCGGATTTACATCGGGTAACTACGCCGAATGCGAGGTTAAGCGCGCTATTATAAGAAAGGCGAGCAAAACCATAATTCTCATGGATTCTTCAAAGATTGGAAAATCTCTTGCCTACACCTTTGCGAACCTCAAAGACGTAGATATGGTTATTACAAACGAACATCTTCCGGAAAATCTTTATCTTTCCGCTCTTAAAGGCGGAGTTACGGTTAAGACTCTGGATTATTAATAAAAAACTATTTAGGAGGATATACAATGAAAAACACTGCGCTCAGACTTTACGGTGCAAATGATTTAAGACTTGAAACTTTCGAGCTTCCCGCAATTAAAGATGACGAAATTCTTGTTAAAATCATTTCCGACAGCCTTTGTATGTCATCATACAAGGCAACAATTCAGGGTGCCGCTCACAAACGCGTTCCCAACGACGTAGCAACAAACCCCATTATTATCGGTCACGAATTCTGCGGTGAGATTATTGAAGTTGGCAGCAAATGGGCTGACAAATTCAAGGCAGGCAGCAAATTTGCCATTCAACCCGCTATGAACTACAAAGGTTCTCTCGACGCTCCCGGCTACTCCTTCCAGTACGTTGGCGGCGACTCTATGTACGCTATTATCCCCTCTTGCGTTATGGAAAGCGATTGCCTTCTCGCTTATGACGGCGACGCTTACTTCTACGGTTCTCTTGCAGAGCCCATGAGCTGCATAGTAGGTGCTTATCACGCTAACTATCACATTCCTCAGGGAAAATACGTTCACAATATGGGCATTGTTGAAGGCGGTAACCTTGCTATTTTGGCAGGGGCGGGCCCCATGGGTCTCGGCGCTGTTGACTATGCTATTCACGCTGAAAGAAAAGCTTCTCTCGTTGTTGTTACCGACATCGACGATGCAAGACTTAAGAGAGCTTCCGAAATTCTCACCGTTGAAGAAGCAGCAAAGAACGGCGTTAAGCTCGTTTATTTGAACACCGCAACCGTTGAAAATCCCGTTGAAAGCCTTCTCGCTTACACCGACGGCAAGGGTTACGATGACGTTTTCGTTTTCGCTCCCGTTAAGCCCGTTGTTGAAACCGGCGACGCTATCCTTGCAAAAGACGGCTGCTTGAACTTCTTTGCAGGTCCTTCCAAAACCGATTTCTCTGCAATGTTCAACTTCTATAACGTTCACTACAACTTCACTCACATCGTTGGTACCTCCGGAGGAAACACCGACGATATGATTGAAAGCCTTAACAAGATGGAAAGAGGCATTTTGAATCCCGCTATGATGATTACTCACGTAGGCGGTCTTGATGCTGCAGCGGAAACCACTAAAAATCTTCCCTCTATCCCCGGCGGCAAGAAGCTCATTTACACTCACAAATCCATGCCTCTCACCGCTATTGCCGATTTTGCCGAAAAAGGCAAGACCGACCCCTTCTTTGCAGAGCTTGACAAAATAGTTTCCGCAAACAACGGTCTCTGGTGCGCAGAAGCAGAGAAATATCTCCTCGCAAACGCCAAAGACCTCGTAATCGACTGATTAATTAATTAAAATCATAATAATATACTGAAAACGGAGGAATAAAAATGGCAACAGCAATTATCATGCCCAAGGTTGGTATCTCGGTTGAAAGCTGCGTTATCACCAAATGGCATAAGCAAAAAGGCGACACCGTTAAAGTAGGCGACCTTCTTTTCTCCTACGAAACCGACAAAGCTTCGGTTGATGAGGAAGCACAGGTTGAAGGCGTTTTACTTGAAATTTTCGAAGGCGAAGGCGCAGACGTTCCCTGTCTTCAAAACGTAGCGGTTATCGGAAATCCCGGCGAAGACGTTTCCGCTTTTGCTCCCAAGGCAGAAGAAGAGGAAGCTCCCGCTGAAGCAGCTCCCGCAGCAGAGGCTCCCAAGGCTGAAGCAGCTCCCGCAGCAGCAGCTCCCGTTGCTCCCGTTCAGAGAGCAGAAGGCGAAATTATTAAAATTTCTCCCAGAGCAAGAGCTCTTGCAGCAAAGCATAACGTTGACATCAACTATGCAGCAGGAACCGGCCCCTACGGAAGAATTATTGAAAGAGACATTCAGGCTCTTATCGACAGCGGCGTAACCTTCACAGGCGCAGCTCTCGGCAAGGCAGGCGCAGAAGGAATTGAAGGCACCGGAATCGGCGGCAGAATTTCTCTTGCTGACCTTATGTCTAAACCCGTTCCCGAAGCAGCTCCCGAAGCTGATTTCGAAGACGTTAAGATGTCTAACATCAGAAAAGTTATTGCAAAATCAATGGTTGCTTCTCTCACCAACGCTGCTCAGCTCACTCACAACATGAGCTACGATGCAACCGATATCCTTGCTTTCAGAAAGAAGCTTAAAGCAAACGCAGAAAAGCTTGAGATGAACAATATCACCATCAACGATATCATCATCTACGCTGTATCTCGTGTTCTTAAAAAGCACAAGGATTTGAATGCAAATCTTATAAACGGCGACACCATGAGATATTTCAATCACGTTCATATCGGTATTGCGGTTGACACTGAAAGAGGTCTTTTGGTTCCCACTCTCAGAAATGCAGATACTCTCTCGCTTTCTGAAATCTCCGTTCAGGCTAAGGCTCTTGCAAAAGAAGCTCAAGCAGGAAACATCAACCCCGATAAGCTCCAAGGTGCATCCTTCACCATTTCTAACCTCGGCTCCTTCGGTGTTGAAAGCTTCACTCCCGTTTTAAATCCTCCTCAGACCGGTATTCTCGGTGTTAACACCCTCACCACTAAGGTAAGAGAAGTAAACGGCGAGCTTAAAGCATATCAGTCAATGAACCTCTCGCTCACATACGACCACAGAGCTTTAGACGGCGCTCCCGCTTCTAAATTCCTCCGTGACCTTTGCGCAGCTCTTGAAAATTTCAGCATTTTCCTTGCTAAATAAGAAAGTGTGAATTAAATGGATAAATTTGATCTTATCGTTCTCGGCGGCGGCCCTGCAGGTTATCTTGCAGGTGAACGCGCAGGCCACGGCGGCCTTAAAACTCTCGTTATTGAAGAAAGAGCTCTCGGCGGCACCTGTCTTAACGAAGGTTGTATTCCCTCAAAAGCTCTTCTTTACTCCGCAAAAGCTCTCGATTACTCTAAACACAGCGAAAAATACGGCGTTATCGTGCCCGAAGCAGATAAAGCTCACGTTGACCAAGTTAAAGTTATTGAGAGAAAAAACAAGGTTGTTAAAACTCTTGTAAGCGGTATTGGAATGCAGCTTAAAGCCAACGGCGTTACCGTTGTTAACAAAAAAGGTAAAATTCTCGGTAAAAAGCCCGACGGTTTCCACGTTGAAGCAGACGGTGTTGAATACGTAGCAACCAACCTCTTGATTGCCACCGGTTCAGTTGCCGTTATTCCTCCCATCCCCGGCTTGAAAGAAGCCGTTGATGCAGGCTTTGCTCTTACCAACAGAGAAATTCTCGACCTTAAAGAAATTCCGAAAGAATTCGTTGTTATCGGCGGCGGCGTTATAGGTTTGGAAATGGCATCTTATTTCGGCAGCGTTGGTTCTCACGTTACCGTTATCGAAATGATGGATAAGATTGCCGGTCCCACCGACAAAGACGTTTCTAAAATTCTTCAGAAAAACTACGAAGCAAAGGGCATTGAATTCAAGCTTTCTTGCAAAGTTACCTCTTTTGGTAAAGATTACGTTGAATATGAAGAAAACGGCGAAAAGAAAACCGTTAAAGCAGACAAAGTTCTCCTTTCTATCGGACGTAAGCCCAACACCGCTAATATCGGTTTGGAAACTCTTAACGTTGAAATGGACAGAGCTGCTATTAAAACCGACGATAAAATGCGTACCAGCATAAGCGGTCTTTACGCTGCAGGCGACGTAAACGGCAAATCAATGCTCGCTCACACCGCTTACCGTGAATCCGAAGTTGCCATTAACAACATCCTCGGTAAAAAAGACACTATGCGCTACAATGCTATTCCCGCTGCTATTTATACCAACCCCGAAGTTGCTACCGTAGGTCATACCCTCGAAACAGCTTTGAAGGCAGGTATTGATGCTAAAGAAGTTAATATTACCATGAAGTATTCCGGCCGTTACGTTGCGGAAAACGAAGGTGGCGACGGCATCTGCAAGCTCGTTGTTGACAAAGAAAACGACAGACTTGTAGGCGTTCACATGATTGCCAACTACGCTTCCGAAATCATCTACGGCGCTGCAATGATGGTTGAGTCTGAAATGAAGATTAAAGACCTCAAGGAATTCGTATTCCCCCATCCCTCTGTTGCAGAAATCATCCGTGAAGCACTTTTCATGATATAATTTAAAAATCTATACAAAGGAGTAATAAAAATGCCTAAGTCACAACACGTCAGCTACGCACCTCTCCACAAAGCTCGCAAAATCACCTTCAAAGACATTCCTGTTTGTCAGTACAAAAAGACAATTAAGGAAGAAGTAGAAGCAGGCAACTACACTAAAGAAGACCTCCTCGGTATCTACGAGGATATGCTCTCTATCCGTGAGTTCGAAACCATGCTTCAGACCATCAAAAAAGAAGCAAACTACAACAACAAGAATTTCACCTATCCCGGTCCTTCTCACCTTGCTATCGGTGAAGAAGCAACCGCAGTCGGTCAGGCTTACCTCTTAAACGAAAACGACTTCATCTTCGGTACTCACCGTTCTCACCACGAAGTTATCGCTAAGGGTATGTCTGCTATCAAAAAGCTCTCCGATGAAAAACTTCTCGAAATTATGAAAGAAGTTCAGGGCGGCAGACTTTATGAGCTTGTTAAGAAATACACAAAGACCACCACTGTTAAAGCTTTAGCAAAGGAATTCTTCCTTTACGGCCTTATGGCTGAGCTTTTCGCTAAGGATAACGGCTTCTCAAGAGGCCTCGGCGGCTCTATGCACGCTTTCTTCCTCCCCTTCGGTATTTTCCCCAACAACGCTATCGTTGGCGGAAGCGCACCTGTTGGTACCGGTGTTGCTCTCTTTAAGAAAGTAAACAAAAAAGAAGGTATTATCGTTGCTAACGCCGGTGACGGCGCTGCAGCAAGAGGCCCTGTTTACGAGTCTATGAACTTCGCTAACATGGACCAGATGCGTGAACTTTGGCCCGAAGGCCACAACGGCGGTCTCCCCATCATCTACAACTTCAACAACAACAGCTACGGCATGGGCGGTCAGACTCGCGGCGAAACCATGGCTTACGGCGACCTCGCAAGACTTGGCGCTATGGCTGAAAACGGCATGAATGCTGAAAGAGTTGACGGTTGGAACCCCCTCGCTCTTATCGAATGCTACGGCAGAAAAATTGAAGAAATCAAAAAGGGCAACGGCCCCGTTCTTCTCGACGTTGTTACCTACCGCTTGAGCGGTCACTCCACTTCCGACGTTATGACTTACAGAACCAAGGAAGAGCTCGAAGAGTGGGCAGCACACGACCCGATTAAAGTATTCCCCGAAGACCTTGTAAAAGCTAAAGTTGGCATTACCAACGAAGATATTGAAGCTGTTCAAAAGCTTGCTGCCGAAAGAAACAGAGCTATGTTCGAGCTCGCTTCAGATCTTGAAATCTCTCCCTACACCGATTTCGAAAAGAACCCCGACTTCATCGAAAACCTCATGTTCTCTAACGAGAAAGTTGAGAAAATGCTCGATGAGAAGCCCGAAGTTCTCATGGAAAACAAAGAGGAAAATCCCCGTGTTATCCAGATAAAGAACAAGGCTCGTTATGCTTTCGACGAAAAGGGCAAGCCCTACTCAAAAGCTAAGGTTTACAACATCCGTGACGGTATCTTCGAAGCTATCTTCGACAAATACTACACCGATCCTACCCTCGTTTCATACGGTGAAGACGTTAGAGACTGGAACGGCGCATTCTCCGTTTACCGTGGTCTTACCGAAGCTATCCCCTATCACAGACTCTTCAACTCTCCTATTGCTGAATCCGCTATCGTTGGCACTGCTGTAGGCTACGGCATGGCAGGCGGACGTGTTATTGTTGAGCTCATGTATGCTGACTTCATCGGCTGTGCAGGCGACGAAATCTTCAACCAGCTCGCAAAATGGCAGGCAATGAGCGCAGGCGGCCTTAAGATGCCCGTTGTTCTCCGTGTTTCCGTTGGTTCTAAATACGGTGCACAGCACTCTCAGGACTGGACTGCTCTTTGTAACCATATCCCCGGTCTTAAGGTTGTATTCCCCTGTACTCCTTACGATTCTAAGGGTCTTATGAACTCCGCTCTTATGGGAACCGACCCCGTTGTATTCTTTGAAAGCCAGAGAATTTACGACAAGGGTGAAGAATTCCACAAGGAAGGCGTTCCGGAAGGCTACTACGAGATTCCCTTCGGCGAGCCCGATATCAAGAAGGAAGGTAAAGACATCACAATCCTCACCATCGGCGCAACTCTTTACAGAGCTCTCGACGCAGCTAAGATTCTCGAAGAAAAATACGGCATTTCTGCTGAAATCATCGACGCACGTTCTGTTTGCCCCTTCAACTACGAGCCCGTTATCGAGTCTGTTAAGAAGACCGGCAAAATCTTACTTGCTTCCGATGCTGTTTCCAGAGGTTCTGTTCTCAACGATATGGCAAGAAACATCACCGACCTCGCATTCGATTACCTCGATGCACCGCCCGCAATCGTTGGCTCCGAAAACTGGATTACTCCCGCTTTCGAATATGATAAAGAATTCTTCCCGCAGCCCGAGTGGATTCTCGATGCTATCAACGAGAAGCTCATTCCTCTTAAGGACCACGTTTCCATTAAGAACTATACTCCTCTCGAGCAGATTAGAAAAGCTAAGAAGGGTGTTTAATTCTTTAACATCTGCGGCTTGATTTAAAGCTAATAAAAGCTCCCGTGAATTTTTCACGGGAGCTTTTTGTTGGTTAACTTTATGAAATTTATGAAATTAATGAAATTGGATTGCAAAACTTTCGTTTTTTTGGTATTTATATAGATAAGAGGGAAAAATTCTCTCAAATATAAGGAGGAATATAAAAATGATAGTTGATGGCGCAAAAATAGCTTCTATTTCCGATATTGGAGATATGCGAGTTTTAGCAACAAAAGAAGATATGAGAAAAACAGCAGAGATTGCAATGCAATACCGCTGCAAATCGGTATTTGTTCTCAAATGCTATGCCGAATACATTAAAGAAATGATTAAAGGTTCCGGTGTTGGCTTAGAGTTTTCTTGCTGCAATAATGCAGGCTCCGACGATACCGCAGTTAAAGTTGCAGGCGCAAAGCGTTATCTTGAAATGGGTTTAGACGAGGTTGAAATGTATTTGAATTTCAGCTATTTAAAATCTAAAATGTATAATGAAGCAATTCAGGATATCCGTGCAGTCAGAAACGTTATGCCCAAGGATATGATTTTAAAGGTTATTATTCAAACTCCTGCTCTTACCGATGAAGAAATTATGACCGCCAGCAAAATAGTTATGGAAGGCGGCGCAGACTTTGTTAAAACCGGTAACGGCGAATTCGGCTGCACCACCGTTAAACAGGTCGAATTGGTTTCAAAAGCAATAGGAAAATACGGCAAAATCAAATGCAGTATTCCCGAAAAATTAGACGACGTTTATGACTGGTTGGACATTGAAGGAGTTGAACGTCTCGGCCTTACCACTTGGGGCTTCCTTGATTTATACAAAGAAGCAAACGAAAGATGCGGTAAATAAACTTATTTTAACTTTAAAACGCTTCCTCTTTCCTGAAAACGCGGAGAAAAGCTTAGCTTAATTCTGTCACCAAGCGGGTCGGAAATACGCTTTAGATAAACGTCTGCGGCGGTTTCCCCCATATTAAAAGGATTATAACTGATTGTTGTTAACGGAAACCCGTCCTCATTCAAAACAGGAGAATCGTCGAAGCATATAAGGCTTAAATCCTCAGGGATTTTCTTCCCTGCGCTTGAAACAATCTCAAGCGCTCCCTGAGCTATAACGGTATTGCTGAAAAATACAGCACTATACGGCATATTAGCTCGAAGTAAATTCTTTATAAAGCTTCTGCCTCCCGAACGAAGCTGACCGCAATAGAAAACATCTTCTTCGGAAAAAGGAACGTTATAATCTGCCATTGCGTCACAAAAGCCACGCACTCTGTCTTTGCATACGGTGGAATCTTTATCGCCTGCCGCATGTGCGATTTTACGATGTCCGTGTTGCAAAAGATATTCGGCAGCCATATAGCCGCCACGGTAGTTATCTATTTTAACCACATCCATATCTATGGTGCGGATATTTCTGTTAACGAATAAAACGGGGATTTTTGTGATGTGTAAAAAATCTACTAATGCCTCATTTTCAACAGCAGTTATCATAATAACGCCT
The DNA here is from genome assembly GCA_045588575.1 of Eubacteriales bacterium. Classification (GTDB taxonomy): domain Bacteria; phylum Bacillota; class Clostridia; order Oscillospirales; family RGIG5299; genus RGIG5299. The sequence continues at coordinate 112,684 of JAZNEJ010000005.1, read as the reverse complement.
GAAAAACCGTTATCTTCGGCGCGCTTCATTGCGCGAATTTCGGTTTCCGAATCGTAGTTGCTATTACAAAGAACAATCATATAACCAAGAGGTTCTAAAACGTTATAAATCCCCTTTATAATGGTGGCATAGTATTCACTTGCCAAATCGCCCACTACAACCATAACAGTTTTTATTAAAAAGCTTTTTCCTAAAAAAAGGCTATCTATGTCGGAAATTCCAAGCTCCATCATTGCATTTCGTATTTTTTGAAGGGTTTGAGGACAAACCTTTGCGCTGTTTGTGAAAGCTCGTGATACGGTGGCGTAAGAAACTCCGGCCTTTTCTGCAATTTGTTTTTGTTGAATGAGCATTATTTTCGCTCCTTTACATTAGATATTTTCATTTTACACTCATTTATTTTTCTTGTCAATGAAATTATGAAATTTATTTTCATCAAGGAGGCTAATATTATGAAAGCACTTGTCAAATACGGTTTAGGTCCCGATGGCGTTAAAATTATGGATATTGAAAAACCCTCACCCAAGGCTAATGAAATTTTAATGAAGGTCGTTGCCTGCGGAATTTGCGGCTCTGATATTCACTCTCTTCACGACCAGCGCGACCTTGTTATGCCTGTTGCTCTCGGTCACGAATATGTTGGCATTGTTGAAGAAGTTGGCTCTGAGGTTACAGGTTTAAAGGTCGGTGATTACGTTACCGGTCTTCCCGCCTGTTACAGCTGCGATTCCTGTGTTTATTGCACCGCAGGTGAAGTAACTCTTTGCAAAGAAAGAAAGTCTGTTGGCACCCATAAAAACGGCGCTATGGCCGAATATATGGTTTGTCCTGCAAAATATTGCTTCAAGATTCCCGATGATGACCAAAACAAAGAAAAATACGCTATGACCGAGCCCTTTGCCTGCGCTGTAAGAGGTACCTATGAAATAATTAAAGTAAAAGAAGGGGATATTGCAGTTGTAAGCGGCCCGGGAACTATCGGTCTTTTCATTGTTCAGTGCTTACTTGCGCAAGGTGCAAGAGTTATTGTAAGCGGTTTGCCTCAGGACGAGCCCCGATTGGCAAAGGCCGTTGAGCTTGGTGCTGAAAAATACGTTACAAACACCGCAGATTTAGAGGCATATTTAACCGAGATTGCACCCTTGGGCGCAGATATTGCCGTTGAATGTGCCGGCGCAACTCCCTCGTTAGACATCTGCCTTAAAGTTGTAAAAACTCACGGTCAAGTTCTTATGATGGGTGTTTTCCCCAAGCCCATTCAAGTTGACGTTAACAAAATTTTTATGAAGGAGCTCAAGGTTTACTCTTCGAACTCAACTGCTATGTCTACTTGGAAAATTGCTTTGGATTTGCTTTACACCGGCAAGATTGATATAAGCTTTGCTATGAGCTTAAAATTACCCCTTGACGACTGGAAAAAAGGTTTTGATGCGGTTATAAATAAATCGGCTTTAAAGGTTTTACTTTTTCCGTAACGGTTAATAAAAAAACGGTCTGAATTCCAGACCGTTTTTTATTTTATTCAATTTTGGGAAGCTTTTCAAAGGCTCCGTTAAGTTCTTCTTCGGAGGGGGAATATTCTGCCATAGTGCCGTTTCTGAAAGCGGAGTAGGCAGTCATATCGAAATATCCCGTACCCGTTAAGTTAAAGAGAATTGTTTTGGACTCACCTGATTCTCTGCACTTAATTGCTTCTTGAATTGCGGCGCAAATTGCATGAGATGATTCGGGAGCGGGCAAAATGGTTTCAACTCTTGCGAAGAGGGTTGCTGCTTGGAAAACCGCAAGCTGTGAAACGGTGCGAGCTTCGTTTATATAACCGTCGTGATAAAGCTTCGAAACGATGGGGCTCATTCCGTGATAACGGAGGCCGCCCGCATGAATGGGAGAGGGTTTAAAGCCGCTTCCGAGAGTATACATTTTTGCGAGAGGTGTGATTTTGCCTGTATCGCAATAGTCATAAGCGTAGGTGCCTCTCGTCATTGAAGGACAGCTTTCGGGCTCAACCGCTATAATATAAGGATTATGTTCGCCGCGAAGCTTTTGACCTACGAAGGGAGCCGCAAGACCTGCAAGGTTTGAGCCGCCGCCTGCGCAACCTATTATAATATCGGGATAATCGCCTGCCATTTCCATTGCTTCAATAGTTTCAAGACCTATAATAGTTTGATGAAGAGCAACTTGGTCTAAAACCGAGCCTAAAACGTATCTGCATCCGTCTGTTTTGGTTGCGGTTTCAACAGCTTCGGAAATTGCACAACCAAGCGAGCCGCCTGTTTCAGGGTCGCTTATAAGAATTTTTCTTCCAACCTCGGTAGTATTTGAGGGGCTGGGAACAACGGTTGCACCGTAGGCTTCCATTATTGATTTTCTGTAAGGCTTTTGAGCAACAGACGTTTTAACCATATATACAGTTACGGGAATATTATAGTAAGCGCCCGCCATTGAAAGCGCAGTTCCCCACTGGCCTGCTCCTGTTTCGGTTGTAAGAGAAGTAAGGCCCTGTTTCTTTGCGTAATAAACCTGAGCAGCCGCCGAATTTAATTTATGGCTTCCCGAGGTGTTATTTCCCTCAAACTTAAAATAAATTTTTGCGGGAGTTTGAAGCTCTTTTTCAAGGTTATATGCGCGAATTACCGGAGAGGGACGGTAAATTTTATAAAATTCTCTTACCTCTTCGGGAATTTCAATATATCTGTCGGTGGTGTTAAGCTCCTGCTTTGCAAGCTCGGTGCAAAAAACTTTTGAAAGGTCTTCAAGCGTTGCCACTTTACCGGTTTGCGGATTTAAAAGCGGGTCGGGAAGCTCTTTCATATCGGCCTTAACGTTATACCACGCCTTTGGAATTTTATCCTCGGGAATGTATATTTTTCTCATTTTGCTCATTTTATTTTTTCCTTTCGGGTTATTTAAAAAGTTATAAAAAAAACGTTCCTATCCCACAAATAATGGGACAGGAACGGTAAATCCTGCGGTACCACCCAAATTCGCCCTAAGGCGCACTCAATGCACAATAATGCACGTTCCGCTGTAACGGTCGGATTCCGTCTTACCTTACGGCTTAAAGCCGCTCAGCTTGCCCTCATAAGCCCATTCGCCGTTGCCATCACTATCGCAATTACACCGTCTGCGACTCTCTTTGAATGAATTATGCCTCGGTTACTATCCTTAATCATCGGTTTACTTACATATTATATCACCGAATTGAATTTCGGTCAACACTTTTTTAAAATTTTTAACGTTTTTGAGCTCTTTTTGCCGCAATTTTGGCAATTAACGTTTCTATTCTGGTTTTTTTATTGATGGATTTGCTTTTTACGTCTATATCGCATTCAAGGCAAAGAGAGATGCATTCCGAAAAATAAGAAAGCGGCAAATTTTTAACCAAATTCATTTGTTTTTTTACAACGAATTCTTTTTTATTGCCTAATCCCGCCTGAGCCAAATAAGCGGCGGTTTTATTTGAAAGCATTCCCATTTTTACTTCGGTTAAATTTACTATTGCTTTATAAATGAAGCCCGCAATTACGCTTTCATCGAACTTCATATCGTAAAACTCCTGCAAAAGAATATAAGCCTCGTTTGTTTTGCCCGTTATAACCGCTTCGGTTAATTGCCAGCCCTTACTGTCAAGCGAACGAGTAACCATTTCGTCTATATCGAAAGGCTTTATTTCAGCCTTTTCGCATCTTGCAATAAGCTTATCGCATTCATTTTTAACGGCATCCTGCCCTTCGGGACAAATTGAAAGAAAATATTCGGCGTTTTCACGGCTTATAGTTTTTTTGTTTTTGGCAAAATATCTCACAACCCAATCGGTTTGTTCAACACCTTTAACGGTTACGAATTCGCACATGAGCGCGCCCGATGCCTTGCAAAATTCTTTTGCTTCATCGGATTTTTTTAAAAAAGAATCGTCTTGCTGATAAACTATTAAAACGTTGGTTTCACTTCCGCCGTCTTTTTTAATAAGCTCGCAAACCTCGTTAGATTTATTTAAAGGCAAATCTTTAATTACCGTTATTCTTTTTTCTGCCGCAATCGGAAGGGCGTTTAAGGCATCCTGAAGCTCCGTTACCGTTAGTTTTTTTCCTTCGAATACGGTTAGGTCGAAATCTTCAAAGCCGTTTAAAAGCTTTTCTTTAATTAAATTGAGATAATGACGTTTGAAATAATTTTCCTCACCGAGAAAGAGATAAATGGGCTGAAAGTTTCCGTCTGCTATATGTTTTTTAAGTTCGGCTACGCTCATTACATCTCACCTCCGTTAAGATAGATATTTATTTACCTGCAAGCTTTCCGAAACATCTTTGAATTCGGCACCGACTTCATTTGCTATTTTAAAAAGCTCACTTCTTCTGTAAAAAGAATTGTCAAGAGTTATGAGCATTTTCATCTCGCTGTAATAGAGATATTCGGGGTCTTTAATATTACCGCCGCTTACTATTATATCACAAACTGCGCTTTTGTAAATATTTTTAAGCGAAAAGTTATTGGGAAGAATCAAAACGGTTTCATTTTCCGCTTCAATAAACAGCGCTGTGCCGTCTTCGGTTTCTATTTTCTCAACACTTAAATTATGAATATTTATCTCATTTTCAGTAATTTCGTTTGGTGTTATTACGTATTTACAGTTCGAAAATCCGTTTTTGAGTAAAAATTCCTCATAATCGGCATTTTCCTCTTGTTCGAAAAGATAAAGCATACTCGTAGCGCCGTTGGTGATGGCAACACCTGAAAAATTGTAATCTTTAATTACCGCAATTTTGGTTTTGGGAATGAAAATCACAACCGACGAAACAATTAAAGCCACCGCCAAAGCTATGGGAATTATTTTGAATTTCAGGCGGTTTCGCATCTTTATAATTATAATAACGCAAGCTATTGCCAACAATACGAGGACGGTGATTTCAAACGAAAGATAAAGTCTTGCGGCGGGTAGCGACGAAATAAAAGTTGCGATTCCCGTAACGAGATTTGTAATTGCTCTTACCAAAGTTGCGATAATTTCGCATAAAACGGGTACTTCGGAAACGAAAACCAATATTAAAATAAAAACGAATAAAACCGACACCGCGAAAGAGGTTAAAAGATTAGTGATTACGGAATAAACGGGCAAATATCCGAAGAATAAAAAAGAGGCGGGAAAGGTAAACAGCGTTGCGCCAAGCGATATAAAAACAGGCGGCATTATAACTTTTAAAATTTTATGTAAATTTTCTTTGTTTTCGAATTTCTTTAAGAATTTTATTAAGAGGTTTGAGAAGACTATTATTCCGAAAACCGCAGAAAAAGAAAGCAAAAACGAAACGGAATAAATAAGAGTGGGATTTACAATGAGAAACACCGCAGTTATAATGCAAATTGTGTTTAAAGACGAGCCTTTTCGCAAAATAAGCGTTGAAACGGCAAGAGTCGCAGTCATAACCGCGGCGCGAATTGTGGGAATTGCAAAGCCCGCAAAGAAGCATCCGAAAATTGAAGCAACTAAAACCAATATAACCGTTAATTTATTATTCAGCCTTAAAACCTTGGCAAAAAATAATATTACGCCCGAAAGAACTGCAAGGTGAAAGCCCGAAACACTGAAATAATGCGATATGCCCGACGTTCTGAAATTCTCGGTTGATTTGCCTTCGGGAAGGTTTTTACCCGTTAGCATTGCCGCGGCAAACATTCCCGTTTCGCCGCCTACCTTTTCTCTTATTATATCGCCGCACCTTTTTGCCAAAAGCTCGCCGTAATAGGTTAACGGACGGTTTTCATTTGTTATAACCTTTATGCCGTAAGGTAAAAAGCATTTCAAAGTTATTCCCTTTGAAAAATCGTTATTGCTCGGTCTCTCCTTTTCGCCTACCGCCTCGGCTTCAATTTTATCGCCTATTTTTATTTTGTTAAGATAATTTACCTCCGAAAAAGTTACCTTTATCGTTCCGTTTGTAATATTTTCATCTTTAATTATAAAGGTTATTTCACCGCTTTTCGTAAGCTCGGGAGTTGTTAATACCTCACCGTTTAAATTGAAAATCTCGCCCCTGTATTCATCGGCAGCTTCAAGAAAATTAAGTCTTACGGCAGAGCTTAACGCTGTAGCCGCAAGTGTTATTGTTAAGACAATAAGGAAAACGCCTTTTACAGTTTTTCTTTTGAAAATTAAAAGAAAAATTGCGAAAACGGCAAAAATCAATGCAAAAACAAGCGGAAGCCAAAATCTTCCGATGAGAATAAATAATAAGGTTGCCGCCAAAACTGCCAACGAAGTTATAACTGCCGGATATTTCATATTTTTCTCCATCTTTATTTCTTTAATTATAAACTATTTTTCGACCTTTTACAACATTTTGCGACAAATAAAAAGTTCGAAAGGTCTTGACATTTTGGCATTTTTTTAATATAATATTAAAAAGTAGATATAAAAAGCAATGATTGGGCAAAGTAACCGCAGTTTTTTGCTTACCAGAGATAAAGGCGCCTTAGTCTGAAAGCCCTTTTTAAGCAGTCTCGGCGAAGTTCTCCCATGAGCTTGCCTCTTGAACAAAGAAGTAGAGCGGCACGGTGTCCTCCGTTAGAGGGATAGGATATGTTTGTATCCGAATGCTCACTTTATAGTGGTTTGGAATTTTACTTCCGTTCTATATGAGCGGAAGTTTTTATTTTTAGAAAGGCGTGTTTAAATGAAAAACGAGCTTAACGCAATTAAAGAAAAGGCCCTTAAAGCTTTGGAGGAATGCAACGACACCGAGATGCTTGAAAATCTCCGTGTTACTTATCTCGGCAAAAAAGGAGAGCTTACCGCCGTTTTGAAAAAAATGGGCTCGCTTTCTGCTGAGGAACGCCCCGTTATGGGTCAGCTCGCAAATGAAATAAAATCGGTTTTGGAAGAAAAAATAAATTCTTTGAAAGCCGAAATCGGCAAAAAGCAGCTTTACGCTCAGCTTGAAAAGGAAAAAATCGACATTACCTTAGACGGTAAAACCAAAACCTTAGGTAAAAAACATCCTCTTAACACCGTTTTGGAGGAAATTGAGGAAATTTTTATCGGAATGGGTTATCAGATTGTAACCGGTCCTGAGGTTGAATACGATTACTATAACTTTGAAGCGCTTAACTTGCCGCCCGACCATCCCGCAAGAGATATGCAAGATACCTTCTATATAAACGAAAAGGTTCTTCTCCGCACTCAGACGTCTCCCGTTCAGGTTCGTGTTATGGAAAAAACTCAGCCGCCTATCAGAGTTATCTCTCCCGGAAGAGTTTACCGCTCCGACGAGGTTGATGCAACGCACTCTCCTCTTTTCCATCAGATTGAGGGTTTGGTTGTTGATAAAGGTATTACTATGTCGGACCTTAAAGGAACTTTAGAGGTTTTTATTAAGCGTCTTTACGGTGAAGATTCGGTTGTTCGTTTCCGTCCCCACCACTTCCCCTTCACCGAGCCTTCGGCAGAGGTTGACGTTAGATGCTTCTCCTGCGGCGGTAAAGGTTGCCGTCTTTGCAAAAACGAGGGCTGGATTGAAATTTTGGGTTGCGGAATGGTGCATCCCAAGGTTTTGGCAAACTGCGGTATAGACCCCGAAATTTATTCGGGCTTTGCCTTCGGATTAGGTCTTGAACGTATTGCAATGCGTCGCTACAACATAGACGATATGCGTTTGCTTTACGAAAACGACGTTAGATTCTTGAATCAGTTTTAATTGCGCTGGGAAAGGTAGATAACAGATATGAAGCTTTCACTTAATTGGTTAAACGAATACGTTCCCGTTAAAGATATAGACGTAAAAGATTTTTGCGACGCTCTTACCATGAGCGGTTCAAAGGTTGAGGGTTTTGAGGTTTTAAACGAAAGCATTAAGAACGTTGTGGTTTGCAAAATTCTTAAAACCGAAAAGCACCCCGATGCCGACCGTCTTACCGTTTGCACCGTTGATATCGGCAAGGAAGAACCCATTGTTATTGTAACTGCCGCAACGAATATGAAAGAGGGCGACCTTGTTCCCGTTGCTTTACATAACTCTCTTCTTCCCACCGGTGAAAAAATCACCGCAGGCAAGTTAAGAGGCGTTATGTCTTACGGTATGTTCTGCTCTATCGACGAGCTTTGTCTTACCTCGCACGATTATCCCTACGCCAATTCCGACGGACTTTTCATTTTGCAAGAGCCCTGCAAGCCCGGCGACGATATTGCAAAGGTTTTAGGTCTTGACGACGTTGTTGTTGAGTTTGAAATTACTCCCAACCGTCCCGACTGCCTATCGGTTATAGGTCTTGCAAGAGAAACGGCGGCAACCTTTGCTCGTCCGCTTAACGTTTCAACTCCCAAGGTTACAGAGGCAGAAGGAAAAATTGAAGATTACATTTCAATTAAAGTTTCTTCTCCCGACCTTTGTCCCAGATACTCTGCAAGAGTTGTTAAAAACGTTAAAATTGAGCCTTCTCCCGCTTGGCTTCGCGAAAGACTCAGAAACTCCGGCGTTCGTCCCATAAACAACATAATCGACATAACCAACTACGTTATGCTTGAATACGGTCAGCCTATGCACGCCTTTGACTATGCCTGTCTTGAAGGAAAGGCCATTGAAGTCCGCCGTGCTTTTGATAACGAAGTTTTCGTTGCTCTTAACAATGAAGAAACTGTTTTATCCTCTGATAATCTCGTTATTGCCGACGGTAAAAAGGCCGTTGCCCTCGCAGGCGTTATGGGCGGTTTAAACTCGGAAATTACCGACGATACAAAAACCGTTGTTTTCGAAAGTGCAAACTTCGTTGGTTCTTCTGTTAGAAAAACCTCTCGCAAGGTTGGAATTCGCAGCGAATCGAGCGGAAGATTTGAAAAGGGCTTAGACTCACGTCTTACAAAAGCCGCTTTAGACCGCGCCGTTGAGCTTGTTACCCTTTTGGGCGCAGGCGAGGTTGTTTGCGGAGAAATAGACATCGACAACGATAAAAAAGCCGCTAATACCATTGCATTCTGCCCCGATTGGATTAACGCATTTTTAGGTACCGACATCTCAAATGAAAAAATGCTTGAATATCTTGAAAGTGTTGGCATAAAATATAATGAAGCGGAAAATCTTCTTGAAATTCCTTCTTTCAGAGCCGACATTGAATCGAAGGCCGATATTGCCGAAGAAGTTGCGCGTTTTTACGGATATAACGTAATTCCCACAACCCTTATAAGAGGTACCTCTACCGAGGGCGGCAGAAGCGAGCTTCAAAAATTTGAGAAAAAAGCGGTTTCTTGCTTAACTGCGCTCGGTTTAAATGAAATAACCACTTATTCGTTTATAAGCCCCAAATATTACGATAAAATCAATCTTCCTGCCGACAGCGTTCTTCGAAACAGCGTTAAAATTTTGAATCCTCTCGGCGAGGACACAAGCGTAATGCGTACCACTGCGCTTCCCTCAATGCTTGAAACTGTTTCACGAAACATAAATTACAGAAACAGTGCGGCATCGCTTTTTGAGGTTGCAACCGTTTATTTGCCTAACGAAGACGAAGTAAAGCTTCCCGAAGAAAAAACCGTTATTACCTTAGGTATTTACGGCGAGGGTGTTGACTATTATGACATTAAAGGCATTCTTGAAGAGCTTGCCGGCAAGCTTGGCGTTAAGATTGACAATATAGCCGCCGAAAAGGAAAACGTAAGTTATCATCCTTACCGCACTGCAAAGCTTTATTCGGGCGATGCTATGATTGCTTTAATCGGCGAAGTGCATCCTGCTGTTTTAGCAAACTACGGCATAGATAAGCGCGTTTTTGCCGCAGAGATTGATTTCGAGTCTTTATTCAATTCCGCCTCGGCAGATAAGCAATATGAGCCGTTGCCGAAGTTCCCCGCATCTGAAAGAGATATTTCGGTTGTTTGCGACGAGGACGTTTTCGTTAAAGAAATTGAAAACGATATTTTAAAGGCTTCGAAAAATCTTCTTAAAGAAATTAAGGTGTTTGACGTTTACAGAAGTGAGGCTCTCGGAGAAAACAAAAAGAGCGTTTCGTTCAGTCTTTCTTTCCGTGCGCCCGACCGTACCCTTTCCGATGCCGACGTTGACGCCGCCATGAAAAAAATATTAAAAGCGCTTAATGCAAAAGGAATTGTTTTAAGAAGCTGATTTTTTTGATATTTTATCTTGATTTAAATGACTTTTTGTGATACAATGACAATATACACAGTGAACGGAGGGAATTAACAATGCTTGATAAAGGCACTATGACTTTTTCACTTGACGACAAAGATAATGAAATGTATAAAATAATTCAGGAAGTTCATGCGGCTCTTGTTGAAAAAGGCTACGACCCCGTTAACCAAATTGTAGGTTATATTCTTTCCGAAGACCCCACATATATAACCAACTATAAAAATGCAAGAAGTCTTATTTGCAAGCTCGACAGAGATGAGCTTTTGCAGGAGCTTGTGAAAAACTACCTTTCCACCATGGAAAACGACTGAATTTAAAAACGGCTTTGAGATTATTCTCAAAGCCGTTTGTTTTTTAAAGAAAAAGCCGACCTTTTTGGCCGGTTTTCTTATTAAAGCTTTTTAATTTTTTGTATGCAATCCAAGCAAAGTGCTTTATCGGCAAAATCGCAAATGTTGCTTTCGCTTCCGCAAATGGCGCATTTTTTTGCTGCCTTTGTGAGAACGATTTTATCGCCTTCAACATAAATTTCCAAGCCGTCGCCCGAGGAAATTCCGAAAGCGTTTCTAAGCTCTATGGGTACTACTATTCTGCCCAACTCGTCAACTTTTCTTACAATTCCGGTTGATTTCATTAGTTTATCCTCCTTGCAAGCAGTAATTATTGATTACATTATAAATCAATAACTTCTTTTTTGCAACATTTTTTTACAAATTTTGCTATAAAATGTTAAAAAAAGTTATATTTTTGTTATTTCCCTTTGTATTCGTAGGTGGCTACCCAGTCGCCGTTTAGTTTTTTAAGTTGCCTTGCCGCAACAAACTCCTCACCGTTTTCAATGTAGGAATATTCAAAATAGCAGGTTGTGTGAGCATTTAAATAGCTTCCGCCGAAACGAAATTCCTTAAAATTAAGCTCAAGCTCGGTTTCGGCTTGGTAAAGAGCTTTTATTTCTTCAATATCGGCGTTTCTCAAATTATTTACCATAATCGCCGAAACGGTTGAAAAGAGCAATAAAACGCCTGATATAACGCCTATTATTGCCACTTTTAATTTAATTTTGTTTAATTTAGTTAAAACAAGATAGCACGCCACAATGAAAAGCACGATTATTGCCATTTGTTGTGAAGGCGAAAGCGGAATTTCTCTTATTAAAAAACCGCGGTCATCGCCTCTTAAAAATTCAATTAAAAAGCGAAAAACGGCGTATGCCGAAAAATAGGTTACCGTTCTTCCCTTTTCAATCTTATATTCCAAAAGGAAAAAAAGAATAAAGAGGAAGAGGGTTTCAAAAAACTGAGTTGGGAATTTTTCTATTACTATTTCGCCAAGCTTTAAGTTTATTGTTATTCCGTAGCAGCAACCCGAAAGTGCGCAACCGACTCTCGCAATTCCGTGGAAAAGCGGAACTGCGGGAACAAGGTAATAGAAAAGCTCTTTTAAATTGAATTTTAACGCCTTGAAGATTAGAGCTGCCACACCGAAAAAGGTGAAAAGTCCGGCATAGAAGGTAAAGCCCGCTTTAGAAAAAAGCTCAGTGAAGGTGTAGTTTTTACCGAGGGCAAACATTGCATCTCTGAAGAAAAACCAGTTTGCCAAATTCGCCATAAAAAGAGCTATTAAAAGCGATAATATGCCGACAACCACTATTTGCAGTTGCTCTTGTTTATTATATTTTGAGCTTTTAAAGTTATCAACAGTTATTAAAACGGCGGCTATTGCGCCTAACGCCGCCATAATAACATAAATATTTTCTTTTACAAAAGCTATTATTTGCTGCATTTTTTCGTCTCACTTTTCGGCTTTTTAACTTTTTTATTATATCATTTTGAAAAGGCTTTTGTCAAACTAAAATAAAGTTCTTTATTTTTTTTAAAAAATATGCTATACTTAATAAAACAAAACAAAGGAATTTGTGAAATGAAAAACTATTGGTATCTTTCCAAAACAAACGACGGATGGGAAAATTTAGCCTTGGACGAGTGGTTTATCGATAACCTTTCGCCCGATGATATTATGCTTTATTTTTATATAAATGAAAACGCAGTTATTATTGGAAAAAACCAAAATCCGTGGAAGGAATGCAATCTTCCTCAAATGGAAAAGGATAACGTTCAGCTCGTTAGAAGAATTACGGGCGGCGGCGCGGTTTATCACGATTTGGGTAATTTGAATTTTTCTTTTATTGCCGGCGAAAATCGCTACGATTTAGATAAACAGCTTAATTTGATTTTAAAAGCAGTTGAGTCTTTTGGAATTGAGTGTGAATTTTCCGGCAGAAACGACCTTTTGGCAGACGGCAAAAAGTTTTCGGGAAACGCTTTCTGCGTTCGTAAAAACATCAAACAGCATCACGGCACTCTTCTTATTAATTCCGATTTGAGCCGTTTGCAAAACTATTTAAACGTTGACCCGAAAAAAATTCGTTCAAAGGGCATTGAGTCGGTCAGAGCAAGGGTTTGTAACCTTTCGGAGCTTTCAAAAGACATTAACATAGATTCAATGTTAAACGCCATACGCACAGCTTATAACGCTCTTTACGGCGAAGTTTCTGATTACGTGCCCACAGAAAAAGCTTTGAACGACGTAAAAAAATATTACGAAAAACAGATATCTTGGGAATGGAAAATGGGAAACACAATGCCCTTTGATATTGAGTTAAACGAAAGATTCAGTTTCGGCGGCGTTCAAATGTTGTTTTCACTTAAAGAAGCGGTTATTGAAAAAGTACAGGTTTTTTCCGATGCTATGGACACTGAGCTTTGTTTGGAAATTTCAGAAAGACTTACGGGGGTTCGCTTTAAAAGCTCCGAGCTTTATAACGCCTTAACAGCTTCGGAAAAAAAGCCTATTAAAGAAATTGCAAATTATTTGCTTAATGAGAATTTATAAAAAAACCGTCAAGGCTTTTACGCCTTGACGGTTTAATTTTATTAAGTTATTCAGCCAAACGCCAAGTGGAAACGTCAATCGAATAAGGAATGGATTTCGGGTCGGCACTTGCGCCCAAATCGCTTAACTCCTCAACTTTAGCGTAGCCGTAATAGCTTAGCGTTGCATTCCATTTATCTGTTTTTTCAAGGATTGTGCGATAAACCGCTATTTCAGCCTCTGTTCCGCCCGCATCGTTAAGTGCAACGGTTGAAAAGGTATAGGCATAGTAAAGGGTTGAAGAAACGTATTCAACGCAATAATAAAGCCCGTGAGTGTTGTTGCTCGGGTCTAATATAAATTTAAGGTTACCGCCTGTAACCTTTTGATTTGAGTAAACAACGCCGTCGTTTCTCAAATATCTGTGTAAAACAACGTTATTGTTAATGTTAAGGCCATAGCCCTTATCTCTTTCATTCAAAATAAGGTCTATAAGCGCAAGGTGGTTTTGACCTATTTCAGGCTTTTCGGAGTCGCCGCCGGGAAGAATTTCCTCGGGCTTATATTCAAAAAGCGAGGCGCTCATTCCAAACTCTTGAAATTCGGGTGAATTGGGACCTTCGGGATAAATCCAACCGGCCGCAACACCGCCAATTGAAAAAACTATTACGGGAATCATTAAAAAAGCAAAAAAGTTTTTAAACATCAGCTTTTACCCGCATAAACGGCTTCATCTTCGGTTTTTTCGCTTTTATCGCCGTTTCCTTCTTTTGAAGTTATAAGCTCATAGCGGGCTTTAATTGATTCGTTAATTTTTTTCTCTAAAACGGGAGTTGCAAAAATTGCAAATAACACCAAAATTATGCAAAGCCAGCCCGCAGGCGACTGCATAAACAAAACAAAGCTTCCGACATAGGGAATTCTTTCGCCCTCGTAAATGCCCTGCATTTGACTGTATAGCACGGGGAACGGGTCGGAATTGGGAACGGAGTCGCCTCTTAAGAGGAAGTGGCGCGAATTCGGGTGTTTTTCATTGGGTTCTTCTATTGCAATAATGCGGTGAATTATATAATTATCACCCTGCTTATAAACGACGATATCGTAAAGCTTTAAATCTTCTTCCTTGGGCAAGTGATGGGTTATAACTATATCAAAGGTTTGAAGTTGGTTTGTTAAATTGTTTTCGGCAAGATATTTATTTTTCTCGTTTGCCGTTGCCATTGAAGAGCTTTTAACAACCTTTAAAGACGGTATTCCGTTAGGCGCTTTGCCCTCTGTTGCATTCATATATAAAGAAAAAGCAAACGCCACCGAAAGAAAAACGCAGATGATTAACGAAAGCACCGTTCCGATAATTGTGCTTAAGCATGAGCGTTTTTTCTTTTTGGAATTTTCGATTATTTCTTCGTCTTCCAAGCCGTGTTCAATCATTTTCAAGCGCATCTTTGTAAGCAGTGAAATTATATATGCAAACAAGACGGTAAACATTGTGAAAACGATGGAGCAAAGTATGAAAACGTAAATTTCATAGTTCGTCATGGCTTCACCTAAAATAAGACAACTACCCCATGCAAACCACATGGGATAGTTGTGGCAGTTGTTAATTAAAAAGAATTACGGGTTAACGTTGTTAAAATTGCCGTCGCTTACTGCAAAAATAATCTGACCTTCTCTGAGAACAGCAGTATATGCTTCGTAATCAGCGTATGTATCGAGAGAGATTTCGGTTAAATCAAGATGCTTTGCAATGTCTTCTGCATCTAAAATGAACTCAAAAGTGCCGTTTTCCTGCTTTTCCCATGTGATTTGGTGAACGCTTTCGTCATGGTGAACGAGGCTGATAATTTTTTCTTCTCCAAATACCCAATTATCATTTGTTAAAGAAAACTCAAAAGAAGAAACAACGCCGTTTGCTTTAACTTCATCGGGAGCATAGGTTGCGGGTGTGAAGGTTACAATAATTTCTCCGGTTATTACGAGAGAAGTGGTGTGTGTTGTGCCTTCCTTGGGGTCGATAACCATTTTAAGATTGTCTTTATTGATTTTGTAGGTACCGTAAGAGCCTTCGTATGTAACGTTTGTAAGGTTCATAGCCATACCGACAGATTCGTCGGCAACGTCGGTGGTTTGAGTGTAGGTCCATGTTGCGTAAACGCCGCCAACGGTGATTAATAACATAATTGCGATAAGAATGGATAATTTTTTCATTTTAATACACCTCAATTTTATTGTAAAATCAGATTATGTCTTATCCCAAAAACCAATCTACTTATAGTTTAGCACTTTTATCCTCCTATTTCAAGAGTTTTTGATAAAATTCTTTTTTAATAATATTTATTTTAAAAAATGAAAAGGCTTTGCATTAATGCAAAGCCTTTTTTATTAGGTTTTAAGCCTCTTCAATTTTACCTTGGCGAACTGCCTCGAAATCTTCTTCGATTTCTTTAGAGGGCGCTTTGGTGAGGAGAGATACTACAACTATGCAGATTGAGGAGAAAATGAATGCGGGGAGAAGCTCGTAGATTGCGAAAACGCCTCCAAGAGTGCTTATTACAAGCTTCCAGAGGAATACCATTCCCGCGCCGCTTATCATACCTGCTATTGCGCCTGCCTTGTTGATTCTCTTCCAGAAAAGCGAGAAGAGCATAAGCGGGCCGAAGGTTGCGCCGAAACCTGCCCAAGCAAACGAAACAATTTTGAAGATTACGCTGTTTTCGTCGAGCGCTATTAAAACGCCGATTAAAGTGAGCACCAAAAGGGTAATTCTCGAAATGAGCATAACCTGCTTATCGGTTGCATTTTTCTTGCAAATTCCTTGGAAAATGTTTTTGGAGAATGCCGATGCCGCAATTAAAAGATAAGAGTCGGATGAGCTTATTGTTGCAGCCAAAATGCCTGCCATTACAAATCCTGCCAAGATGGGCGGAAGTGCATTTGTTGCAAGAGTGATAAAGATATTTTCAGCCGCAGAGCTTGTTAAGTGCTCGGTGGGGAAAACCTGACGGCCCATAATTCCGATGAATACGGCAACGCCAAGGGAAATTACAACCCAAATCATTGCTATACGGCGTGAACGTCCGAGTTCTTTTTCTTTGCGGATTGCCATAAAGCGAAGGAGAACCTGAGGCATACCGAAATAGCCTAAGCCCCACGCCATCATAGAGCATACGGAAAGAATACCGTAATCTGCCGCCGCACCGAAAACCGGTTTGCCCGCTTCAACAATTTGCTGACCGTTTTCACCTAAAACGGGAGTTGCCAAACCGAAGAATTCAAGGAATCCGGGAATTTGCTGTGCGTTTTCAACAACTGCGCCAATGCCGCCTGCCGAAATAGTGCCGAGAATTACAACTACCGACAATGCAATAATCATTACTATTGCCTGCATAAAATCGGATGCGCTTTCAGCAAGGAAGCCGCCGAGGAGAGTGTAGAGCAAGACGAAGACTGCGCCGAGTATCATCATCGCAACGTAGGGTGCGCCGAAAAGCGTTGAGAAAAGCTTGCCGCAGGTTACGAAGCAGCTTGCCGCATAAACGGTGAAGAAAATTAAAATGAAAGCTGCAGCAATGAACAAAATCGTCTTTTTCTTTTCTCTGAATCGGTTCGAGAAAAACTCGGGCAAGGTAATTGAGTTATTAGCTCTTACGCTGTAACGACGAAGACGCTTGGAAACTATAAGCCAGTTCAAATAAGTTCCCACGGCAAGACCGAGTGCGGTCCAGAATGCATCTGCCAAGCCGCAGTAATAAGCAACGCCAGGAAGTCCCATTAAAAGCCAGCCGCTCATATCGGATGCTTCGGCACTCATTGCCGTTACCCACGGGCCGAGTGAACGTCCGCCCAAGAAATATGCTTCTGAATTTTTATTTGCGCGCTTTGCATAAAATACGCCAATAAAGATTACTATTGCCATATAAATGACCATAGCAATTAAAATTTGTATTGTTTTTTCGTCCATAACAATACCTCTCTTTCATTACATAGCTAATATTTTAACATATATTTATATTTAGGTCAACTTTTATTGCAAGAATAATGGAAATATTTTTATATTTATGCAAAAAATTGCATTTTTGCTGTTTTATTCAAGAAAAAAGAATAAAAAAACAAGCCGCTTTTGAAAACGGCTTGTTTAAAAGTTTTATTAAGCTTTGCAATCAATTTCAACGTGCTTTGTTTCCCATTTTCTATATTTAATGGGCAACCAAAGAGCGAAAATGCCGAAAGTGATTATTGCCAAGAATGTCCAAAGAATATATTTGCCGAATAGCTGTCTGCCTTTACCGGTGAATTTCAAGCGATATCCGTTTACAACGGTGCTTGCATAAATCCAACGTTTTTTAAAGCAATACATTGCGGGGTAAGCAAGACCTAAAGTTACCGTGCAAACAAGAGCTGTTAAAAGGTTTATGCCTATTAACGCTATGAGTTTGCCATCGAAATAAGAGGGTTGGGTTTTCAACTCTTCAATTGAGGTTACAACTGCGGTGTTTTCCATTTTTACATCCTCCGTTTTTTGTTTTAAAATCATTACTGATTTTTTTAATTATAGCACAGTAAAAAAAGGTTGTCAATAAAAAGGTATATTGCTTTAATTGCGGTCTTCTCCTTTTTTTGGTAGGGGAAGGTGGATACTCTACGTCTTGCTTTTTTCGGTTGTTCCGAACAACTTGCGAAAAAAGCTTCGACTTCGAGACACGGCGTTCACCGCCGCCTTTCGCGGCATCGGTGCCGCCTCAACGAACCACCTTCGGTGGTCCTCAACTTTTTTACTTACTTAAAACAAAAAACCAACCGCTACGGGTTGGTTTTTTGTTTTGGTGGGGGAAGGTGGATTCGGACCACCGAAGCTGAAAAGCAACAGATTTACAGTCTGCCCCCTTTGGCCACTCGGGAATTCCCCCATATATAAAATTTTTAAACGCTTAATGGAGCTGGTGAACGGAGTCGAACCATCAACCTGCTGATTACAAATCAGCTGCTCTGCCATTGAGCCACACCAGCAAATTGACTGCGCTGATTGACAGCTAATAAAGTATAACAAAAAAGTCTTGTTTTGTCAAGACTAAAAATAAATATTTTATAAGATTTTTTTATTTAAAAAAGAAGACGGATTTTTTCCGTCTTCTTTAACATTATTTTTTCAAAAGAGCGTTTATTTTATACAGCTCTTCGGTTGCAAGTCTTGCCTTTGTGGCTATGCTCGTGCCTTCCTCCAAAAAGCAATAGTAAAGCATTTTGCCCGAACCTATGCAAACTATATCGCTTATTTCATACCAGAAATAATCGGAATAAAGACTATAATAAGCGTTAGGCTTTTGAATAATCTCAAGCTCTCCGTTTGCACCTTTTAAGTGAAATCCGTTTACGTCGTGAACGAGTTTGCCTTCACCCACTCGATAAATCGCCTTATAGTCTATAAGAAGTCCGATTTTAACGTTTGCGGAAATTTTATATTTCCCCTCTTCGATTTCTTTTCTTACCTCTTCCCTTTGCCAGTTATACCAATCGGGAATATGAGAAAACTCGGTTTCACCGTTTAACGCTTTTATGTAGCCGTATTCATCTAAAATATATTCCTTATTACACTCGGTGCAATAAATTTTATTGCCGTTACATTTTAGAGTTTCTTCCTTATGACAATTAGGGCATTTATATAAAACTCTGTTTAAGCCCTCGGCTATAAAAGGTTCGGATATTTTTATTTTGTTTTCCTGCTGCCATTTAAAAGCATCGAAGTTGAATTTTTCTTTTAAGATTTCGTTAATTTCATCGGCGGTTTTTGTTTTGATATCTTCGGGTGTTAAAAGATATTCCATATCTGCCGAAACGGAAACCTTGCGAAGACGAAGCCCGTTATAAAGCGGGTCTCTTGAAAAAGCTCCGTAGGTTTTAATAAAAACAACGGGGACGTTAAGAAGCTTTATACACTTTCCAAGCGATGCAGGAAGCGCCAATGCAGTTCCGTCAAAGCTGTAGCTTGCTTCGGGGTACATTAAAATTGAGCTTTTAAGATTCTTTAATATGTGGCTCATATCTCTTATCAGCGTTGCATCGGTTTGAAATTTCGTAGTGGGAATGCAACCGAGTTTTCGCATAAGCCATTCCTTGCCGACAAATCCATCGGACGTGCAAATTATGTTATACGGTCTTTTTGCGAGCAGTCTGCTTGCAATTTTTAAATCTATAAAGCTCGAATGGTTCATTAAAACAAGGCATGGAGTTTTATTATCGAGCTTTTCCATATTTATTTTATTATATTTGAAGTTTACTTTTATAAGGTCAATTACCGAAAGGACGTTTAAAAGCCACCTGAAAAGCAGCCACTGTTTAGTGGGTTTTTTATGAGGTGCCGGTTTTATTTCAAGCGCTTTGGCGTATTCAATATCCTTTATTTTTATCTTCACTTTTTTATTCTGCCTTTTTATTTTTTCTGAGTTCTGCTGCTTTTAAGGTGTTTTTAAGAAGCATGGTTATTGTCATGGGACCTACGCCAAAAGGAACGGGAGTGATGAAAGACGCCTTTTCCTTAACGCTTTCAAAGTCAACGTCGCCGCAACGTTTACCGTTTTCATCGCGATTCATACCAACGTCGATAACAACGGCGCCTTCCTTTATCATATCGGCGGTGATGAATTTTGCCTTGCCGATTGCCGCAACAACTATATCGGCACGGGAAACGGTTTCTTTAAGGTTTTTGGTTCTTGAATGACAAATTGTTACCGTTCCGTTTGCATGGAGGAGAAGCATTGCCATAGGCTTTCCTACAATATTGCTTCTGCCGATAACAACGCACTCTTTACCGGAAATATCGGTGCCCGTTTCTTTAATGAGCTCCATAACGCCTGCGGGGGTGCAAGGAAGAAAATCGTAATTTCCTATCATAATTTTGCCGACGTTTACGGGGTGGAATGCATCTACGTCCTTTGTGGGAACGATTGCATTTAATATTTTTTCTTCGTTTATCTGTTTGGGAAGAGGCATTTGAACTAAAATTCCGTCAACGTCCTCTTTCCCGTTAAGCTTTTTGACGAGCTCTAAAAGCTCTTCTTCGGTGGTTTCCTCGGGAAGTGCATATTCCTCCGAGCGAATGCCAACCTCCTCGCACGCTTTTTCTTTATTGTTTACATAGGCGCGTGATGCCTGATTGTTGCCGACGATTACAACCGCTAATCCGGGAGTTATTCCGCTTTTAACAAATTCAGAAACTTCTTCCTTTATTTCGCTTCTTACTTTTGCCGCTACTGCTCTTCCGTCTATTACCGTTCCCATTTTTTATTCCTCACTTTTTATTTCTTTTGCTTTTATTTTTTTATTATTTAATACGTGTCTTACTAAAATTCCCGCAATTCCCAAAACGAAGCAGGTAAAGCCTAAAAGCACTGCGGTTGGAATATTGGTATCGAAAAGATAAAGCACGTATTTCGAAGGTCTTAACATTTCCAAAAGAGCTCTGAAAAGACCGTACCAGCTCATATAAAACAAAACCATATCGCCGGGGAGTCGGTTTTTATATTTTTTCCATATAAGCAATATAAGCGCTATGCCCACGGTGTTTATAACGATTTCGTAAAGAAAAAGCGGATGTACGGGGGCCGAGCCGTCAACGGTCATTCCCCACGGGAGATTGGTTTCAATGCCGTAAACCTCGGCATTGAAGAAATTTCCCCATCTGCCCACCGCCTGACCTATTAAAAGGCCGACTGCGGTTATGTCAAACGCCGAAAGAAAGTTTATTTTTTTAACCTTTGAAAAAATTATAACGGTGGGAATTACCGATATAATTCCGCCCCAAATTGCAAGGCCGCCGTCGCGAATATTTATTACGTCTAAAAAGCTGTGATAGTTTTGTAAATTGAAAAGCACCGAAAAAAGTCTTGCTCCTATTACTCCTGCGGGAAGACCGAACAAAAGACCGTCTAAAAGGTCGTCGGGCTTTATTCCGAATTTTTTGCACTGAGTGAAGCCGAAAGCTGCCGCCAAAACAATTCCGAGCGTTATGAAAACGGCATACCAATAAATGTCTATTCCAAAAACGTTAAAAGCTACTCTGTTTATAACAAATTCTTCAATTCCCAAGCCGGGGAATGATATTTCGTGTGTTCCCATTTTGCACCTCTTTTACTGTTTTGTTTTGGGGAGTATTGTAACCATTGCGGCGTTTTCTTCGTTAAATGCCCATTTTGCCGCCGAAATTACCTCTTCGGGAGTGATGTTTTTTAATATCTCGCCCGTTTTAAAAAGGTCGGTTTTCAAAAATTCGGCATTCATTGCCGCATTTGCTATTGCCTCGGCGCTGTCGAAGCCCGCAACGTATTTTCCGTAGCGGTTTTTTCTGACCATTTCAAAATCTTCGGCTTCTATTCCGTTTTCAATAAGATTGTTTGCCGCCTTGAAAAATTCCTCGTAAACCTTTTCGGGTGTATCGGAAAAGCCGGTTATTACAGTTGCGCCGTAGCTTTCGGAAAGCATATATTCAACCGAAATATCGGAGAAAACGTTTTTTTCGTAAAGCTCGTTATAGAATTTGCTGGTTCCGCCTGCAATTAAATCGAGCGCAAGGGCTACCGCAATATCTGCCTTAACGGCATCCTCTCCCGAAATAAATTCGACCTCGCTTTTAATTGCAATGCCGAAAAGCGTTTTGGCAATGGGCATTTCAAAGCTCGTTCTCTTTTGGAAAACACCCTTTTCCTCGTGAGGCTTATCGGGACAGAAATCCTTTTGAGGCTTTAATTTCACTGCCTTATCGGCAATTTTTAAAACTGTTTTTTCATCGATTTGGCCCGCAATGCAAAGAACCATATTGTTACTGCTGTAAAAATGGCGGTAAATTTTATTTAAAAGCTCGGGGGTTAACGTTTTTATCGTTTCTCTCGTGCCTGCTATATCTTTTTTTATGGGGTGTGTTTTATAGGCGCTGTCGATTGCTCTGAAAAACGACTGCCAATCGGCATCGTCGTTATACATCTCGATTTCCTGCCCTATTATTCCCTGCTCTTTCTCCACGTTTTCTTCGGTGAAGTGAGGGTGCGATACGAAATCGAGCAATATTTCAAGCGATTTTTCTATATTTTCGGTGCCCGAAAACAAATAAGCCGTTTTATCAAACGAGGTGTAGGCGTTGGCATAAGCGCCCGTGCGGGCAAATCTTGCAAACGCATCTTCCTTTTTGCCTTCAAAAAGCTTATGCTCCAAAAAATGTGCCGTGCCGTCGGGAATTTCAACGTGCTCTCCGTTTTCGGTAAAGCCCGTATTTATCGAGCCGTAGCGTGTGCCTATTATGGCGTAGGAAGCGTTAAGATTCATTTTTGGAAAAACGATTATTTTTAAGCCGCTTTTGTGAATTGTTTCATAATATTCTTCATCTATATCTATTGAAAATCTTCTTTTATCGTTCATTTAATATGCCTCCCTTTTTATTTTTCGGGCGCAAGCAAATAAACCGTTTCGGGTTTAAAAAGCGATGCAATTTCGCAAACGGTTGCTATATCGGCATCCTGCACGGCTTGGCACATATCGTCGGGAGTGTCGTTTTTGCCGGTGCGATAGCAGGAAAAATACCAGTCGTGAAGAGCCTCAAACGAGTCTTTCATACTGTTATACCCGTTTCTTACGCTTCTTTTTGCCGCTTCTACCTCTTCTGCAGTTATTCTTTTTTCCGAAACGTCTTCAAGCTGAGTTAATATTTCTTCGTAAGCCTTTTCGTAATTTTTAAGCTCAACTCCGCTATCAACCAACATTATGCCCTTTGCGATGAAGACACGGGAAACACAGTAATAGCAAAGGCTTAATTTTTCTCTTACGTTTTTAAAAAGCTTACTGGTTGCGCCTGCGCCGTAAATGGCGTTAAAAAGGCTTATTTCACCGCGGTTATAGTGGTCGAGCGCGCCTGAACGGAATGCGATTGCAAGCTTTGACTGTGTGATTGCAGCCTCTTCTCTGAAAAACTCGGGTTTGCCGCTCGGAACTTTTACCTGTGTTGTTACGGGAATAATTTCAGCGTCTTTATCAAAGCTTTCAATAAGCTTTTCGCAAAGAAGGCTTTCGCTTATCTCGCCAAAAAAGAAGGCGAATATTTTAGCGGTTTTCATATTTTCTTGCCATGTTTTTATAAGGCTTTCGGGAGTTATTTTTTCAAGCTCTTCCTTATAGCCGTTTGCAGAAATGCCGAAAGGCTCGTCTTTACAGGTTTTTTCTATGCATTTTTTAATTACGTAGCGGCGTTTATCGTTTATTTCCGCTTCAATT
This sequence comes from Eubacteriales bacterium, assembly GCA_045588575.1. Classification (GTDB taxonomy): domain Bacteria; phylum Bacillota; class Clostridia; order Oscillospirales; family RGIG5299; genus RGIG5299. Next base: position 89,420 of record JAZNEJ010000005.1, on the reverse strand, counting down.
CTATCTCTTAAATTATTTATTTCGCTTTCAACGTATTCTTTTTTGAAAATACCGTCGATAAGATAAGGTGATTTTATAACCTCGAAAAAGAGCGACATTGCGCCCTTTGAAACTTCTTCGCCTCCAAATGCAAAACGGTCTTTTATAAACCGCATTGTAAAGGTTAAAACCAAGCTATCGCTTTGCTTGGTTGTTTCAGCCGTTAGGGTTGCTCCGTAAAGCAAATTAAGACGGCGGTTAAGCGCATTTAAATCGTTACTGTTTTTCGTGCCTCTTGAAAGCACGTTTGGTAAAAGCGCATTTGCCGTTACCGTTTCTTTATTTAAAGGAATTAATAAGTCAACTGCAAGGAAGTTCGATTTGAAAGCCTTATCTGTTATGAGATAAAGGCTTAATCTATCGGAATAGTTTCTTATAACCATAGACACTCTCCTTTTTTGTTTATTTTGCCTTATTTTTTGCAAAATACGCACGGCACGCCGAAATATCGCTTTTTATTTGCTCTTTAAGCTGTTTGGGATTTTCAAACTGAACTTCATCGCGAAGCTTTTTATAAAAAACAACTCTTGCATAGCCTGCAAAATCTTTGGGAATTTTAGCCCCTTTTTCTATTATATGGCTTTCTGCCCTTTCTTCTCGGTTGCCGAAGGTGGGGCAAATGCCGATATTGGTTACGGCTTTATATGTTTTTCCTTTTACCTCTACCTTTGTTAAGTAAACTCCGTAGGGCAATTTAACCGATATGGGATTTAATTTTTGGTTAAGGGTTGGAATTCCGAGCTTTCTGCCCACTCGTTTTCCTTTTACAACCTTACCGTATATAGCGTATTCCTCGGTGAGAAGGCTGTTTGCTTTTGAAAGCCTTCCCATAGAAATAAGTCTTCTTATATTGGTTGAAGAAATTACGGTTTCTCCGTCGGTTACTCCGCCCACAACCTCGCAACGAAAACCGAATTCGTCGCACAGTGCTTTAAGAGTTTCGCTGTTTCCCTCGCGGTTTTTGCCGAAATTGAAGTTAAATCCGCAAACAAATGCGCGGGCATTGAATTTATAAACGAGTAAAAGAAAAAATTCTCTTGCGCTCATTTCGGCGTAATCACCGAAATCGGCAATATAAACGTTTTTTATACAGTTTTTTATTCTTCTTAATTTTTCTTTTTTGGGAGTTATTATTTTAACGGGATGATAGGGTGTTAAAAAATTCGCGGGGTTATCGCCAAAGGAAAAGGCAAGCGGTGAAAGGTTTAATTCTTCCGCAATTTCGTTTGCTTTATCGAAAAGCATTTTATGCCCTAAATGAACACCGTCGAAGGTGCCGAGCGCTATTACCGTTTGCATTTTTAAACCTCCTCATCCTTTGGATTTTGCCACAAGCCTTTAAGAGAAAGCTCCCCGTTTTCTTTAAGAAGTCCCTCTCCTATTCCCAAAAATTCATCTTTATAATAAACCGAAGCTATTCCTTTTTTAAGGCCTTCGACTCTTTCCTTATTTATTTCGCCGCCGTTTTTATAGTAGGTTACGGCGGTTTTATCTAAAAACACCTTGTTAAAGTTTGACGCTATTTTTTCTGGCGAAACAATATAGTCAGAAGGGTTATCGCACGCCAAAAAATCATCTAATTTTACCGTTTCCGAAACGGCAAACCCGCCCGAAAGGCTTCGTTCAAGCTGTTTCATTGTGCCGACAGTTTCAAGTTTTTTTGCAATATCCTCGCAAAGAGTGCGAATGTAGGTGCCCTTTCCGCAGGAAACGGTTATGCCTATTTCGTCCTCGTTATAAAAATTGAGCTTGATGCCGTATATTTTAACGGGACGCGCTTTTATTTCAACGCTTTCGCCGGAAAGCGCATATTTATAAAGCTTTTTTCCTCCAACCGAAAGCGCCGAATAAATTGGCGGTGTTTGCATTATTTCGCCTTTAAAAGTTGAAATTGCAGCTTCTATTTTTTCTTCGGTTAACGCCGGAATTTTTGCGGTTTCGATTATTTTTCCCGTTACGTCACCGGTTTCGGTTTTTATGCCGAGCTTTAAAACGGCATTATACTCTTTATTTTCCGAAAGATATTCGGAAAGACGTGTGGCGCGCCCCACCATTACGGGAAGCACGCCTGAAGCCATTGGGTCAAGGGTGCCGAAATGGCCCGCCTTTATTCCCAAAAAACGTTTTATTTTTGCAGTTACCGCCGAGGAGCTCATTCCAGACGGCTTATATACCGGAATTATCCCCCCGGAAACCGTCATCTTCATTTTGTTCCTCTTCTGTGAAGTATTTGTTTAAAATTGCCGTTACAAGTCTGCCTTCAACTTCGTTAATTTCGCCCTTGAGCATACAGCCCGATGCTTTTTTGTGGCCTCCGCCGCCAAAAAGCGAGCAAATATAAGAAACGTCAACGTCGCCGTTTGAACGAGCCGAAATTTTATACTCCTTCGGCGCAGTTTCTCTTAAAAGAAGACCAACCTCAACGCCCGATATATTTCTTGCTATATTCGAAATATTGTCTATATCGTCGTCGGTTGCTTTTGCCTTTGAAATAAGGTCGAGCGTTACTCTTATTATTGCAATTTTGCCGTTTCCGAAATAGTGAAGCGTTTTAAGGGCAAGGCCTTGAAGCGCAACGTGGCTTGGCGAAACCAATTCGAAAAGAATTTGGTTTAAATATTCGGAATTTGCACCGTTTTCAACAAGAGCCGCCGCAATTCTCAGCGTTTCGGGGTCGGTATTTGAATAGCGGAAGCAGCCCGTGTCGGTTGAAATGGCAATATAAAGCGCATCGGTCATCTTTTGAGTGAAGGCAACCTTCATTTTTTGAAGTAATCTGAAGATTATAATGCCCGCCGCAGAGCACTTATCCATAATGAGATTATAGCGAGCAAACATTGCATTAGTGGGATGATGGTCGATTGCCAAATTTATTTTTCCTGCATATTCAGCCTGCATAGTTCCTAAAAGCTGCAAGCTTGCAACGTCAACCGTAACGACAAAATCGGGTTTGAATTTAGGAGTTAAGTCTTCGGTTTCGGTTAAAAAGAGGAACTTTTTGGTTATTTTCGTTCCGCAAGCAACGCAAACTCTTTTACCCATCGACTCCAAGGCGTATTTGAGCGCATAGGCGCTTCCCAATGTATCGCCATCCGGTCTTATATGGGTTAATATGAGAACGTTATTAGCGCGCTTTAAAAGTCTTGCTGCTTTATTAAGACTTACCGCTTTATTTTTCTTCTCTCTCTTTTTCATTCTTCTCATTCTCCTTTTCCTCAATGGATTTAAGGATACTGTTTATTTTTACTGCATAATCAAGCGAATTATCTTCAACGAAGGAAATTTCGGGAGTTATTCTTAAATTAAGCTTTGATGCAATTTCTCTGCGAATATATCCCGCTGCGGATTTTAATCCTTCCATTGCCGCTTTTTTAACCTTTTCGTCGCCCATAATGCCAACGTATGCCTTACAGTATTTCAAGTCGGGCGTTACGTGCGCCGAGGTTACGCTCACGAATTGAGGAATTCGAGGGTCTTTTAACCTTCTTATTACGAGCGTTAACTCTCTCGTTATATCCTCATCTATTCTTTCGTGTCTGTAGCTTCCCATTATATCAGTCCTTTATTTCCTGCATTATATAAGCTTCGATTACGTCGCCTTCCTTAAGGTCGTTGAAGTTTTCCAAGCCAATACCGCACTCGTAGCCCTCGGAAACCTCTTTGACGTCATCTTTAAATCTCTTTAACGATGCGAGCTTACCGTCGAATACAACGATATTATCTCTTAAAAGTCTTACCGAGCTTGCGCGGTTGATTTTGCCGTCTTTAACCATTGTGCCGGCAATCGTTCCAACGCCGCTTACTTTAAACGTTTGTCTTATTTCGGCGTGGCCCGTTACTTCTTCCTTAAACTTGGGAGCAAGCATACCCTTCATTGCCGCTTCAATTTCTTCGAGGCAATCGTAAATTATTCTGTAAAGACGGATATCAACCTTTGAGGTTGCCGCAAAGGCGGTTGCCGCCGCTTCAGGTCTTACGTTAAAGCCTACTACTATTGCGCCCGATGCCGATGCAAGCATTACGTCGGATTCGCTTACGGCGCCAACGCCGCCGTGAATTACTCTTACTCTTACTTCGTTATTGGAAAGCTTTTCAAGCGATGCCTTAACCGCTTCAAACGAGCCCTGAACGTCTGCCTTAACGATGATGGGAAGTTCTTTAACTTCGCCTTCCTGAATTTGACTGAAAAGGTCGTCAAGTGAAACGATTTTGCTTGCGTTATTGGTGAGGCTTTCTTTTGCCTTATGCTTTCTCTGCTCGGCAAGCTCTCTTGCCATTCTTTCATCGGCAACAACGTAGAAATCGTCGCCCGCCATGGGAACCTCGCCCAAGCCGATGATTTCAACGGGAACGGAAGGTCCTGCCTCCATTACCTTTGCGCCTTTATCGTTAACCATTGCTCTAACTCTGCCAACTGCGGTGCCTGCAATGATTATATCACCGTTTTTAAGAGTTCCGTTTTGAACCAATACGGTTGCAACGGGACCTCTGCCCTTATCAAGACGGGCTTCAATTACCGTTCCCTTTGCAGTGCGGTTTGCATTTGCTTTGAGCTCTTTAAGTTCTGCTATTAACAAAATATTTTCGAGCAATTTATCTATTCCCATGCCGGTATGAGCCGAGCAAGGAACTGCAATTACGTCGCCGCCCCAGTCTTCAACTATAAGCTCGTGCTCGGTGAGCTCTTGCTTTATTTTGTCCGGATTTGCGGTGGGCTTATCCATTTTATTTATTGCAACTATAATGGAAACACCTGCTGCCTTGGCGTGATTGATTGCTTCAACGGTCTGAGGCATTATGCCGTCGTCTGCCGCAACAACGATTACGGCAATATCGGTTACCTGTGCGCCTCTTGCTCTCATTGCGGTAAATGCGGCGTGGCCGGGAGTATCCAAGAAGGTTATTTCCTTGCCCTGCGCAGTTACGCTGTATGCGCCTATATGCTGTGTAATGCCGCCTGCCTCGCCCGAGGTTACGTTGGTTTTACGGATTGCATCGAGAATTGAGGTTTTGCCGTGGTCAACGTGGCCCATAACAACGACGACGGGAGCTCTTTCGGTAAGTTCTTCGGTTTTATCTTCGGTTACGTCGAAAAGCTTATCTTCAATTGTTACAACTACTTCTCTCGTTACCTTTGCGCCGAATTCCTCTGCGATTAACGATGCGGTATCGAAATCTATTACTTGGTTTGCCGATGCCATTACTCCGATGAGCATAAGCTTTTTAATTACTTCTGCATTCGTTACGCTCATTCTTGCGGCAAGCTCACAAACCTGAAGTTCATCGGGAAGGGTGAGGTGCTGAAGCTTCTTCTTTTTCTTTTCAAGAAGAAGTCTGCGCATTTTTTCGGCTTCCTCTGCCTTGCTCTTCTGCGAAATCTGTTTGGTATTCTGTTTCTTTAATTTTTGCTTCTGGTTGGATTCATTTAAGGTTTTATCGGAAACGAAATTTTCCAAGCGCTCGTCGTATTTGGAAAGGTCAACGTTTGAGGTGCGGGTATCTATATATCTTACCTCACGTTGTCTGATAGTATGGGTTTCTCCCTTTATCTGTTCCTTCTTTTTCTCAACGTTTTGAGGCTTATTTACAGGCTGATTGTTAGAGGGTTTATTGTTTTCGGGTTTTGCCTGATTTTTCTTTTCTTCCGCCTCTTTTGCCGCTTTCTCGGCAGCTTCCTTCTCGGCCTGTGCCTTCATTGCGGCTTCATAAGCCTTTTCGTTTTCTTCTTTGCGACGGTCTGCCTCGGCGTTTACGGCGTTGAAAAATTCTTCAAAGCTCGAAACGCTGTTTTTCTGAGTGAGATAATCGAAAACTATTGAAATCTCATCCTCGGAAAGCGCCGTCATATGATTTTTGGGCGCAGTAGCATATTTTGCAAGTATGTCCGTTACGTCTTTATTCTTTAAATTAAAGTCTTTTGCGAGTTCGCTGACTCTGTATTTGTTTTCAACCGGCATGATTTTTTCCTCCGTTATTTGAGTCTTTAAGAAGCTTTGCCAAAAGCATTTTCGCAAAGCCTGCATCTTCTGTGGAAACTACACCGAGTATTCCGCTTTGCCCGACTGCCGATGCAAGTTCAGTCATTTTTATATCGGTAAAAATTATTATGGTTTTATCTGTTTCTTCTGAAAGACGCTCATATTTATCACGGGTGTTTTCAGATACGTCCGATGCAACGATAACAAGCTTCGATTTGCCGCGTCTTACCGAATGCTCCGTGTTTTCACTGCCGATAAGTAATTTCCCTGCTCTTTTGCAAAGGCCTATCGACGTTAGAGTTTTATTTTGTTCCATTAATATCCTCGATTATTCTTCTTTTATCTGTTCTTCCAGTTTTAAATAAATTTCATCGGGCACTTTCATTTCAAATGCTCGGTCTAAAGCTTTGGATTTTGCCGCTTTCTTTAAGCACTCGGCGTCGGGACAAATATAGGCTCCCCGACCTTGCGCTTTTCCGCTTTTATCAAGCAAAATTTCGCCTTCGGCAGTTCTCACTATTCTTATGAGTTCTTTTTTTGCCTTGCCTTCGCGGCAGCCTACGCATTTTCTAAGCGGTATTTTTTTTGCCGACACAATATCAGCTCCTTAAATATTACTCAGCCGAAGCGGGCTTTATGTCTACTTTCCAGCCCGTGAGCTTTGCGGCAAGACGTGCATTCTGGCCTTCTTTGCCTATTGCAAGAGAAAGCTGAGTATCGTCTACCACAACTCTGCAGCTCTTTAACTCGGCATTTACGTCTACCTTTAAAACCTGTGCGGGAGAAAGCGCCGCCGCAACGTATTTATCAACGGCTTCGTCGTAATTGATAAGGTCGATTTTCTCACCGTTAAGTTCTTCCAAAATATTGCTTATTCTGGTTTTCTTGGGACCGATGCAAGCGCCGAGAGCGTCTACGTCGGGAGTGGTGGAGCTTATTGCAACTTTGGTTCTTGAGCCTGCTTCTCTTGCAACGGAAACTATTTCAACCGTTCCGTCTGCAATTTCGGGAACCTCAAGCTCGAATAAACGGCGTACAAATCCGGGGTGTGTTCTTGAAATTATTATTTCGTGGCCTCTTGATTTTTCTTCGGTTCCCGCTGCTCTTACTTCAACAACGTAGAACTTTATTCTCTGGCCTTCTTTTAAGACTTCGCCGGGAATCTGCTCTTTAAGAGGAAGGGTAAGCTCGTGGCGGCCAACCTCAATTTTTGCAGCCTGAGAACCGGGAATTATTCTCTGAACGGTGCCCGACATAAGTTCGTCTTTTCTGCCTTCAAATTCGCGGACAACGGAGGTATCGAGTGCTTCGTTTATGCCCTGAACTATAACGTTTTTACCTATTTTTGCGGCAATTCTTCCGAAATTCTTGGTTTCTAAGTTGATTTCGCAAACACCGCCGAGCTTATTTCTTCTGCTTATTGCCTTTGCATCGGCAAGGCTTATTTGGGTGATGGGGTCTTCAACCTCTTCTACGATTTCTTTTCTTATAAAGAAGCGGACGTTTCTTGCCTCTTCATCGAAAACCGCCTGAATATCTTCGCCGACTATTCCTCTTTCTCTTTTGACAGCCGCAACTATTGCATTGCGGATTTTTTCGAGCATATAGTCTTTCGGAATTCCCTTCTCCTTTTCAAGAGCGTTTAAAGCTTCAAAAAATTCTTCGTTCATTTTTATTATATCCTCCGTTTAAAATTCAAAGTAAAGATTCATTTTTGCAACGTTTTTGCGCGGGGTTTCAATTTCATTGCCGTCAAGAACAAGCGTTACCGCTTCTTCATTGGCATCTTTTAATTCGGCTTTAAAGGTTTTTTTGCCGTCTATTGCCTCAAAAAGCTTGACCGTTACCGTTTCGCCGATATATCTTTTCATTTGCGAAACGCTTTTTAAAACTCTTTCAAGACCGGGCGACGAAACCTCTAAGCAATAGCTTTTATCTATCATATCAAGTTCGTCAAGCTTCGGGTCGATAAGTCTGCTGTAACGTTCGCAATCTTCGAGGTCTATTCCGCCCTCTTTATCAATGTAAACGCGCAAATACCACATACTGCCTTCTTTGACGAATTCAACGTCCCACAGTTCTACGCCCACCTCTTTTGCATATTCGGCAAGATAAGGCTCGAGCTTATCGGTTATTTTATAAGCCATTTTAAAAACCGCCTTCTTAAAAACTTGAGAGAGGCGCGAACCTCTCTCATACCATACTGTCTATATGCATTTATTATATATTATATTTTAATAGTTGTCAAGTTTTTTATTCATTTCCGCTTTCGTTTGTTTATTTTTTTGAATTTTTGTTAAAAATCATAATCAAAAGGAGGCTTTTTATGAAAGCGTTTAAAGTTTTTACATTTTTTCTTCTCGTTTCTTTTCTTATTATTTCGGGAGTTGAGATTGCCGCCGCTATTAAAGACGCCGATACTCTCAAAAACGAAGTTTTAAGACTTCACATTCTTGCGGAGTCGGACAGTTCTGAGCATCAGGCTTTGAAATTAAAGGTGAGAGATGCCGTTTTGGAAAATACCTCGTCCCTTTTTGAAAATGCGAAAAGCGCCGAGGAATGCGCCGAAATTGCAACGCAAAACATATCTTTAATTAAACAGATTGCAGAAAAAACCTTGATGGAAAACGGTTCGCTTGCAAAGGTTTCGGTTGAGGTTTGCAAATCTTATTTCCCCACCAAAAGCTACGATGAGGAAATCACCTTTCCCTCGGGCGTTTATAACGCGGTTAAAATTAAAATAGGCGCTGCCGAAGGTCAAAACTGGTGGTGCGTGCTTTTTCCGCAAATTTGTCTTTCAACCTCAATTTCTAAAAATTCGGTAACCGACGATATGCTTTCCTCTTCCTCGAAGGAGCTTGCCGCAAATAAAAAGCCTGCGGCACGCATTAAATTTAAAATTATTGAGGAATTAAACAAGCTGTTCGGAAAATAACCGCTTGATATTGAATTTCTTTCGTTGTATAATAATATTATGAAAAACGAACGACTTTCTTTTTTACGTGAAAAATCAATGAACTTACCCAAAACCCCCGGTGTTTACATTATGAAAAACGCCGAGGGTAAGGTTATTTACGTTGGAAAAGCCAAAAACCTCAAAAACCGTGTTTCGAGTTATTTTACCAAAATTGAATCGCACAACCGCAAAACCTACGCTATGGTTTCGCAGGTTTTCGATTTTGAAATAATGAAAACCAAAACCGAGCTTGAAGCGCTTTTTCTTGAAAAAAATCTCATTAAAGAAAATATGCCTCAATATAACGTTTTACTCAGGGACGATAAGGGCGTTTGCTACATTGCCCTTTCAAACGACGAGTTCCCCGTGCTTTATATAACGAGCAAAAAGCCTGCGGGCAATAACTTTTTCGGTCCTTATTACACGAGAGGAACGGCAAAAGCGCTTATAGACTGCGCAAACCGAGTTTTTCTTTTACCTGAATGCAAAAAGGTTTCAAAACGGCAAAGAGGCTGCCTTCTTTCGCAGCTCGGAAGATGTCAGGCTCCCTGTCTTTCTGCCGTTTCCAAGGAGAATTACGCCGTTTCGCTTACCGGCGCAATAAAGTTTTTAAAAGGAGATACCGATAAGGTTATTTCTTTTTTGACCGAAAAAATGAACGGCGCTTCTGAGCTTTTGGATTTTGAAAAAGCCGCTTTTTACCGCGACAGGCTTTTAGCGGTTAATAAAATAAAAGAAACGCAGGGAATTATTTTTAAAACCGCAAAAAACGCCGACGGTATTTCTATTGTTAAAAGCGAAAAAAACATCGCCGTAAGCATTTTGCCCATCAGAAAAGGTCTTATGCTTTCCGCTGTTTTAGCGGTCCCCGAGGCTGCTGACGGCGACGACAGCCTTATATTTAACTATCTTACCTCTTATTATTCCGAAAAGGAAAATATTCCGCAAAGAATTTATCTTTCCGAAGAAATTCCCGAAATGGAGCTTTTCAAGGATTTTATTAACGAAAAATCGGGAAAAAGCATTTCGGTTTCTTTGCCCAAGCAAAGCACCGACGGTGATAAAATTTTATCTTATTCAACCGAAAACGCAAAGGAATTTTTAATTGGTTACGAGCAGAGTTGGAGTTTAAACGAACGCGCCGGCGAGGAGCTTTTAAGGCTTGCAGGTTTGGAAAAATATCCTCATTTAATTGAAATGTACGACATTTCTCACACTGCGGGAGCAGATACCGTTGGAGGTCTTACGGTATTTTCGGATTTTCGTCCGAAACGCGAAAACTACAAGCGTTTTTCTGTTAAGGCGAATACCACGAGCGACGACACTGCCGCTTTAAAAGAGGTTATATGCCGCAGGCTTGACGATTATCTTGCAAAAAAAGATGGGTTTGAAACGCTTCCCGATTTATTCATTGCCGACGGCGGCAAGGCTCAGCTTACCGTAATTCAAAACGCTCTTTTTGAGCGAAAAATCAACGTCCCCATTATTGCTCTTAAAAAGGATTCGCATCATCGAACCAAATCGCTTATAACCGAGGTTTCGGAAATTGAGCTCAAAAATTACCGTGAGCTTTGGACTGTTATGACCAAGCTTCAAGACGAAGTCCACCGCTTTGCAATAAGCTACCACAAAGCAAAGCGTTCACAAAGCGTAAGAGGTCTTTCACTTCAAAACGTTGACGGTGTCGGCCCGAAAAAAGCAAGGCTTATTCTCGCTCATTTTAAGACGATGTCGGCTTTAAGAGCCTCTTCCAAGCAAGAGCTTTTATCGGTTAAGGGTTTAGATAAAAAAACCGCTTTAAAGCTTTTTGAAGCAATAGAAAGCGGAAAAATATAAAAAAACAAACGGATAACGAAATTTCGTTATCCGTTTTAATTTTATTACAAATTCAGTTTCACCTTTCGCGAGGCAAATATAAAGCATATAAGCAAAATTACGAAGGTTATTACCCACGAAATTGGGTAAGAAAGGAAAAGCATATCGGTTGTGTGATATTGTTCCATTTGAAATATTGTGAATATCCACGCCGCGCGAAGTCCGCAAACGCCGACAACCGAAACGAGCATGGGAATAAACGAATAGCCTATGCCTCTTAACGCACCGACCATTACGTCCATCATTCCGCAAAGGCAATAGCTTGCCGCTATTACCGAAAGTCTTGAAACGCCCGCTTTAATTACCTCGGGACTGTCTGTATACATCAAGAGCAGATGCTCACCGAAAATATATTCGGCACCTCCCAAAACAAATCCCGAAATTAAAACTATAATTTCCGCTATTAAAACCGTTTTATAAACTCTTTGCATTTTTCCTGCTCCGAGATTTTGGCTTGTGAAGCAAATTGTTGCCTGATGGAAGCCGTTCATTACAAAAAAGACGTATTGCTCAAGGTTTTGAGCCGCCGCGCTTCCCGACATAAAGGTTTCTCCGAAAGAGTTTACCGAGGACTGAATTATAAGGTTTGAAATTGAAAAGAGCATTCCCTGAAAGCCTGCCGGAAGTCCTATTCTCATTATTTCAAAAACCTTATCTTTTTTAATTGAGAGCCTGTTTATTTCAAGCTTTGCCGCGCCTTTTTCTTTTAAAAGACATCTTACTATTAAAGCTGCCGAAACGCCTTGCGAAATTATTGTTGCAATTGCAACGCCTGCAACGTCCATATTGAAAACCGCAACGAAAATGAGGTTTAAAATAACGTTTATAATGCCCGCCGCCAAAAGAAAAATGAAAGGGCGCTTAGTATCGCCTATTGCTCTTAAAATCGCGCTTCCGAAGTTGAAAACCATCATAAAGGTCATGCCCAGAAAATAAATTCTGAGATAAAGCGTTGCCAAGGGCAAAACCGCCTCGGGAGTTTGCATTATTCTTAAAAGGTCGTCGGCAAATATAACGCCGATTACCGTTAAAAATACGCCTGCAATTACGCTTACCGTCATTGAGGTATGCACCGTTTCGGAAATCTCTTTTTGCTGATTTGCCCCGTAATATCTCGCTATTATAACGTTTGAGCCAACGGAAAGACCTACGAACAAATTGGTAAAAAGAGAAACAACCGAAAGATTTGACGCAACCGCCGCAAGAGAGTTATCTCCCGCAAATTTGCCTACTACCACAACGTCTGCCGTGTTAAAAAGAAGCTGTAAAAGGCTTGATGCAATGAGCGGAATTGTAAAAAGAAGCAGTTTTTTAAAAATTGAACCTTCGGTGAGGTCCATTTCATATTTACCTGAAATAAAAAACACTTTCTTTCGTAAAAGAATTAAGTTTTATTCACCCTTAAGCATTTGTGTTACAAACGAAAAAATAAGTGTTATTATAACGTAATAAATTGCATAAGGGAGGGTGTTTAACGGATTTCCCGCAAAATACATACAAAAAACGGAAATTGCAAAAATTGCCGTTTGAAATATGTGATAGCTTAATTTGAACTCGTTTTTTATAACGAAAACAACCGAAAGCACCGCAAGAGTTAACGGGTTTACCGTTGCCAAAACAACGAAGGGCGCCATTGTAGGCAAAACGCCGTAAAAAAGCGGTATTCCGAAAAACAAAAGCACCATTACGGCGCCGTAAGGACAAAAGCTTTTAAAAGCCTCTTTTATTTTTTCTTTCATTTTTTCCTCTTATAATCGAAGCCCGACGGATTTCTCCGTTGGGCTTTTTGAATATTTTAAAGTAATTTTATACCTTCGGCTTCGCACTGCTTGATTGTTTCTTCGTCCCAAACCGAAACCTGAACCTCGCCGACGTGCGCCTTATTTAAAATTTGCATGCAAAGACGCGACTGGCCTATTCCGCCGCCTATGGTTAAGGGAAGCTCGTCGTTTAATATCATCTTATGATAGGTTTTCGATTCCCAATCGGAATGGCCGGCTTCGGCAAGCTGCGCTCTTAAAGATTCGGCATCAACTCTTATGCCCATTGAGGAAAGCTCAAGAGGCTGGCCTAAAACTTCGTTCCAGACCATAATATCGCCGTTTAACGACCAGTCGTCGTAGTCGGCGGCGCGGGTATCGTGCGGTTCTCCGTTTTTGAGCTTCTTTCCTATTTGCATAATGAATGCGGTTTTGTGTTCTTTAACGAAGAGATATTCGCGTTCTTTTGCCGTTTTATCGGGATACATTGCCAAAAGCTCATCGCCGGTTATGAAAGCGACTTCTCTTGAAATGAAATATCTTAACTGAGGATAGATGGTGAAAACCGCATACTGAACGTCGCAAATAGCTCTTACAATGCCTTTTACGGTTGCTTTTAAATATTCAACCGTGCGCTGTTCTCGGGTTATAACCTTTTCCCAGTCCCACTGGTCAACGTAATAAGAATGCGTTCTGTCGGGCTTTTCGTTGGGACGGATTGCATTCATATCGGTATATAATCCCTTGCCTGCGTGGAAATCGTAACGCTTTAAGGCAATTCTTTTCCACTTTGCAAGCGACTGAACTATTTGAATTTCTCCAACGCTCGGAACGTTAAACGATATGGGCTTTTCGTTTCCGGAAAGGTCATCGTTGGTTCCGCTTTCCGCCGTAACGAAAAGAGGCGCGGAAACTCGGCGGAGGTTTAATTCCTCGGCAAGTCTTTCCTGAAAAAGCTTTTTAATTAAAACTATTGCTTTTTGCGTTTCGTAAGCGCCGAGAGGCGAAACGTATTCTTTCATAACGGTTTTCCATCCTTAGATAAAATTTTAAACTAAGCTTCCTGTTGTTCTCGGGAATGCTATGGTATCTCTTATATTGCCTATGCCGGTTACGTACATAAGCATTCTTTCAAAGCCGAGACCGTAACCGCTGTGGGGCGTTGTGCCAAACTTGCGAAGGTCTAAATACTGAAGATAATCTTCCTTATTCATGCCTCTCTTTTCAATTTGTTCGAGAAGAAGCTCGTAGTTGTCTTCTCTCTGGCTTGCGCCGATAATTTCACCAACACCGGGCACCAAAAGGTCGGTTGCCGCAACTGTTTTGCCGTCGGGATTTTGCTTCATATAGAAGGATTTGATTTCCTTCGGGTAGTTTATTACGAATACCGGACGCTTAAAGAGCTTATCGGTTAAATATCTTTCGTGCTCGGTTTGAAGGTCAAGTCCCCAAGATACAGGGTATTTGAACTCAACGTCGGCTTTCAAAAGATATTCGATTGCATCGGTATAATCAAGTATTGCAAATTCGGAATCAACTATATTGCGAAGCTTATCTTTAAGACCTGCTTCATAGAATTTTTCGAAGAAAGAAAGCTCTTCGTCGCAATTATCCAAAACGTGCTTGGTGATTGACTTTATCATATCGGTTGCAAGCTCGATAATATCGTGAAGGTCGGCAAATGCAACCTCGGGCTCAATTTGCCAGAATTCTGCGGCGTGTCTTGCCGTGTTGGAATTTTCGGCGCGGAAAGTGGGTCCGAAGGTGTAAATTTTGCCCATTGCAAGTGCAAGGGTTTCACCCTCTAACTGACCGGAAACGGTAAGTCCCGCTTTTCTGCCGAAGAAATCGTTTTTATAATATTCATCTTCACTTTTAAAGCCGTGCTCGTAGTTATTGGTGGTTACTCTGAATATTTCGCCTGCACCCTCACAGTCGCTTCCCGTGATGATGGGTGTATGAACGTAGGTGAAGTTTCTTGAGCCGAAGAAGCCGTGTATTGCCTTTGCAAGCTCGGAACGAATTCTGAACATTGCGTTAAAGGTGTTGGTTCTGCCTCTTAAATGAGGAATTGTTCTTAAAAATTCAAGGCTGTGCTTTTTCTTTTGAAGCGGATAATCGTTGGGACAAACACCCAAAACCTCTATTTCGCTTGCCTGAATTTCGCAAGACTGACCGCCGCCTGCCGATTTTACAAGCGTTCCCTTAACTGCAACGGATGAGCCTACGCCCAAATGTAAAATTTCATCGGCGTTTGACATTTTAGCCTTATCTACAACCGCCTGAAGAGTTGTTAAAGCAGTGCCGTCGCCTATTGCCAAAAAGCCTACGCTTTTTGAATCTCTAACGCTTTTTAACCAACCGCAAACGGTTATTTCTTTATCAATATACTGTTCGGGAGTTTTTAATATATCGCAAATATCTATATGTTTCATTTCTATGCTTCCTTTGAATAAGTGGTTATTGTTATCTTATTTATTTTTATTTGCTCTGTGGGCGTTTGATTTTCGGTTTGAGCGGAATTTATCTTTTCCAGAACGTCCCATCCCTCGTAAAGCTGACCGAAAACAACGTAGCTGTTTTCATCGGAATAGTTATTCCATTTTGCATCGTATCGATAGTTTCCGCTGTTTTCCAAATAGCCCTGCGCCGCTTTTTCGGAATAGCCCTTTTTCAAGAGTTGCTTATAATCGACGTCGTAATACTGCGCATCTTTGGTTACGAAGAAAAACTGACTTCTGTTTTTCTCGTTTTTTGGTTGAGAGTGCGCTTTGGCATAGGAAAGAGCGCCTTTATAATGATACAATCCCGTATCGAACTCGTTTCCGAAGCCTTTACCCCAAATGGAATCGCCGCCTTGGCCCGTTCCCGAAGGGTCTCCCGACTGAACAAGCTCGTTTTCAACCACTCGGTGAAACAAGTTGCCGTCGTAATAACCTCTTTGAGCAAGCTTCATAAAGTTTTCAACCGCCATGGGCGCTTGCGAGGGGAATAATCTTACTCTCATTTCGCCGAGAGTAGTGTCGAAAATTGCAATGAGCTCGCCCTCGGAGGGCATTAAAAGCTGGTCGCCGTCCTCAAACTTTTCGGGGACTTTATATTGAATTGTATGACACGCTGAAAAAGTCAGCATTATTGCGGCCAGCGAAAGAAGCAACACCGCTTTTATTTTTTTTGTCATAGTAATCCGCCTTCACAGACTTTTTTAATAATAAATTTAATTATAACCTGATTATTATATCAAATTTTATTTCGACAGTAAAGGATTATTTGAAAATTAAAGGAAGTTTTTCAAGAAAAACTATATCTTTTCTGTCTGCCGCATCACCCTCTGCCAAAACTGCTGCTTTGGCAACCGTTATACCGCCTGCCTCGTTAACAAGCTTTTCAACAGCTAAAATACTTTCTCCGGTTGATATAACGTCGTCTAAAATGACAATTTTCTTGCCTTTTAATTCGTTTGCCTCATTACCGTCTAAATAAAGAGTTTGAACTCTGTCGGTAGTTATAGACTTAACCTCAACCTTTAAAATATTTTTCATATAAAGCTTGGGGTATTTTCTTGCAACAAAATATTTTTTGCCCGATTGACGTGCCATTTCGTATGCAAGAGGTATGGATTTTGCCTCGGGTGTTACTATGTAATCGAATTCGGGCACTTTTTTCAAAAGCTCTTCTGCCGCCTTAACGGTGAGCTCAACGTCGCCGAACATAATAAATCCCGCAATTGAAACCTTATCGTTTAACGGGCAGATGGGAAGATTTCTCTCAAGGCCCACGATATTCATTTTAAAAAATTCGTGCATTTTAAAAACCTCTTTAATTTTTTTAAACTATTTTTTCAGGTAATTTTTTACCGCCCAAAAGATGAAAATGAATGTGGGGAACCGACTGACAGCCGTCTTCTCCGCAGTTGTTTATAACTCTAAAGCCGCTCTTATCTATTTCGCAAGCCTTGGCTATTTCGGGTATTTTTGCAAATATTTTGGCAACGAGTTCGGAGTTTTCGCCGTTTAAAAGCATTGTGGATTCAATATGCTTTTTGGGGAAAATAACAACGTGAACGGGCGCCATGGGATTTATATCCTTTATTGCAAGAATATTTTCATCCTCATATATCTTTGTTGAAGGAATTTCTCCCTCTATTATTTTACAGAAAACGCACATTTTTCCTACCTCTTAAACTTTAAGCTCGGCTGCGGAAACCGTTACCTTTTCGGCTTTCAAAACGGGCTTTATGGTGCCTTCTATAAATTCAACTACCTGTGCCTCGCTTCTGCCTGTGTAGTTTTCGGGAATTAAGGTTGCTTCAATTTCCTCATAGGAAAGACCGAATGAGCTATCGTTACAAATTCTTTCAATAAGGTCGTTGGGTTTGCCCTCTTCCTTAACAGTTTTTCCTGCCGCAATTGAGTGAGTTCTGATTTTTTCGTGAAGTTCCTGACGGTCGCCGCCTTTTTTAACGGCGCTCATCATAATATTTTCACTCGCCATAAAGGGAAGCTCGTTCATTACGCGCATACGCACGATTTTAGGGTAAACAACAAGTCCCGAAGAAACGTTTTTGTAAATTTCCAAAATGGCGTCGATTGCAAGGAAGCCCTCACAAACCGAGATACGCTTATTTGCCGAATCGTCGAGTGTTCTTTCAAACCACTGTGTTGATGCGGTCATTGCGGGGTTTAATGCATCTGCCATAACGTATCTTGCGAGAGAACAAATTCTCTCGGAGCGCATGGGATTTCTCTTATAAGGCATTGCGGACGAGCCGATTTGATTTTTCTCGAAGGGCTCTTCCATTTCCTTGAAGTTTGCCAAAATTCTCAAATCGTTTGCAAATTTGCAAGCCGACTGCGCAATTCCCGAAAGGGTTGAAAGCACGAAATAATCTATTTTTCTCGAATAGGTTTGGCCCGAAACCGGAACAACCTTTTCAAATCCCATTTCTGCTGCGATTTTTGCTTCGAGTGCTTTTATTTTTTCGCTGTCGCCATCGAAAAGCTCAACAAAGGACGCCTGCGTGCCGGTTGTGCCCTTTTGTCCGAGAAGCGCAAGGCTATCTATTCTGTGGCAAACCTCTAAATAGTCCATATAAAGCTCATTAATCCAAAGGGTTGCTCTTTTACCGACGGTTGTAAGCTGTGCCGGCTGAAGATGAGTGTAGGCAAGCGCGGGCATTTTCTTATATTCCATTGCAAAATCGGAAAGATTGGAGATTACCTCCAAAAGCTTTTTCTTAACGATTAAGAGAGCCTCTTTCATAACGATTATATCGGTGTTATCGCCAACGTAACAGCTGGTTGCGCCGAGGTGAATAATGGGCTTTGCCTTGGGGCATTGCTGACCGTAAGCATAAACGTGGCTCATTACGTCGTGACGGACCTCTTTTTCTCTTTTTGCCGCAGTTTCGTAATCTATTTCGTCTTTGAATGCTTCAAGCTCGGCGATTTGCTCGTCGGTTATATTAAGACCAAGTTCTTTTTCGGCTCTTGCAAGAGCAATCCAAAGCTTTTTCCACGTTTTAAATTTGTTATCGGGCGAGAAAACGTAGAGCATCTCGTCGCTCGCATATCGGGAGCAAAAAGGAGACTCGTATTTATCCTTTATCATTTATGCTTCCTCCTTGGCTGCCAAAAGCTTTTCAAGGGCAGCAAGACGCACTGCAACTGCGAAAACTCCCATTGCCTGACGAAGCTCGTCTGCCGTGGGATAGCTGGGAGCAATTCTTATGTTGGAATCCTGCGGGTCGTTTTTATAGGGATAGGTTGAACCTGCGCCGGTGAGAGTTACGCCTGCCTGCTTTGAAAGCTCAATAACTCTTTTTGCGGTGCCGTTATATACCTGAACGGAGATGAAATAACCGCCTTCGGGAACCTTCCAAGTGATTATATCTTTGCCTGCAAGCTTTTCGTCCAAGGTTTCCAAAACCGCATCAAAGCGGGGTTTTAACATATCGGCGTAGGTTTTCATAACCTTTAAAAGACCGTCTACGTTTTTATAATATCTAACGTGAGCAAGCTGGTTAACCTTATTGGGACCGATTACCTGCGCAAACATCTTCTGTTTGATTTCTTTAATCATACCCTCGCCCGATGCAAGCGCTGCAACGCCTGAGCCGGGGAAGCTGATTTTAGAGGTTGAAACGAATTCGATTGCCATATCTGGATTGCCTGCTTTTTCGCATTCGTCGATTATGTTAAGAAGTTTTGCGGGCTTATCGCCGAGGAAGTGGACTATATATGCGTTATCCCACATAATTTTGAAGTCTTTTGCGGCGGGCTTTAAGTTTGCAAGCGCTCTAACGGTTTCATCGGAATAAACAACGCCCTCGGGATTTGAATATTTGGGGTTGCACCAAATGCCCTTTACGGTTTCGTCGTTCTCAACAAGAGCTCTTACGGCGTCCATATCGGGACCGTTATCGGTCATGGGAACAGTTACCATTTTAATTCCGAGTGCCTCGGTTACGGAGAAATGTCTGTCGTATCCGGGAACGGGGCAAACGAATTTAACCTCGGGAAGCTTGCACCAAGGAGTGCAGCCGTTTGTGCCGTAAAGCATGCAAGCCGCAAGGGTATCGTACATCATTGTAAGAGAGGAGCTTCCGCCTACGATAACCTTTGAAGCGTCAACCTCCATAAGCTCGCCGAAAAATCTTTTTGCTTCGGGAAGACCGTCGATAAGGCCGTAGTTTCTTGCATCTATTCCCTCGGAGAAGCAGTCTTCGTTAGTTTTTAAAACGGTGAGAAGACCTTCCATTGTGTTGATTTGCTCGGTGTTGGGCTTTCCTCTCGACATATCGAGTTTAAGATTAAGGCTCTTGCAGTTTTCATATTCAGCCATTGTAACAGCAAGTTCTTCTTTTAATTCGTTAAGGTTCATTTCTGTATATTTTTTCATTGTTTTTCTCCTCTTTCTTACAGTGATTTCAAATATCTTATTTCTTCAGGGGTTAACACTCTGTATTTTCCTACTCCAACGCCGCTCAAAGTTAAATTTCCGTAAGAAATTCTTTTTAAAATTAAAACCTCGGCGTTTATAGTTTCGAGCATTCTTCTTATCTGACGGTTTTTGCCCTCGGTGATGGTTATATACATAACCGTTTTGCCGTCGTCTCTTTTAGAGCTTTTAATAATGCACGGCTCGGTTTTATAGCCGTCGTCGAGCGTTACGCCCTCGGTTAGCTTTTTAATTTCAGCCTGCGTTACCTCGCCGCTTACCGTTACTCGATAGGTTTTTGGAAAATGCTTTGAGGGGTGGGTTAAACGAAGCGAAAGCTCGCCGTCGTTTGTTAATATTAAAAGTCCTTCCGACTCTTTATCGAGTCTTCCAACCGGAAAAACTCTTTGAGTTATGCCTTTTGTGAGGTCGGTTATACAACGGCGGTCGCCCTCATCCTTCATCGTTGTAACGTAGCCTCTGGGTTTGTAAAGCATAAAATACGATTTCGGATTTTCTCTGTTTCTAAGCGCCTTGCCCGAAACGGTTACTCTATCTTTTTCGGCATCTATTCTCATGCCTATTTCGGCCTTTTCGCCGTTAACCGTAACCTTGCCTGCCCGAATTAACTCTTCGGCGGCACGTCTTGAACAAACGCCTGCATCCGCTATGTATTTTTGCAGTTTTATTCCTTCGTTTATATCACTCATTCAAGAAAATCCTTAAGACGCTTTGACCTTGAGGGATGGCGAAGCTTTCTTAACGCCTTTGCCTCGATTTGTCTTATCCTTTCTCTTGTTACGTTAAACTCCTTGCCTACTTCCTCCAAGGTTCTCATTTTTCCGTCTTCAAGGCCGAAACGAAGACGTAAAACCTTTTCTTCTCTGGGAGCAAGGGTTTTTAAAACCTCGGCAAGCTCTTCTTTAAGAAGAATGTGCGATGCCGCTTCGGGCGGTGCCGGAACGTCGTCATCGGGAATAAAGTCGCAAAGATGGCTGTCTTCCTCTTCACCGACGGGGGTTTCAAGAGAAACGGGCTCCTGCGCTATTTTGAGAATGCTTCTTACCTTTTCAACGGGAAGATTCATTTCTGCCGCAATTTCGTTTACGTGAGCATGTCTGCCAAGCTCCTGAGTGAGCTGCTTTTCAACCTTTGAAACCTTGTTTATCGTTTCAACCATATGGACGGGAATTCTTATTGTTCTTGCTTGGTCGGCAATTGCTCTGGTTATAGCCTGTCTTATCCACCACGTTGCATAGGTCGAGAATTTAAATTCCTTGGTGTAGTCAAACTTTTCAACCGCTTTAATAAGCCCCAAGTTACCCTCTTGAATTAAGTCGAGGAAGAGCATACCTCTGCCGACATAACGCTTTGCAATGCTTACAACCAAACGAAGATTCGCTTCGGAAAGCTTTTGCTTTGCTTTTATGTCGCCCTGCGCCATTCTTATTGCGCATTCCTTTTCTTCTTCACTGGTGAGAAGCGGAACTCTGCCGATTTCTTTAAGATAAACTTTAACGGGGTCGTCCATCTTAACGCCTTCGGCGATGAAAACCTGCTCGAACTCCTCGGGTTTTATATCAACGTCTTCCTCGGGAATTAAAGTATTATCGAGTTCTTTTCCGTAATCGTCGAAAAGAGTTATATCGTTTGCCTCGATAAATTCCAAAATTTTATCAAACTGCTCGGCCTCCAAATCCATATCTATCATTGCCGATTCAATTTGACGGAGAGAAAGCTTTCCTGTCTTTTTGCCTTTTTCCAAAAGCTCCTCTACCGTTGCGGGAGAATCGTCTGTGCTTTCTGCCGCATTTACCATTTCGGTAAGCTTATCGATTTCCTTTTTAACGTCCTCATCGCTTATTTCTTCTTCGAGAATTTCGGGAACCTCAAGGTTATCCAAATCGGCAAGGTCTTCCGGTGTTTCCAAGAGTAAGTCGTCGATATCGCTTAAATAGTCTACCTCGGCTTTTTGCTCGTTTGCTATTTCTTCATCGAGCACGTCGTGGAAATCCTTTTCTTTTTTGCTCATATCATATTTCCTTTCCATTGGTTTTTACTTCTTTTTAATGAGATTGCGGAACTCTTCATCGGTCATTTCCGTAAGGTTTTGGCCGTTTTTCTTGATTTTTGCCTGTTTAAGCACCGCTATAAAATCTTCCGCTTCCCGCAGGGTGAAGTTAAGCGCAAGCCTTCCTCTCGCTTCAATTCCCGCCAGATGCGATATTTGCTCGTTTTCAAGCTCCTCGGAAAAAGAATATATTTCCGTTTCGAAGCCGTTTTTGATTTTTTGGCTTAATGCCGAAAAAATCAGCCTGTTTTTCTCGGTTATAAAAAGCTCTTCGGTTATTTCGGGAAGCTTTTGAAGAAAATCGTTATTTTTGAGAAGCGAGGCAATAAGCCCTTCCTCCGCTTTAACGGTTCTCATTTCGAGCGTTTTATCGCCGTAGCTTTCGGGAACGTTAATTATCTTTTCCGCTCCCGTTAACTCTGCAAAGCCTTTTTTCTTTTCGTTGGTTTTTAAGCATCTTAAAATGTCTTTATTTATTTGTTCTTTTGAAATTTCGGTTTCCTTTGCTATAACACCCGCATAAACCTCTCGGGTTACCGCATAAGGCTCCTTGGCAATAATTTGCGTTGCCGCCTTTACGTAGGCGATTTTTCCCTCGGAGCTTTCTAAATCGGACTGATTTTTCAGCATTGCAAGTTCGTATTCTATTCTTGATTTTGCGCCGTTTAATATCATTTCGAATTTTTCGGCGCCGTTTTCTCTTATAAATTCGTCGGGGTCTTTGCCGTCGGTTACCGCTAAAATATTTATATCCACGTTAAGCTCGCCGAGCAGTCTGCTTGCTTTGGCAACGGCGGCCTGACCTGCTTTATCGGTATCGTAGGCAACAACTATTTTCTTTGCATAGCGCGACATAAGTCTTGCCTGCTCCGCCGTTATTGCCGTGCCGAGCGTTGCAACCGCCTCTGTAAATCCTGCCTGATGCATTGAAATTACGTCCATATAGCCTTCAGCTAAAATGAGGCGCGAATTTCCTTTGTTTTTTGCGAAATTAAGCGCAAACAGATTGTTTTTCTTTGAGAAAACGGGGGAATCGGTTGAGTTTAAATATTTGGGAAGACTGTTATCCAAAACTCTTCCTCCAAAAGCTATTACGTTTCCTCTTACGTCGATTATCGGGAAGATAAGGCGGTTTCGGAAAAAGTCGTAAATTCCGCCGCTTTTACCTTTTCTCGCAAGACCTGCCGCAATAATATCGTTCTCACTAAACCCTTTTGATGCGAGATGCTTTGAAAGCGAGTTCCACGAATCCGGAGCGTAACCCAAGCCGAAATGAGTTACCGTTTCGGCAGTTAACTGCCTTTTTGCAATATATCCTCTCGCTGCGGCGCCCTTTTCCTTATCTTTAAGGCAGGCGTGGTAAAACCGTGCCGCTTCTTTATTCATTTTGAGAATTTTATCTCGAAGCTTAGATGCCTCTGCATCTGCCGAATTTTCCTCCGGCACCGTCATTGAAGCACGCTGGGCAAGAAATTTAACTGCATCTAAATAATTTAAATTCTCTATTTTGGTTATGAAGGTAATTGCATCGCCGCCTGTGCCGCAGCCGAAGCAATAAAACGATTTTGAATCGGGGAAAACGGTGAAAGACGGTGTTTTTTCCGAGTGAAACGGACATAATCCAACAAAATTTCCGCTGCTTCTTTTTAATTGCACGTAGCTTCCTATAAGCTCTTCTATTCCGTTTCTGTCTATAACTTCTCTTATAAAGCTTTCGGGAATTTTCGCCATTTTTCTCCCCCTTTCCTTCTCTTTTAGCTTTTTACAAAAGCTGCCACTTCTTTGGTATGTGAATTTCCGAGAAAAGCGAAACCGCATAACCGTCGCTCATTGAAGCAACGTAATCGAGCGCCGCTCTTTCGGGACCTTCGTTTACAAAAATTTCTTTATATTCGCCCGTTAACTTTTCGGGATTTTTTGAAAAATAACCGTAAAGCGTTTTAACTATTTCAACCGCCTTGCCCTCTTCTTTTTTTGCTTCGCTTCCGAGGTAAACATATTTGAACATAAAATCTTTAAGGTCGAAAAGAGCCTTTCTTACGGTCGGCTCAAGGTCTATGATTCCTTGCGAAACGCCCGCGCCGTTCTCAATTGCCTTTGCCATTCTCTTGCGGCTTTCCGATACCGTTGCGTTTATCATCGCGCCTATTCTTTCCGAATGGCGATAGCCCACTATTTGAGAAATTTCATCGGGAATATCTTCTTTTGAAATAACTCTGCCTCTTATTGCATCGTCGATATCGTGATTTATAAAAGCAATCATATCGGCGTAACGGACGATTTGTCCTTCAAGAGTGTTTGCCGCACCGTCAACACAGTGCCATCTTATTCCGTCCAAGCATTCGTTTGTGAGATTTAAGCCTTTTCCGTTTTTTTCAAGCTTTTTGGCAACCCTAACCGATTGCTCGTTATGTGAAAATCCGAGAGGGCAAACTGAATCGAGCGCTCTTTCGCCGGCGTGGCCGAAGGGCGAATGGCCCAAATCGTGTCCAAGTGCTATTGCTTCGGTTAAATATTCGTTTAAATAAAGCGCTCTCGCTATCGTTCTCGCTATTTGGTTTACCTCAAGCGTATGAGTAAGTCGGGTTCTGTAATGGTCGCCCTCGGGCGCCAAGAAAACCTGCGTTTTATGCTTTAATCGGCGGAATGCCTTTGAATGAATTATTCTGTCGCCGTCTCTTTGAAATTCGGTGCGAAGAGGACAAGGCTCGTCTTCATTTTCTCTTTTTGCTTCCCTGCTTTTAGATGCAAGGGGTGAAAGAAGTTCGTATTCTCTTTCTTCGGTTATTTCTCTTATGGTTTTTTCCAAGAAAAATCCCCCTTTTTATATCTTTATTTTTTGAAGCTCATTATTCTTTCTGCAAGTGCTTTTGCTCTTAATAAGGTGTATTCATCGAAATTTTCTCGGTGTGATGACAAGCCGAAATGGCCGACACCCGTTTCAACAGAGCTGTCGCCCACTATGGTCATACCGTGAACGAGGCACATATTATGTATGTCGCAAACGGTTGCCTGCTGACCGCCGTATTTCGAGCCGCCGCTTGAAACCGCAGCCGTGGGAATTCCAACCCAGCTTCTTTTGTTTCTTACATCTCTCGTTTTATCAAAAAACGCTTTAAGCTGCGCCGAAGGTGCGCCGAAATAGGTTGGACTTCCGAAAACAACGAAATCTGCCGTGGAAATTTCTTCAAAAGCTTTTTCAAGCTCGCTTCCCGCAAAGCAGGATTTATTGCAGGGTGTTGAGCAGCAAACACAAAAAGGATATTTTGCCGAAGCCACCGCTTTGCCCGCATTTATATCTACTATATCAACGTCTGTAAGGTCTTTTTTTATTAAATCAAAAAGCTTTGAGGTCGTTCCGTTTTCGTTGGGACTTCCCGAAACAAAAACAACTTTCATCAAAAATTACCTCCTTAAAAAATCTTTACTAAAATATATATCTCTGAATTTTAAAAATTCCTCTTTTTTTAATAATATTATAATAATATTTTTTAATATTTAAGAAGCGAATTGAAAATATTTTTTAAAAAAGAATTTTTTAAGGCTTATTTTGACAAAAATTACCCGCTCAAAGATGCTATAATTCAGTCAGTTAAAAAACAAGGGAGTGGAAAATTTGGAATACGACGTTTATGCCGACGTTATGTTTTTAACAAATCTTACCGTTGATTTCTTCGTTATTTCGGTGTGCCAGCTGATTTTAAAATATAAGGTTTTTTTCTTCAGAATTTTGCTTGGCGCTCTTTTCGGTTCGCTTTATGCCACTGTTTTTTATTTTATTTCCCTGCCCTTTTTTCTTTCTTTAATATTCGATATTATTTCTTTACTTATTACCGTTTTTATCGTTTTCGGCTACAAAAAGCTTAAAAATTTCATTATTTGCAATCTGCTTTTTTTAGGCGTTTCACTTGCTTTCGGCGCCGTTACCCTTTTAATTTATTTTTTTACGCCGCTCGGCAGTATTTTTTATCTTTTTGACGGAAGCTTTTATTTCGACCTTTCTTTCACCGCAGTTTTTTTAATTGCGTTTTTCTTTGCCGCCCTTTGCTTTTTTATTTCAAAAATAAAGCCTCCGTGCTTCGATTCTCCGTTTTCATGCGAGGTAACGGTTACCGTTTTCGGAAAAAGCTTTGTTTCAAAGGCTCTTTGCGATACCGGCAACAGCCTAACCGAAGGATTTTACGGTTTTCCCGTTATCATTTGCGACCATTCGGTGATTGCTCCCGCACTGCCCGACGAGCTTAAAAGCGTTGAAATATTTGAAAAAACGAACGAAATTCCCTTTCTTCCGCCCGAGCTTTTAAAAAAGCTGAGAACGGTTTTCGCAAAAACCGCGGCGGGCAATAAAATGCTTTTTGCCTTCCCTGTTGACAGTATTAAAATCAAAGGCTACGGAAACGTTGCAAGGCAGGCCGTTATTGCCGTTTCAACGGTGCCTTTGGGGAAATATCCCGTTTTACTTAATCCCTCAATTTTTCTTTAAAAGGACTGATTTTCAATGTTGCTTTTTAAGTTAAGATTGCTTTTTGGCAAGCTTTTCGGTTTTGGATTTCTTCACTATATTTCCTCTCCCGACACCTTAAAGCCGCCGCTTTCTTCGGAAGAAGAGGCTTCTCTTGCCGCGCTTTCGGCATCGGGCGAAAGAAATGCGCGCGAACGTCTTATTGAGCACAATTTGCGTCTTGTGGTTTACATTGCAAAAAAATTCGATAACACGGGAATAAACATCGAGGACCTTATTTCAATAGGCACAATAGGGCTTATAAAAGCGGTTAACACCTTTAAGGCAGATAAAAGCATTAAGCTTGCAACCTACGCTTCAAGATGCATTGAAAACGAAATTCTTATGTTTTTAAGAAAAAACGCATCGCACCGCACCGATATTTCAATAGACGAGCCGCTTAACACCGATTCCGACGGAAACGAGCTTTTACTTGCCGACATTTTGCAAAGCGACGAAAGTGATATAGGACATAGGCTTGAAAGCGAAATAGAGTCGGAGCTTTTAAAATCGGCTCTCTCTTCCCTTTCGCCGAGAGAACGGCAAATTACCGAGCTGCGTTTCGGTTTTTCGGGCAGAGAATTCACTCAAAAAGAGGTTGCGGATATGCTTTCTATTTCGCAATCGTACATATCGCGTCTTGAAAAGAAGATTTTTGCAAAGCTTAAAAAAGAGCTTATGAAAATTTCCTGATTTTTCCGAGATTATTTTTTCCCCTTACGTCAATAATCATTGACGGAGGGGATTTTTTGTATAACAAGGTAGAGCTTTCGGGGGTTAACACCTCGAAATTGCCCGTTTTAAACGAGGACGAAAAAAGAATTTTACTTTCAAAAATTAAAAACGGCGATAAAAAGGCAAGAGAAACTTTTATAAACGGAAATTTGAAATTGGTTTTAAGCGTTGTTCAAAAATTCTCTTTCAGAGGCAAAAATCCCGATGAGCTTTTTCAAGTCGGGTGCATTGGACTTATAAAATCGGTTGACAATTTCAACACCGATTTAAACGTTAAATTTTCTACCTACGCAGTGCCGATGATTATAGGTGAAATTCGCAGATATCTTCGTGATAACAACCCCATAAGAGTATCGCGCTCGTTAAGAGACCTTGCCTATAAAACGTTAAGCGTTAAGGAGCGGTTTATAAAAGAAAAAGGCAGAGAGCCCACAACCGAGGAGGTTGCGAAGATTTTGGAGGTTAAAGCGTGTGATATTACCGAGGCTCTTGATGCCATTGCCGACCCAATTTCGCTTCACGAGCCGGTTTCAACCGACGGCAGCGATTCTCTTTGCGTTATGGATTCAATTAAAGACGAAAACTCGGGAGAGCTTAACTGGATTGAGGAATTCGCCTTAAAGGAAAGCATTGAGCATCTTTCGGAAAGAGAGAAAAAAATTCTTTGGATTAGGTTTTTCGTTGGAAAAACACAAACCGAAGTAGCTTCCGAAATAGGAATTTCGCAGGCGCAGGTTTCACGTCTTGAAAAGGCCGCTTTAGATAAAATTAAAAAAGAGCTGTAAAAAAGGGAATGGAGCTTTCTCCATTCCCTTTTATTTTAAACCTTGCCGGCTTTTGCTCTTGTAAGCCAAATATCCGCTATATCCATTGCGGCGTAAAAGCTCGTTTTTTCCGACTTTTTAATAATTCTGTCGGTTGCTTTTATGTCGGTATCGGTAAGCTGAAGAGTTACCATAATTTTCTTTGCCAAGGTTATGTCTTTAAGCTTGCTCTTATCGGTTACCTGAAGCATAATTATGTATTTTTCAGCAGGGTCGCCGTAGTAAATTATATCTCCCGAACGAACGAGCGGAACATCTTTATATCTTAAAATTTCTTCTGCCAACTTAAATCCTTCTTTCTTAAAAGATTATCTTAACTTATATTATAACATATTTTTTTGATTTAAGCAAGATAATCAATAAACATTTTGTTTATATATTCTTCCATACCCACTATTGCGCCGTCGAGCTTGGAGTCGTAATTTGCACGGTCGACGTTTTCGTCGGTGCTGTCGCAAACCGATTTGTAAAGATAACAAGGCACGTTATAGCGGTTTGCCGCATAAGCCACGGAATAACCCTCCATATCCACCAAAACGCCCTTGGGAACGTCGCTTTCCTTGCCTATAAATTCATCGGAAGTATATAAATCGCAAGCGGGAAGTTGTTTATCTCTCGGCAACGTTAAAAAGGCGCTTTCGTGAGGATAAGCATATTTTTCATAGCCCAAAAGAGTGCAGTCAACGTCTCTTTTAAAGGCTTTTTCAACCGAGAAAAGAATTCCGTGCCACGCTTCTTTGCCCGTGTAGCCGCAAACGCCGAAATTAACGAGAGCATCGCAGCCCACAACGCTTATTAAATAGCTTGCCGCCATTGCTGCCGATAAAGTTCCTACTCCGCTTACTATAACGTAAAGATTTTTTTCATTATAAATCACGAAGGGCTTTTCAGCTATTTTCTTTAAAGGAATTGCTTTTAAAATCGGCTCTGCTTCGCTTTCCATTGCTATTACCGCGCCGACTTTTTTATATTGCTTTAAATCCATTTTGTTTCCCCTTAACCGTAAATTCCCGTTGAAAGATATTTTTCACCGCTGTCGGGCAATATTGCAAGATAAGGAAGCCTTGTTTCCTTTTGAAGCATTATTGCCGCATAAAGAGCGGCACCCGATGAAATTCCGCATAAAATTCCCTCGGTTCTCACAAGCTCTTTTGCCAGTTTTTTGGCGTCCTCACCTTTAACGGCAATTACCTTATCTACGATTTTTTCGTTGTAGTTTCCGGGAATAAAGTTTGCTCCTATTCCCTGAATTTCGTGGCCTGACGCTCTTCCCTCGGTAATTAACGGGCTTTCATAAGGCTCTACGCCTATTACTTTTATATTTTCGTTATATTCCTTCAAGACCTTGCCCGTGCCGCAAAGCGTGCCGCCCGTGCCTATTCCGGCAACTATGCCGGCAATTTCGCCGCCCGTTGCTTCAATAATTTCCTTTGCGGTGGTTTTTTCGTGCGCTCTTTGGTTGGCGGGATTATCAAACTGCGATGGAATGAAGGAGTTTTTAAACTGCTTTTTAAGCTCGTTTGCCTTATTAACCGCGCCCTGCATTCCCTCCTCCTTGGGAGTTAAAACAAGCTCGGCGCCGTAGGCTTTTAAAAGGTCGCGGCGCTCTTTGCTCATTGATTCGGGCATTGTTAAAATTAAGCGGTAGCCCTTAACGGCGGCAGTCATTGCAAGACCTATGCCCGTGTTTCCGCTGGTGGGCTCGATTATTACGCTATCTGCCTTTAAAATGCCTTTTTCTTCGGCATCGACTATCATCTCGTAGCCTACTCTGTCTTTCGAGCTTCCCGCAGGGTTTGCCTTTTCAAGCTTTGCCAAAACGGGTGTTTCAAGGCCGTAAATTTTTGAAAGCGCCGAAAGTCTTACAATCGGGGTGTTTCCTATAAGCTCTGTTATATTGTTATATATCATTTTTCTTCACTCCTGAGCGCATCCTCTGCCTGACGAAGCATAAGCTTTTCTTCTATAATATGCTTTAATTCGTCGTGCCAGTCAAGCGGTGTTGTTTTAAGGGTTTTTATAAGCTTTTTAAGCGAAAGCTCGCATATTTCAAAAGCCGCTCCGCCCTTTAAATCCTTCGACTCAACACCCTCGGTTTTAACGTCGGCGTCTAAATGACGGAATATTTCGTTGGCAAGCGAAAACCAGCTGCCCACGCCCGAAAGAGCGGCGTTATAAACGCCGTATTCGCCCTCGTCAATCAGCTTATCGGCTATTAAAGCCGCCGAATGCGCAGAAACGAAGCTACCCTTTTTATCGTCGGAAATTTTTAAAATTCCCTCTTTGCCGATTACACTTTCAAGCGCTTCCATTATACCGTTATCGGTATCGAAAACCTCGCCCAATCGCAAAATGAAATGCTTGGGGTTTAGCATTACCTGCTTTTCGGCTTCCAAAAGACATTTTCCCAAAACGGTTTCGGGATTTAATTCATCGGTTTCCTTATATGCAATTTCGTAGTTTTTGCCGTAAACCTTATATGACGAGAAAAGCACCGTTGCCGCTCCTATTGAGCTTGCCGCAACGGCAAAAAGGCCTGCCGCATAGGCGTTTTTCTTAAACGTCTCATCGGGATTTTCAATTGCCTTCTTTTCATCTGTTACGGGAGGAAAAAAGAAGACAACATCAGGCATAAATGCCAAAACCTCGTCGAAAACCTCTTCCTTTGAAGAAACGTCCAACTCCGACGGAGCATATACCTCATATTTTAAATTGAAATATCTTGCCGACGTATTTTTTAAATTTCCGTTTCCGCCTGCTATAAGTATTTTCATTCTTTTTTCTCCCAATTTTTGATTTTATATTATTATTTATATTATACCATATAATTACGGATGTCAAGAAAGTTATCGCTTTTTTTAAAAAATAAGGTTATAAGCCGATGTTTTTTATCATAAAATTTTAAAAAATGAAAGGAAAGATATAAGTGAAACGTTTTTTCATATTAATCACTGCGATTTTTTTGTTTATTTTCTCAATAGGCGCATTTGCGGGCGGAAATTACGAGCCCGATGACGTCGAAACGGATGCATCGGTTCCCACAATAGGCTCGCTTTCCGCGCTTAACTGTGCGGCGGCAATTTTAATTGATGCCGAAAGCGGCACGGTTTTATACGAGCAAAATCCCGACGAGCTTCGGCATCCCGCAAGCATAACCAAGGTTATGACTCTTATTTTGGTAATGGAGGAAATAGAAAGCGGACATCTTAAGCTTTCCGATACCGTTACCGCTTCAACCAAGGCATCACAAATGGGCGGCTCGCAAATATATTTAAAAGAGCACGAGCAAATGACGGTTAACGAGCTTTTAAAGGCTGTTTGCGTTGCTTCGGCAAACGATGCATCGGTTGCTTTGGCCGAGCACATTGCGGGAAGCGAGGAAGCTTTCGTTAGCAAAATGAATGAAAAAGCAAAGGCTTTGGGATTAGAAAATACCACCTTTGTAAACTGTTGCGGTCTTGACGTTGACGGGCATATGTCTACGGCACGAGATATTGCTTTAATGTCCAGAGAGCTTTTAAAACACGATTTAATAAGAGAATACAGCGTTATTTGGATGGATTCGCTTCGCGACGGAAAGTTCGATTTGGTTAACACCAACCGTCTTATTAGATTTTACAGCGGTGCAACCGGACTTAAAACAGGCTCGACTGACCTTGCAAAAAACTGCATTTCGGCATCTGCTTTAAGAAACGACGTTGAGCTTATTGCCGTTATTTTGGGCGCGCCCTCGGGCAATATTCGCTTTGAAGAAGCAACAAAGCTTTTGGATTACGGCTTTGCAAACTATGAAAAAGTTTCGTTAGACAGCAGTGAAACCTTTTTTATTCCCGTTAAAAAGGGTGTTAAAAAAGAGGTTACCGCAAAAATAAAAAACAGCGGCGGAATTTTGCTTCCCAAGGGAAAAGCAAATGAAATAACAAGAGAAATTATTCTTCCCGACTGTGTTTTGGCGCCTGTTGAGCAAAATCAAACCGTCGGTGAAGCGGTTTACTCTCTTGACGGTGAGGTAATTATGCGTCTTCCCGTAATCACCGAAGAAGGCGTTTTAAAAGCAGGCTTTCTTTTCTACCTTTCTTCAATTTGGAAAGCCGTTACGGGTTAACTTTGCAGTCCGTTGCAGTTAAAACAGTTTATCATCTTATTAAAGGAGATGGTTTTATGAAATTACTTAAATACCCCAGACTTCCGGAGGATTTTGTTTGCATTACCACCTATTTCGATGACGAAGAGGCATATTACGAGCAGTTTAAGACTCATCACTACGCTATGGATATGGCCTACACGAGCAAATGGACGGGCGGCAAAAAATACGTTTACGCCGCCTCCGACGGAGTTATTAAATGGCGGCAAAATGCAAATGCATCGGGAAGCGTTGCAAACGCTCTTCGCATTGAGCATTACGACCTTATTGAAGGCAAAACGGTACATACGAGATATTTCCACATGGAAAGCATTGCCGACGGAATGGTGGTGGGCAAAGAAGTTAAGCGCGGTGAAATTTTGGGAATTGAGGGCAAAACGGGAAATGCAACCGGCTCGCATTTGCATTTTGAGTTTCTTATTTGTCCCACCGACTATTCCTTTAAATCCGCCGACGTTTCAAAATACGCCGTTGACCCGCTTGATTATTGCTATCTTTACCCCGAGCAACAAATAGGTTACGACCCTAAAAACGAGGTATTAAAATTGCCCGAAATTACCGAAACTCCCTTAGCCAAGGGAAGCATTTTCAAATGTTTGAAATCTAACGCTCTTTATTACAGAACCTCACCCAAAATTTCAAATGATAACAGAGTGGGTTTACTCCCCGAAGGAGAATATGAAGCTCTTGCTTCTTTTGAAAACGGCGGTTACACTTGGATTAAGTTTTTATTCGAAAACTCCGAAGTGGCTTATTGGTCGGCAGTATACGACGAGCTATCCACCGTTATTCCGCCCATAGATTACGAGGCTCTTTGGGAAGAAGAAAAAGCAAAAAACGCAGAGCTTCAAAAAAAGCTTGTTGACGCCACAAAGGAAAAAGAGGCTCTCGTTGAGGCTTACGCCGTTGAGGTTGAAAGAGCAAAGCTTTACGAAGACAGTCTTAACGAGGTGAAAAACGCAATTAACGTTTTAAAATCGCTTTAACGTTTTTAATACTTGACATTTTTATTGTTTTAGGTTAAACTTATAAGCAAATCGTTAAGTATTTTAAAGTTATTTGATAGGTGATTTTAATGACTACTGCAGAACGCAGAAATATTATTGAAGAAATAATAAGAGAAAACAAAGAAATTGAAGTTAATTTTATTAAGGAAAAATTCGGGGTTTCAAGCGTTACCGTTAGAAACGACCTTATTTTTCTTGAAAGAAAGGGCGTTATAAAGCGTCTTTTCGGAAAGGCAATTTTAAGAGACGAGCGTCTTTCCTCCGCCTTTGATATGCACTCAATAAAGCAAATCGATGAAAAAGAAAAAATAGGCAAATACGCCGCTTCGGTTATAAATCCCGGCGAATCGGTAATGCTTTACACCGGCACCACCACTCTTCAAATTGCAAAATATCTTCCTTCGCAAATTAACATAATTGCCGTTACCAATTCAATTCATATTGCCTATGAGCTTAAAAAATATCCCAACGTTAAAACGGTTGTAATAGGCGGAAACTTCAACCCCGATACAGGCGCTACCTACGGCATTCAGGCAATTAAGCAGCTTAACGATTATAACATCGACAAGCTTTTCCTTGCGGTTGACGGCATTAACGCCGAAACGGGAATTACCAACGACCAACCCTATGAAACCGACATAAACCGTGCTATGATTAACAAGAGCAAAACCGTTATAGTCGTTGCCGACCACACCAAAGTAGGCACCACGAGATTTATAAATATGGGCGATATCGAAAAGGTTGATATGTTAATAACCGATACAAAAGCAGACGATAACGAAATTAAAAAAATTAAAGCCAAAAACGTTAAGGTTGTTTTGGCATAATAAAAAATCCTCTCATTCGAGAGGATTTTTTTATTTTACGTAAATATTTGTTTTTTCCAAAAGTGCCGTCGGCTGATATGAAAGCTTTGATTTTCTAAGTCCCATAATGCCCATATCTTCTTCTCGGTTAATAATTTTAACGTCTTTACCGAAACGCTTTGCAAATTCGTTTGCAATTAAGGTGTAGCTTCCCTCATATTCCGTTTTTGCTTTTTCAAAATGCACGAAAAGCGTTTCTCCTATTTTATCGCCTATTGAAAATGCCGCAATCTCACCGTTAACGTAAAGAATTATGCCGAAAAAGTTATATTTATTATAATTCTCAAAAAACTCGTTTAACGCAATTTCCTCTGCTTTATAAAGCTCGCCTTCATCGTTTTCGGGAAAGTTTTCAAGGAATTTTTTAACATCGCAAAGATTTTCTTTTGTTATTTCTTTAATTTTGTAATTTTCATAAAGCTTTTTAAATTTATTTAAGTGATTTCTTTTTGCCGAAAATTTTTTACCTTTGAATTCAGCAAGGTCCTCAGGTAAATAAAGATAATCAAACCAATCCCTTTGAAGCTCGGTTTTCAATTCTCTTTCCTTGAAAAACTCTTTTATTTCAGCCGCTTTTTCGGTTGGTGCAATGCAAAAGAAAAGCTCCTCGTTTTTATGAATATTCGACACCGCTTGATAAACCGCTTTTGGATTTTTTCCAAGAGCCGATGAAAATGCGAGCTTTCCTCCAAAATATTCAAATCTGAATATAAGAGTTTCTTCAACTATTAAATATTCGGTTTTAAAAAAATCTCTCCAAAGGAAAACTCCGCCCATCGAAAAATCGCAGGACGGAATTTTATTTTCTTCAAAAAACGGACGGATAATTTCAATATCTGTAATTTCCAGTTTTTTAAACAGCATATTTTTACTGTTCCTCTTTTACGTGTGTGTTGGTCATTAAATCTTTAAAATCTATAATTTCGTCTAAAACCATATCTGCACGGAGCCTTGACGCAAATGCGAAAATTACCGCAAAGCAGGTATCGATTACAAGACTTATTGCCAAAAGCCAAAGGTTATTTACCGATAAATCGGTTTCCAAACCGCCGATTATTACAAAAAATCCGAGTGAAAGCAACCAGAAAAGGTTAAATGCAGCAACTGCCAAGGGAACGAAAAACGAAAACTTTTTGGTAAATCTAACCGTTTTTTCGTTTTCAAAAAACGATATAAACGACGAAATTAAAACGCAGGCCGCCATTACTATAAACAACTTATAGATAAGACCCGAAAAATCGTCTTGAAGAATTTTTCCTATTTCGGTTTCGCTGAAAATTCCAAGGTATGCCGCTATTCTGTAAATTGCCGCAGCAACTATTGAAAGATATGCTATAACCTTTAAAAATCCTTTATTGAAAAAGATTGCGGTTCCGAGCAAAAGCATTGTAAACGGCATTATTAAAAATTGGAAGGCGGAAAAATCGGCATCGGAAAGACCGAAATAACCTATTCTGTAATTTTCCATTGCGGTATCTAAATTATCGGCAAAAATCGAAAGACCGAGCGCCAAAACAAAATAGATTCCGATTATAATGAAAAGTATTGAGGCTTTTTTCTTCATAATTATATATTTACTTCGGCAGCAATTTTATAGCTTTCGAAGTCAAAATCTTTTTTCATTTGCAATGCTTCAAAAATATCCATATCGGTTATTTTGTTGTTCTGCATTACAACAACTCTTTTGCCAATGCCCTTTTCCAAAAGTTCCACTGCGTAATGTCCCATTTTGGTTGCGATAATTCTGTCTTTCGCTGTGGGCGAGCCGCCTCTTTGAACGTGGCCTAAAATGGTTGCTCTGGTTTCAATGCCGGTTTCGGCTTCAATTCTCTTTGCCATTTCAACAACGCCGCCAACACCCTCTGAAACGATAACGGTGAAGTTTTGTCTGCCGCTCTTTAAGTATTCTTTAAATCTTTCAATTATGTCTTTTTCAAAATCGAAAGGAACCTCTTCAACGATAATTGCCGAAGCGCCGACTGCGATGCCCGACTCAAGTGCGAGCCAGCCCGCTCTTCTGCCCATTACCTCAACAACGGAGCAACGAAGGTGTGATTGAGAGGTATCTCTTAAACGGTCAACCATTTCCATTACGGTATCAATTGCGGTATCGAAGCCTATTGAATATTCGCTGGCTGCGATATCGTTATCTATGGTGGCGGGAATGCCTACCGTGGGAAGTCCTCTTTCAGAAAGGTCTTTTGCTCCTCTGAAGGAGCCGTCGCCGCCGATAACTACAAGACCGCAAATGTTTCTCTTGCGGCAGTTTTCAATTGCCTTTTGCATTGCAGGCTCGGTTTTGAACTCCAAGCAACGAGCGGAATAAATTGCCGTTCCGCCTCTGTTAATTATGTCGGAAACGGAGCGAACGGTGAATTCCTCGAACTCATCGTTTACAAGGCCCTGATAACCCATTTTAACACCGTAAACCTTAAATCCTTTTGCTATTGCGGTGCGAACTACGGCTCTTACCGCCGCATTCATTCCGGGTGCGTCTCCTCCGCTGGTAAGGACTGCTATTGCTCTTTTTTCTGACATAATCTATCATCCTTTAAATAAAAAATTCCACATAATATTATATAACAATTCAAATACAAATTTCAACATATTTTTAGGTTAAAATAAAAATATTTTTTTATTTTTTACTGTAAAACAACCGATTCCTCGCCGATTGCGTCCTTTAACATTTCCAAAACGCGTTTTTCGGTGTTAACGCCCGCACCCAAAACCATCTTTTTACGTTGCGGTGCGGTTATTACAACAACCGCCTCGTCTTTACCGGGATTATCTTTCAGGATTTGTTTTACTATTAAAAACTCGGGCGAATCTTCCCTTTCCACCTTTAAGAAAAGACGTTTTTTCACTTCTTTAATTTCAAGCTCGCCCTCGTATTCGTCGTTTTTGAGAAGGCGGTCTATTTTTGAAATCATAACCTTCGGCGGCTCGTTTTCTTTAATTGATATTTCTCCCGTTACCGCCACTGCGGATTCGCCGTTTAGCATTGAGCCGTATTTTTCAAAGGTTTTCGGGAAAGCAAGGCACTCTATTCCGCCCGTTAAATCTTCAAGACGGATTATTGCCATTTTTTCGCCGCTTCGCGTAAGCTTAACCGAAAGCGAGGTTACAACGCCGCAAAGGACTACTCTTTTTCTATCGTAAATTTCGTTTTGAAGAGTGTAATCCTCTTCATTTTCGGCGTCGCTCGAATTTATTTCACCGATATCGGTTTTATCGAAATCCTTGGCGTTTTTAACGTATTCCGACATGGGATGCCCCGAAAGGAAAAGGCCTGTTAATTCTTTTTCCATTGCAAGACATTCTCTTAAGCTGTATTCGGGTTTATTGGGATAATCTACTCCCGAAACGGTTTCGCCCATAAAATCTCCGAAAAGGTCCATTTGACCTTCGGCATTTATTTTACCCGAATGCGAAAGGTCGCTTAAAATTTTGGAATAGGTTTCAATAAGTTGACGTCTGTTTTGAGGGAGCGAATCAAACGCACCGCATTTTATAAGGCATTCCGCAGCCTTCGAGTTTAAGTCGCTGTCTTTAAGACGGCGACAAAAATCGTAAAAATCCACAAATTTTCCGTTTTCGTTTCTTTCTTTAACAATGCTTTCTATAAACGCCGCGCCAACGTTTTTAACCGCAGCAAGTCCAAAGCGGATATTATCGCCCGAAACGGTGAAAACCGCATTTGATTCGTTTATATCGGGCGGCAAGAGATTTATTCCAAATGCCTTGCAATCCTCGGCGTAAAGCATTATTTTATCGGGATTATCCACAACGCTGGTCATAAGCGCCGCATAATATTCCTTGGTGTAATGACGTTTTAAATATGCCGTTTGGCAGGAAAGATAGGCATAGGCTGCCGCATGAGATTTATTAAAAGCATATTCCGCAAACGAAACCATTTCGTCAAAAATACTGTTTGCAACGTCATCGGAAATGCCGTTTCGACGTGTTCCCTTAACGGTTACCGTGCCGTCTTCCGAAACTATTCCTTCAATAAAGTTTTTACGCTCGGCAAGCATTACGTCGGCCTTCTTTTTCGACATTGCTCTTCTTACAAGGTCGGCTCTGCCGTAGCTGTAACCCGCAAGCTTTTGAACGATTTGCATAACCTGCTCCTGATAAACTATACAGCCGTAGGTTACGTCTAAAATAGATTTGAGCATTGGGTGCTTATATTCTATTTTATCGGAGTTTTCGCGATTTTTCAAATATCTCGGAATAGAGTCCATAGGGCCGGGACGGTAAAGCGCTATTATTGCAATAATATCTTCTATCGTTTTCGGCTGAAAACTCATAACCGTTTTGGTCATTCCGCCCTGTTCAAGCTGAAAAACGCCCTTTGTAAGACCTGCCGAAAGCATTTCATAGGTCGCCTTATCGTCAAGCGGAATAGACTCCGCAGAAAAGTTCGGTTCCGTTTTTCTTATTTCACGAATTGCGTCTTCAATAACCGTTAAGTTGCGAAGGCCTAAAAAGTCCATTTTAAGAAGACCTAATTTTTCAAGCGTTCCCATTGCGTATTGCGTTACGGGAACGTCTTTCGAAATCATAAGCGGAACGTATTCGTAAACGGGTTTATCGGTTATAACAACGCCTGCCGCATGGGTTGAAATGTTTCGAGGCATACCCTCAAGCTCTGCTGCAACCGTTACAAGCTCTTTAACCTCGCTGTTTTCTTCCATTGCTTTTTTGAGGTCGGAGCCTTTCATATCTATTGCTTTTTGAATGGTTATTCCAAGCTCGTTGGGAATCATTTTAGCTACCGTATCAACCTCTTGATAGCTCATTCCCAGCGCTCTTCCAACGTCTCTTATGGCAAGACGCGCCTTCATCGTACCGAAGGTTGCAATTTGAACAACTCTGTCTCTTCCGTATTTTTCGGCAACGTAATCAATTACCTCCTGACGTCTTTTTTCACAGAAATCGACGTCTATATCGGGCATTGAAATTCGTTCGGGATTTAAAAAACGCTCAAAAAGGAGATTAAACCGAATGGGGTCTATATCGGTTATTCCCATGCAGTAAGAAACTATACTTCCCGCCGCAGAGCCTCTTCCGGGACCAACGGGAATTCCCTTTTTCTTTGCAAAGTTAACGTAATCGGAAACTATTAAGAAATAGTCTATATAACCCATTTTCTCGATTACCGAAATTTCATAATCGAGTCTTTCCTTGTGCTTATTTGCGTCCTCGCCGTATCTTCTTTTAAGACCTTCTTCGCAAATTTTTACAAATTCCTGCTTTTTATCCGTTCCCTCTTCAAGCGGGAAAGCGGGAAGATATACCTTTTTAAAATCAAGCTCAAGCTCGATTTTTTCGGCAATTTTTTCGGTGTTAAGACACGCTTCGGGCGTGGTTTTGAAAAGTTCTTGCATTTCCTCGGTTGATTTCAGGTAAAATTCGTCGGTATCAAAGCCCATTCCCGACCCTTCCTCGACCGTTTTGCCCGTTTGAACACAAAGCAAGATATTCTGAAGCTTTGCATCTTCTTTTTCAACGTAATGCGCATCGTTAGTGCAAATTAAGGGTAAATTGAGCTTCTTCGAAAGCGTTATAAGTCCTTTATTAACCTGTTCCTGCTCTTTATAGCCGTGGTCCTGAAGCTCTAAATAAAAATCGTTTTCAAATATTTGTGCATAAAGCTTTGCCTTTTTTTCAGCTTCCTCGTAATTATCGTGAAGAAGAAACTGCGGAATTGAGCCTGCAAGGCAGGCAGACGAGCAAATTAACCCCTTGGAATATTTCATTAAAAGCTCATCGTCTATTCGGGGTTTATAGTAGTAGCCTTCGGTAAAGCCGAGAGATACCAGCCTTATTAAATTTCGGTAACCCTCCATATCCTTTGCAAGAAGAACAAGATGGTTATAATCGCCGCCCTTTTTTTCAAAACGGCTTTTGGAGGCAACGTAAACCTCACAACCGATTATAGGCTTTACGCCCTCTTTTTTTGCCAGATTATAAAACTCAATGGTGCCGTTCATAACGCCGTGGTCGGTTATTGCAACGGCAGTTTGGCCAAGCTCTTTTACCTTTTTAACAAGCTTTTCGGTGCGGCAAGCGCCGTCAAGAAGTGAAAACTCACTGTGAACGTGAAGATGGACAAAATTGTTCATTTGGGTTTTACCTCCTGCTTCTTTTCAGCCTTGAATTTATTTGCGGCTTCTTCTATTTTGGAAAGTCTTGAATAAACTGCGGTTTTCGAAAGACCGCAAAGCTTTCCTATTTCGTTTATGCTTAAATCCTCGTTTTGAATTCTCAAAAGAGCAACTCTTTTCATATCCTCGGGAAGACTTTCTATTTTTCCCGTTCTTTTAAGATAGTTTATTGCTTTTATCTGCTTTTTAGCGGCAATCAAGCTTTTTTTGGCGTTTCCGCTATCGCAATTTAAGGTACGGTTCATTCCGTTTCGCGTTTCTTTTTCTATTTTGGCGTTTAAAAATTCAAAATAGCTGTTAAACGCGCCCATTATTTGAAGCATATTTTCAATTTTTTCGCTGCCTCTGAAATAAAGCACTTTTGTTCCTCTGCGGACAACGGTTTTAACCGAAATATCGTATTCCGAAATCAAGGTTTGCATTTCGTTTGAAAGCCTCAAACTCGGAGTCGTAAGGTCCATATAATAACTTTTTTCGGGGTTGGTAACGGTGCCTCCCGTTAAAAATGCGCCTCTTATAAACGCCGCCTTATCGCACTCGTTTTGCAAAATTAAGTGATTTATACCGAGTTTTTCACTTTCGGGAGGATAAAAGGTTTTGAAAATCGCCTTCATTTTAGCTTCGTCTTTTATTGTTAAAATAAAGAAATCCTCGCCTTTTCGTTTGGTTATTTTCATATCGGGCTTAAAGCCGAAAACAACCTTCATATCTTCTCTTATTCTTCTGCAAACACCCTGAGAAGAGGTTGCCAAGCGGAAGCTTTTTTCGTTAAATTCCGAAGAAAACAAAACAGCACCGAATAAACCTGCTTTTCTGCAGCAGGTTTTTCCGGTGGCTTGTGATAATTCTTCCTTTAATGCTTGGCAAAACGTCATTTTGCTTTTTCCCTTACCTTATTTTTCAATATCTCTGTGGCTTTCTTTAACGCTGTTTCCCGAGTTTCTCAAAAACTCCGCAATAAGTTTTGCAAAGGTTACCGAGCGATGCTTGCCGCCCGTGCAGCCTATGGCGATATTAACGCTTGATTTTCCCTCTTCTTTGAAAAAAGGATTTAAAAAGGTTATCATATCGCATATTTTTTCCATATATTTTTTCGAGCAAGTATAGCTCATTACGAAATCTCTTACTTCCTTATCCATTCCCGTTTTGTGCTTTAAATCATAATCGTAATAAGGATTCGGAAGACATCTTACGTCGAAAACCAAGTCCGCTTCGGGCGGAATTCCGTATTTATAACCGAACGACATTACGTTCATTGTGAGCTTTATATCGTTTTCGGAATAAATATTCATTATTTGCTCTTTTAACTGAGCGGGAGTGAAATAAGTGGTGTCTATTATTCTGTTTGCCGAATCGTAAAGCGGAATTAAGGTTTTACGCTCTTTTGTGATTAAATCTTTTATTGAAACACCCTCCTCTTCTTTTTCAAGAGGATGCTTGCGGCGCGTTTCCTTATAGCGTTT
Organism: Eubacteriales bacterium; assembly: GCA_045588575.1. Lineage (GTDB taxonomy): Bacteria > Bacillota > Clostridia > Oscillospirales > RGIG5299 > RGIG5299. The sequence continues at coordinate 48,092 of JAZNEJ010000005.1, read as the reverse complement.
TACAATGGTATCGTCGCTGGCGTCAACGTAAACAAGGTCGTATTCAACACCCATTTGCTTAATTACGCCCAAATCGTCTATAAATTTGCTGAAATCTTTTCCCGAACGAATATCGGTTACTATTGCAACCTTTGAAAGTCTATCCTGCGAGGAAAGACAAATTTCCGTGAATTTAACGAAAAAATCAACGGGCATATTGTCGACGCAATAAAAGTCCATATCCTCCATAGCGTCGATTGCGCGGCTTTTTCCCGCTCCCGACATTCCTGTTATGACGACTAGTTTCATTTTAATTCCCTCTTACTTGATTATTCTTATCTCGGGTTCAAGCTCCACCTTGAATTTTTCCATAACGGTTTCTTGAACTTCCGAAATAAGCTTTTCCAAATCGGTTTCCGTGCCGCCGCCCAAATTTACCACAAAGCCTGCGTGCTTTTCGGAAACCGCCATATTTCCAATTCTTTTGCCTTTAAGTCCTGCATCTTCAATGAGCTTTCCCGCAAAATATCCCTCCGGACGTTTAAAGGTTGAGCCGCTTGAAGGATAGTTTAACGGTTGTTTTTCTTTTCTTTTTTTCAAAAGCTCTTTCATTTTAGCCTTAATTTCGGTTTTTTTGCCCTTTTGAAGCTTTAATTTAACCGATAAAACTATTGCACCGTTTTTTGAAAATTCACTTTCACGGTAGTCGAAGAAAAGCTCGTTTGCATTTTTAACGGTTATTTTTTCACCGTCGAAAAAGGTTACCGATTCGATAATATCCTTCATTTCACCGCCGTAAGCGCCGGCATTCATAAATACTGCGCCGCCGAGGCTTCCGGGAATTCCGTGAGCAAACTCCATGCCTGCAAGAGAATTATCTGCCGCCAAGCTTGCCACCTTTGAAAGAATTGCTCCGCAATCGGCTTCAATCTTTTCTTCCGTTACCATTATATTGCAAATAAGCTCGGTTCCGATTACCGCTCCGTTAAAGCCGTTATCGGAAAAAACTGTGTTCGAGCCGTTTCCTAAAATAAAAGGCTTTATATTTTCCTTTTTTGCCTCGTTAAATGCAAAAATAAGTTCGGAAACGTTTTTAGGCAAAACGAAAATTGAAAGGGCTCCGCCGGCTTTCATTGTTACGTGAGCCGCAGAAGGCTCGTTTAAACGGTATTCAATTCCTGCTTTTTTAAGTTTTTCGCAGTAAGCCGACATATAAATTCCCCTTATATATTGGTTTCGTATTCTGCCATAAGGCGTTTATTAAGCTCTTTTGCAGAATTGTAGCCCATCTTTTTAAGACGGTTGTTCATTGATGCAACCTCGATTATTACCGCAAGGTTACGTCCGGGACGTATCGGAATTTTAAGGCTCGTTACCTTTATGCCTAAAATTTCGGTGTATTGCTCGTCTAAACCGAAGCGGTCGTAGTGAGTGTTTTCATCCCACTTTTCCAAATTTATAACAAGGTCGATTTTTTCGGTTTCTTTAACAGCACCCATACCGAAAAGACGTCTTACGTCAACTATTCCTATGCCTCTTATTTCAATAAGATGTCTTATCATTTCGGGAGAGGAGCCTACAAGTGTTTTCTTTGAAACCTTTTTTATTTCAACGGCGTCGTCGGCAATTAAACGGTGGCCTCTTTTTAAAAGTTCCATTGCCGTTTCACTCTTACCTACTCCGCTTTCACCCAAAAGCAAAATACCTTCGCCGTAAACCTCAACCAAAACGCCGTGTCGGGTTATTCTTTCGGCAAGTCTTACGTTTAAATCGGAAATAATGTTTGCCATAAGCTCTGCCGCCGACTCCTTAACGCTGAAAAGAGGAGTTTTGGTTTCCTCTGCGGCCTTTACCATTTCATCAAACGGATGCAATCCTCTTGTTACTATAAGAGCGGGGATTTTCGTTTCAAAAAGGCTTTTGCAGCTTTCATATCGTTTTTCAGCCGTGAGCTGATTTAAGTAGCCGTATTCAACGTTTCCTATAACCTGAAGACGATTGTTATCGAAATGCGCGTAAAAGCCGCTTATTTCAAGACCCGGACGGTTAACCTCCGGAGTTGTAACCTTTATTTCTTCCCAATTTTCAGGAACGAAAACGTTTTCAAATTCAAATTCCTTTGCTATATCTCCGAGTTTTACAAAAAGTAACGGTGCTTCCATTTCGATTCTCCTCTTTACTTTATTTTAGTTATTTTAACTCTGTTTAAAAATGCTTCTATTTTTTCTTTTTCGGGTGGCTTTGTGCCCTCGTTTTCAACCTTTGCCGATGCCGTAGAAACCGCCCACCTAATTGCGTCCGAATAGCTTTTTCCGGTAGTAATTCCGAAAACGAAGCCCGAAAGAAGCGCATCACCCGCGCCCGTTGTCGAAAGACAGTTGACGTTTTCCGCCTTGGCAAAATAAGCCTCGTTTCCTCTTACGAAAACCGAACCGTCGCCGCCGAGCGAGATAATTATATTTTCTATATTTTTTGCCTTTTTTAAAGCATATTCGACTATTTCGTTAATATCCTCGGTTTGCTTGCCTATATATTCGCAAAATTCGCTTTGATTCGGTTTTATTACAAACGCATTATATTTTTCAGCAAGACCAAGACCTGTTTTTTCGGTGTCTATTATAAGTCTTGCCCCTCTTTGTTTTACGAGAGAAACGAGCTTTTCAAAATCCTCGCCGTTAAATTCGGGAGGCATTGAGCCCGAAATTATAACGGTGTCTTCGCCCGTAACTCCTGAAATAAATTTTAAAAGCTCTTGCTTTTTTTCCTCGCAAACAGCAGGACCGCTTTCGTTAACGTCGGTTTGCTTTTTGGTTTTTAAATCTATTATTTTACAGTTTATTCTAACCGCGCCGTCAATTAAAACGAAGCCGAAATCTGCATTGAAATTTTTTAAAAAGCTTTGGTATCTTTCAGCGTCGGCATTACCGATAAATCCCGTTGAAACGGTTTTTAAGCCTAAAATTCCAAGGTCAATTGAAACATTAACGCCTTTTCCGCTTAAATCGGTGCGCGATGAGGTTGCTCTTGAAAAGCCGCCCTCTTTAAGTTCGGGCACCATATAGGTTTTATCAATACACGGGTTTAAGGTTACTGTGTATATCATAATACCGTTCTCCTTTTAATATTCAACCAAGCTTCCGGTAAGCGATGCGGGTGTTTCTCCGTTTTTCTCGCAGTATTCTTCAAGCTCGTTTACAATCGCGTAAGCGGCGTAGGGGTCAACGAGATTTGCACTTCCAACCGATATTGCGGTTGCGCCCGCAACCATCATTTCAACGGCGTCGTTTACGTTTGAAATGCCGCCCATTCCTATTATGGGAAGCTTAACCGCCTTATAAACGTCTCTTACCATTCTTACCGCAACGGGAAAAACCGCAGGGCCAGAAAGACCGCCCGTATTGTTTCTTAAAATAGGTTTTTTCGTTTTAATATCTATTCTCATTCCCAAAAGGGTGTTTATAAGCGATATTGCATCTGCGCCCGATGCCTCGGCCGCCTTTGCTATTTCGGCAACAGAGGTAACGTTTGGCGAAAGCTTTACTATTACGGGCTTATTGGTTTTGCTTTTAACCTCTTTGGTTATTTGAGAAACCGCCTCGGCGCTTACGCCGAAAGCCATTCCGCCCGACGAAACGTTGGGGCATGAAACGTTAAGCTCAATTAACGCCACGCTCGTTTCGTTAAGTCTTTCAGCCATTTCGGCAAATTCATAAACCGATTTGCCTGCAATATTTGCAATTGCGGTTGCGCCCTGTTCCTCCAAATAAGGAAGCTCGTATTTTATAAAATCTTCAATTCCGGGGTTTTGAAGACCTACCGAGTTTAAAAGTCCCGCAGGAGTTTCCGTAACTCTCGGTGCGGCGTTTCCCAACCGTTTTTCTTTGGTTAAGCCTTTAACGGCTATTGCGCCCAAGGAAGAAATGGGATAAAATTCGTTAAATTCTCTGCCGAATGCAAAGCAGCCCGACGAAACGATTACGGGATTTTTAAGCGTTACGCCCGCAATATTAACCGACATATCCATTTAGAACACCTCCGTTGCGTTGAAAACGGGACCGTGGCGGCAAACCGTGAGATTTTCAACCTCATCGGCCACCTTAACGGGAGTTATGCAGCAAAGGCAAGCGCCGAGACCGCAAGCCATTCTCTCTTCGAGAGATATTTCGCAAAAAATTCCGTTTTCCTTACATATTTCCGAAACCGCTTTAAGCATTACCATAGGTCCGCACGCTAAAACGGCGTCGGGTTTACCGTTTAAAAGCTTTTTACGGAAAATATCGGTTACAAAGCCTTTTTCGCCCATGCTTCCGTCGTCGGTTACAACCGTTACCGATGAGCCGGTGAATGCAAAATCCTTTTCGGTTACAACGAGGTCGGCGTTTTTAAATCCCAAAACAGTTTCACTGTTTTCTTTAAATTCCTTTGCCGCCATATAAAGCGGAAAAACGCCTATTCCGCCGCCTATTAACCATACTTTTTTATCTTTAAGCTTTGAAAGAGAATATCCGTTTCCAAGCGGGCCTATAACGTCTATGAGATTGCCCACGTTCTTCTCTGAAAGAGCCTTTGTGCCGTTTCCTCTTACTTCGAAAATAATTGTAACATTATTGTTTTCAACCGAAAAGATGCTTATGGGACGTCTTAAATAAACGCCCTCTCCGCATTTTATGTGAACGAACTGTCCGCACACTGCTTTTTCGGCAATTTCCTTACTTTCAAAGGTGAGCATAAACAGGTCTTTTCTGATTTCCCGTATTTCTGTTACGGGAGCAAGAGTTACCATTTTATCCATTATTTCACCCTCACGGAATTAATTTCATCTTTCATTCTTATAACTTCTTTTCTTGCCGCCTCTTTATATTTAAGCGGGTCGCCCTCTTTTTTATATGCGAGCATAATGGCTCTCGATGAATTTACTATTGCGCCGAATCCGTTTGAATCAAATCCGCCCTTTATGCCCTCTGCGCCGCCGCCTTGGAAGCCGTAACCGGGGACGAGGAAGAATATATCGCTTCTTTTGTTTCTGAACTCTTTAAGCTCCTCGGGATAGGTTGCTCCAACAACCGCGCCTATTCTCGAATATCCGTATTCGCCTATTGTTTCTTTTCCCCATTCGGAAATGAGCGAAAGCATTTTTTCGGAAATTTTTTCACCGGTTTCGAGTTTTATATCTTGAAATTCACCCGACGATGCGTTTGAGGTTTTTGCCAAAACGAAAATATCTTTATCGTTTTTAACCGCCTCGTCCAAGAAAGGCTTAATGCCGTCTATTCCGAGATAGCCGTTAACGGTTAAAGCGTCGGCCGATTTGTTTTCGCCGAGATATGCCGCAGCGTAAGCCGATGCGGTTGAGCCTATATCGTTTCTTTTACCGTCGGCAATTACGTAAAGACCTTTTTCCTTTGCGTAAGCCGCTGTTTTTTCGTAAACCGCCAAGCCCTTGCTTCCGAAAACCTCGTAGTAAGCGAGCTGAGGCTTAATTGCGGGAACGATATCGTAAAAAACGTCGATTAAATTCAAGTTATATTCCAAAATCGCATCCGTTATATCGGCGTGCTTTGCCTTTACAAAATCGGGAATATAGTCGATAACGGGGTCGAGCCCTATTACCGATGCATTATTTTTTTCTTTCATTAACGAAATAAGTCTGTCCATTTTTATTTCCTTTCGTCGTATATAATATTTCCGTTTGAAACTGTGATTTTTATTCTGCCGTAAAGTTCTTTATCTATAAACGGTGAGTTTTGCGATTTTGAAAGAATTTCTTCTTTTTTATAAACGAAGCTTTCGCTTAAATTTATGAAAACCACATCGGCGGGCATACCCTCTTTTAATTCGCCGCCCTTTATGCCGCAAATTTCATAAGGTTTTTTCGACATCTTATAAACAAGCTCCGAAAGCGTTAGCCTTCCCGTTTTAACAAGGTGGGTGTATCCTGCCGCAAAAGCCGTTTCAAATCCCAAAATTCCGTTGGGAGCTTTGTTATAGGGAGCCGCTTTTTCCTCGGGAGTGTGGGGAGCATGGTCGGTTGAAATAACGTCGAGCGTGCCGTCCTTTAACCCTTCTATAACCGCAAGCCTATCGTTTTCGGCTCTTAAAGGAGGATTCATTTTAAAGTTCGTTCCGCTAACCTCTGTTTCATTAAAACAAAAATAGTGAGGACAGCTTTCCGCCGTAACGCAGGCGCCGCTTTTTTTTTCTTTTCTTATAATCTCAATACCTTTTGCGGTGCTTACGTGGGCTATGTGAACTCTTTTGCCCGTTTCCTTGGAAATTTCGCATTCGCGCAAAATCATTGCTTCCTCCGATTCGGGAGTTACCTTGCCGTTTTGGTTAAGCTCGGGGGTTTCGCAGTGCGATATAAAAAAGCTCGAAATATTTGCCGCCTTTATTATTGCCTCTTTTGCCAAAGAGTTTGAACAAACGGGAACGCCGTCGTCGGAAAAGGCTATGGCGCCGCTTTCTTTAAGCGCCTCAAAGTCGGTTAGGTGCTCGCCCTTTTGCCCTTCGGTTGCCGCTGCAACGGGATAAACCTTAACGCCCAAAGGCTTTGATTTTTGCAAAATATAGTTAACTACATCGGGCGAATCGCAAACGGGCTTGGTATTCGGCATAGGCATAACCGAGGTAAAGCCGCCCTTTGCCGCAGCCTTTAAGCCGCTTGTTATATCTTCCTTATGAGTAAAGCCGGGGTCTCGTAAATGGCAATGCATATCTAAAAAGCCGTAGCAGGCAAAAAGCCCGTTACAGTCGATTACCTCGCCGTCGTATTCTCCGTTTGTAATAACTCCGTTTTTAACGGCAATATCGCAAACGCCGTTTTCCGTAATGCAATTTTTAAAAAGCATATTTCCTCCACTATACACTAATCTTATTATATTATACCAACTTATTCTTTAAATGTCTATAAAATATTAAAATTTATATAAAAAAACGGTGCCGATTTCAGCACCGTTTTTATTTTTTTATTTGAGAGCGTATTTTTCTTTGTAGCTCTTAAATTCGGCAACGAACTGAGGCTCGCCGCCTTTTTTAATTTCGTTTAAGTAACCGTGAGCATCGAAAGAAGAATCTTTAATTTTAATTACCGCAACCGCAACGTTGGAGCAGTGGTCGGAAATTCTTTCAAAGTTGGTTAATAAATCGGAATGAACGAAACCGAGCTCAATGGTGCAAGCACCCTGAGTGAGTCTTTCAATATGACGTCCCTTAACCTCTTTAACAAGCTCGTCTATTACCTCTTCAAGAGGCTCAACGCTTATTGCAAGAGAGCTGTTTTCGGTTTCAAAGGAAGAAACGGTAATATCCATTATCTCCTTAACCGCCTCGATAACCGTTTTTAAATCCTCTTTTGCACTTTCGGAGAAATCAAGCTTCTTGGAATGCATTTCCACTGCAACGTCTCTTATATTCATTGCGTGGTCGGCAATTCTTTCGAAATCGCCGATGGTATGTAAGAGCTTGGAAATATCATTACCTTCCTGCGCGGAGAGATTGTGGCCCGAAAGCTTAACGAGATAGGTTCCGAGCTTATCTTCATAAACGTCTATCTTTTCTTCGGTTGCCGCAATGCTTTCGGCAAGCTTGGCATCGTATTTTTCCAAAAGCGATAACGAATCCAAAAGATTTTGCTTTGCAAGACCTGCCATTTTATAGGCAACGTTTTTGCTCTCGAAAATTGCAATTGAGGGCGAGCGCATAAGACGCTCGTCGAGAAGTTCGTAAACCTCGTCGGATTTTTTATCTTTAATTGCAAGCTTTGCAAATTTAACGAGATGCTTGCAGAAGGGCAAGAGCAAAATCGTAGTGGTAACGTTAAAGACGGTGTGGATTATTGCAACGCCTATGGGAGTTACCGCCGACCTTAAAAATTCGTAGTGGAAGAATAGGTCGGTTCCGTAAAGAACTATAAGCCAAACAATTGAGCCTATGGTGTTAAATATTATGTGAATAAAGGCAACGCGCTTTGCATTTTTGTTAACGCCGATACTCGAAATAAGCGCGGTTACGCAGGTTCCTATGTTTGAACCCAAAATTATGGGAAGTGCAACAGCCATTGTAAAATCGCCGTTACCCATTGCCGCAAAAGCAAGCACAATACCAACGGTTGCAGCCGAGCTTTGAATTATGCCGGTGAAAACTGCGCCGACAACAAGACCTAAAATGGGATTTTCAAATGCAGTGAGAATTGCGCTGAATTCGGGAAGCGCTGCAAGCCCCTTAACCGAGCCCGACATAAGCTCCATGCCGAACATTAAAATTCCAAAGCCAACCAAGCTTCCGCCAATGTCTTTGGTTTTGCCGTTTTTGGCAAACATTATGAGAACTATTCCCAAAAATGCAAAAAGCGGTGAGAAGGAAGAGGGCTTTAAAAGCTGAAGCCAGAAATTATCGCCTTCAAGACCGGTTAAGCTCAAAATCCACGCCGTTAAGGTGGTTCCTATGTTTGAACCCATAATTACGCCAACGGTTTGGTCTAAAACCAAAATGCCGGAGTTAACCAAGCCAACGAGCATAACCGTCATTGCCGAAGAAGACTGAATTGCAACCGTTATTCCGGCGCCGAGGCCGATTCCTTTAAAACGGTTAGAAGTCATTTTTCTAAGGGTGTGCTCAAGTTTTCCGCCTGAAATTTTTTCAAGCCCATCTGACATTACGTTCATTCCGAAAAGGAAAAACGCAAGTCCGCCAAGAAGTGTAAACACGTCAAAAACTGACATATTGTTCCTCATTTCTTTTTCAAAATTTTAACCCATCTTCTATATTTTAACAGTTTTCTTCTTTTATTTCAAGGGGGTTTTTAATTTTCGTTATCTTGCACAATTGTTATTAACAGCTGCTTTTACAAAAATTATTGTTGACCTTTTCGCAAGAAAGTGTTATAGTATATTCAGTCGGTTCGAGAATTCCCGACTCTAAAAAAAACTAAGACAAAGCAAGGTATTTAAAAATGAACAAAACACGTGAGATTACTCTTTGCGGTATAATTGCAGCCGCTTACGTAGCGCTGACTTGGGTAACGCTTCCCGTTGCTTTTACGCCCATTCAACTAAGGCTTTCGGAGCTGCTTACTTTAATTCCGTTTTTCTTTCCGCCCGCCGCAATCGCACTCACGGTTGGTTGTTTTTTTGCAAACATCTTCTCAAATGCGTTCGACCTTTTTTTAGGTCCTCTTGCAACCTTAATTGCGGCTTTTTTTACCGCCTATGCAGGAAGAAAATACCGCAAACGCTTTGAAGAAGGAGTAAGTCCGCTTAAAATTAAAAAAAGCGAATATTTCTTTGCTGTTTTTCCGCCCGTTATTTTCAACGCGGTTATAGTTTCTTTAGCCCTTACAATTCCCTCCGCAACAAACGAGATATTTTTAACGGTTTATTTAACTAATTTCGTTTCTATTTTCGCATCCGAAATAGTTTCGTGCGCCGTTTTGGGCGTTCCTTTTATCTTTTTATTGAACAAATACGACGTTTTGTCGGCACTGAATAGAAAAAAATAATGGAAGGTTTGATAATATGAAAGTAAGAAAGGCTGTTATTCCCGCAGCGGGTTTCGGTACCAGAATGCTTCCCGCAACAAAGGCTATTCCGAAGGAGCTTTTACCCATCGTTGATAAGCCTGCAATTCAATATATAGTTGAAGAAGCGGCAAAATCGGGAATTGAAGAAATTCTCATAATCACATCAAGGGGAAAAAGCGCAATTGAAGACCATTTCGACCGTTTCGTTGAGCTTGAAGAACGTTTAATAGCAGGCAACAAGCAAAAAGAGCTTGATGCAGCCGTTAAACCCTGCGGTCTTGCAAAAATAACCTTCGTTCGTCAGCAAGAGGTTAAAGGCTTGGGCCACGCAATTACCTATGCAAGAGAGTTTGCGGCAGGCGAGCCTATTGCAATTCTTTACGGCGACGACGTTATTATGGGCGACATTCCCGCAACCAAAGAGCTTTGCGAGGCTTATGAAAAATACGGCAAGGGCGTTTGCGGCTTAAAGCCCGTGCCCGTAGAACAGCTTTCACGCTATTCTTCAATGAAAGCGGAAGAGCTTGAAGAAAACATTTATAACGTTACCGATATGATTGAAAAGCCCAAAAAAGGCGAGGAATTTTCCAATCTTTCAATTTTGGGCAGAGTTGTTTTACCTTATGAAATTTTTGATATTCTTGATAAAACCGAACCCGGCGCAGGCGGCGAAATTCAGCTCACCGATGCAATGAAGGTTTTGGCAAGAAGAGACGGTATGACAGGCGTTGTTTTCTCGGGCACCCGTTACGATATGGGAAACAAGTTAGGCGTTATGCAGGCAGCCGTTGAAACTGCAATCAATCACCCCGAAATAGGCGAAGAATTCAAAGAATATCTCAAAGAATTTGTAAAAACTCTTTAATTTACAAATGAAAATCCGCAAGCCAACGCTTGCGGATTTTTTAATTTTCACAGCTTTTCAAAGCGGTATTTTTGCTTCGCATTTGGATATTTTTCAATGTCGGTTTCCGAGAAAAAATCATTATAAGGTCTTACGAAAATAGTCTTTTCTCCGTATTCGGCGCGGTAAACCATTAAAGGTTCTCCCGTTTCACTGTCGGTTGCCTTCCCTATAATTTCATAAATATATTTATTCGGCTCTTTTTTAAGCTCTTCCTCGGTTAAAAAGCCTCTTTTAAAATGAACGGCCTTATCGCCTGCTTTAAAATCTCTCATATCTCATTTTTTAAAAAGCTTTTCCAAAAGCTTTTTTGCCTTTTCCTCTCTTATTTTTCGCTCGTTTTCACAAAGAACAAAGCCTTCTTTTTCTTTTGTTAAGGCATCGCTTTCCTTTGCGCCTTCGGGGAGCAATTTCGCACTTATTTCAAGCGTTTCGCCGTTATCGTCAACTAAAACCGCAACGCCGTTTTCAATGCGGTCAACTATATAAATCATACGCTTTCGCTTCCTTTGGTCGTTACGTTTAAAGCACCGTTTTCGGTTATAAAGAAGATAACGGTGCCGTCCTCAAAGGTCTGATAAAGAGTTGCGCCCGAGCTTCTTATGCGCTTTACAACCTTTTCGGAGGGGTGCTTATACATATTCTCTCTTCCGCAGGAAACAACTGCATATTTCGGCGACATCATTGCAAGGAAAATTTCGTCGGTTGAAGAATCGGAGCCGTGATGGCCAACCTTGTAAACGTCGCAGTTAAGCTCTTTGCCGTATTTTTGCACCATCTCGTTTTCCGAAATCTTTTCGGCATCGCCCGACAAAATAAAGCTTTTTCCTTTAAAAGTGAGCTTTATAACCACCGAATAGTCGTTTTTCTCAACGTATTTATCGCTGTTTGGAGCTAAAATTTTAAAGGTTGCTTCGCCCAAGGTGTAAACGTCGCCGCTTTTTGCCTCGGTTATTCCCTTGTTATCGGCATCTATTTTTTCAAGAAGCGAAAGGTAGGTTTGCGAGGTGTGGGTTACGTTTGGCATAATCACCGTTTCATATTCAAATCTTTCCAAAATATGCTCCATTCCGCCGATATGGTCCTCGTGCGGATGCGTTGCAATTACGTAATCGAGCTTTGTAATCTCGTTTTGCTTTAAATAACGCTCAACCTCGTTTTTGGCGGATTTCGGGCCCGCGTCTATAAGCATTGTTTTATCGCCCGAGCGAACCAAAATACTGTCGCCCTGTCCGACGTCTATAACGTGGACGGAAAAAACGGCTTCCGATATATCGCCGCTTCCGTTTGAATTTATAACGAATTCATAAAAAAGCGCGCCGCCTATTAACGCCAAAACCAAAAGCACGCTTATTATTTTTGTTAACGAGGATTTTTTCTTTGCCAAAAAGCATCACCCTTTCTTAAAATTATTTTACCATAATTTATAGTTTTTTACAAGCATATTATTTACCCGTCTTTAACTTTTAACAGTTTTTTATTTTTTTCATTTTTTATATTGCAAAATGCTTTAAAAGGTGATATAATAACTAGCGGTAAAATTGAATATGCGCCGGAATGATGGAATTGGCAGACGTGCTGGACTCAAAATCCAGTGGTAGCGATACCGTGCGGGTTCGACCCCCGCTTCCGGCACCAAAAACCGACAGGCCTGTGTTGAGGCCTGTCGGTTTTATTTTTTTGCTTTTCTTTTCTCAAAAACGCCTATATTCTTTCACAAAAACTAACTTTTTTATATATTACAATGGAAAAATCTCATTGTTTTTTTCTTTTTGCTATATTATAATGTTATTAAACAATAAGTTTTAATTGTTTGCATTATAAAAAAAGGAGAGAAAACAAGTGAAGAAATTTTTAGTTTACGCGTTGGCTGCTCTCATGTTGCTCGGAACCGTCGGCATGCTCGCATCATGCGGTGAGCCCGAAAAAGTAGAAGCTACCATCGTCGACGGAAGATTTGACCCGCCCATACACGTTACTTGGGCATGCCCCTTTATCGGTATCAACCAAGGCGATATCGATAAGCATCCGAACAACTGGACCACAGCCGATAACGACTGGACCAGATTGGCAAGAGATGAATACGGCATTGAAATGGAGCTTATCTGGGACGTTGCTGAATGGAGCACCTATAGAGACCGACTTAACGGTCAGATTCTTGCAGGCCAGATTCCGGACATATTAAATGTAGGTCCCGACGAGGGTGAAAACAAGTGGGCAACCACCTACGTTAAAAAGCTTTACGAGCAGGACCTTATTGCTCCCATAACTGAGGAATTAAGAACCTACGGCCACGAAAAATATTTAAACTGTCTTGATTATCTTGGCGGTGATGAGGCGTTATATTCCTTTACCTACGGCGGCGAGATTTACGCTATTCCGCAGTTAAGTAACGGTAACGGCTCTAACACGGTTTACTGGATAAGACAAGACTGGTTAAATGCAGTCGGTAAAGAAGTTCCAACCTCTTATGACGAGCTTATCGACGTTATTAAAGCGTTCACCAACGGTGACCCCGATAAAGACGGTATTAAAAACACCTTCGGTCTTGCAATAAACATTGAAAATGCAGGCCAGAGCTCTAACCTTTTCTTTAACGGTTGGGGCGCATATCCGGGCATTTGGCTTGAAAACGAAGAAACCGGCAAGCTTGAATACGGAAGCATTCAGCCCGAAATGAAAGATGCAATCGGAGCGCTCCGTGAACTCTATACCGGCGGCTACATCGTTAGCCCCGAGGCTTATGTATCCGCTATTAACGCAGGTTACTATATGTGTATGACCAACGGTCTGTGCGGTGTTATTGAAGCAACTTCCAACTACCTTCAGCGTTATACCGGCATGAAGCTTATGAATCCCGAGTTTGAGCTCGTTCCAACTACCGGTTTCTCCGCAACGGGCGATGAATGGAAAATAACCGGCACAGGCACTCATTACAGAGCATACGTTGTTTCCAAAAACTGCGTTTCTCCTGCTGCTTTGGTTATTCTTATGAACATGTATGTAGATGTTGAGGATAGGGCAGAGACAGATCAAAACCTCCTGGAAACCTTTATGTATTCTCCCGACGGTGCATCACACTACTATAACTTCTCTCCGGTTACCACTCCATGCTTCAATACTGACAGCGTTGGAAGCAACCGTGCTGTTAGAGAAGCTCTTGAAACAGGGGACACCTCTGGCTTAACCACTAAAGGTCAGCTTCAGTCCTACACCTACGTTACAAAATATCTCAATAAGGAAGGCAGAGATTACATCAATTACTGGTATTGGGAAAGAATGTACGGTCTTGAGGGTGCTGCATACGTTTATGATGAAGTCGGAGAGCCTGAAAGAGTTATTGATTTGTTCCAGGGTGCACCGACCGAAACGATGATTCTTAAATTAGATGACTTAACCGCCGAGCTTAATGCCGCAGTTAATGATATTGTTACAGGCGCTCAGGAACTCGAATATTTCGACGTTGCTGTGCAGCAGTGGCTCGATAACGGCGGTCAGGCAATTACCGACGAAGTAAATGCATGGTACGATCTTGTTACCGGCAAAAACGCATAAGCTTTATCATTCGTCTCCTTATAGCAAAAAGCCGATTGCTCTAACGGACAATCGGTTTTTTGTTTACTCTTTATTTTATTATTAATTTTTTTATTTCATTATAGTATAATAAAAATGCGACACAACTTAATTATTGGACAAACAAATCAAAAGAATTAAAGGAGTTAAATTATGAATAAAATTGTATTGGCAATATGCGGAAGCGGCCTTTTATTTTCCGGCACATCTCTTTTGGGTGCTGTGGTTTCCAACGTTGGCAGTCGCTCTTTTATTTATCTTTTAGAAAGTTTTGCAGACGGCAACTTATGGATATGGTTTTTGATTGCTGCAATTTTAATGATTTCAGGTCTTGTTGCAATGTTTTTTGCGCTTAAACCCGATAATAAAAAATAATTTTAAAAATCCATTAATATCATAAAATATTTGAGCCAATAACCTTAACGGGTTGTCGGCTCGTTTTGTTTTAATAAAATGCCTTTTAAATATTTATTGCTTTTTCCGTTCTGTTATAGTATAATATTTTTATACTGATTGAAAGGTTGATGATTATGAGCTCTGCGGATATCGCATTCATTTCCACCTGTAAAGACATTCTTGAAAACGGTTATTACGATAAGGAAGCCAAGGTAAGACCTCATTGGGATGACGGCACTCCCGCCTACACCATTAAAAAATTCGGCGTTGTAAACCGTTACGACCTTTCAAAAGATTTTCCGCTTTTAACAATACGTCCCATAAGCCTCAAGCTTGCGGTTGACGAAATTCTTTGGATTTGGCAGAAAAAATCCAACAACGTTAAAGATTTGGGAAGTCATATTTGGGACAGTTGGGCCGACGAAAACGGTTCAATCGGCAAGGCATACGGCTACCAGATGGGCGTTAAGCACAAATACCGCGAAGGCGAATTCGATATGGTTGACAGAGTGCTTTTCGACCTTAAAAACAATCCCGCAAGTCGCAGAATAATGACCAATTTATATAATTTTTCCGACCTTTCGGAGATGGCTCTTTACCCCTGCGCTTACAGCATGACCTTTAACGTTACAAACGGTAAGCTTTGCGCCATTTTAAATCAGCGCTCGCAGGATATGCTTGCCGCAAACGCTTGGAACGTTGCGCAATACGCCGCTTTGGTTCTTATGTTTGCTCAGGTTTCGGGCCTTGAGCCCGGTGAGTTCGTTCACGTTATTGCCGACGCTCACATTTACGACAGACATATTCCCATCGTTAAGGAGCTCATCTCGCGCACTCCCTATGACGCTCCCAAGGTAACACTCGACCCGACCGTTACCGATTTTTATAAATTTACTCCCGAAAGCTTTACCGTTGAAAATTATCTTCACGGTGAAAAAATAAATAAATTTCCCGTTGCTGTGTGAGGTATTAAAATGAAGCTTGTTGTTGCAGTTGATAAAGAGTGGGGCATTGGTTACAAGGGCGACTTACTTGCAAGAGTGAGAGCCGACCTTAAAAACTTCCAAATGCTCACAAACGGTAAAACCGTTATTTTAGGCTCGAATACGCTTGCCACCTTCCCCGGCGGCAGAGTTTTAAAAAACAGAATAAACATAGTTTTGCACCCCGATATGTCTTATCAGCCCGAGGGCGCAACGGTGGTTCACAGTCTTGACGAGCTTTTCACTGAGCTTGAAAAGCACAACACCGACGACGTTTTCGTAATCGGCGGCGCAAGCGTTTACCGTCAGCTTCTTCCCTATTGCGATACCGCTTACGTTACAAAGTTTGATAAATCTTTTGAAAAAGACACCTATTTCCCCAATTTAGACGATTCTGAGTTTTGGGAATGCGTAAACGTTGGCGAGATGCAGCAAAGCAATCCCGAAACCGATACCGAAGAAGGTCTTTCCTTCGTATTTACCGAATACAAAAGAAAAAAATAATAAAAAAGCCTGCAGCTTTTAAAGCCGCAGGTTTTTTTGCGTTCGATTTTACCTCTTTTATTATTCTCTCTCAAATTCCGCAATATCCTCTGCCGACATAACGAAATCGGGAGCGGAAAGTGCATCGACCATCTGATAAGGCTTGGTGGGGCCCGCAAGAGCTAAGCCCAAAAGAGAATTGCTTGTAACGTAAGAGATGGCCGCCGCAGAGGGTGAAACGCCGTTTTCACGGCATATTCTGCGCATAGTTTCAAGTCTTTCAATATTTCTCGGTGTTAAGAAACGTTCCTTTGCGGGACCGTTAAGATTATTTAAATTTTCAAATCCCTTTGAGAAAAAGCCTTTTGCAAGCGAGGAATAAGCCATTACGGGCATTTTCTCCTTTTTATAAAACTCTCTTGCTTGGGCATTCATTGCGGCAAGCTCGGGGTCGCCCCAATCCTCTTTGGTAATCTGCGCCGCGCTCCAAAGTATTTGGCTTACAGAAAAAGGAATACGTCCGTTTTTAACCGCCCATTCGTTTGCGGCGGCAATTCTTTCGGGACGCCAATTTGAAACGCCTATAAACTTCGTTTTACCTTCGTTTGTAAAGGTGTTACATATATCTACTATCTCGTCAACGGGTATCTTTTCGTCGTCTCTGTGAAGCAACCAGCCGTCGAGAGTTGAAACTCCGAGAGCGTAAAGGCTTTTTTCAATTTCCGTGCGAAGACTCTCATAGGAAATATTTGCAGAGCAACCCGAATCCAAGCGTTTGGTAAGCCCCGCCTTCGTTATGATGTGAATATCCTTTGCACCCGACTCTTTAAGCCATTTTCCTATTACCTTTTCACTTGCCTGCTCACCGTTCGGAAGCCAGTCGGCGTAAGAAAATGCGGTGTCTATAACGTTACCGCCCTTTTCGGCGAAATAATCCATCATTTCCATACAGTCTTTTTCGGGAATTCTCGTGCCGAAATAGCAAGTGCCGAGAACTATCTTTGAAAGCTGCATTCCGTTAATATTGACGTATTTCACATCATCACGTCCTTTTGTAATTATAGTTTTAAGTATTATAACAAAAAAATGCAGAATTTGCAATAACCGTGAAATATAACGATTAAAAAATACGGCTTAAAAAGCCGCATTTTTATTTTAAATTTTATACTCTTTTTACCGAAAGGGTTGCGGTTTCACCGTTTATATCCCATTCCTTTGAAGCTTCGGCGTTTTCTATTTCGGCGTAGACTATTTCGTTTGCCAAAACAACCTTTTTGGCTTCCTCTTCCTTTGCCTTAAACGCCTTTACAACTCTTTCGCTTCCGGTTACCGATGCAATAATATGGTCGGTTACGTTAAAGCCGGTTTCTTTACGCATGGTTTGAAGCTTTGAAACAACCTCGTTTACAAAGCCCTCGTCGATAAGTGCTTCGGTAAGCTCGGTATCAAGCGCAACGGTAACGGTGCCGTCGGTTTCGGAAACGTAGCCCTCCATCTGCTTGGTTTCAATAAGAAGGTCCTCTGCGCCGAGTGAAACGTCGCCGCTTGCAAGTTTAAGGGTAATTGCGCCCTTTTCATCAAGCTCTTTTTTGCCCTCTTTGCCGTCAAGCTCCATAAGAGCTGCGCGAATTTCGTTTAACTGTCTTCCGTATTTGGGACCGACGGTTTTGAGCTGAGGCTTAAAGCTATATGATACGAAGGAAGAAGCGTCGCTCGTAAGCTCTGCCTTATGAATGTTAAGCTCATCGGAAATAATTGAAAGATATTTTTCGTCAATAGCCTTTGCAGACTGCAAATAAATTACCGAGAGAGGCTGACGGTTTTTAATGCTTACCGCATTTCTTGCGGCTCTGCCGAGAACAACAGCCTTCGAAACAATTTCCATGCTTGCTTCGAGCTCTTTATCGATATATTTTTCATCGGCTACGGGGTATTTTGTGAGATGTATGCTTTCGGGAGCATTTGCATCGTTTGAACGGACGAGATTCTGATAAATGCTTTCGGTCATGAAGGGAATCATGGGAGCCGCTGCTTTTGAAAGGGTTACCAGTGCGGTCCAGAGTGTCATATACGCCGCAATTTTATCTTCGGTAAGCTCGGTGCCCCAGAATCTTTCGCGGCTTCTGCGAACGTACCAGTTCGAAAGCTCATCGGTGAATTTTTCGAGCACTGCCGCCGATTCGGGAATGCGGTAGTTATTCATATTTTCGGCGCATTCCTTAACTGCGGTGTTAAGACGGGAAAGAATCCATCTGTCCATTACCGTAAGCTCAAGAGAATCGAGGTTATATTCAGTGGGGTTGAAATTATCTATGCCCGCATACAAAACGAAGAATGCATAGGTGTTCCAAAGAGTGCCGAGGAATTTGCGCTGGCCCTCCAAAACCGCTCTGTCGATAAATCTTGAAGGAAGCCACGGAGCAGAGTTTACGTAAAAATACCATCTTATAGTATCGGCGCCGTATTTTGCAAGAGCTTCAAACGGGTCGACCGCATTGCCCTTGGATTTCGACATTTTCTGACCGTTTTCGTCGCAAACGAGGCCCAAAACAACAACGTTTTTATAGGGAGCTTTATTAAAGAGAAGGGTGGATATTGCAAGGAGTGAATAGAACCAGCCTCTTGTTTGGTCAACCGCCTCGGAAATGAAGT
Organism: Eubacteriales bacterium; assembly: GCA_045588575.1. Lineage (GTDB taxonomy): Bacteria > Bacillota > Clostridia > Oscillospirales > RGIG5299 > RGIG5299. The sequence continues at coordinate 29,605 of JAZNEJ010000005.1, read as the reverse complement.
TTGCGGGGAACTGACGCTCGAAAAGCTCCTTATTTTCAAAGGGATAATGGTGCTGTGCAAAGGGCATTGCGCCGCTGTCAAACCAGCAGTCGATAACCTCGGGAACACGGTGCATTTTGCCGCCGCACTTTTCGCACTTAATGGTGATTTCGTCGATATAAGGACGGTGAAGCTCAACGGTTTCAGGACAATTATCCGACATTGAGCGAAGCTCCTCAATTGAGCCTATTGAATGTCTGTGGCCGCACTCGCACTCCCATATATTAAGAGGCGTGCCCCAATAGCGATTTCGGGAAATGCCCCAATCCTGCACGTTTTCAAGCCAATCGCCAAATCTGCCGCTTCCTATGCTTTCGGGAACCCAGTTGACCGTTTTGTTGTTCTTTATCATATCGTCCTTAACGGCGGTCATCTTTATAAACCAGCTATCACGGGCGTAGTAGATAAGAGGTGTGCCGCAACGCCAGCAGTGAGGATAGCTGTGCTCGTAAACGGGCGCGGAGAAAAGCTTGCCCGATTTTTCAAGGTCAATTAAAATTTCCTTATCGGCATTTTTGCAGAACATTCCCGCCCATTTGGTCTGCGCGGTCATTTCACCCTTTTGGTCAACGAGCTGAACGAAAGGAAGATTATATTTTCTGCCAACGTTTGCGTCGTCTTCACCGAAGGCGGGAGCAATGTGAACAATACCCGTACCGTCGGTCATGGTTACGTAGCTGTCGCAGGTTATGTAATATGCCTTTTCCTTGGGAGAAACAAAATCCCAAAGCGGCTCGTATTCTTTGAATTCAAGTGATTTTCCGTTAAAGGTTTCAACAATTTCAAAGCCCTCGCCGAGCACCTTTTCGCAAAGAACCTTTGCCATATAATAAGTGTATTCACCGGAGGTTACCTTAACGTATTCTTCATCGGGGTTAACGCAAAGAGCAACGTTTGAGGGTAATGTCCACGGAGTTGTGGTCCAAGCAAGGAAATAGGAATCCTCACCCTTTACCTTAAAGCGAACGATTGCCGAGCGTTCCTTAACATCTTTATATCCCTGCGCAACCTCGTGGCTTGAAAGAGGAGTGCCGCAACGGGGACAGTAAGGCACGATTTTAAAGCCCTTATAAAGAAGATTTTTGTTCCAAATTTCTTTAAGAGCCCACCATTCCGATTCTATAAACTTGTTATCGTAGGTAATATAGGGATTTTCCATATCTGCCCAGAAGCCGACGGTATCGGAAAAATCTTCCCACATTCCTTTATATTTCCAAACGCTTTCACGGCACTTTTCAATAAAGGGAAGCAAACCGTATTGCTCAATTTGCTCCTTGCCGTCAAGCTTTAAAAGCTTTTCAACTTCAAGCTCAACGGGAAGACCGTGGGTATCCCATCCTGCTTTTCTGGGAACGTTATAGCCCTGCATTGTGTAGTAGCGGGGGAAAAGGTCTTTTATTGCGCGGGTGAGAACGTGGCCGATGTGCGGCTTTCCGTTCGCGGTGGGAGGTCCGTCGTAAAAGTTATAGTTTTCCTTTCCCTCGTTTATTTTGCAGCTTTTTTCAAAAATTTGGTTTTCTTTCCAAAATTTTTCGGTTTTCTTTTCGCGTTCTACGAAATTAAGCTCCGTTTCTACCTTTTTAAACATTTTTTTGCTCCTTATAATTTGAAGAATAAAAAAACCGCCTTTTCACAAAGAAAAGACGGAAATGTCACCATTTTCTTGTGCCACGCACCTATTATGCGTTTGTTCGTAACGAGAACATCACGTCAGTGCCTACTTGCCTAACGGCTTTTGGACTGCAGCTCAAAAGTGATTTACCTTATTGCTTATTCCTGCCGAAATCTCACCGTCTTCGGCTCTCTTTGAGGACATCGCAGGGCGCTCTTTTTCACAGCCTTTTTTAAAATACATCTTATTTTAACATATAAGATATTAAAATGCAAGTATTTTTAACTTTTTATTGCTTTATTAAATTTATTTCTTCGCCTTGACCGTCGCCGTAATCCAATTCAAAAACACCTTTTAAACCGTTTTCGGTTATTTCAAGCGGAATAGGAGCGGCGTTTATTATTTTAAATCCGTTAATTTCAACGGGCATTAATCCGTTTCCGGTAAGCGCGCCCGTTAAGCGATAAGGCGTTTCGCCCAAAACGTTAAGCTCAAAGGCGGTGCCGAGCGTTTTTAATTTGAAATTACCGTTTTCAAAATCACCCTGCATTTTTTCGGAAATAAAGGTGAATAACACGTCAACCGAATTTATTTTAAGAGTTACGATAACGGTGTTTTTCTCAAGAGTTCCCGTTCTCACACCGAATTCGCCGAAATTTATAACGTTTTCTTCACAACTGTAAGGGCCGGTTTCGCTATATACTATTTTATTTTCATCTAAGCCCTCGCAAACGGTTATTGCATAGTAGCCGTCGTCGGCAAGCCACAAATACGCCGAATATTCGTAAGATACTGCTCCTGCCGCTTTTGCGGAAACGGCAAAATAATCGCCATTAACAGTAACGCTCGGCAATGAAGATGCAGGCTCAGAGCTTTGTCCTTCCCCGTCTTCTTGATTTTGAGTTACGTTACAGGCGGCAAAGCCAAGCAAAACGAATATTGATGCTAAAATTAAAAAAAACTTTTTCATTTTTTCACTTCCCGATTAAATAATATTCTTTTTCTTGGCTTTTGTCAATAATATTATTACTTTTTTACTGTTTTTAAAAATTTTACTTTTTTCTCTATTGACAAATTATATTAAAGAAAATATTATAATATGTAGAATATTATTAAAGGGCGAGGCAAAAAATGAAAAAAATCAAAAAAGCACTGTCAGTTATAATTGCAATTTTATTACTTTCTCTAACCTTTTCCGTTTTCGGCTTTGCCGCAAACAGCAAAGCGGCGATTGACATTTTTTCGATGTCGGTAGCCGAGCTTCAGGAAGCGGTTGATAAAGGCTTTATTAACTACGAAACCATTATGCAGCTTTATTTAGACCGCATTAACGCCTATAACAAGCAATACGGTAACGTTATTATAAACAAAAATCCCACCGCTTTGGAAGAAGCAAGGGCAAAAGACGAGGAATTTAAGAAAAGCGGCAGAAGGAGCGATATTTTCGGTCTTCCCGTTTTGGTTAAAGATAACATAGACGTTAAAGGTCTTCCCACAACGGCAGGCTCAATCGCAATGAAGGATAACTACCCCAACGAAAACTCCGAAGCGGTTCAGGCTCTTTTAGATGCGGGCGCAATAGTTATTGCAAAAACCAATATGAGCTTTTTTGCAATGACCGCTTATGAATCCACAAGCTCTTACGGTAACGTTTATAACGCCTTTAATCCCGACTATTCGGCTTACGGCTCTTCAAGCGGCTCTTGCGTTGGCGTTGCTGCAAGATTTGCCCCTCTTGCCCTCGGAACAGACACAAATTCATCGCTTCGCAATCCCGCTTCGGCAAACGGCGTTGTTGCAATACGTCCCACCTACGGCTTAATTTCTCTTGACGGCGTTTTGCCCTACGATTATTACAGAGATACCGTTGGTCCCATTGCTCAAAACGTTTCCGATTGCGCTCTTCTTTTAGGCTCGCTTGAAGGAAACAGCGAAAAATACATCTCATCTTTAAAAGCAAACGGTCTTCAGGGAAAGGTTATAGGAATTCCCAAGGAGCTTTATATGCAGGCAACTTGGAAAAATTCAAATATTCCGATTTTGCAATATGAAAACGAAACCGTTAAAAATCTTATGGAGCAAACCATTGCAAAGCTCGAAGCCGAGGGCGCAACGGTTATTTTGCTTGAAGGTGTTGTAAACGAGGATACCAACTATCTCGTTCAGCTCGGCTACACCGCAGGCACCTTTGAAATTTTCTTTAACGAATACATTAAGGGTACTACCGGAACCATACGTTCCTTTAAGCAGCTTGCCGACAAATCAAGCCTTCTTAACAGTTATTACGAAGGAAAAACAGTTAAAGACCTTACCTCCGGTTCCTATTCAAATTTGCTTAAAAGCAAAGCAAAATACAGAAATCAGGTTAAGGAACACGTTGACGGATTTTTTGATAAATACGGTTTAGACGCTATCGTTTATCCCACAATGCAAAATACTCCTTTGCTTTCCTCTAACCCCTATAACGGCTATTATTCGAACTCTTATCTTATGGCTTCAACCTGCGGCTACCCCGCCCTTTCAATGCCTATGGGCGTTGACGGCAACGGCAATCCCGTGGGATTGGAAATTTTATCTAAAGCAAACAATGAAAAGGTTGTTTTCGAAATTGCCTATTCCTACGAGCAAGCAATTGATTTAAACCTTAAACCCTCAATCGTTCCCTCTCTTTACACGGTTCCCGCCGACGTTGAATCACTCAAAAACGTTTGGCTTAAAGAAGTTCCCGAAAGACAGGAAAACGGTGATGCAAGCCATTATCAAAAGGTTTTAGACGCCAAAGCGGCAATAGGAAGCTTCTTCTTAAATTACTCAAACGAAAAAGCTCCCGAAACTACCTCGCTTGAGCTTATAAACAACTACACCTTGGCGGTTAAAGAATATAACGATTATCTTAAACAGCTCGAAACGCAGAAAAACATTATGATATTCCTCGGAATTTTCTTGGGCGCAGTTGTTATTGCAACACTTTTCCTTGTTATTTCGGCTGCAAGGCAGAAAAAATTAAGAAAACGCCGCGCATCTTCAATGCGAAGAAGATAAAGCATCTTGATTTTCTTTGCTTTTAGTTGTAAAATAAATTGATAATTTTAAATAACTTTTGGAGGACGTAGAATGCTTACAGAGAAAGAAATTATTGAAATTTTTAAAAAAACAGGTGTTATGAATAAAGGACATTTCCTTTTAACCTCAGGCAAGCACTCCGATACCTATATGCAGGTTTCCCGCATTTTCGAGCATCCCGAATATGCCGAAATGCTTTGCAAGGAGCTTAAAGGAAAGTTCGACGTAACTCCCGATATCGTTATCGGCCCCGCAATCGGCGCTATTCAGATGAGCTATGAAACGGCAAGACAGCTCGGAGCTCTTTGCTATTTTGCAGAGCGTGAAGACGGCAAAATGACTTTAAGAAGAGGCTTCCATATTGAAAAAGGCCAAAAGGTTCTGGTCGTTGAAGACGTTATCACCACCGGCGGCACCGTTAAAGAGGTTATTGAGCTTGTTAACGCTCTCGGCGGTGAGGTTGTTGGCGTTGCTTCAATTGTTGACCGTTCAAAAGGTCAGGTTTCCTTCGGTGTTCCCTTCCGTGCGGTTTACTCTGCCGTTATTAAGAGCTGGGAAGCCGATGAATGCGAGCTTTGCAAGCAGGGCCTTCCCATAACCAAACCCGGAAGCCGCAAAGTAAAATAATATGGCTAACGAAAAATCTAAAAATATTCACGCAGGCCACAGGCAGCGTGTTAAAGAACGCTTCGATAAGGAAGGACTCGGCGCATTTGCCGACCATGCGGTTTTGGAGTTTTTACTCTTTTACGCCATTCCTCAAAGAGATACAAACGAGCTTGCACACACGCTTCTTGCCAATTTCGGCTCGCTTTCGGGTGTTTTTGATGCCAAAGATTACGAGCTTGAAAGATTCGTGGGCAAAAACGCCGCAAGACTTATTAAGCTTATTTTGCCGATAAGCAAAAGGTATTATATAGACAGAGAAAATTTTTCTAAAATTTTATCAACAACAAAAGAGGTAGGGGCTTATGCCCGAAACTATTTTGTGGGCGATAATGAAGAAAAAATTATTCTTATGTCGTTCGACAGCAAAATGAAGCTTTTAAACGTTTCGCAAATTGCCGAAGGAAGCGTTAACTCCTGCGAAATAGATTACCGTCTTCTTTGCGAGGTTGCTCTTCGAAACAACGCTTCAATAGTCGCCCTTGCACACAACCATCCCGGCGGAATTGCCCTTCCTTCTCCCGAAGACGTTTCGGCAACCAAATATCTTGTCGAGCTTTTGGAAAATTTGCAAATTACCCTTTTTGACCATATCATCGTGGGTAACCGCGACTTTGTTTCAATGCGCGACAGCGGCATTATAAGATAACGCCTTATGAAATGGTATAAATATAACATTCGCAATTTAAGCGAACAAGAATATGAAAAGCAGTTTTCTTTAATGAGCGAGGAAAAAAAAGCAAGAGTTAACCGTTTTCGTTCAAATGACGATAAAAAGCGAAGCGTTTCAGCCGAAATGATTGCTCGAAACGCCGTTTCGGAGTTTTTGAGCATTCCCCCCGAAGAAATTGTTTTCGAGGTAAAACCAAGCGGTAAACCCTGCGTTAAAAGCTTTGACGTTGAATTTAACGTAAGTCATTCGGGCGACCTTGTTGTTTGCGCCGTAAGCGACAGTCCCGTTGGAATAGACGTTGAACAAATTCGCCCCATAGATTTAAAAATAGCAAAGCGTATTTGCAACGGCGAGGAGCTTTATAATCTCTTTGGGCGTATCCCGACAGACGCAGACTTTTCCCACTCTGAAAATTTTGAGCTTTTAACCCGTTTTTTCAAGCTCTGGACGGCAAAGGAAGCCTCCTCCAAGCTTACCGGAAACGGTCTTTCGGAAATTTCAAAGCCACTAAATAACCGAATTGAAACGGTTGTTTACGGCGAATACGTAATTTCAATAGCTTATTAAAAAAATAAAGAAGCCTTAGTTTAAGGCTTCTTTTTCTTTATTTAATTTTTCGGCAAATTCCTCAAAGGTAATAAAGGTATAGCCGAATTTTTGTAACATTGAAATTATTTGTTTTATATGTTTCGAATAATTTTTTATTCCGTAATTCAAATAAAATTTATCGTAGGATTTCAAGTGTTTCATACGCGGTATTTTTTGCTTGGTAAGCTCGAAGGGATGTAAATAAAAAACGTAGTAGTCGTTTTTTTGAATATACTGCTTTATAAGCCCTTTAATAAAAGGCCAGTAGCCGAGTCTTATGTAGCCGCCTCCCGAAATGGGATAAGGGAAGCCGAACATTTTATGGTTTGGAATTCCGAATTCGTAAAAATCTCCGTTTTTATAAATGTTTTTCGAGCGTTTTTCAAAATCGTTTAACTCAAAGTCAACGATGTGGCGCGCCGCTGAAAATTTAAGAAAGCTCGAATCATATTTAAATCCCGCTTCTTTTATTATATCCAAGTGCTCTTTATCTATTCCGAAAAAGGGCGCGCGAAAGCCCGAAATTTCGGTGTTAAAGATATTTGAAAGCTCTTTTTTTGTTTTCGTTAAATTCTTTTTGAATTCTTCGGGCTCAATTTCGGCAGGCGCAATATGCTCGTAGTTATGAAGCGCAAGCTCATGCCCGTTTAAAATGCATTTTTTAAGCTTATCCGACATTTTGGGCGCAAGATTTCCCACCGTGAAAAGCGTTGCCTTTATATTGTTTTCATCGAGAATTTTAATATATTCGTCGAAGCCGTCCAAAAGCTCCTCGTTAACCGTTTCTTTTGAGCGAGAAATGCATTCGGTATCGGAAAATGGTTCAACGTCCATAGTAAAAACAGCATATTTTTGTTTAAACATCAATATTATCCTTTAAAAAAATCTATTATGGCGTTATCGTATTTTTCGGTGTTGTTAATTCTCAAATGCGAATGGCCGCCCTTATCAAACCAAACAATTTTCTTATCGTTTGCCGAACAAGCCTCAAAAAGCTTTTTCGACTTTTCGGGTAACGAAAAAATGTCTTTTTCACCGTAGAGGAGCAAAACTCTCGCATCTTTTTTAATCTTTTTAATTTCTTTTAGGGGAGTTTTTCTATATACGTTTATTTTTGCGTTTTTGTTAATGTGAAGCATTACGAAATCTAAAACAGGGAAAAGCGGACGCTTATCGGCAATCATATGTCGCTTAAAGGTTTCTCTGAATGAAACGAAGCAGCCCTCGGTTACAAAGCCCTTTACGTAATCGGGACAGTTTTTGTCAGTCATTGCAAAAATGCCCGATGCCGTTCCTATGCAAATGCCGTGATAATAAATTTCCTTATTTCCGAAATTTTCAAACATAAGCCTCGACCAAGCAAGAATGTCGGTCGATTCCTTTACGCCAATGGTGTTGTAAATTCCGTCGCTTTTGCCGTGGCAACGCGTGTCTATAACCAAAACGTTAAATCCCGCTTTTTTATAGGGAGGAGCAAAATAGTAAGAATACATAAGGCTTTCGCATCTGCCCGGGATTATAATAACGCATCTCTCGGCGCCGAAATCAAAATATTCTCCGTAAAGGTTAAGGCCGTCGTTTTCTGTTTTAACCTCACGGCATACCTCTCGGTTTTCCTCTGCCCACTTAACGCCCTCGTTCCACATTTCAAGCTGTTCGGCGTTTTCGGGAGCGGAGCAGCATCTTCCCCATTTTTCTTTTTCGGTTTTAACAAGCTGAGATTTATAAACCATTTTTGAAATCGGATAGGTATAAATAACCATTGCTATAAAGCCCGAAATTATTAAAAAGAGCAAAATTATTAAAAAAATCTCCATATTTTCCTCCAAAAACGCATTTAATTTATTATAGCATATAACTTTGGAAATTTCTATAAAAAAGTAAAAAAATGTTGAAAAAGGGCGATTTTTGTGATATAGTTATATATATTTATCTTTTGGAGGAGAAATATGTCTAATTACGCCATTATACCCGACGCTTCCTGCGACCTTATAAAGCCTCTCCGAGAGCGTTTCGGAATAGATGATTATATCAGAAGCGTTGTATATTTGCCCGACGGCACCGAAATTTCTTCCGATATAGACTGGGAAACATATAACCCCAAGGATTTCTTTGAATCGATGAAGGACAAAAATGTTTCATACCGCACCGCCTGCGCACCTATCGGTGAAATAATGGAAGTTTTCGAGCGTCAATTAAAAATGGGAAAGGATGTTTTATGCATTACTCTTTCCTCTGCTCTTTCGGGAACCTACCAAAACTGCGAACTTGCCAAAAATCAGCTTTCGGAAAAATACCCCGAAAGAAAAATAATGGTCGTTGACTCAATGCGTTATTCAACGGCGTTATCTATGCTTGTAATTGAAGCCGCTCTTAAAAGAAGCGAAGGTCTTACACTTGAACAAAATGCCGAATATATTGACAAAAACAAGCACTGCTTACATCAGTGCGGCCCGATGGACGACCTTTTCTTTTTATGTAAAACCGGCAGAATTTCAAACTTCAAGGCCTTTTTCGGCACTTTAGTCGGCATAAATCCCGTTGCCGATTTTAACCGCAAAGGGCTTTCCGAGGTAATTGGTAAATTCAAGGGTAAAAAGCTCGCTTTCGACGCGGTTATTAAGTATATGAAGAAAACCGTAAAAAATCCTTCCGAGCAAATCATCTTCGTTGCTCATTCAAACAGAGATGCCGCCGCAGAGCTTTTAAAGGAAATGATAATTAAAGAATTTAACCCGAAGGAAGTTATTATAAATTCCGTTGGAATGTCTTGCGGAGCTTCAATAGGTCCCGGTCTTTGCGCCGCTTTCTATTGGGGCGAGAAAATAAGCGAAGACTTTTCTCGCGAGAAAGCAATAATGAATGAAATTATTGAAGGTCAAAAACAGAATTAAGGAGATTTAATATGCGGGATTTTGTTATTTTCGGTGATTCAACCTGCGATTTAACCAAAGAAATGCGCGAGCAATATAATATTGAATACGTTGCAATGAATTTCACCGTTGACGACGTTGAATACGTTGCTTCTCTTGACTGGGACTCGGAAAAGGCCAAGGAGCATTACAATATAATGCGTGCGGGAAAAAGAGTTTTTACAACTCAGGTTCCCAAAAACGTTTACTATAACAGTTTTAAGGAGCAGCTTGAAAAAGGAAAGGACGTTCTTTACATTTCCTGTTCTTCTGCCCTTTCGGCTTCAATAAATGCGGCTAATATGGTTGCCTCCGAGCTCAAATCGGAATTTCCCGATGCCGAAATTTGCTGTGTTGACTCGCTTATAAGCTCACTCGGTCAGGGCTATCTTTTAATGGAAGCCTCCAAGAAAAGAGCCGAGGGCAAAACCGCAAAGGAAACCGCCGATTACATTGAAAGCATTCGCTTAAAAGTTAACCAGTGCGGAACCGTTGAATCTATGGAATATCTTTCAAGAGCGGGCAGAGTTAAGGCATCTAAAGCCTTTTTCGGAAACCTTTTCGGCGTTAAGCCCATAATTATTTCCGACAGAAAAGGTCAGAACTACGCCTATAAAAAGGTTAAGGGCACTGCAAACGCAAGAGTTGCCATTGCCGACCATATAGTTAATGCGGCAAACGGTGTTTTTGATACTCTTTTAATAAGCCACGCCGATTGCTTGGACGACGCCATTCTTTTAAGAGATGAAATTCTTAAAAAAGCACCTTTCAAAGAGGTAATTTTAGGTTACATAGGTCCCATTGTGGGCGCTTCCGTAGGTCCCGGAACGGTTATATGCTTTACCTTCGGAGAAGAAGTAACAGTTGAGGGGAATGAATAACGATGCAACAGTTTATTAACGGTAATGAGCTTCACGCTTTATTTACCGTTGGTTGCGGCAATTTAAAAAAGAACGTTTCGGTTATTAACGACTTAAACGTTTTTCCCGTGCCGGACGGAGATACCGGAACTAATATGCTCCACACCTTCGGCGGCGGTATGGCCGCTGTTACAAAAAGCGAAAAGGTTAACGAATATACCAATTCTCTTGCAAAATCGGTTTTGCTTTGCGCAAGAGGTAACTCGGGCGTTATATTTTCTCAGTTTGTAACGGGCTTTGCAAGAGGTCTTAACGACAAAACCGAAATTTGCTTTGCCGATTTGGCAAACGCCTTTAAATTTGCAAAGGAAGATGCATATAACTCAATTATCGTTCCTACCGAAGGAACGATTTTAACCGTTATAAGAGAAGCTTATGATTTTTTGGACTCTAATGCTTCACACTATTCGGATTTTAAATCGGGCATTGAGGCATTACTCGAATGTATGAAAAAAACGCTTGCAAAAACTCCCGATATGCTTCCCGTTTTAAAGGAAGCCGGAGTTGTAGATAGCGGGGCCGCAGGTCTTGTTTGCTTTTTTGAAGGAATTTATTCTTATTTTTGCGGCATTTCAATCGACGACGTTGAAACTGTTGAGTCTTATGCGCCCAATTCGGCTAAAACGGCTTTGAATTTCGGGCCCGACAGCGTTATGGAATACGGATATTGCACCGAATTTATTTTGCAGTTAATGAATGCAAAGGTTGATATTCCCTCTTTTTCAAAGGAAAGCTTTTTAGAGCCGCTTTACCCCATGGGAGATTCAATCGTTTGCGTTGTAAGCGGCGATATAGTTAAGCTTCACATTCACACCTTTACTCCCGAAAAGGTTTTGGCTCACGCAAGAGCGTTTGGCGAGTTTGTGAATTTAAAAATTGAAAATATGTCGGTTCAGCACAACGAAACACAGCTCGAAGATAAGCGCGAAAAGGTTAAATACGCCATTGTAACCGTTGCTTCGGGCGAGGGTATTATAGATTATTTTTACAGCATAGGCGCTACTTCCGTTATAAACGGCGGTCAAACCAACAACCCTTCGGTTGAGGATTTTTTAAACGCCTTTAAAAAGTTTGATGCCGAGCACATTATTTTACTTCCCAACAATTCAAACATTATTCTCACTGCAAATCAGGTTGCGGGCATTTATAAATCTGCTCACGTGCACGTTATTCCCACCAAAACGATAGTTGAGGGTTACAGCGCCCTTTCTATGATGAATTTGTGGAGCGAAGACGTGGAAACTCTTATTGAAGATATGTCTTCCGGCTTAAACTCCGTTGTTTCCGCCGCCGTTACCACCGCCACGAGAGATGCTAAAATAGGCGAGCTTGAAATTTTGAAAAATCAGTATCTCGGCATTAAAAACAAAGATATAGTTTTAAACGGTTTTAACCGCTTTGAGCTTACCGTTTCGTTAATCAACCGCATTATGAGCGAGGACGAAAAATCAATTATTATAGTTTTCCACGGCAAAAACGTTTCTTCCGATGAGGTTAACATTCTTAAAAGCTATATTGAAAACGAATATCCTCTTGCCGATATTGGTTTTATCGACGGCAAGCAGGAAATTTACGATTACATTATTTCTTTGGAATAAGGTGCGCTATGGAAAAAATTGTTGTTGATACCTATGGCGCCGACCTCGGCGAAAAGGTTATTATTGCGGGTGTTGCCAAAGCTGTTAAGCTTTACGGCATCTTCCCCGTTTTAGTCGGAAACAGCCAAACGGTTTCGGAAATTATGTCTGCTAACGGTGTTTTTGAAGACAAATATGAAATTATTCACACAACCGATTATATAACCAATAATGAGCCTGCCTCCTCTATTTTCCGCGGACGTGATGAAATCTCTGTTGCTCTCGGCTACAAACGTTTAAAGGAAGACGAAAACGCAGTTGCCTTTCTTTCGGCAGGAAGCACCGGTGCGCTTTTAGTCGGCTCGGTTTGCCGTTTGGGCTTGCTTCCCTCAATTAAATTCCCGTCGCTTTGCAGCGCTTTGCCTTGCGCAAACGAATCTCTTTTAACCTTGGTTGATTGCGGCGCATTGGTGGATTGCAGCTCAACCGATTTGGTTAATTTCGCAAAAATGGGCAACGTTTTCTCAAAGTGTTATTGCGGTATTGAAAGCCCGAGAGTTGGGCTTATGTCGGTTGGCAGAGAGGACGCCAAGGGAAACAAATTAACGTTGGAAGCCTTTGCTAAATTAAAAGAAACCAACCTTAATTTTATAGGTAATCTTGAAGGCAGCGATATGGTTTCGGGCTATGCCGACGTAATTGTAGCCGACGGTTTTTCGGGAAATTTGCTTTTGAAAAACACCGAAGCCTCAGGCAAAAAAGCTCTTGAAATTATTGAATCCTTTAAGGACGAGGCTCCCGAATTGGTTGAAAAAATGAAGGCGAAAATAACCGAAAAATTCGATTTTAATTCAAGAGGCGCCGCAACCTTTTTGGGCACTCAAAAAACCGTTGTTAAAATGCACGGTATGGCTAACGAAGAAACGGTTATATCCTCAATAGCTCAAATTTTAAGGCTTAACAAGGCCGATTTTTCGAAAGAAATGTCGAACATATTTGTAAAATAAAAATAAAGACAAACGCTTTGTTTGTCTTTATATCTTTTATAATATTTTGTTTCGGTTAGTTCTTGCAATAAAGATAAGCTGATGCAAGAAAAATTTCAGCGGTAAACAAATTATATAAGCCAAGTTGAAAATTATGAAAAGCGAAACGCCCGTAAACATAAAGGAAAACAACGCCGTTAAAATGGTGTAGACGAAATAATAAATAATTGTGTAAACAACGGTTGAAAGGTCGTCCCCTACTTTTGCTTTTCTTAAAAAAACGAAACGGTTTAATATAATATGTAATAATAAGCTTAACGCGCCTATTACCGAAAGCGTTAAAAATATTTGCTCTGTGCCGAAGGTAAGCGATGTTATAATAACCAACAGCTCGGTGAAAGCAAAGGTAAGAAGTGTTCCCATTGCCAAACCGAAAAGGCTTTTATAAATTCTAACGGTATCTTTAACCGGTGAAAAATGCGAAGAAGCATTGTTTTCAATGTAGATTGCCTCAATCGGAACGGTGGTTATTTCAAGGCCTTTTTTGGCGGCATAATATAAAACGTTCATTTCATAATCGTATTTATCTTTTTCAACCTCCATAAGCCAATCTATATTCTTTATTGAAAAGCCGCGAAGGCCCGACTGATTATCGGATAAATAGTTGTTTGTTAATATGGTGAAAACGAATTTGGAAAGGTCGTTTCCAAAGCGGGAACGAAACGGAATTTTACCCTTTCTTTCTCTTATTGTTAAAACGAAGTTTTTCCCTTTATGAAGTTCTTCTCTAACCTTAATAACGTCGGAAACTCGGTGCTGACCGTCGGCATCGCAGGTTATGAAGTTTTTGCAGTTCGGATAGTTCGCTTTTATGTGTTTCATACCTGCCTTTAAGGCAGCACCCTTGCCGGAGTTTTTCTCTAATGTAACAACTTCGGCTTTCTCGCTAACTGCGTTAAAAATTTCATTGTATTTCTCGCTGCTGCCGTCGTTAACAACAACGGTTTTAAAACTGTTTTCGCTTAGCTCGTTAACTATTTTAATAAGCTCGCCGTCGGGCTCGTAGGCAGGTATTAAAACTACGTCCATTTTATTTTTCAATCCTTTTATTTGATACTCATATTTAAAAAATCGTTTATTTTTCCTATTAAAATATCGTCTGCGGTGCCGTCGCTGTCAAAAAGCAGGTCGTTATGTCCTGAGCTTCCCGCATCGCCGCAAACCAAATATTCAACGTTACCGTTTGCAATCTTATCTTTATAAGACATTATTGAAAATTCGTTTATCGGGATTTTGCCGTCGTCCTTACCGTGTATTACAAGCACGGGAGTTTGAGTGGTTTTTAAAACCTCGTCTGCTCTCAGGTTTACAACATCTTCGCCGAAAAGCATAGTTTGATAAAGCCAAAGCAGACCGTAATTTGCATAGGCAAAATTGCCAACGTATTTCTTGCTTGCGCCTATAACACCTTCCATTGCGCTGTTTACGCCGCTTATTGAGATTACCGCCGCTATATCGCGTTTTTCCGCCAATGCACAACAAACGGCGTAACCGCCCCTGCTATGCCCCATTAAAGCGACGTTTTTATAGTTAAATCTGTTATTTTCTTCAATGAAATCAAGCGTTTTTTCCAAATCTATTACTTCTTGCGGGAAACCAATGCTTGTGCTTCCTTCGGAGCTGCCCGTTCCGGTTGCATCAAATGCAAAAACCGACCAGCCGTAATCGCAAAGCTCTTTAATTTGCCATAAATAGCTTTCGGAGCATGCATTAAATCCTGGAGCCAAAACAATGAGCGTATCGTTTTTCAGCTCGCTTGAGCTTTCATATAAAAAACCTGCCAAAAGGTTTTCATTGCATTTGTATTTAAAATTTTTTCTTGAGTTAATAATATTTTCAAGCGGTTTTTCAAAGTGAGCGGTTTGGCAGTCGCAACGGATGAAAATACTGTCGTAAATAATTTTTGTTATTAAAAACGAAGAAGCTATAAACAGTATAAGAACAATAATTGATATCAAAACCTTTTTTTGTTTTTTATTCGATATCATTATTATCACCACTTTTTGCTTTTAAAAATCAAAGGAGATTAACTAATATGAGGTTTGTTCCAAATTGTAAGACGGAAATAATTTCCGAAAAAGATTTTTCAAACAAAATAAACGAAATTACAAAAATGCTTAACTCCGTTAAATGCGAGGGAAATTTTACCGCATTCGATAACGTTAACATCTTTTATGAATATTTTTTAGCCGAGGAAAGCAAGGCTAACTTGGTTATAGTGCACGGATTAAGCGAGTTTACAAAAAAGTTCTACGAGCTTATTTATTACTTTTTAAATAAGGGCTTTAACGTTTTCATATATGACCAGCGTTGCCACGGGCTTTCCGAAAGGCTGACACCTGAAATAAATTTGCTCCACGTTAACAGTTTTAACGATTACGTTAAGGATTTAAGCTATTTTATAGATGAAATAGTTTTGAAAACCGAAGATAAGCCGCTTTACATTTTTTCTCACTCAATGGGCGGCGCGGTAACCGCTTTATATTTGGCGCAAAACCAAAACAAAATTGAAAAAGCCGTTTTATCGGCTCCCATGTTTGAACCGATTTCAAAGCAGGTTCCCTTTAAGGTTGCGCGTGCTTCGCTTAATATTGGAAAATTTATTTTCGGTAAAAAACGTAAATTTTTCTTGAGCGATGAATTTAATCCAAACGTTAAATTTAATCCCGCAATGGGACAAAGCCAAGCGCGCTTTGAACATAATATGAAGCTTCGAATTGAAAACCCCAACTACCAATCAACTCCCATGAGCTTCGGTTGGGTTAGCAATTCGCTTAACGTTGGAAGAAAAATTTTAAGCTCAAGCGTTGTTAAAAAAATTCAAACGCCTATTCTTATAATATCGGCAACGGAAGACAAAATGGTTAACAACGCTCCGCAGAAAAAGTTTTTTGAAAAATGCAAAAACTGCCGTTTTGAAAGCGTTGAAAACGCCACTCACGCCATTTTGGCAAGCGACGAGGCTATTTTAAGCAAGGTTTTAAATCTTACTTTTGATTTTCTTTCTTAACCGTTTCCTGCTCTTTTCGTTTTTTCTCATCAGCCATAAGCTGTAAAAATACAATTAAAACTCTGAAAACCGAAACCGTTAAAACAATTTCAAGGCTAAAAGAAGGCTCGCCTCCGTTAAAATCGGGAGTTATATTTATTTTCTGCCCCTTTTTACGCACCTTCATAACACCGTTAATAAAATTCAAAACGGGCGATATAATTGCATAAGCCCTCCCGTAAGCGATTGCCGTTTTTGCGGCATCCTCCTCGGCGCAGATTACATCTATTTTTAAATCTTTAAGCTTACATTTTTTTAATAAATTAAAGGCTTTTTTAATAAGCTCCAAAATGAGAGCAGCGCTTTCATTAAGAGTTTTAAGAAAGCCTTTTTCTTTTACGCTTTGCTTTAATTTTTCTTTATCGAGCCTTGTAACTCCCACAACCTCTTTTAAAGTTTTAACTATGGGATTATTCGGGTCGGGCTTTTCTCCAAAGGTTTTGAAGAGCAGCTTATAGAGTATTTTAAATTCGCCCTTTTCATTAGCTTTAATTATAACCGAAACGGGTAAAAGCAAAATAACCGTTACAAGAAATAATATGAATAATATTATTCCGAGTAAAATCCACATCTTCATCACCTCCGACCTTTATATTTTTACCGTTATTTAAACGTTCAGTCGTTTCTCTTTAGTTTTTTTCTTATTTTTTCTCTAACGGAATCAACGAAGCTTGAAGACGACTCGCCGAAAACACAGCTGTTTGCAAAATGCTCGCAATTATTGTGAAGAATATCGTAATTCCCCTCGCCTATTCTGCCGCGGGCTGTGTTTATTATTTCTGTTGGCGTGCGCATCTTTTTCTTTTCATCTGTGCTCGGACAAAAAACCTCAATATTTCCGCCGCAAAGAAAGGTGTAAACGTCGGTTTCAATAACCTTTATTTCTTCGGCAGGCCTGCCGGGGTCGTTTGGAAGTCCGAACTGAATAACCTCGTTTTCGCTTACGAAAATGCCGTAATGATAATAAAACTTAACCTTTGTTCTTATTATATCGGCAGGCTTTGGCTCTTTTGCTTCCCAGTTCATAACGCAAGCTTCTTTTCTATAATTTCCACAACGTCGGAAACG
Organism: Eubacteriales bacterium; assembly: GCA_045588575.1. Taxonomy (GTDB): domain Bacteria; phylum Bacillota; class Clostridia; order Oscillospirales; family RGIG5299; genus RGIG5299. The sequence continues at coordinate 12,392 of JAZNEJ010000005.1, read as the reverse complement.
GTGATTATTTTAAGAAAATCATCGTTACTGAATTTAATTCCGAACTCTTCTTCAACGGCTAACGCCATATATAAAAGTCCTATGGAATTAATTTTAATATCGTCTATCAGCTTTGCCTCGGGCTTAATTAAGCTAACGTCTATTTCTCCCTCGAAAACGGCGGAGCAAACCTCTAATAATCTGTTGTAAGTATCCATTTTATCCTCCGATAATATCATCGTTTAGCGATTTCAAACGGTTTAATTCATCAATTAAAGCGGCAGAAACGTTGTTAATATCTGCCGTGCTGGGAAATTTTCTTTGGAAATAGTCTTTGGGATTTATTGTTTTCCCTATAATCACCGTTCTGGTATTATACCAGCGTTTTCTTGGAAGAATATGCATTGGCACAATTGGCACGCCGGCCTTTATTGCCAAAAGCACGGTGCCCGCTTTAATTGAAACTATATCGTCGTTTCTGCTTATTCCGCCTTGCGGAAAAACAGTGAGAAGATAGCCTTTTTTTAGCTTGGCTACCGATTTTTCAATGGCTTCTATATCGGTTCCGTTTCTGTCTATTTTTATTGCTCCGACGCCCTTTAAAAGCATTGCGCGAAGCTTTTTATTCATAACTATTTCGGCAACGAGGAAATACATTCTTCTGTACCAAAAGGTTATGCCCACTACAAACGGGTCGATAAACGAGGTGTGATTTGCGGCAATAATCGCGCCGCCCTTTATTTTTTCTTTATATTTTTTGCCTTCGGGCGTTAAACGTTTTATTCTTAAAACGGGAATTAAAACCGATGAAACCAAGCGAGCCATATCCATAGGAATACTTTTAAGGTTAAAAAGGCGGTGTTGTTCCATTTTAACCTCCATTTGTTTTTTAAGCTCGTAAACCTTACTTTCTATAACGTCTGTAAGATGCTTTATCTGCTCCTCTTCGTTTAAGCCCTCTTTCATATAATCGGAAAGGTAAAACGGTTTTCCTATGCAAACGGAGGTGCGTTTAAAAATGCCGTATCTGCCGTTTGTGTAAACGGGGACTATCGGCGCGTTTGAATGCATTGCAATAAAAGCGGTGCTGGTTGTGAAAGGAAACGGTTTTCCGTTTATCGGCAAGCGAGATTCGGGAAATATTCCTATTTTCCCGCCGTTATCTAAAATTTCAAGACATTCGGAAACGAAAGAAAAATCTCGCGCATCGCGCTCCACCTTAATTCCGCCCCACGAGTTAAGCAAAAATCCGAAAAAGGCGCCCTTATTATAAAGCACCTCCGCCATTAAAAAGCGAATTGTGTTAAAGGGAAAAACCACTAAATAAAGAACAAAGTCCAAAAGCGATTTGTGGTTTGAAACCAATATGCAATTTTTGGGAAGACGGCGTTTTGCCCCGTTTTCCAAGAATACTCGCGGCTTTAAAAAAAGGTAGGCGGGAATTATTCCCGTTATTTTAGTGAATGCGAGAAACAAGTTTATAAACCATTTTTTCTTCATATTAAATTCGTTTTCCTATATATTCGCAAATTTCTTTAACGGTGTAGCAATAACTATCGGTTTTTTGATAATCGTTTATTGAAAATTTCTCCGCAAGACGTGTGAGAATTGAAAAATACTGTATGCTGGTTGCGCCGAGGTCGTAAAAGAGGTGAGCGTCTGAAGCTATATCTTCCGCCTTAACTGACAAGACAGAAGCTACTATTTCCTTAACCGCCTCGGTTAAAGGCGACTCCTCGCCCGTTTGAGAAGTTACCTTCATATCGGCAAATTCGGTAAGGCTTACCTCGCCGTTTTCTATTTTTTTAACAAGCTGAACTCGGCTTACCTTAATTGCGCCCTCAGCCGCAAGATTATTCGTTGTGAAATAGAATTTTCTTATAGCGGTTGCTTTGGGTAAGGTATCGTTATATTTATAAATTTCACTCTTTATTTTTTCTATTTTTTCTTCGGAAATAAACTCGCTTACCTGCACCACAACCGAAAGCTCCTGACCGTTTGCGCCTTGAATTCCCAAAACTGAAAAAGCAAGCGCTTCGGGCAATATTATTTGCTTTTCAATCGAATCGGGGTTTATATTTTCACCGTTTTCGCCGATTACAACGTCGCCAAGACGGCCGAGTATGTAATATTTTCCGTTTCTTTCTTCCATTTTGTCGCCGGTGTAAAATTCGCCGTTTAAAAGCTCGGTTTTACCGTTTATAATCTTTTTAACGCAAAGTGAGCTGCCGCTTACGCTTAAAACGCCGTCTTCCCCGATTTTATATTTAACCGACGAAAAAGGCGCGCCTATTGAGTTTGAATTTCGCTCCTTTGGCTTTCTTGCAAGTTCAACCGACGTTATTCCTATTTCGCTCATTCCGTAGCCGTTATAAAGGTTGTAGCCGATGCCGTTTAAAAGCTCGAGCGTTTCGTTTTTAACGTAGCTTCCGCCGTTAATGCAAAACATAACCGATTTGCCGAAAACCTTTTTGGTAACCTCACCCATAACGCTTTTGGCAATTTCGGGGCCAAAGCTTGGGAAAAGATTTTGAACTGCATTGGTAAATTTCAAGCCCTTAATAAGCTTATTATATTTCTTTTCGCCCTGTTCCTTTGCAGCGGCAATAATTCCCGCCGAAACGGTATGCCAAAGCACAGGCACCGCAAAAATGTGGGTAACAAAATGTCTTTTACAGGTTTTTAAGATGGTATCTGAAGAATAATCCCTTAAAAATACCAGCGTTCTGCCGAAAAAGGTAAACCAAAAATAAACCGCAAATAAGCCGAAAACGTGATAAAAAGGAAGAAATGCAAGCTGCTTTAAGCTTCCTTTATAATGCTTTGCTATTCTGGGTTCTTTTTTTATTATTCCTTCAAAATTCAAAATTTGCTCGGAAATCTGATATCCCGTATAAAAGCAAATTACCTCGTTCATTGAGGTTGCCGAGGTTGAAAATGCAATTTCGTCTTCAAATTCACCCTCGGGAATTTCCGTTTTGCCCGAAAGAGTTGAAAAAACAATTGTTTGTGCTTCAAGCTCGGTTTCTTTTAATGCCAAAACGTATTTTATTTCGAGCGTTTTGAGGATTTTATTCGTGAGTGAATTCGGGTAACGCATATTAACCAAATAGGGCTTATTTCCGCTTTTTAAAATTGCCCAAAATGCAACTATCCACTCAACCGAGTTATCAATTTCCAAGGCTATATACTGATGAGTGCTTCCCACTTTTTCGTATAATCCCGATGCGGCAATATTTATTTTTTTTAAAACCTCGCCGTAGCTCTCGGTTTTTACACGGAATCCGTCACTGTATTCGCAAAGAATATTTTCTTCAAAACCGAACATAATTTTATAAATATCACAAAGCGTTTTTTGTGAATTTACAAGAGCATCTCTGTTATGACGGATTACTTTCCTCAATTTTTTGTTCATTATACCGTTCCTACTGCCATTCCGATTATGGTAAATAATATTCCTATAAAAATCAAAACACCGATTAAAATAATTCCAATTAATCCGAAAATTTTACCAATTTTAGTGAAAACGGAACTATCGCCGTTTTTTATGTTTTTAAGCGAAAGAGCAAAACCTATAATAGAAGGTATCATCAACACTGAAAAGAGAATTGCAATAATTAACGACACGTAACCGACGCCCATTGCTGCCGAGAAAAGACCGTAGACGTAGGTGTAAATAAATGAGAAGGTAGCAAGTTCAACGCCTGTTATCGACAATACCATTGCCGCTATTTTAGCGCCTAAACCAACCTTTTTTACTTCGTTTTCGCAGGGTGCTGCTTCAACAGCGGCGGAAACGGGAGTAAACTCTGTAAGCTCGCTTCCGCATACAGCGCAAAAGTTCATACTGTCTTCAAACGATTTGTTACATTTGGTGCAAATTTTCATAATATGACCTCCTAAAAAATCTTTAAAGTATTATTTGTCCGCCGTTTTTAAATAAATCAAGCGCTATTACAAAAGCAACGCTCATAAAAATAATGCCTAACAAGCCGAAAACCTTACCGAGTCCGGCTGCCTTTGAAGTTTTTTCCGCTCTTTTTGCTTTAAGAGAAAGAATAAAGCCTACCAAAGCGAGAGGGAAAAAGAAAATCATAAAAGCAAATGCCATTTCATAAACAGATTCTTTTACTACCGGATACTCAAGAAAAAGATTCATAAGAACAATTAAAATATCAATAGTTCCATAGAAAAATCCGAAAATCGAAAACATTAAAGCCGTTATTTTTAATCCACGGCCAACCTTTTTGGGCTCTTCTTGCGCTAACGGCTTTTCTTCTTCAGCCTTTGCAAGAGGCGTTACCTCAACAAGCGAAGCTCCGCATATAGGACAAAAGTTCATATTGTCTTCAAGCGATTTGTTACATTTGGTGCAAATTTTCATAATATGACCTCCTAATATCTATATAATATATAATAATATCATAACTGAATAACAATTTCAATAATAATTTAAAAATTAGAAGCTTGCTCCGAGTTTTATGTTAAAAAAGTTTGGGTATAGCGGGGTTTACATATTTACGGTTTTATGTTATACTGTAATATACTCCATTTACCGAGGAATGATAAAATGAGTAATTTTAAATTGCATTCAAGCTTTAATCCCACCGGCGACCAGCCTGCCGCCATTGAAAAGCTTGCAAAAGGAATTGAAGAAGGAAAAAGATTCCAAACGCTTTTGGGAGCTACCGGCACGGGTAAAACCTTTACTATGGCAAACGTTATTGCAAAGGTTAAAAAGCCTACCTTGGTTTTGGCGCACAACAAAATTCTCGCCGCCCAGCTTTGCAGCGAATTTAGGGAATTTTTTCCCGATTCGGCAGTTGAATATTTCGTTTCCTACTACGACTATTACCAGCCCGAATCTTATCTTCCCGCAACCGACGTTTATATAGAAAAAGATTCCTCGATAAACGATGAAATTGAAAAATTAAGGCATTCCGCCACCAGCGCTTTATTTGAAAGACGCGACGTTATTATAGTTTCCTCCGTTTCCTGCATTTACAGCTTGGGCGACCCTGCCGAATATGAGGAGATGACTCTTTCTGTCAGAGTTGGAATGCAGCTTGAAAGAGATGAGCTTATAAGACGTCTTATTTCAATGCAATATGAAAGAAACGATTTTGATTTTTCAAGAAATAAATTCCGCGTTAAAGGCGATACCGTTGAGGTTTTTCCCTCTTATTCCGCCGAAACGGCAATCAGAATTGAATTTTTCGGCGACGAAGTTGAAAGAATTACCGAAATTATATGTCTTACAGGTGAGGTTACGGGTTTTGTTTCGCACGTTGCTATCTACCCCGCATCGCATTACGTTATCGGCAGAGATAAATTAACAAGAGCTTTAACCGAAATTGAAAGAGAAACCGAGGAGCGCATAAAATATTTTGAAAATGCAGGTAAATTCGTTGAGGCTCAGAGAATTAAGCAACGCAGTTATTACGATATGGAGCTTTTACGCGAAACAGGCTTTTGCAAAGGCATTGAAAACTATTCGGGCATTTTAAGCGGCAGACCGAGAGGCTCGGCTCCCTACACCCTTTTGGACTATTTCCCCGACGATTTTATCGTCTTTATTGACGAAAGCCACGTTACCGTTCCGCAAGTCAGAGGAATGTATGCGGGCGACAGAGCAAGAAAAGAAACGCTTGTAAATTACGGGTTCAGGCTTCCCTCGGCGCTTGATAACCGTCCTCTTAATTTTAACGAATTTAACGAAAAGGTGCATCAGACCGTTTTCGTTTCGGCAACTCCCTCTCAATATGAAAGAGAGGTTTCGGGCGAAGATAATATAGTTGAGCAAATTTTACGTCCCACGGGACTTTTGGAGCCCGAAATTTCGGTGCGTCCCATTAGCGGTCAGGTTGAAGACCTATACGGAGAAATTAAAACGCGCAGTGAGAAAAACGAACGTGTTTTGGTTACAACGCTTACTAAAAAAATGGCGGAGGATTTAAGCGATTATCTCGTTGGAATGGGTATTAAGGCGAAATATTTGCATCACGATATCGATACTATCGAAAGAATGAAAATTATCAAGGAGCTTCGTTCGGGTGAATTCGACTGCTTGGTGGGAATTAACCTTTTAAGAGAAGGTTTAGACTTACCCGAGGTTTCGCTCGTCGCTATTTTAGACGCCGATAAGCCCGGCTTTTTAAGAAGCGATACCTCTCTTATTCAAACAATCGGCAGAGCGGCAAGAAATGCAAACGGCGAGGTTATTATGTATGGCGACAGCGTTACTCCCGCTATGGAAATTGCAATTAAAGAATCAAACCGCCGCCGAGAAATTCAAAAGAAATATAACGAGGAGCACGGAATAGTTCCTCATTCAATAGTAAAAGATATAAGAGAGGTTATTGAAATTTCGAGCAAAGAGGAAGTTTCAAAGGAAGCGTCGCTTAAAATTTCAAACGAAAAGGAAAAGCTTGTTCTTATTTCGGAGCTTGAAAAACAAATGAAGGAAGCCGCAAGAATGCTTGAATTCGAGCACGCCGCCTTCTTAAGAGATAAGATAATGCTTTTGAAAAACGAAACTCCCAAATCCAAAAAACGAAAATAAGGAAAAACGCTATGGCAAACGAATTTATTAAAATAAGAGGCGCAAGAGAAAACAATTTAAAAAATATTGATATTGATATACCCCGAGATAAGCTCGTCGTTTTAACGGGCATTTCAGGCTCGGGTAAATCTTCTCTTGCTTTTGATACCATTTACGCCGAAGGTCAACGAAGATACGTTGAATCGCTTTCGAGCTATGCAAGGCAGTTTCTCGGTCAGATGGATAAGCCTGAGCTCGATTCGATTGAAGGCCTTTCTCCCGCTATCTCGATAGACCAAAAAACAACCTCGAAGAATCCGCGTTCAACTGTTGGAACGATAACCGAAATTTACGATTATCTCCGCTTGCTCTATGCAAGAATAGGTCTTCCCCATTGTCCTGTTTGCGGAAAAGAAATCGTAAAGCAAAATTTAGATAATATAGTTGACCGCATTTGTGTAATTCCCGAGGGCACTAAAATTCAAATTCTTGCGCCCGTAATACGTTCAAGAAAGGGCGAATATCACAAGCTTCTTGCCGATTTTAAAAAATCGGGCTTTACCAGAGTTAGAGTCGACGGCATATTATACGACCTTTTTGAAGATATTCCGCTTGATAAAAACAAAAAGCACAACATTGAAATAATAGTCGACCGCCTTATAATTAAGGCTGATTCGCAAAAAAGAATTACCGATTCGGTTGAAACCGCGCTCAACGCCTCGAAGGGATTGGTTATGGTTATAACCGAAAACGAGGAGATGCTTTTTTCACTTGCCTACGCCTGCCCTGAGCACGATATTGCAATTGAAGAGCTTCAGCCCCGAATGTTTTCGTTTAACAATCCCTTCGGCGCTTGTAAAACCTGCTCCGGTCTTTCGGTTTTAATGAAAATAGACCCCGAGCTCGTTATTCCCAACCGAAATCTTTCAATAAGAGAGGGCGCAATTAAGGCTTCAAGCTGGAACTACGTTTGCGATAATTCCATTGCCGAAATGTATTTTTCTGCCTTGGCAAAGCGTTATTCCTTCTCACTCGACACCCCCGTTTGCGAGCTTCCCGACGAAATCGTTAAGATAATTTTATACGGAAACAACGGCGAAAAGCTTAAAATGAAGCGCCAAAATACCTACGGCTCGTTAAATTACGAATCCTCATTCGAGGGTGTTATTCCCAATCTTGAAAGACGTTATAAGGAGTCGTCAAGCGACTATATAAAAGCCGAAATTGAGGGTGTTATGAACTCGGTTCCCTGCCCCGATTGCCACGGACAAAGGCTTAACCCCATATCTCTCGGCGTTACCGTAGGCGGTCTTAACATTGCCGAGCTTTGTAATTTATCTATCTCCAAGGAGCTTGACTTTTTAAAAGCTCTTATCTTAAACGAGCGCGATAAAATGATTGCCACTCCCATTTTGAAGGAAATTATTTCAAGGCTTTCATTCTTAAAAGACGTTGGTTTGGAATATCTCACTCTTTCGAGAGCATCCGAAAGTCTTTCGGGCGGCGAAAGCCAGAGAATCAGGCTCGCAACGCAAATAGGCTCATCTCTTATGGGCGTTTTATACATTCTCGACGAGCCTTCAATCGGCCTTCATCAGCGCGATAATATGAAGCTGTTGGGAACCCTTAAAAAATTAAGAGATATAGGAAACACCGTTATTGTGGTTGAGCACGACGAGGAAACGATGTTAAATGCCGATTACATCGTTGATATCGGCCCCGGCGCAGGTGTTTTGGGCGGAAAGGTGGTTGCCGCAGGCACTCCCGAGGAAATTCTTAAAAATACCGATTCCATTACCGGAAATTATCTCTCCGGAAGGCTTTCCGTTCCCGTTCCCGAAAAAAGAAGAAAGGGTAACGGCGCTTTTCTTGAAATTAAAGGTGCAAGAGAGCATAATCTTAAAAACATAAACGTTAAAATTCCGCTTGGAATGTCGGTTTGCGTAACGGGCGTGTCGGGTTCGGGAAAATCGAGTCTTATTAACGGAATCGTTTCGAAAAAGCTTCTTTCCGAGTTAAACGGCTGCAAGGAAAAGGCAGGCGTTCACGATGAAATTTTGGGCATTGAAAATTTAGATAAAGCGATAGTTATAGACCAATCTCCCATTGGAAGAACACCGCGCTCCAACCCCGCAACCTACACCGGTGTTTTTGCCGATATTCGCGAACTCTTCTCTTTAACCGCCGATGCCAAGGAAAGAGGCTTCGGTCCCGGACGTTTTTCCTTTAACGTCAAGGGCGGCAGATGCGAGGCCTGTGAGGGCGACGGAATTTTGAAAATTGAAATGCACTTTTTGCCCGATATTTACGTTCCCTGCGAGGTTTGCAAGGGCAAGAGATATAACAGAGAAACTCTCGAAGTTAAATATAACGGCAAAAATATAAGCGACGTTTTGGAAATGACCGTTTTTGAAGGCTTGGAATTCTTTAAAAACGTGCCGAAAATTGCAAAAAAGCTTAAAACCTTAAACGACGTCGGCTTAGGCTACATTAAAATAGGTCAGCCCTCAACCACTCTTTCGGGCGGCGAGGCTCAAAGGGTTAAGTTGGCAACCGAGCTTACAAAGCGCTCAACGGGAAGAACCATCTACATTCTCGACGAGCCTACAACGGGACTTCACACCGCCGACGTTAAAAAGCTTATTGAGGTTTTAAACCGCTTTACCGAAGAGGGTAACACCGTTTTGACAATTGAGCACAACCTCGACGTTATTAAAACCGCCGACTATATTATAGACCTCGGTCCCGAAGGCGGCGATAACGGCGGTCAAATCGTTGCAATGGGTACTCCCGAAGAGGTTGCCGAGTGCGAGCAAAGCTACACGGGAAAATTTTTAAAGCCGCTTTTAAAAAAATAAAAATAAAAATCCGACTCTTTCGAGTTGGATTTTTTCACTTTTCTCTCCTTTTTTCATAAACTGTTATAAGGGAGAGTGATAAAAATGGATGAAAAGAATAATGTTACCGACACAACGGCCGCTTGTTCTCCCGACGCTATTATAAACGCTCAAAAGCTTAATTTAATTGCAATTTCGGTTGCGGGCGCGCTTGCAACCAAGCTCACCGATAATCAGCGTGCAACGTTAAGCCTCTTTTTTGCAACCGTTTCAACCGCTTTGGCAAACATTGCTTTCGTTGACGGAATTTATGACCAGAATGCAACGAGAAGCGCTCAAACACCTCTTAATTCCATTCAAAGCGATGCGATGTCTATTCCTTTTACGCCGTCGGAATCAAACAGTTTCGGCAATATTTCTTTTTTCTGAGCCACTTATTTCTTTTTTATTAAAAAAGATATTTTTTGTATTGACAAATAAAGGAATATATGCTAAAATATTTAGCGCATTGAACGAGTTTCTGTGCAAAGGACCTTTAGCTCAGTTGGTTAGAGCAACCGGCTCATAACCGGTTGGTCCGGGGTTCGAGTCCCTGAAGGTCCACCATAAAAAAAGCATTTGCATTACGCAAGTGCTTTTTTATTTTGTCATCTTTTTGTTAAAATATTGACAATTTATTTTATATTATGATAAAATTATAAAGCTAATAATATAAAAGGAGTCTTTTATGAAGAAAAAAGTTTGTGTAATCACCGGCGGCGGCAGCGGAATGGGTTTGGCAGCCGCAAAATTTATCTCAAAAGAAAAAATTATAGTTGTAACGGGCAGAACTCTTTCAAAGCTTGAAAACGCTGTAAAAGAGCTTACCGAGCTCGGTTACGAGGCTTATGCCAAAACCTGTGATACCTCTGTGCGCGCTCAGGTTCGTGAGCTTGCCGAATATGCGGCTTCTCTTGGCGAAATAACCAACGTAATTAACTCGGCAGGTCTTTCTCCCGCAATGGCAGAGCCCGAAAAAATAGTTAGAGTTAACGCTCTCGGCACAGTTTATATCAATGAAGAATTTTCAAAATTAATGAACGCGGGCAGCGTTATTGTTGATATTTCTTCAAATTCGGCATATATTCTTCCCGATTTTCTTGCAAACAAAAAAGTTTTCGCTCTTGCCGACGTTTGCGAGGATAAGTTCATTAAAAAAATTCTTTCTCTTCCCAATAAGCTTAAGGGCTATAAAGCATCGGGATTGGCTTACGGTCTTTCTAAAAAATTCGTTGTTTGGTATGCCGCAAAGTCTGCTTTTGAGCTTGGTAAAAAAGGCATTCGCGTTTGTTCTTTAAGCCCCGGCTTAATTGCAACGGATATGGGAAATCTTGAAGCAGAGGAAGGCGGCTCTCTTATAAATACCACTGCTGAAAAGCGTATGGGCACTCCCGAGGAACTCGGTTATGCAATTGCAACCGTTGCCGATGAAAGAAACGGTTATCTTGCCGGCGTTGACGTTTTGGTTGACGGCGGAAGCGTTATAGGAAAAGCTTTTGTTAAATAAAAATTAAAGGCGGTGCTTTCAGCACTGCCTTTTTTATATATATTCCTTTAAAATTTCCCAATCCGAAACAAGCTTTTCAAAGCTGTAAGCGGCGTTTGCAGGCGAGGTTGAGGGAAGGCAAATCGCATTTCTTTTTACCTTCTCCCTAATATATTTATTATAATATTTTTCGGCGGTTTTTCCGTTTACGAAAATTTGCTTTATATCGGCATTTTGAAGAATTTCGCCAATGTCGTTAGGCAAAACGTTTTTAATTGAGCTATCGCTGCTTCCCGTTATTTCGCAAGAGGCAATTACGTCCCAAAGAGCAATTCCATTATTAAAAAGAAAGGTTTTCTTTTCTTCAATGGTTTCGGGAGTTTTTGCATCTAAAACAAATGAAACGACCTTCCAAAATCGGTTTTGCTTATGGCCGTAAAAAAACAGCTGCTCACGCGATTTAACCGACGGAAAGCTTCCCAAAATTAAAATTTTTGAATTTTCGTTAAAAAGCGGCGGAAACGGATGCTTTAACATATTTTCTCATCCTTTTTTTAAATTTCACCAAAAACGTTACAAGTATAAAAACAAAAAACTAAGTCAAAAGACTTGGATTTTTTGTGTAAGGACTATAAAAAAGATATTTTCGGCAGTTTTGCGTATGACTTCGAACTCTCGCAGTTTTCAGTGAAGTATCGGCTAACGCCGATGTGAAGTTATGCCTTTGGCATAGTGAAGTTTTGTGCTGTCACACAAAGTGAAGTTAAGTGCGCCACACACTTCCGCAGAAACTTCACTGTCCGCAGGACAACTTCACTTGCAAAACAAACTTCACGCGCCGAAAGGCGCACTTAGTTGAAAACGACAGATTCCTGTTGGAATCTGTCGTTTTCTGGTGCGAGAGATGGGACTCGAACCCACACGGCGCTAACCACACGCACCTCAAACGTGCTTGTCTACCATTCCAACACTCTCGCGGACACCCGTGTATTATAACCCCGACAGGTATTTTTGTCAATATGTTTTTCACTGCTTATTACCATCACTTCTTGATTTTAGCCCCTTCGTATGGTATATTGTTTTCGATATCATACTACTAAAGAAATTATGTTGGGAAGCGATACGATATGAAGAAGATAAAATTCTACTTTGCCATGCTGGCAGCAAAGCTTTCAATCCTCGCATTAAAAATTCTGGGCAGAAACGCTTCTTTTCTTCCCGGCAAAATCGCTGTGAAAATCAGCAAGGATTTTAACGGCTGTTTAACACCGCCTAAGACCGTGATTGCAGTAACCGGCACAAACGGTAAAACAACGGTCAGCAATTTGATCACATCCATCCTGCGTCAAAACGGATACCATGTAACAAACAACGATCTTGGTTCCAATGTACAGGCCGGCATTGCGACGATCCTGCTGCAAAATTCCTCCTTTACCGGAAAGCCGAAGAACGAGATTGCCGTTCTGGAAGTTGACGAACGCAGTTCTCTGCTGATCTATCCCTATCTGAA
>JAZNEJ010000004.1:0-53135 GCA_045588575.1 Eubacteriales bacterium | reverse complement strand
CCTCTTAACTCGTGATTTGACTAAGGCCAAGCAGTGGGTTAAGAAGGTTAGCCTTGGAACTGAGAGATATGGTATTGTTGCGAGTTCCAGTGCTAAGAGATTGAGAGCAGACGGCGTTATTGTCCCCAAGGACATCGAGGTGGAGAAGTGGTTTCTTAATGGCAAGGATGATGTGAATTCCTCTTATTTTATGGAGGTTGCCGTTTCTGAATTCAAAATTCAAGGTCTCGAAATCGACTATGCTGTTGTTGCGTGGGAAGGTGATTATAGATTCCATTGCGGTGAATTTACTTATAATGATTTTAAGGGAACAGCATGGAATAAGATAAATAATCAGATTGATAAGGACTATTTGAAAAATTCGTATCGCGTGTTGTTGACTCGCTCGCGCCAAGGATTCATCATTTATGTGCCTAAAGGAAGTAATGATGACATCACGCGTGATCCGAAGTTTTATGATGAGACGTACGAATATCTAAAAAGTATAGGAATTATAGAGATTTAATTATGGTAGAAGTAGTAGCCGCCCTAATTTGGAATGGTGATAAATTCATGATTTGCCAGCGCCCGGCGCACAAGGCGAGAGGACTCCTTTGGGAGTTTGTCGGCGGTAAGGTTGACCGAGCGAGACGAAGGAACAGGCGCTCATCCGTGAGTGTCAGGAAGAGCTTGCTGTGACGCTGTCGGTTGGTAATGCGTTTATGGATGTCATCCATGAATATCCCGACCTGACGGTGCATCTGACGCTGTTCAACGCTACAATTGCCGAGGGTGAACCGCAGAGATTAGAGCATAACGATATCAAGTGGATCACGCCGAGTGAGATTCAAAACTATGAATTCTGCCCGGCGGATAAAGAAATTTTATTAGCTTTACAGGAAAGGACAAGTAGTTATGGATGTGAATAAGAAAAAGATAGTTGAAATTACAGGTAAGCATTTAAAAAAGCTTGTCCGTTCTTTAGGTGCTACAAAAAACCATTTTGTTAAAACGCAAATAAGAGAATTGAAGAATCAAATGGCATACACACTAAGAGCGGATGAGATATTGGAAGAATTAGACTCGCAAGCTGATAAAGAAATAACTGTCGATACTTACATAGCAACTATGAATTTGCGCCATGCACATGAAAATTGCGATGAAAGTGCTTTTCTAAATAAGATGATACCGGGTAACGTTATTGTATCAACAATTAGCACGATTGATTACTTTATATTTGAAGTTTTACATACGCTTTTAGATTATGATAAGAATCTTGCAAATTCTATAGATATAAAGCAGTTTCAATATAAAGATATTCAAGGGTTGAAAAGAATCCAAGACGTTAGGGAGTACTGCTTATCTACATACTTGGAAAGTTTGTTTTTTGGATCTCATGATGAATTGTTTGAAACTATGTCAAAAAAATTCAATTTGGATTCTATAAAGAAGATTACCAGATATAAAGATTTTGTGTTTGTAACCGAACTGCGAAATATTATTGTTCATCATGATTCTAAAATAAGTTTGAAATTCAAAACTGACATGAAAAAATATAAGATTGATTATACCAAGTATAATTTCTTTAACAAAAATGGATATATATCATTAAATTCTGACAATGTGCTGTGGATTATTGAAACCAATTTAGTTATTGCTTTGCAAATATATTTGGAAATTTGTGAGCATTATGTTGGTAAAAACTCAAAATTAAATGATGAGTATACCACAACGATTAATGGTATTTGTGTCGATCTTATTTCGTCGGGGTACTCCAAAGTTTGTTATGATATTTACGATATTATGTTAAGTCGTGAACAATACATCAAAGATTATCATCTTTTCTCTATAAATAAGGCTCTTTGTTTGAAGAAAATGAATAAGCGAGATGAAATGGTGCATTTCTTAGATGAAGTCAATTGGACTAAAGCTTCGCAAGATATTATTTTAGCAAGAAATATTCTTTTAGAAAACTACGAGGTGGCTCTTGAGTATATGGATAAAGTCAACTTGTTAAATTGGGAGTGTGGATATCAAGATTGGCCGTTATGCACTTCTTTTGTTAAGACTGAGTTGTTTAAAGAAAAGTATGCTAGTGTATACGGACATGAATACGAAAAGAAAGTTACACGAGGTAAATTGACCGAGGAAGAAGTGCTTAAGATTATTGAAGAATTTCAAAAAAAGAAAAAAGTGACCACTAAAGGTTAATTATACAAGAAATATGAACAAAAACCATGAAACCGAAGCTCGTGAGCGCTGGGGCAACACCGATGCATACCGCGAGCACGAGCAGAAAACAAAGAACTACACAAAAGAAAAATGGGCGGAGGCAAACGATGGCTTAATGGCGGTCTTTGCAGAGTTTGCTGCGCTCAAAAACCGCGGTGCAACTGCCGATTCTGCCGAAGCACAGGCTCTTGTCACCAAGCTTCAGGCACACATCACGGAGAACTACTACACCTGCACCGACGAGATCCTCGCAGGTCTTGGCAAGATGTATGTTGCCGATGAGCGATTTGAGAAGAACATCAACAAGTGCGGCGACGGAACTGCTGAGTTTGCCTCGGAAGCCATAGAAAAAGCGTTAGCCAAAGCGGATTCGGAGAATATGCTATCCTGTTCCTATTTAGGCCGAACCATCGATGAAGGCCTTTGTTATGACATACAGATGATATCAAATGGCTGCATATTGCCCTCTGCCCTGCCAGATATCGAAATTGACAAATCAATGGCGCTAAAGGCATGCGAAACATGCGAACACAAACTGCGTGAGGTCGAAAAATGATCAAAGAACTTATGCACGATCCGATCTTCCTTGCGGGGAAGTCTGAGGTCGCAACAAAAGAAGATTTACAGGTCGCACAAGACTTGCTTGACACGCTGATGGCGCATAGAGAAAGCTGTGTCGGCATGGCGGCGAATATGATCGGTGTGCGTAAGCGCATCATCGCCTTTCTTGACGAGAGCGGACGAACTCCTACGTATACGATGATGCTCAACCCCGAGATCATCAAGAAGGACGGTGTGTACGAAACCGAGGAAGGCTGTCTGTCGCTTCTCGGCGGTCCGCGTCCTTGTAAGCGCTATAAAACCATCAAAGTCAAGTATCAGACTTTGGAAATGCAAACCCGCATCAAGACCTACACCGGCTGGACGGCGCAGATTATCCAACACGAAGTAGATCATTGTATTGGGATGCTAGTATAAATCGAATTCTTATTTCACAATAAAGGAGTTGCTTGGAAAAAATGGATGTTTTTGTGGAAAGTCTTTTGAGAACTGACAAAGTGATTTGCGATAACATAGACAAGAAAGATGTTTTAGGCGATGATTTGCTTGTTCAGAACATTGTGGCACAGCTAAGGCATTTTGTAGAGGGAATTGCTAGACTAATATGTAGTAGAGAACAAGATATTGCGAATAATCAAAAGGGCACTGAAAAAGCAATAAAGTTGATAAAGTCTAGAGAAGACTTGGTGTTTCTTAAGCGTTTTCATCAATGTTTGCAAGTTTCGGCGGCTCATTCTACTGTCGATCCCGAGGCCGCTATGAGATTAATGCATAGATATTGGGATTACTTGCAGGACTGCAAAGATTATGTACAGAACGTGTTCGGGATAGAGCTTTTGCATAACATAGATAAGTTTCCGTTAGAACAAGATGAAACTTTAAAAGAGTATTATGAAAAAATAGCTGTAGAAATTAATAAGAGAAGGCTAGTCGAGATTACAGAAAGTCCTACCGATAGGTATTACGTTCACAAGAAAAAAACTTTTAGGGCTAATGGAGAAAAGTTTTATGAAATTACGCTATCTCAAGCGGATGATAAATCTTCAAAGTTTGATAATGTGATAGTTTTTACAAAGATTAATATCCCGACATTTTATGCGTTACATCCTAGAATTGTTGAATCGAGCATTTCAATTTTAGAAAGAAGAATGTCAATTCGAATTGTTACAGGATTTAAGGTGTCTGTCAGACCTTGTGAATTCGATAATTTCTTTCGTATTTTTGGACATATAACAAATACATCAACAAGCGATAAAGAATATAGGGCTTTGATGAACTATCTGACAATCACAAAATTGAGTTTGACGGAGTTAGTTGACTTTGATGACGAGGATTTTGCGAAAATAAAAGATAAGGTTTGCTCAGGACTTAAAGCTACACATATATTTAACGGTTTAGGTAAATGCCGAGAATATCGTGGAAAACCTGGATATAATGTTTTGATTTATTTGCTTCATCGTTTAAGAAATAAGGTTATTAAAGACCAATATTATCGTGAGCAAAATGAAAGATTGTCTAATCTGCATTTAAAATATGAATGTATAGGTTTTGATACGATGCCGTTCGCGTTTGAATTATCAAAGCATTTTACAGATTTAGGCGATTTGTTTGCGTGTATTAGTTGTGTTGGAAGAGAACACGAATTGTTGGCAAGACGCATAAAAAACAACACCGAAATTCATGCCAAGCTTTATACATCAGTGCGTGATTTGAAAAAATTTGAAGATCTTGAAAAACTTATTAGTAAATATAATTCACTGTTGTATTATAAGCACAGAGCTACCAGCAGTTTGAAATTGGAAAATGGTTTTGTGTTTATAAGCGGTTATGAGAACAATACGATTAGGATCATCCAGAGACTGATTGATCTTTCTGGCGAAGGGTTAGTCGGATATGAAGATTCATTTGAACAATGGCTAAAAGATACGGCATATGTAATAGATTCGGATGAAAAGAAAAATGCATTAAGCACGTTATTCAAATCATCAAAAGTTGCCTTGATTTATGGTTCTGCCGGAACTGGCAAATCAACCATGGTAAAACACATATCAAATTTTTTCCAAGATCGAAAGAAAGTCTATTTAGCAAATACACATGCTGCTAAAGAAAATTTAAAACGATATGTCAAATCCACCGAATATAATGTTTTTTCTACAGTGAAAAACTATTTGAAAAATGGCAGTGGCGAATGCGAACTCTTGTTTATAGACGAGTGCAGTACCGTGAGTAATGAGGACATGATAAATGTTCTAGAACAAAGCAAATTTAAGTTACTTGTATTGGTGGGTGATATTTATCAGATTGAGTCTATCCGCTTTGGGAATTGGTTCTCCATTGCAAAATCGTATGTGTCGCCAAATGCTATCTGCGAATTAACCTATGTACATCGTAGCACAGACGAAATATTAAAAGCTTTGTGGGAGTCTGTGCGAAAGTTGGATGGAAGGATAGCTGACTTGCTGGATAGCAATAGATACTCTATCACTATGGATGATTCGATTTTTTCTAAAGAAGAAGATGACGAAATTGTTCTTTGCTTAAACTATGATGGGCTGTATGGTATTAATAATATCAATAAGTTTTTGCAAGAGAGCAATGAATCTAAATTTGTGGTTCTAGGAATCGATAAATATAAGGTCAATGATAGAATTGTCTTTAAGGAGAATGATCGATTTGGAGATTTGTTATATAACAATCTAAAAGGAACTATTGTTGACATTGAAGATGGCGAAACATCCGTAAGATTCCATATTGAAGTTGACAGAGCTTTTAACGAGTTGGATGTGGAAGATGCAGCGTTTGTATTGGAAAAACCAAGGAACAAGGGCAAATCAGTTGTCAGCTTTTCGGTAAGAAGATTCAAAAATAGTGATGATGACGATCGCGATACACTGTCAATTGTTCCATTCCAGATAGCATATGCAGTATCTATTCATAAAGCCCAAGGTTTAGAATATGAATCTGTAAAAATAGTAATCACCGACGAGGTTGAAGAACTTATTTCTCACAATATATTTTATACTGCGATTACAAGAGCTAAGAGTAAATTGAAAATATATTGGACAGAAAGAGCACAACGATATATATTAGATGAAATGCATCCGATGTATAACAAGCAAGATGCGTCAATTATAGCTAGCAAGTACAAGTTGAAAATGTATAACTGAAGTAAACATTATTGAAGAAGCGCTGACTTTCTCTCAAATTAAAGTTCGTATTTGCACTTAAAAGCGTGAATGTTACTTAATTGATAACTCATCATTCTCTCTGGACTTCCGTCCCTTCCTGTGATATTGTGTGTGCTACTACGAAAAGGAGGAAGTGCATATGACACAGAAGAAGAAAGTAAATACTGAAAACGGAGCGGTTCTGAATCGGGATTTCCCGAGGCGGAGCCGCTCTCTCATTATGGTGCCGGAGGAGCTGAGGCGGCTATTTCCAAACGTCAAGCCCGAGTACATCGGCTTGGCAATCAAGCGGTTCGGCGACTATCAGTTCGGCGATGATGAGAAGGAAATCGAGGTGTTCGGAAAGATACTAATATCGGTGATGATTCAGGACGCACTCGGCACAAAGGAGGACGGCGATGAGAATCCTTGATGAATTATGGTACGGCAACATCTCCCCCTGCGAGAGGGACTTCAAGAAAGGGAGTAAGTATTCGGAACTACTTGGATACATTGTTCGGCATGAAGAGGACCTGCAGAAGCGGATGAACGACGAAGAAAAGGAGATACTTGAGAAGTTCACCGAGTGCACCAACGAGATGTACGGAATCGCGGAACGTGAAGCGTTTGCGAGAGGGTTTAGCTTGGCGCCAGGATCATCATCGAGGTGATGAATACGGAAATCGAATAACGCACAGAGGAATCGTACCAAAATGTGTGCGATTCCTCTTCCCTTCCGATTCTCTCTGGACTTATTTGTTTTTCAGTTTATTCTTGTGTTGAGCCGCGAAGGGTGTGCTCAGAAAGGAAATACATATATGAAAAAGTTAATCACCATCATCCTCGCACTTATTATGACGTTCTACACAGCTCCACAAAAGGGCGCAGATCAACCTTCCTTAAACGCCCCGTGTGCGCCCACAGAGCCGCATCCCGAGCCCGTCCCGAGGAAGATACGAAAGAGCGGCACCGGATGCCTGTATCAGATAAACGACAACCTCTGGGAAGGCAGCTTCTTCCCAAGACTGCCCGGCGGCAAACGGAAGAAATTTAACGTCTACGCCGAAACGAAAGAGCAATGTGAAATCAAACTCACTGAGATGATTGAAAGAGTCAAAGCGGAGATCGCGGAAGAAAAGGAAAAGGGACAGCTGTGAAAACAGCAGTCCCTTTTCCTTTTTACTACTTAATTGGTGCGCAAGATTGTGCAGCCTCTACAGATACATTCTTAAATCCAAACTCAGATAATACTTTTTGAAAAAAACGATATATCTCAGGAACATCAAGCAAATCCATCATGGTTAAAACAATCAATATTGTTTTCTTATCAAAATCGACCACGACATCGTCAACGATAGCATTTGGATCTACATTTTGTACACGCGAAAGGCGATTGAGTAATGTGCCTTTGTGGCAACTACGATTAATATCGTCATAACGGAAAATAACCCCTGTTTTCCGTGGCAAACTATCATCGGAATTATATCTAACTATCGTACGTCTTCGCGAAGCCATAACCGCATCTTCTATACGATTTAAGCGATCAATTATGTATTCTAAAGGTTGGAAGTCATCGATGTCTGTTTGTTTGATGTTTTGCAATACGATAGCATCATGACTAATGTCGCGCAACACTTCGACGATTGGACCACTTGTTTTGCTTAAATCAATCTCCGATTCGGCTTTTTTCAAATCTTCAATGAGTTCTAAAACGCCTTTGGCATCATTGTAATAGAAAATTGTACGCTCGGTTACAATATCAGCAGGTAAAGAAGTACCTTTTTCAGCGATTGTAATAACGGGTTTTCCAATTGCATGTCGCAATGCAAGTTCATACATAACATTTGGATTGCGATTAGTGATATTTGCTATCACTAATTCGGAATTGTAAATTTCCGAGATAATCTGTTTAGTTATAGAACCTGGCTCATATATTTTGTGTGCTACAACTATTTCATATTTTTCACCTAAAGCAGGAGTGATAGCTGCCTCGATAACTCCTTCAATATGGCGCCTAATGGGATCCTTCTCATCTCCAATAGGAGTAATAATAAAGCATTTCATTTTCGTTGATTCTGTACTCATAATACAACCCCCTTTTTCACATTTTACCATAAAACGAGTTCTTTTTCAATAGGCGTTGTGCAGTTGCATAATAAAAGGACGACTTATAAGAATCGCTCTCAATAATTGCCCCGCAGTAAACAAAGAAAAAGGCTCAGGAATCAATGTTCCTGAGCCTTTTTTTGGTCCGAGTGACAGGGATCGAACCTGCGGCCTGATGGTCCCAAACCACCCGCGCTCCCAGCTGCGCCACACCCGGATATCTATTCAATTTTTCTGCTTTTTGCGTGGAAGTGGGACAAACTGTGGTCAAACGCAAAATCTACGCTGTTTTGCGTTTTCTTAAAGTGCCGAAAGTACGCACCGTTAAAGGCTTTTCGGGACTTTTTCATTTTTGCGGCTACAACTGCTAGGCACGCTCCCAAACCACCCACGCTACCAACTGCGCCACACCCCGATTATTTAATTATAATATATAATTTTGCAGTTGTCCGCTGCGCTTCCTGTTGCAACTAAGGCTCTGTCTGCGTTCGTTTACTCACTTGCCAATCGCCAGTTGCTGCCACTCCTTTTTCCTCGCTTCTTCTGCCTCAGGCAGCGCTCGGAAACGTCCCCAACTGCGCCACACCCCGATTATTACACGAAAAGCTGATTTTATCAGCTTTTCGTTTTTTATAATCTTATTCTTCGTAGTTATGCCAAACGTTTTGAACGTCGCCGTTATCTTCTAATGCTTCCAAAAGCTTATCTATATTCTTAATATCTTCCTCATCCGAAAGAGCAATATAGTTTGAAGGAATCATCTCAGGCTGCGCCGAAAGGAATTTATAACCCTTTGCGGCAAGCTGTTCGGCAACCTTTGAAACCTCATCGGTATCGGTAAAAATTTCGAAAACCTCGTCGTCGGAAGTAAAGTCGATTGCACCGGTATCCATTGCATCTTCCATAAGCTTATCTTCGTCGATATCCTCTTTTTCAATAACGATAACGCCTTTTTCGGCAAACATCCACGAAACCGAGCCAACCGTGCCTAAATTTCCGCCGAATTTATCGAAATAATGGCGCAAATCACCCGCCGTTCTGTTTCTGTTATCGGTAATGGTTTCAACGATAATGGCAATACCCTTGGGTCCGTATCCCTCATAAGTAATGGACTCATAGTTATTTGCATCGCCTGCGCCGGAAGCTTTTTTAATAACTCTTTCAATATTATCGTTAGGCACGTTATTTGCCTTTGCTTTATCGATGGCGGCTTTAAGAGAAGAGTTCGCAACGGGGTCAGGTCCGCCGCTTTTTACTGCAAGGGTAATTTCCAATCCTATTTTCGTAAAGATTTTTGCACGCTGAGCATCACTTTTGCTCTTTTTGTGCATTATATTTTTCCATTTTGAATGTCCCGACATTTAAATTTCCTCCGTTTTGTCGTTGTCTAAAAAACCAATATTAAATAAATTCTGTATTCTTTCGGTTTGACCTGTTAAATATAAAAAACCGAAAAGAGCTTCCAAACCTGTTGAACGATGATATACTGCAGGGTCGGTATGTTTGGGAACGGAATGGCTTTTAACGTTTCGTCCTCTCTTATAAACGCCCTCTTCTTCCTCCGTTAAGATGGGAAGAATTTTGTTAAGAGCAAGACTTTGCGCATTTGCCGAAACGTAGTTAACCGTTTTTTTATGAAGCTCTCCTATATGTGTTCCCGCATAGTTTGAAAAGGTATGGTCTCTTGCAAGCATTTCTATAACGGCATCGCCGAGATAGGCAAGCGCAAGGCTTTCCATATTCCTTGTTTCTTCGGGAGCTTTAAGTTTTTCATCGTCAATTTTAATTATCATTAAA
This sequence comes from Eubacteriales bacterium, assembly GCA_045588575.1. Taxonomy (GTDB): domain Bacteria; phylum Bacillota; class Clostridia; order Oscillospirales; family RGIG5299; genus RGIG5299. The sequence continues at coordinate 43,293 of JAZNEJ010000004.1, read as the reverse complement.
TCTCTTTTCTTCCCTCTAATGCGCGGCGCAACGTCATATCGTCGGCAAATTCAAGGTCGGAGCCAACCGGAATTCCGTAAGCAAGACGGGTAACCTTTATTCCCAAAGGCTTTAAAAGCTTGCTTATATACATTGCGGTAGCTTCCCCTTCCAAGTTGGGATTGGTAGCCATAATTACCTCTCGCACGTCGGTATCCTTTAAACGCTCGAGAAGCTCTCTTATTTTAATATCTTCGGCGCTTATTCCCTTTAAAGGAGAAAGTCTGCCGTGAAGCACATGGTAAACACCGAAATATTCGCCCGATTTTTCAATTGCCGCAATATCCTTTGATTCCTCAACGATGCAAATTTGCGTTCTATCTCTTTTGGTGTTAGAGCAAATTGCGCAAACGTCTTCATCTGTAAAATCGCAACAAACCGAGCAATAGTGTATGTTTTGCTTTGCGTTTATAATTGCCTCGGCAAAGTTTTTTGCTTCCTCCTCTGAAAGAGAAAGCACGTAATAAGCCATTCTTTGAGCCGATTTACTTCCAACCGAGGGAAGCTTTTGAAACTGCTCTATAAGTTTGGCAAGTGTTAAAGCATACTGCATTTTAATTTTCCTTACATTAAGCCGGGAATGTTAAGACCACCCGTGAGCTCTCCCATAACCGTTTCGTAATCTTTAACGGCGTTATCGTTTGCCTCGTTAACCGCGGCAATAATCATATCGGAAAGCATTTCAATATCGTCGGCATCAACAACGTCGGGATTTATATCAAGCTTTAAAAGCTTATGAGCGCCGTTAACGGTAACAGATACCGCACCGCCGCCTGCGGTTGCCGAATATTCGGTTGACTGCAATTCAGCCTGTTTTTCAGCCATTTCGGTTTGAAGAGCGTTTATTTTATTCATCATATTTTCACGGCTTCCGCCACCGAAATCCTTGGGAATTCTAACCTTCATTTTAAAATCTCCTTATCAAGTTAAATCAATATCGTTTATATTGTTTTCAAGCCAATTATCAAACAAATCGCCGCTTTTTTCGGTTTTTGCCTTTTTATCGGCAGTTTCGATTATATAGCTTTCACCGGTAACGGCTTTTGCTGCCGCCGCCAAATCACTTACTGTTGTGGGTAATTTGAGAATGTCTGCCGCCGCCAAATTCGGCGCTTTAACTATGAGCGAATTGCCCGATTTTTCGGCAGTAGAGCCTAAAAGCATTGCCCAAAGCCCCATTTTTCCGTTTGCTTTAAGTTCGTTTAAAATTTCATTCCATTTATCAAATCCGCCGTTTGCCGAAGGTTTTACAGTTTCTTTTGGAATTTCTTTCTTCGGTTCCGGAATTATCGGTTTAGCTTCTTCTTTTTTAGGCTGTTCAAAAAACTCGTCGGGTTCCCAAGGCGGAGCATCGGGAAGCGGTGCCTCCTCTTTTACCGGAGCAGAAGTAGCCTCCGGTTCGGTTTTAACGGGTTCGGGCTTCGGCTCAACCGTTTTTTTCTTTTCCGAAACCGATGAAAAATCAACCTCTTCCGTTTTCACGGCTGCAACTCCGCTTTTTGCGGCGCAAAGCTTTAAAAAGGTCATTTCAAGTAAAACTCTTTTATTAACCGTGCGCGGCATTTTTTCAAGCGAGGCTTGCAACGTTTCAATAATATTTATTATTTCAAGCGTTGTAAATTTTGCTGCAATTTCGTTAAATTTTTTAGCGTCGGTTTCGCTGCAAACAACCAAGCCCTCTTTAATTCCAACCTCTTTGATTATCATAACGTCTCTAAAGAAGGAAATCATATCTTCATTTATTTTTTGAAGGTCCTTAGAGGTGTAATAAAGCCTTGAAATAATTGAAAGAGCTTCAGAAAAATCTTTTTCGGAAACAGATTTTGAAATTTCAAAAAAAACTTCTCTGCCCGTGCTTTGAGTCATTTTTTCAACTAAATCAAGGGTTAACTTCTCCCCTGCTCCAACGCATTGGTCAAGCACCGAAAGAGCATCGCGAACGCTTCCGTCTCCAAGCCTTGCCACGAGGGAGATAGCATCGTTTTCAAATTCTATTTTTTCGCTCTTGCATATTTTTACAAGATGCTCGAAAATTTCATTAACGGTAAGACGCCTGAAATCAAAGCGCTGACATCTCGATAAAACCGTCATGGGCACTTTATTAACCTCGGTAGTTGCGAGAATAAAAATAACGTGTGCAGGCGGCTCTTCAAGCGTTTTAAGAAGCGCATTGAAGGCGGAGTTCGAGAGCATATGAACCTCGTCGATAATATAAATCTTATATTTCGAAACCGAGGGAGAATAAATAACGTCTTCACGAAGCTCGCGAATGTCGTCAACACTGTTGTTGCTTGCCGCATCTATTTCAACAATATCCATTACCTCGTTTTCGGAAATGGCATTGCATATTTCACATTGGTTACACGGATTTCCGTTAACGGGATTTAAGCAGTTTACCGCTTTTGCAAAAATTTTGGCACAAGTTGTTTTTCCCGTGCCTCTCGTACCTGTAAAAAGATAGGCGTGTGCCGTTTTCCCCGACATTATTTCATTTTTCAAGGTTGCCGTTATGTGTTCTTGGCCCACAACGTCAAAAAAAGCCTGCGGTCTGTATTTTCTGTAAAGACTTTTATGCACGGTTACGCCTCCTTTGATAATAAAAGACGGAAACGGAATTCTTACGGCAGCCGAACAAGTCTGCTTAATGCTGCTCGGTTCCCCGCCTGACATGGTTCACAGTTGCCGGTCACATAAGGTCCGTCTCCGTCACACTATATTATATTATATTTAAATCTTTTTTTCAAGAGTATTTTGACTTAAAGTGAAGAAAAAGGGACAAATTTAATCTCTTTAAAGGAGAAATTCTCTGAATTTTCAGCGCAAACCGACAAAACGTATTCTTCTCCGTCTAAAATTAAAAGCTCCTGTGCAAGAGGCTCTGTTATTTTTTCTCTTGAAAGTAAAAACGGGAAGCCCTCTCCGGTAAATTTCGATGCCGCCTCTCTTGCGGAAAAAGCAAAGAAAAGCATTTTTTCAGGCTCGTTCGATATTATATAGGCTTCAAATTCGTCGTCGGGCAAAATTCTTCTTGCCATAACGGGATTGTTATCGTGCATTTTTTCAAGGTCAACGCCCACTTCCCCGTCGGAAATTGCAACGAAGCAATAGCCGTTTTTATGGGTTATGCCTATTTTATAAGGCAAATCAATTAAATAAGGCTTGCCCGATTCCGTTTTTGCAATTAAAAACTTTTCAATTCCCTCTTCTTTAAGCATAAAAGCCAAAAGCTCAGAATTTGCAATTCTTTCGTTTTCTCTGGTATTTTTATCGGTTTTCGTATAGTAAATCTTTAACATCTTTTTCTCCTGTATTCCAATAAATTTTCATAAACCGAAAAGGGTATTTTTTCTCCGTCGTTCCTTCCCACGCAAGGAATATTGGGCTTTAATTTTCCGTGAAAATCACTTCCGCCACTCATAAAAAAGCCTCTTGTCTCAGCAAAGCGAATGCATTTTTCGGAAAACTCGGGTGAATATTCAAAATAAAGCGCTTCAATTCCGTCAAGCCCCATTTTTTGAAGCTCATCGGCAGCTTTAAAGGCATCGATTCTATAAGTATTAAGATGAGCGAAAACAGAGGTGCCGTTTGCTTTTTTTATGGTTTCTATTGCGGTTTTTGCCGACATTCTCTCCGATTCCACAAACGCTTTTCCGCCTTCTATAAGGTAATTCACGTAAGCTTCTTTTACGGTTTTCGCATATCCCAGTTCGTGAAGCTTTTTGGCAAAATGTCCTCTTGTAATAACGTCGGATTCGGCAAAATCTTTTTCATCAAGCTCAATTCCGAGTGAAATTATTTTATTAAAAATCTTTTTATTTCTAACAGCTCTTTTTTCGCGTTGCAGTTCTAAAACATTGGTCAACGCCGAACAGTCAGGCTCTATAAACAATCCGACTATATGAAGCTCTGCGCCGGCAAAATCGCACGACATTTCAACCCCCGGAATAAAATTTATTCCAAGCTTTAACGCCTCTTTTTGTGCTTCTTTATTTCCCCAAACGGTTTCATGGTCTGTCATTGCAAAAGCCGCCGAATCGGCGGCTTTCATTATTCTTGCAACTTCAGCGGGAGAAGCAGTTCCGTCGGAAGCCAAACTGTGACAGTGCAAATCACAGTATTTCATCATTTATCTCCAATCAGTCTTGCAAGCTCTTGCTTGAAGGATTCTATATCGGTAAACTGACGGTAAACAGACGCAAATCTAACGTATGCAACTTGGTCTATTTTCTTCAATTTATCCATTGCCAACTCGCCTATTTGCTGTGAGGTTATCTCGGTTTCAAGCGAATTGTATATTGACGTTTCAATTTCGTTAACCGCCTTTTCAAGCGTTGCAACCGGAACGGGACGCTTTTCACACGCCTTCATAAGCCCTTTTAAAAGCTTTTCTCTGTTCCAGATTTGGCGGGTGCCGTCTCTTTTTATAATTGAAATCGGTATTTTTTCAATTTTCTCGTAGGTTGTGAAACGGTTGCCGCAGCTAAGGCATTCACGTCGGCGTCTTATTTGCAAATCATCTTCAGCGGACCTCGAATCAAGCACTTTGCTTTCGGTATGTTCGCAAAAGGGACATTTCATAAAATAAGCCCGCCCTTAACCAATGTATTTCTTTACGCTTTCGGGAGCCAATTCAGCATCGCCGGAAACGGTGATAACAATATCGGAGTTATGCTCTGCGGTGAGTTTATCAAGCTTTGCGAGAAGAGTGCCGAGCTCAACAAGGTCTTCACCTATAATTTTAAGAATGCTGTCAACATATATCTTGTGAATATCGTAGTTTCCTGCCAAAAGACCTGCAACAAAGCCATAAAAGCCGTCGGCAGTTTCAATCATATATTCCGAAGAATTGATTAAACGTGCGCGGTGAGAGATGTCGTAAGTGAGCTTTGCGCCTTTTTCAATGCAAACTACACATCCGTCAGAGGTACTAACGCTGTTATTTACACTTTCGATGAGATTCTTGGTTTTACCCATGCCTTTTAACCCCATAATGACTTTTACCATAAGAATTACCTCCTGAAAAATTTATTGTTGGTGTTTTTTGGTGTTTTACTAATAATATTATACAATATTTTTTGTCAAAATGCAAACTTTTTCTATGTTTTTTATAAAAACTTTATAATCTTTTAACAAGTTCTTCTCTGCGAGCCTCAAAACCTTTTTTGCCCATAAGCGCAAACATATTCTTTTTGTAGTCCTCAACACCGGGCTGATTAAAGGGATTAACACCTAAAATATAGCCTGAAATTGCGCAAGCAAGCTCAAAGAAATAAACCGCATGACCGTAGTTTTCCTCGTCTCTTTTGGAAAGAGTTATAATAATATTGGGAACGCCGCCGTCAACGTGAGCTAAAACGGTGCCGAGATGTGCCTGTTTATTTATCTCGTTAACATCTTTGCCCGCAAGAAAATTAAGGCCGTCGCCATCGTTTTCGTTGAAAGGAACAATAAGCTTTTCATCGGTGTTTTCAACCCACAAAACAGTTTCAAACATCATTCTCTGTCCGTCCTGAATATATTGGCCCAAAGAGTGAAGGTCGGTAGTGAATGAAACGGATGCGGGGAAAATGCCTTTTTTATCTTTTCCTTCGCTTTCGCCGTAGAGCTGCTTAAACCATTCGGCAAAGGAAGCAAGAGTGGGTTCAAAAGAAGAAAGAACTTCTATATTTTTACCCTTTTCAAGCAAAATATTTCTGTATGCAGCATATTTCATGCAGTCGTTATTATCAAAAGGAAGCGAGGTGTAAGCCTTTCTTGCTTGTTCGGCGCCTACCATCATTTTGTCTATATCGGCTCCGGCGACGGCAATGGGAAGCAATCCTACTGCGGTTAAAACCGAGTATCTTCCGCCAACATTATCGGGAACAACAAAGGTTTCCCAGCCTTCTTTGTCAGCAACTTCTTTTAAAGTGCCTCTTTGTTTATCGGTAGTTGCATAGATTCTTTCTTTGGCGCTCTCGCCGTATTTTTTAACGAGAAGCTCTCTGAAAATTCTGAAAGCAACCGCAGGCTCGGTGGTTGTGCCCGATTTCGAAATAACGTTTATGGAGAAATCGTCATCACCGATTTCTCTTATTATTCCGTTTAAATATTCGGCGCTCAAATTATTTCCCGCAAATAAAATTCGCGTTTTCTTTTCATCTGCCGACGGTAAAAAGTCGATAGCGCTTTTTGCACCGAGATAAGAACCGCCAATGCCTATGACAACAAGATATTTACTATCGCTTTGAATTTTAGCGGCAGCTTTTTTAATTCTTTCAAACTCTTCCTTATCGTAATCGAAGGGCAAGGTTTTCCAACCGAGAAAATCGTTTCCCTCACCGCTTTCCTGAAGAACGGTTTTAAGAGCTTCTTCGGCTTTTTTTGAAACTTTTTCTTTTTCGCATTCGGTAATTCCCGCAAACTTATCGTTTAAAACAATAGCCACAAAAATCACTCCTTAGAGATTATTTTATATACTCTTATATTTTAATGCTTTTTAACCCGTTTGTCAATGACGAAAAAAACAAAGGCAGACGGTTTCCCATCTGCCTTTATTGTAATTTTTATTAAAATTACTTGAGTTCTACTTTTGCGCCTGCTTCTTCGAGCTTTGCTTTCATAGCGTTAGCTTCGTCTTTAGAAACAGCTTCCTTAATGGTAGCGGGAGCGGATTCAACGAGAGCTTTAGCTTCGCCGAGACCGAGAGAGGTGAGTTCACGTACTGCTTTGATAACGTTGAGCTTGTTAGCGCCCATGTCAGCGAGAACAACGTCAAATTCGGTTTTCTCTTCAACGGGAGCAGCAGCAACTGCACCTGCAACTGCTACGGGAGCAGAAGCGGATACGCCGAATTCTTCTTCGCAAGCCTTTACGAGTTCGTTAAGTTCAAGAACCGTCATTTCTTTAATGGCGGCAATAAGTTCTTCTTTAGTCATTTTTTTATCCTCCAAAAATAAAATAAATAAGTTTTTAGTTTTTAATTTTTAAGCCGTAGCTTTGCGTAAATTACGCATTCTTTTCCGCAACTGCGTTAAGCATATAAACGAAGTTGGAAAGGGGTGCCTTGAAGCTTCCGAGAAGCTTTGCAATGAGCACTTCTTTTGAGGGGATTTTCGAGAGAGCTTCGATTGTTGCGATGTCGATAGCTTTGCCGTCCATGAAGCCGCCTTTAACAGAGTAGTTCTTGTTCTTTTCGGCGTATTCGCAAACGATTTTTGCTGCTGACATAGCGTCTTTTGAAATAGCAATAGCGGTATTGCCGTTTAAAAGTTCATCTAAGCCTTCGATTCCTGCTTCCTTGAGGGCAAGTTTAATGAGAGTGTTTTTTGCTACGAAATAATCAACGTCTGCTTTGCGGAAGTTAGTACGTAAAGTGGTATCTTCAGCAACGGAGATACCGCTGTAGTTTACCAACACACAGCTTGTTGCACCCTTGAATTTTTCGGCAATTTCTGCAACTTGAGCCTTCTTGGATTCGATTGCTGCCTGACTGGGCATGTTAGATTCACCTCCCGGTTAATTTCCGAGACGGACGGGAAAATAAAAAACGCTCCCCGACCGTTCGAGGAGCGCAAAAATACAATGTTAGTTGTGAAATTTTGCTCTTTCCTCGGCAGGCTCATACGAATTATATCCTTGCGGACACCTGCTGTCTTCGGTTAGATGCAAGTATTCTACCACTGTTTTATAATTTTGTCAAGTTTTTTTAGTTAATTTTTCATTTTTTTCGCAAAAATCGCAGATGCAAGCGCAAAAACGGCTATACTCCAACAGATAATCCAAATTAAATCGAAAGCCGCGTTTGAAAAATCGCCGCTGAAAGCCGATTTCACCAAGTTTAAAGAGTGAACGAACGGAAAAACGTTGCAAATGAAGGCAAAAATTCCTCCCACTTGCTCCAACGGGAACCACATTCCGCTTCCCAACGCCGTTATCTGCACCAAAATCGAAGAAATTCCACCCACCTGCTTATCGGAAAGAAGCGAACCGAAAAATATGCCAAAGCCTATAAAAAGCGGTGCCGAAACCATTAAAAGTAAAATTGCCCAAACTAAATTAAGCGATATTTCCAAGCCGAAAAAAATTGCAACTCCAAAGCAAACAATGCCCTGAAAAAACGCCATAGCCAAAAGCGGCAAGGAATATCCCAAAATATATTCATAGCTTTTGAGAGGCGAAGAAAAAAGACGAGTAAGAAACGATGTCGTTCTGTCTTTAGATATTAAAACTGCGGAAAACATTGATAAAAACGAAAAGCTGAAAACCGCAATTCCCGGTGCGAAATTTTCTATTTTGAATATTTCAATTGTAATTTGTTCGGAAATGCTGTTGTTTATTACAGAAATTAAAATAAGTAACACAACGGGAAGTCCGATGCCGAAAATAAGGCTTAACGGGTCTCTTAAAAGTTCCAGTGTGTTTCTTAAAGAAAACGCTTTAAGCCTCATAATTTTCCTCCGTAACCGATAAAAATATATCCTCAAGGCTCTCTTTTCCATATTGCTTTTTAAGCTCGTCAAGAGTGCCGATTGATACAAGATTACCCTTTTCTATAATTGCAATCTTATCGGCAAGTTTTTCAGCTTCTTCAAGATAATGAGTGGTTAAAACCACGGTTGTTTTTCCTTTTAACGCCAAAATATGCGACCAAAGCTCACGTCTTGCCCTAACGTCAAGTCCCAAAGTCGGCTCATCTAAAAATACCAATTTCGGCTCACTTATAAGCGCCATTGCAATTGAAAGCCTTCTCGAAAGGCCGCCCGAAAGATTTTTCGCCTTTTCGTTTTTGCGGTTTTCCAAAGAAAAAGCCTTTAACATTTTCGTCGAAATGTCTTTTGCCTTTTGGCTATCGGCTCCGTAAATTTGAGCGGTGAAAACAAGGTTTTCAAAAACGGTGAGATTAGGCGCAACCGCAGTTTCCTGCGGGGAAACGTTTATTATTTTTTTAATCTCAGCCGCCTCGCCGTTAACCGATTTCCCGTAAATCAAAGCATCGCCCTCAGTTGCTTTTGTAAGGCAACAAAGCATTTTTATAAGAGTGGTCTTTCCTGCTCCGTTCTGACCTAAAAGGGCAAATATTTCTCCGTCTGAAACGTCAAAAGAAAGAGAGTTTACCGCTGTTTTATCCTTAAATTTTTTGGTTATATTTTTAATTTCTATTGCCTTCAATTTTCTTCTCCGCTTCTCTCTTTGCCGTAAATTCCGCCCATAACCTTTTCGGCAATTTCATCAAGACATTCACATTTAACAAGCGCTATTCCGCCCTTTTTTTCATCGCCCAAGATAAGAAGCTGGTCCCCGGGCGCAATTTCGAAAATTTCTCTCGCCTTTTTGGGAATGACAATTTGCCCCTTCTCCCCCACCGTTACCGTTCCGAATATATGTTTTCCTTTAGAATTGCTCATAAAATCACCTTTTGTATAATTTGTTATACTTTTCATACTTTTCATACTAATTTTACTACAAATAAAAAAAGTTGTCAAGAAAATCCTGACAACTTTTTAACTTTAAAATTATGCGTTATTTCCGCAGCCCGAGCCACCCTCATCAATAACTATGCTGCTTTCGGGCTCGGCGGTCGTTGAGTTTTGAGAAGCATCATCGGGTTCTTCGGGAGGCGCAAGGAAAGTTTCGGTGGGAATTTCGCCGTTATAGGTCATTATATTTGATGCAGTGGGAAGATTGTTATTAACCGTGAGAAGATTAAAGTTCATTCTCGAGGGAGGTGTTGTTACACCTTCGGGAGCTGCAGGATACCAACCAACATAAGAAGTGAAACCGAAATAAAGTTCTTTATCTGCAAAAGCTTCTCTCATAGAACTGAAGTCGAGCGGATTTCCGTTTTTATCGGTTAAAATTTCACCGTTTATTTCAATGGTAAAGAGATATTGTTCATTTGCTCTTATTGCAAAAGTGAAGTCCTCGCCGTCTTTTATAACGCCGCCGTTAAGGTTTTTGCCGGAATAAGAAAGCGCGGCATTTCCGCTCACAAAGGGATTTCCTTGTCTTTCAAATGTTGTAAAAACACCTGAGGGCGAAGCGTCTCTTCCCTCTTGGAATCCTCTGAACTGAACTACTATGCAATCGCCGTAGCCGGGAGTCATTATATGCGTGCCGGGGAAAGGCTTGCTTGAAATAACAAAAGCAAACCAAGCGTCTGTTTCCTGTTCGGGAAAGGTAAGATTTGTTTTTATTTCAAAATAATCTCTGCTGATAGCTTCTCGGAAATTCATAAAGCGAACGCCTTCAGCCGCATCTTTGAAAGTTAAGGTTCCGTCCGCGTTAACGCTTCCAAAACCTTCGGATGAAGAAATTCCCGAAATACTTGCTCCTGCCGTCAAGGCAAGTAAAAGGCAAAGACAAAGAGATATGCAAATTATTGCTTTTTTCATTTTTATCACCTTTTTTGTTTAAATCTTGCTTAATTATATAACATTTTTTGCCTTTTTGTAAAGAAATTTATAATAAAAAAGTTTTTTTGTAAACATCTACAAAAAGCGTTTTTGTTTTTTGTGCAACTTGCCAAAAAGAAAAGCACCTTGCTTTATGCAAGATGCTTTTATAAAATTACGCATTATTTCCGCAGCCCGAGCCGCCCTCATCAATAACTATGCTGCTTTCAGGCTCGGGAGTGGATATTTGAGGAATTGAAGCGGTGGGAATTTCACCGTTATAAACGTTTAAAATATCTGCGCTCGGAAGATTATTGTTAACGGAAAGAAGGTTAAATCTGAGTCTGTCGGGGCCGGCTCCAACTCTTGCGGGATACCAGTCGGCATACATCATTATACCCACGTAAAGCTCGTTTTCACCCCAAAGCTCAAACATTTTGGAAAAATCCATAGGCTTGCCCGTTTCGGAATCTACATATACTACGCCGTCCATTTCAAAGGTAATGCCGTATTCCTCGCTTTTGCGGAATGCAAAGGTGTGTTCTTGATTTTCGATAATTTTAGGCGCAGTAACGGAGGAATAAACTATATCGGTCGTTCCCGTTCTCCAAGGGTGAATTTGAAGCTGTTTATTGGTGGAAAAAGCCGCCGAAACGAAGGCCTCGGAGTTTTCGTTAAATCCTCTGTATTGAATTATAATGCTGTTGGGATAACTATTAAACATTATATGTTCGGTTTTGTTGGGCTCGTCGCAAATGACGAATGAAAGCCACGAATCCGTGTCGGCTTCGGGAAAAACCGCATTGAACTTGAATTCGAAATAATCTTCCATAGGCTGAGTGAAATCGAGATAAACAGTTCTTATTCCTCTGCCCGTGGGATGAATTTTAAGAGTGAGGGTTCCGTCATTGTTTTGAATGCCGTAATTTTCATCCTGATAAGAAACGCCCGGATAGCTTGCGCCTGCCGTCAAGGCAAGTAAAAGGCAAAGACAAAGAGATATGCAAATTATTGTTTTTTTCATTTTTTCACCTTTTTCAATTTTAATATTATTTTTATTATAAAACCATTCAATATTTTTGTCAACAAAAAAGAAAAGCACCTTGCTTTATGCAAGATGCTTTTATAAAATTACGCTTTATTTCCACAACTCTTATTGTCGTTATCGTCAATTATCGTAATGCTGATCTGAGGTTCAGAGGGAGCAGGTTCAGAGGAGGGAGTTTCGGGTTCAGGCTGTTTTTCGGCGGGAATTTCGCCGTTATAGGTCATGATATCAGATGCATTGGGGAGGTTATTGTTAATGGCAAGAATGTTAAAGACGCCTCTAACGGGAGCAGGCTCACTTTCAGGTCTTGTGGGCCACCAGTCCGCATACATAAGAACACCTACGTAAAGCTCTTTATCTGCCCAACGCTCTGCTACTGCAGTGAAATCCATAGGCTCGCCGGTTGTGGCGTCTAAATATTTTACGCCGTCCATTTCAAAGGTGAATCCGTATTCCTCGCTTTTGCGAATTGCAAATACGTGATCTTCCTTTTCGGCAAACATGGGAGCGAGGATATTGCTGTAAATAAGATCTACCGCGCCGTTTACCCACGGATGCTTGTTTGCTGCTTTATTTGCGGAAAGAATATTTGCGGGATATGCATCAGTAAGCTGACCAAAGCCTCTGTACTGAACTATGATGCAATCTTCATAATCCTTGCTGTATGCTTTTCCGGCACCGTCGGGAGAATCGGAAATAACAAATGCCAACCATGCGTCTGTTCCGTAATCGGGGAAAGTTGCGTTGAATTTCATGTCGAAATAATCGCCTATGGGCTGAGTGAAATTAACGAAGGTGCTTCTTACGTCCTGATTGTCAACGTCGAACTTAAGAGTAAAGGTTCCGTCGGCATTTTCGGTTCCGTATTTTTCTCCGCCGTAATTAAGATTGGGATAAGCCGCTCCTGCCACAAAGGCAAGGACCAAGCAAAGACAAAGAGAGATGCAAATTATTGCTTTTTTCATATTTTTCACCTTTTTCAAAGTATTATAGTTTTATTATACAATTATGAAATTTTATTGTCAATAAATTTAGTGTAGTTTGCCTATGGCTATTCCTAACAAATATAACAACGTCTTTTTGTTCATTTTAACTATAATCTTTTTGTTTTTCCTTATCTTTCCTTTCATATTCTTTTCTTTTTCGCACAAAATAAGCGAGCAATCCCGAAAGGAGAAAAACAATGAGACTGTTAAAAACTGCTGTTATTGCAATTTGCGGAATTTTTGCATCGGTTGCAATAGTTTGCGCCAATGCGGTTCCGTTAAAGGAGCATTCCGCTGTTAATGCATATCCTATGCTTTCGGCAAACGGTGCCGAAATCGGAGAATTTTCTCCTGCCGATATTTTTAAAGGCAAAAAAAGTCTTCTTACTCTGTCTCTTGCATCAGACGAACGACGTCTTGTTCCTTTGGGAATGCCCTTCGGAATTAAGCTGTATACCGAAGGAGTTATCGTTGTGGGATTTACCGATATTCAAACTGAAAACGGTGATAAAAATCCGTGTTATGAAGCCGGAATTCGAAAAGGCGACGTTATAATTTCCGTTGACGGAGAGAAGGTCTCCTCAAATGAAAATTTAGCGGGTCTTGTAGAGCTTTCAAACGGCAAAGCGCTTAACGTTGCTTATAAAAGAAACGGTGCGCTTTATAACGTGGACGTTTATCCCGTCAAACAGAAGGACGGTATTTTCAAGCTCGGTATCTGGATTCGAGACAGTGCCGCAGGCGTAGGAACTGTTTCGTTTGTGGACCCTAAAACGGGTTCTTTCGGAGGCTTAGGCCACGGCATTTGCGACGTTGACACCTTAAAGCTTATGCCTCTCGGCAAAGCTTCGGTTTACAAAGCCTCGGTAGATAGCGTTATTGCGGGCAAAAAGGGTTCTCCCGGTGAGCTTTGCGCTCATTTTTCCTCCAATACGCCTTGGGGCGATATTTATATCAATTCCTCTTACGGTGTTTACGGCAAGCTTAACGGAGATTTTTCTTCATATAAGTCTTACCCCATAGCATCCTACGATGAAATTCGCTCCGGTCCCGCCACTGTGATAACCTCGGTTTCAGGCTCAACTCCCAAGGAATATTCCGTATTTATTGAAAAAATTTCACCCAATTCAAACGGCGAGAAAAATTTTCTTATAAGAATTTCCGATGAATCTCTTTTGGAAATTTCAAACGGTATCGTTCAAGGTATGAGCGGCAGCCCTTTAATTCAAAACGGAAAGATAATAGGCGCTGTAACACACGTTCTTGTAAACGACCCTCACAAAGGCTACGGAATATTTATTGAGAATATGCTTAAAGTTTCAAAGGACAGCGAAAAAATTGCTCAATCATTTAATTAACGGCAGATAAAGCCGCTACCTTGCGGCAAAAATGAAGAAAGAAGAACGTTTTTGTTCTTCTTTCTTTTTATATTTAAATTTTTTAAAATTATTTTTAATTTTCTATTGATTTCTCTTTTGCTGTATGTTAATATTTAAATCAGTAGTTAAACTTTAAAAGGAGTAATTTTATGACAACAAAATCTTTTGTAAAATCATTTGTTAAGCCCGACACTTCCTTTTATCCCAAGCTTATGTGGTTTTGGAACGACGCAATAGATAAAGCCGAAATTGAATTTCAAATTAAAGAATTCAAAAAGGCGGAAATTTATGAATTTTTCGTTCATCCCGTTTCGGGAATGGAGGTTGATTATTTAAGCGACGAATTTTTCGACCTCATAAAATTCACCGTTCAGTGTGCCAAAGAAAACGGAATGAAATTCTGGATTTACGATGAATTTAACTGGCCTTCAGGCAATGCAGGCGGCTTGCTTTTAAGAGAGCATCCCGAAGCAAGAGGCGTTGATTTAATTGCAAAAAGCCATCTTCTTTATGCAGGTCAGCCGTTAGATATGGACATAGACGGCGAATTTGTAAGCGCCGTTGCAATTCACAAAAATAAAACCGATAAGGTTGAAGATATTACCGACAGAGTTACCGTTACCAAGGTAAACGACCATTATCACGTTTACTGCGATATGAAAACCTGCCTTAACATTAACGTAATAGTTTCTTACACTATGCCCAGCTTCGGTATTTGTATGACTGATATGTGGGGCAAGCACTGCGATTTCGGCGGCGGTATGCTCGATGCAAACAACCCCGAAGCTACAAGAGCTTATATAGACGTTACTTACGAAAAATATAAAGAAGCTATTGGCGACGAATTCGGCAAAACCGTTTTGGGTTCATTTAACGATGAATCGGGCGGACATTGCTTCTTTGATAATATTGAATACACCACAACCGGTTTTTATCCCACAAGCGTTTGGCCTTGGTGCAAAAATCTTCCCGAAATATTCAAAAAAGAGCACGGCTACGATTTAATTCCCTACGTTTACGCCATCAGCTGTGATTTCATCGACGGCACCGTTTTAAAGGTAAGACACGATTATTGGGAAACTTTCTCGCATCTCTTTGCCGATAACTACGTTAAACAGCTTCGTCTTTGGTGCGCCGAAAACAAAATTGATTTTATAGGACATCTTTCGGGTGAAGAATCTGCAATGTGGCACGTTTACGGCATGGGCGACTCTTATCTTGCCCTTTCCGAGTTTGAAACTCCCGGTATCGATAACCTTTTCTCAACTCAGCACGTTGACGAATATTCCTTTACCCTTATGGCAAAACTTGCCGTAACCGCCGCAAAGTTAAATAAGCGCGCAAAGGTTCTTTGCGAAACCTTTTCTGGCTCGGGTTGGGATGCAAAAATGCAGGAAATTAAACGCACCTTCCAGCGTCTTATTACCGTTGGCGTAAACCTCCCGCAGTATATGGGCGGTTTCTATTCAATAAACGAATCGAGAAGACGTTACCCCTTGGGCTACGCTCCCTCTCACAACTATAACAACCCCCTCTTCAAATTCTACCCCGAAATAAACTACGAAATGGCTCGTTTGGATGCCGCTTCGGTTGCTTCGGTTGTAGACGCGAAGGTTTTCGTTGTTATTCCGTTAAGGTCTGTTCAAATCGATAAGAGCTTGGTATCTAATATCGACATGGCTTGGCACTATTCTTGCTATTCTATGATGTATAACAGAATCGAGCACGACCTCGCCTCCGAAAGAGCATTGGAAAACGCTAAAATCAAGGGCAATAAAATAGTAATTAACGGCTTTGAATACGAGCATCTCGTTATCGCAGGTATGTATTACACCTCCGATAAGATGGCTAACCTCTTAAAGAAATTCATCAAGGCAAACGGCAAGGTGCTTTTCGTTAACAACATTAAAGTTACAGCATCCGATACCAATAAAATTTACGATTTCTCCGAATATTTAGATAACGCAAACGTTAATTTCATCGACCTCGATGAAAAGAAAGTAAAAGGTCCCGAAGCATCGCTTTACGTCGAATCAACCGACAACGACCATATGGACGTTGCAACCGTTGCCGCAAAATTCAAGCCCATTTTTGCCGACGTTGAGCCGCTTCAAATCACAACCGATTCCGAAAGAATTTTCTATTCTCACCGTAAAAACGGCAAGGATGACCTTTTCTTCATCAATAACGATAACGCAAATCACGTTAATTTGGATTGCGCTCTTAATAACGCCAAAAACGTTTATGCAATGAATCCCGTTGACGGTAAAATTTACAAAATTAAAAATAAAATCAACGGAAACGCTCAAACCTTCTCCTTCCTTGCTCCCGCTTACAGCGTAACTGTTATTCTTGCAACCGAAAGCGAGATTAAAGCTCTTAATATGCCCGAAAACAAGGCAACAGACTTCGATTTCGTTTTAACTCTTGAAGATAATTGGAGCTTTAAAACCGCAGAAGACAACTGGGCAATTTTACGCACAAAAATGGCTCCCGCATCCAAAGAGCTCGTAAAGATAAAAGATTCCTTCGAGCTTGCAGAAAAAGCGGTTAAAGATATGGCAAATGCCGATAACGTTGCCGTTTTTGAAATTCCCGGTGGCTTTGGCATAGGCTCCGACGACGACTATATTGCCTGTGGCACCTTTACAATTAAAAATATGCCCTCTCGCTTAAAGCTTATGATTGAAACCGACGAGCATTCTCAGGTTTTAATAAACGGGCACGACGTAACCTCTGAGCTTAAGAGAGTTCGTTATTGGGGTATCAGAGAAAAAGAGGTTGACATTCTCAAATACGTTCACAAGGGCGAAAACGCTCTCGTTTTCAAGGCAAGAGTTCCCTCTTGGCTCGGCCCGCACAGCCAACCCGCATCTCACTTGAGAGGCGATTTCAAGCTTGAAGGAATTTCAACTCTCGTTAAAACTTCAACCAAGATTAAACCTGAAATTTGGACAAATCAGGGCTTTAAAAACTACTCGGGAGTTGCAACCTACTCCACCTCGTTTGAGCTTGACAAAGCCCCTGCAACCGCAGTTTTGAAAGTTCCCACAACCGACGTTGTTAAGGTAATTGTTAACGGCAAAAACCTCGGAACCTATATGGCAAATCCTTACGAGGTTGACATTGCTTCCGCTCTCAAGGAAGGCAAAAACACCTTAAAGCTTGAATTTACAAGCTGCTTCAAGAGCGTTATGCAGGCAGAAAACTATGACCTTTACTATCAGGGCTATTTAAAATATCTCGGTGAAGCCGAAAACGTAGAATCCGGTCTTATCTCATCTCCCACAATTAAAATTAAAAAATAAAAATAAAAAGCCGATACGAAAAACGTATCGGCTTTTTTAATATTATTCTTATTTTACAATAAATGAAATTTCGCCGTTATAATATGCAGGCTTTACTTTATCGGAGCCGAAAAGCTTTGCCTCATCCTCCGCAGTTCTTTCGCAATCAAGACCGTTTATTAAATCTTTGAAATATTTAATAAAGAGGTCTGCCTTTGCGGTTATCTTAACACCGCTCAAATCGGAAACCTTTTCTCTAACCAAAACCTTAACGGTGTTATATTTAACCATTTCAATACCTGTAACGGTGTAGCCGTCAATCTTTACGTTTGCTGCATCTAATTCAAGAGCAACCATAGGATGAGAAATTCCGCCGAAGGTTACCTCAATTTCGTTTTCGCCAACCTTCTTTGCGCTTGCAGTTATATCGGGTAAGAACTCAATATAATCCAATTCAACGGGAGTGTTTCCTCTGGAGGGCTTAAAGGCAATCGTTACGTCGCGCAAGATTGAGTAAATGGGCTTATCGGCAAGTGAAACTATATATTCGCCCTTGCCGACAATCTTTGCCGATGCGGTTTTAACGGTGCCGTCGGAAAGCGTGTAGCTTATTTCTGTTTTACCCTTGAAGCCGTTTGCAACTACAATTCTTAACTTGGTGTAGCAGAAGCCGTTAATTGCAGTGGTTAATTTAATGGCGCCAACGCCGTTTTGAGGATAAACCGTTGCTTTGCCGTCTTGAACGTGGAGCATAGATTTTTCGGGCTGGAAGTTAATAAGATTATAATCCTTAAGGAATGCAAATCTCGTGCGGTATTTTTCAAGAGGATTAAGGTTATTGTTTTCGTGAATTACGGGATAATTATTGGGAGTTGTGGGAATTCCTTCACAGATTCTTCTTAAAATTTCACTTTCTTCAAAAATCGAGCCGAAAAAGAAGGTTCTGTTTCCCTTTGCAATTTTTCTTAAATAAATTTCATTACCTCTTATTTTAACGGTATTCTCTGTATCCTGAAAGCCTAAAACACCGCAAAGAAATTCGTAGTTATATATTGGATTTTTTGGATTTCTTACGTTTGCATAAGAAAGGTTATTCCTTACAACAACGTCGTCATGCTGTTTGCCTTCGGCAAGACCCATAAAGAGCATTGAGCCCGAATCGTTATGGTGGAAAACGTTGTTTTCAATGGTGGTGTGAGCGCACTGATATTCAAAGTCGAGACCGCAGCCGTCGTTTTCGCCGTGGTTATATTCGTAAGAAAGCTCGTTGTTTCTTATGACGTTATGGCGGGAATCTGCAAGATAAGCTCCGCAGGTACCGCCCCAGAAGGTGTATTTTTCGTTGCCCGAGAGCATACGCACTCTTTCAACCGTTACGTTTTCACAGTCATACTCTATTTTAATTGCCGCGCCGAAGCAAACAACGTCGTGAACATAAGCGTTCTTAACGCCAATAAGGTCAATAGAGCCGAAGTTGTTATACATAACGATATCGCAAATTTCAATGTTTGAGTAGTTGCTTGAGAACAAAATCGGGTGAGCAAAAAGATATTCACCGGGTGCGCCCGTGGGTGCGGTTGCTTTTTTCTTATTAAGGTCAATAATGGGAAGATTACCCTTAACCTTTGCGCCCTGTTTGTGCATTTCTTCAAGGCAGCCGCCGTTTTTGGTTGCCATGGGCGCAAGAGTTTCGTCGCAGAAATTATTGTGGAAATAAATGTTTCTAACGGTTAAGTTTTTGCAAGGTAAAAACTTAATTCTGAAATAAAGGCAGAGATAGCTGTCTCGAAGGTCTAACTCCTCAATAATAAGATTCGAGCACTCGTGAAGCTGGTTTTTGCCGCTTTTGGTGTATCTTACGTCGGAAATTAAAACACAAATATCATCGATGCCGTTGTTTAACTGAATTGTAGGTCTGTATGCGTCTTTATCGCCGTATGCGGAAACCGTTACGGGATTTTCAACACTTCCGCCGCCGTAAATTTCAAGGCGCTCATGCCAGACGTCGCCTCTTTTTAAAAGAATTTTGTCGCCGGGCTTTAAAACCTTGGCGTTGATTTTTTTAAAGCTTTTCCAAGGGGATTTTTTAGATTTTCCGCTGTTTGAGTCGCATCCCTCGGATGCGCTTACATAATAGGTTGTGCCTATTTTGGTTGCCATTTTGCATTCCTCCAAAACTTTCGGGTTGGTTTATTTCATTTTATTTCAGTGGGTTTTTACTGTTGTTTTAATATTAACATAACCCATTAAAAAAAGCAACAAAAAAACCCGAAAAAATTCGGGTTTTTTTTTTAATTTTTACCTATTGTATTTTTCGCAAAAATTGCGGCGCCTATTATTCCTGCCTCGTTTCCGAGCATAGCCTTTTCTATTTTGGGGACCTCTATAAGCGAGCCGCCGTAGGCATTTTCTTTAACGTGTTTTCTGATTGGCTTTAAAAGCGTTTCACCTTCGTTTGAAATTCCGCCGCCTATTAAAACTATTTCAGGTCTGAAAACGTTAACAAAATCGACTATTCCCTCCGAAACGTAGCTTAAGTAATCGGCTAAAACCTTTTGAGAAAGCTCGCAGCCCTCGTTTAACGCCGCAAAAATAGTTCTTCCGTTAACTCTTTCGCTTTCTCTTACCTTTTTTGCCAAAATCGAATGAGGGTTCTTTTCCGCCGCTTCTTTTGTTTCTCTTATAAGAGCGGTTGCAGATGCATAAGCCTCCCAACATCCCTTTCTGCCGCAAGTGCAAGGTCTTCCGTCTTTGTGAATTACAATATGTCCGAGCTCGGCTCCTCTTGAACCTCCGCCCTCATATAAATTGCCGTCGATTATTATACCTCCGCCAATTCCCGTGCCGAGTGTTATCATAATAACGTTATTATAACCTCTTGCAGCTCCAACAGCTCTTTCACCTAAAACCGCACAGTTTGCATCGTTTGAAACGACTACCTTTTTGAAAAGCTTTTTCTCGATTTCCTCAGCCAAGCAAACGTTTTTCATATCTTTTATATTAAATGCGGAAATTACCGTTCCCGTTTCGGAATCTATAACTCCGGGACATCCAACTCCTATTCCCGCAACGTTATTGAGGCTTATTCCGTAATCTCTAACCGTTCTTTCAATTGTGGAAACTAGGTTTTCCAAAACCGCCGAAACGCCTCGGTGTGCTTCCGTTCTAACCGTATGCTTATAAAGCAGTCTGCCGTAAACGTTTACTATTCCAACCGCAATTTTCGTGCCGCCCAAATCAACGCCGATATAATACATTTTTAACACCTCTTTTTTGCTTTTTCTATGATATCACTATTTTCATTTTTTGTAAACCCTTTTATTTTTTAAAATTTTTAAGATAAAAATGCTTCTTTTTTTACTATTTTTTAGAAAATACTTGATTTTAACTTAAAAAGAATGTATAATACTAAAAGGTTAATTCAAAAGCACGGCAAGGAGGTGCAACTGATGGCAAACATTAAGTCGGCAAAGAAAAGAGTTCTCATCACCGCTGATGAAACCGCAGCCAACAAAGCAAAGAAGACTGCTCTTAAAAACGCTATAAAAGATTTTGAGGTTGCTAAAGCAAACGGTGAAAACACCGATGCAGCTTATCTTGAAGCTGTTAAGAAAATCGATAAAGCAGCAACAAAAGGTCTTATTAAAAAGAACACTGCAGCAAGAAAAAAATCCGCTCTTGCAAAAAAGATGGCAAACTAACCCTTTAAACCCCGTGTTTTGCGGGGTTTAATGTTTGCGCACGTGGCGGAATTGGCAGACGCGCCAGACTTAGGATCTGGTATCTTCGATGTGGGGGTTCAAGTCCCTTCGTGCGCACCAAATAAAAAATCCACCCTTTGAGGTGGATTTTTTGTTTATGTAATTAAATAGGGACTTGAAGGCAGAGCGTAATGAATGACCGTTCGGGGAACGGTCAGAACGCGAAGTGACCGAGCCCGCAGGCGAGAACAAGTCCCTTCGTGCGCACCAATGAAAAAGGTATCTTTCGAGATACCTTTTTTGTTGCCTGAAAATTTAGGGACTTGAACGCGAGCGTAATGAATGGCCGTATAAAACTTATTTTTAATTGATTTTCCTAAAACCTTATGCTATACTGTAAATAGAGGTGATATTATGAAATTTATTTCTGTTAATAAGCTTTCAGATTTTGAATTTCACGATACCGAATTAAATTTTAACAAATTCAGCAATAACTCCTTGCAACTTAAAGCAAGGCATTTAAACATTCGCAAAAATGCAGAGCAAAATCCCCACGAAACAGATATGGAAATTGCAACGGCAATCATTACTTTTGAGGATTTTTCATTATCTTCTTACGAAATATCAAAAGGTGAAAATTCTAAAACTGTTTTAACCGATTTTCCCGCTTTTTCGCTTTTTAAAGAGCAGTTAAAATCAGGAATAACCGTTTTTGACTTCGGAATATACGAAGGGAACACCTATTTTATTGATGCAACAGAATTTTTCACCGTATTTTTCACTTTTAAAAACCTCAAAATAGAATGGGACGAATATAAAGGAAAAGCTTGGTATGTTTCAAGATAACAACCTGTTTTACACCAACAAAACCCCGCCTGAAATTCAGGCGGGGTTGTTTTTTTATTATAAAAATTATAACTCGTAAGCAATGTTTTTAAACTGTTTCTCAACAGCCGACTGGTTTGCTTTAAGGCAAAGGAGAGCTGAATCCAAGCCCTGCTGAATGGGAGTGTTCGATTCTTCCATTCCCAAAACAACCTTAATGAAGTTTTCGGCAAGACGGATATCGCCGCCGAAATGCGCGCCGTTATCGTCAACCTTAATTTCGGTGGTTTTGCGCTCGTAGCTTCTTGCAACCTTAATTATGCCGGTGTGGAAATCGAAGGTAAGAGAGCCTTCGCTGCCGCCGAGGAATACGCCTCTTGCGCAGGAAGCTTCGTTTCTTAAGAAGAATGCCTGACTGTATGTGAGATGCATACCGTCTTCATAACGCAAAATTGCGGAACCGGAATCTTCGTTGCCGGTGTCAACTGCGAAACAACACATTTGAGCCTCGTTAGATTCCATTACAATTCTCTTTCTTACAACCATACCCTCGTTACAGGTGGGGTTATCGGGACAATCTTTGCAGAAAAGGCCCGCAGGCTTATCACCCTTCATAACAACCTTGGATTTCATTGCGCAAACGTCAACGGGCTTTTTGCCAACGAGATAGTTAATATAGTCGAAGTCGTGAGTTGATTTCTGAACGAACATACCGCCGGTGATGCTCTCATCACGGTACCAATAATGATAATAGGTGCCGCCGTAGGGAACTCTTGTCCAAGCATTTGCATAGGCAACCTCGCCTATATCGCCTGCTTCGATAATTTTCTTAGAGGTGAGAACGTGAACGGAGTTTCTTAAAGGGAAGGAAACAACGGTTTTGGATTTGCTCTTATCGGCAGCTTCCTTTAACTCTAAAATCTGCTCTAAATTCATTGCAACGGGTTTTTCAAGGAAGAGAGTCATATCTCTTTTTAAAACCTTTTTTGCCATTTCGGTATGAAGATTGCAGCGTGTGCCGATTACAACAGCATCTAAATCTTCGGTGTCGAGCATTTTATCTGCATCGGTATAGAAGCGAGAATTCGAAAGGTCAATTTTGAACCAGTCCGACATACCGTATTTAACGCATTCTTCTTTCGATTTAACGTCGGTAACTGCGGTTACTTCAATTTCGGCTAATTTATAGTCTTCGCCCGCCATCATAAAATGTCTTACCATATGAAGCGCTCTGCCGCCTGCTCCGATAATTCCGAGTTTAATTTTTTTCATTAATATTTCCTCCAAGCGATATGCTTTTTATTATTTAATTGTAACCTTATTTAAAGAGATTGTCAATGTTTTTTTACGAAAATCCACTTCAAACCGTTTTTTATATTTTCAGTCTTTATTTTTGCGCATTTAAGCAAAAGAAAAGCCGCTCAAGCAGGCGCTTTCAACTTTAAAATTATAACTCGTAGACAATCTTTTTAAATGTATTCTGGCTTGCGGAATCTCTTGCTTTAAGGCAAAGAAGTGCAGATGCAAGGCCCTGCTCAATGGGAGTATTGGATTCTTCCATTCCCAAAACAACCTTAACGAAATTCTCTGCAAGACGGGTGTCGCCGCCGAAGTGGTAACCGTTATCGTCAACCTTAATTTCGGTTACCTTCTTTTCAAAGCTTCTTGCAACGATAATTTTTCCCGTGTGGAAGTCGAAAGTAAGAGAACCTTCGCTGCCGCTTAAGAATACGCCTCTTGCGCAGGAAACTTCATTTCGGAGGAAGAAATTCTGGTTATACGCCATGTGCATACCGCCCTCGTAACGAACGATTGCAGAGCTTGAATCTTCGTTGCCGGTATCAACCGCATAGCAACACATTTGAGCCTCGTTAGACTCAATGCCGACTCTCTTTCTAACAACCATACCCTCGTTACAGGTGGGATTTTCGGGGCAATCCTTACAGTAAAGACCTGCGGGTTTATCGCCCTTCATAAGAACTTTAGAGGTCATTGCGCAAACGTCAATGGGCTTTTTGCCGATGAGGTAGTTAATATAGTCGAAATCGTGAGTGGTTTTTTGAATGAAAAGACCGCCGGTAATGCTTTCGTCACGGAACCAGTAATGATAGAAGGTGCCGCCGTAGCCTATTCTCTGCCAACCGTTTGCGTGAGCGATTTCACCGATTTCGCCTGACTCGATAATTTTTTTAGAGGTTACAACGTGAGCGGAATTTCTCAACGGGAAGGAAACAACGGTTTTGGATTTGCTCTTATCAGCCGCCGCCTTTAAAGCGAGAAGCTGTTCTAAGTTAATTGCAACGGGTTTTTCAAGGAAGAGATTAATGTTTCTGTTTAAAACTTTAATTGCCATTTCGGTATGAAGATTGCAACGTGTGCCGATTATAACGGCGTCTAAATCTTCAGAATCGAGCATTTTGTCTGCATCGGTGTAGAATGCGGCTTTTGAAAGGTCTATTTTAGACCATTCGCTTTCGGCACGCGCCATGCAAGCCTCTTTGCTCAAAACGTCGGTAACTGCGGTTACCTCAACGTCAGCCAACTTATAGTCGGTTCCAACGTCCATAAAATGTCTTGTCATGTGGAGCGCTCTGCCGCCCGCTCCGATAATTCCGAGTTTAATTTTTTTCATCTTTCATTCCTCCAAAACCATACGGTTTTTGATATCTTTTTTGATTGTAGCCTTTTATTT
The DNA here is from genome assembly GCA_045588575.1 of Eubacteriales bacterium. GTDB lineage: Bacteria > Bacillota > Clostridia > Oscillospirales > RGIG5299 > RGIG5299. The sequence continues at coordinate 18,963 of JAZNEJ010000004.1, read as the reverse complement.
TATCTTTGTCAACACCTTTTTTCTTTATAGTCTTAAATTGTAACTTTTTAGTCTTATTTTGTAAATTGCCCAAAATAAAAAACACGGAAAAATCCGTGTTTTCGAGTTGTTAAAAGCTTACTAAATTAAGCATTTGAAGCAGCATAAATACAATGGGGAGAGTTATTAATGCCATCAAGCTTGAAACGAAGCAAGACTGTGCGCCAACCTTGCCGTCAAACCCTGCCGATTCAACGAAAGCAACGCTGTTTGCCCCCATGGGAAGCGATGCGGCAATAATGGTCATACAAGCGTAAAGCATATCTAAATTAAGCGCCCAGCAAACAAAATAAGCAATGCTTCCCAAAATTATCGGCATAGCAATAAGTCTTACCGCCGAAACGAGATACATTTTAGGCTTTAAAAGCGTATCTTTGAGTGTAGCCTTACCCAAAACAAGTCCCATAAGAATCATGGCGCAGGGGGACATACAGTTTGCTCCCGCAGTGGTTATGTTTGTAACGATTTCAGGCATTTGTAATCCAACAAGTCCCACAACGGAGCCGAGAGCAATTGCAATTAAAATGGGATTCGCAAGCATTTTAAGCCTTATTTTATTTTGCTGAGTGAGCATGCTCATTCCGATTGTGAAAACGAAAACGCTGAAAGGTAAATCGAAAAGCATAATATAGAAAAGCCCTGTTTCACCGAAAACGGCGTTAACCACGGGATATCCTATGTAAGCCATATTTGAAATGGCAAATCCGTAGGTGTAAATTGAGTTTTCATTTCTGTCTTTCGTAAAGAATTTTGCGAAAAATTTACCCAAAAAGAAAGCAACGCAAAGGAAAAGCACGGAGGTTAAAATAATGGGCCAGCTTTTTGCTATTGAGTCAACCTTCATTTTGTTTGACATAGTGTTAAAGCAAAGCATGGGTATGAAAATTTTAGTTACGATAACCGAAACAACCTTGGTGGCGTTTTGGTCAAGTATTTTAAGCTTTATTAAGGCAAAGCCTATTGCCACGAAGCAAAGCAGCGTTATCATTTGTTTTGCCGTAATTAAAAATATTTCCATAAAATTCTCCCGTAAATCGAAAACGTAGCAGGATTTATAATATCATTTTAAAAAGGTTATTGCAAGCGTTTTCCCGTTTTTTATATAAAAAAACACGGGAAACCCGTGTTTTTGAAAGCCTTATCAGATTCCGAAAATGTTATAGCCTTTAAGAATTTCGGTTAAGAGCATAAACATAACGGGAAGCGTTATTAAAGCCATTATGGTTGAAACAAAGCAAGACTGTGCACCAAGCGTTCCGTCTTTGCCTATTGATTCGGGGAATACAATGGTGTTCGAGCCCATAGGCAAGCAGCTTACCGCAACAACCAAGAAAACGTAAAGCATATCCAACTTTAAGAAATAGCAAAGCGCAAAGGTAATTCCGCCGAAAATTAACGGAAGAGCAATAAGTCTTATTACCGCCGCAATATACATTTTGGGGTTTAAAACTATTTTTATAAAAGGAGTTTTTGCAAGAACAAAACCCAAAAGAATCATAGCGCAAGGGGTTGTGCAGGCTGCGCCGGTGTTGGTTATATCGAAAATAAAATCGGGAAGCTTAACGCCCAAAAGACCTAAAACCACGCCTAAAACCAAGGCAATTATTATAGGGTTCAGAAGCATTTTAAAATTTATTTTCGTGCGCTGAGTGAGCATATTCATTCCGATTGTATTCAAGAAAATGTTAAGCGGCAAGCAGAAGAGCATGAAATAGTAAAGCCCTATTTCTCCGAAAACCGCCTCAACTATGGGATAACCCATATAGCCCAAATTGGTTATAACGAAGCTATAGGTATAAACCGCGTGCTCCATTTTATCCTTGGTGAAAAAATTTGAAATAAATTTTGCCAAAAAGAAAGAGGAAATCAAAAAGATTACCGAAACCAAAAGCACGGGCCATTTAACTATAATATTTTCAAGGTTGGTATTTTTTATCATAGTGTTAAAGCAGGTCATAGGCATAAAGAAGAAGGTTACTGCCGTTGCAAAAACCGCGCCGACGTTTGCGTTAACAAGCTTTGCTTTATTCATAACGTAACCGATGGCAATAAAAGTGAGCAATATTGCCATTTGCTTTAACGTGACGAAAAAAATTTCCATACTGTTCTCCTGTTTTTATTTTAGCGGTAATATAATATCACTTTTTCTTGTATAAAACAAGTATTTTGGCGCTTTTTCCGTTTTTTTGTCTAATATCACAATTAAGCTTTGATATGTTGACAATTATTTAAACCAATGCTATAATTTCAGCGAGGTATTGTTATGAAAAAATCCGTTTTTAAAATAATTTTAGCCGCGCTTTTTATTGCGCTCGCTTTTTTGCTTCCTTTTTTAACATCGCAGATACGAGAAGTGGGAAATATGCTTTTGCCAATGCATCTTCCCGTTTTAATTTGCGGCTTTATTTTAGGTGAGAAATACGGCGCTCTCGTGGGGTTTGTTTCACCTCTTTTAAGAAGCTTTATTTTAGGAATGCCCGTTTTCCCCATTCGAGCAATTCCAATGGCGTTTGAGCTTGCCGCCTACGGTTTTCTTGCAGGTCTTCTTTATAAGCTTTTGCCGAAAAAGCCGTTTTTCCTTTATTTAAACCTTGTTTTAACGCTTATTCTCGGACGCATCGTTTGGGCGGCCTTGAAATATATTATGATTTTCTTCGGCGGAAAGTTCGGCTTTGAAATTTTCTTATTGGACGGCTTTGTAAACGCTTGGCTCGGAATAGTTCTTCAGTTTATTATAATTCCGCCGATTGTTTTGTTTTTAAAAAAGGAAAAGCTTATATCGGATAAATAAAAATTGCCATCAAATGATGGCAATTTTTTATTTCATTTGAGCTTCAACCAAGTTCCCCATACAGTAACGTTCTCTTAACGTTACCTTTTCTATTTTACCGGTGCCGTTTCTGGGAACGCGGTCGAAAAAGATTTTCTTCGGACGCTTATATCTCGGAAGTCCCTCGCAAAAAGCGCTGACTTCCTCTTCAGTCATAGCCATTCCCTCTTTTATTTCTATAATAGCCGCGGTTATTTCACCCAAGCGGTCATCGGGAAGGCCGATTACGCCAACGTCTTTTATTTTGTCGTGCTGTCTTAAATAGTTTTCTATTTCAACGGGGAAAATATTTTCGCCGCCCGTTATAATCAAGTCTTTTTTACGGTCAACTATGTAGAAAAATCCCTTATCGTCTTTATAAGCCATATCGCCCGTTAAAAGCCAATCGCCTTTAAGAACCTCGGAAGTTGCCTCGGGATTTTTATAATAGCATTTCATAACGCCGTTACCTTTAACGGCAAGCTCACCGACCTTACCCGTTTCGGCCTCGGTTAAATCGGGATTAACAACCTTTGCCTCCCAATTGTAGCCCGCAACGCCCAAAGCGCCGACATGGTCAACGTTTTCAACGCCCAAATGAATACAGCCCGGACCTATTGATTCACTTAAACCGTAGTTGGTGTCGTACTGATGCGCGGGGAATGTTATAAGCCATCTGTGAATAAGGCTCGGCGGCACGGGTTGAGCGCCGATATGCATAAGACGCCACTGCGAAAGCTCGTAATCGTTAAGATTAACCTTGCCCGCCTCTATCGCATCGAGAATATCCTGCGCCCACGGAACCAAAAGCCAAACTATCGTTGCTTTTTCTTCGGAAGCCGCTTTTAAGATATATTCGGGCTTAATTCCCTTTAACAAAACGCCTTTTCCGCCAACCAAAAAGCTGCCAAACCAATGCATTATTGCGCCCGTATGATAAAGCGGAGGAATGCAAAGGAAGGTATCGTCCTTTGTTTGTCCGTGATGCTTGTTTTCGGTTATGCAGGCAGTCATAAAGGCAAGATGTCTGTGTAAAATTGCCTTCGGAAATCCCGTTGTTCCCGATGTGAAATACAAAGCGCCGTCATCTTGGTCGTCAATTAAAATCTCGGGAGCATTTTCGTTTTTTCCAAAAATGCATTCGGAATATTTTTCGGCGTAATCGAGAGTTGATTCCTCATCGGTGCAAACGCAAACCGCAAAAGACGAAAGCTCTTCCGAAAGAGGATTAAGCCTTTCAATAAACTCTCCGCCGAAAACCAACGAATCGGTTTCCGCTGTTTTTAAACAGTTTTTTATATCACCCGTATCGTAACGGAAATTAAGCGGAACAACCAAAGCACCCGTTTTTAAAATTCCGAAAAAAACGGTGAGCCATCTTATTGAATTCATCATCAGAATTGCAACTTTATCGCCTTTTTTAATACCCTTTTGCAATAAATAATTTGCAAAGCGCGACGATTCCTTATCAAAATCAAGCCACGAAATTTCTTTTCTTATATTTTTTTCGTAATCAAGCTCAACAAGCGCAATATCACTCGGGAACTTTTTAACGTTATCCTTTAATATTTCTGTTATAGGCATATTTTTTCTCCATAAGTTTTATTCCAAAGACTCTGTCGATTCGTTTTCCTCTGAGCTTATCTCGCTCGATGCTTCGCTTTCGGGCAAAGAAGTTTCCGGCTCGCTTTCCGTTTCGCTTGAGCTATCGGGAACGCTCGTTACGTCGTTTGAGCTTTCAGGCTCGCTCTCCGTTTCGCTTGAATTATCGGGAACGCTTGTTCCATCACTCGAATTTTCAGGCTCGCTCGAAGTAATGTCGGAAGTTGTATTTTCATCCGAGCTTACATCGGAATCGGGAGTTTGAGAGCTTTCAAGAGAAGTATCCGAGCTGTTTTCGGGTAAATCAGAGCTTACTTCTGAATCAACGTTGCTTGAAGAAGTGTTGCTTGAAAAAGTGTTGCTTTCCGGCAAATCGGAGCTGTCATCGGGAACAACACTCGATTCTGTTTCAATCTCGGGAAGCTCCTTGCACATTTCTATAAGATTTAATATGTCTTTGTACCTAAATTCATCGTTTTTGGCGTTCATGGTAATAACAATAAAATAACGTCCGTTTATGTAAACCTCGGTTGCCAAGCAATTACCCGCGCCGCTCGTCGTGCCCGTTTTAATACCGGTTACGTAAGGCGAAAAATAAACGCTTGTGGGACGCAAAAGCTTATTCGTGTTATAAGCAAGCTTTGTTTTTCCGGTTGAAGTAAAGGTAAACTCATAATAAGGAGTTGCAACTATTTTGCGAATTTCTTCGTTTTTCATTGCGTCTGCCATTATTTTTGCAAGGCTTCTCACGGTAACTCTTTGATTTTCCGAATCGTAGCCGTCGGGAGTTTCAAAAAAGCAATCCTCATATCCGTTAAGCTCGGCGTAGGTGTTAACGAGCTCCTCAAAATAGAGAATGAGCTTGGAAGCCTCTTCTTCCTCCGTAAGCTCCGGAATTAAGGTTTCCAACAAGCCTTCGTTTGAAGCAATATCAGAACTTACTTCCTGTTCGCTGCTTTCGTCTTCGCTTGAGTTTTCTTCAGAAGAATTTTCAAGGCTCGAATCACTTTCCGATGACGTTGTTTCCGAAGATTCGGGTTCCGGAGGCAAAAGCCTTGCCGCCTTTGCGGCGTTAACTGCAAGAGTATAAGCCGCATCTCCGCCCGATGAAATAAGCATTGCGGTAAGAAGCTCTTTAACGGTCATTCTGTCGCCTATCGAAAGGCCTATAACGCTTGCGTCTTTTTCAACTAAGCTTCTCTCAACGCCAACCTCTAAAACGGCGTCTAAATCCAAATATTTTAAAACGACCATTGCGGTAATTATTTTAGTGGTTGATGCGGGATGTATTTGAACGTCTATATTTTTTTCGTAGTGAATGTAGTCCTTAGCCGCCTCGTAAATTATGGCGTGGCGAGGATTGAAGGAATAAACGGGCTTCGGCTTTGCCGCCTCGCTTGAAGATTCCGAAGTTATGGGGTTTTCAGGGTCTTCTATTTCGGAATCGTCGGGATAAGATACGTCAACCGAGGGCAAAATAGGCTGTGAAGGCAATGAACTCGGTTCTTCTTCACTGCTCGCAAAGCTGCTTGAGCCTCCCGTTTCCTCTGTAACCGAGTAAAGAACAATGAAGAATACGCCCAAAAGAAGAAATGCGGCAACGGCAAGCGAAATAACCGCGCTTAAATTTAACTTGCTTTTCTTTTTCATTATGCATTTTCTCCTTTCTTTACTCTCATAAATACAAATTATAACATAGCTTATTCTTTATTGTCAACCTTTTACCGTTAAAGTAAAAAAACTGTTAAAAGAAAAATCTACCTCTTGATATTTGTCAGTTAAAATAGTATAATATGTTATATAATTGTCTTATTATGCGATTTTTTAAGAAAGGAGAGATGTGTTTTGAAGAAAAAAAGCGTTAGAAAAAAACACCGTTTTTTAACCGGTCTTTTTGAAAACTTTGCAAAAACCGAAGAATTCAGAAAGCAAAAAGGTGCGTTTGCCCGCTTTTGCGACCGTTTTTCAATATTTTTAATCTACACTTTTAAATACGTCGTTAATTCCTTTCAAAACTCCCCCTTCAAGCGCTATCTTCCCTTCGTTTGTCTTTTGGCCGGTTGGTCGGTTATAATAGGCATTTCCGCTTTCATTTTAACAAACTACTCCTTTGGAGTAAAAGTCAGAATGGGCGCTTCGGAGTTTATCGTTAAAAATAAAGCTGAATTTTTATCGGCTCTCGAAACAATTGAAAACGAATATACCGCAAAAATAGGCTCCAATTTTTATTTCGACAGTCAACCCGTTTATTCTCTTTCGTTTACCGAAAAAAATCTTCTTTCGGACAAAGATGATATAAACGCCATTCTTTCCGAAGAAGCCGAAATTTCAATGGGAAAATCGTTCGGTGTTTTTGTTGACGGCGAGCTTGTCGGTACCTATCCCTATGAAAGTGAGCTTCAGGAGCTTTTCGAGCGCATCAAAGCGCTTTATTCCGACCCTGATGCAATAAAAGAAACCATAACGGTTTTAAATAAAGTCGAATTCAAAAGAGGTCTTTACTCAAAAAGCAAAGCCGCAACGATAGACGAGCTTTTCTTAAAGCTTACCGCACCTGCCGATAACAGAACGGTAACCGTTAAAAAAGGCGATAAGCTTGCCGATATTGCCGCAAAATACGACCTCACCCAAACTCAACTAAAGCTTTTAAACCCCGATTATAACTTTAATTCATTAAAAGCGGGAACCAAGCTTTACGTTTCGGCGCCCGAATATCCGCTTGACGTAAGGGTTGAAAAAACAGTCGTTTACACCAAGCAGGTAAAATACAAAACCATAACCACCAACGACAGAACTATGTTTGAAAACCAGTCTGTCGTAAACGTTAAGGGTTCAAACGGCACCACCGAATACACCGATATAGTTACTCTCGTAAACGGCGAGGAGCAGTCGAGAATAACCGAAAAAACAATCGTTTTAAAGAAAGTTGTAAACCGTGAGGTAACCAAGGGCACAAAAACCATTGCCCCCACGGGAAGCTTTATTTCGCCCATCACAAAAGGAAAATATAAAATAACTTCTCTTTTCCTCGACGAAGAATACCGTCAGGTTTTCGGCACGGACCACTACGGCGTTGACTATGGCGCAAGCTCCGGAACTCCTATTTTCGCAATAGATGCAGGCACCGTTATTTACGCAGGATGGAGCACAAACGGATTTGGTTATCTCGTTAAAGTTGAACACCAGAAGGGTGTTATAAGCTATTACGCTCACTGCAAAAAGCTTTTGGTTAAAAAAGGAGATAAGGTTTACCAAGGTCAAACCATCGCCCAAGTAGGCTCAACCGGAAACAGCACCGGCAACCACTTGCATTTGGAACTTTGGGTTAACAAAGAGCGCGTAAATCCCTTGAAATACATTAAATAGCCTTTAAAAATCCGCCTTAACAGCGGATTTTTTGTTTTCCTTTTCTCTTGTAAAAATTTATGTCTTTTATATATTTAATAGAAACAGTTGACTATTTTTATTAATTCCTTTATAATAATTCTTGTGTTTTCAAATTATTCATATTTCAGGAGAAGTTTATGAAAAAACAAAAAAGACGTTTTGGCGACAGAAGAGACGGCACTTTAATTCGCGACATAAATTCAATGCATCTTCTTATGCCAATGCTTTATCCCAACCGCTGCGACAACGAGGCCTATATTTCAGTTAAAGTAGACCTCACAAATATAAACGCTTGGTTGGAAAAACAAAACGCCCAAAACCCCGATAAAGATTTCCGTTATAAGCTTTTTCACGTAATTACCGTTGCAATGCTTAAAACGGTTAAGCTCCGCCCGAAACTGAACAGATTTATTGCAAACAAAAACATTTATCAAAGAAATCATATTGCGGCAGCATTCACCGTAAAAAAGGTTTTTAAAGATTCTTCCGATGAAGGTCTTGCTTTCCTTTATGCAAATGACGGCGATAATTTCTTCACCTTAACCGACAAAATAAAATCGCAAATTTACTCTTGCCGAAGCGAAAAGAAGGATGCTTCAAGCGCAGCAATGGACTCGTTTAGCAAAATTCCTCGTTTTATTTTAAAGGCCGTTTTAAGATTTATGCGATTTCTTGACCGTCACGGCAAGGTGCCGAAATCTCTCATTGCAAGCGACCCTTATTATTCAACCGTTTTACTCTCTAACCTCGGCTCCATAAAGCTCAAATGCGGTTATCATCACCTCACAAACTGGGGTACAACCTCCATTTTCTGCGTTATAGGCGAGAAAAAATTAAGCCCTTATTTCGACGAAAACGGTAATGTTGAAATGAGAGAAACCTTAGAGCTCGGCTTAACAATCGACGAGCGTTTGGCAGACGGTTATTATTATTCCAAATCCATAAGATTACTTAAAAAGCTCCTCGAAAATCCCGAATTATTGACTGAAAATATTGAAAGCGAGATTGATTATTAATGACAGATTCAATTTTTTTAAACGCCAATAATACCGTGAAAACTCCGTGGTATTCATTTTTAGGTGAAACCCCCGCTCATTTGGACTATTTTCAAGGCTCTATTTTTGAAAAAATAAAGCTTATAGCCGACGAATATCCCGACAAGGTCGCTTTCGATTTTATGGGCAAAAAAACCACCTATCGCAAGCTTATTAAGATGATTGAAGCCTGTGCGAAATCGTTAAAAACAATAGGAATTCGCGAGGGTGATAAGGTAACGATTGCAATGCCCAACTGTCCGCAGGCAATCTATATGTTCTACGCCGTAAACCTTGTAGGCGGTATTGCGAATATGGTTCATCCTCTTTCGGCAGAAAAGGAAATTGAATTTTATTTAAACGAATCGGAAAGTTTAACCGTTATAACGCTCGACCAGTTTTATAATAAAATTGAATCAATCCGCAAAAATACAAAGATAGTAAACGTTATAATTGCCCGCATTCGCGATGAATTATCAAAGCCCATCAAAGCAGGCTATATGCTCACTGAAAACTGGAAAATAAAGAAAATCCCCAAAGATGCTCCCGTAATTCAGTGGAAAGATTTCTTGCGTTTGGGAAATGCTTGTTTTTGGAATTACGCCGTTAAGCGCACTGCCAACGACCCTGCGGTAATTCTCTATTCGGGCGGAACAACGGGCGGCACAAAAGGCATATTGCTTTCAAACCTTAATTTCAACGCTCTTTCGGCGCAAATAGTCGCAATGAATCCAATGTTTAAGCCCGGCGACAAAATGCTTGCCGCAATGCCCATTTTCCACGGTTTCGGGCTCGGTGTTTGTATTCATTCAATGCTCGCAAACGGCGGCAGATGCATTTTAGTTCCCCGTTTCACCGCAAAAAGCTATGCAAAGCTTATAACCAAATACCGTTGCAACTTCATTGCCGGCGTTCCCACTCTTTATGAGGCTCTTTTAAGACTTCCCTCCATGAATAAGGCTGATTTATCTTGTCTTAAAGGTGTTTTCTCAGGTGGCGACTCTCTTTCCATTGAGCTTAAAAAGAAATTCGATAAATTCCTTGCCGACCATAACGCATCTATTCAAATAAGAGAAGGCTACGGCACAACCGAATGCGTTACCGCATCATGCCTCACTCCTTTAACTCTCGCAAAGGAAGGAAGTATCGGACTTCCCTTCCCCGACACCTACTACAAAATCGTCGAGCCCGATACTGAAAACGAGCTTCCTTACGGTGAAGAAGGCGAAATAGTTCTTGCAGGCCCAACCGTTATGCAGGAATATATACGTCATCCCGTCGAAACCGCGAAAACGCTCCGCAAGCACGCCGACGGCTTTACTTGGGTTCACACCGGCGACCTCGGTTATATGGATAAAGACGGATTTATCTATTTCAAGGGCAGAATTAAGAGAATGATTATTTCTTCGGGATATAACATCTACCCCGCACAGCTCGAAAATATTTTAGATTCTCACGAGCTTGTCCATATGAGTTGCGTTATAGGCGTTCACGATTCCCTTAAAATGCAAAAGGTAAAGGCGTTTATTATGGTTAAGCCCGGCGTTCCCGCAAACGAAACGACCAAAACCGCAATACTCAATTTCTGCAAAAAGAACATTGCAAAATACGCTCTACCCTACGATATTGAGTTCAGAGATTCTCTTCCCAAAACCCTCGTTGGCAAGGTTGCCTACCGCGTTTTAGAGGAAGAAGAGGCAAAAAAGGCTCAAGACTGAATTAAAAATCAAACCGCACCTTAAAAAGTGCGGTTATTTTTTTATAAATATTCATTTTTTTGAAATTTTCCCTTGTTTATTGCTTTATTTGTATGTTATAATATAAGCGTATTAATCTATATTTTTATTATGGTTGGTTTTAAAAATGTTTGAAGCTTTAGCTAATTTCGGTCTTTTTATTTGGAATACCTTGCAGACGATTCGCCTTTGGGATATCGTCGATATTCTCATCGTTACTTTTATTTTTTACTACATTTTAAAATTTTTCCAGAACACAAAATCAACCCAGCTTTTAAAGGGAATTTTGCTTGTTTTACTTTTCGTCGGCGTTTCAAAAGCTTTGGGGCTTACAACGCTTAATTTCATTTTGGAATCAACCCTTCAGTTCGGTGCTTTGGCACTCATAATTCTCTTCCAGCCCGAGCTCAGAAAAATTTTGGAACAGTTCGGCAAAAAAACCATAAAATCAATGATGTTTATTGAAGACTCCTCAAAATCAAACGATTTTACCGATGAAAATGTTGAAGCGGTAACGAGAGCGGTCTTCAATTTAGCCTCTAACCGCACGGGCGCTTTAATTGCCTTTGAAAGAGAAACTCATCTTCGTGAAATAACCGATACCGGCACCGGCATAAACGCCGAATGCTCCGACCTTTTATTAGAAAACATTTTCTTTCACAACTCGCCTCTTCACGATGGCGGCGTGGTTGTTTCCAAAGGCAAAATAGTAGCGGCAGCTTGCCTATTCCCTCTTTCCGAAAATAAAGAGATATCATCCGAACTCGGAACCCGTCACAGAGCGGGAATAGGTCTTTCCGAGGCAACCGATGCAATAGTCGTTATCGTTTCGGAAGAAACCGGCACCGTTTCGGTTGCAATTAACGGCGTTTTAAAAAGAGGATTCAGCCGCGAAGGCTTTAAAGAACAGCTTGCAAGCACCTTAATTCCTCCTTCCGAAAAGAAAGAGCGAAAATTCTTCGGAAAGGTTTGGGATAAAAAATGAGCAAGGTTAAAAATTTTCTTAATGATTTTTTCAACAACAACGGCGTTTTAAAAATCATTTCTTTTCTTGTGGCTTTTGCCTTTTGGTTTATAGTCGTAGGTCTTGAATCTCCTGAAATTTCAAAGGAATTCAGAAATATTTCCGTTTCTTCCGAATTTAACGGACACGTTGCACAAAACAATAATCTCATTTTGGCAAGTCCCGTCAATTTAAACGTCAACGTAACGTTAAGAGGCAACAGAGCGGAAATCGCCTCGGTAAAAAAGGATTCTATTACCGCGAAAATAGATTTTTCTTCGGTTACCGGTGCGGGTGAATATACTCTTCCCATCAGAATCGAATACGATAACCAACTTCTTACCTTAGAAAAGGTAAGCGTTACCGAGATTGACGTTAAAATAGATAATAAAATCTCCAAAAGCGTTGATATAACCGTTTCTCCCGTCGGAACCATTGCAGACGATTATATTCTCGATTCGGTTAAAACATCTCCCTCTTCAATCCTTATAACCGGCCCCGAAAGCATTGTAAACAGTATCGCACAGGTTAAAACTCAGGTTGACGTAAGCGGCTTAAACAGCTCGGTTAAGAAAAATCTCCCGTTCGTGCTTTACGACGCCGAGGGAAAAGAAATTTCAAACGCGTTTCTCTCCTTCGATACGAATCAGGTCTTGGTTGACGTAAACATTTTTAAAACCAAAGAGGTTGACTTAGCGGTTGATATTTATAACAGCTACGGCGGAAATGACGCTTCTTTTATGAACGCAGTTATATCTCCGCAAAAAATAACCGTTTTAGGCGAAGAATCCACACTTTCGCTTATTTCTTCAATAACTCTTCTGCGCGTTAACGCCGCAGGGCTTACGAATTCGGAAACCGTTTTTAACGGCTTACCAATTCCTTTGCCTAACGGAATAAAGCTTGAAAACAGCCAGAATGCCAACGCAAGTGTAACGCTTTCTTTCGGCACCGACGTTACCACAAAAGAAATTACGCTCCCCATAAGCAGCATAATTTCGCCCGAAGGCAAAACCGCAACCACAACCCTTAAAAACTTAAAGATAACGTTAAGAGGCAAGGCATCTGACCTCGAAAGCCTCTCTCCCGAGCGTTTAACGTTAAAGGTTGATGCTTCTGCATTTACAATAAGCAACGGTAATGTAGCCGCTCCCGTATTCATTGAAATTCCCGAAGGATTAAACGTCGGCGTTTACGGCAACCCCACCGTTAAGGTTTCGGTTAAATAATTAAAATGTAAAAACGGCATCGTCAAGATGCCGTTTTTTATTATTTTATATTGTATTTTTGAGGTTCAACGTATTCATTCCAAAGCTCTTTTGTAATGCTGCCCGCTTTAATTATTTTTTTATAAAACTCAGCCGAGCGCTTAACCGTGCGAGCTTGGGTTTCATAATTTAGGTGAATAAGACCAAAACGCATTGAACAACCGTCTGCCCACTCGAAATTATCGCAAAAGCACCAATGATAATATCTTTCAAAGGGCAAATCGCTTTCGCAAATCGCCTTTAAATGCTCCGCAATAAAACGACATCTGAAAGCATCGTTATTATCGCACGTTCCGTTTTCGGTAACCCAAATAGGAAGTCTTTTAATTTCATCAAGCTTTTCGGCGCATCTTATTAAGCCCTTGGGGTAAATTTCCCAATTCAAATCGTTTCTCGGCGAGTTTTTTCTAACTCCCATAAAATTCACCGTTCGGCTGTAATAATTCACGCCGTGAAAATCAACGTAAACACCTTTTTCAATTTTATATTTGTTTCTTAACGGAAAACAAAACTCACCCAAAGTAAAAGCTCTCGTTACAATTTCCTGAAAGGTGTATTCCGAAAGCCTTGCCGCCATCTTATCAAACGGATTTTTTTCGTTTTTGGGGTCGAACACTCTTAAATGGTTTGCAAAGCCGACCTTGGTGTTTAAAAAGCCCATTTTTTTACGGGTTTCGTGAATTATTTTATAGCTTTCAATATGGCAATACGCCAAATTTTCCAAAACCTTTATAATTTTAAAGGGATTTTTGCAACCCGGCGGCCAACTTCCTTCGCCGTAACCCTTAAAGGTGTAAACGTTAGGCTCGTTTACCGTAACGAAATCTTCAACCAAATCTCCGAACGTTTCCGCCGCAAACTTAACGTAGTTTAAAAAATAAATAAGTGCCTTGGTGTTTAAAAATCCACCCATTCTTTCAAACCACATAGGATTCGAAAAATGGTGAAGCGTTAAAAGAGGCTTAATTCCCTGCTCTTTAATGAGTAAAATTTCATTGCGGTATTGCCAAACAGCTTCATAATCAACCTCATTTTCCCTTGGGTAAATTCTTGCCCAATCAAGCCCCATACGGTAGGTTTGAACGCCGGCTTCCTTTAAAAGCAAGCTGTCTTCTTTCCAATATTTCCAATGCATTGTGGTAATTTCGGGATTTGAATTATCAGCTATTTTGCCTTTTCTATACCAATCGTGCCAGTTTCCGTCAACCTTTCCGCCCTCAATTTGCGTTGCGGCAGAAGCAGCTCCGAGCAAAAGCTTTTTTGGAAAATTAAACTGCATTTTGTTTCACCTCTTTGTTATATTATACATTTTAAAAGGTTTTATGTCAATGTGTAGGCAAATGAAAACCCCGCGCCATTTCGGCGCGGGGTTAACTGTTTTTCTTTATTCGCAAATTATAAAATATTTTGCAATTTCTTCGGCAATAAGCTCGTGGCCCGCCTTGGTGGGATGGTTTATATTTGCCAAATATTTGGGAAGGTCATTAAAATCCTTTATCTGCTTTTCAAAAGCCTTAAAGCTGTCTGCCAATCCAACGTCATAACGGCTCGCAAGCTCTCTAACCTGCTCGGCATGTGCGCAAAGCTCATCCCAAGCCGCTCCCTGTTCGTAATAAGAGATGTCCCAGCTCGGTGTGCAAAGAATAACCTTAACGTCGTTTTTAAGCGCTTTTTCAATCATCAATGACCAAGCATCTTTTGCTCCCTTTAAGCCGCTTGAACGGTCGTTTAAGCTGTAATCCAAGACAATAACGTCAGGGCGATGAATTAAAACGTCGTTTTCAAAACGCTTCTCACCGTTTACCGCATTCTCGCCGCCCTTCGCGGTAACTATAACGTTTGTAACGGCAAACGGGAAACGCTCGTTTAAAATTTTGTGAAGCAAATGCGGATATGCGTTCATCGTGTTAACGTAAGGCGTGGTAAAATATCCCGACGGAACACTGTGCCCGTGGCAAACAATATTAACCGTTCTGTTATTCGGCCAAGCTGCAAGCAATTCATTTATTATAGGTTTTAAATAATCTCTGCCTTGAATCATAATTTTGCTCCTTAACTAATCTTTATTTCAATTTTACCACACTGTTTACATTGAGTCAATAAAAAAAGAAAGCCCCAAAGACAAAAGTCCTCGGGGCTTTACGGCATTAGTTAAAGATAAGCCGATTATTTATTTTTCAAAACCTTTTTTGCTTCTTCTTCGGAAATTTCTTTCATAGTTTCGCCGCAACATTTAATGCCGCAGTTTGCGCAGGTGCAATCAACCAAAACCTTAACCATAGCGCCGCATTTTTCACAAATTACGATTTTATCCATATTTCTCACCTCCTATTTATTAAATCTTTTGAATAAGCTGATTAATTCATCAATAGTGTCTAAGTTGCCGTCTTCCAAATCTCTCGTAACACAGGTGTATAAATGATTTTCCAAAACGTGCGACGAAAGACTCTTAACGGAATTTTCAACGGCAGAAAGCTGAATTAAAACGTCGTTGCAGTATGCATCGTTTTCAACCATTTTAGTTATGCCGTTTATTTGTCCGCTTATTCGGTTAAGCCTATTTATTATCAGCTTTTTTTCGTCGGGGCTTCTTTTCGTTTTTTTGTTGCAACAGTTATTATCCATATTAAACCCTCCGAATATAATATATACCCCTTGGGGTATTTTGTTAACAGGGGGGTATATTAAAAAACAAAAAAGCAACCCCAAAAGGAGTTGCTTTAAATTAATTTTTTTCAAGCATTATTACCGCAATTAAAATATGCATAAGCGGGACCTCGCCAATCGTATCTTTCATCTTTAGATAAATCAAGCGTTATACCGTTTATGGTAACGGTGGAATTATCAACCCAAATAATTTCAACATCTTTTTCGTGATACCCATTATAAATACAAATTTTTCTGTTTTCTTTGAGTAAATAAACCGCAACAGAAAAGTCAACAGTAGCCCCTCCGCTCGTGTCATATGCTTCTAATTCATAAGTACCATCAGGCGACTTAGAGGATTCTAAAAAAGTTTTCGAAGGTAACGAAGAAAAAACAAAAGCCCCCAAAAACACTATACTCGGAAGAATTTGAGCAATAACTACTGCAAATACAACCACCGCTACTACAATTATCAATAAAATCTTTATAGGTTTTTTCATATTACCACCCGCATTCTCTTATCAAAAAATCTGCAAAAGAACTGTTTATATAATCCAATTCAATATCTGTAAAGAAAATAAAACAAATTTCTTGTTTCTCATTTGAAAATCCGAAAAAAGCAAGTCTTTTAGGATGGCTTTATTTATATTCCTCCAACGATAATAATTTAAAATCATAACCGTCCAAGCTAAATGAACCGCTTATTTCAACGTCTTTATCTCGAACATCCTCAATTACGAAATTTTGAAATAAATAAGTATTTAAAAAAATTTCTTTTTGAATATCAAAATCTTCTTTTGAATAACTTGCGGTTAATATATAACTATCGGAATTAGTAAAAATACCTCGTTTATGTTGATATTTGCAACTTATATTCTCGTAATTTCCCATTTCGTCAAAAGACGGTAAATAGCTCTGCTGTTGCTGTATTTCCATCTATTTTTCTATATTATGGCTTGTTTCAACGTTAGGAAAAATTTCAAAAAAAATCAGTGAGCCTAACAAAACAAAAATCATTACAAAAAACGTAATTATCGCAACAATTGCAGTGTGTCCTATACCCGCAAGAGTAAATAATAAAATCTTTATAGGTTTTTTCATATTACCACCGCCTTTGAGTTTAGTATAGCAAAAAAGCAATAAGGTGTCAAGTTGACATATAAAAACGGCACGCTTTGCGTACCGTTTTTTGTTTGAGTAGTTTGAACTTAATGACACGAATAAAATGTGCCTGAAAACCTATAATTTTACTTTATGTTTTTATGATAAATCTGATGTTGTCCAACCATTTGCATTTAATTGCTTTTGGATGGCATAAAATTTTTGAAAATCCTTGCTGTGAAAATTCCAACCTGAAATTTTCGAGATAAAACGCTTGATAACATTAGTTTTTAACATCATATATATTTGAGTATGTTCATCTTGTGTATATATTTCATAATACGCATATTCACCAAATAAGCGTTCACCCACACAATGTAATTTTAACTCATTTTTGTTCATGATATTATGAGTCGATTCATAATTTTTGGCACAAGATTCTAATTCAATAAAGTCAGCATTGCCATTATCGTTTCGGTAACATATCATATTTTCTTTAATTTCAATAATATTTGAAATATGAATCATTCTCATATAATCACCGCCTTTGAGTTTAGTATAGCAAAAAAGCAATAAGGTGTCAAGTTGGCATATAAAAACGGCACGCTTTGCGTACCGTTTTTTATTGAGCCGTGTTGACAAAAAAGATGCCATTTGTTTTTTATCTGTTCGCATTAAAAATTTCAAAATTCTCGCAGAAAAAAGAGAGTTTTCCGTCTTCATAATCGTTCACAAAGAAACGAAAATCTTTTTGATAACCACGAGAACTGTAATCTAATATTTTAAATCCGCAGATTTGGAAGGGATATGATATATCCGACATTTTTAACTTGGAAACATTTTTAAAGACGATAAAATAACCGTTTTGGTCCTCGGAAATGCACGTCATTTTGACAGTTAATGCTTCGTCGTCATACACGACTTGAAAATAGCAAACCAAAATCGATTTTCCGTCTATTTTAGTAAAAAGGTTATTGTTCATATCTCCACCGCCTTTCTGGGTTTAGTATAGCAAAAAAGCAATAAGGTGTCAAGTTGGCATAAAAAAACGGCACGCTTTGCGTACCGTTTTTGTTTGAGTCGTGTTGACAAAAAAGATGCCAAAAATTATTTATCAGTTTTGCAAAATCCCGTGCGAATGTTAATCAGCTTTCGTCCAATCTTTCCTATTGTTAACTGTGTTCCAAGTTCTATGCAGAAATACAATGCCTTTCCAACGTAAACTTTGAATTCCTGCCCTTGCTCTTCAAGCACCCAGACATAATGGAACAGAGTTCTGTATTTTTTGATCAAAGTGCAGTGGTGATCTGAATATTTGTTCATACAGTCATTAACTTTTTCGTTTTTGTTTTTCATACCTCCACCGCCTTTCTGGGTTTATTATACAACTATAACACAATAAGAGCAATGCAAAGCCTTGCAAAAGTCTTATTACTTCTTACCTATTACTTATTACTTTCCAAAAATCCCGTATCAAACTTGTTTTTAAGTAAGAGTGAAGAGGTAAGAAGTAATAAGTAAAAATCCCGCCTACTTGCGTAAACGGGATTTTTGGGACCGACACTCAAAATGGAACCGGTCGAAAAACCGAGGATTTTCTAAACATCCTTATTGTCTACTCATATCATTTTTTGATTTTTGCTGATTTGGAGCACTTGGCGAAGACGGTTTATAAGGAACTTCCTCCTTCAAACTTTCCGCAACATCAATTTGTTCCTGCAAAGAAACCTTATAATCATCGGATTCATTTGTGTTGTTTTCAATGTTTTCTTCAACCAAATTTTGAACATTTTCTTTCCAATCAGACGACAAAATGGCATCTTGCCATTCCTTAAAATTGGGGTTATCACTATTAATGGTGGCATTTCTAATTTTTGTTTGTTCAACAAAAGAAAGCAATACATCCACTAACAATAACACCAAACCAACAACAAAACACCAATTTACCCAAATACCGATAATCAAGAAAATTAGTCCTGGGAAAAGTAAAAAGAAATTTTTGGTTAGGTTCATTAAAAATCCAATCACAAATAAACTTATAGGATAGTTTCTGTCTTGCTTTTCTTTCATAAAATCACCGCCTTTGAGTTTAGTATAGCAAAAAAGCAATAAGGTGTCAAGTTGGCATATAAAAACGGCACGCTTTGCGTACCCGGAATTTCGAGGCTAAACGCCTCGAAGATACTCCGCCTGCGGCGTCGTATTCGAACCGGTTCCCTTGCACCTTGTGCTGCGGGAGCCCAGCCTTCTCCAATGATGACGCCAAACAAAAACGGCACGCTTTGCGTACCCGGAATTTCGAGGCTAAACGCCTCGAAGATACTCCGCCTGCGGCGTC
>JAZNEJ010000003.1:0-18593 GCA_045588575.1 Eubacteriales bacterium | reverse complement strand
ACAGATAGAGTATAAAATAAAAAGCTTAAGATAAACAAATTTTAAGACACGGCTTCTTTTTAAGCAAAAATGAAAAGACTAACGAAAATTTCGTTAGTCTTTTTATTATCCGAAAACCCTTATGGCGTTTTTTCAGTTTTTCTTATCTTTTAAAACGAGCCAAGCCGCTATGCCGCCTATTGCGTTTCCTATTGAAACTATTACGAGTATGCCGAGGGAAAGGAAGAATTCTTCAACGGTTTTTATTCCGTAAATGAAATAGCACATATCGGCAATGCTGTGTTCAAAGCCCGAAAGTATGAAAACGGGAATGCCGAAAATTATGCCGAGATATCTTCCGAAATCGTTTCCTCTTTTATAGACATCTACCGCCAAGAACATTATTACACCGCAGAAAAACGCGCAAATTAAAAGCGCCCACCAGCTCATTCCCGCTTTTTTCAAAAGCATTCCGTTTGCTATTTCGGCAAGGTCGGGCCTTGCAAGTCTTACCGCAAAGGAGGTTAAAAAGCAACCGATTAAATTGCCCGCCCATATTAACAAAATTTCCAAATAGTTTTTATTTTCAAAAACGTAGCCTATTTTGCCTGTGTAAAGATTTAATTTGAAAATGCATATTGCAATGAGACCTATGGCGAACAAAAACGCTCCCACCGTTTTATCGGGCGCCGCCATAAAAATCGTTGCGCCAATACCTATGAGCGCTCCCGCGCCGACGGATTTTACAAGACTTTCTTTCACTTTCATTTTTTTCATCCTTTTTAATTTATTTTTGGCGCGCTTGACGCGATTCGAACGCACGACCTTCCGCTTAGGAGGCGGATGCTCTAACCTGCTGAGCTACAAGCGCATATTGAATTTTTTAAATGTAATCGCCCGATTTTGCTCGGGCGATTTTTTATTCTTCTTTATTCCAGCGAGGCCCCGTTTCCAAAACCGCCTTGCCTTCGCTAAGCGATTTGGGAACGTTAATTATTCTCTGATTTTCCGAGCCCTTGAATTTGAGGTCGAGATTCCTTTGTTTTAAAACGAATCTGCCGTCTACCAAAACGTCTAAAAGCGCCAAAAGCTTATTTATATCTTCATCGTTTTTGGTTGTAAGCTCTTCAAAGGTATAGCCGGAATATGCCGCCAATTCAAGACCTGCGGCTTTTATTTTTTCGGCAAGAGGCAGAAGCGCCGATGCCTGCGAAAAAGGCTCGCCTCCCGAAAACGTTACTCCCGAAAGAAGCGGATTTTCGGAAATTTTTTTAAAAATTTCGTCGGGCGTCATAAGCTTTTTTTCTTCAAAGGGCCAAGTGTGAGGATTATGGCATCCCTCGCAATGATGCGGACATCCCTGAACGAAAAGGGTAAATCTGAAACCGGGGCCGTCGGTGATTGACTCACCGACGATTCCCGAAACGTTTATTTTTTGCTCGGACATTTATCAGTCCTCTTTAAGAGTGTGCTTTACTCTGTCGCGCTCTTCGGCTCTCTTTGCATTGTTGAAATGGTCGAGAGTTCCAACGAGGTAACCGGTAATTCTTCTTATTCTTTCGAAGCCGTAGCCGCTTCCGTCATCCTCACGGCGATGACATTTGGGGCATTCCTCGCCGATTATTCCGTTATAGCCGCAAACGGGGTCGCGGTCAACGGGGTGGTTAATCGAGCCGTAGCCGATGCCTTCTTCCTTCATAACTCTTACTATCTTTTCAATAGTTTCGATGTTATTTGCGGTGTCGCCGTCGAGTTCAACGTAGGTGATGTGGCCTGCGTTTGTGAGCGCGTGATAAGGCGCTTCTATTTTAATCTTCTGATATGCGGGAATATTGTAGTAAACCGGAACGTGGAAGCTGTTGGTGTAATATTCTCTGTCGGTTACACCGGGGATTATGCCGTATTTCTTCTTATCCATTCTTATAAATCTGCCCGAGAGACCTTCGGCAGGAGTTGCAAGAAGGGTGAAGTTGAGGTTATGCTCATCGCTTAAGCGGTCGCATATATCTCTCATGAAGCCAACGATTTCAAGGCCGAGGTTTCTTGCGGAAACGTCTTCACCGTGATGCTTGCCGGTTAACGCAACGAGTGCCTCGGCAAGACCGATAAAGCCTATTGAAAGCGTGCCGTGCTTCAAGATTTCGCCAACGCAATCATCGGGCTTTAAGCCTTCGGAATTTATCCAAATGCCCTGTCCCATGAGGAAGGGGAAGTTTTTAACCTTTTTCTTGGCAACGATATGATAACGGTCTAAAAGCTGTCTTGCAACGAGCTTCATTTTGTTTTCAAGCTCATCGAAGAACCATTCGATATTCTTGTTGCTTCTTATTGCTATTCTCGGAAGGTTAATTGAGGTGAAGCTAAGGTTTCCTCTTCCGTAGGTGATTTGGTTGGTGGGGTCGTAGTGGTTACCTATAACTCTGGTGCGGCAGCCCATGTAGGAAACTTCGGTTTCAGGTCTGCCCTCTTTATAATACTGAAGATTGAAGGGAGCGTCGATGAACGAGAAGTTGGGGAAAAGACGCTTTGCGGTTACCTTGCAAGCATATTTCATAAGGTCGTAGTTGGGGTCTGTGGGATTATAGTTTACGCCCTCTTTGATTTTGAAGATGTGAATGGGGAAAATAGCGGTTTCGCCAAAGCCCAAGCCATCCTCGGTTGCTTTAAGAATATATTTGATAACCATTCTGCCTTCGGGGCTGGTATCGGTTCCGTAGTTGATGGAGGAGAAAGGAGTTTGAGCGCCTGCGCGGCTATGCATGGTATTCAAGTTGTGAACGAGAGCTTCCATTGCCTGATAAACCGCTTTTTCGGTTTCGGGGAGAGTTGCGTTTACTGCGAAATCGGTTATTTTCTTTAAAAGCTCTTTATCGGAAACAATGCCGGAAAGCCAAGCATTTTCAGCTTTGAGGTATTCCTTGGTCATTGCAAGAGAGGGATATACGCCCTTTTCGGCTTCAAGCTCTTTAATTTTTGCTTTTGCTTCGGCTGCGCCTATTTTTGCTTCGGGATAAAGAAGCTCTAACGCTTTACCGAGGTTGGTGGCGTAAAGACGCTTATAGGTCTTTTTAACGCCTTCTGCCAAGGCGTAATCGAAGTTAGGAACGCTCTGGCCGCCGTGCTGGTCGTTCTGGTTTGCCTGAATTGCAATACATGCCAAAGCTGCATAGCTTGCTATATCGGAGGGCTCACGGAGATAGCCGTGTCCGGTTGAGAAGCCGCCCTTGAAAAGACGGATTAAGTCTATCTGGCAGCAGGTTGTGGTGAGAGTGTAGAAATCGAAATCGTGAATATGAATATCGCCGGTTTTATGAGCCTTCGACTGTTCGTCGGTGAGAATGTATTTCTCGTAATAGTCCTTTGCGCCCTCAGAGCCGTATTTAAGCATTGTGCCCATTGCGGTATCGCCGTCGATATTGGCGTTATCTCTCTTCATATCGCTTTCGGAAGCGTCGATAAAGGTAAGCTCATCGTAAATTCTCATGAGCTTGGAGTTCATTTCTCTCGAACGGGTTCTTTCGGCTCTGTAAAGAATGTATTTTTTAGCAACGTAGGCGTAGCCGTTTTCCATTAAAACTGCTTCAACTATATCTTGAACGTCTTCAACGCCGGGGTCGGTTTCGGGGAATTTCTTTAAAAGAGCCTCCTCAACCAATACTGCAAGGCGTTCTGCCTCTTCCTCGTTTTTGCGGTTACACGATGTCATTGCCTTATCTATAGCAGAGGCGATTTTCTCTCTGATGTAAGGAACCTTTCTGCCGTCTCTTTTTGTAATCATCTTTAACATTTTCTTTTCCTCTTTTCCTGCTTTTTTATATCAAATCATTAGCATATCTTGTGTGTGCAACTATTTTAGCACACAATATCTTGTGGTGTCAACACCTTTTTGAGATATTTTTATGTCTAATTTTTACAAATTTCGCAACGCTTTTTTGTTAGGTTGTTACAAACATCACGGTATAGCGTCGTTTGAGGGCTTTAAAATAATTTTTTCTTGACAAATTTTATTTAAAATGTTATATTACTTATATCTATTTTGGGTATTGGAGCTGTTTTTATGTGGAACAAGGAAATTAACAAGTGCTGCGCCTATTGCGAGCATTCGAAGGCGCTCAAAACCAAGGACGAGGTTATTTGCCAAAAAAAGCTTGAGCTTATGCAGGCAAACGGCATTTGCGCTTCTTACAGATACAGCCCGCTTAAAAGAGAGCCCGCAAACAAAGACTGATTAAAAAATTAACTCCCCGACAAAAAAATCGGGGAGTTTTTT
Source organism: Eubacteriales bacterium (assembly GCA_045588575.1). GTDB lineage: Bacteria > Bacillota > Clostridia > Oscillospirales > RGIG5299 > RGIG5299. The sequence continues at coordinate 14,344 of JAZNEJ010000003.1, read as the reverse complement.
CGTTTTATTAAACGTTTTCGAGTGCCTGTGTTAAGTCTTCTATTATGTCTTCAACGTTTTCTATGCCAACGGAGAATCTTATGAGTCCGTCGGAAACGCCTGCCGCTATTCTTTCGTCTTTACTTAACTGGCGATGTGTGTGGCTTGCGGGGTGAAGTACGCAGGTTCTTGCATCGGCAACGTGAGTTGCTATCATTGCAATTTTTAACGAGTCCATAAATCTTACTGCGGCATCGACGTCGCCCTTTACCTCAAAGGTTAAAACGCCCGAGGTGCCGTTGGGCATATATTTTTGAGCGGCATCGTAATATTTATCTCCTTTAAGGCCGGGATAGGTTACCTTTGCTATTTTGGGGTGTTGGGATAAAAATTCGGCAACTTTTTGAGCGTTTGAGCAGTGGCGTTCCATTCTGAGTGCAAGGGTTTCAAGGCCGATATTCAAAAGGAATGCATTCATGGGTGCCTGAATTGAGCCGAAATCTCTCATTACCTGTGCGGTTGCCTTGGTTATGAAAGCAGCCTTGCCGAAATCTTTGCTGTAAACAACGCCGTGATAGCTTGCATCGGGAGTGGTAAGGCCGGGGAATTTGCCCGATGCCTCCCAATCGAAGTTGCCGCTATCGACTATACAGCCGCCAACGCTTAAATCGTGGCCGTCCATATATTTAGTGGTGGAATGAACGACTATATCGGCGCCCCATTCGATAGGACGGCAGTTTATGGGCGTGGGGAAAGTGTTATCTACTATTAACGGAACTCCGTTTTTGTGGGCAACACGGGCGAATTTTTCAATATCCAAAACAGAGAGAGCGGGGTTTGCAACGGTTTCGCCGTAGAAGCATTTTGTGTTTTCTCTAACCGCCGCCTGAAGCTCCTCCTCGGTTGCGTCAACGGGGACGAAGGTTACCTCTATGCCGAGCTTTTTTAACGATACGCCGAAAAGGTTATGGCTTCCGCCGTAAATTTCGGCAGAGCAAACGAAATGGTCGCCCGCATTGCAAAGGTTTACTATTGAGTAAAACATTGCGGCTTGGCCCGACGAGGTGAGCATTGCGGCGTAACCGCCCTCAAGCGCGCAAATTTTTGCGGCAACGGCATCGTTCGTGGGGTTTGCAAGACGGGTGTAGAAATAACCCGATTCCTCAAGCGCAAAAAGTTTGCCCATATGCTCGGTTGAATCGTATTTAAAGGTTGTGCTTTGTGTTATGGGAAGCATTCTCGGCTCGCCGTTTTTGGGTGTGTAGCCTGCCTGAACGCACATTGTTTCTCTTCTCATTTTAGTATCTCCTTTTTAAACGATAATTTATTTTATCATATCAATTTAAGCTTTTCAAGTTTTTTATTGTTTCTCTTGCCTTTTTATTTTTAAAACATTATAATATTTTTATGAGAAAGCTTATTTTTAAAATTTCAAAACCCGTAAAAGTTAATAATTTTCTTAAAGATTACGGCTTTTCGTCTGCCGTTATAACCGAGCTTAAAAAATATTCCTTTTCCATGGTGTGCGGCGGCAAAGAGGTTAGAACAAACGACGTTTTAAAGGAAAACTCCGTTTTCACCGTTACCTTTTTTGAAAAAGAGCCCGTTTTTTCGGGAAATCTTCCTCTTCTTTACGAAGACGAGGATTTTTTTGCCGTGCTAAAGCCTGCCGATATGCCAACGCATCCTTCAAAGGGCCATCGCTTCGGCGGTACGCTTTTTGATGAATTCAACGGAACGTTCCGCTCGCTTTACCGTCTTGACAAAGACACCGAGGGAATTGTTCTGATTGCGAAAAACTGCTTTGCCGCATCGGTTAAAAACAGCGTTAAAAAAATTTATTTCGGCGTTTTAAAGGGCGAAATTAACGAAACTGGCACGGTTAATCTTCCCATTTCGGAAACCGATAAGCAAAAACGCATTATTTCGAAAGACGGCAAGCGCGCCGTTACTCATTACAAGCGTCTTATTTATAAAAACGGTTATTCGCTCGTCGCATTTTATCTCGAAACGGGACGGACTCACCAAATAAGGCTCCACACCGCCTCAATAGGATTTCCGCTTTTGGGCGATTTTCTTTACGGAGAAGCAAGCCTTGATTTTCCGCATCAGCTTCTTTTTATGGGTTATTGCGATTTCGTTTCTCCCGTTACCAAAAAGCGTGTTATTTTAAAAGCGCCGTTTCCGGAGATTTATAAAAAATTATTTGAGCTCGACGATTGTAACGCCGTCTTCACCCTCGCCGTAGGTTCCCAAGCGGAAGGTGCGGACGCAGGGGTTTGATTTCAATATATCGTGAACGCCCTTTCGAAGCGCGCCCGTTCCCTTTCCGTGAATTATAACCACGTTATTTAGGTTTGAGGTTACGGCGCTGTCGATAAAGCGTTCGACCTCGTTTTCTGCTTCCAAAACGGTCATTCCTCTGATATCTACCTCTGCCCTGCCTCCGAGCGAGCTTCTCTTTACCGAAGATGACATTTTAACCTCTTTTTTCTTTTTCGGCTCGGCGGTGAGTCTAAGGCGGCTTTCGCTTACCTTGGTTAAAATATTCCCCGATAAAACGGTTACGTAACCCTTGCTGTCTTTAAGGCCTTTTACGGTGTAGATGCCGTCGAGGCCTTTTATTTTTACACTGTCGCCAACCTTTAACGGACGTGTTAAAACGTAGCCGTCATCGATTTCTTCCTTGTTTGGATGCGCCGCATCGTCGATTTCTCCGAGCTTACCTTTAAGCGACATTCTGGCTTCTTCTACTTTTTTTGAAAAATCTGCCTTATCTTTTTGCTTTTTTAATTCCAAAAGCTCGTCCATCAGCTGAGCGGACATATACTTTACGTCGTCGGCTACCTTTTTTGCCTTTTCAAGAGCTTTTTTCATTTCTTTATCGGCGTTTTGCTCAATATCTGCCCTCAAAGTTTCGCATTCTTTTTTAAGCTTTTGGGCAATTTCGTTTGCCTTTTCGGCGTTGGCAAGCTCGGTTTCGAGCTTTTTTCTTTTTTCATCGAGCTTGGTTATAACCGTTTCGAGCTTAACGCTTTGCTCGGAAAGCTCCGATTTGGAGTTTTCGATTATTTCTTCGTCAAGACCTAATCTCGAAGCTATTGCAAATGCGTTTGATTTGCCGGGCATACCCGTAATTAAGCGGTAGGTGGGACGAAGCGTTTCAACGTCGAATTCGAGCGATGCGTTTTCAACCCCCTTGGTTTCAAGCGCAAAAAGCTTTAGCTCGGGGTAGTGAGTTGACGCCGCAATAGTGATGTTTTTTGAAAGCAAATATTTAAGTATTGAAACAGCAAGCGCCGCGCCTTCAACGGGGTCGGTGCCGGCACCCAGCTCGTCTAACAAAACGAAGCTTTTTTCGTCCGCTTTATTAAGTATTTTAACAATATTTGTCATGTGCGCCGAAAAGGTTGAAAGTGATTGCTCTATTGACTGTTCGTCGCCTATATCGGTGTAAACGTTGTTAAAAACCGAGCCGTAGCTTTCTTCCGAAACGGGAATGTGAAGGCCCGATTGAAGCATTAAGCAAAGAAGTCCCGCCGTTTTCATGCAAACTGTTTTGCCGCCCGTGTTAGGGCCCGTTATAACTAAAATTCGGGTTTCCTTTCCGAGAGATACGTTTGTGGGCACAACTCTTTCCTTGGGAATTAAGGGATGGCGTGCTTTTTTGAAGTTAAAGCCAATTTCTTCTCTTATTTCGGGCATTATTGCGTTTATGCTTTCGGCATAAGCCGCTTTTGCAAATATAAAATCGAGCTCGATAAGCGATTTTGAGGTTTTTAAAATTGCATCGCCGAAATTGGAAATCTCTAATGAAAGCGCATAAAGAATTCTTTCAATTTCAGCCTGCTCCTTGCCCATTAAAACCTTTATGTTGTTATTTGCCTCGATTACCGCCGTGGGCTCAATGAAAACGGTTGAACCGCTTGAAGAGCTTTCGAGCACCATTCCCGAAATATCCTTTCGGTGCTCAATTTTAACGGGCACTGCAAAACGCCCGTTTTTAACGGTTATTATAGGCTCTTGAAGATATTGCGAAAAGCTTTTTGAGCGTATTAAATTATTAAGGCTTTCTCTTATTTTAAGCTCCTCGTTTGCTATTTTTCTTCTTATTGAAAAAAGCTCGGGAGATGCGTTATCGGCAATTTTATCTTCGGAAATTATCGCCTTATCTATTTTTTCCTCCAAATAAACGTTTGAATAAACCGTTTCAAAAATATAGTCAAGCGCCGTGCCTCTTACGTTTTCGTAATATTCGTTTACCGCTCTTGCATTTCGAAGAAGCGCCGAAACTCTTAAAATTTCGGCGATTGTGAGCATTGAGCCGACGTTTGCTCTGCGGATTATTTCTCCCATTTCGAAAACGCCCGAAAAAAGAGGCGCTTTTCTTTTGGCAGTCATAACGAGAGCCGCATCGGTTTCCTTTTGGAGCCTTATTATTTCTTCTCTGTCGTCAAGCGGCGAAAGGTTAAGGCACATCTCCTTTGCGGCGTGGGATACTGCAAAGGTGCTTAAAATTTCAAGTATTTTTTTGAATTCGAGAGAGCGCTCGGTGTTTTTGGTGAGAATAATTTTGCCCATTTTTTAATTCCTTATTATATACGCATTTTTTTGAAATAGTTAAGGCTTTCAAAACGTCTGCCGAGCTGGGCGCACAAAATCGCTTCGGTAACACTTGAAAGCATTCGCATATCTTTTTCGTTCATATTGAATTTAAGCGCCTTTAAAAGTCCGTTTTCCCCTATGTAGTTTAGCGCCTTTAAAACGTTTTGGTTTATTGAAAGAAGCGTTTCGGGGTTTTTAACGCACTCCTTGCAGCAAAGCTCGCAGGATTCGGCGTCGAAATACATTTTTTCGGTTATATTGCCGCAAAAATCGCATCCGTCAAACTCGGGGAAAAAGCCCGAATATTCCGAGCACTTTGCCTCGAAAACGCTTTTAACGAGGTCTATATTAACCTCCGGCTTGCAAAGAAAGAAAAGGCAGTTAAGCGTGAGCTTTAATATAAATGCGGCATCTTCCTTGTTTTCTGAAAGATAGGCTGCAATTTCAATCATTGCCGAGGCAAGCGAAAGCCGCTCGAAATCCTCTCGTAACGTGTAAAAGCTTTCTATAACGCTTCCGCCGGAAAGATAATATTTTCCGTTTTGCTCTTTTAAGGTAAGCTCCGAATAAACGAAAAGCGAAGACACCGACAGGTTTTTGCCCGTCGGCTTTTTTGCGCCTCTTGCGGTTACGGTAAGCTTTCCCTCATCGGTCAGCACCGTGAGGATTTTATCGCTTTCCTTATACTCCGCCTCTCTTATTACTATTCCCTTTACAAGCTTTTCCATCTTTCTTTTGTTGCGCCGCTTCGGTTTTAAAGCCGCGCTTTTCCTTTAAATAACTTAAATAATCGGTTATTTTTCCGCTTTTATAAAATTCGTTCCACTTTTCATCCATTACCCAACACCCCGTTAAAGAGTATTTGCAGGCTATGGATTTTTATTCAATTTTCATCTTTTACAAAACCGAATTCATGAAGGCTTTTTGCGTTATCGCGCCAGTTTTCTCTTACTTTAACCCAGCATTCGAGATAAATTTTGGTTTGGAATATTTTTTCGGCTTCTTTTCTTGCTTCCTCGGCAATTTTTTTGAGCATATTTCCGCCCTTGCCTATTATTATTGCCTTATGGCTTTTCTTTTCGCAGTATATTTCTGCCGTGGCCTTTATTATTTCGGGGTCATCCTCGTTAAACGATGTTATATAAACGGCTATTCCGTGCGGAATTTCCTCGCCCAAAAACAAAAGCGCCTTTTCTCTTATTGTTTCGGAAAGCATTTCCTTCATCGTCATATCGGTATATTCATTCTCGGAATAAAGGGGGCTTCCCTCGTAGAGATATTTTTTTATTTCATCAATCAAGATTTTAACGCCGTCTTTTCTCTTTGCCGAAATGGGTATTACCGTTTCAAATTCAAAACGAGAGGTTACCTCACTTATAACGGGTAAAAGCTTTTCCTTCTGATAAAGGTCTATTTTGGTTATAACCAAAATTACCGGCACGTTTTCTCGGTTAAGTGAGTTAAGAAGCGTTTCTTCGCTTTCGGTGAGTCTTGAATTTTTGCCGTCTAACAAAAACAACACGAGGTCGGCGCCGAAAGCTTCGCTGTTTACCGCTCTTATCATTTCTCTGCCGAGCCCCGTTTTTGCGTTGTGAACGCCGGGAACGTCGCAAAATATTATTTGGCTTTCATTATCGTTATATATTCCTCTTACTGCGGTTCTGGTGGTTTGAGGCTTTGGCGAAACTATTGAAACCTTTTCGCCAACTATTGCGTTTATTAAGGTGGATTTGCCTGCATTTGCTCTGCCCGTTACCGCAACCGTTCCGATTTTCACTTAAACTTCCTCCTCAAAAAGAGTTTTTATTATTTCTTTTTGCTTATCGAACATTATTTTTTCTTCATCCTCGGATATTTCGTGGTCAAACCCCAAAAGATGAAGCATTCCGTGAATTGTTAAAAAGGAAATTTCTCTTTCAAGAGTGTTTCCGTATTCCGTTGCCTGCTCCTTGGCAGTGTCTAACGAGATTACTATATCACCAAGCATTACGGCGTTATTATCGGGATTTATTTCTTCGCCTTCCTCTGAAACGGGAAAGGAAAGAACGTCGGTTTTCTTATCTTTGTTGCGGTATAATCTGTTAAGCTCTCTTATTTCTTCGTCGCCGCAAACGGTTAACGAAAGCTCATATTTTCCGCCGAGCTTCAAATGCTTTAAAACCGCCGACGCCGCCGTCTTGATTACCGCTTTTAACCCCTTTGCTTCTTTGGTTAAAGTATTATCGGAAAATTCAAAAATAAGCATTTTATTTCTCCTGTCTTTTCTCCGTTGCTATATCCTCTTTGCAATAGAGAACTCGTTCGTAGTAAAGAACGCCGTCTTTAATTTTATAATCCGACAGTTCCTCTTCTACTATTATACCTCCAAATTGTTCCATTTGCAATTTATTTGCAATATTTTCCGCTTTTTTTAATGCAGTTTCTTCTCCTATTAAAACGGTTTGAGGCATTACCTCGTAAAATTCATTTGAAATGAAAAAAACGGGAAAAGAAATTTCACCGAAAATTTTTAACTGCTTTTTCTCTTGCTTCGATTCAAAGGCTTTAAACGGAATTTCATCTTTTTCGTTATAAAGCTTTATTTCCCACGAAAAAATGCGAAGCGTTTGTCTTTTAAAAACGCCGCCCGTAAGCTCGGGTTCCTCGAATTTAAGAGGCACTTTTACTTCTATTACGTTTACCGTTTCCGCCATTACCACGCCGCTTGCGTGCACCTTTCTTTCATTTTGCATTTCGGTTAAATATTCGCCCTTTATGAGAATATCGCCCTTTGAAACGCTTTGTCCTGCCTCTACTACGGGAATTCCGTTATAAGCCGCTGCAAATTTAATTACTCCGTCTTTTTTTGCAACTATATCGCACGGTTCTTCCTCGGGAACTCTTTCTTCGCTTTTTTGGCTGCTTTCCTTTAAGTAAACGTTTACGGTGGTGCCTTTGGTTTCTATTTGAAGCCATTTTATTTGCGGATATTTTATTTGAATTTCGAGCTCGGCTTTAACCTTATCTATATTGTAAACAGTTTCCCCTATTTTTATATTTTTAAGGGCAAGCTCCTTTAAAATTTCTTGCTCGCTTAAATTCTCAACACCGTAAACGTTTATATTCCAAATGAAAGAATTCATAAAAAAGAGGCCCGAAACAAAGATTGCCGCACCTATTAAAAATCCCCAGCGTTTTTTGTGCTTTTTAAAAAAGCTCGGTACTCCCACCTCTTTTATTACCTCAATTTTATAATATTCTTTAAGCTCGGTTATTTTTTTATATCCGAGTAATCCTACCTTGAAAACCATTTTATCGTCGGCGGTTTTTCTTATACCCCAAACGTTTATATTTCTTGCCTTTATAACGTTTAAAAGCCTCGCGTTATTCCCCACGGCTTCAATTTCGTAATAACCCTTTAACAAAGACCATAAGCTCACGCCGCCATCTCCACTCTTTCTATAAAGCCTTTAATTATTATGGTTTCCTTGGAATAAACGGTTATAACCAAATCTCTGCCTTTTATTATCACGGGGCAAAGGCCCGTTTGAAAGCGCATTTCTTCCGTTTTATATTCCAAAATGCCCGTAACGTTGCTTATTATAAGCTCGCGGTTGCCCGTTAGCTCAATATGCGGAATACGTTTATCCACAACGTCTTCTCTTACCTCGAATATTTGGGCAAATTTGCTTTGACTGAATTTATCTTTCACCCGTTTTCACCCTCTCTCTCCAAAATTATATTATATTAAGCCTATTTTCATTACCTTCGGCATATATTTAACCGACTATTATTTTCGGAGCGGTTTTATGAAAAAAAGATTTTTTTCTTTTCTTCCGTTTATTTTTGTTTTTTCGCTTCTCGTTTTCATTCTTTTTAACGCCGAGAGCAGCTTAAATGCGGCAAAAGATGCCGTTTTTCGTGTTTTAACAAGGCTTATTCCTTCCATTTTTCCTGCGCTCGTACTTTCGGGAATGATAAACGACGGCAAGCTTTTTTACCCCTTGGAAAGCTTTTTCGGCGGGTTTATGAGGTTTTTTAAGCTTCCCCCTTGTGCTTCTGCGCCTTTTATTGTCGGCGTGATTTCCGGCTTCCCCGTTGGAGCGGTTTTTACTGCAAGGCTTTTTGAAGATAAAAAAATAAGCCGCCGAAACGCCGAAAGAATGCTTGCTCTTTGCAACCTGCCCTCACCTGCCTTTGCAATTTCGGTTATCGGTCTGGGTGTTTTTAAATCAATGAAAACGGGCGTTATTATTTGGCTTTCTTCCGTTTTGGCAACGGTTTTAATATCTCTTCTTTTTTCTTTAAACGATAACTCACCAAACATCAATTTTACCGAAAAAAAGAGTGTTAGAGAGGAAAATCTTATTTTGCTTTTCGTTTCATCGGTTAAAAACAGCAGTTTAACGATGATTATGATTTCAGCTTTCGTTATTTTCTTTGCCGTTTTGATTGATATAATTCGCACGTCCTCGGTTTTTGAGCTTGTTTACTCACTTTTTTCAAGCGTTATTGATAAAAGAGTTTTTTCAGCCGTAATATTGGGAACGCTTGAAATTTCAACCGGTCTTTCATTTCTTTATGAGGCGTCGCCCTTTCAAGTGGGCGTTGCCGCCGCTGTTTTAACCTTTTCGGGTATTTGCGTTTTACTTCAATCTATGGGAGCCGTTTTTGAAACGCGTCTTTCTTTCAAAAAATATTTTATTATTAAGCTTATTTCGAGCGTGATTTCTTTTATTTTTGCTTTTTTTATTACCTTATTTTTATAATTTTGTAAAAAGTCTTTACCTTTTTGGGCTTTTGTGTTATAATAATTAAGCATTACTCCTGTGTGATGCATTGAAAGGACAGATTTTTATGGGTAAATTGCAAATTGACAATACCAACGTAAACGTAACGATTTCCCGTGAAGTTGTTTCGGGCATTGCTATTAATGCCGCAAAGGAAATTGAGGGCATTGCAAACGTTACCGGAAAATTCTCGGCAAACGATATAAAGGCGCTTTTCGTTAAGAAAAACATCGGAAACGGCGTTAGAGTTGAATATCTTGAAAACGGAATTCACATAGATATTTTCATAACCGTTCTTTTCGGCGCCGTTATTCCCAAGGTTGCAAGAGAGCTTCAGGAGCATATTAAGGAATCGGTTTCAACCATGACCGCAATGAACGTTTTATCGGTTAACGTCCACGTTGTTGGTCTTGCCTCCAACAAAGACCCTAAATTCAGAAACAAATAAACCCAAGCTTCAGATTCCGAAAGGAATCTGATTTTTATTTAGATTGACAAAAATTGTTTTTTATGCTATAACTGGTTGGAAAGGAGTGTTAATATGAAGCTTTTATCGCCCGCAGGAAATTTCGAAAGCTTAAAAACCGCAGTCTTTAACGGCGCCGACGAGGTTTATCTCGGTATTAACGATTTTAACGCGCGAAATAATATAGATGGCTTTACTCTTGAATCTTTAAAAGAAGCCGTTTCCTTTGCTCATCTTTACGGCGTTAAGGTTTTGCTTGCAATTAACATTCTTTTTACCGATGATGAAATTCAAAAAGCTTTAAACATTATAGTTGAAGCTTATAATTTCGGAGTAGACGCCTTCGTTTTGCAGGATTTGGGGCTTGCCGCCGTTATTTTTGAAAACGAGCCCGAAATTGAGCTGCATGCAAGTACTCAAATGGGAATTCATAATTTGGAAGGCGTTTTAGCCGTTAAAAAATACGGCTTTAAACGTGTTGTTTTGGCAAGAGAAACGCCTCTTAACGAAATTAAAAGAATTAAAAATAACGTTGATATTGAAATTGAATATTTCGTCCACGGCGCTCTTTGCGTTAGCTTTTCGGGTAACTGTTATTTAAGCTCATACCTCCTTAACGAGAGCGGAAACCGCGGAAAATGCAAGCAGCTTTGCCGCTTACCCTACACTCTTAAAAAGGGTGAAAAATTTATTAAAAAAGGTTATCTTTTAAGCGCAAAGGATTTTTCCATGCTAAACCGTTTGAAAGACCTCGAAGCCGCAGGCGTTGACGTTTTGAAAATTGAAGGCAGGGCAAGAAGACCTTATTACGTGGGCGAGGTTACCAAAACCTACCGTGCGGCGCTTGACGGTAAAAGTTACAACTCTGAAAATTTGGCGCTCGCCTTTAACAGAGGCTTTACCGAGGGATATTTTAACGGTAACGGAAATATAATTTCAAATTTAAATAATCACACCGGAATTTTTATAGGTGAGGTTATAAAAATTAACAACGGGAAAAAATTTAACGAAATATTTTTCACCTCCAAAAGAGAGCTTTCTCCGAAATCTGCCTTTAAATTTTTTGACGGTGAAACCGAAAAAGCAACCGTTTCCGCCTTCGATTTAAAAAAAGAAAACGGCGTTTACCGTATTACCACCACTCAAAGAGCCTCGGTTGGCAACAGCGTTCATTTAATCGTTGATAATTTTGAGGAAGAACGTCTTGTTAATTACTCGAGAAAAATTCCTTTTGAAATTTCGCTTTTTGCCGAGGTAAATAAGCCCATTAAAGCAAGCTTTACCGTTAAAAACAAATCTTTCGAGGTTTTTGGCGAAATGCTTGTTTGTGCCGAAAATAAGCCGTTAACCGAGGAGGAAATTTTTGAAAATTTCGAAAAATCGGCAGAGCTTAAATTAAAGGTTAATATAAAATCGCTCGAAAAAGTATTTATTTTAAAGAAAAACCTAAACGCTTTCAGGCGAGAGGTTGTTGAAAAATTAAAATCGGCATTGACCGAGGTTGAGCGCAATTTATTATCTCCCGTAACGCTTAAAAAGCCCGAAAACACCGTTTCTTTTTCCGATTTTTGCTTTACTGAGGATTATAAAAAATCAAATTCTTTAAACGTTATTTATTCACCCGAAATTTACGATGAAAAAGACGTTGCGGCTTTTGTTAAATGGGCAAACGATAACGGCAAAAACGCATATCTCGACCTTCCGAACTTTGCTTTGGAAAAAGATATTTTGCTTTTAAAGCAAATTATTGAAAGCACCGGCGTTAAAATTGTCGCAAACAACTATTACGCTCTTAATTTCAACGCCGAAAAGATAATCGGCGGCGGTTTAAACGTCTACAATTCATACACCGCAAGCGAGCTTAATTTGCCGGTCATTTCCGCCGAAGGTAACCTATTTTTAAGAGCCGATTTCGCTTATATGACTCTACGCCACTGTCCTTTTAAAAATCACGCGGGAGCCGATTGCAGCAGTTGTCCTTATGAAAAAGGCTACACCTTAACGGGCGACGACGGCAAGATAATGAAAATTAAGCGCAAAAAGCTTACAAGCTGCACTTTTTATCTCACAAAATAACAAAAAAGAGGCAATTAAATTTGCCTCTTAATTTTTTAGAAGTTTGTAGTTTTTTTAAACAATCTGTATTGACTTTTTTTAATAATCATTTATAATATATAAAGTAAAAAGAATTTAAAAATTTTGGAGGTTTTTCTAATGAAAGGTTTTGCCATGTTAAAAATCGGCGCAACCGGTTGGGTAGAAAAAGATATCCCCGTTTGCGGACCCTTGGATGCTATTTGTAAGCCCATTGCTTTAGCACCTTGTACTTCAGACGTTCACACTGTTTGGGCAGGCGCTATCGGCGACCGTAAGGATATGATTCTTGGTCATGAGGCTGTTGGTGAGGTTGTTGAGGTTGGCAGCCTTGTTAAAGACTTTAAGCCCGGCGATAAGGTTTTAGTTTCTGCCATTACTCCCGACTGGAACGCTTTTGCTTCTCAGGAGGGTTATTCAATGCATTCCGGCGGCATGCTTTCCGGCTGGAAGTTCTCTAACTTTAAGGATGGCGTTTTCGGTGAATATTTCCACGTAAACGATGCCGACGGTAACCTTGCACATCTTCCCGAAGGTATGGATTTAGGCGCCGCTTGTATGGTTGCCGATATGGTTCCCACCGGCTTCCACGGTGCAGAACTTGCCGACATTCAGTTCGGTGATAACGTTGCAATTATCGGTATAGGCCCCGTTGGTCTTATGTCTGTTGCTGCTTCCGCTATCCGCGGCGCTGCTAACATCTATGCTGTCGGTTCAAGAAAGAATTGCGCAGATTTAGCTATCGAATACGGCGCAACCAACATTGTCAACTACCGTGAAGGCGATATCGTTGAGCAAATTCTCGACTTAAACCACGGTCCCGTTGATAAGGTTATCATCGCAGGTGGCGATAACGACACATTTGATCAGGCTATCCGTATGTTAAAAGCAGGTGGTAAGATAGGTAACGTTAACTATCTTGGCGAAGGCGACTACATAAAGATTCCCCGCGGTGAATGGGGTTGCGGTATGGGTCATAAGCAGATTAACGGCGGCTTAATGCCCGGCGGACGTGTTCGTTCCGAAAAGCTCGCTCGCTTAATCGTTGCTAACCGTATTCATCCCGAAAAGATGATTACACACAAATTCAACGGTCTTGAAAACGTTGAGCAGGCTTTAATGCTCATGAAAGATAAGCCCCGCGATCTTATTAAGCCCTTGGTTATAGTTTAATTTGAATGCTAATTAAAACGAATGCGCCCCGATTTTTCGGGGCGCAGTTTTTTTGTTTTTTATTCAAAAAGAGCTGTAAACAACAGTCCGTTGACTTTTGAAAAACACCGTGTTATAATATCGATAAAGGAAGTTTGATTGAAAGGATTTACAAAATGACTGAAACAACACAAAAAATTTTTGAAAGCTATCAGGTAAGGAAAAGCCGCAATGAAAAAAGAAAATTTGCCGAATATCTAAAGCAGCTTGCAGATAATTGGGGTTATTCCTTTAAAACAGAAAGCGGGATATTCGGCGCAAAAAATTTAATAGTAGGAAATCCTTCAACAGCAAAAGTTATTTATACTGCACATTATGATACAGCTCCCGTTCTTCCTTTTCCCAATTTCATTACACCGAAAAATTTTTTAATTTATATTCTCTATAATATTGTACTTGCCGCAGCTATATGTGTTGTTCTTTTCAGCTCGGTATTTGCGTTAACAGCACTTTCTGCATTACTAAACAACAAACTATTATTAAGGCCCGAACTTTTATGTTTTTTTATTTTATTTTTACTTATTGCCGGACCTGCAAATAAACATACCGCAAATGACAATACCTCAGGAGTTACTCTTTTAATAGACATTATGAGAGAGCTTCCCGAAGACCGCCGCAACGAAGTTTGTTTTGTCTTTTTTGACCTTGAAGAAATGGGTGTTTTCGGTTCAGCTTCATTTGCACTAAAGCACAAAAAAGAATTAAAAAACCGTTTACTTATCAATTTCGACTGTGTTTCAGACGGTGATAATATGCTTTTTGTTCTTCGTAAAAAAGCAAGAAATTACCGCAATACAATAGCCGAGGCTTTCGCTCCGAAAGACAATTTCAAAGTGGAAGTTGCGGAAAAAGGCGTGTTTTTTCCGTCAGACCAAGTAAATTTCCCATGCGGTGTCGGCGTTGGTGCACTACGCTCGACAAAAGGCGGTTTGCTTTATATGAATCGAATACATACAAGCCGAGATACTGTTTATAAAGAAGAAAATATAATTTTTTTAAAAAACGGTGCAATAAAGCTTACTGAATTAATGTGAAAATCCAAAAATAAAAACAGCACAGAGAATTCTGTGCTGTTTCTTTTTAGCCGGCATCGACCTATTTTTCCGGGACGTTGCCATCCGAGTATCTTGGGCACTGATGAGCTTAACTACTGTGTTCGGGATGGGAACAGGTGGGACCTCATCGTCATAAACACCGGCTATATATATCTATACGGGGA
>JAZNEJ010000002.1:0-39576 GCA_045588575.1 Eubacteriales bacterium | reverse complement strand
TCTTAAAACCATTCTGGCTTTTAATGTGTTCGTTATTACTTTTTCTTGTTAATCAACTCAAAGTTGATTTAACGGGTCCTTTTCATTGTTCAATTCTCAAGGTCCATTCCCTGACCGCTTAACCGCGGCAGGAGCTTTATTGTACCACACTTCTATCCGTTTTGTCAAGACATTTTTGAAAGATTTTTTAACTTTTTTTCGCCTTCTTCTTTTTTGCCTTACTTTTTCGGTTTTTCGGCCTTTTTAAAGCCTTTTTCAGCGGCACAGCTCGTCTATTATACTCCCCTTTCTTCCCTTTGTCAAGCACTTTTTTAATCTTTTTTTAATTTTTTTCTTCTTTTACGAAATCAAGACTTTTTTAGCATATTTTCTTCGGTTTATTATTATATATAATATTCCTATTATATTGTTCAAAATGTTTAAAAAACGCTTTTCTCTTCTCTTTTCGAGGTTTATTTTTCACAAATTTTGTTAAAAAGACGTTTTTTTATTAAAAATCTCTCGACAAATCGCTTATAAAATGAGATAATATATAAACTAATATATAAATATTTTTTTGAAGGGTGATTCAAATGGCAGTAAAAACAGTTAAATTCGGCGGTTCATCGCTTGCCGACGAAAATCAATTTAAAAAAGTTGCCGCTATTATCAACTCCGATACAGCAAGACGTTACGTGGTTCCCTCTGCTCCCGGCAAACGTTTTAAAGACGACGTTAAGGTTACCGATATGCTTTACCGTTGCTACGAAGCAGTTGATACCGACGATTTCGATACACTTTTTGACGCTATTAAGCAAAGATTTAACGGAATTATCAAAGGCTTAGGCCTTGATATGTCGCTTGAAAAGGAATATGAAAAGATAAGAAATTCCATGCTTTTGCTTTCCGGCAGAGATTACGCTGCAAGCCGCGGTGAATATTTGAGCGGAAAAATTCTTGCATATTTCTTAAACGTTCCTTTTATCGACGCCGCAAAGGTTATTTTCTTTAAAGAGGACGGTTCTTTTGACAGCGAAAAAACCGACGCCGTTTTACACGAGGTTCTTAAACAGCACGAGCACGCCGTTATCCCCGGCTTCTACGGCTCGATGCCGAATGATACCATTAAAACCTTTTCAAGAGGCGGTTCCGATATAACCGGCGCAATAGTTGCACGCGCCGCAAGAGCCGATATGTATGAAAACTGGACCGACGTTTCGGGTTTTTGCGCCGCAGACCCCAGAATTATTGAAAATCCCAGACTTATTGACATTATAAGCTACCGTGAGCTTCGCGAGCTTTCTTATATGGGCGCTTCGGTTTTACACGAAGATTCAATTTTCCCCGTAAGAAAAGCCGCGATTCCGATAAACATTCGCAACACTAACGCTCCCGAAGACAAGGGTACTTTAATTGTTGAATCGGTTAACGGAAACGTTGGCGCTACCGTTACCGGCATTGCAGGTAAAAAAGGTTTTTCTTCCATTACCATTGAAAAGGACGGAATGAATTCCACCCTCGGCTTCGGCAGAAAAATTTTGGGAACCCTTGAATCTCATAATATTTCCTTTGAGCACATTCCCACCGGAATTGACTGTCTTTCGGTTATAGTTTCCACCGCTTCTCTTGAAGGCAAGGAAGAAAAAATAGAAAAAGACCTTTGTGAGTTAATTAACCCCGACAGATTTGAAATTGAGCGTGATATTGCTCTCATCTCTGTTGTAGGCAGGGGCATGGCCAGAACGAAGGGCATTGCCGCCGCAGTATTTAAAGGTCTTGCCGATGCCTCGGTTAATGTAAGAACCATCGACCAAGGCTCGAGTGAGCTTTCAATTATCATAGGCGTTTCCGAAAGTGACTTTGAAACCGCCATTTCCGGAATTTACAAATCATTCGACGAAAACGGTTTCTTCGACGTTAAATAACTTTTAAAAAAGCTCTTTTAGAAGAGCTTTTTTAAACCTCATTTTTGAAAGGAGGAAAAACAAATGGCTCATTTTCTTTTGCTTGCCGCGGTTATTATTGTGAGTTGTCTTTTTTTAAGACGTATATCGGGTAAAGTAGGAATTCCCATGCTGTTGGTTTTTATTGTTTTGGGTATGATTTTCGGAACCGACGGCATATTTCAAATAACCTTTCACGATTACGGCATGGCCGAGCAGGTTTGTTCCTTTGCTCTTATTTTTATTATGTTTTACGGCGGATTTGGCACAAATTGGAAAAGTGCCAAGCCCGTTGCCGTTCAATCGGTTCTTCTTTCAACACTCGGCGTTATTTTTACCGCGCTTTTAACAGGTTTATTCTGTTTTTTGGTTTTGCGCATTCCTTTTTGGGAAAGTATGTTAATCGGTTCGGTTATAAGTTCAACCGATGCGGCATCCTGCTTTTCTATTTTACGTTCAAAGCACTTAAACCTCGGACGAAACACCGCACCTTTGCTTGAAGTTGAAAGCGGAAGCAACGACCCGTTTTCTTATATGCTCACCATCACCGTTATTTCCATAATGAAAGGCAATTTAAACGCAGGCGAATTTATATATATGCTTTTTGCTCAATTGCTTTTCGGCATTGGAATAGGCGTTGGAGTTGCTTACATTGCAAGCTTAATTATTAAAAGAATTGACTTTACCAAGGACGGAATGGACACCGTTTTCATTCTTGCCGTTATGCTTTTCTCATATTCACTTTCGCAAACCATTGGCGGAAACGGCTATTTAAGCGTTTATATAACGGGAATTATTTTAGGCAATCTTCCTTTTAGAAACAAAATTGCGGTCGTTCACTTTTTCGACGGTGTTACCGACCTTATGGAAATTGCAATCTTCTTCCTTTTGGGACTTTTGGCTTTCCCCTCAAAGCTTCTCACCGTTGCTCTTCCCTCCCTTTTAATTGCTTTATTCATAACCTTTGTGGGACGTCCCATCGTTGTTTTCGGTCTTCTTAAACCTTTTAAATTTCCGCTTAATCAGATTGCTTTGATTTCGTGGTCGGGACTCAGAGGTGCCGCTTCAATAGTTTTTGCAATTATGGCAACGGTTTCAACGGTTTCGGTTGAATCGGATATTTTCCACACCGTTTTCTTCATTGTTCTTTTCTCAATTTTAATTCAGGGAACTCTTTTTCCGTTTGCCGCCAAAAAGCTTAATATGATTGACGACAACTGCAATATTATGAAATCGTTTAACGATTATGCCGAGGAATCGCCCGTTCAGTTCGTTAAAATTCGAATTACGCCCGAGCACCGTTGGGCAGGCAAACACGTTAGAGAATTAAACGTTATTCCCGATTTACTTCTTGCTCTTATAATTCGGGACGGCCATAGAATAATTCCCAAAGGCAACGTTTTAATTCACGAGGGTGATATTTTGGTTTTAAGCGCTCTTTCACTTGACGATTCCATAACCGGAACTCTTGTGGAAACTACTATAGAATCGGGCGACGAGTGGATTGGATATCAGTTAAAGGACTTAAATCTCGAAGACGAAAAGGCCGTTATCGTTGCAATTAAGCGCGGCGGCCACGTGGTTATTCCCAACGGAAGAACTCATATTTTTAAAGACGACGTTTTAATTATAAGCCGACTTTAATTTAATGAAAAACAAAAAAGACGAAAAACCAAAAGTTTTTCGTCTTTTTATTATAATGTTTTTAATATATATTATTTCTTTGCAGCAAAGGGTGCTATTAAAAAAAGCGGAATGAAAATTACCGCAGCAATTGCAAAGCAAAGAGCAAACATTGCGCTCATTGCAACTGCGTTTGCTTTAATAAGCATAACGATTCCCAAGATAACCGCCGCAACAACAACTGCAAGAGCGGGAATTAAAACCAATTTAACAAGCTTTAAAACCGATGTGTTAACGGCGTCTGCCGAGAAAGGAGTTTGGCTTCCGACTATTTTGCCTGCAAGAACAACCTCAAAACAAACCAAGGTAAAAATCAAGGAAGCGGAAGATACGAAGACAAATCCCGCTTCGGGCTCGGTTGAAAGAGAAACACGGGAAATTGCAACTAATGCGCCGTAGAACAAAGGAGCTAAAGCGGGCGAAATCGCCGCCAAAACAGCCGCTTTAACGCCGAGTGTTTTTTTGAATCTCACAAGAGCGTAGGCAAAACCGCAAACGAGGCAAAGAGCTACTGCAATTATAACTCCGTTTATATCGTAATCTCTTACGTTTCCAACCATATTAAAGCCGCCCATTATAAAGAACATTGCAGTTCCAACGGCAATAACCGCTGCAGTGATAATTGCAAATAATTTGCTTGTTTTAACAAAGTTAAACATATCAGTTACCCTCCTTTTCGTTTTTAAAGAGAGAGCCTTTTCTCATGAAATCGTATGCTTGAGTTGACAAAATCGAGCTCTTCATTACGGGGATAAGACAAAGAACGAGCGCAATTCCGAAGCCGATGAGAATTATGCCTACGTTTACTACGGCAACGTTAAACAAGAGGAGAAGTATTCCTAAAATTACAGAGCCGAAGCCAAGAGAATAAACCAAGGGTTTTATTGCATTAAAGGTGTAAACTGCGGCACCTTCAACGGTTTTGCCCTTTGCATATTCTTCCTTCAATTTAGAAAGCATATAAGTAAATGCAATGAAGGAGAGCAAGATTACCGCCGCAAAGGTGATAATTGAGGAAACGGTGTAAATTCCGTTAAACAATGCAAAAATTATAAATACAAGTGAGTTTTGCATAAGCCAGATAAGGCCTGCGACCGCGCCTGCCATTCTTGCATATACAACAAAGAAGATAACTGCCAAAGCGGCAAGAATAATTAAAGCAATTCCAAGCATGGTGAGTAAATCGCCGTAAACCGCAGGAACGTATTCAACGGAGGTTTTTTCCATTTCAAAAGGAAGCGCGCCGATAATAATTGCGTTTGCAATATTCAAATAATCGGCTTCGTTGTTGAAGCTTCCGAGAGTCAACTGAGTAAGCTCAACCTTTTTATTGAAGGTGTAGCTCTGGAAAATTTCGCCGTCTAACAAAAGGAAATAGCGCTGTTCGGGAACCTTGACTTCGCTGCCGCTCGAGGTGGTTGAAGAGCTGCCCGAAGAAGAAGCATCGGAAGAAGTGCCTGAAGCGGTTGAAGAATTTGCCGCATCCTGCTCTGCCTTTTCTTTTGCTTCGTTATAAACTCTTTCGGTTACCTCCGAAAGCTTTGCGGCCGCTTCATCGGTTAAAATAATGCTGAGTGTGAGAAGCATATTCCCCGACGAATCGTAAGTAGTGCCACCTATAACGTCTTTAATTCCGGTGGAATCGAAGATGGTTTCTTTTTCTTCGGTAATTGCAAAGCCGTTGGTTGCATCACCCGTGTAATCCGCAATTACCGCTTTGAAGAAATAGCGTGAGGTTACGTTTGCGGGCAATACGTTATAATCGGCAGTTAAGTCGCCTGCCGAGGGCGCTATTGCGGTTATTGTTTTTGAATTGAAATCGCTTGTTATTTCAATTCCTCTTAAACCGCCTATACGGTTATAAATAATGTCGTAAGCTTTGTTAAAGCTTTCCTCTGTTACCTCGGCATCTGCCTTGGGTGCAAAAACGTATTTTATTCCGTTTCCGAAATAAGCGTCGCTTTTAATCTGGCAGGCACCTCTCAAATCAATTTCGGTAGCGCCTATGAATCCGTAAATTCCCACGGATGCCCAAGTTATGAGCAAAACGGCAAGAATTACAAAAATTATTATAGGACTTTTCTTTTTTACGGGCATTTGGCCCAGCCTCCTTTATGGCAGGTTTTTTTAATTTAAACGGTTTTAACCGATAAAAATAACTTCGCAAAGTTTCCCCGTGGGAATATTTCCTTTAGCTTCTCCCTTTTTGAGAATTATAACCTTTAAAGGCTTTTGCTCCGAAAGCGCATAGCGTATTGTGAAGGCGGTGCCTTTCGACTCGCCGTCCCAAAAGGCAAAAATCATATCGGCCATATCTACGATTTCCTTATTACGTAAAAGCGGAGCGCTTTTTGCCGAAACGGCGTTTTCGTAATCGGGCGTTATTTCAACCAATTTCAAATCGTGCGAGGCGGCAAAATTCTTTGCCAAACCGTCTATTCCTTTTGCGCCTCCCGAAATTATTTCGGAGGTATTTAACGGAATTTCGCGTTCCAATATTTGATAATCTTCCTCGCAGGAATTTCTCGAGCCGACTATTGCAACCTTCATATTTTTTCTCACAGTAAAACAGTATATTAAATAATATAACATTTTTAAAAGCTTTTTTCAATACTCAAAACAAATTTTTCACATTTTTTTAGCATTTTATATAAATATAAAGCAAAAACCGCCCACTTTGTCAGTGAGCGGCAAGTAATATTTTTTTAAAAAGACGTAAAAATTCTTTTTCCTTGACCTCGGAATTTTCATTGCAATAAACGGGAACCGTTATAACCGTTTCGTTTCCCGAGCTGTATTTTATAAATCCCACGACCTCGCCAATCTTAACCGGACTGTATAAAAACGTTGGAATTATTGCCTCCTCAATTATTTTTTCTTCTTTTAAAAGAGGAAACTCAACCGCCTCGGCAGTTAAAAATATTTTATTTTTGGTTCCGCCGGTAACGGCTATTTCATATTGCTTTTTAGAAAAATTCGCTCTTTCTCCCGAAAGGCTTTGAAAACCCCAATTATAAAGATTTTTGTGGTCTTGCCAGTCGTCAGGCGCGTTAAGAGTTACGCAAATAAGTCTTACTCCGTTTCTTTCGGCGGTTGTTACAAGACATCTGCCTGCCGCCAAAGTATAGCCCGTTTTACCGCCGTCGCACCCTTCTACCTCGGTAAGCAGGCGGTTATGGTTATGAAGATAAATGCTTCTTTCACCGCTTAAAACAGTTTGGCTTTTTTGCGAGGTTATTTCGCAAAATTCCTCAAAGCAAAGAGCAAATCGCATTATTTTCGCCATATCAAGAGCCGTTGAATAGTGATTTTCATCGGGCAGTCCGTGCGGATTTGTGAAATTGGTGTTTTTTAATTCCAAATGTTCCTTGGCAATAATATTCATTATATCTATAAGCGCTTCGCCGCAAAAGGCTTCGTAAATTGCGGTGGCGGCATCATTTCCGCTTTCAAGCATAAGACCGTAAAGAAGTGCTTTTAAGCTTATTCCCTCGCCCGCTTTAAGCCCCATTGAAGAACCCTCAACGCTTGCGGAGGCAGCTGAAACGGTTACACGCTTTTCCAAATTTTTTTCAAGCATTACCACCGCGGCGGCTGTCATTATTTTGGTTGTTGAAGCCATTGGCATTCTTTTTTCGGCGTTTTTGGAATAAATTATTCTGCCGCTTTCAGCTTCAATTAAAACCGCCGACATTGCCGAAACGCTCGGAGCCGCCGTTACCTTAAAGCCGAAAGAAGCGGCGCAAATTATAACAGTTAAAAATATAATAAAAGCTTTTTTCATAAAAAAATACCTCTCCCTTTATAATACTCAGGAAGAGGTTTTATAATTACTTTTTTCTTTTAATAAGCTTTAATATTTTTCTGCCTGTGCCTATTGAGAAATTGAAAAGGAAATATTCAAAGGGCTTCATAACGAGGTCTAATTCACCGATATTGCGAATAACCTCGCCGCCGAAATTTTTCTTGAAAACAGCAACGCCCTCGGAGAGATTATTACCGTCAACGCCGCCCATATCGTATATCTCGCAGCCTCTTCTGACGCCTTCCTTTAAAATTTCGTGCTGAATAATATAGTTTGCGTTATATTTGCTTACGCCGTTTGCCATTGCGCTGTATGAATA
Source organism: Eubacteriales bacterium (assembly GCA_045588575.1). Classification (GTDB taxonomy): domain Bacteria; phylum Bacillota; class Clostridia; order Oscillospirales; family RGIG5299; genus RGIG5299. Next base: position 31,847 of record JAZNEJ010000002.1, on the reverse strand, counting down.
GGTTACCGTTTTGCCGTAAATTATGAAAATTGCGCCCGCGATTACTTTATCTTCAGCCTTTGCGAGAAGGAAAACCAAATGCTCCGACGGAATTTCTTTAAGCATTTTGTAATAATATTCCTCGTTTCGAAGCGCAATATTTTTTCTGGCCTCGGTTTCTTTTATTATCTCGTAAAATTCGGGAATATCTTTTTCGCTTCCGTTTACCACAACGGCTCCCCGTTTTTCTCCCGAGCGGATTTGATTTCTCGTTTTATAGTTAAGCTTTTTTATTATATCCTCTTCATTTTCAAATTCCGAAAGATTTATTTTATGGTTGCAAATTGGTTGCATATTTTCGTAGGCAAGACCGTGCACCTTAATTTTTAAACCGTGCGCTTTTGCCGCCGAGATAAGCTCACTATCGAGATAAGATTTATCGGGGTCGAATTTCAAAAGGCAAGCGCCCCGTTTTTTTGCCTCGGCCTTTGCCGCCGAAATAAGCTCGTTAAAGGTTTCGTAATCGTTATAATCGCAAACGGGGCCTCTGGGCGCATAAGCCACCGTTACCTTGAAAACGGGAATGGGCATTCTTCTTATTAAAAGCGAAACCGCACCTTTAATTTCGCCGTTTTCATTTTCACTTATGAGAATTACGTTTTCCCATTCTTTTTTAATTTGTCCCCAAAAAGACGACTGCAAAAAAGAGCCGTTTTTATGAGCGGTTACAAATTTTTCGTATTTTATTTTATCGGCTTCCTCATACAGTCTGACCATTTTAAAAATCTCACTTAATTTTATTTTATATTATTATACTATATTAAACCGTTTTTATCAAGTTTTTTTATTGACTTGATTTTTAATAAGCGGTATAATTTTTTCGAGGTGTTTTTATGCCAACCGAAATTCAAAAAAGGCTTTTAAAAAAGCAAGATTTAATTTACAGAGATTTTAACGCAAAGCTTATTCCCACTTTGGAAAAAGAGGCTTTTATAGGCGTTCGTTTCCCTTTTTTGAGGAGCTTTTCAAAGGAGCTTTTAAAAAGCTACGACTCGTTTGAGGTTGAAAATTTTATAAACAGTCTGCCTCATAGTTTTCACGAGGAAAACTGTTTACACGCTATGATAATTGAAAAAATTGCCGATTTTGAAAAATGCGCCGAGGCGCTCGATGTTTTTTTGCCCTTTGTGAATAATTGGCAAACCTGCGATTTAATGAGTCCGATGGCATTTAAAAACAATCCCGAAAAGGCAATTTTAAAAATAAGGGAATGGCTTAAAAGCGAGCACCCCTACACCGTTAGATTTGCAATTAAGCTTCTTATGAATTTTTTTCTCGATGAAAATTTCAATCCCGAATATTTTGAGTGGGTTTTAAGCGTTAAATCGGACGAATATTATTTAAAAATGATGGCGGCGTGGTATTTTGCAACTGCCCTGAGCAAGCGTTACGAGGAAGCCGAAAAAGTTTTAACAGAAAAAAGACTTTCGGCTTGGGTGCATAACAAAACAATTCAAAAGGCAATTGAGAGCCACCGCATAACCGCCGAGCAAAAAATGCATTTAAAGACTTTAAAAATTAAAGAGTAAGCTTTTCAGCTTACTCTTTTTTTAATTATTTCGTTTACCGTCTCTCTTATTAAAAGCATTTTTTCAGCCGTTTTGGCGCAGGTTTCAAAGGTTATTTCCTTTTCAAACGCCGCTTCGATTGCTTTTACAACCTCGTCTTTTGAGGTTAGCTTTTCGGCAAGCTTCATTGCCTTAATATCTTGAAGCGCATCGTAAAAAACCTTTAATCTTATCGTTTCAAGCGCCGTGCCGTCGGTTTCGGGATAAACCGAATAGGCCTCTCCGGCAGGGAAAACGTAATCAACGCTTTGGTCTAAATAAGGATTTATGGGGTTTGCGGAATCATTATTACTGTAAAAATTATAGCCCCAATGCAAAAAGCCTTTAATGCCGTATTTATAAAGCTGCATTCCTATTGAGCGGTTACGCCAAGAAGGCATTGCGCAAAAACGGTTTGAAACCTTTTTAACCTGAACAATACAGTAGTATGCCCAAAGGTCTTTAACTCCGTTTTCAATGAAAGGCATAATGGAATCGGTTGCGGGAATGGGGTTTGAAACAACCTCTGTTTTATAAAATTCAAAGTCCGATAACGCATCCATTACGGGATATCCTTTAAGGATTTCCGAAACTACCGCCTTCGCATTTTTATAACTTTCAAAGCACTCGGCGTTGGGCTCGTCGGAAACGTGAAAATAGCAGCGCTTGTCGTCGCCTCTTTTTTTGAGATGCGAAAGAAGCTCTTTCAAAAAGCTTTGTAAAAAGGTTACGTATTCCGTTCCCGTTGCCTCTGTTTCCCATCCGAAAATTCTTTTATATTCTCCGTTTACCTCTGCCATTACCTTCGGAGCGTGCTTTGCTCCCCACTGAGTGAAAAAGTGCGAAATTTCAAAATATTTTATATCGCACCTGTTGCACATATCAATCCAGCGGTCAAGCTTTGAAAATCCAAACTCATAGCCGATTTCGGTTTTCTTAACGTCAACGAGCTGAGTTGTGAGCCTCTCCCCTCCTATTTCGGTATCGAGCGGGGGAGTAAAAACGGGAGTTAAAAGCATATTTATTCCGTTTCTTCTCGCCGTTTTTGCAAAGCTTTCAATAATTTTCCAATGACGCTCCGACCAAACGGGAACGTTATAATAATTTGCAAGACAGTCGGTGTGAAACCACTGTGTGAAGATAATATCCTCCTCAGGTAAAACGGCGTCTATTATCTCAATTTTAATTGAAGATTCGCTTTTTCCGAATTCTTCGCCGTCAAATGAAAATTCAAGAGAATATTCTCCGGCTTTTATATCTTTCGGAATATTTATTTCAATCCAAACTGCGTTTAAAACGTCTTTTACAAACGAAACCTTTCCGCCAAAGGTCATGGGCTTTAAAAGGTCGGGGTAAAGTCCCGGAGTTGTTCTTAAAAAGTTATCGTCCGCACCCATGCTCGTTACCGCCTTGCTCACGGGAACAAAGCAGACCTGCGTTACGTTTAAATATTCTTTGAGCTCCCCTTTTATTTCGGGCAAAATTCTCTTGGGGTATTTCATTTCGGGACTGTTATCAGACTCATAAAGGTAAATAAGCTGAAACGAAAGGCGCTCGCCTTTAAGAGCCGAAATTTCATTAAGAGCCTTGAAATCGTTTATATTTTGGTCTAAAAACGCTTTTTCAAGCGATGAAACTATTTTTGTTTTAATCACTTTTATTACCTCAGTTAATTTTCTCCGAATATTCCCGTTTACCTAAAATTTCGGGGACTTTCCCTTTTAAAATTTCAGACGCCTCTTTTAACAGCTTTTCTTCTTTTTCACTTTTTACCGCAACCGTTAAAAAGGTTTTTTCGCCGTATTCCGTTTCGTCCCAAACAATAAGCTCGGAAATTTTAGCTTTTAATTTTGCCAAATCGGAATAGTCAACCTCAAACCTATATGTCTGACAAATAAGTTTGTAAACTATGCCGCTTGCCAAAACCGCGCCCTTTGCGGCATCGGTATAGGCTTTAACAAGGCCGCCCGTGCCGAGCAAAATGCCGCCGAAATAACGGGTTACAACAACCAGAACGTCGGTAAGCTCTTCTTTTCTTAAAAAATCGAAGATGGGAAGTCCCGCCGTTTTTTTCGGCTCGCCGTCATCGGAATAACCCGTTTGGCTTCCTATTATGTAAGCGTAAACGTTATGCTTCGCTTTTCGGTGGTTGTTTTTTATTTCGCTTATTATTGCTTCCGCTTGTTCGGTATTTTTAACGGGAAAAGCACAGCCGATAAAGCGGCTGTGCTTAATTTCTATTTCGTATTCGGATTTTTTAGCTATGGTTTTTTTCTTATCCATAAACCTTTTGATTCCAAATTCTTAAATTTTCTTCAAAATTTACTCCAACCATTGAACGTCCGCCGACGTTTATATATTGCCACGTGCCGTCCTCGGGAATGCGCCAAGTTTCAATTTCATATTCCAAATAGCTTGTGAAATTAAAAATATAAGAAATAAGCTCGGCTTGAGTAAACGAGGTTTTAACTCTGGGAAGATATTTTTCCAAAAGCAAAAATGTGTTTCTTATGGGGTATTCCTTAAACTGCTCAAAGGTTTGCATTAAAACCTTGCGCTGACGAAGCGTTCTTCTGAAATCACCGCCGGCGGTATGCCTTATTCTTGCATACCCCAAGGCTTCCTTTCCGTCTAATAAAATCGTGCCGCCGTTTTTAAGATATGAAAGTTCTTCCTCTGTTCTTTTTCCCTCGTTAATAGACCAACGGAAGACCTCGTCCATCATAACGTTATATTCGTTTGCCTCGATTTTCATTTCAAGACCGCCTATATCGTTTATGAAATCTTTGAAAATTTCAAAATTTATAACGACGTGCCTATCTGTTTTAATGCCGAAATTATGCTCGATTGTTTTAACCAAAAGCGACGTTCCGCCAAAAGCGTATGCCGCGTTAACTCGGTTATATTGGTCAACTTCGGGAATATAGCAGTAAATATCACGCATAATTGAGGTTATGAGAATTTTCTTTCTCGTTTCGTTTATGGTGAGCATTATCATTGAGTCGGTTCTGCCGCGAAGGTCATCGGTTCTCGAATCGCAGCCTATTAACAAAACGTTTAATACCTTATCTTTCGGCTTTGTTCCCACCGAAACGTCTCCCGATTCCACCGGTGTAAAGCTTTCGAGAATATCCGACGGAGTATCGGGCTCGCTGTTTAACGATTCCTCGGAATCGGGCTCAATAGATTCTATTATATAGTCGCTGCCGTTAATATCCTCGTAGCCTATTCTTCCGAGCATTACCAAAAGAGTTACGAAAAGAGTTGCGGCAATTAACACCAGCACCGACAAAACAACCGTTACAACCGTAACTATTTTTTTTGCAGTTTTTTGCATTAAATCAACTTCTATGGTTTAGTTTATTCTGGTTTCGATTTCCTTTTTAATTTCAGCTATAAACTCGTCTGCCTTTTTGCTTCCGAGGTCGCCGTTTTTGCGGCTTCTTACAGAAACAGCTTCTTCTTCAACCTCTTTATCGCCGACGATTATCATATAGGGTATTTTCTTAAGCTGTGCTTCTCTTATTTTGTAGCCGATTTTTTCGTTTCTGTCGTCAAGCTCGGCTCTTACGTTTGCAGTTACCAAAAGTTCTTTTATTTTATTTGCATATTCAAGATGTTTTTCCGAAATAGGAAGAACAATTGCCTGAACGGGTGAAAGCCACGTGGGGAATGCGCCTGCGAAATGTTCGGTGATAACGCCGATAAATCTTTCAATTGAACCGAATACAACGCGGTGAATCATAACGGGACGGTGCTTTGCTCCGTCTTCGCCGACGTAATCGAGCTCAAATCTTTCGGGAAGCTGGAAGTCAAGCTGAACGGTTCCGCACTGCCAAGTTCTTCCTATGCAATCTTTAAGATGGAAGTCGAGCTTCGGGCCGTAGAACGCGCCGTCGCCTTCGTTTAATATAAAATCCTTGCCCATTTCGGTAATAGCCGCTTTAAGAGTTTCCTCTGCAAACTGCCAAACCTCAATGTCGCCCATATGGTCCTCGGGCATTGTTGAAAGCTCAATTTGATATTCAAGGCCGAAAAGGCTGTAAACCTCGTCGAAAAGCTTAACGACGTTTTTAATTTCGTCCTTCATCTGCTCTCTCGTCATAAATATATGCGCGTCGTCCTGAGTAAAGCATCTTACTCTGAAAAGTCCGTGCAGAGTTCCCGAAAGCTCATGACGGTGAACCAATCCGAGCTCGCCCACTCTCAACGGTAAATCTCTGTATGAATGGGGCTCTGCGCCGTAAATTAACATTCCGCCGGGACAGTTCATGGGCTTTATTGCAAATTGTTCCCCGTCTATCTCGGTTGTATACATATTCTTTTTATAGTGTGCCCAGTGGCCGCTTCTTTCCCAAAGCTTTTTGTTAAGCATCATGGGAGATGAAACCTCAACGTAACCGTATCTTTTGTGAACCTCTCTCCAATAATCTATGAGAGTATTCTTTAAAACCATACCTTTGGGAAGAAAGAAGGGGAAGCCGGGGCCCTCGTCGGCAAGCATAAAGAGTCCGAGCTCTTTGCCTATTTTTCTGTGGTCTCTTTTCTTGGCTTCTTCAATCATAACGAGATATGCGTCAAGCTCCGACTGCTTGGGGAAAGCGGTGCCGTAAACTCTTTGAAGCATTTTATTGTTGGCATCGCCCTTCCAGTATGCGCCCGTTACGTTCGTTATTTTAACAGCCTTTACGTCGGAGGTCTTTGAAAGGTGCGGACCTCTGCAAAGGTCGGTATATTCGCCCTGACGGTAAAAGGAAATTTCCTCGCCCTCGGGAAGCTCTTTAATAAGCTCAACCTTATAGGGCTCGTTGTTTTTCTCCATTAAAGCAATTGCTTCTTCTCTTGATAAAGTGAATCTTTCAATGGGAAGTGCCTCTTTTATTATCTTTTTCATTTCGGCTTCGATTTTTTCGCAAACCTCGTTGTTTAAGGTTGTATCGGTATCGAAATCGTAATAAAATCCGTTTTCAATTGCGGGACCTATCGTGAGCTTTGCGCTCGGATAAAGTCTTTTAACCGCTTGCGCCATAATGTGTGCGGCGGTGTGGCGGTAAACCTTTTTGCCCTCTTCGTCTGCAAAGGTAAGAGCAACAAGCTCACATCCCTCTGCGGGAAGCACTGCGTTTAAATCGGTAATCTCACCGTTTATGCAAACGGCAACGGTATTGCGAAAAAGACCTTGCGAAATTCTTCCAACAACGTCTGCTCCCGTTTCGTTTGCAGAATACTCCATTTTGCTGTTATCTTTTAATATTGCTTCTGCCATTTTATCTTCTCCGTTCTGCCTTTTCGGCTGGGATAATTCTTTATATATTTACCTCAACAAAGGTATAATTTTCAACTTTTGTTTTGCTCGATTTTTTCAAGCATTTTTTTATCTTTTTTATCGAGAACGGCTTTTTCAAGCAGGTCGGGACGCTTATTAAGCGTTTCTTCAAGCTGCATTTCCCTTCGCCACTTGGCTATATTTTCGTGATGCCCCGACAAAAGAACGTCGGGCACTCTTTCGCCCTCAAATTCCTCGGGACGTGTATATTGCGGATATTCCAAAAGCCCGTCGTAATGGCTTTCACCCGTAAATCCGTCCTCTTCCGCCAAAACTCCGCTTACGGTGCGCGAAACGGCGTCTATCATAATTGCCGCAGGCATCTCGCCGCCCGTTAAAACGTAATCGCCTATTGATATTTCCATATCAACGTATTTCATAATTCTTTCGTCTATACCCTCGTAATGACCGCAAAGTATTATGAAATTTTCATTTTGCGAAAGCTCGTTTACCGTTTGCTGATTTAAAACTTTGCCCTTGGGCGACATATAAACAACCAACGGTTCTTTTTCAAATTTCTTTTTGGTTTCTCTTATTGCTTTAATTACCGGCGGTGCTTTAAAAACCATTCCGCAGCCGCCGCCGTAGGGATAATCGTCTATTCTTCTGTGCTTATCCTCCGTGAAATCACGGAGCTGTATTGCGTTTATTTCGATAATTCCCTTTTTTCTTGCTCTGCCTATTATGCTTTCACTCAAAACCGTTTCAAGCATTTCGGGAAAAAGCGTTAAAATATCGAATCTCATCAGTCAAAAAGCCCCTCAAGCGGTGTGAATATAAGCGTTTTTTCTTCAAGGCTTATTTTTATATCGCATTCCGAAATTGCGGGAAACATTCTTTCAACGCCGTTTTCATCGGTTGCGGTGTAAACGTCGGTGCTGCCAACCGTTCTTATTTCGGTTATCTTGCCGTAAGCATTACCGTTTCGGTCAAAAACCGAAAGCCCCAAAACGTCTTCAATAAAGTAAACGTCCTCGGGAAGCGTTACGTCTGCTCTTTTTACGTATATATCTTTTCCTTTAAATCTTTCCGCTTCATTCATATCGCTTATACCCGCAAGCTTTAATATAATGCAGTTTTTGTGCGGTCTTGCGTTTATAAGCTTTCTTTCCGATTTTTCGCCTTCAATTAAAACGGATTTAACGCTTTTCAATATTTCGGCATCGCCAAAAGCTTTAAGTTCGCCCTTTATTCCGTGCGCGTTTACAACGCTTGCACATTTAGCATATCCTTCCATTTTGAAACCGCCTTTCCGTTTTTTGTGCCGATTTGTCGGACCGCTTGCAGCTTTTGCAAACGGCCCGACCTTTTTTTCAGTTTATCAACGACAGCTTATTCTTCAACTATTTCAACGTTGACTTTTTTGCCCTGCTTCGTAGCTGCCGAACGCATTACAACGCGAATTGCGCGCGCTATTTTGCCCTGCTTGCCGATGATTCTTCCCATGTCATCCTTGCCGACCGATATTTTGAACTCGACATTATCTCCCTTTTCTTCCTCGGCTACTTTAACCTCGGCGGGATTTTCAACAAGTGATTTGACAAGGTACTCAAGTAAATCCTTCATAACTTAGACCAAGCCTTTCTTAAACACCGCTTAACCTATAACGCCGTTCTTTTTGAGAAGAGCCTTTACGGTAACGGTGGGCTGTGCGCCGTTTTTAATCCAATCGGTTGCTTTCTCTGCATCAATTTTAACTTCTGCGGGGTTGGTAAGGGGATTGTAAGTTCCGATTTCTTCAATAAATCTGCCGTCACGGGGATATCTTGAGTCTGCAACAACGATTCTGTAGAAAGGAGCCTTCTTTGCGCCCATTCTTCTGAGTCTGATTTTAACTGCCATCTTTTTCACCTCCGAATTTAGTTTTGTTTGTATTTTATCGGTTTTTAACTTTTTCCGTTAAACCCGTTAAAACCCTTTTTTAAAGTTTGGCGGCAACTTCATATTTTTCATATTCATTCCTTGCATTCCGTTAAAGCCGCTCTTTTTTAGTTTTTTCATCATATCTTTAAGCTGCTTATATGAGCTTAAAAGCTTATTTACCGTTTCAACGGTGTTTCCTGAGCCGAGAGCAATTCGCTTGCGGCGTTTGCCGTCGATTATTTCGGGCTTTCTTCTTTCCTTTTCGGTCATCGACTGAATAATTGCCTCAAATCGAACAAACTGACGCTCGTCTATATTTGCCGAGGCAAGCGCTTTTTTATCTATGCCCGGCATATTTTCAAGAAGCGCCCTTATGTTGCCCATCTTTTTTATTTGCCTTATTTGCATAAGGTAATCGTTCATATTGAACTCATTTGAAAGCATTTTAGCTTCGAGCTTTTTGGCTTCCTCTTCGTTTATGCTTCTTTCAACCTGCTCGATAACCGATAAAACGTCGCCCATTCCGAGAATTCGGTTTGCCATTCTTTCGGGTTTGAATTCCTCGAAATCGGTGAGCTTTTCGCCCGTGCCCGCAAATTTTACCGGCTTGCCCGTTACGTAAAGAACCGACAAAACGGCACCGCCTCGGGTATCGCCGTCTAATTTAGTTAAAATTACGCCCGTTATGTCTAACAATCCGTTAAAGCTTTCGGCAACGTTTACGGCGTCCTGACCTGTCATTGCGTCGACGGTTAAGAGAATTTCATCGGGATTTACCTTTTCTTTAATCTTTTTAAGCTCCGACATCATTTCTTCGTCTATATGCAAGCGGCCGGCGGTATCTATTAAAATTATATCGTTTCCGTATTTTTCGGCGTGCTTTATTGCTTCGGTTGCAATTTTTACGGCGTCTTTTTCGCCTTCTTTGGCAAAAACGGGAACGTCGCACTTTTCACCGAGCTTTTGAAGCTGCAAAATTGCGGCGGGACGGTAAATATCACAGGCAACCAAAAGAGGTCTTTTACCTTTTTCTTTATAAAGCTTTGCAAGCTTTGCGCCGTGAGTTGTTTTACCCGTGCCTTGAAGACCTACAAGCATTATAACGGTTTTTCCGTTATTTTTTATTTTAATTTTTTGGTCATCCGAGGACATGAGCTTTGCCATTTCCTCGTTTACTATTTTAACAACCTGCTGAGCGGGGGTGAGGCTTTTCATAACGTCCTCGCCGAGCGCCCTTTCGGTTACTCTTTTTATAAACTCTTTAACTACCTTGAAGTTTACGTCTGCCGAGAGAAGCGCAAGCTTAATTTCTCGCATTGCCTCCGAAACGTCGGCTTCGGTCAGCTTTCCTCTGTTTTTGAGTTTTTTGAATATTCCGGATAATTTATCGGAAAGATTTTCGAATCCCATAATAAAACCCGCTTAATAAATAATTTCGTCTATCGTTTGTAAAATTTCGTTTGATTTGCTGTGAATTTCCAAAATCATACCCGTTTTAGAGTTGATTTCTTTAATTTGCTCAATTTTGCCTTTAATTGTTTCAACCTTTTCAAGAGTTTCGTTAAGTCTTGCTATAAGCCCCAAGCGTTCCTCATAGCTTTTTAACTGTTCTTCGCCTCTTTTAATGGTGTCGCGCACGCCCTGACGGGTTATTCCCGTGCCTGCCGCAATTTCTCCGAGCGACATATCGTCTTCATAATAAGCCACCATTGTTTCACGCTGATTTTCGGTTAAAAGCTCTCCGTAAAAATCGAGAAGCATTGGAATTGTGAGGTCTTTCTCAAACATTTTAAGGCTCTTCCTTTCCTTTTTGAAGCGTTTTAAAAACTCACCTTATTTATTTTAACATATAAATCTCTGCCTGTCAAGTGTTTTTACTTGACACTTTGGTATTTTTTTGGGTTTTTTTAGCTCTTTAAAGCGTTTATTTACTTGACTTATTCGGTTGCCTGTTATATAATTATAAATTACAGCGACTTAATAATTTTTAAGAAGGAATATAAAAATGCAGGAAACCGTTTTAGAAAACGAAAAAGTTAAAACCGAGGAGATAAAACCCGAAAAGAAAAGCCTTTCAAGCCGTTTTTTTAGCGTCTTTAAAAAGGTTATGCTTTGCTTCGGTTGTTTTTTACTCACTCTTATAGCAGCGCTCTATTTTGCGGGTTGCTTAATTTGCTACGGTCCTTCGCCTGCCGCAAAAAACTTTTTCGTAATGACCGTTACCGAAACGAGCGCTTTGAAGTTTCTTGCAAACATCTATCTTCCTCAATCCGAAATAGATTCCATTATGGCGTCTTCTTCCGAAAAAGGCGGAGAGGTTACCGAGCCTCCCGTTATTCCCGAAATCCCTGCCGAAGGCGAGCCCATTGAGGTTATTACCGTTAGGGGCGACCTTTTCGTAGGCAAGCTTATGATAATTAAAGACCCTTCGAGAGTAAGCATTTACACTATCGACCATTTTGATAAGCAGGGCGTTGGTGAAACGCTTATGGAGATTTACAATAAAACGGGTGCCGTTGCCGCAACCAACGCAGGCGGCTTTTACGATCCGGGCGGCGTTGCCGACGGCGGTATGCCTCTCGGCTTCGTTTTCAAAAACGGCGAGCTTATTTCTCATCTCCCCAGTATGTATGAAACCATTATAGGATTCGATGCCGAGCACCGTCTTATAGTAGGACAGATGTCGGTTTCGGATGCTCTTAAAAAAGGTATCGTTGACGCCGTAAGCTTTGGTCCCGCTCTTGTCGTTAACGGAAACCGCGCAAAAATTTCTTCAAGCGGCGCTCTTCATCCCAGAACCGCAATAGGTCAGCGTGCCGACGGCGCAATTCTGCTCTTGGTCGTTGACGGCAGACAACCTCACAGCCTTGGAATTTCTTATAAAGGTCTTCAAGACATTATGATTGAATACGGCGCCATTAACGCCGCAAATTTAGACGGCGGTTCTTCTTCTATGATGATTTATCAGGGTGAATATTTAAATAAACACTCTTCCGTTACGGGCCCTCGTCCGATTCCCACCGCAATTATCGTTAAATAAAGGAGCCCGAATATGAAAAACGAAAAATTCAAAAAAATATTTTTTATATCTTGGGCATCGCTCGGCGCCTTATTTGTAATTTTGCTTGCGGTTTTCGGCTTTTATCTTGCCGATTTTGAAAGAAACCGTCCCGAAAGATATTGCGACGAAATTTTAAACGCCTATAAAACCGCAGACTGCGACGCCGTCTATTCTTATCTTTCAAATACGCCCGACGCTTTAAAAACGAAAAGCGTTTTCAAGGAATATATAACCAAATATATCGCCTCCGAGGAGTTATATTATTTTGAGCAATCCTCCTCAACCGACGAGGTTAAGATTTATGACTTTATGGCGGGAAAGAAAAAGTTCGGAACGTTAACAGTTTCGCCCACCGGTAAAAAAAGCTTTTTTAACCACAACTGCTACGAATTTACCTCTTTCGAGGAGTGCGCCTTATTTGAATATTCCGTTTCGTTTGCCGACGGAATTTCGGTGCTTGCAAACGGCAAGGAAATAGACTCGAAATTTTTAGACGAGCCCGTTTTAATTACCGACCGCTTTGAGAAAATAGGCAGCAAAAAGTATTTCTTAAACAAATACGTAATTGACGAATTTACTTATATAACCGAATTTTCGGGCGTTGCCTCGGAACAAGTTTTAAAGCTTGAAAAAAGCGAGTTTGAAGTTGATTTTTCTTTGGCGTTTTCAGATGATGAAAAATCGAAAGTTACCGATTTCTGCCGTGATTTTTACAAAAAATACGCCGTTTTCGTAACCGTTGCAAACGAGAAATTTTCCAAAATCTCGCCTCTTATTCACAGCGAGAGCGATTTCGGTGCCAGACTTTTGAAATTAGATAACCGCTACGGCGAATATCCCAGAAGCTATACCTTTGAAAACGAGGTTTTATCGAATTATCAAAAATATTCCGAAAACGATTTCTCGGTTGACGTTAAATTCGACCTCGTTTTAGTTAAAAGAGGAAACGAAACAAGAGTTTGCTCTTTTGCAGGTAAAATATTTTTATCTAAAACCGCAGACGGCTTTAAAGCCGTAGATATGGAAATGCTTTATGAATAAAAAAACCGTTTCTTTTATTATTGCTTTTTTGTTGCTTTCCACCTCTTTCTTTTTCGGTGCGAAGGCCGACTCGTTATGCCGCGATATAACGAAGGAATGCAATATAACGGTAAACGGAGATTCAGCATCTTCAAAGCTTTTTGACGGAAGCTACCGCACAAGCACGGGAAAAAGCGGCGATATTTTAAAAATCGTTTCAAATGAAAAAATAGGTTTTATTTATATTAAATTCGCAACCGTCCCCTCGGCTTACGAGGTTAAAACCGACGGCGTTTATTCACTTGCCGGAAAGCTCGGATTTCTTCACGAGGTTTTGGTTATAAACGGAAACAGCGTTGAAATAACGCTTCCTTCTTCCGTTTGTTCTGTTGAGGTTTTCACCGAAGGCGTTTTGCCCGATGAGGTTCAAAGATGGGAAGCTCCGCTTGACAGCGGCGCCGATATTTTGGTTTTCGCCACGCATTTCGACGACGATACTCTTTTCTTCGGCGGTTTAATTGCAAAATACGCCGACGAAGGCAAAAAAATCCAAGTGCTTCACATGGTAAATCATAATGATACCAAAGACAGACCTCACGAGGTTTTGGACGGCGTTTGGACAATGGGCGTTAAATATTACCCCGTTGCGAGCGAATTTGCCGATAAATTTTGCAAAAATCTTGCCGCCGCCGAAAAATTTTACGACGAAGAGGCAATAATGAAATATCTCGTTAAGCATATACGCCGTTTTAAGCCCACCGTTGTAATTGCGCACGACCTTAACGGTGAATACGGCCACGGTGCGCACTGTCTTAATGCGCTTTTGGCAACCGAATGCGCCGAGCTTTCGGGTACTATTTCATACGAGCCCGTTACCGCAGCCGCTTACGGAATTCACACTCCTCAAAAAATTTATTTGCATCTTTACGAGGGCGAGCAGGGCGGAGTTTTATTAAACACCCGTGAAAAGCTTTCGAGCGGAAAAACCCCCTTTGAAATTGCCGACGAGGCTTTTAACAAGCACATTTCTCAAAGAGATTATTTTACCGTTTCCGAAAGCGGAGTTTACGATATTCGCAAATTCGGGCTTTATTTTTCAACGGTTGGAAACGACAGCGGTAAAAACGATATTTTTGAAAATATCCCTTAATTTCCTTTTAATAAAAAAATAAACGCCAAAAATGTTGACAAGCACGAACTTTTTTGCTACAATTATTAGGCACTTTCGGAAAAATCTTCCGTTTGTCTTATACGGAGGGATATCGAAGCGGTCATAACGAGGCGGTCTTGAAAACCGTTTGGGTGAATAGCCCACAAGGGTTCGAATCCCTTTCCCTCCGCCATTTTTTTAATAACTGCACAAATAACTTTGGAGAAGTACCCAAGAGGCCAAAGGGGCTCCCCTGCTAAGGGAGTAGGATGCATTTCGCGTTGCAGGGGTTCAAATCCCCTCTTCTCCGCCAAAAAAGAGAGTAAGTCAGCGACTTACTCTCTTTTTTCGTGTTATGGGTAAAAATTTGAGGGGATTTGAACAAGAGCGTTAAAAAAACGGTGGTCACCCACCGTTTTTAGCGGCTGACCGAAATATTTTGCAAAGCACAAACGAAAGTTATGCACAAACTGCTTTGCAAAATATGAGAGCAAATCCCCTCTTCTCCGCAATTCGTATGGGTCTATAAGTATTTTGCTTATAGACATTTATTATATGTTTTTACGCTAAAGTCGGCGTTTTACAGCAAAAATTAAGACCTATAAGAGCATTTTTACGCTTTTATAGGTCTTTTTAAATGCAATTTCATGAAAAATAGTACGACAGATTTTGTCCCACACACTTTAAGTCAATGTATGATGAAACTCTCCCACGATGGGATTTGAACTATATAATTTATTTACATACGGTAAAAGGAATTGAATTTTTTGAAAATATATGATATAATATTTTTAGTAGTACCAAAAACGCAAAGGAAAAAGAATATGAATATTTGGACTGAAATGAGCATTGATTTTGCTAATCAAAAAAATTATCTTGATGAATTATATAAAGTATATCCTATTTCTCCAAACTTACGTAGAGAACTTGCCCCTCATTTACAGAGAGGCATTGAAACAGCGTTTCAAAATAGGGACAATGAGTTGCTTATAAAAAATTTATTGCAGTTAGAATTATTTCCTGTAAAAGATTCTTACGTTGCTTATTTGCGTAGGGACCCGTCTTCGATAAAAAGGAACCCGCAAACAATAAATAGAATTGCTGGAACTATTTATGAAATGGGCTATGATGTTGTTATTGAAAAATGCACCGAGCCTAAAGAAACAAATCGCCAAATTGGTCCTATGTTTAAGTATTGGCTTAATAAAGGAACATTAGGTGTTCCCGTGTATAAAAGTATTACAGATTTTTTACGCAACCCGAATGAGAATGCTGTTTTGAATGTTTCTGATGCGGAAATGGCACATTTTGCGGCAAAGTATTTTGGCTATAATAGAGAAAAAGGGTTGGACTTTTTAGCGCGTTTTAACAATAAGTATGTGGTAGGCGAAGCGAAATTTTTAACGGATTTTGGCGGACACCAAAACGCGCAGTTTGACGACGCCGTGTCAACTATAACATCAAACTTTTATTCTAATACCTTAAACGCAGAAGTTGTACCTATCGCCATTATGGACGGTGTTCTCTATATCAAAGGAAATCATAAATTATATCGATATTTAGAAAATCACGAAGAACAAATTATCATATCAAGTCTGTTGCTTAGAGAGTTCTTATATTCATTATAAGGAGTAAATATAGTGGAATTGCTATTTGAAAATAAAGAAACGAAAGAAGATATTTTATCAAGAGCAAAACTTATCTCAACGATTACAATAAGAGATGATATGTCTTATTTATTTAGTGGCGACAACTTTGAAATAATGTCTGCTTTGTTGAATGGTAGAAAAGGTTTTATAGATTTAATTTATATAGACCCACCTTTTAATACAAACCAAATTTTTTCTATAAGTGAAAATCGTGCAAATACGATAAGTCGAAAAAAAAGTAATACTATCGCGTATAGTGATTTAATGACCGACGATGAATTTATTAAGTTTATGTACGAAAGATTTGTTCTTATATATGAACTTTTATCGGAAGAAGGTAGTCTTTATGTTCACATAGATACTAAAATGGGTCATTATTTTAAGATTATTTTAGATGAAATTTTTGGTGCGAAAAACTTCAAAAATGATATAACCCGCATTAAGTCGAATCCTAAAAATTTTGATAGAAAAGCCTATGGAAATGAAAAAGATATGATTCTTTTCTATTCTAAAAATTCGCAAAAAAACATTTGGAATGAAATCAAAATTTCTTTAGAAGAAAGTGAATTGGCTACAAAATTTACTAAAATTGATGCTGACGGTAGAAGATATACAACTATTCCTTTGCACGCTCCTGGTGAAACAACTAATGGCATAACGGGAATGGCTTGGCGTGGAATGCTACCCCCTGCTGGCAGGCATTGGCGTACAAGTCCTGAAGAATTTGATAGGATGGATAAAATTGGTTTAATTGAATGGTCAAAAACAGGAAATCCACGTATCAAAAAATACGCTGATGAGCATAAAGGAAAGAAGATACAAGATATTTGGAAATATAAAGACCCACAAGCGCCGAAATACCCGACTCAAAAGAATCTTGAAATGCTTGAATTGATAATTAAACAATCTTCAAGAGAAAATAGCATAATTATGGATTGTTTTGCGGGTAGCGGAACTACACTTTTAGCCGCAGCAAAATTGGGTCGTAAATTTATAGGAATTGATTCGTCTGAGATTGCTATAAATGTCGTTAAAAATAGATTGACTGAAAATGGGATAACATATAATTAGAGATTATTTTTACTTTGCAAAAAAATACTTTTTGTCCCACACACATACCCTAAAAACGAGATTTAGTCCCACA
The DNA here is from genome assembly GCA_045588575.1 of Eubacteriales bacterium. Taxonomy (GTDB): domain Bacteria; phylum Bacillota; class Clostridia; order Oscillospirales; family RGIG5299; genus RGIG5299. The sequence goes on along the minus strand of JAZNEJ010000002.1, from coordinate 15,048 downwards.
AACAAAAAGCCACCCAAACGGGTGGCTTTTTTGCATCACGTTATTTGATTTTTCTGCATTCCAGATAATATCTCTTGTCGCGGGCGTGGCCCATGGAGAAGGTCTTTCGCGGGAGTGCGCCGTCATAAATTACGGTGCGGAACAATTCGTCCTTACGCATTCCTTCAAAGAGGAATCCGATGGCGTTCTTCTTTTTTGCAAGTTCGCAAAGCGAGTCCTCTCCGTGAATGTAGTCGACCTCAACCTCGGGGTGCGCCTTTGCATAGTCGCCGAGGAAGGTTTGAAGAGTTCCTACCGCCAGTTGACAAACGGGAGTATTAACGGTTAAATCTCCCTCTGCGCCTGCGCTGACGTAGTGTATTCCCTGCGGCTTTGCTGTGCCGTCAAGAGAGGCAAGGTAAGCTTTGAGGTCTGAAAGAAGCGCGGTGGGATTGCAATTAAAGACCACGCGGTAAATCGGTTCAAAATTGATTGACGCATCGTGAAGGTTAACAACCTCTGCCAAGGCATAGTGTGCAGGGTGATTCTTTGCCGCCTCAACACCGATGCAGGCCTTAACCTCCTCGTAGGCGGCCTTTGCGGTTGCTAACGAGTGGTTGCCGTCTCCAACGGCAAAGAGCAAAGGAGCAAGTGAGGAGTCGCCGTAGCGCTCACCTATTGCTTCCTCGGTAATAAGAGCTTCAAGAGATTTTGCAATGTTATCTTGCTCGTCGTTGCTCAATAAGAAGCCCTTGACGTGTCCGCCACCTTCCATAAGGTCAAAGTCGTAAAGAGGCGCAACGTCCGTATGTGTCGGAATAAGCGGCTCGATTACGGTCTTGCGAGGGTCGTCGATTAAAAGCATAATGTGGGGAAGCTCCAAGGGGGCGTCGCGTCGAATGGCAACTCGGGGCGGAATGCGCTCAAGCACAGTTCCCTCGGTTGCTCGAATTAAGGAATCTGAACCTGCGCGGTAATCGTAGCACTCTAAATCCACCGCTCCGATAATGCCGCGGCGAACAGTGCCATCGGACTGCGTGCGCTCCAAATATATCATGGCGTTGGGGTAAGAAATAAGATGCTTTTCAAGAATCTCTCTCATGCGCCTGTTTATCACGGGAACACGGGTTTCTGTTTCGGAAAGGTAAACCTCGGGCAAAATCATTGAAAGTGTTGAAGGTGCGTCGCCAACGGTTTTCTTTACGCTTTCCCAATAATATTCTTCACTTGTAAACTGGTCGCAGGCAACGACTGCCCAACGGGTGCCGTCCGTCTTCTCAAAGTCGGGCAAAAGTATCTCTGCCGCAGACCAAGCAATATTTTTATTTTTCATAAGAACCTCCGCGGATTTTATTGCAATCAGTATAGCATACGGCGGGTGCTTTGTCAACCGAAGACGCTTTGAAAAAGAGAGCCTTTGCTTGCTCTGTTTTTTCGTGTTATAGGTGAATTCCCGTTTTAATTTCAAAACTATTGCGGCTTTTGTTTTCGACATTCGTTGACACTTAAAAATATTTTTGTTATAATTATGAAAAGGCGGTGGTAAAATGAAACGAATTTTATGTTGTTTGCTTTTATTAACCTTATTATTCGTTTTTGCCGGTTGTTCCTTTTCAAGCAATTTTTCTTCCGGCACCTATTACGCCGCAGATGAGCAATATGTCGACGGTTGTAGCCCTTATTTATCTTTAGACACAGAAAAAAATTACTTTCGTTTCGGAGCAAGCGATTTAATTTCTTTTTCAGAATACGGAAATTATATAGTCATCGGCAATAAAATTTTTGCCCTTTCTCAAAATAATAGGATATTTATTTTTGAAATAAAAGACGCTAACACCGTTCTTTGTCCTAAAGAATTTATTTATATTCTTGGCGAACATACATACAAAGATTATGATATTCCCGAAAACACAGCTTTTGTTTTAGCTAATGAAAATCAATAATCAGCTTAATATTACACACATTTACATCAAGGAGTTTTTATGCAAGAAGTTAAAAAACAGTACGGCATCTGGACAGGTATTGCAATGGTTATAGGCATTGTTATCGGTTCGGGTGTATTCATTAAAGCAAGCGACGTTCTTTCAAAATCGGGCGGCGACCTTAAAGCCTCGCTTTTTGCTTGGTTTATAGGCGGTCTTATTATGATTGCATCCGCCTTTTGCTTTGCAATTTTTGCAAACAAGGTTAAAAAATTCAACGGAGTTGTTGACTACGTTGAAGCCGCAACCAACAAAAAGGTGGGTTATTTCATCGCATGGACGATGACCACCCTTTATTATCCTATTATCACCTCAATAGTTGCCGTTTTTGCAGGGCATTATTTTTTCAGAATGTTCGGCTTAAACTTCCACTACGGCGATTGGCAGGTTTTGCTTTTTGCCTTCGTGCTTATTACCCTTTTGGTTATTCTCAACTATTATTCGCCAAAGCTTTCGGCGAAATTTCAGGTTTCGGCAACCGCAATTAAGCTTATTCCCATTGCCCTGGTTGTTATTGTGGGCTTGTTTGCAGGTCTTATTATAGGCCCCGATTTCGGTATTATAAACGCTTTGGGAAGCAGCGCCGAAATTGGCACCTCAAATTTCGGAGCCGCAATTACCACAACCGCATTCGCTTACGAGGGTTGGGTTTGCGCAACCTCAATTAACGCCGAGCTTAAGGATTCAAAAAGAAATCTCCCCAAGGCACTCGTCTTCGGCACCGTTGCCATTCTTATTTTCTATCTTTTATACTATGCATCACTTTCCGCAATTTTAGGTAACGACGGTGTTGTGAATGCCGGCGCAAACGCTCCCATTGTTGTTTTTGAAAAGATTTTCGGCGGCTTCGGCGGCATTTTATTCACCTTATTCATCACAATTTCCTGTATTGGCACCGTAAACGGCTTAATTATAAGCTCTTGCCGCGGAATGTATACCCTTTCCTGTCGCGGACAAGGAATTTGCCCCAAAAAATTCTCGAAATTAAGCGTTAACGGCTCAACTTCTTTCTGGTCCTGCGTTTACGGCTATGGCTGTTCTGTTGCCATTTTGGCTTTATGGGCGCTTATCTTTAATAACGATTGGTTCGGCATTCATTTCGGCGCCTTAGACGAGCTTGTTTGCGCTATAATTTACGCTTTATATATTGCAATGTACGTTTGTATTATGCGAAATTTCAAGGACCTCGGTGTCTTTAAGCGTTTTGTAATGCCCGTGATTGCAATAATAGGCTCGATTTTCTTCACACTTTGCGGTACGGGACTTTTCACATTCTTCACCACCGGAAAAACAGACGGAATTATTAATTTCCTTTTCTTCCTTATTCTTTTTGCAATATTCGTCGGCCCCTCGGTTTTCTTCTACCGCAAGGACGCCGTTCCTCCCGTAAACGCCATAGACGAGGATTAACCAAGCTAAAAATAATAAAAGGCACGCTTTGCAAGGCGTGCCTTTACTTTTTAATCGAAAAATTTTATTGCTTCCTCGGCAAAGAGGTTTCCGAGCTTTATCTCGCTTAAAGAATCGTAATGAGCCATATCGGGCGAGCCCTCGGGTTCATTTTCGCAGGTTAAGCCCTCTTTGTTGGTATCTATAAGCGCATTTATCGGCGATGAATTTTTAACCGCATCCTTTGAGGCATTTATCTCATCGCAATAAACCCAGTAAACAGGGTTATCGGCAATATGGGCATCTATAAAGGCAATACCGTCGCTTGAGGCGTAGGGCGCAAGTTCTCTTCGCACGTCCTTTATAAAATTGTTTAAGCGCTTTTCGTAGTTTACTGCGTGATTTACGTCGAAAGAATCGGCTTCGCCCTGCATCCAGCATAACGCTTCGATTTTAACGTCGTAGTTTTTAGATTTAAGATATTCTATGCTGTTTTCGGTAAATCCGACGAGATGTCTGTAAAGCTGCCCCGTTCTATCGCTTTTATTCGGAAAAATAAACTCAAGCTGCTCGAAATAATCGCCTATTCCCCAGCTTGAAGGCGAAAGCCAAAGATTAAAAAGGTTGGTTCCACCCCAAGCGCATTTTATTATGAAAAAGGTTTCATCGGGATATTGCTCGCTTAACTTTTCGGCAATGCCGAGTTCGGGGCCAAACCCTCCTTCCAGTTCGCCTTGAAGGGTTTTGCATTTTACAAATCCGTTCGATTCGTTTGCTCCCGAAACGTAGTTTATATAAACGTTATCATATCCGTTTTGATATTCTGCATATTTTTCCTCGGAAACGTTTTTTTGAAGATACTCGTCCAGACTGCAGCCCGATGCATTAGACTGCCCCGCAAGCAAAATTACTCTCGCCTTTTTTCCGCCGCCATCTTCTATTGTATCTCGCACCTTGCCAAACGACTTGCCGCCGACTATGGAATCAAATGCCGTAAACGCGCCCATTAACACGGTTACGGTAATAACCGCGGCTATAATAACCGATAAGCCCTTTTTCTTTTTCATAATGCTCTCCGTTTCTTTTTATTATTTGTAATATAGCATAAACTCTGAAAAAATGCAATATTTTCAATATAAAAACCCCGAGAAACTACTCTCGGGGTTTGTTTCATTTTTTCTTGGTGCAGCCTTTGCCGCACTGCTTTGCATAAGGACATCCCACGCATTTTGCTCCTTGCTTTTTTAAACGAATAAGATATGCGGTAATGCCCGATGCAATTCCGACTAATATTAAAATTATAATTGCGTTTTCCATAATTAAACCTTATTTTAAAAATATTTTAAGCGTTTAAGAGCTTTTCCTCTTTTGCTTTTCGGTTTGCTTTTACTCCGATTAAAACGGTAACCAGCACTATAAGCGTTACGGCAGCAAGACCTATAACCGCCGCAGTTACGTTAATCAGTTCGGGCGCCGTTATAAGCGTTCCAACGGTGTAAACCAAATAGGAAACGGCATATCCCACGGCAAATTGAAGAGCTATTCCACCCCAAAGCCATTTTGCGCTTTTCATTTCGGCATTCATCGCTCCTATTGCCGCAAAGCAAGGAGGAGTATAAAGATTAAACATCAAATATGCAAGCGCCGCAACCTTAGTAATTGCCATAACTCCCGCAACCTCTGCGCCTGCACCCTCCATCATTGCAAGCTCCTCGGTATCGATTAAATTTTCAAGTCCCACGAAGCATACCGCAAGCGTGCCCACAACGTTTTCTTTGGCTATAAAGCCCGTAATTGCCGCCGCTGCAAGCTGCCAGGATAAAACTCCCACTATGGGCAAAAGAATATAGGCAAAGGGAGATGCAACAGACGCCAAAATAGATTGGTCGGCGCTCTCGGCAACCGTAAAATTCCAGCTAAACGTTTGCATAAGCTGAACAGCCATATTGCAAAGAAGAATAATGGTGGCCGCTTTTACAACGTATTCCCAACCTCTTGAACACATTGATTTAAACGCTTCCCAAATCGAAGGTCTTTTATATTCGGGGAGCTCCATAATGAAAAAGGATTTTTTCGACTTATAGCCCGTAACGAAATTTACAATTAACGCGCCTATAAAAATGAGCGCTATTCCCGCAAAATACATAAGAGCACTTACCCACCAAGCATCTGCAAAAAAGGCGCCCGCAAAAAGCGCAATAACGGGAATTTTGGCTCCGCAGGGCATAAAGGGCGCAAGCATTGCGGTTGCTCTGCGCTCACGCTCGTTGCGAATAGTACGGCTTGCCATAACGCCCGGAACGGCGCATCCAACCGTTATAACAAACGGAATAACCGATTTGCCCGAAAGACCTACTTTTTTGAAAATAGGGTCTAAAACCACAGCGGCGCGAGCCATATAACCGCAGTCCTCCAAAAGCGCTATGAGAAAATACATTACCATAACGAGCGGCAAAAAGCCAACAACGGCCACTACTCCGCCTATAACTCCGTCAACCAAAATAGCCGAAATTAAAGGATTTGCATTTTCAAAAAGTCCGCCAACCCAGCCTTGAAAGGCTTCCAAAAGAGGCACGAGTCCGGGAATGAATACTCCGCCTATTTCCACGCCTTCGGCAATCCATGTGCCGAGCGTTGTTTGAGAAATGTAAAAAACCAAAAACATTACAACGGCAAAAATGGGAATTCCAAGCCACTTGTTTGTTAAAACCGCATCTATTTTATCGCCCACGTGCTTATCTTTGGTTAATTTTTTTCGAGTTTCAACCTCTTTGACAATTTCGTTTACAAAATCAAGGCGCTTGCGGTCGGAAGCCTCAACCTGAGCCTTGTCTTCAAGATTAATCTCACCCTGTAAGTAAGGCGCTCTTTGCTCTGTCCCCGCTTTTGAAACGGCTGCTTCAACAACAGCCTTTAATCCGCCCGCCGAGGTGGAAACGGTTTTTACAACGGGACATCCGAGCTTTAAAGAAAGCTTATCGGCATCAATTTTATTTCCCTTTTTCTTGCCGATATCGCTTTTATTCAAAGCCACGACAACGGGAATTCCAAGTTCCAAAAGCTGCGTGGTGAAGAAAAGGCTTCGGCTTAAATTATCTGCATCGACTATATTGACGATAACGTCGGGATTTTCATTTTTAACAAAAGAGCTCGTAATGCTTTCTTCGCTCGTGAAGGGCGATAAGGAATAAGCTCCCGGAAGGTCAACTGCGGTAATCTGCTTGTTTCCCGCATATGTTTTTTTAACCGGACGTTCTTTTTTGTCAACGGTAACGCCTGCCCAATTTCCAACCTTTTCACCGGAACCCGTTAAGGCGTTAAACATTGTGGTTTTGCCCGAATTCGGATTGCCTGTTAGCGCTATTTTCATTGTTTTTTCCTGCTTTCTCATTTTGTGGTTAGCAATAGCTAACTCGCGGTTAAAATTTTAGCTTAACGTTTTTAAACCAAAATTGCCTCCGCCAAACAATTATCTATGCTGTAACGTCCGTCTTTAACCGAAACGGTAAGGCCCGCCTTGCGCTTTGCAATCACCGAAATCGACTGACCGCTGTAACAACCCAACGAAAACAAAAAAGCATTTAACTCCTCGTCGTTGGTATTTATTTGCGAAATAATGTATTCTCTGCCTTCTTCCGCTTTTCTTAAATTCATTTTTAACACCGCCTATACTATTCAGTTAGCAATAGCTAACTGTTCTTTCTAAAAATTAGTTAGCCATTGCTAACTAATAATATTATAGCTATTTTTTAAAAATTGTCAATAGCTTTTTTGGAAATTTTTTATTTTTTTCTTACTGTTTTCTTTTTTTGTTGATTTTACTCTATATTTGTGATATTCTATAAACATATAAAACAAATTTTTATTGCGGAGGTTTGTATATGCCTTTAAACCCTTCTGCCGAAATGTATCTTGAAACAATTCATCTTCTCCATAAAAAAAAGGCGTCGGTTCGCTCAATAGATATTGCTGAGCAAATGAATTTTTCCAAGCCCAGCGTAAGCCGTGCCGTAGCAAATCTTAAAAAAGACGGATATATAACGGTTGATTCCAACGGTTACATTTCTTTAACCGAAAAAGGACTCGCCCTTTCACAAACCATTTACGAGCGCCACACCGTTTTAACTAAAATTTTCACTTTACTCGGAGTTGACGAAAAAATTGCTTCCGAGGATGCTTGCAAAATAGAGCACGTTATAAGCGACGAAACTTTTCAGGCTTTAAAAAAGCATCTTGAAGAAAACAAATAAAAAAACAAAAAAGCAACGCTTAAAGCGTTGCTTTTTTCTTGGGGTGGGAGATGGGATTCGGTCTCGCCTGCGGGCTCGGTCAGCGTCGGCTCTGACAGTCCACAGGACTGTCATTCACTTCCGACACCCTTCGAATCCCCCGACTCGCTGAAACAAAAAAGCAACGCCTGAAGCGTTGCTTTTTTTCTTGGGGTGGGAGATGGGATTCGAACCCACGACATTCGGAACCACAATCCGACGCTCTAACCAGCTGGGCTACACCCACCAAATAACTGCGATAGATTATAGCATTAAATTTGTTTATTGTCAAGAGATTATATAAACAAAATTTAAGTTATTTTCGTCTTTTGGGTAATTTGTATTTTTTTCTTGCAAAAAAGCTTTTCCCGTGATATAATATTTTTAACTTAATATGGAATTAAGGTGCGTTAAGTGTTGTTTCGGCAGGAGCAGTCGGACAAACGAAAGAAAATTTTTTCTGCGGTGCCTAATTTCCGTTCCGCCAAAAGAATTTTCGGGCGGCCTTGCCGTCTTTTTTGTTTCTTTTTGCGGATTATTGCCAAACGGCAAAAAACGCGAAAAGGATTTGATAAAATGCAAAACAAAACAAAATCGGCAATACTCGACTTAACTACCGTTGCGGTCTTCGTCGCTATCGGTACCGCCCTCTCATTCTTAACCGTGCAAATTCCCGTTGCGGGCATTTTGGGCAAACAAATTTCAATAAATCTCGTTTGCCTTTATTTGGTGGCTTTTCTTTATAAAAATCCGCTTTGGGCTATGGGAGCAGGCTTTGCAATCGACTTTTTATCAACAATTTTAAACTCATCGGGCGGCGCTTATAATCCCGCTTTTTCGGTTGCTCACGTTTTGGCGCCCCTTATGATGTGGTTTTTATTTAACGTCTTATTTAAAAAGATAAGATTTTTCCCCGTTAAAATTCCTTTAACCGTTTTTTTGGTGCAGGCCTTAATTTACGTGCCCGTTAACAGCCTTATGCTTTGGCTTTTCTTTGACTCTTCAAGAAGCCTCTGGGCTTGGTTTATGATAAGAATTCCTTATCTCGTTGTGGACGTGCCCGCCCTTTCGCTTTTGCTCATCGTCCTTTATCCGCTTCTTTTGAAAATAAAGAAAAGGCACGATAAATAATTTTTAAATTTTTACAAATACTATTATAAAAGGAGATATTAAGATGAGCGTTTTAAATTTAACATCAGAAAATTTCGACAGCGTTATTAAAGAAAACGAAATTGCCATAGTTGATTTTTGGGCTCCTTGGTGCGGTCCTTGCAGAATGATGGGTCCCGTTATAGACGAAATCGCGGAAGAAAGAGCCGATATTGCCGTTTGCAAGGTAAATGTCGACGAAGAGGAGTCTCTTGCCGCACGTTTCGGCGTTATGAGCATTCCCACAGTTATAATCTTTAAAAACGGCGAAATCAAGGAACAAAGCTTGGGCGCAAAGCCAAAAGAAATGATTTTAGACCTTATAGACTGATTTTTAACTTATTTGCCCTGCTTTTTGCAGGGCATTTTCTGTTTTTATGCATAAATTGTTGCATTGTTACTTTTTTTATGTTAAAATTACATTTATAAAAGTTCGGAGGTGCAAAAAATTGCCGATAAAAATTAACAACGAGCTTCCTGCCGCAAGCAGACTCGAAAGCGAAAACATATTTGTAATGACGGAAAAAAGAGCTTTAAAGCAGGATATACGTCCGTTGAAAATCGCTTTTTTGAATCTCATGCCCAAAAAGACCGATACCGAAACGCAATTTATGCGTCTTTTGAGTAACACGCCCTTGCAGGTTGATATTGAGCTTTTGCAAATGAAAAGCCACATTTCAAAAAACACCTCGCAGGAGCATCTTATAAAATTTTATAAGCATTTTGAAGAAGTTAAAGACCAGAAATTCGACGGTCTTATCGTAACCGGCGCGCCCGTTGAAACGCTCCCCTTTGAAGAGGTTGACTATTGGAACGAGCTTACCGAAATTTTCGAGTGGGCCGAGCATAACGTTTATTCCTCCATCTTCGTTTGTTGGGGCGCTCAGGCTGCTCTTAACTACTACCATAACGTTCCGAAATATCCTCTTGAAGAAAAAATGTTCGGCATTTTTTCACACAAGCGTCTTTCAAGAAGAAATCCGCTCGTAAGAGGCTTTGACGATTATTTCTTTGCGCCTCATTCACGTCATACCGAAGTGAAAAGAGAAGATATTGAAAAGGTAAAAGAGCTTACTATTCTTGCCGAATCGGACGATGCGGGAGTTTATCTCGTTGCCTCCAAAAACGGCAGACAAATTTTTGTAACTGGCCATTGCGAATACGATGCCGACACTCTTTCAGGCGAATATTTCAGAGACGTTGAAAAAAATCTGCCTATTAAAATTCCCAAAAACTATTTTCCCGGTGATAACCCCTCTAAAAAGCCTCCTTTAACATGGAGAAGCCACGGAAATTTACTTTTCACTAACTGGCTTAACTATTTTGTATATCAGGCTACACCGTATGACACAACGAAGATTAATTAAAAATTTAATAAATTCAACAATAAGCATCGTTTTAATTTCGATGCTTTTGTTACTTTGCGGTTGTAACTCCGCTCACTCTTTAAACGGCATTTTAAAGCTCAATTCGGAGACGGTCGGCGGGGCGGTTTCCATTGAATATTCAAAATCTGCCGAGCTTACTCTTTACACCATTCGAGGTCAATACAACTTAAATTACAGCATTAACACGGCTTCGGTCAAAAACGTTGAGAGCGTTAGTGAAATAAGCGCCAAGCAGATGGATAAGCAAGTCGATTTAATGGTTTTTTCCGATAGCGAATTCTCTTACGTTCCGCTTTACGCCGACGTTTACGTTAAAAAAGCGGCAAAACGGGATAACTATTTAAATCTCGTTCCTCTTGCCTGCAACCATTCGGTTTCGGCTAAAAACGGATTTTTTGAAGATAAAAAAGTTATAACCTCAATCCATTCCTGCCAAAATTTAAAAAGCTATATCGCCGCTCAGCTTCAGGGCTGTGTTAACATTGCCGAGTTCGTTTCTTTAACTTGGGAGGACGCGGTTTTTTCCGACATCTCTCTCACCGTTAATCTTGAAAAAAACGAGCTTCCGTTTTATTTGATTACGGGAAGCTTTGCTTTCCCCGAAAAAGAGGTTTCGGCAGATTTTTCCTTTAATCTTGAAATAATTTCAATTAACAGTCTTGACGGCGTTTCTTTCCCTCTTGAAGAGGAAGAAATAAAAAAAATAGGAAGCTACCGCGATTTTATTGAAAACGAAATTTACCCAATGGCAAACCTTATAACCAAAAGTCAGTGGGGCGTTTTATTCGGATTTGTGCCCGACGACGATTTCGATTTTCTTTCGTTTGATTTTGAAGATTATCCCTACGTTCTTTATTGGGAAAACTTTTTAAATGTTGTTAAATAACCGAGGAGCTTATTCCTCGGTTATTTTTTATTATTTTTTATGAATTTCGCTTATTTTCCCTTTTTTCTTCTTTACATATTCATTTCAAAGTGTTAAAATATAAGATAATGTTAATAAATTTATGTTAATATATACGGAGGTTTTAAAAATGGCAAGAAAAATGAAAACAATGGACGGCAATACCGCTGCCGCTCACGTAAGCTATGCCTTCACCGAAGTTGCGGCTATTTACCCCATAACTCCTTCTTCAGTTATGGCTGAGCTTACCGACAGTTGGTCTGCAAACGGCCAGAAAAATATCTTCGGTCAGGAAGTAAAGGTTGTTGAAATGCAATCCGAGGCAGGTGCCGCAGGCGCAGTTCACGGTTCTTTGGCGGCAGGCGCTTTAACCACCACCTTCACCGCATCTCAGGGCTTGCTCCTTATGATTCCCAATATGTATAAAATCGCAGGCGAGCTTCTCCCCGGCGTTATCCACTGCTCCGCAAGAGCTTTGGCAACCCATGCTCTCTCGATTTTCGGCGACCATTCCGACGTTATGGCTTGCCGTCAGACAGGCTTTGCAATGCTCGCCTCTTCCAATCCCCAAGAGGTTATGGACCTTGGCGCAGTTGCTCACCTTTCGGCAATTAAAGGAAGAGTTCCTTTCCTTCATTTCTTCGACGGTTTCCGCACCTCTCACGAAATTCAGAAAATTGAAACGTGGGATTACGAAGACCTTAAAGAAATGGTTGATATGAACGCAGTTAACGAATTCCGTAAAATTGCGCTTAACCCCGAGCGTCCCGTTATGAAGGGCTCGGCTCAAAACCCCGACATATTCTTCCAGGCAAGAGAGGCTTCAAACAGCTATTACGATAATCTTCCCGCAACCGTTGAAGAATATATGAATAAGGTCAACGCAAAAATAGGCACCGATTACAAGCTCTTTAACTATTACGGCGCAGAGGATGCCGAAACCGTTATAGTAGCTATGGGCTCAATTTGCGACACTGCTGAAGAAACCATTGATTACTTGCTCTCAAAGGGCGAAAAGGTCGGTCTTGTTAAGGTCAGACTTTACCGTCCCTTCGTAAGCTCTAAATTCGTTGCGGCTTTTCCCAAAACCGTTAAGAAGATTGCCGTTTTAGACCGCTCCAAAGAGCCCGGCGCAATCGGCGAGCCTCTTTATCTCGACGTTATGACCGCCCTCACCAGAGAAAACGTTAAGATTGACACTGTTGTTGGCGGACGTTACGGTCTTGGTTCAAAAGACACCACCCCCGCTTGCATTACCGCAGTTTTTGATAACCTCAAAGAAGAATGCCCCAAAAACGATTTCACCGTTGGTATTAACGACGACGTTACCGGCCATTCTCTTGAAATTAAACAAAACCCCGACACCGCTCCCAAGGGAACCATTTCCTGCAAATTCTGGGGTCTTGGCGGCGACGGCACCGTTGGCGCTAACAAAAACTCAATTAAAATCATCGGCGACCATACCGATATGTACGCTCAGGCATATTTTGCATACGACTCAAAGAAAACCGGCGGTATAACCATTTCTCACCTCCGCTTCGGTAAATCTCCCATTAAATCCACCTACTACGTTAAGAAGGCCGACTTCGTTGCTTGCCACAACCCCTCTTACGTTACCAGATACGATATTATAAGCGACATTAAAGAAGGCGGCACCTTCCTCCTTAACTGTCAGTGGTCTCCCGAGGAGCTTGAAGCTCAGCTTCCCGCAAAGATGAAGAGATACATTGCCGAAAACAACATTAACTTCTACACCGTTAACGCTATTGAAAAAGCAAGAGAAATAGGTCTTGGCAAGAGAACCAACACCATCTTGCAGTCGGCGTTCTTCACTCTTGCAAACATTATTCCCATGGAAGATGCAATTAAATATATGAAGGAAGCCGCTTACAAATCGTTTGCCAAGAAGGGCGACGAAATTGTAAACCAAAACTATAAGGCTATTGACGCAGGCAAAGACGCTATTGTTAAAATCAACGTTCCTGCCGAGTGGAAAAACGCCGTCGACGAAGACGTTAAGGTTGAAATCAACACCGACGATAAGGTTTTAAAAGATTTTGCCGAGGGAATTCTCGCTCCCGTTAATGCTCAAAAGGGCGACGACCTCCCCGTTTCCGCATTCGTTAAATCTGTTGACGGTATGTTCCCCAACGGTCTTTCCGCTTTCGAAAAGAGAGGCGTTGCGGTTGACGTTCCCACATGGATTCCCGAAAACTGCATTCAGTGTAACCAGTGCGCAATAGTTTGTCCCCACGCCGCAATCCGTCCCTTCGTTCTTTCCAAGGAAGAGCTTGCAAACGCTCCCAAGGGTTATAAAGCGAAGCAGATGAACGGAAAAGGCTTGGAGGATATGAGCTTTGCAATAACCGTTTCTCCCCTCGATTGTATGGGCTGCGCTCTTTGCGTTAAGGCTTGTCCCTCAAAGGTAAAGGCTCTCGAAATGAAGCCCATTGCCGACGAGCTTAAAGAACAGGCATCGTTTGACTATGCCGTTTCTAAGGTTTCCGATAAAGAGCTTCCCTTCGACGTTAACACCGTTAAAGGCAGCCAGTTCAAACAGCCGCTCTTACAGTTCTCCGGCGCTTGCGCAGGCTGCGTTGAGCCTATTTACGCAAAGCTTATCACTCAGCTCTTCGGCGACAGAATGTATATTGCAAACGCAACCGGTTGTTCTTCAATTTGGGGCGGCAGCGCACCTTCAACTCCCTACTGCAAAAACAAGAAGGGCCACGGTCCCGCTTGGGCAAACTCTCTCTTTGAAGATAATGCCGAATACGGCTTGGGTATGTACGTAGGTCAAAAGCAAATTCGCGAAAGACTTAAAGGCTACGTTACCGAAATTCTCGAAATGACCAAGGACGAAGCAATTAAGGCTTCCGCCGAGGCATATCTTGCAAGCTTTAACGACGGTAAGGCAAACGCAAAAGCAACAGAAGAGCTCGTTAAGGCTCTTGAAGCTTCAACTTGCAACTGCGGCTGCAAAAATCTCAGAGAAAAAGTCCTTGAAAATAAAGAATATCTCTCCAAAAAATCCGTTTGGATTTTCGGCGGCGACGGCTGGGCTTACGACATTGGCTTCGGCGGCTTGGACCACGTTATAGCATCGGGCGAGAACGTAAACATTATGGTATTCGACACCGAGGTTTACTCCAACACCGGCGGTCAGGCTTCTAAGGCTTCACAGGTCGGTCAGCAGGCTCTCTTTGCCGCAGGCGGTAAGTCTATGGGCAAAAAAGACCTTGCAGCTATTGCAATGAGCTACGGTAACGTTTACGTTGCTCAAATAGGCATCGGCGCAAACCTCCAACAGACCATTAAGGCTCTTCACGAGGCTGAAAGCTACGACGGTCCCTCCATTATCATCGGCTACGCTCCCTGCGAAATGCACGGTGTTAAGGGCGGTATGACCAACTCGCAGTCGGAAATTAAAAACGCTGTTGAGGCAGGCTACTGGCACCTCTTCAGATATGACCCCAGACTCGAAGCAGAGGGCAAAAATCCCTTTATGCTCGACAGCAAGGCTCCCACGGGCAACTACAAAGACTTTATCAGAAACGAAGTAAGATACACCGCTCTTGAGCGCGCCTTCCCCGAAAGAGCCGCAGAGCTTTTTGAAAAGGCCGAGAAAAACGCCAAGGCAAAATTTGAAAAGCTTTCCAAAAAAGCAAACGACTGATTTTAAAAAAGCTCTCGCCAAACGGCGAGAGCTTTTTATTTATATTTATTTTTTAAAATTCCCCGCTTCTAAAATAAAAGAAAGTGTAAATTCACAACCTTTTAAAAACGCTTGTTTAATAAAAAGAGCTTCAGCCTCACACAATGAGTCAACATATTTTTCTAAGGTGTCTTTTTGTTCACTGTTAAGTAAAGCGTTTAGTTTTTCATATATTTTCTCGGTTTTTTCAGTTAATTTTCTTTCTTCTTTAGTGGTTATTTTAGTTCCTTCATCAATAAGATATTCGTCCCATAATTTTTCAAGTGTTTCTTTC
>JAZNEJ010000001.1:0-135445 GCA_045588575.1 Eubacteriales bacterium | reverse complement strand
CTCTCGAAAAGTAAATCATACACTCTCGAAGAGACAGTCATAAATCATATCGAAAAGAAAATTCTGTTCTGGTATTCTGCTGTAAAATAAGGTTAGTACTTGGCTTAATCTATTTACACTTCATGCAAGATTAATAGATTTTCCGTGCGTGTTCTCTTGTAGTTCAAGAGTGTAAATAACCTTGTATTATTTACTGACGCTACGCCGAGTGCAAGGCATTTCAGCCTGCCGAGACTAAACAACTCGTTCGGCGGGAATTTTCATTCTGTTTTTAACAACGATTAAATCCCGGAAACTTCGTATGCAATTCCCTTAAAGGACGGTAGCACCACCGCTTGAGCAGTTTTATTTAACGACGAAACTCTCAAACGTCGTGGATTCCATAATTTTCGTCAATAACTTCAGCAGGAGCCCTTGCCAAAGCTACGCACTTATTTTCGTTAATAGTTGCCATAAGTGAAGGCAGGTCGCAGTCGAACAATCCTTGTTTCGTAACGGCTCTGCTATCCGCACATTTAAATTCACATCACCTTTGTGAAGGGCTTTGTATATCACAGCTTTTCCTACTATCATCCTTTGGACCACCGCGTGAAAGTGGGTTCTGATTTTTTACGGAAACCATAAAAACGAGCAACGTAATAGGTCGATTAAAAATGCGTCGCCTATCTTCTATATATCACCCTGTCCGTTGCCGTAACCGTGATAGCTCTTTAGTTCCGTATTTCACTTCTTCGGTCCTACGGATAATCAGCCTTAGAGCATCTGCTGATGAAGTTAAAACCTAACCTCAAGGTTTTCTGCTAGTGATTCTCAGTCTGTCGCAGAAATCAGACTGTAGCACTCGGCACCAATGCTTTGGTGCAACTGACTCCCCATGTCAAATACAATCATTTTGAACCACCTTCCTTTATGCGTTTATTTTGAACCCGTCACTTAGCGGAGAACAAAACATAAAAGAAGGCAAAAAGATAACAAAAAAGCACCTAACCCTCAAGGTTAAGTGCTAACTTGCAGTCCTTTTGCCTTTGCCCTATACGCAGGAGCTAAGCATAACAAACAAGCGCAATTAACCCTTTCGGAACATTGCATTTTCGTTATCTTTTAAAAACACTCCTGCTTTATTTTAAATGTAGCATAGTCAGTTTAACACGCGGATTTTAAGGTGTCAATGGGTTAAGAAGAATCCACGACTCACAGGTCGTGCAAATTTTTAAGCAGCTCGGATTCTTCAATTCCAAACACATCTGCTATATCGGCCAACACTTCTATACTAGGCATAATTTTGTTGTTTAAAATGCGATTAATATAGCTAACGTTCTTGCCGATATTAGTGCTTAGCTGTTGACACGAATAATTTCGTTCATACATAAGAGCGTTTAAGTTCTTTATAAAGCCCGCTCGCATCTCCTTGTGTCTTTGTTCTCTTCTTTTCTTTGCTTCTTCATCATGGTTTTTCATATTTTTAACCTCTTTTATAAAAAATTAAGAGCCGCGAACCCGCGACTCTTTGGTTAAAAATATGAAAAAGGTTATATATGACTTTCAAGAAAACATTAACAAAGGGGGGAACAATTATAAAAGATCAATGAAAAAAGCAAAAGTGCCGCTTTCTGCGTCGCTTTCAGTAAAGTGTTATTCATCGTCATACTCATCATGTACAAACATGCTGGATAATGATTGGTGATATGAGTATTTTGTGTTTGCAAATTTTGAGAAGTCTTTTGTTTTTAACATGCACTCTGAGATTTCTTGATTAATTTCTACTATTGAAACAGAAGAAATCTCTACGTCTGAAATCATATAATGTAATTTGGATGTAAAGATGGATTTACACATTCTGCTTATTGCTTTAAATTCTTCCTTTGTTAAATAATCATTTTCCAAATACCAAACTCTATTATTATAAAACAAGTCAAATGCTTCTTTAACCGAATCCATTGCCCCGGTTACATATGTTTTTCTTACCTGGGGTTTTCCATCCGCAACAAGTTGAGCATAGAGTTGAACCCATTCTAAGAAAGTATGTAGTTCACATTTGTATTTTTCATCCATAGATATGACGAAATATGAGTAACGGTCACAATAATCCGCTATGGCGGCTCCAATATCTTCTATTGCAAAATTTAAAACATGCACACTTTTTTCATTCCTCTCTCTGCAATGAAATATTTCTATTAACAGAGCAACTAAGACAGAAGCAAAACTTCCGCATCCAATACCACTTAAAAGAACAAACCATTTACTATCAATTGCAAAAAATAGCGAAACAAGTATAACTACTATGCTAAGCAAGAATAAGGAAACATACAAAAATTTGTTGACCCTATGTTTTTTCTTATTATTTACCATACTATCCCCTAAAATCATATTATTTCTCTATCTTGTGCCTAATATCATTAAGCCATTCGCCGTTATATTTAAAATAACGGGGACCGGCAACCCCTGTGCGTTTACCTAATAATTGCTTTGCTAAACCAGTCAAATACATCTTCTTGCCATTGTATTCAACCATTCTATCATCAACAACTGTGCATGTAATTGTTGGATCATTACCGAACTCCAAAATAGCACCCACAGGAATTTGGCATTTGGAGAAAGAAAAGTTTTCCGCTTTTTCCTGGGTTTCGGTTGCAATTTCCTCTGCAGTTTCCTCAGCAGCTTTATCATCTTCGCTCATAGTTGCCAACTTTAATTTATCAGAACATCCATGAATTTCTGCAATAGCTTCCAAAATAGAATAAGCATCCTCAGCAGACATCGCATAAAATTCTCGTACCCGTTTATGACCATTAAAATTCTCAATAGATCTGAGATTCGGGTTAAGCTTATCTATGATAGAGTGAATTTTCAAATCAGACAAACGAGAATTCACCTCATATGTAGCGTAAACACGAAAAGCAAACGGAATACATTCACTACGATTAAGTTGCTGTAACCGCTTGTCAATATCGTCAGCGTATCCGATTTTTACATACTCAGGAAAAGATGGATTTGTTAATATATAGATAACACCTTGTTTTTCCAAAATTATATCTCCTTTTATTTTTATAGTGTAATTAATATTATCCTAATATAGTCTTAATACGGTCCGCAAGCACTTCAAGACTTTCCTTTAATGTATTAAAAAATTCATTTAAAAAATCTTTTGAATATGTTAATTGTATTGCTTTATCAAAAGCAGTGCAATACTTATCTAACAGCGCTACCATTTTTTCATAATCGTTTTTTGAAAACAATTTGCAATGTGCGACTTTATTTCTAAAATCTTTTATTTCTTCAACATCTTCTTTAGGTTCAGAAAACTGTATTTTATCGGCAAAATACAGTTCCCAATCGGTTTTTTCTGTTCCATCCGGTGCTGGCCTTTTATGAACAAATAAAATATCTATTAGTTGAGAATAATCATAAGCATAGAAAATGTTATCTGAACAAAGCACATTTACATCAGTATTCTTGCCACGTTTATTTAATTTCTCACCGTGAGAATAGTAATTAAATCTATATGGGAAATCAGAACCATAAACTAAATAGTAAGTGTTATATAAGAGCAACCTCATCTTTCGGTCAAATTCATCTAATTTGGGGTAAAGCATATTGCAATAATATGACGATACATCGTCGTAAGTTTTGATGATATCATAATCTTGAACCATACATACTTTGTATCCTGAATATGTAGTAATAACCCTGGGTTTAACAAGGGCAGAATCAAAACTCTCCAAGACTCCAATATTATTAGCTTGAACCCCATCTACAAATACATCTAAGAACATTACGCGTGGTGACTGATGTACTGTAATTTTCACTCCATTCCAACACGATTGCACATCATTTATCGAAATAGTGAAAATCACTCCCACATCTTCAATTGTACATTGTTCTTTGGATAAATTAAGATGATGCATTAAAGTCTGCTTAAAAGTCCAAGTAGTTAAAACAATATTTTCGGTTTGTTTTTCTTTTGCCTTTTTTGTTTTCTGCTCTTTATATTTAAAAATATATGACAATTTAGAAGTCATTCTTGTCGTCCTTTATAAATTGATTTATGTAATTACTTCGTTAACTCCTGATACATCTTCATAAGCTCTGCCACACAGCTACTCTCCGTCACAGTCTTTACATCAAAACCATACGCCTGCATCACGGCACGGTCATTTGCTTGGTGTGCCTTTCGGAGTTCCGGTGGCATAGCTACTTCATCGTAGAGATCAGCCAAAGAACAATCAGGATAGAGTGCGCGAGCGTCAAGGATTGCTTGAGCGGTTTTTTCAATGGCCGCTTTTTGCTCATCGGTAGGAGTCGGCCACGGAAAATTGTTATAAACGATATTTACAGAATATCTGTAATCACTCTTCAATCTACCGCAAACAGCTCTCATCCAAGCCATATGCACATTGGAGGTCAGAACTCCAAAGTGAAACATATTTGCATCCGGTAAGATTTGAACTGCATCGGAAGCGATATAATCGGCATTCAAAAAGCCAATAGGAATATATTTTCTTCTTTCAGAGGACACTCGAGGAATAACAATATAATCTGCGCTAGGTTGCCGTATTTCTCCAAAAAGAGTTGGGGTTTCTGCTAACTTCTTTGTTGCTTCACGATTGCTTTGTTCACGCATTTCTTTTACAGATGCAACTGCTTTTGCAATAGGAGGTGTGTTACGAATAATGTTTGGAGATACTCCTTTTAACCACATACACCAACGAATCTTATTGTTAATAAATTCCGTTGCACCAATAAATTTTTTGAACACTATTTCAGATTCGGGATATTCTGCTACAATTGCATCTCGCTCTTCTTGAGAATAACTACTCAAAAAACCATTATCATTAGGCATGCTGCCAAACACAAGCTGAGGGACATCGCAAACAGTTTTTTTCACACTTTCGATAAAGACATCTGGCGCATCTATTAAATACGCATTAATGTTATCTACTATCAAAGGTCGCTCTGCAGAAAATATGACTTTAGATTTATAAAACGGAGCAATGCTAAAGCCGATAATAACACAATGCACGTGAGCCTTAATACTTGCTTCGCTATCCCAACGGAATGTGCGGTGAGCAAAATCAATATGCACACCATCTTCAAAAAGAGGTTTCCACAGAATTGCAACGCTTTCGCCTTGTGAAACTGAGTTTGTTGATACCAAGGCGGTACGGATATTTGTACCCTTCATTAAATCAGTAGCTTTTTTGTACCAACAAGAAACGTAGTCTAGATTACCCGCATTTTTCCACTTGGCGCCGAAAACAGAGACAACATCATCCTTTTGTTCTTTGGTCATAAGGCGAGCCCCCACAAAAGGCGGATTACCCATTATATAATTAAGCTTGTCCTTAGGAACAACGGTTTCCCAATCGGTGCGCAAAGCGTTGCCTTCTACGATGTTGGCATAGGATTTAAGCGGCAGAAAATCTAGATTGATGTGTGCAATAACCTCGGTTTCTTTCATCATTTGGCTTTCGGCAATCCAAAGGGCAGTTTTGGCAACGGTAACGGCAAAATCGTTAATTTCAATACCATAAAATTGACCGATGGAAACCTTGATAATGCCTGTAAAATCAAGGAGCATCTGTCCCTGTGTAATAACTTCAATCGCTTCGTTCTCCAAACGACGCAGAGAAATATAGGTTTCGGTCAAAAAGTTGCCCGACCCACAAGCAGGGTCAAAGAAGGTAAGGCTACCGAGTTTTTCACGGAATTCATTAATTTTGGTTTCTCTTGTCTTAGCAACCTTAATCGCTTTGATTTCTTCCAATTCTTCGCGCAGTTCATCAAGGAATAACGGGTCAATAACTTTATGTATGTTTTCGATAGAGGTATAGTGCATACCACCGCTACGGCGAGTTTCGGGGTTCAAGGTGCTTTCAAATACGGCACCGAAGATAGTGGGGCTGATATCACTCCAGTCAAAATCCTCACTTGCATTACGGAGGAGCAAATCACGGATTTCATCGTTCATTTGCGGAATTTCGATATTTTCGTCCGCAAACAAACCGCCATTTACGTACGGGAAACTGCTAAGCTGCTCATCCTCATACGGATCGCGGTCATCGGGCTTTGTGTCAAGAATTTTGAATAACTCAATCAAAGCCTTTCGCATATCACGGGCAGAGAAAGACTTAATATAATTATGGAATTTGGAGTGTCCACCGAATATACCAGCATCTTCTGCATAAAGACAGAAAACCAGGCGGACTATGAGCTTGTTAAGGCTTTTAAGAGATTCCTCATTTTCGGGGTCGTGATACTGCTTTAAGATTTCATCATACAGTATACCAACCAAGTTACCTGCCTGAATGGAAACCTCCATTTCTCTGCGGATATTATCGTCGCCGGTATCAACAAGGAACATAAGGCGGTAATACTCTTTAGCAAGATCCTTTACAAAAATCTGCTCTGGCTCGCCGTTAGGCTTTTCCATATCATAAACAAGAAATTCCTCAAAGTTACATGTAATAATCCAACGGGGACGCTGTGAATACGGCAGAACAGCAGAATAACGCTGTGCCTGTTGGAACGGGGTGAGCAATGTTCCGTCTGACTGTTTAATAGGCTTACGTAGATCTTTATTACGACCTTTCTGCTCAATAAGCACATGAGTTGCCGGAATAAATCCGTCAATAAAGCTTGTGTGGTCAAGGCGCACCTGTTCCTCAAATGTAATAAACTTTTCGGGTGCTTCTACGTCCAAGACATCACGAAGCAGCGAGAGCCAAAACGGTTGGCTTTCGCCCTTTTCATATCCTCTGTCTTTCCAATATTCAGCAAAGGCTTTCGCCGCTGCTCGTCGTTCTGTATCTTTCATATTATCCTCCTATGTTAGGCTCCCTCATTTGTTGCCGAAGTATTTTTTCTTTTGATCTTCGATAATATGGGGATCTTTTTTTCGTATGTAACATCTTTTTTAAAATATGTTGAACAACGAAACTCCTCTATTCTATCCGACATATCATCAAACAAATGCTGGTATACAACTGTATGAATTTCACTTGTTGTGTGTTCGGATTTAGCTTCAAAAAACATATCATTTAGTCCAAACAGTTTACGAACACATATGGCAAAATTTCCTTTACCTTCTTTTAATAAACCAAAATGGTACGATTCGATTAACAGCTTGTTGCGCCAATCTTGTAATTTTTGATAAATGGAATCATAAGCTGTTTGTCGCAGAGTATTATTACCGGAAAGGAAATCCAAGTTGCCATAAGCATTTGATAGGTCTTCCAAATCTATCTTGGAAATTTTCAAATACATATCGATTCGGGACATAAACAATTTTTTGTAATCCTCAATACGTTGATTATACATTTGAATCAATATGGCCTGGATGTCATCTTCTTCAGAAAATGACATTACCTCATTTGCTTCCATCCATGCGATATACTCATCGCGTTTTGTATGATCAACAATCATTCCCATCGCTTTGGCAGTTTCGCCTTCTAAACCACAGCAAAGAGCGTTGCGTTGCTCTTCTGCGATGCAATCAATAATGAGATCGCGCGGTTCATCAGTGTCAATATATTTGATTTTTCTTAACTTTGAGTAAACCTTATATGATGCCCTTAAAAAATCTTCCATGGCCTTTCGACGTTCCGTAAAATATTCAGTTAGTGACATAATAAATCCCAACAACGCACTACCGAAAATTGCCATGCAAAAATCATAGACAAGGTCATACTTTTTGCACTTCGCATATAACGCAACTATTATCGTCACTAGCGTAACAGCTAATGTTATAATTGTTAACCACTTTTTTGCTTTCATGTTTTCTCCTATTACTTTTTATAAGGAATTCTAAAATAATCCAAATAAGCTTTAAACGTATCCTGAGCAGAGAGGCAAGTATCGGTGAGGTATCCTTTCTCCTGATTCCATTCTTTCAGTCCGCGATAGTAGAACATTTTTATTTTATCTTCAATAATGAATGGAACTATGCCGTGTTTTAAGCATTCCTTGAACATAATGAGTCTGCCGACACGACCATTACCGTCTTGGAACGGGTGAATTCGTGCAAACATTACGTGGAACTCGATGATGTCTTCAAGTGCAACATTCTCTTTGCTGTTATAGTCGGCAAGGAGTTTCTTCATTTCAGCCGATACATCTTCGGGGAGGGTAGTTTCTCTACCGCCAACTTCGTTAGGTAATTTTTTATAATCGCCAACGGCGAACCAATCTTTTTTCGAATCGCTTGTACCGGTCTTGAGGATGAAATGCAAATGTTTGATAAACTTTTCGCTTAGCTGCGATTTTGCACTCTCAATAATTTCATCGATACAGCGGAAGTGGGTAGCGGTTTCGATAATGTCGTCAACACGAACGCCTTCCTCGGTTAAACCAATGGTATTGGTTTCGAAGATATAACGTGTCTGATCATGGGTGAGGCGACTGCCTTCAATGTGATTGGAGTTGTAGGTCAGTTCAATCTGTATTTTATGATAAATTCCGCCGTGGGTCTGACTGCGTTTTTCCTCTTTCAAAATATCAAGTAAGGTCTGCGGCGCAGGCTTACTTTTATTGCTTCTTTCGGGCTTCTCAGCGTTTTCAGGAATGTTCCAAGTTTTGCCCGTAAGGAAAGCACCTGGTACACGACCAGCATTACAATAATTACGAACACTACGCTCGGATGTATTCCAAATTAAAGCGACCTCTTTAACGGA
Organism: Eubacteriales bacterium; assembly: GCA_045588575.1. Lineage (GTDB taxonomy): Bacteria > Bacillota > Clostridia > Oscillospirales > RGIG5299 > RGIG5299. Next base: position 126,776 of record JAZNEJ010000001.1, on the reverse strand, counting down.
TAGATATTTCATACTCCTACCTCCAAATTTTCTGTTATTAGTATACCACAACATCGGCAAAATGTCAACAAATCTAAAACGACTTATAATTTATATTTTTGCCGATAACGGAAACGTTATACCTATGAGTAACGCTAAAAACATTCGTTGTTAGAAATTTTGTTAGAAGAGCATAAATAATGGTGTTTTGAGGTGGAAAAGGCCTTGAATTAGAACGTAGTTCTAATGAAATGCTTCTAAATTTGTTCTAACAAATATCCGAAAAATGAGAAAAACCGTGCAGGGCGCACGGTTAGCGGCTTTATGGCGATTTTGGTCAAAAACCCGCATCAATAAAGGGTTTTAGGGGGGACTGCAAGGGACTCAAAGGAACCGTTTGGCACAGCCCCTTATGAAATTCAGGCTCTAGTCGAGGCAACTCGGTGAGGGTTCAAGTCCCTTTCTTCGCACCAAAAATCGACAGGTTTCGACCTGTCGATTTTTTATCCATTGCGAAAGCAATGGTATATCATCACGCGCGAAGCGTGCATCTCATCACCGAAGGTGTATATCATCAGCCGCAGGCTGCATTTCTTTTCGCAATGATGATATACAACACTTTGTGTTGATGATATACCGCAACAAGTTGCGGATGATATACAACACTTCGTGTTGATGATATGCAATTCCTGCGGAATTGATGATATACACGGCTTTCGCCGTGATTTATGCAAGAGTTCGAATTCATACGTAAAAACGGCAAAAATATCTTTTTTGTAGCCCATAGACAATAAAAAGGCACTCCTCGGAGTGCTTTTTTAATTTAAAATGTTTTTAAAAAATTGGTTAATTTTTATCATTTCACCGTTAAATCTCTTGACGAAAAACAAAAATTATGTGATAATAAAGAGGTTAATATTATATATTATATAAGTTTATTATTGAGATAAATAAAAGGAGATAAGATTATGGAAATTCAACTCCAAGAACTTATTGAACAAATTAAAAAAGACGGTGTTTTGGCAGCAGAGGAAGAAGCGAAGAAAATAGTTTCGGCGGCTAATTCCGAGGCGGAAAAAATTGTTTCCGATGCCAAAGCAAAGGCGGAAAAAATTATAGCTGATGCAAAGGCTGAAAATGAGAAAACGGTGAAGTCAGCTGAGGATAATATGCGTCAGGCGGCGCGTAATTTGCTCATTTCCTTCAGAGAAAGCGTCTCCAAAGAGGTTGAGGTTATAACGGGAGATGCGGTTAAGGAAATATATTCTTCCGATGCATTGGCGGAGATTATTATTAACGTTATCGAAGGCTGGGCAAAAGCTCCGGAGGCTGAAAATATAGCGGTTATTTTAAACGGCGAGGATTTGAATAAGCTTGAAAAAACCTTGCTTGCCGCTTTAAAAGAAAAGGCGTTAAAAGGAATTACTTTTAAGGCAAACGATAATTTCGACGGCGGCTTCAGAATTGCAGTAAATAACGGAACTGCTTATTACGATTATTCGGCCGAAGCCGTTAAGGAAATGCTTTCGAATTATCTTAATCCGAAAATTACCGAGATTTTAAAAGAGGCGTAAGCTTATGGCTGAATATTATCTTATATCGCAGCTGCCGTCGCTTGACGGATTGAGCGAAGATGCGTCGCTTTCCATCACGGAAGAGTATTTTTTAGAGCTTTGCAGTCGCATTTTGAATAAAAAAGCATTTGAAGAGCTTGAAAAATTAACTCTTATACCGAGCTTGGAAAGCGAAAAAAGCTATTCACCTTTGGTTGAAAAGTGGAACGAGCACGAAAAAAATTTGCGTCTTGCTCTCGGCAAGGTTAGGGCAGAAAAAATGAACAAGCCCTTCGATTTGCAAAATAAAGCGCTGTCAAACGAGATTTATAAAACGGCAAACGCCGCAACGGAAATTAAAAATCCGTTAGATGCCGAAAAATTTCTTTTAAGTTATAGGCTTAACTTTTTGGAAACGTTAAGACCGATTGAGCCGTTTTCGGAGGAATTCATCTTTTATTACGGCTTAAAGCTCAAGCTTATTTTAAGAATAAGGCAGTTTGATACGGGCATTGGAGAAACCACCTATAAAAATATTTACAACTCCATTTTAAACGGAGATAGCTTGGAGGCTTAATGATGAGCGAAAATACAGGAAAGGTTTTAAGTGTTAACGGAAACTTGCTTTCCGTTGGTTTTAGCGGCAATATTTCAATGAACGAAATATGCTACGTTAAGGTTGGAAACACCGCACTTAAAAGCGAGGTTATAAGAATAAAAGGAAACGTTGCGCAGGTTCAGGTTTATGAAATGACCGGCGGCATAAAATGCGGCGACGAGGTTTCGTTTACCGGCGAAATGCTTTCTGCAGAGCTTGGCCCCGGACTCCTCGGTCAGATATATGACGGACTTCAAAATCCGCTTCCCGTTTTGGCTGAAAAAGCAGGCTGGTTTTTGGAAAGAGGCAACTATGCCGACGGACTTGACGCCGAGAAAAAATGGGAATTTATTCCCACCGCCAAGATTGGCGACGTTTTAAGAGCGGGCGAATATATCGGCACTGTTTCCGAGGGCGCATTTACACATAAAATTTTCATTCCTTTTTATCTTCTCGGAAAATACACCTTAAAAACAATCGTTGAAAAGGGTGAATACACGGTTAAAGATACCGTTGCGGTTATAACCGACGAAAGAGGCAAGGAAATTCCTGTTTCAATGTCGTTTAAATGGCCCGTTAAGAGAGCAATTAAATGTTACAGCGAAAGATTGGCTCCCGTTGAAACTATGGAAACAAAGGTAAGAACGGTCGATTCCTTTTTCCCCGTTGCAAAGGGCGGCACATACTGCACTCCCGGACCGTTTGGCGCAGGTAAAACGGTGTTGCAACACACTATTTCAAAATATGCCGACGTAGATATAGTAATAATTGCGGCTTGCGGCGAGCGTGCGGGTGAGGTTGTTGAAACAATAACCGAGTTCCCCGAGCTTAAAGACCCCAAAACAGGTCGTTCGCTTATGGAAAGAACGATTATTATCTGTAATACCTCTTCTATGCCCGTTGCATCGAGAGAAGCTTCGGTTTACACCTCCGTTACTCTTGCGGAATATTATCGTCAAATGGGTTATAACGTTCTTCTTTTGGCAGACTCAACTTCACGTTGGGCACAAGCACTTCGTGAAATGTCGGGAAGACTTGAAGAAATTCCGGGTGAAGAGGCTTTCCCCGCATATCTTGAATCTTATATAGCGGCTTTCTATGAAAGAGCGGGCTACGTTCTTTTGCCCGACGGAAGCAAAGGCTCGGTTACAATAGGCGGAAGCGTTTCCCCTGCGGGCGGAAACTTTGAAGAGCCCGTTACTCAGGCAACTTTAAAGGTTGTAGGCGCTTTCCACGGACTTTCGCGTGAGCGCTCCGATGCGAGAAAATACCCTGCAATCGACCCTCTTATTTCTTGGTCTAAATATGCAAGCGTTATAGATGCAAAAAAATCGGAATACTGCAAAAAATTCCTTCATACAGGAAGCGAAATAAGCTCTATGATGAAGGTAATAGGCGAAGAAGGCACAACGCTTGAAGACTATATAACCTACTTGAAATCGGAAATGCTTGATGCCGTATATTTGCAGCAAAACTCCTTCGATTTAATTGATGCAAACAGCGGAATATTGCGTCAGAGATACGTTACCGATAAGCTTATCTTCATTTTGGGAAGCGAATATGCAATAACCAATAAAGATGATGCCCGCGTTTTCGTAAACCGTATGCGTCAAAAGTTTATCGACTGGAATTATACAGAATTTGAAAGCGAAGCCTTTAAACAGGCAGAAGCCGAAATAGATGCTCTTTATAACGAAGGCTCGGGCAAGCTTACCGAAGCCGCCGAGCGCTTGTTAAAGGACGGTGAATGAGAATGAACAAAGTTTACAGCCGAATCGAATCAATTACAGGTAACGTTATTACCGTTAAGGCAAGCGGCGTACAATATAACGAATTGGCACAGATAACAACAAGATTCGGAAAATCGCTCGCTCAGGTTAACAAAATCGACGGCGAACTTGTATCTCTTCAGGTTTTTGCAGGCGGTCAGGGCGTTTCAACGGGAGATGAAATTCGTTTTTTGGGCCACGAAATGAGAGTGTCTTTTGGCGAAAATTTGCTTGGCCGTATATTTAACGGCTCGGGCGAGCCGAGAGATAAAGGACCCTCTCTTAACGAAAATCTCACCGCAATAGGCGGCCCGTCGGTTAACCCCACCAAGCGTATTTTGGCAAACCGAATGCTCAGAACGAATATCCCCATGATTGACGTGTTTAACACCTTGGTTGTTTCACAAAAGCTTCCCATTTTCTCAATTTCGGGCGAGCCTTATAATCAGCTTCTTGCCCGAATTGCAATGCAGGCGGAGGCCGACGTAATAGTTTTGGGCGGTATGGGTCTTAAATACGACGACTTTTTGTTCTTTAAAGAAGAACTTTCAAAGGGCGGCGCACTCAGTAAAACGGTTATGTTTATTCACACCGCATCCGACCCCACCGTTGAATGTATGATGATTCCCGATATGTCTTTGGCGGTTGCCGAGCAGTTTGCGCTTCAAAATAAAGACGTATTGGTGCTTCTTACCGATATGACCAACTTTGCCGATGCAATGAAGGAAATTGCAATCACACAAGAGCAGGTTCCCTCTAACCGAGGATATCCCGGCGACCTTTATTCTCAGCTTGCATCACGCTATGAAAAAGCGGTTGACTTTGCCGATTCGGGCTCGGTTACCGTTTTGGCGGTTACCACAATGCCCGGCGATGACGTAACTCATCCCGTTCCCGACAATACGGGCTATATTACCGAAGGCCAGTATTACTTAAAGGGCGGACGCATTGAGCCGTTTGGCTCGCTTTCGCGTTTAAAGCAAAACGTTAACGGTAAAACAAGAAAAGACCACCGCGCTCTTATGGACGCTATGATTCGTCTTTATTCCTCTTACAAGGAAACGCTTGAGAAGAAAAATATGGGCTTCTCAATGAGCCGTTGGGATGAAAAGCTTCTTAAATACGGCGAGCTTTTTGAAAACAAGCTTATGGATTTGTCGGTTAACTTATCTCTTGAAGAGGCGCTCGATTTAGGCTGGGAAATTTTAGCTGAGTGCTTCCAAAAAGACGAAACCGGAATTAAATCGGCCCTTACTGATGAATTTTGGCCAAATAAGTAAGGAGGTCGGTAATTTTGGCAAAAATCAAATTAACTAAAAACGAGTTAAAGGTACAAAAAGATGCTCTTAAAATGTACCGAAGATATTTGCCTACTCTGACACTTAAAAAACAGCAGCTGCAAACGGAAATAAGCGCTATTGCGGAAAGAGCAATTGCGGTGCGTAATGCAAAAAGAGAGCTTGAAAAAGGTTTTCAAGACTGGATTGCCGTTTTCAGTGAAAAAGACGCGTTTAAAGAGGGAATCGTTTCCGTAACAAACGTTCGCAAGGGCAGGGGAAACATTGCGGGCGTTGATATTCCCACCTATGAGGGTGCGGATTTTTCAAGAGGCGATTACGATTTATACAGCACTCCGCTTTGGGTTGATATGGCGGCGAATTATATGGAAAAGGCCATATCTCTCGATTTGGAGGCCGAGGTGTTAGAAGAGCAGGTTGATCTTTTGCAGGCGGAGCTTCTTTCCACCTCTCAAAGAGTTAATCTTTTTGAAAAGGTAAAAATTCCCGAAACTCTTAAAAACATCAAGAAAATTTCAATTTATATGGCAGACCAACAGGTAAATGCCGTTGTGCGTTCTAAAATTTCAAAACGCAAGCTGGCAATTCGTAATGCGGCGGCTTCCAAAGAGGAGGTTTATTCATTATGATTGTGCCGATGAAAAAGGTTTCTCTCATAACGTTGGGAGATAAAAAGCAAGACACCTTGAAAAAGCTTCGAAAGCTTGGCATAGTTCAGGTTGAAATAAGCGAGGGCTTCGGAGAAAAGCTAAATGCATATAAAGAAAAGCTTTCGTTGCTTGAACACACCGTTTTTGCTTTGGGAAAAACCAAAAAAATAAAGCAAAAAGAGGCAAGCTTTTCCGAGGCAGTTGAAATTGCAACTGAAATTTCAGCTCTAACCGAAGAAAAAAATTCCTGCATCTCCGAACGCATGGCGCTTAGTCTTGAGCAGGAGCGTTTGAAAAAATGGGGCGATATTAACCCCTATGAAATAAACTCTTTGGCAGAAAAGGGAATTGAGGTTTTATTTTACGAAATGCCGAAATCGGAATATAATTTAATTTCCGATGAGCTTAAAACTGTGAAAATTTCATTAGAAAAATCCTCGGTAAGATTTTTGCTTGTTAAAAGCGGAAACGAAGCCGAAAAGGCATTAGAACCTTACCTCTTAACGCTTCCCAAAATGTCAAGCTCTGAAATAAGAGAAAAAATCAGCGAGCAAACGTTTAGAATAAGGGAAATAGAAAAAGAAATAAACTCTTATTTGTGCTATGCCGAAAGCATAAAAAAGGCAATTACGGCAATAAGCAAGGATATTGAGTTTGAAACCTACGCCACGGGAATGGCTTCTGAAATTTTGGAAGGAAACGAAAATAAAGAAACGGAAATTTGTTATTTTAACGGTTTTGTTGAAGAGGAAAAGGTTGAAACGTTAAAGCAAGCCGCCAAGGAAAACTCTTGGGGAATTTTCCTCGAAGAGCCCACCGAGGAGGATAACGTTCCCACAAAGCTTAAAAACAATAAATTCGTAAGCCTCATTTATCCGTTAACCGACTTTTTGGGCACTGTCCCCGGTTATTTCGAATACGATATTTCCGGTTGGTTTTTGGCGTTTATTCTTATTTTCTTCGGAATTATTTTCGGCGACGGCGGCTACGGACTGTTTATTTGCGCGGTAGCGCTTTTGCCGATTATAAAATCTCTTATTCAGAAAAAGCCCGTTTCACCCACCTTTTTGCTTATAGCTCTTTTCGGCTTATCAACGGTAATATGGGGAACGCTTACATGCACTTGGTTCGGTCTTCCGCCCGAAAGTCTCCCCGAATGGCTTAAATCGTTATCGGTTCCGTTAATTTCAAACGTCTATGCCGATAAAATTTGGGCATTACCGTGGACTCCCGACGGAGTTGGCTTAACCACAGCGCAGAATTTGCAGATTTTCTGTTTCTTCTTGGCACTTGTGCAGCTTGTGGTTGCACATATAAAGGTTGCAAAAAGAGATTTGCATTCGCTCAAAATATTCGGCGATATAGGCTCAATATTGCAGCTTGTGGGAATGTATTATTTGGTGCTTAGCCTTGTTGTTAATCCGCAGGTATTCAGCTTCGATTTAACTCTCGGCGGCATACCGGTAGGAACCGTTTCAATAGCGCTCATAGCCGTTGGCTTTTTGCTCAGCTTCATATTTGCAAATTACGAAGGAAGCGTTATAAAATCGGTAATTTCAAGCGTTAAAAATATAGTTACCGTTTTACTTGGAGTGGTTAACGTATTTTCGGATATCGTTTCGTATATACGTCTTTGGGCAGTAGGCCTTGCAGGCGCAGCAATATCGGCAACGGTAAACGAATTGGCAGGACCGCTTTTGGGAAACTTTATGTTTATGATTCTCGCCATCGTCCTCTTGGTGTTCGGCCACGGACTTAATATGATATTAAACGTTTTGTCGGTTGTGGTTCACGGAATAAGACTTAACACTTTGGAGTTTTCAACTCATTTGGATATGGCGTGGAGCGGTCATAAATTCAAACCGTTTGAAGAAGAAAATGTATATAAAGGAGAATAATTATGGATTTAGGATTATTGGGAATTGCATTGGCAATGGGCATTGCCGCAACAGGCTCTGCTATCGGTATCGGTATTGCGGGCCAAGCATCTATCGGCGCTTGGAAAAAGTGCTATATGAACAATAAGGCGGCGCCCTTTATTTTAACTGCATTCGCAGGTGCGCCCCTTACACAGACTATTTACGGCTTCCTTTTAATGCAGCAAATGCAGGCATCCAGTGCCGACCCTGCTTTCTTGTTGGGTATTGGCGTTGCATCGAGTATTGCAATGGCTCTTTCAGCCGTTTATCAGGGTAAAGCAGGCGCCGCAGGCGCAGACGCTTTGGCTGAATCGGGCAAAGGCTTCTCGTTATACATAACTGTTGTAGGTCTTTGTGAAACGGTAGCGTTGTTTGCGCTCGTTTTCAGCATGGTTGCATTAGGCTAATAACAAACCAAACAAAAAAACCACCCGAATATTCGGGTGGTTTTTTATATATTATTTTTTACACAATTTTATAAACGCTGAAAACGCCAATAAGCAAAGCGCAGGATAATAGGTTGACAAGCAAGCGTGAATAGGCCAAACTTTCATTTCCGAAAAACCGCTTAAAACAAGCATTGTATCGGAGAAAAAGAAGAGAATAGTTGCAATGAAAATCGTTCCGTTAAAAAGATTTCTTTTGCGAAAAAAATTTCCGCAGGCCTTGCCTGCCATAATAGAAATTATAAAAGCGTAAAAAAGACAAACGGTGCGTAAAGACAAGGGGTTAAAATTAAGAACGGGAGAAAGAAGAAAAACGGTAGCGATGCAAAGAAAAACACAGCTTATAATAAAATCGAGCGGTTTGAGCTTTTGAATTAAACAAAAGGTTAAGGTAAAGAAAATATGGCCAACGGCAAAAATCACAGCGCCGCCTATAAAATTAAAATCGATAAAAGCATCACCGAGGAAACAAAATAAAAGACCTGCAAACAGTCCAATATAAAATTTTTTGTTTTCCGCATTCGTTTTAAGAGCAAAAGCCGAATTTATAAGACCGAGAAGCATAAAACCGCCGCTTGCAACAAGCTTAAAGATAAATCCGCCCGCGGTTTGATAAAAATAATTTATTATAAAAACAAATAAAATAAAAATTACGTTTACTCCAAGCAACAGCTTTTGGCTTTTTCTCATTTTTACCGCTCCTTTTTAAAAAAGTATACTATATATTTTTTTAAAAATCAATATTTTATGTTGAAAAACAAAATAAAAAAAGATATAATAATTAAAAAGTTTAAATAGGTGATTGTATGAAAAAAAGGATAAAGGTAGTTTCAATAATCGTTGCCACAGTGTTAATTGTTTTAATTCTGGCTATGTTTTTCCTTGCAAAAACGGTTTACGATAAACGTTTTAATTTCAAGGTAGAGGCAACTCCGGGAACAATAAACACAAGAATTTTAAAACGAGAAGCTCACACCTTTAAAACCAATAATAACAATAATCTTGAAGCCTTTTTGTATGAAAGCGCCGATATAGAAACGGAAAAGAAGGCGGTTTTGGTTTTTGCTCACGGCTTGGGGGCTTCACAATCGGGATATATCGATATTTATGAATATATGGTTTCTCGCGGCTATTACGTTTTTGCCTATAATATAACCGCAACGGGCGGTAGCGATGGAGAAGAAATAGGTGGAATTCCGCAAGGTGTAATCGACCTTGATAACGCAATTTCTTATGTTAAAACAATAGAAAAAACAAAGAATCTTCCCATTGTGTTAATGGGTTACAGCTGGGGCGCGATTTCGGTTACAAACGTTTTGAATTATCAGCCTGACGTTAAGGCGGTTGCCGCTTTGGCGGGTTGCAACGAATCGATGGACCTTTTAAGATATCACGGATACGAGATGGTTGGTCCCGCAACAGACCTGTTTTTGCCCTTTGCCCGCCTTTACGAATTTTTCAAATATGGCGAATACGCTTTCAGTTCAAGTATGAAGGGCTTTGAAAACAGCAACGCCGCAGTTATGATTGTTCACGACGTTGACGACAAAACCGTTCCTTTTGAAACGGGCTACAAAAAATATTATGAAAAATACAGAGATAACGAGCGATTCGTTTTTAAACAGTATAACGGACGCGACCATAATTTGCTTTACCACACGGGAAGCTTAGATTTGCAGCTTATAAGCAATATTGCCGATTTCTTTGATTTACACGTTTAACAAACCAAAAAACCACCCGAATATTTGGGTGGTTTTTTGTGTTTTATTTTAGTCGGCTTTTTTCTTTTCAATAATTTTTTTAATTAAAACTATAAGATAATGAACGGCAAGACCGACTATAATTGCAACAACAAGGTCGAAAATTACCGTTAAGGCAAAGGTTAAAACCAAAACGAGAGTTTCGTAAATGGGAGCTTGTTTGCAAATTTTCACAAAATGACGCCATTCGCTCATATTATAGGCAACCATAAACAAAACCGCCGCAATAACGGGCATGGGAATCCAAGCTGCGTAGGGCATTAAAACAACCAAAACGAGAAGCAAAACGACTGCGTGAACAATGCCCGAAATGGGTGAGCGTCCGCCGTTTTTAACGTTTGCCGCAGTTCTTGCAATGGCGCCCGTTGCGGGAATTCCGCCGAACAAAGCGGAACAAATGTTACCTGCGCCCTGCGCGATTAACTCGGTGTTTGAGTTGTGAGTATCTCCCACCATTTTATCGGAAACAACACAGGAAAGGAGAGATTCAATTGCGGCAAGAATTGCAATTGTGAATGCGCTGGGTATTAAAGAAACAATGTCAACGTTAGCGAAATTGGGGAGAGTAAAGGGAGGAAGCGACGAATTTATTTCATAAAGGTCGCCGATTGTATTTACCGAAAGCCCCGTGAGTAAAACCAAAACGGTTAATAAAATAACGGCAATAAGCGAGCCCGGAATTTTTTTGCTTATTTTGGGCCAAAAAATTAAAACTGCAAGAGCGAGAGCGCCAACCAAAAGCGCCAACGGGTTAATTGTTGTAATAGATTCAACTATTGCCGCAATTTTTTCGGTAGATTCAACGGCATTCGTTCCTGCGGGGAAGGTAAGACCGAGAAAATCCTTAATCTGACCTATTGCAATGGTTACGGCAATACCCGAGGTAAAGCCTACGGTAATGGTTTCGGGTATGTATTTAATGAGCGAGCCGAGCCTTAAAAGCCCCATAATTATTAAAATTACGCCCGCCATAAGAGTTGCAATGGCAAGACCTTCAATGCCGTGCTGCAAAACTATTCCCGCAACGATGGTTGCAAAGGCTGCGGTGGGGCCCGAAATGTTTACTCGGCTGCCGCCCAAAACCGCAATAACAAAGCCTGCAACGATAGCGGTGTAAAGACCTCTTTCAGGTGAAACGCCCGATGCAATTGCAAGGGCAATTGAAAGGGGAAGAGCAATTATTGCAACTATAATTCCCGCAATAATATCGGAAACGAGGTGCTTTTTTAAATAATCTTTTTTTAATTCAAAAAGCTTCGGTTTAAAAAAATTCATAACGCAAGTCCTTTTATTAAATTTATTGCAGACTGTATTTTACACCTTTTTTTAAAAAAGCTCAATAGTTTTCATAAAAAAAGTCCCGAATTTTTTATTCGGGACTTTTTGGTTAAGTTATGGGATTACCGTTTTCGTCGTATTCAATAGTTATTTCAATGCCGCCTTCGCCGAAATAAGTAATGGAAAGAAGCAATCCGTCTTTATCGTATCTTGTTCTTTGAGTTTCCTTGCCGTTTTCGTCGTATTCGGTTACAAACTTATCTCTCGTGGCGCTTGCGGTTTCTATTCTTTGAATTGTAAGGTAATTTCCCTCGTAGTCTAAACGCGAGGTATCGTAAGTTGCAGAGCTTTCGAGAGTGCCGTCTTCAAAATAGTGGCTATTGGTGCAAATGTTTCCGTTTTTCTCAAACTTTTCTCTTAAAAGCCCGATGTCTTCCCAATATTCCTCTTCGTAAATGAGAGAGTCTGACATATTTCCGTTATCGTAATTTTTATCGTATATCGACTTTCTTAAAATACTGCCGTCCTTTAATAAGGTGTTGTAGGCGATATATACGTAATTATCGTTTTCATCGTAATAATTCTCATATTCCAAAATGCCGTCTTCAGTCCAACCCTTGTTCCAAAGGCTTTTCATTTCAAAATCGTTTTTGCCAACGCGTATACCTTCACTCCAAGGCTGAGTGGTAAAGGAATAATAATCTATGCTGTGGATTTGTATTGTGCCGTCGGGCAAATAGGAATAAGTGTTTTTTGCCTGAAGCCATTCCTTGCCATCGTCGTCTATCTGATAGTAAACGTATTCCTTGGTTTTGCCGTTAAAGCCGACTATTTCGTAGGAATACTGGTTATACCACTCGTCGTAGCCGTAATCTATTTTAACAAGGAACGACTGAATTTCTTCATTCCATGTGGTTTCAATGTCAACGTCAACGTCGGCATATAACTCCCAAAGATTAGAGTTGGCGGCAACGTAAATCTTTTCGCCGCCGAGCATTTTTCTTAATGATTCAATTTCCTCGGCAGTAAACTCGCCTGTATCAAGGTCGGCCGATAATTCCTGTCTTAAAGCGGCAAGGTCCTCGGCGGTTACTTCGAATAAAACGTTTGCGCCTATAAAGTGAAGGCTGTATTTGTTTTCGCCGATTTCTCTTGCATTGCCGAAGTGAATAACGGTTGTTTTGGCATTGTAGGCAATGCCGCCGTCGGTTACCTCGTCGTAAAGATAAACGGTTTTGTAAACAACAACGCCGTTACCGATAACTATAACGTTTCCTTCGCCCTCGGGAACTTCAACGTCGGGAACGGAGGAATCGGGGTTAGAGCCTTCGGGTGATGACGGGGGCTGCGAATTTGCGTTTTCAATTAAGGCGTCGGAAGGCAGTTTGTTTATAATTTCGTCCATATTCATTAAGTCTTTAAAATTACCTAAAGCGCCGGTTATGTCTTTTTCTGCCTCACTGTCCGACATTGCGGTTTTACAAGCGGAAAGAGAGAACAAAACCAAGGCTGCAAGCAAAATGCAAAAAAATCTTTTCATTTTTAAACCTCTTCTGACTGTATTTTGGTGTTTATATATACATAGTAACATATTTTAATCAATTTTACAACAATTTTTTAAAAAAGGCTTGACTTTAGCGTAATAAAGTGCTAACATATTACCATATGTTATTAAGAGGTGTAGCTTTATGTTAAATTTACATTCGGAATCTATGGATAGGCTTTTTAAAACAATATTAAATCTCGAAACGATAGAAGACTGCTATTTATATTTTGAAGACATTTGCACCATAAAAGAGCTTCAGGATATGGCGCAGCGTTTAGATGCGGCGATTTTGCTCGATGAAGGTGTGAATTACCAAAAAATTTCGGCAGACGTGGGCGTTAGCACCGCAACCATAGGCAGAGTAAGCAAGTGCCTTAAATACGGAAGCGGCGGTTACCGCAAGGCAATCGACGGCTTGAAAAAGGAGAAATAATAGGAAATGAACTCGACTCTCACATACGAAGAAAATCTTGTTTTTTCGTTGCGTTCAATATATGCGAAATACGGTTATTCTCAATATAAAATGAGAAAATTTGAGGAATATGACCTCTACGTTAAAAACAAGGATTTCCTTATTTCAAACAGTATTATAACCTTTACCGATACAAACGGTAAGCTTATGGCTTTAAAGCCCGACGTAACGCTTTCGATAGTTAAAAATGCAAAAGACGTTAAGGGTTACGTTGAAAAGCTTTATTATAATGAAAACGTTTACCGTGTTTCAAGCGGAAGCAAAAGCTTTAAAGAAATAATGCAGGTAGGCCTTGAATGTATTGGAGATATCGACGATTACTCCTTAAGCGAGGTTATAACTCTTGCGGCAAAAAGTCTTAAAGCAATTTCAGAGAAATGCGTTTTAAGCATTTCTCATTTAGGACTTCTTTATGCTGTTTTGAATTTAGCCGATATAGATTTGGAATTAAAAAATAAAATAATAAAATGCATTGAAGAGAAAAACGGGCACGAGCTTAAAAAGCTTGCGCTTGAAAATGAAATAGGTGCCGAAACCGTTGATTTTATTAACGATATAATTTCGCTTTGCGGCAAAGTTGAGGAAGTTTTACCCAAGCTTAAGGGTTTAAGCAATAACGCGGAATATTTAGCGGCTTACGAGCAGTTTGAAACTGCGTTAAGTCTTATTGACGATGACGTTAAAGATATTATTCAAATTGATTTTTCCGTTGTAAGCGATGCGAAATATTATAACGGAATAGTCTTTAAGGGCTTTATTGAAAAAATCCCGAACAGCGTGCTTTCGGGCGGACAATACGATAGCCTTATGCAAAAAATGCAGAAAAAATCGCGGGCAATAGGCTTTGCGGTTTATATAGATATGTTAGACCCCTTAAAAACCGACGCTCCCGTTTACGAAAAGGACGTTGTTGTTTTATACGATGAAGAAACGAGCGCGGCATCTCTTAAAAAAATAGTTGAAGAATTCAGAGCAAAGGGAAATAAGGTTTCGGCTCAAAGGTTCATTCCCGAAAAGGAAAGCTTTTCCACGCTTGTAAAGGTTAAGAAGGGTGAGGTGGAGTCAGTTGAAAACAATGCTTAACGTTGCTTTGCCCAAGGGCAGACTCGGCGAAAAGGTATACGATATGTTTGAAAAGGCGGGCTTTTCCTGTCCTTCAATAAAAGAGCAAAACAGAAAGCTCATCTTTGAAAACGAGGAAACGGGTGTTAGATATTTCTGGGTTAAGCCCTCTGACGTTCCGATTTACGTTTCGCGAGGAGTTGCCGATATAGGCGTTGCGGGCAAGGATATTCTCTTGGAATACTCTCCCGACGTTTACGAGCTTTCCGACCTCAATATAGGCAAATGCAAAATGGCGGTTGCCGCAAAAAAAAGTTTTAGATACAACAGCCAAAAAACCTTAAAGGTTGCAACCAAATTTGCAAATATTGCGGAAAGCTACTATGCTTCTCAAGGAAAAGATATAGATATAATCCGTCTTAACGGCTCAATAGAAATTGCGCCCATTTTAGGCCTTTCCGACGTAATAGTCGATATAGTTGAAACGGGCACAACCTTAAAGGAAAACGACTTAGAGGTTATTGAAACCATCGTGCCGATAAGCGCAAGACTTATTGCAAACAAAACCTCTTTCAAGTTTAAAAAAGAAGCAATTGAGCTTGTTAAAAAAGAGCTTGAAAATCAAGTGGAGGCGGCAAAATGATTAAAATTTTAAACTGTGAAGAGGTAGAAAAAAGCGAAATTTTTTCAAGAATAAGCCCCACTGCCAACGTTTCCGAAACTGTTAGCGAAATAATTGCAAAGGTAAGAAAAAACAAAGATAAAGCTCTTATTTACTACGCCGAAAAATTTGACGGCGCAAAGCTTTCTTCACTTTTGGTAAGCGAAGAGGAAATTAACGAGGCATTTTCGGAAGTTGATAATGAATTTATTGAAATTTTAAATAAAGCAAAAGAAAATATAGTTAAATTCCATTCCGCGCAAAAAAGAGAAGGCTTTCAAATAACTGAGGGCGACGTTACGGTCGGTCAAAAGGTTATTCCCATTGAAAAGGTTGGACTTTACGTTCCGGGCGGCACGGCGGCCTACCCTTCAACCGTGCTTATGGATTCGGTTCCCGCCAAAATAGCGGGCTGCAAGGAAATAGTAATGGTTACTCCTCCCAACAAGGAAGGCAAAATTAATCCCGTAATTTTGGTTGCCGCCAAAATAGCGGGAGTTGATAAAATTTTCAAAACGGGCGGCGCGCAGGCAATTGCGGCGCTTGCTTACGGCACCGAAACAATTCCCGCCGTCTATAAAATAGTAGGCCCCGGAAATGCCTTCGTTGCCGAGGCTAAAAAGCAGGTTTTCGGCGTTGTTTCAATTGATATGATTGCGGGCCCCAGCGAAATTTTAATAGTTGCCGATAAAACTTCAAATCCTAAATTCATAGCCGCCGACCTTCTTTCTCAGGCGGAACACGATAAAATGGCAAGCGCCGTTTTAATAACCGATTCGAAGGAGCTTGCAAAAAGCGTAAGCGAAGAGCTTGAAAAACAAATTCCCGAGCTTGAAAGAAGCGAAATTGCAAGAGCATCCATTGATAATAACGGAAAAATTATAGTTTGTAAAAATTTAGAAGAGGGAATAGAAATTGCAAACGAAATAGCTCCCGAACATTTGGAGCTTTGCGTTGATAACCCCTTTGAATGCTTGGATTTAATTAAAAATGCAGGCTCGGTTTTCATGGGCAAATTCTGCCCTGAAGCGCTCGGAGATTATTTTGCAGGCCCCAATCACACCCTTCCCACAAGCGGTACTGCGAAATTTTCAAGTCCGTTATCGGTAGATGATTTCGTTAAGAAAACGCAGTATATTTACTACACCGAGGATGCGCTTAAAAAGGTTGGTAACGACGTTGCCTATTTTGCAAAAAAAGAAGGATTAACCGCTCACGCAAAAAGCGCCGTTATACGCTTGGAGGAGAAAAAATGAGCAAATTTTTGAATTCAAGAGTTAAAAACCTCGTTCCCTACACCCCCGGCGAACAGCCGAAGGATATGAAATATATTAAGCTTAACACAAACGAATCTCCTTTTCCGCCATCTAAAAAGGTTGAAAAGTTAACCAAAAAAGCGGTAAAAAAGCTTAATTTATATCCCGACCCCGAGTGTAAAGAGCTAACCCGAAAAATTGCGGATATGTGCGGAGTCAAGGCATCTAACGTTATAGTTACAAACGGCTCCGATGAAATTTTAAACTTTGCTTTTCTTGCCTTTGCAAGCAAAAAAACCAAGGCGGTATTTCCGAATATAACCTACGGATTTTATCCCGTTTTTGCAAAAATCAACGGCATTCCTTACGAAGAAATTCCGTTAAACGAGGATTTTACAATAAACGTAAACGACTATTTGGGGATAAACAAAAATATCTTCATTGCAAACCCCAACGCGCCCACCGGCATTATGTTGGAGTTAAGCGAAATTGAAGAAATTGTTAAAACAAATTCCGATAATCTCGTTGTTATAGACGAGGCCTACGTTGATTTCGGCGGTGAAAGCGCAATTTCTTTAATAGATAAATACGATAACCTTTTGGTTACTCAAACCTTCTCGAAATCACGCTCTATGGCAGGCGCCAGAATAGGCTTTGGAGTTGCCTCCGAGGAAATTATAAAGGATTTAAACACCGTTAGATATTCAACTAATCCCTATAACATAAACAGTATGACTATGGCGGCGGCAATAGGCGTTTTGGAGGATGAAAAATACACCGAAAAAAATTGCGCAGAAATTATTAAAACCCGCGAAAACACGGTTAAAGAGCTTAAAGCCTTGGGATTTGAGGTTGTAAATTCGGTTGCAAACTTCGTTTTTGCAAAGCACGGCAAAATAGGCGGTGAGGAGCTTTATTTAAAGCTTAAGGAAAAGGGCGTTTTGGTGCGTCATTTCGGCAAAGAAAAAATTAAAGACTATAACCGCATAACAATAGGAACCGATGAGCAGATGAATATTCTCGTTTTGAAAATCAAAGAAATTTTGGAGGAAATGAAATGAGAGTTTCCGAAGTTAAAAGAAATACCAAAGAAACAAAAATAGAATTAAAGCTTAACGTTGACGGCACGGGTGAAAGCAGCATTCAAAGCGGATGCGGTTTTTTAGACCATATGCTCACGCTTTTTGCCAAACACGGAAGATTTGACCTAACCGTTAAGTGCGACGGCGACGTTGAGGTGGATTATCATCACACCGTTGAAGATATAGGCATTTGCTTGGGACTTGCTTTTAAAGAAGCGCTTGGCGACAAAAAGGGCATTGAAAGATACGGAAGTATGATTTTGCCTATGGACGAAACTCTTATTTTATCGGCAATCGACTTTTCGGGCAGATGCTTTTTAGGTAATTTCTTTGAAATACCCACCGAAAAGGTCGGCGATTTCGACACCGAGCTCGTTTGTGAATTTTGGTTTGCCTTTGTCAGAAGCAGCGAAGCCACTCTTCACATAAAGCAGCTTGAAGGCACTAATTCACATCATATCATTGAAGGAATTTTCAAAAGTGTTGCCCGCAGCATTAAGCAGGCGGTTAAAATAGATGAGAAATATAAAGATGAAATTCCTTCAACCAAGGGAGTTTTATAATGGTTGCCATAATTGATTACGGAGTTGGAAATTTATTTTCACTCGTTTCCTCTTTAAAGGCCATTGGGGCCTCTGCGGTTGTTACCTCCGATAAAGAAACGATAGAAAAGGCCGATAAAATAATTCTCCCGGGTGTTGGCGCCTTTGGAGATGCCGTTTTAAAGCTGAGAGAAACGGGGCTTGATAAGGTCGTTTTAAACGAGGTTTCAAAGGGCAAAGAGCTTTTGGGCATTTGTCTCGGAATGCAGCTTCTTTTCGAGAAAAGCTACGAATACGGCGAGCACGAGGGGCTTGCGCTTATAAAAGGCTCAATTAAGCCTATTTCAAGCGTTATTCCAAGCGAGCTTAAAATTCCTCACATCGGTTGGAATTCGCTTAAATTCACAGAAAACAAATGCAGAATTTTTAAATATTTAAAAGATGGCGATTTTGTTTATTTCGTCCATTCATTTTACGGAGCCGACTGCGAAGAAAGCGTTAGCGCCACCACCGATTACGGAGCAACCTTAACCGCGGCGGTTTGCAAAAATAACGTTTACGGATGCCAATTTCACCCCGAAAAAAGCGGCGACGTAGGTCTTAAAATCTTAAAGGCGTTTTGCGAGGAGGAAGTAAAATGATTATTTTCCCCGCAATAGATATAATCGACGGCAAAGCGGTTAGACTTTTAAAGGGCGATTATAACCAAAAAACCTGTTATAACGATAATCCGTCAGAGGTTGTTAAGGATTTTAAAAACGAGGGCGCAATGCACCTTCATCTCGTTGATTTGGACGGCGCTAAAAACGGCACCACCGATAACGTTGAAACGGTTGAAAAAATAGTAAACGAGGGCGGCCTTTTCGTTGAAATAGGCGGCGGAATAAGAAATATTGAAACGGTAAGAAAATATTTTGAAATAGGCGTAAACCGTGTTATAATAGGTACGGCAGCCGTAACAAATCCCGATTTTCTTAAACAGGCGCTTGAAGAATATAATGAAAAAATTTCGGTTGGCATAGATATTAAAGACGGCTTCGTTGCAATTAAGGGCTGGCTCGAAAAAACCGAAATCACTCTTTTCGATTTTTGCGAAAAAATGATTAATCTCGGGGTTAAACATATAATTTGCACCGACATTTCAAAGGACGGCGCAATGAAGGGAACAAATCTTGAACTTTACCGCGAGATGAGTGAAAAATTTAAAATAGATATAACGGCCTCGGGCGGTGTTTCGTCAATAAGCGACGTTGCAAATTTAAGAAAAATGAATTTATACGGCGCAATTATAGGAAAGGCTTACTATACCGGAGCTATAAATTTAAGCGAAGCTATAAAGGTGGCAAAATGATAACTAAAAGAATTATTCCTTGCCTTGACGTTAGAAACGGAAAGGTTGTTAAAGGCAAAAATTTTGAAGGACTTAACGAAATTTCGTCGCCCGTTGAGTTTGCAAAATATTACAGTGCAAACGGCGCCGACGAGCTCGTTTTTTACGATATAACGGCATCGGCGGAAAACCGAGGTATTTTTACCGATATTCTTAAAGAGGTTGCTAAAACCGTCTTTATTCCTTTAACGGTTGGCGGCGGAATAAACACGCTTGAGGATTTCGATAAGGTTTTAAAATGCGGCGCCGATAAGGTTAGCGTAAATTCGGGGGCGATTAAAAACCCCAATCTCATATATGAAGCCGCAAAGCGCTACGGCGACCAATGCGTTGTAATTTCGGCAGACGTTAAAAGGGTAGACGGCGTTTTCAGAGTTTTTGCCAAGGGTGGCAGAGAAAATACCGGAATGGAAGCGGTTTCATGGATAAAGCGCTGCGTTGATAACGGTGCGGGCGAGGTTGTTTTAAACTCCATTAACACCGACGGAATGAAAGACGGTTTCGACCTCGAAATGCTCGAAGCGGTTTGCAACGCTGTTAACGTTCCCGTTATTGCATCGGGCGGCGCAGGCAAAATTGAAGACTTTATAACTCTTTTTAAAACGTTACCGAAGGTTGACGCAGGTCTTGCCGCTTCAATCTTCCACTATAAAGAGGTAGAAATAAAAGATTTAAAAGAAATGCTTTTGAAAAACGGCATCTCTGTAAGGATATAGGTGATATAAATGGTAAACATTAACGAATTAAAGTTTGACGAAAAGGGCTTAATTCCCGCAATAGTCGTAGATAACACAACCAAAAAGGTTTTAACCTTGGCATATATGAACGAAGAAAGCCTTAAAATTTCAATGGAGAAAAAGCTCACCTGTTTTTACAGCCGTTCGAGAAACGAGCTTTGGTTAAAGGGTGAAACGAGCGGAAATTATCAGCATATCGTTTCAATAACCGCAGACTGCGATAACGATGCGCTCATAGTAAAGGTTGATAAAGAAGGACCTGCGTGCCACAAGGGAGACGATTCCTGCTTTAACAACACCGTTTTTGAAAACGATGAAAGAGGCGAATTTTCTCCCGAAATTCTCTTCAAGCTCATTGAGGGAAGAAAAATAAACAAAACCGAAGGCTCATACACTACCTATCTTTTTGAAAAGGGAATAGATAAAATTCTCAAAAAGGTGGGCGAAGAATCGACAGAGGTTATAATTGCCGCAAAGGCAGACGATAAAAAAGAAACGATATATGAAATTGCCGACCTTTATTATCACGTTATGGTTTTAATGATTGAAATGGGAATTTCAATTGAAGACGTTTTAAACGAGCTTGCTTCACGCCACGTAATAGACAAAAAGGTTAAGCAAGAAAAAATGACTAAATAATAAAGCTGAAAATCCTCTCTTAAAGAGAGGATTTTTAGTTTGCAAGATTTACGATATCTTTTCCGAGTTTTAGTGCGTATTGTATTAGTTTTAAGGTGTTTCCTTCATTTTTATTTAAGTAACATAAAATAAGGTCGGCGCGCTTAATCATTTCGCGGTTGCGGATTTCTATTGCTGATTTTGGGTGCGCCGCCGAAGCTTTTTCGCATATTTCAACCTCGGAATAATAATTCAAAAAGCTGTTTTTGTTGTTTATATAATCTGAAACAATATACGGAAGAACAAGAATAAGAGAACTGTTATCGCAACGGTGCTCCTTACGAACGTGAAAAACCGAGGCGGCTGCAATTTGGTCGAAATCACCGTTTCTTCCAACTAAAAAATCAACGTATTCATAGCGAAAAATAAGGCTTTTAATATATTCCTCCAAACGCTGCTTTACGGGAAACGGGTTATCAATATATTTATGCCCAAAAAACGCCACGGTGTAAAGGTTAAGCATATTTAACACGTCCTTTATGTAAAAGCTACCTTTTTTAATTTGCATTTCACTTATATTATACCGCTGTAAGCGGTAATTATCAACAATAATCGGTAATTTTATCGTGAATATTACCGCTTAAATTATTATAAAATAATATAAGTGAGGTGTAGGCGATGGATTTAAACTTTATAAGAGAGCGCATTTCAGTTTTAAGAACGAAAAAGAATGTTTCTGAATATAGAATGAGTACCGATTTAGGACATAGCAAAAGTTATATACAAAGTATATCTTCGGGAAGGTCAATGCCTTCTTTGAGTGAATTTCTTTATATTTGCGAATATCTCGGTGTAACACCCCGAGAGTTTTTCGATGAAGAAATAGCCGAGCCTCAGCTTGTGAGAAATCTTTATCTTTTAACTCAGAATATGTCCGAGGCCGACCTTGAGATTTTAATAAATACGGCAAAACGGTTAAATGAAAAATAATAAAAAGCTCCGAACCAAGCGGCTCGGAGCTTTTGTTTTAACCGTTTATTTTATTTCCTCATACATATCGCTTGCATCGGCTTTTAAGGCGTGTTCCTTTATTGAAACAACCTTGTAGTTCGTTTCGGTTGTTCCGAAGCGAACGGTTATAATATCGCCGATTTTAACGTTATAAGAGGGCTTAACGGCTTTTCCGTTAACACAAATATGGTCGGTGCCGCAAGCCTCTTGGGCAACTGTTCTGCGCTTAATTATTCTTGAAACTTTAAGATATTTGTCTATTCTCATAATGCACCTTTAAAATAAATCCGACGCACTTTTGAAAGTGCGTCGAACTTTAATTTTCAACAATTAGTCGATAGCTTTTTTAAGGCCTGCGCCTGCTTTGAAAACGGGAAGCTTAGCGGCTTTAATTTTGATAACCTCTTTGGTTCTGGGGTTACGTCCGTTTCTTGCGGCTCTCTTTCTTACGTCGAAAGTTCCGAAGCCAACTAAAGTAACCTTATCGCCTTTTTTAAGAGCGCCTTCAACTGCGCCGGTAAAAGCGTTAAGTGCAGCTTCTGCTGCCTTTTTGGATATTTTTGCGTCCTCAGCTATGATTGTAATAAGTTCAGCCTTGTTCATTTTCTTGCTCCTTATAAAATATTATTTGTAACGCTATGTGTTATAAAATGCCCGATTTACAGACAATTATAACAAATTTTGTTCAAAATTTCTAAATTTTAAATTCAAACAAAATTTATATCATCTTAAACATTTTAGCATATTGTTTATACATTTTCAAGGGTTTTTTGAATTTTTGTTACTTTTCAACAATAATTGAAAGTCCTTTTTGGTGAATGTGCCCGTTACGGAAAGAGCAATAAAGTAGACGATTATTGCCGCAAAGATAGATATAACGGTGCAAATTGAAGGATTTATAGCAAGATTGGTCAAAGAGAGGCCTTTAAAGCAGAGCCAAGCGGTTGCGGCAGCACAGCAGCCGGAAATAAAGGGCTTTAATATGCATTTTATAACCGAGGGGAACATACCCGTATGCCGTTTTATAGCAATTCCGTTCAGCACAACCGAAACCAGCATTGCGGCAAGAGTGGAAATTGCGGCGCCCTTAACGCCAACGCCGGGAATGCTCAAAAGGATATAAGCCAAAACCGATTTAACAACAAGCGAAATAACTATGTTTATAACAGGAATTTTTTGCTTGTTTATTGCCTGTAAAATTCCGGTAAAGCAGTTTGTGAAAGCAAGAAAAATCATTGCGGCACAGAGGAAAACAAGTGCCTCCGAAACCTCTTTAATATGAATATCGTTTCCGTAAAGAACGCCCAAAATTTGTTCGGGCAAAACCGCAATGCCAAGGGCAATGGGGAAAACAACAATACCGCAAATGCGGCTTGCAAGGTTTATGTCGCTTCTGATAAGTTCTTTTTCGCGAAGAGAAAAATGCTTTGCAATTGCGGGAATTATGCTTGCCGAAACCGCAACTATAATAAAGGTGGGAAGAGTATATATGGTGCCCGCCATTGTGTTGTAAGAGCCCCAAATATCGTTTGCCGCCTCAGGCGAAAGACCGATTGATTGGAAGCGGTCCAAAATCAAGTAATTATCAACAATTCCCGAGAAAATGGTGGAAAGAGAACCCAACATTATGGGAATGCTTATTGCGAAAAATTCGGGAAAAAGCTTTTTATAAGGCGTTGAGGGCACACAGTATTGGTCGGCGTATATTCCGCTTTTTCTGCGCTTTAAAAGCTTTGAAACGGTTAAAATTACAAGAAAAATAAGAGCGGAAAGAGCGCTTATAGCTCCGCAAAGAATTGTGCCTGCCGAAATTATTTCGTCTTCGCCGGGATAAAGCGACATAAAAACAAAAGCAAGGGTAAAGCCCGAAATAAGCTTTACAAGCGCTTCAATTAAGTTTGCAACCGAGGTGGGAACCATATTCTGATTTCCCTGATAATATCCCTTAATTGCCGAAGCAACGGTTACCAAAAAAATTGCGGGAGCAATTGATTTTATTGAAAGGCTCGCTCCGGGTGAGTTCATAAGCTCAGCAATAGAGTCGGAGAAAAAGAACATGGCAATGCTTACGAGCAAGCTGAAAAGACCGTAGGTGAGTATTGCAACCGCAAAAATTCTTTTAGGCTCGTTTTTTCTGTTTTGAGCGTTTGCCGTTGCAACCATTCTCGACATGGCAACGGGGAACCCCGCCGTTGCAAGAGTTAAAAGAAACGAGTAAATTTGGAAGCCGGTTGAATAATAACCCATTACACCGGAACCGACGAGGTTGTAAAGCGGGATTTTATATACGGCGCTTAAAATTTTAACTATTCCGCTCGAAATAGCAAGGATTAAAGCACCTTTTAAAACTATTCTTTCACTGTTTTCTGCGCGGTTTTCCAATAACTCACCTCATTTCTTTGATTTAAAATTCATTTCTAACAATAGATTATACTATTAAAATAAAAAAAATACAACAGTTTTTTTCATTATTGTATCTTTCAAACCGTTCTATACATTTAAAATCAGCAAAAAAAATAACGCATATTTCCTTAATTTTTTAAAAAATCCGACAAGAAAAAAAGCCGTAAAATAAGGTATTTTGCGGTTTGAAGAGAAAAAAGAAAAATAAGCGAAGATTATGAAAAACGGTTTTTATGGCAATTTTTCTTAACGAATGATAAAATTACAGCTGTAAAGGAGGCGGAAGTATGAAAATAAAGCTTATAGCCGTTTCGAAAATATATTACGAGCTTCCCGACGTTCCCGTTTCGTCCATAACCGCATCGGTTTTGAAATACGGAATATTAGAGCCTTTAATCGTTTGCAGAGAGGGAAAAAACTTTCGTCTTTTAGACGGTAAAAAGCGAATGGCGGCGGCAGAGGCGGCAGGCTTTAAAAAGGTTCCGTGCGTTTT
Organism: Eubacteriales bacterium; assembly: GCA_045588575.1. GTDB lineage: Bacteria > Bacillota > Clostridia > Oscillospirales > RGIG5299 > RGIG5299. The sequence continues at coordinate 102,253 of JAZNEJ010000001.1, read as the reverse complement.
GTTTTCAAAAAAATCGGAAATTGAAAAAGAGGCTTTTTTAATTTCGGAACAAATAAGAAACAATGAGCTTAGTTATTTTGAAAAGGCGGAAAAAATATACGGCTTCATTAAAAGTCATTCGGTTTTACCCGAAACCGCCGCCGAAATGCTTTTTTTAAGCCGCGAAGAGCTTAGAAAAAAGATGCTTCTTTTGAAAATTCCGCCTGCAAAACGGCTTTTTCTTTTAGAAAAGGGAATTGATGAGGATGAAGCAATTTCATCGGTCAGCACCAAAGAACAAACCGTAAAAATGGCGTTTAACGATTATCGGATTTTCAGAAACACCATAGAAAAAACCGTTGACGAAATTAAAGGCTTCGGCGTTTCGGCAATAACCGATATAAAAGAAATTAACGGTGAGATGGAATGTGTTATAAAGCTTAAAAAATAACAAAAAAGTCCGAATTTTCGGACTTTTTATTATATTTTATTTTGAAAATAACGGTTTATTTCGCTTACGGCGCGGCAAAGCTCCAAAACGTCGTTTTCGGTGTTAAAGGCTCCGAAAGAGGCTCTCACAAGACCTTCCTTGTCGGTTTTTAATTTTCGGTGGGCAAGCGGTGAGCAGTGAAGTCCGCTTCTGACGTAAATACCGAAGACGTTTAGCATTTCGGAAACCTCGCCCGAGGAACCGCCCGAAACGGCAAAGGAAAAAATATTAACGTTTTTTAACGGCGGTGCGGAATAAACCGTTATTCCTTTTTCTTTTGAAAGACGTTTTAAGCATTCACTCATAAGCTCTCTTTCGAAGTGCGCCGTTTTTTCAAGAGTTTCACTTTTAATAAAGTCGATGCCTGCGCCGAGTCCGACAATTCCGGGAAGATTAAGAGTTCCGCTTTCAAAGCGCTCGGGAGTAAAGTCGGGCATTTGCTTTTCGCTCGATAAAACACCCGTACCGCCTTCGGTTAAAGGCTCGGCATCGGCTATTGCAATTAAAATTCCCGTGCCCATAGGGCCGTAAAGAGATTTATGCCCTGCGGCGCAAAGGAAATCTATATGGCAGTCTTTAACGTTTAAGGGTAAAATTCCCGCACTCTGAGAGGCATCGACAATATATCTTAAACCGTGCTTTTTGCAAATTTTGCCTATTTCGTAAACGGGAAGAATTTGCCCCGTAACGTTTGATGCGTGCGTTATGCAAACGGTTTTTGTTTTGCGGGTTATAAGCTCGGAAAAACGTTTTAAAATTTCGTCATCCGTTCCGTGAGTTTTTAAAATTTTAAGCGTTAAACCGTTTTTTGAGGATTTTAAAGCAGGACGGTAAACGGAGTTGTGCTCCAAATCGGAAATTATTATTTCACCGTCTTTGTGAGAACCCTTAATTGCAATATTTAACGCCTCGGTTGCATTTTTTGTAAAGCACACCTCTTCGGCAGAAGCTCCGAAAAAAGAAGCAATCTTTTCTCTTGCGTCGAAAATTTTATTTCCGGCCTTCATAGAAAGGGCGTGTCCGCTTCTTCCGGGATTTGCGCCGTATTCGGTTAAAGCCTCGAACGTTTCTTTATAAACCGTGCTCGGCTTCGGAAAGGTGGTTGCAGCATTGTCAAGATATATCATAAAACAACTTCCTTTTTATTTTATAAGCTTAACGCCGTTTGACTCCAAATAAGCCATCGTTTCGTTTAAGGGAAATTTCGGGGTAAAGCGTATAACGTAAATGCAGCCGCAATCCTCCGCTTTTTTAACTACCTCGGCGGTAACGCCTCTTTTTTCAAGAAGCTTTTTGCCTTTCATCGCGTAGGTGAATGATTTTGCTCGAATTTCCTCTCTCATTTTAATCTGCCTTTCCTTTAATAATCTTGCAAAAGCATTATATTCAAAAAAGATGCAAAGAGTGATTTCACTCCTTGCATCTAAAACAGGTTTATTAAATTAACTATTATTTCGGGAAGCTCAAAAGAAAAGGAATTGCCAAAAAGCGATATGCTTAAAGTGCTTCCGAGCGTTTTAATTTCAAAAAGACCGCTTGAGGTAAATCCGCCCATATCCTTGTTTGCATAGTCGGCAAGAGCTATAAAAAAGCAAAAAACGAAAATCGAAAAGAAAATTCCGAAAACCTTTAAAACGGGGAGGGATTTTTTGCAAAACTTTTCAAAATTAAAAATTTTCCGTTCATCGTTAAAGACGTCTTTTATTGCTTTATCGGCCTTTTCAAGTAATGTCCTTTGCATTTAATTTCATCCTTTTATTACGTTTATAATTGCCTGAGAGAGTATTTCGGTGCTTAAAATGCTTTCCGAAAGAGTGTTAGACTGAGTGCCTACCGAAAGAATTATTCTGGGAGTTTTTCCCGAATAACCGTAATCGGAGGAAAAAATCTCGGTTGGACGGGTTATAGTGGGACTTTCGGCTTCAAGTAAATTTTGTATTTTAACCGCTACCGAAAGAGAAGCGTCGTTTGTAACCGCCATCATAATTTGTGAGGCGGGCTTTCCGCCGTATGCGGTAACGGTGCGAAGTCCCGTAAGATTTTCTTCTTTCAAGGTATCTCGGTGAATATCCAAAACAAGCGCTATATCGGCATCGTCTTTTATTTTGCTTGCAATGTCCTCACCGCTTCGCTCAAATGCACCGTTATAAAGGGGCAGGTCGTAAGCCTTATCGGAAAGAATTACCGTAATTCCCGCATCACTGAGCCTCTTTGCAATAAGCGAGGCAACCGAAAAAACGTTTTTGGTTTCATCTTCGGTATTTAAAAGGTCGGTTGAATATTTATCGGTATTTTCCGAATAACCCTCGGTAAAATGAGTGCATAAAATAAGAATTTTTTTATCTTTTAAATTAACCTCTTGACCTAAAAGCTTTTTAACGTCTTTCTTTTTGGCATTTACGAAAACTCTTCCGTAAAACGACATTCCGTCGTTTACCGTGGGGTAAAGATTTACCGTTTTGGTTTGAAAAAATATCTTATTTTCATCGGGATTTTGTTCGGAGACCAAACTGCTTTCGGGAGAAACCGAGGAATTTTCCGAATTGGGTGTATCGGAGCTTGGAATTTTTATTTCGGAGCTTGAGCTTTCGGGTAAATAACACGAGCTGTTTAAGAGTGTTTTAATGGTTGCGGTATTCAGCGAAAAAAGAAAATTCTCCGAACTATCGGCATAATGCCAAAGAGATTGGGCGGCAAGCTTTTCGGGAGAGGGAGCTACCTTGAAAAATGAAACCAAAAGAGCAATAATAACGAGTGCCGCAACGAGATAAATTGCTTTGGGACGGGGTGCTTTGGGACGTATTACCATATTTTTCACAGCCTTTCTCATTTTAAAACGTTTACCTTAAACGTTATGCGGCTTTTTTGTATTTTATAACATCAATATTTAAGCCAATCGGAAGCGTTTGAAATTTTCATTCCGAAATGAAGGGCTGAATTTACGGCAAAGCCCAAAAGACGCGAAAACTCTCTGATTATTTGCGAAATATCCTTTGGGGTTATTATCATTCCCGCCTCAAACGGAGAAAGAGTGTTTTCGGTCATTTCTTTAACGTCAAGCCCTTTTATGCCGTTTTTTTTAATATATTTTGAAACTATATCCTGCGTTAAGCTTTCTGCCGAAACAACGGTGGGAACGCCTATTGAAATGCATTTTGCCCCAAGAGTTTTTTCGCTTATCTCGGCTCTTGAATTACCAACGCCGCCGCCGGGGACAAGACCGCTATCGGATATTTGAATGGCTTTTGCCAACCGTTCAAGGCCTTTTGCGGCAAGCGAATCTATCAATAAAACGGCGTCGGGCTTAATTTTTTGAACAATGCTTTGAGTTATTTCAAACGATTCAATACCCGTTTGTCCCAATACTCCCGGAATTATAACGCTTACCTCTCTTAATTTTTCACCGAAGCAAACGGAAGGAGTTTTATTTAAAAGATGCCTTGTACTCACGGTTTTTCTCGCAACCGACGGTCCTAAGGAGTCGGGAGTTATTAAATCGTTACCTAACCCCACGACCAAAACGCTGTCGCTTTCTTTAAGCTTTGCTGTTTTTAATATTTCGTCGGCTATAATATTAACCGAATTCTCATAGCTTTCCTCGGGAATCGAATAATCGTCAAGAGTAAGGGTAACGTAATTTCCTTTAATGCGGTTTACCGCCTTTTCGCCTTCTTCGTTTAAAACCTTCATTCTCGAAACGGTTATAAATCCGTTTTTTTCTTCTTTAACGGAATAGCCGTTTTCTTTTTTCATTGATTTAACAATACGTTCATGCTCGTCTATCGCAAGGTCTGAAAAAAAGTCCATAATAATGCTCCTTTTAACGCTGTTTTTTGTTATTATATCCTTTCTTTATATTTTTATTATATTTTACCTCTTGCAAATACTGACGAAAAGAGGTAAAATATTAGAGATATTATACTAAGGAGCGATTTTTATGTCAGAATCGGTATTGACGAAAAAAAGCCTTGGCGAAAAATTCAAGGCTTTAATGAAAGTTGTTTTTATAGATGCAATGAGCAGTATGGCGCTGGGCCTTTTTGCAACGTTGCTGATAGGAACCATAATCGGTACGGTCGGTAAATACACCGGTCTTGAGTTTTTAAATACCGTCGCCGCTTTTGCAAAGGGAGCAACGGGAATGGCAATAGGCGTTGCGGTTGCATATTCACTTAAAATGCCGCCTCTCGTTTTGTTTTCCGCAGCAGTTGTGGGCAGTATGGGTAACGATATAGGCGCAGCTCTCACAAACGGCTCTATAACCGGTTGGGCTGTTACCTCGGCAAACGGTGCCGATATCTTTTACAGCGCAGGCCCTGCGGGCGCATTTTTTGCGGTTGTTATCGCTTGCGGAGTTGCCAAGCTCGTTTCGAAAAAAACTCCCGTTGATATTTTGGTAACACCTTTAGTTGCAATATTCACGGGCTTTGCGGCGGCATGGCTTATTTGCCCCGTAATTTCCTACGCAATGTATTATCTCGGCTTATTCATCGCCGAAGCAACAACCCTTATGCCTGTTTTAATGGGCATTATCATCTCGATTGTAGTCGGCGTTATTCTCACTCTTCCCATATCAAGTGCCGCAATTTGCGCAATGATTTTCTCGGCATCGGCAGTTGAAGCCGCAGTCGCCGCAGGAACAGAAGAGGGTTTACTCCTTGCAGGCGGCGCCGCCGTTGCGGGATGCTCGGCTCAAATGGTTGGCTTTGCGGTTATAAGCTTCAGAGAAAACCGTTTCGGAGGTCTTGTTTCACAAGGTCTCGGAACGTCAATGCTTCAAATGGGAAATATAATTAAAAAGCCTGTAATTTGGTTGGCACCCACTCTTGCGGCTGCCGTAACCGGCCCCATTTCCACCTGCATCTTCAAGCTTAAATGCTCCGGTGTTGCGGCAGGCATGGGTACTTGCGGTATGGTTGGCCCCATAGGCGTTATAGACGGAACCGAAATGGGCGCTTTCGAATGGGTAGGCTTAATTCTCGTTTGCATTGTACTCCCCGCAATTTTTGCATTTATCTTTAACGAAATCTTCAGAAAGCTCGGTTGGATTAAAACCGGAGATATGAAGCTCAATATTTAAGTTATTTTGTTAAAAATTCCCTCATATATTCAAAGGCTATACACCTATAAACCGGAAGGGGTTTTAAAATGAAAAAATTTATTTCTGCCGTTATGGCGCTCACTTTAATAACGTTAACGCTTTTAACGTCATTTTGCTTTACGGCATCGGCGGACGATTTGCCAACGTTTATTCTTTGGGCAAGAAAAGATGAAATTCATCCCGGTCAGGAAGTTGAGGTTATTATGTCCCTTGAAGGTATGAATGAAAATATTTGCCCTAACGGAATAGTTACACTTTATTGCTTAGTAAAATTTGACGCCACAAAGCTTTCTTTTAATAAGAAAACGGGATTTGATTTAAGCAATGTGCTTGAAAGCATTGAAAACGTCAGCTACACAATTTTCGTAAGAGCGCCCGGTGAAGGCGAGGGCGAAGATAAAAATACCGACGAAAATTTAACTGAAATTGAAGTATCTATATATGTTGATGCTGAAGAATTAATCCCTTCAAAATTTATCCCTTCAAGCGTTAGCAATCTTTTCGGCTTAACATTCACTGCTTTGGAAGCGGCGGCAAACACGGAAACGAGCATAGTTTTTTCAAAACGTGATTTATTCGCAATAGATACCTTTACCGATGAATTCGAACAAATAACCCTAACCGATTTTGCCTTTGGAGAGCCGTTTAACCTTAAAATCGGCAAGGAGCTTTCAACCAATGCAAAGCTTAAAAGCCTTTCGGTTAAAGATTTTGAGCTTAATAAAAAATTCTCATCTTCAACAACCTCTTATGCAATTTCCGTTCCCTTTGAAACCGATTCGATAACGGTTGAATATGAAGCCGATGACGAATTTGCAAAGGTTTCCGTTTCGGGAAACAATAAGCTTGCAGTTGGCGTTAACAACGTTAGAATTAAGGTTACGGCAGAGGACGGTAAAACCACCAAAACCTATTCAATAACCGTTACGCGTCAGCCCGAGGAGGAAAATTCCGACATTCCTTCGGGTGATGAATCGAGCGACGTAGAGGGCGGCTCAAGCGAACCCCCAGATTCGAGCGACGTAATTCCCGATAGCTCGGCTCCCGAAAGCAACCCGCCTTCCGACGAAGGCTCAACCACTGTTCCTCCCACCGATTACGAGCAGTCGTTGCAGGAGCAGCTTAATAATCTTAAAGACGAAAACTTAAAGCTTCGCGATAAAACCTTTACCGTTATGATTATTTTCGTTGGCATAACCTTGGCACTTCTCGTTGCCTTAATAATCGTTTCGGTAAACTACAAAAAAGATATTAAATAATTGTTTGGACGAAAAAAATGAATGATAACGTAATGAGCGTTTTCGCCGAGCGTCTTGCGGCTGTGAGAAACGAAAAGAATATAAAACAAAAAGACGCCGCCGAGGCCTTGGGGCTTTCGCAGGGGTTGCTTTCTCACTATGAAAACGGAATAAGAGAATGCGGCTTGGATTTTTTAAGCCGCGCCGCCGATTATTACGGCGTTTCGGTTGACTACCTGTTAGGTCTTACCGACGATAAAAACGAAAACATTTCGGAAAACCCTCTTGCCGCCGAGGAAGCAATCAATAAAAAAATAATGGAAAGCGATAAAAAAATAAACGGCTCGGTTTTGCCCGTTTTAAATCGCAGACTTATTTTTAACGGCATAAACGTTTTGTATTATATGCTTTCGCAAATTGATTCAAACGAGCTTACCGCCGCCGTTTCCGACGATATTTTGCTTTCGGTTTATAACGGATTCAGAACTGCATATCTTGCAAATCCCAATCACAGCGAAGAGTTTTTCGAGGTTAAATCCGAATACTATCCCAAGCTTTTAAAAGCCAAGGAGGAAGCGGTTTTAGAGGTATTAAGAGCTTCGAAAAAGGCAAACGGAGAAAAGATAAGCGAGGAAATGCTTTACGAGGAATTCGGCTCGGTTTTGGCGTCGATAAACAATATAATAAAAAACTGTGAAAACAAGCTTAAAAAATAAATAAAAAACCGACTTGTCATATAATGTCAAAAGGAAAAGATGAAAATCCAAACCTTTTGACATTATTTTTGTTTAAAAACGGGTATAATTCTTCCACAGGAGGAATGTTTTATGCCTAAAGAAGTTTCGGGAGTTAAAAAATATAAGTCGAGTGAAAAAATTGAAAAGATTATTAAAAAAACAGTTGTTGCTTTTTCTGAATTCGTAACGGCGTTTTTGCTTTCGTCTTTCAGAATTTTCGATTTTCCTTCGCCCTTTGGAATTGCTTTTTTTGCGGCGTTTCCAAAAAAATCTCTTGCCGCTTTTTTCGGGGCCTTTTTGGGATATTTAAAACTGGAAGCGCCTGAATTTTTCTTAACCGCACTCGTTTTAACAATATTGAAAGCCGTTGTTTTTACAAAAGACGGAAAATATTCAAAGCTCTTTTTCTCCTTTGCGGTAACGGCGTTTCTTGCGGCGGCTCAGCTTGTTAAGCTTGCGGTGTCGGTGTTTGACGCGTCCGACGTTATAAAAGCGGTTGCGTTTTCTTTAATTGCGGGCGCTTTTTCGGTTATTATTTCCTATGCTCTTGAAAATAAAAGCTCTGCGGCAAATCGGTTTTCAACGGTAATGCTATGCTCGCTTTTTTCTGCGGCGCTTTCTGCTGTTTCCGGCAGATTCGATTTGGGAACGGTATTGGCGGTTTTACTCGTTTTGGTTGCGGCAAACCGCGGAAAGCTTTATTTCGGTACGGTTTACGGCGTTATGACGGGATGTTTTTTATCTTTAATTTCGCAAAGCCTTTTGCCTCTTGCCGCTTTTTCGGTTGGAGGAATGGTTGCGGGCGCTCTTTCAAATGCAAATAAAGCTTTTTCGGCATCGGCAATGGTTTTTTCTTTGGGCATTTTCTCAATTTTCGGCGGCGACCCGCTTTTTGCAATGGGAGAAGCGGTTGTGGCGGGCGGAATATTCATTTTTTTAAGCAACAGGCTTTTAGTACGCTTGGGAGAAAGAATCGCGGTAATTGAGGTTAAAAACGAGAGCGCGGCGGCGGATTTTTTAAAAGAAAAGCTTTTGGATGCTCAAAGCGTGTTAAAGGAAACCGCAAGAATAAAAGAGGAATCCGAGCCTTATAAAAAAGCGGAGCAAACGGTTTGCGAAGTTGAAGAAAAGGTTTGCGCCAAATGCAAAAAACGCTTTGTTTGCTACGGCAGAAAGTTTGATGAAACTAACGATATATTTTATTCTCTTGCTTTTGAAAAAATGAACGGTTACGACAATTCGTTTAAAAAGGAGCTTCTTTCAAAAAGATGCGAAAGTGCCGAAAAAATAATGAATTATATAAGCCGTAATACTTGTGTTTTAGAAAGGGAAAAAGACGGTTACAGAGATGCCGCCGAAATAATTTCATCGGTTGCAAGCAACATTAAAATTCCCGAAACCGACGTTTATTTAAAGAGATATCTTGAAGAAAAAGGAGAAAAAGAGCCCGAAACGGCGGTAATTACGGAAAACGGCGCCAAAAAAATAATTTTAAAAGGCAAAACCGCAATTTTGCCCGAAAAAAAGCAGCTTGAAAATGAAATTTCCGAAATTTACAAAACCAAATTCCGCTTGATTTCAGAAGAAAGAGAAGACGGATATAAGTTCGTTTTTATAAACGAGCCGAAATTCAAAACGGTTTATTCAAGCGCAGCCGAGGGCAAGGGAGGAAACGAAATTTGCGGCGATTCGGTTTTGGGCTTTGAAACGAAGGACGGCAAATATTACGCTATTATTTCCGACGGTATGGGTTCGGGCGCGGCGGCAAAGGCCGATTCGCTTTTAACGGTTAAGCTTTTAAAAACGATGCTTTCAAAAAGCTTCGACGGCAAAACGGCAATGCGAGCGGTTAATTCGGCTCTTGCCCGAAAAAATGAAACCGCTTCCTTTGCAACGGTTGATATGCTTGCGTTTAATTTGCATAACGGAAAGGCCGAATTTATAAAATCGGGCGCAGCTCCGTCGTTTGTAAAGAGAGGAAACACCGTTTACGAAATAATGAGTTCAACGCTTCCGGCAGGGCTTTCATCGGGCGGAGAATACGATAAAACGTCGTTTACGTTAAAAAACGGCGACCTCGTAATTATGATGTCCGACGGCGTTTTTGAAGGCTTTTCCGACGTTAGAGGCGAAATTATGCGAATGCAAAGTATATCGCCTTATGAAATTTGCAAGCGGCTTATATCGGCAAAATCAAACGATGATAAATCGGTCTCGGCAATTAAAATTACGCTTGCATAAATTTTTTCGGTTTTGTGCAAAATAGAAAAGAAAAAGAAGGAGGTATGAATAATGATAAAGGGTGTAAACAAAAATGCGGTTATCGTAAAAGGGAAAAGAGGTCTTTTTGAGCAGGCTATTTTTATTTTAAAGCCGGATATGGCGGGCAAAAATCTTTCAAGGTCTGAAATCGAGCGGCAAATAGAAACTTTTATCAAGGAAAATACCTCGCGAAAAAACCGAAATTTTTAAGGTATTTTGCCTATTATAATAAAAATATAGAGAAAAACAAAAAAATACTTGACATTATTTGCTTTGTGTGATATAGTAGTAAGGCCGCATATTTCGGGTTATAAACAGCGTGCTTTACGCTTACCTGCCGTAGCGAGTCTAATGGAAAGAGAGGTGCTTTGTTAATGACATACGCAGTTATTCAAACCGGCGGAAAACAGTACAAAGTATCAGAAGGCGAAATAATCTTCATCGAAAAGATAGAAGCTGCTGAAGGCGATACAATAAGCTTCGATACCGTTTTGGCAACTTGTAACGACGATGCTTTCACTTTTGGAGCTCCCGTAGTTAACGGTGCAAGTGTTACCGCTAAGGTTCTTAAAAACGGCAAAGAAAAGAAAATCATCGTTTTCAAGTATAAGGCTAAGAAGACATACCGTAACAAAACCGGCCACAGACAGCCCTATACCAAAGTTCAAATCGAAAAGATTAACTTCTAATTATGAATACGGTCTCGCTTTTTAAACAAAACGGAAAATATTTCGGTTTTTCTTCTCAGGGCCATGCGGGTAAGGGAAACGCGGGAAACGACGTTGTTTGCGCCGCAATATCCGAATCGGTAAGATACACCGCAAATCTTCTTGAAGCTTTTTCGCATCAGGTTGAGGTTAAGGTAAACGAGAAAAAAGCAGAGATAACAGTTTCGGTCAGCCATCCGAATGCTAACAGTGAAGCGATTTTCGCCACTTTTTTATCGGAAATAAGGCTGATACGTGAGGAATACCCCAAATATATCACGATTCACATTACGGAGGTGTGATACATGCTTAGAATCAGCATTCAATTTTTTGCACATAAAAAGGGAATGGGTTCGACCAAAAACGGTCGTGATTCCGAATCTAAACGCTTAGGCCCGAAGAGAGCAGACGGTCAGTTCGTTCTCGCAGGTAACATCTTAATGCGTCAGCGCGGAACAAAAATTCATCCCGGCAATAACGTGGGCATCGGTTCTGACGACACTCTTTTTGCTCTCATTGACGGAGTTGTAAAGTTTGAAAGAGTCGGTAAAGACCGCAAGCAGGTCAGCGTTTACGCAAAATAAGTAAACTCATACCCCGATATGTCCAATGCATATCGGGGTATAATTGTTTTTCAAGAGGTTTTTATATGTTTGTCGATTACACAAAAATATATATCAAAGCGGGAAACGGCGGCGACGGAGCGGTTTCATTTCACCGTGAAAAATACGTTGCAAACGGAGGTCCCGACGGTGGCGACGGCGGCAAGGGCGGAAGCGTTTATTTCTGCGCGTCCGACCATCTTAACACCTTGGCGGATTTCCGTTTTCATAAGAAATTCATTGCCGAAAACGGCGAAAACGGAAAAACCAAAAATATGACGGGCCGCTCAGGCGAGGACCTTATTGTTAAGGTCCCTTTCGGAACGCTCATAAGAAAGGCCGATACGGGTGAGCTTATAAGAGATATTTGCACTAAGGAACCCGTTTTAATAGCAAAAGGCGGTAACGGAGGCTTTGGAAATGCAAAATTTTCAACCTCAACCAGACAAATCCCCCGCTTTTCAAAGGCGGGAATTCCCGGAGAGGAATTCGAGGTAATTTTAGAGCTTAAAATTATTGCCGACGTAGGCTTACTTGGCTTCCCAAATGCAGGAAAATCAACGCTTCTTTCGGTTGTAAGCGGGGCAAAACCCAAAATTGCCGATTATCCCTTCACCACCATAAATCCATCTTTGGGCGTTGTAAGAGTTGAAGACGAAGAAAGCTTCGTTATGGCCGATATTCCCGGAATTATCGAGGGAGCAAGCGAAGGCGCGGGATTGGGGCACAGATTTTTAAGACATATTGAAAGATGCCGTTTGCTTCTCCATTTGGTTGATATTTCAGACGAATCGACAGACGTCAACGAGAAAATTGAAATTATAAATAACGAGCTTAAAAAGTTCTCACCCGCTCTTTACGAGAAAAAGCAGATAATCGTTGCAACAAAGAGAGAAATTTGCAGCGATGAGCGCATAAACGAGGTTAAAAATCAGCTTAAAGGCGTAGATTTTTATTCAATTTCAGCAGTTACGGGAGAAGGAATAAAGGAGCTTTTAAACGGCGTTTGGGAAGCTCTTAAAGACATTCCCGTTCCCGAAGAATTCGAGCCCACCTACGTTCCGCCCGCCACAACCGAAGAGGAAAAATTCAGAATAAGAAAAGAAAACGGAATTTACTACGTTGAGGGCAGCTGGATTGAAAAAATTATGAGCAGCACCAACACAGAAGATTACGATTCGCTCATGAATCTCCAAAAACTCTTAAAGCGCGAGGGCGTTTTCAAAGCTCTTGAAAAGGCGGGAGTAGAGGAAAACGATACCGTCGATTTGTGCGGATTTGAGTTTGAATTTGTATATTAAACCTTTAAAAAACATAAAACATTCGTCTTTTTTGACGAATGTTTTTTATTTGTCTAAAAAAGCATTGAAAAGAAAAGTAAGCGGTGGTATAATGTTTATATAATATATAAAAGGCAAGGGACGTATAAAATGGATATTACTAACGTTATTCAGCTTTTGAGCGGTGTTTCTCTTTTCCTTTTCGGCATGATTTTAATGGGCGACGGCTTAAAACGCGTTGCGGGAAACAAGCTTGAAATGGTGCTCTATAAGCTTTCAAGCACTCCTTTAAAGGGCGTTTTGCTCGGTGCGGGCGTAACCACCGTAATTCAGTCGTCTTCTGCAACCTCGGTTATGGTTGTTGGATTTGTAAATTCCGGAATGATGAAGGTTAAGCAAGGCATAGGCATCGTTTTGGGCGCAATTTTGGGAACCAGCATAACGGGTTGGATAATTTGTCTTTCCGATGTTGGAGGCGAAGGTGCTTCAACGTGGCTTAAACTTATTTCAACCGCATCGTTAACGGGAATAATCGCCGTTATAGGCATAATTCTCAGAATGTTTTGCAAAAGCACCGTAAAAAAGCATATAGGCGATATTTTGCTTGGCTTTGCAATTTTAATGACGGGCATGACCATGATGAGCGGCGCGGTTTCCGAATTAAGAGATAGTCAGGCATTTATTCAAATGCTCACCTCGTTTAAAAATCCCCTCGTTGGCATTTTGGCAGGCTGCCTTATAACCTGCGTTTTGCAAAGCGCGTCTGCAACGGTTGGCATTTTGCAAGCTCTTTCCGCAACGGGCGTAATAACCTTTGAAATTGCATTTCCTATTATAATGGGTATTGCAATAGGCGCAGCCGTACCTGTTTTGCTTTCGGCGCTCGGCTCAAGCGTTTTCGGCAAAAGAGTTGCCTTCGTTTATCTTATTATAGACGTTTTGGGCGTTATAATTTTAGGCGGACTTTTCTATATTATAAACGCATTTTTCCCATTTACATTTATGGATTTAACAGTGGGAATGGTTGGAGTTTCACTCATAAACACCGTATTCCGCTTTGGCATCGTAGTCATTCTTTCACCCTGCATAGGACTTTTGGAAAAAATAGTTTCCTTCATCTTTAAGCAAAACGCAGAGGATGCCGAAGAAACTGCCGAAATTGACAGATTTGACGTGAAATACATAAAAAGCACGTCGGTAGCGTTGGAACAAAGCAATCAGGCGGTTTGTTCAATGGCTCAAAAAGCAAAATCCAACCTTGCAAGAGCAATGAAACTTTACGAAGATTATTCCGAGGAAGCCTTTAACGTTATTCAAAACAAAGAGCAGGTTATAGATAAATATGAAGATAAGCTCGGAACCTATCTCGTTGCGTTAACGAGAAAAGAGCTTTCAAAAACGGAAAGCGCTGAAATTTTCAAAATTCTCCATACGATAGGCGATTTTGAAAGAATCGGCGACCACGCCGTTAACCTTTCGAAAACCGTTAAGGAAATGCGTGAGAAAAAATATGAGCTTTCGGAGAGCGCAAAAAAAGAAATTTCAATTTTACAGAGCGCAATAGGTGAAATCGTTTCAAATACCGTGCAGGCGTTTACCGAGGATAACGTTGAAATTGCAAGAAAAATCGAGCCTTTGGAGCAAACAATCGACGAACTTTGCGACACCATAAAATCACGCCATATCGTGAGAGTTCAAAACGGCGATTGCTCGCTTGAGCACGGCTTCGTATTTAACGATTTACTCACCAATTACGAAAGAATTGCCGACCATTGCTCTAATATTGCCGTCGCAATGATTGAGCTTGAAAGCGGAATTTTCGATACTCATGAATATTTGCACGAATTAAAAGAAAAGCATCTCAACCACTTCGAAGCATATTATGCGCTTTACAGCAAAAAATACAGTCTTGAAAACGTTTTGGAAACGGTAACTCAATAATTAAGAAAAAGCAGGTGTAAGCCTGCTTTTTTTATTCTTTTTCTTGCCATTTTATTAAAAATAATATATAATTAAATAATAATAGAAAAAAACGGAGTTTTAAAATGAATTGGTCTGAAATTACTGTATATACCTCGAAGGAAGCAATAGAAACCGTTTCGGCAATTATGAACGAAATGGGTGCCGAGGGCGTTGTTATTGAAGATGAAGAGGATTTTCTCACTTTTTTGGAGGATAACCGCTCGCGCTGGGATTACGTTGACGAGGAGCTTATGAAGCAAAAGCACTGCGAAACCAACGTTAAAACCTACGTTGAGTGTAACGAAGAGGGCTTTGAAATATATAAGAGGATTGAAAATGCAATTTTCAAGCTGAAATTAACCGATAAAGAAAACAAATTCGGAAGGCTTGAAGTTACCTGCTCGCAAAGGGACGACAGTGAGTGGAAGGATAAATGGAAGGAATATTTCAAGCCGTTTAGCGTTGGCGAAAAGCTTTTTATCTGCCCTGCGTGGATAGAAGCCGAGGCTCCTAAAGGAAGATGCCTTATAAAGCTTGAAACGGGCCAGCTTTTCGGCACGGGGCTTCACGCAACAACAAGGCTTTGCCTTAACTCGCTTGAAAAATATATAACCGAAGGAAGCTCGGTTTTAGACCTCGGCACCGGAAGCGGAATTCTCGCGGTTTCGGCAAACGCTTTGGGAGGAAAACCGGTAAGAGCTATTGATATTGATGACGGCGTTTACAAAACCTTTCAAAACAATATAGAAATAAACGGTTTGAATAAAGATGATTTTGAGGTTTTGGCGGCCGACGTTTTAAAAGATAAAAATATGATGGCGGGTAAAGTTAAGAAATACGACGTTGTAATAGCAAACATAGTTGCCGACGTTATAATTGCGCTTTCTTACACCGTTTCGGAATTTTTAAAAGAAAAAGGCATCTTCATAGTTTCGGGAATAATAAACGAAAGAGCCGATGAAGTCAGAGAAAAGCTTATTGATAACGGCTTTAAAATAATTTGCGAAAATACTCTTGACGGCTGGACGGAGTTCGAGCTTACAAAATAAAGGAGCGATTTCAGTGAAAAAGATTATTATATTTGATACCACACTTCGAGACGGAGAGCAAGCCCCCGGCTTTTCAATGAACGTTAACGATAAGCTTAACATGGCTTTGCAGCTTGAAAAATTGGGTGTTGACGTAATTGAAGCAGGCTTTGCGGCATCGTCGCAGGGGGACTTCCTTTCGCTCTCCGATATTGCGCAAGCAGTTAAAGGCTCGGCAATAGCCTCGCTTGCGAGAGCAAATAAAAACGATATTGAAAAGGCTTATGAAGCAATTAAAGCGTCTGGCCATCCCATAATTCACACATTTATTGCAACGTCGCCGATTCATATGGAATACAAGCTCAAAATGACGCAAGACGAGGTTATAGAAAACGCCGTTTCGGCGGTTAAGTTTGCAAAAACTCTCGTTGATGACGTTGAATTTTCGGCAGAGGACGCATTTAGAAGCGATAAGGAATTTTTGGCAAAAATATTTGCCGAGGTTATTAAAGCCGGCGTAACGAGAATAAATGTGCCCGACACGGTTGGATATTCAACTCCTCACGAAATTGAGGAGCGCTTCAAATATCTTTTTGAAAACGTTTCGGGAATTGAAAAAATAATTCTTTCGGCTCATTGCCATAACGATTTGGGACTTGCCGTTGCAAACTCCATTTCAGCCGTTATGAGCGGCGCAACTCAAATTGAATGCACCGTAAACGGCATTGGCGAAAGAGCGGGCAATGCGGCGCTCGAAGAGGTTGTTATGGCTATTGAAACGAGAAAGGATTTCCTTAATCTTGAAACCAATATCAACACCAAGCAACTTTACCGCACGAGCAAAATGCTTTCAAAAATAACGGGTATCAACGTTTCGCCGAACAAATCCATAGTAGGTGAAAACGCCTTTGCACACGAGGCGGGAATACATCAGCACGGAATGCTCGTTAACGAAAACACCTACCAGATAATAAATCCGCACGACGTTGGCGTGGTTAAAAGCGAAATAGTGCTCGGCAAGCATTCGGGCCGTCATGCATTTGAAGAAAAGTTAAGAGACTTGGGCTTTACTCTCGCAGAAGATATTTTAGATAACGCCTTTGAAAAATTCAAGCTTCTTTGCGACAGAAAAAAGAAGGTAAGCGATATTGATGTTGAAGCGCTTATTTATAACGATATTTTAAAAATCAAAGAAACCTTTACTTTAGACAGATTTTTGGTTAACTGCGGAAATTCAATAACCTCAAGCTGTGTTTTGCGACTTTCTCATAACGGCGAGCTTATTGAAGAAAGCGCAATGGGCGAAGGTCCGATTGACGCGGCTTATAAAGCCATTGAAAAAATAACGGGACTTTCCGCATCTCTTGAAAAATACAGAATCCGCTCGGTAACCGAGGGTGAAGACGCACTCGGTGAGGTTACCGTTAACGTAAAAATTGAAGAACGCGTATTCGTCGGCAGAGGTATTTCGCCCGACATTATCGAATCGAGTATTTTGGCATATCTTAATGCGGTTAACAAATATTTTTGCGACGTAAAAAGATATTAAGAGGTAAGAAAATGACTTTAACTCAGAAAATTTTATCAAATGCCGCAAAAAAGCAGCTTAAAGCAGGCGAGCTTATCTCGCTTGACTGTAATCTCGTTATGGCAAACGATATAACGGGAATTCTTGCAATAAATTTGCTTGAAAAAAACGGTCTTACACCTAAAATTCCCGAAAAAGCGGCTTTCGTTTTAGACCATTTTACACCGAATAAAGATATTCTTTCGGCAGAAAACTGCAAAAAAATAAGAGAATATTCAAAAAAATATAATATAAGATGCTATGAAGGCGCAAACGGCGGCATTGAGCACGCTTTAATTCCCGAAAACGGAATGGTAACGGCAGGCGATATAGTAATAGGAGCCGATTCGCACACCTGCACTTACGGCGCAGTCGGCGCTTTTTCAACGGGAGTCGGTTCAACCGATATGGCGGCATCGCTCGCCTCGGGAAAATGCTGGTTTAAGGTGCCCGAAGCAATAGGCGTTGAGCTTAAAGGAGCTTTGCCGAAATTTTGCTCGGGAAAAGACGTTATTCTTTCGCTTATTTCGAAAATAGGTGTTAACGGCGCAAACTATAAATCGCTTGAATTTTTCGGCGAGGGCGTTACATCGCTTTCAATGGCGGACCGATTCACCGTTTGCAATATGGCAATTGAGGCAGGCGCAAAAAACGGAATTTTCCCCGTTGATGAGCTTACTTTGGAATATTTAAAAAATCACGGCGCAAATAAGCCCCAAATTTTTGAGGCCGACGGTTACAAAGAAAAAATTTCAATTAATCTTAATGAAATTAAACCCACCGTTGCTTGTCCTTCACTTCCTTCAAATACCGCACTTGCAAACGAACTTAACGGCGTTAAAATCGACCAAGCGGTTATAGGCTCCTGCACTAACGGCAGAATTGAGGATTTGAGAAAAGCCGCCGAAATTTTCAAGGATAGAAAGGTTTATAACGGAGTTAGAGTTATAATAATTCCCGCAACCCAAAAAATATGGAATAAGGCGTTAAAGGAAGGTCTTATGGATATTTTCATTGAATCGGGCTGTGTCGTTTCGGCTCCCAGCTGCGGTCCGTGCCTTGGCGGACATTTGGGAATTTTGGCAAAAGGAGAGGTTTGCATATCAACCACCAACAGAAACTTTGTGGGCAGAATGGGGCATACCGAATCGAAGGTTTATCTTGCATCGCCCGAGGTTGCGGCGGCATCGGCCGTTATGGGTTATATATGCAGCCCCGAGCAGCTTTAAGGAGTGAAAATTATGAAAAGAGAATTTAAAAAAGCTCATATTTTCCCCGATAACGTAGATACCGACGTTATAATTCCCGCAAGATATTTGAATTTAACCGAAAAAACAGAGCTTGCAAAGCACTGCATGGAGGATATAGCTCCCGATTTCGTTAAAAAAGCAGAAAAGGGCGACGTTATTGTTGCGGGCGAAAACTTCGGTTGCGGCTCATCGAGAGAGCACGCACCGCTTTCAATAAAAACGCTCGGCATTTCAGTTTGCATTGCCAAAAGCTTTTCACGCATTTTTTACCGCAATGCAATAAATATAGGTCTTCCCATTTGCGAATGCAAGGATGCCGATAAAATAAAGGAAAACGACGTTATATCGGTTGATTTTGAAAACGGAATTATCTATAACGAAACGAGCGGCGAAAGCTACGAAACAGTGCCTTTTCCGCCGTTTATAAAAGAAATTATAGCATCGGGCGGACTTTTGGAAAGCTTGAAGGAGCAAAAATAATATGAATGCAAAAATAGTTTTGCTGAAAGGCGACGGAATAGGCCCCGAAATTATAAACGAGGCAGTTAAATGCTTAAATAAAATAGGCAAAAAATTCGGCCACAACTTTGAATTTTCCGAGCATCTTATCGGCGGCGCGGCAATAGACGAAACGGGAACACCGCTTCCCGACGAAACGGTTAAAGCCTGCTTGGAGGCCGATGCGGTAATGCTTGGCGCTGTGGGCGGACCGAAATGGGATTCTCTTCCTCCCGAAAAGCGTCCCGAAAAAGGACTTTTGGGAATAAGAAAAGCGCTTAATTTATTTGCAAATTTACGTCCCGTTAAGCTTATTGATGCAGTTAAAGCGGCATCTCCGTTAAAGCCCGAAATAAGAGATAAGGGAATAGATTTAATAATCGTGCGGGAGCTTACGGGCGGCATATATTTCGGCAAAAAAGAAGCATACACCGAAAACGGAGAAAACGTTTCGCTCGATGAAATGGTTTACAGAGAAAGCGAAATAGACCGCTTGTTAAAGGTTGCCTTTGACGTTTCGAAAACGAGAAAAAATAAGGTTTGCTTGGTTGATAAGGCAAACGTTTTAAAAACGTCGCAACATTGGAGAAAACGCTTTGAGGCTTATGAAACCGACGCTCAAAAAAGCATAATGCTCGTTGATAACGCCGCCATGCAGCTTATAAGACAGCCTGAAAGCTTCGACGTAATAGTTACCGAAAATATGTTTGGAGATATTCTTTCCGATGAGGCCGCCGTTTTAACGGGTTCAATAGGTCTTATTCCTTCGGCGTCGCTTTCAACAAACGGCAAAGGCCTTTACGAGCCTATTCACGGCTCCGCGCCCGACATTGCAAAGACGGGAAAGGCAAATCCGCTTGCAACAATTCTTTCGGCGGCAATGCTTTTGAGATTTTCGTTAAATCTTCACAATGAAGCCGAGTGCTTGGAAAAGGCAGTTTATAAAGCGGTGGAAAAATATCGCACCGCAGATATTTTTGAAGACGGGAAAGAAATTGTTTCAACCTCTCAGATGGGCGATAAGGTTTTGGAAATTATCGGAGGAAAATTATAATGCCGAGGTTTTTTGTTAATGCAAGTGAAAATGAGGCGGTTATAACCGGCGACGGTTACAGGCATCTAACCAGAGCGCTTCGAGTAAGAACGGGAGATTTAATCGAGGTTACCGACGGAAAGTTTTTATATTCCGCCAAAATAACCGAAATAGATTCCGAAAAAGTGCTTATTTCTCTTTTTAATAAAAGGGAAGATGACGTTGAACCCAAGGTTAAACTAACGCTTGTTCAAGGTCTTCCCAAGGGCGAAAAAGCCGAGCTTATTATTCAAAAGGCAGTTGAACTCGGAACTTATAAAATCGTCTTTTTTGCCGCCGACAGAAGCATAGTTAAATTAGATGCAAAGCAGTGCGCGCAAAAGCAAGAGCGTTTTTCAAAAATTGCCGCCTCTGCGGCAGAACAATCGGGAAGAACTTTCACACCGGAGGTAAAAATTCTTTCTTCGTTGGAAGAATCCTTAAAAGAAGTCAATAATGCCGTTTTGGTTTATGAAAAAGCAAATAAAAATACACTTGCAACCGTTTTGGAACAAATAAATTCAGATGAATACGCCTTTATAATAGGTCCCGAGGGCGGCATTTCGGAAAAAGAAGCGGCTTACTGTGAGGACAAAAACATTCCGGCAATAACACTCGGGAAAAGAATTTTAAGAACCGAAACCGCCGCCATTGCGGTTGTGGCATCGGCAATGTGCCTTCTTCACGAGCTTGAATGAAAAAAACTTTAAAAAATTTGTGAAAATATACAAAAAACAGTTTACTTGAATTGTCCATTATGTTATTATATAATATATAGTAATATTTTGAAAGGAGAAGCATTAAGTGGCGAAGATAATTTCCGTTCTTTCCGGCAAAGGCGGAGTTGGAAAAACTTTTTTTGCGGCAAACGTAGCGGCAGCTCTTTCGGAGGCCGGAAAAAGCGTGCTTGCTCTTGATTTCGATATAGGTCTTAAAAATCTTGACCTCGCTCTCGGAATGCAGGATGCATCTCCTTTTGATTTTACCGATATGTTAAACGAAGGCGTTTTAACGGAACAGGTTGTTTCAACACATCCAAAGCATCCGGAGCTTTGCTATGCGGGATGTCCTCAATTTAACGATTTTTCGGAGCTTCCCGAAAACGCGTTGAAAAACGTTACCGATTCGGTTAAAGAAAAGTTCGATTTTATAATTATAGACTGCGCGGCGGGAATAGGCGATTCGGTTAAAAATGCGCTTTCGGTTTCCGATTTCGCAATTATAATTGCAACTCCCGAAAATACTTCGGTGAGAGATGCCGAAAAAACTGCGGCGGTAATTAAAGAATCGAACGTTAAAAAATCCTTTTTGGTGGTAAACAGGGTGAGACCGAAGGATATTAAAAAAGGCTATCTCAATAACATCGACGATATTATCGATATCGTCAACATTCGTCTTTTGGGGCTTATTCCCGAAGATGAAGACACTCCCATTCGAGCAAATAAGGGCTTGCTCGCAATTGACTCAAAAAGAGCAAAGCACCAAAAAATTGCATTAAGAAACATTGCAAAACGAATTAACGGAATTGAAACTCCGTTATACCGTTTTTGGAAGTAATGACAGGAAAGGAAAGAGATAAATGAATATCGCTCTTATTGCCAACGACAAGAAAAAAGAACTTATGGTTCAGTTTTGTATTGCTTACTGCGGCGTTTTAAGCAGACATAATTTATGTGCTACCGGAACAACCGCAAAGCTTGTTTCAGAAGCTACGGGGCTTAAAATACAGTCGTTTTTAAGCGGAACCCACGGCGGCGACGAGCAGATTGCAGGCAGAATTGCTTATAACGAAATAGACGTTTTGCTCTATTTCCGCGACCCGCTTGCAAACAGCCTTACCGAGCCCGACCAAACCTCGCTTTTGCGTCTTTGCGATATGCATAACATTCCTGTTGCAACCAACGTTGCCACGGCAGAGGTAATTATTATGGCGCTCGAAAGAGGCGACCTCGGTTGGAGAGATATTGTTAACCCCAAGAAATAAAAATTTTTCAAAGTCCGCACCTGCAAAACGGGTGTGGATTTTGCGAGTGTAAAGGTGAAAAAATGGAACTTATAACAAAAGCACCGAGAGGCACGGCAGATATTTTGCCTCCCGAATCGGACAAATGGAATTATGTGGTTTCCGTTTGCAGAAAAACCGCGGCAGACTTCAATTTAAAAGAAATAAAAACCCCCACTTTTGAACATACCGAGCTTTTTGAAAGAGGCGTTGGCGGCACGACCGACGTCGTTCAAAAGGAAATGTATACTTTTTTAGATAAAGGCCAAAGAAGTATAACGTTAAGACCGGAAGGCACTGCATCTGCAGTAAGAGCTATTTTGGAAAGCGGTCTTTACGGCGGCGTTATGCCGATTAAGCTTTTTTACGAAATTCCCTGCTTCCGCTATGAAAAGCCTCAGGCGGGAAGACTCAGAGAATTCCACCAGTTCGGTGTTGAAATTTTCGGGGCAAAAACCGTTGCGGCCGATTTAGAGGTTATTTCTCTCGGCGCCACGCTTTTATCGCGCTTGGGTCTTAAAAACGTGCTCCTTTCAATAAATTCAATCGGCTGTAAGGAGTGCCGCGCAAAATATAAAGAAGCGCTCGTTAAATATTTTTCCGACTACAAAGAAACTCTTTGCGAAACCTGCCTTTCAAGGCTTGAAAAAAATCCGTTAAGAATTTTAGATTGCAAATCGGAAATTTGCAAATCGGTTAATAAAAACGCTCCCTCAATTTTAGATTATCTTTGCGAGGGTTGCAAATCGGATTTCGAAAGCTTAAAAGAAAAACTCGATTTAACCGAAATAAACTACGTGGTTGACGATAGAATCGTAAGAGGCTTAGATTATTATAACGGCATAGTTTTTGAATTTTCAAGCAAAGAAATCGGCTCTCAGGCACAGCTTCTCGCAGGCGGCAGATACGACGGTCTTGCCCTTGAAATAGGCGGCGAAGAAATTGCGGGCCTCGGCTTCGGAATGGGCATTGAAAGAATAATAATGGTTATGGAAAAGCAGGGCCTTTTCCCCGAAGCATCCGATTATAAAGATATTTTCGTTGCGAATATGGGCGAAAAAGGATTAGATTGTGCCTTAAAGCTCGTTACCGATTTAAGAAGAAAAGGCTTGTCGGCAGAGTTTGATATTTGCAATAAAGGCTTAAAGGCTCAAATGAGATATGCCGATAAAAACCGTTATCGCTTTACAACCGTTATCGGAGATAACGAAATAGAAACGAAAACGGCTAAGCTCAAAAATATGCTCACGGGCGAAACAAAAGAGGTTTCTTTTGACGAAATTTATGAAAGCCTCATTAAAGGACGGGAATAAAAATGGAATTGAAATATACCCAAAGAACCGACAAATGCGGTAATTTAAGAAAAGAAGATATAGGAAAAAAAGTTGTTCTTTGCGGCTGGGTTGCCAAAAGACGTAACTTGGGAAGCCTTTTGTTTATTGACCTTCGCGATGTTTCGGGCGTTTCTCAAATAACCTTTGACGATACCGTTGACGCAAAGCTTTTCGAAGAAGCAAACAGCGTAAGAAGTGAATACGTTATAACCGTTTCCGGCGTTGTAAGAGCAAGAGGCACCGATGAAAATACAAAAATGGCAACGGGTGCCATAGAGGTTTTGGCAGACGGAATTAAAATTCTTTCAAAGGCTGAAACAACTCCCTTTGAAATAACCGGAAACTGCAACGCAAACGAGGAGTTAAGACTCAAATACCGTTTCTTAGACCTTCGCAGAACCGAGCTTAAAGACGCTATTGTGCTTCGCCACAGAATTTCCAAGCTCGCAAGAGACTATTACGATGAAAACGGCTTTTTGGAAATAGAAACTCCCATTCTTTGCAAAAGCACACCCGAGGGCGCAAGAGACTATTTGGTTCCCAGCAGAATACATCACGGCTCGTTCTATGCTCTTCCGCAGTCGCCCCAGCTTTATAAGCAGCTTTTAATGGTTGCGGGTTACGACAGATATTTCCAAATTGCGCGCTGCTTCAGAGATGAAGATTTAAGAGCAGACCGTCAGCCCGAGTTTACTCAAATAGACCTTGAAATGAGCTTCGTTGACGTTGACGACGTTATTTCGGTTAACGAAGGTTTTATAAAGCTTTTGTTCAAGAAAACCTTGGGAGTAGATATTGAAACTCCTCTTTTGAGAATGCCTTATAAAGAGGCGATGAATCGCTTCGGCTCCGATAAGCCCGACCTTCGTTTCGGCTTTGAGTTAAAAGATATAACCGAAATTGCAAGAAATTCTTCCTTTAAGGTGTTTAACGAAACGGTAGCCAATAAAGGCACCGTAAGAGGTATTAACATAAACGGCTATGCCGATAAAATTTCCAGAAAAGAAATAGATTCGTTAACCGAATTTGCAAAAACCTATCGGGCAAAGGGCGTTGCATGGCTTAAAAAGGTTAACGGCGAAATAAGCAGCTCCTTTGCAAAATTCATAACCGAGGAAGAAAAAGAGAGTATTTTAAAAGCGTTTGACGTTAAGGATAACGACCTCGTTTTAATAGTTGCAGATACTCCCAAAACCGTTTTTGCATCTCTCGGTGCACTTCGCTATGAAATTGCAAAGCGCCTTAATATAATCAAAAAAGACGATTATAAGCTTTTATGGGTAACCGAATTCCCGCTTTTCGAATACGACGATGAAGAGGGCAGATATATTGCAATGCATCACCCCTTTACCTCTCCCATGGACGAAGATGCCGAGTTTATCGAATCGGCTCCCGATAAGGTAAGAGCAAAGGCCTACGATATTATTTTAAACGGTGTTGAGGTCGGCGGCGGCTCAATAAGAATTTTCAATCACGAGCTTCAGAACAGAATGTTCAGAGCTATTGGCATTTCTAAGGAGGAGGCCGAGGAAAAATTCGGCTATCTCTTAAATGCATTTACTTATGGAGCACCCCCTCACGGCGGAATGGCATACGGACTTGACCGTCTTGTTATGCTCCTTGCCGATAAACCCTCGATAAGAGACGTTATTGCATTCCCCAAGGTTCAAAATGCGTCCGAGCTTATGACTGAAGCTCCCTCGGCAGTTCCCGAAAAGAGCCTTATTGAACTTGGAATTACAAAAATTGAGGAAAAAGAAGACTAATCCCAAAACGAAAGGATTGAGCCAATAATGATAGAGGTTAGCCATCTCACAAAGCGTTACGGAGCGAAGATTGCCGTTAACGACGTGAGCTTTACCATACCCGACGGTGAAATCGTGGGCTTTTTAGGCCCCAACGGTGCGGGAAAAACAACAACAATGAATATTTTAACGGGTTATCTTTCACCCACTTCGGGAACTGCAAAGTTTAATGGCTTTGACATCTACGACCATGAAAACGAGTGTAAAAAGCAAATAGGCTATCTTCCCGAGCAACCTCCCGTTTATATGGATATGACCGTTAAGGAATATCTCGATTTCGTTTACGACCTTAAAAAGTGCAAGCTTCCCAAAAATAAGCATCTTGCCGAAATAATGGAGGTTGTAAAAATAAAGGACGTTTATCAGCGAATGATAGGCAACCTTTCAAAAGGTTATAAGCAGAGAGTGGGCTTTGCGGCGGCGCTCATAGGAAATCCGCCCATTTTAATTCTCGACGAGCCCACGGTAGGTCTTGACCCCAAGGAAATAATTGAAATAAGAACACTTATAAAGAAGCTCGGAAAAAGCAGAACGGTTATTTTGAGCTCGCATATTCTTTCCGAGGTTCAAGCGGTATGCGAAAGACTTTTGGTTATGGTTGACGGCAAGCTCATTGCCGACGGCACGCCCGATGACCTTTCTAACCAAAACAACATTGCAAACCGTCTTTCTGTTCGAATTGCAGGCCCGCTTAGCGAGGTTAAAAAACTTTTAAAGAGCATAAACGGCATACGCTATTGCGAGGAAACCACAAAAATAGAAAAAGATGCGGTTGATTTCTTAATAGAATCCGAGCCGGATGTAGATGTAAGAAGAATTCTCTTTAATGAGCTTGCAAAGAAAAATTGGCCGCTTATAGGCATTAAGCCGCTCGATGCAACCTTGGAAGACGCATTTGTAAGACTTGTTGAAAGTCCTAACAATAAATTGGGAGGTAAAAAATAATGAGCGCAATATTTAAAAAAGAATTCCGTTCATGGTTTCTTTCTCCCATGGGTTATATAATCCTTTGCGTTTTCGGCGCGCTTTCGGGCGTAAGCTATCTTTTTTACGTAGTCTCGAGCGACCTTACCGCATATTTTAACGGACTTATTATGTTCGTTGCGTTGGTAGTAGCCATTTTATCTATGAAAACCTTTTCGGAAGAACGAAAAACAAAAACCGAGCAGCTTCTTTTAACCTCGCCGGTAAGCCTTTTCGAAATAGTAATGGGCAAATTTTTAGCGGCATTTGCCGTTTATTGCCTTTGCCTTGCCGAAACTCTTTTGGTGGTTTTCGTAGTTGGATTTTTAGGCGAGCCCGACGTTGGCGTTATTTTAACAAGTTATTTGGGCTATTTGCTTTTGGGCGCATCGTTAATTGCCATTGGCACCTTCTTTTCGTCGCTCACACAAAATCAAATAGTTTCTGCGGTTATAACCTTGTTAACCTTTATTGCGTTGATGCTTTCGAGCAGTATAATTTCTATGATTGTTTCAACAATAACAGCAATAAATACCTTTTGGAGAACCGTTATAACCGCAATAATTTACGTTGTGCCGATATTCGAGCGCTATTACGAGTTTGCTTACGGCCTCGTTAATATTTCAACGGTTTTCTATTATTTAAGCGTTACCGCCGTTTTCCTTTTCCTCACAATGAGAGTGTTGGAAAAACGCAGATGGGCTTAATCGGGAGGGAAAAGTATGAAGATTTTTAATTTTGGAAACGAAAATTTAACTCCCGAGCAAAAAGCTCTTAAAATGAGAAAATTTAAAATCGGCACCGTTTCGGTTGCAATAACGGTAATTTTCATTGTTGCGGTTATTTTGGCTAACATTGCCTTAAACATTCTCACGGCAAGATTTCCTTTAAAATTCGACGCAACGGGTGAAAGCATTTATAATCTTTCGCTCGATACCGAGGAATATTTAAAGCAAACCGATAAAAAGGTTGAAATAGTTTTAGCCAAAAAGATTGAAGATATAGAAAAAATCTTCACGCAATATTACGGTTCAACCTATTACAAAGAAGGTTATATTACCGAGCTTTTTGAAAACTATCCAAAGCAAAGCAATAATATAACTATGAATTACGTCGATTCCGTTACAAATCCCGACGTTTATCAAAAAATGAACGTAACCTTAACCGATAGCGTTATCGCAGTGGTTTACTGTGAGGAAACCAAAAGAGGAAAGGCAATAGGGCTTGACGATATAGTGGTTTTCAGCGATGACGGAAAATCGGTTGCGGGCTTTAATGCCGAAAAATCAATAACTTCCGCAATTATCTACGTTTGCAAGGAAGATATAAGAGATATTCATTTCTTAACCGGACATAAGGAAAGCAAGAACGAATATTTCGAAGAATTTTTCAAGCTTAACGGCTTTAACGTTAACACCGTAACGTTAGGCCAAAATAATGCATTTTCTTCCAAAACAGCGGCTTTGGTTATTTATAACCCCATTGAAGACTTCTCTGAATCGGATATTTTGGCGTTAAGAGAATTTATGAATAATTCCGATGAAATGAGAGAATACAATCTCGGAAGAAGCTTATACGTATTTTTAGATAATAACGCTCCCAAGCTTCCCAACCTTTATGCGTTTTTAAGAGAATACTGCATTGTTCCCGTTGACGAATACGTTATAGACCTTTCAACCGAAGGCTCCGGTCTTTACAGCTACACCTCGGGCGGTGTAACTCAGAGAATGCCCGTTTTAAACGCCACCTTCCCCCATGAAACCATAGGTAAAGATTTAAAGAAAACGGTTGTTATGGGAATGCAGCTTCAGGTTGGCTTCCCCAAGAGCTTTGAGCTTTTGGAAACCTCCGACGGCGATAACATTTCCACCATAACCGCTGAGTCAATTTTGGGAACAACCGCAGAGGCCTACACCAAACCCATAACCAACGACGATAAGGCAGATTTCACCTTTAACTCGGCAACCGATAAAAAGGGAGAAAGAATATTGGGTGCGCTTGCAACGAGAACCTTTTTCGATGCAAACGAGCAGGAATATTATACGGGTAACGTTGCGGTAATAGGCAGCAGCACCTTTGCGGCAGAAAGCTTTATGAGAAGCTCAACCTATCAGAATGCCGAATATTTAAAACAGCTTATAAACGCAACAATAGGCGACGATGCCATTGAGCTCAGCGTTCCTCAAAGAGATTTAAGTCCGGTGGGCTTTAGCATAACCAGAAACGATTGGTTTACAATAGGAATTGTTCTCATAGTTCTTCCCATCGTTTCCTTTGCCGCTGCCGCCGTATTTGTTTACGTTAAAAGAAAGCATCTTTAAGGAGTGTTTCCCATTAATAAAAAAAATAAAATTGTTCTTATCGTTTTAGCGCTTGTTTTGGTTGCTTTCAGCGTTGCAATTTCTTTGCTTTTGCCCATGCTTGATTCACTTCCCAATGAAAACGGCTCAAATACTTCAAGCAATTCGTCGGGCACGCAAAAGCATAACTTCTTTTCTTTTTCAAACGGAGATGTTCTAAACGTTGAAATAACCAATTCTCACGGCAAAATAACTATTTTAAGAATAACTGAAGATAAAAAAACAAGCTTTAAGTTTGAAGATAATCCAAACGTTGAGCTTTCGGCAACCGTTGCCGCACCTTCGGTTAACTTTATTTCAACTCTTTCGAGTAACGTGCTGGTTTCAACCGATGAAACACGTCTTTCGGTTTACGGATTAGATAATCCCACCGTTACCGTTAAGGTAAGACTTAAAGATAATTCCGAAAAAATTCTTTATATAGGCTCCGAGGCTCCCGCGGGCGGCTTTTACGTAAACACATCCGATTCAAAGGACGTTTATCTAATAAGCGTAAATCTTGCCTATAACTTTATGAGAAAGCGCTTGGATTATTATCCGCTTGATATTTTCCCTTACGTTGAGCTTAAAGATTTTAACGGTCTTAATCTTAAACGTCCCGATTTTCACGACGTTGATATTATAAAGCTTTCCGATGCCGATTACGAAGCCGCAGTTAAAAAAGCAGAGGCAGGCATTAAAAGCCAATATGAGCTTACAACGCCCATTAAATACGATGCAAACGAGCTTTATATTGAAAAGATTGTAAAGGCGTTTTCGGGCGCAACGGCAATTCAAACCGTTTCCGATGACGTATCAATAAACAACTTGAAAAAATATGGGCTTAATAATCCTAAAACACTCACACTTAAAAACAAAGATAATGAGGTTTATTATATAGGTAATAAAGACGCCGCCAAAAACGTTTATTACGTTATGAAAAAAGACGTTCCTCTTATTTATGCCGTTTCTGTTGAAAATCTTTCTTTTATTGAGGACGGAGCGGATAAATACGCCTATACAATGCTTATGCTTCCTGCACTCGGCAAGCTTAATAAGTTAACGCTTGAAACTAAAACCGATAGCTACGTTTTCGATTTGGTTACAAACGATAACGCAACCGAGTTGGAAGTTAAATACGGCATGAAACCCATATCTCCCGATGAATTCAGAAAGCTTTACGTTCAAATTTTTATGGCAACTCAAAACGGGCTTGCCACAAAACCTGCATCGGAGCGTTCTTTCAGAATAACCTATCACAAGAAAGACGGCACCACGGTTAAAGTTGACTATTACAAAATAGATTTACAGCACTATTACGTTGAAGTAAACGGAGAAGGCTTTTTCTCGGTTAAGGGCCAAATGGTAGAGAAAATTTTAAGCGACTGTAAGCGTCTTATAAACGGAGATATAATTTCTTAATATTTGATTTATAAAAACACACCCCGAAAATATCGGGGTGTGTTTTGTTATATTTTAATCGTTCCTTTAATACATTTATAAAAAAGGAGTGATAAAATGAAGGAATTTTCTGAATTTGACCAAGCAATTTCGGCATTATCGGGTGAAATTGAGTTTGCGCTTAAAAAAATTTCACCCAATTATAAAAAAGATATATCAGAGGTGAGAATACGCCTCAATTCTCCCGTTATGATTACTTATAAAGGCAAAAACGTTAAAGCATCTACCCTCGTTCCCGATGAACCTTGTCTTTTAAACGTTGACAAGGAAAAAATAAAAAACACGGTAGCTCTTCTTTGTAATAATGCAATTTATTCAAGAAATGAAGAAATAAAGCAGGGCTTTATTTCATTAAAGGGAGGACATCGCGCAGGCATTTGCGGGACGGCTGTTTTGGAAAACGGTAAAATAACCGCAGTTAAGGATTTTTCGTCCCTTAATATAAGAGTGGCAAGATTTATAGAAAACGCAGCCGATGAAATTTATAAAGAGCTTAATTTTAAAGGACTTTTTTCCTTTGTAATTGCATCTTCGCCGGGCGGCGGAAAAACAACGCTTATTAAAAGTCTTGCCAAAAAGCTTTCGAATAACGGCGTTAGGGTTGCGCTAATAGACGAGCGCTTTGAAATGAATGAAACCGATTTGGGAATAAACACCGATATTCTTTCGGGCTACCCAAAGGCACTGGGAATAACAACCGCGGTAAGAACGCTTTCGCCCGAAATTATAATTTGCGATGAAGTCGGCGAAAAAGAAGAAATAGAATCGCTTAAAGAGGCAGTGCGTTTAAGCGTTCCCGTCATAATAACCTTGCACGCTTCAAGCAGGGAAGACGTTCTTTCAAATAAATCGGTAATAAATCTTATAAAAACGGCGGGAATTAAGAAAATATTTTTTCTTAACGGGCCTGAAAACGCAGGCAAAATAAAGGAAACGGTGAGAATAAATGAGCTTTTTTGTTAGATTTTTTGCAGGGCTTTTAATAGCCTTGGGTTTTACCGTATTTGGAATTTTTGAAAGCGATAAGCTTAAGAAAAAGCAGAATATTTCCGAAGAAGCATATTCCGACGTTTTAAGACTAAAAGAAGAAATAGTTCTTTTTAAAACACCCGTAAGCGATGCCGTAAAGAGCGTTTCTTTAAACGGCGGCGAGCTTTTTAAAAGAATTTCAGATGAGCTTTTAAAGGGAAAAAGCGTTACTAACGCTTCGAAAACAGTATGCAATAAAATGTTTTTTGAAAAAAGAATAACCGAAAACGAAAAAAATTTAATTAACGGGCTTTTTCTGAAGCTCGGCGGCGGAAATGTGTCGGAAGAATCTGTTATAATCGAAGATTTCTTAAACCGATTTAATAAAGAAAAAACCGAAATAGAAACAAATTTTCAAAAAAACAGTAAGCTTATAAAAATAATATGGGGAGCGGCGGGAACCGTTATTTCCGTTATGCTCATTTAAAAAGGAGAATAAAAGGTGGATGTTGAGATAATTTTCAAAATAGCCGCAATAGGAATTATGGTTTCGGTTGTAAATCAGCTTCTCATAAAAAGCGGAAGAGAAGGAGAAGCGCTTATGTTAACGGTTGCGGGACTTATAATTACGATGCTGCTCGTTTTAGATAAAATAAAAATTCTTTTCGATACTTTAAGGTCGGTGTTGGGACTGTGAATGCGGCAGAGGTTATAGCGTTATGCTTGGGAGCTGTTTTCACCGTTGCGGTTTGTCTTTGGCTTAAAAACGTTCATCCCGAGCTTGCGGTTATACTTTCGCTCTTTTCCGCAACCGCTTTTTTGGTTTTTATAATAAAAAGATTAACGCCCGTTTTTAACTTTGCAAACAGTCTTATGGGGGTTGTTAATTCCGAAAGCTTTTCAATAATATTAAAAATCATAGCGCTTTCGTTTATAACCGAACTCATTGCGGATATTTGCCGAGATTGCTGTGAAAACGCCGTGGCGTCAACCGTTGAGCTTGCGGGAAGAGCGGCAATTGTAATAACCTCGTTACCGCTTTTTAAAAACGCGCTGGATTTAATAGTAACAGTTACAAAATAAGAGGAAGTGTTTTTGTGAAAAAGGCTTTTGCCGTTTTGCTTTCAGTTATATTTATCTTTTTGTTAACCATTGCGGTATCCGCCGAAAATATAACCGTTTCCGATGTTTTGGAGCAAAGCGGTGCAAATAGATTAGAGCATAAAGAAACGGGATTAACTCCTTATAATTTCACCGAAAAAATAACCTTTTCATCGGTTGTGGACTATATATTTTCTTTATTAAAAAAAGTTTTCAAGGAAGAAATTGCTTTTATTTCGCTCGTTGCGGGAGTTATAATTGCATCGCTTCTTTTCGATTCGTTTAAAAACGGCTTTTTAAATTCGTCAAGCGAGGGAGCGGTAAACGCCGCAATTATGACGGTTATAATGCTTATTTTATCGTCTGACGTTACCGCTCTTATGCAAACGGCGGATAACGCCGTTAAAACGTTAGGCGATTTTGCAAAAATTCTTGCTCCGGTGGGAGCGGCGCTTATGGTTTCCTCGGGACAAACTGCGGCATCCGTTACTGCCGAAGGCTTTCTTTTTGCCGGCGCCGAGCTTATGGTTTACCTTTCGGCAAACTTCGTTTTACCTGCGGTTTATCTTTATTTTGCGCTTTGCGTTGCAAATGCGCTTTGTCCGAATTTGAAGTTATCGGGTGTAACGGCGCTTTTCAAGAAAACTATAATAGCGGTTTTGGTTTTGCTTTTCGGCATTTTCACCGCCGTTATGTCAATTCAAACAACAATTTCAATAACGGGTGATAACGTTGCAAAAAGCGGAATAAAAGCGCTCGTTTCGTCGGTTATTCCTTATCTCGGCACGGCTTCGGCCGAAACGGTGGAAACATTTTTGGGCTGCGCAAATCTTGCAAAAACAACGGTTGGAGGCTTCGGAACCGCGGTGATTTTTGCAATTTCGCTTTTGCCAATGCTTTCCGTTTTGGTTAAATATGCCGTTTTGCGCTTGGCAGGCGCGTTAAGTGAAATGGGCGGGAACGTTAGAGTTTCAAACTGCCTTAAAGATGTTTCGGGCGCCTTTTCAATGATATTAACGCTAACCTTCGGCTCATCTGCGGCGCTTTCGGTTTGCCTTTGTCTTTCGTTAGTTGCCTTTAAAGGTTAAGAGGTAGAGAAAAATGGAATTTATTAAAAGCTGGATTTTTCAAATATCGGTTTCGGCAATAGTGGTTGGAATGGTTTTGCTGATAGCGCCTCATAAAAAAACGGGCAAGCTCGTTTCCGTTGTTGCCTCGCTTTATATGGTAATTGCAATTTGCACGCCGCTTATTTCGGGCAAAGGAGAAACGCTTATCCGCGATTTTGAAAATATTTTAAGACGGTTTGATACAAATAATTATCAAAGCTTAATTAACACCGAGCAAACGCTTTTAAAAAGATACGAAAGCTTAATTTCAAATGAAATTGAAAAAATTTTAAAAGAAGAAGATATTGAGGTTGTTTTGGTTGAAACGGTAATAAAAGAAGAAAACGGCGAATATATAATAGAAACGGTAACTTTAGATTGTGCTGAAAGAAGCAGGGCGTTAAAACTTTTAAAAAGCAAGCTTAATATCGACGACGTGTGCGTTATGTTCAGGTGAGAAAAATGTTTAAAAATTTCAAATTCGATTATAAAAAAATAAAAGCGGTACTTTTCACCAAAAAAACCGCAATTATTATGATTTTAATAGGGGTTTCGGTAAGCTTGGCTATATCGTTTCTCCCAGAGAAAAAAGAGAATGCCGTAACCGAAAAAATAACGGTTGAAGAATACAGAGAGGGGCTTGAAAACCGACTTAAAAAGCTTATTAAAAGCATTAGCGGAGCGGGAAACTGCGAGGTTATGATAACCTTGAAAAACAGCACGGAATATATTTACGCAACCGAAAAGAAAAGCTCTGAAAGCGTTTTCGAGGAAAGCGGAAAAAGCGAATCGAAGCTGGGGGACGAATATAAATACATAATTGTAGAGGACGGAAACGGCGGAGAAAAAGCGCTTATTGTAACCGAAAAGCTTCCCGAGGTTTTGGGCGCGGTTATAGTTTGCGACGGCGCCGATATTCCGTCGGTTAAAAGCTCGTTAATTTCGGCGGTTGGTGCGTTATTGGGAATTTCCAGCAATAATATATGCGTTATTAAAAAATCTTGAGGAGAGTGTTTTATATGGTTAAGAAAAAGAAAAATTACGGCTCGGTTATTTTCACGGTTGCAATTATAGGGTGCCTTTGCTTTTCGGTATATCTAAATTGGTTTTTCGGAAACTCCGAGGAAACGGGTAAGGTTTTGGGAGAATCGCAGTATGTTGATAACGGAACCGTTACAAAAACTCCAACCGAGGAATATTTTATAAATGCAAGAATAGACCGAAAGGCCGCTTACGATGCCGCCGTTTCGGAACTTAATGCCGTTATAACAAGCAACGCCGACAGCGAAAGCAAGGCAATAGCAACCGAAAAGCTTGCCGTGCTTGCATTTGCAAACGGAAGTCAGGTGAAAATTGAAAGGCTCGTTACCGCAAAAGGCTTTCGTGATTGTATTGCATTTTGCGACGAAAATAATACAACCGTTGTGGTAGATGCCGACGAGCTTACTCAAACCGACGTTATAGCAATAAAAGATATAGTCATAAGAACAACCGAACAACCTGCATCGAAAATTCAGGTTACAACGGTTAATCTTACAGAAACCGAATAATAAAAAGCAACCGTTTGAAGCGGTTGCTTTTTTCAATGAATATTTAAAATAAAAAAACGAATAATAAATAAAAAAAGAGGTGCAAATATGATTACAAAAGAAGAATATTCCATATTGGTAGCTAAAAACAAACCGAACTCTAAAAGCCTTAAAAATTTGCCGAAGGCTTTTCTTTTCGGAGGCTTAATTTGTGTTATCGGAGAGCTTATTTTTATATTTTTATCGGGTTATTTCAATGAAGAAGCATCAAGAAGCATAACCTCGATAACGCTTATTTTTTTGGCGTCGCTGTTAACGGGCTTAGGCGTTTTCGATAAAATCGCAAAGCATGCAGGAGCAGGAACAATCGTTCCCATAACGGGCTTCTCAAACGCAGTAACGTCTGCTGCAATGGAGTTTAAAACCGAAGGTCTTATTTTGGGAACAATGGTTAAAATGTTTATAATTGCAGGACCGGTTATTGTAACTTCAACCGTTGGCAGTATGCTCATAGGTCTTGTTTATTGGATTATAACGCTTTTTAAATAACGGAGATGAAAAAATGAATAAAAGAATAGGAGAAAGAACGGTTTTGTTTTCAAATCCCGTTTATATAACGGGCTTTGGTTCGGCGGCAGGACAAAAAGAAAAGCAAGGGCCTCTTGGAAATCTTTTTGATTTTGTAAGCGAAGATGATTTTTTGGGCAAAAAAACGTATGAAATGGCGGAAACCGAACTTGTTTGTAAAGCGCTGAATTCGGCAATTGAAAAAAGCAAGCTTTCAAATGGCGAGATTGATGTTATTTTAGGCGGCGACCTTTTAAATCAGTGCACAGCCACGTCATACTGCGTAAGAGATTTGGGCGTTCCGTTTTTAGGCTTGTTTAACGCCTGCGCAACTATGGCGGAAGCGATTTTAACGGGCGCAATGGTTATAGACGGAGGCTACGCTCAAAATGCTGCGGCGGTGGCTTCCTCACATTTTTGCACGGCTGAAAGACAGTTTCGCTTTCCGCTTGAATACGGCGGACAAAGACCACCCGAGGCGCAGTGGACCGTTACTGCAAGCGGCGCCGTAATTCTTTCCGAAAAGGGTAACTTTGGCTTTCCAAAAATAACGAAAGGCGTTATTGGAAAAATAGTTGACCTTCAGGTTACAAACGCAAATAATATGGGGGCGGCAATGGCACCCGCCTTTTTTGATACACTCAATTGCTTTTTAAAAGATACCAAAACCTCCCCGAAGGATTACGACCTTATCGTGTCGGGCGATTTAGGCAAGGTTGGAAGCGATTTGGCAAGAGCTCTTTTTGAAAAAGAGGGGATTGATTTGGCAGAAAGCTATACCGATTGCGGCCTTATGATATTTGAAAGAGAAAAGCAAGACGTTCATTCGGGCGGCTCGGGAGCAGGTTGCTCGGCAAGCGTTTTGTGCGCAAAAATTCTTCCCGAAATGGTAAAAAAAGAAAAAAGAAGAGTTCTTTTTTGCGGTACGGGAGCTCTTATGTCGCCGACCTTACTTTTGCAAAAGGAATCCATTGCGGGAATTTGCCACTTGGTTGAAATTGAAATATGAAAAAAGCCACTCGTTTTCGAGTGGCTTAAATTTTATTTCATTTGCAAATCTTTAATAAGAATTAAAACTGAAATAGTTGAGCAAGCGGCAATTGAGAGCCCTATAAGCGTCATTGCGGTAACCTTTGCGTAAAAATTACCTCTGTTTTCCTTATCTAATTTTGAAATACGCTTGGTTTTTGAAATCGACGCTGCAAGCGAAAAGAAAACAATTGTTAAAACTATTGAAAGAAGACAAAAAGCCAAACCGAAAATCATATTAAAAACCTTTCGTAAATATTTTTAATCCAAGCTTTCCTCGGGCGTTATTTGAGTTGAAAGCGATTCGCTTGATTCTGTATCGGAGCTTGCATTGGAGGACTCGGGCAAAGAAGCCGAGGGAAGCTCCTCCGAAGAAACTGTTGAGGAAGTTGTGGGGGAGGGAATCCAATTTTCAGAAACCCAACCCTCAGGTAAGGAACTTGTGGAGGTTTCTTTCCAAACAAGCTTATAGCTTTCAAGCGACGGGTCGTTTTTCGCATAAATGAGCTTTGCGTGAACAACCATTCTGTCGGGCGTGCCCCAAGGACCGTCGCAGGTAGAAAGCGTTATAATCGGGTCTTCGGGTGAAACGTCATAGCTTAATGCGGGAATTATATTCCAGCCGGTAATTCTTTTAAGGAAACTGCTGTAAGCGTTTTTCGTATTAAAGGTTTGGTCGGAATAGCCCGAATAAATATCGGTTTTGTAAACGGAGAAAATTTGGAAAACGAATTCGTCTTTTTCCGTTGTTATAAAAATGTAATGGTTAGAAGGATTATTATACCACTCCGCAGTATAACATTTGCGAATACTGCCGAACATAGTGCCGTTTAAACGGGAATGGCCGTGAAAAAGAGTGTTGGGAAGAAAATTTTCGAAATTTGCACGGTAATCGGCAAAAACCCAACCTGCTTCCGAACGGTTTTTATCAAAGTCGTGAAGAGTGTAATAGGTGTTATTCCTTCCTTGAACGAAGGGATAATCGAGTTGTTCAAGCCCTGCAACTTTAATCCAGCCCTTTGTTTCGGGATTTCTAAGCTTTAAGCCGGTGAAATCCTTGTAAAGAGTTTTATAAATAATTTCGTAATCCGAAAGAGAGGAATCAGACGAGCCGGAAGAAGAATCGCTCGAATCGGAGGTGTTAGAATCATTTTCGGGTTTGCTCGGTGTGGGATTTATAATTACAACGCCGCCATCCTGCGACGAATCGGAGTTAAGGTCGTTTAAAAGCTGCTCGGTTTTTATGTTGTCAACGGTCCACAAATAGAGGGAATAGCCGTTTAAAACGAAAACGAAAATAAAAACGGAGAGCAAAATATCGAGAATAAGACGTTTTGCAACTGCTTTTTTATCGTTATTCAAAAAAATCCCTCCTTTTAACGTTACAGTCAGTATTATAACAAAAAAAATAAAAATTATCAATATAAACAAATGTAAATTATTATTTGTAAAAATATATTTACATATTTTAAGCTATGCATAAATACCCTTTTAAAAAAGGGGAGATGGTTAAAATGCTTGAAACGGCAATTATAATTATGATTATTTTTTCCGTTGTAACCTCAATTTTTAACGGAGTAACAGCGGAGACGGGCGCAGCGTTTTTAAGCGGAGCGTCGGATGCGGTAAATTTGGCGCTTTCAATTTCGGCGGCAACGGTTTTGTGGTCGGGACTTATGAGGGTGGCGGAAAAATCGGGAATAACCGATAAAATAAAAAAGCTTATTTCTCCCGTGATAAAGGTGTTTTTTAAAAACTCAAAGGACGATAAAGAAGCGGTAACCTATATTTCGGAAAATATTTCCGCAAATATTTTAGGATTGGGAAACGCCGCAACTCCTGCGGGAATAAAGGCAACCGATAGGTTTTTTAAGTTAAAAGATTTTAAATCGCTTTGCTATTTTTTAATTTTCAATACCGCTTCGGTTTCAATTTTTCCCGTTACGGTTGCTTTAATAAGAGCAAGCGAGGGAGCTGAAAACCCCTTTGAAATTACAATTCCGGTTTGGATTGTTTCGGTTGTTTCGCTCATATCGGGACTTTTGGCGCTTAAAATTTTAAGAGGTAAGCAAAAATGATGAATCTTTTAATGCCGTTAATTTCGGTTTTAATAATTATTTTTGCAAAAATCAAAAAAATCCCCGTAATGTCGGTTTTTTGCGAGGGTGCAAAGGACGGCTTTAAAACAATAGCAAGAATAGTTCCTGTTTTAATAATAGTCATTTCGGCAACTTCAATGCTTCGGGAAAGCGGTGCGATTGAGCTGCTAACAAGGGTTATAAGTCCGGTTGCCGATAAGTTTGGCATTCCTGCGGAGGTTGTTCCTCTTGCGGTTTTGCGTCCGTTTTCGGGCGGAGGAAGCATCGCCTATATGAGCTCAATTTTAAAATCCTGCGGTGTTAACAGCCGCGCGGGCATAATTGCCGCAATAATGACAACTTCAACCGAAACAACGATTTATGCATTGGCAATATATACGGGCGGCAGGAAATTTCAGGGTGTATATAAGGTTTTAATTGCCGCACTTTTTGCCGACCTGGTTTCGCTGTTAATGTCGGTTTTTGTAACAGATATATTTTTTTGTTAGTATATTTCGTTGAAATTTGCAAAAAATATAACAAGACAAAAGTCAATTAAAGCAAAAAAGGAGTTGAAAACAATGAGAATATTAAACAAAATAGCGCTTTTTCTTGTAATCGTGGGAGCGATTGTATGGGGTATGGTCGGTCTTTTTAATTTCAACCTCGTTTCGTGGCTTTTTAACGGAAGCCTTGAATTCATTGCAAGAATAATTTATACCTTGGTTGGTATTGCGGGTATTTGGTGTATTTCGCTTCTCTTTTACAATTTGGACGATTGCGAATGTGAGAGCAACAAAACCGGCGCAAAATATGAAAATTATCACACGGGAAGCATTTAAAGAAAAACCGTTTGCCTTATAGGGCAAACGGTTTTTTATTATCTTTCGTATTTATTGCAAAGAGTATCGAGCTCGTTTTCAAACTGACGAAGCTCCTTGTTGGGAATGCCCTCGCTTTTGGCAATTATCGCCATAAGGCGCGCCGCAGTTTTTTGAAGCCTTTCAAAAATGGGATTTTTCTTTTTGGGCTGTAAAAAGGCCTCACGACTTTTCTTTTCTTTGCGTCGGTAAGTGCCCTCTTTAATAAGCTCGCCCGTTATTAAATCGTGCTCTTCACCGGAAATGGGCGCCGAGGCTTTAATGCCGAGAGCCTCTATTTCGCTAACAAGATTAAGACAAGATTCTTCGTTTCCGTGAACCGTAAAAATCTTTTTGGGTTTTTCCTTAAAAGCTTTTATAAAGTCGAGAAGCCCGTTTTTATCGGCGTGAGAGGAGGTGCCGGGCATTACCGCAATTTCGGCTTTAACGGCAATTTCTTCGCCGAAAAGCTTAACCTTGCCAATTCCTTCAACCAAGGCTCTTCCCAAGGTTCCGTAAGCCTGATATCCCACGAAAAGCACGGTGCATTCACTTCTCCAAAGATTATGCTTTAAGTGATGGCGAACACGGCCTGCTTCGCACATTCCGCTTGCCGAAATAATTACCTTCGGCTCAACATCGTTGTTAATAAGCTTTGAGTCGCTGCTGGTAACCGCAGTTATCAGGTTTGAAAAACCTATTGGGTTTATTCCCTTGCTAACAAGATTATATGCCTCGTCATCATAAAAATCGGAGAAATCGGGACCGTAAATGTGGGTTGCCTCAATAGCAAGCGGGCTATCGACGTAAACCTTGAAATCGCCGTGATATTTTACAAGATTTTGCTCCTTTATCATACGAATATAATAAAGAATTTCCTGTGTTCTGCCAACTGCAAAGGAAGGTATTATAAGGTTTCCGCCTCTGTCGAAGGTTTTTTGAATTATTTTTGCAAGAAGCGCCACTGAATCGGGTGGCATTTCGTGAGTACGCGTTCCGTAGGTGCTTTCAATTATGAGATAATCGGCGCTTTCCACTCTTTTCGGGTCGTTTAAAAGCGGCTGACGGTAGTTGCCCAAATCTCCGGTAAAAACTATTTTTCGTTCTTCGCCGTTTTCTTTTGCAAATATTTCAATTATTGAAGAACCTAAAAGATGGCCCGCATCGGAAAAACGGACGGAAATTCCTTCGTCGATTTCAACCGTTTCGTTATATTCAACCGTTTCAAAAAGCTTAATTGCCGCTTCGGCGTCATTCATATCGTAAAGAGGGAGAATCGTTGCGTCTGCCGCTCTTTTTGCCCTTTTGTTTTTCCATTCGGCTTCAAACATCTGAATATGCGCGCTATCGCGAAGCATAATCGAGCAAAGCTTTGCGGTGGCTCTGGTTGAAATAATTTTTCCTTTAAATCCGTGCTTGACCAAAAGGGGAATATTTCCCGAATGGTCGATGTGCGAATGGGTTAACAACAGATAATCTATTTCAAACGGTAACGCCTCGATGCGCTGATTTTCAAATTGGTCCTCGCCCTGCTCCATGCCGCAGTCTATCATTATTTTCTTTCCGCAGACCTCTAAAAGATGACAACTGCCGGTTACTTCTCTTGCTGCGCCTGAAAAAATAAGCTTCATAAATACGCCTCCGTCAATAATTATTAGCCGTTATCTATATTTTTATTATATAAAATAAGAGAAAATGAGTCAAGGCATTTTTTGTTAAAGATTTTGTAAGACGCTTGCTTTTTTCATAAATTCGTGTATAATATTCTTGTTTAGTAAAAAGAAAAGAGTGTTAAAAAGTGAGAGCAAGAAAAAAGAAAAACACACCCGAAAGACTTAAAAAATATTCATATCTTTTCGTAGATAAAGAAAACGTTAAAGAAACCATGCCCAAGGGCGAGGGTCTTGAAATAGAAATAGGCTGCGGCAAGGGTGCTTTTATTACTCAAACTGCGCTTTCAAGAAAGGAAACGGCATTCGTTGGTATTGAAAAGGTGAGCGACGTTATTGCAATCGCCGCTGTTAAAACCGAGGAATGCGGCGCCGAAAATTTAAGGCTTTTAATGGCTGATGCAACCTCTCTTTGCGATTATTTTGAGGAAGGCTCGGTTGACGTAATTTACCTTAATTTTTCAGACCCGTGGCCTCCTAAAAACAGAGCGAAAAGAAGACTTACTCATAAAAATTTTCTTGAAATTTACAAGAAGATTTTAAAGCCGCAGGGAAGACTTGAATTTAAAACCGATAACGATGCGCTTTTTGATTTTTCAATTCCCGAAATTTCCGAAAACGGCTTTGAAATCACCTATCTCACGAGAGATTTGCACAGCGAAAACGTGCCGAATATAATGACCGAATACGAAACCCGTTTTTCTTCCGAGGGAATTCCCATTAAAAAGCTCGTTGCAATAAAGAAATAAAATATAACGGCGGCAATTTGGGCGCCCTCACATAGAGACGAGGTAGCCGTAAGGCAATCTTTTCGCGCGAATACTTTGTCAAAGACATCAGGCATACGCCAGTATGCTCTGATGCCTTTTTCGCGTCTCGCACAAAAATCTTTGCCTTACGGTGCTTTGCAGTTTTGCGTTAGAATTTTTTCGTTCAGACAAGAAAAAAGGGAGCGGCAATACTTGCGTATTGCCGCTTCTTTTTGACGCAGTATGGGCGGAAAAGAGCCACGCAAAACCTGCCTTATCCCTATGCGAGGTCGCCCTTTGCCGCCGTTTGTTATTTTTGCAATAATTCTTTTCTTTTTTTCCGTCTTACTCGGTTTATATGTCTTTCAAAATCGCCGTTATTTATAAGCTCGGTGAGAACATATTGAATAAAGGTGGGAACGGTGGAAGAATAAAAGCCGAGCTTTTCGTTAAACGGCTCAACGAGCTTTTTGGGCAAAACCATATAACCCACTCGAAGAGAAGGCGAAATTGTTTTCGAAAAGGTATTAAGATAAATAACGTTATCGTTATTTGAAAGAGAAAACAGCGTTTCGACAGGCTTTGAAGAAACCGAAAATTCCGATTCGAAATCGTCTTCAATAATAAAACGCACACCTTTTTTCGACCAACGTATATATTCGTGCCGCTTTGACGCCGTGGCGGTAACACCGCTGGGATAGCTTCGGAAGGGCGTTGTGTGTAAAATGCTTGCTTTGGTTTTGGAAAGCGCCTTACTTTCTATTCCCGAGCTTGTAAGAGGCAGCAAGTCGTAATTTATTTCGGTTGATTTGTAAACCTCTTCTATTTTTTTGTAAGACGGCGATTCGATTGCATAAATTTTATTTCGTCCCAAAAGCTCGACTATAAGGCTGTAAAGATATTCCGAACCTGAACCTATTATAATTTGAGAAACGTCAACCTTTATGCCTCGGTTTCGAATGAGATATCGCCGAATTGCCTCGCGAAGCGGAAAAATTCCGCAGTTTGGCGATTTTTCAAGAAGCAAATCTTTGTGCTCACTTAAAACCTTTCGCATGGTTTTGCTTAAAACCGAAAGCGGAAAATCGGGATAAAGATTCTCCGAACTATGAATATAAGCCTCACCGTTTTGCTCTGTCGGACGGGCAAAACCGTCGGTTTTACGGAAAATAACAATAAAACCGCTGCGCTCTTTTGCTTCAACGTAGCCCTCGTCGCAAAGAAGCGCATAGGCATGCTCAACCGTAACGGTGCTGACTCCCGTTTCTTCCGCAAGATTTCGCTTTGAGGGAAGTTTTGAACCGTAGGTGTAGTTTTCGGAAATTATATCGTCGCGGAGCTGCTTATAAAGCTGAAGGTAAACCGGACGGTTTTTCGTATTGATTATATATTTCATCTGGTTATATAAAAAACTCCTTATGTGGTGATTGTTATATGGTCAGATATATTATACAATATTTTTCGAGATTAGTAAAGAGGTGCAGTAAAAAATGAAAACAAATTGGAAAAAACTCGTTACGGCGGCGCTTATTGCGGCGCTTGCCTGCGTAGCAACAATGATTATAAAAATTCCCTCTCCCTTAAACGGCTATTTGAATTTAGGCGATGCAATAGTGCTTTTTGCGGGATGGGCAATTTCTCCCGTTTACGGTTTTGCCGCTACGGCAATAGGCTCGGCGCTTGCAGACGTTTTTTCGGGCTATGCAATTTATGCCCCGGCAACCTTTTTAATTAAAGGCGTTATGGCGCTCGTTGCGTTTTACGGATTTAAGCTTCTAACTAAAAAAATTCCCAATCTTGCTTCGAGAATAATAAGCGGTATTGCGGCGGAAGCGGTAATGATTGGCGGATATTATATTTTTGAAGGCTTTATGTACGGCTTTGCGCCGTCGCTTGTAAACATTCCCGCAAATGCAGTTCAAGGTGTGGCAGGACTTATAGTCGGTGTACTTCTCATTAAAATTTTCGAAAAAACCAAAATAAAATTAAATTAAAAGTTGCAAACCGGAAGACAAAGCGTCTTCCGGTTTAATATTTTCTTTAAATTTTAAAATAAATCGTTAATATTTTTCTTTTCTTATTTATTTTTTTGTAAAAATATGTTATATTATATTAGTAATAATATATTTATTTTAAATTTTGAAATCGGAGAGAAAAATGGAAAGAAAAAAATACGGCTCCAGCTATAATAATAAAAACGGAAAATCGGGAAAACCCTTCGAAGACAAAAAGGGAAAAAGAGGCGCGCAAGGCAAAGGCGCATCCCGTCAAAAATATGAAAGATTTGATAAAAAGGAAACCGCTGTGCCTCAGGAACAAAGAGAAGATATCGTTTACGGCAGAAATCCCGTTTTCGAGCTTTTGGAATCGGGCAGAAATATAGATAAGCTTTATATTCAGTCGGGCGAGAGATTCGGCTCAATAGTAAAGCTTGTTGCAATGGCAAGAGCAAAGTCGGTAATCACCGTTGAATCAGACAAAAGAAAGTTAGATGAGCTTTCCGGCGGTGGACTTCATCAGGGCGTTGTTGCCGTTGTTGCAATGAAGGAATATTCCGAAATTGAAGATATTTTGAATATTGCAAAGGAAAAAGGGGAAAGTCCTTTTATAATAATTTGCGAAAATATAACCGACCCGC
The DNA here is from genome assembly GCA_045588575.1 of Eubacteriales bacterium. Lineage (GTDB taxonomy): Bacteria > Bacillota > Clostridia > Oscillospirales > RGIG5299 > RGIG5299. The sequence continues at coordinate 58,277 of JAZNEJ010000001.1, read as the reverse complement.
ACAATCTTGGCGCAATTATAAGAACTGCCTGCTGTGCAGGAGCTCACGGCGTTATTATTCCCAAAAGAGGCGGCGTTTTGGTTAACTCCACGGTTTACAAAACGAGTGCGGGTGCTGCGGAATATATGCCAATTGCCAAGGTAAACAGCATTTCAAACGCAATCGGCGAGCTTAAAGCAAACGGACTTTGGATTTACGGCACAGACGCCTTGGGCGAAAGCCTTTATTCAGAGTGCGATTTAAAGGGCCCTGTTGCAATAGTAATAGGCTCCGAGGGCGAGGGAATGAAAAAGCACACCGTTTCACAGTGCGATTTTCTTGTTAAAATTCCGTTAAAAGGTCAAATAAACTCGCTTAACGCATCGGCTGCCGCCGCAATTTTAATTTACGAGGCAGTAAGACAGAGAAACTGAAAATTTTCGGAGGTCGTAAAATGAACGATTTTGAAGAAAAGCTTAACGAAATACTGAAAGATACCGAAGAATACGATAAAATTAAATCGGAGCTCGGCGATAGCTATATTCTTTCGGAAAACGACGAGGAGCTTGAAAGCATTTTAAACGAGTTTTCCGAAAATCCTCACGAAAAAGTAACACCCATAAAGGAGTCGCTTTCAACCGATGAGCTTATTGCGGTAACCGAAGGAGAAACGCCCTCCGTTTATAACGTTTTGGAGGAAGACTCCAAAGAAGAAATTGAGGAAAAAGCTGAAGAAAATCCTTCTTTCGATAATTCGGGCACCATCGTTTTCGGCAAGGAAGACAATTTAAAATTAAAAACAAAAACCGATTACGAAAGTAAAACCGAATCGGAAATTATTGATGAGAAAATTTTAAAAGAAAAAGAAGATAAATTTTTCGGCAGCAATTCAAAGCTTAAAGAAAGCTTTTTCAATTGGGAAAAAGATAAAGACTTAAAGGTTCCTTCAAAAGAAGAAGGCTTTTTACTCGACGGTCAGGTTTCTTTTCTTGCAAAAGAGGAAAGCGAGCAGGAGAAAAAAATTTCGGGCTATTTCACCGACGTTTATGACGTTAACGACGTTTTGGAAAATTCCCGCAAGCTTAAGGAATTAAAAACAAAAGAAAATCAGGAAACAGCCACTGTTAAATTCAGCGGAATTATAGGCAAGCTTTTTAACGAACCGGAAAGCGAGGAAGAGGTTATTTCCGAAGAAGAAAACACAGTTTCGAGTGTTGAGGATTACGAGCTTAACGATTCTGCTAACGAAATTAAAAACGATTTGAATTTCCAAAAGCGTCAGGCGCTTATAAAGATAATTTTTGCGGCGGTAATTTCGGCGGTTTTATTGCTTATTGATTTGGCGGTTTCGCTTAAAACTCCGCTTCCCAAGGTAATTGATTATGCAAATTCGCCTTTCACCTTCGGAATTGCAGAACTCGGTCTTCTTTTGGCAGTTATAGCTTGCGGCGCAAGAAGCTTTTTCGACGGATTTAAGAGCATTTTCACCTTAAAGCCCTCGAACGATACTCCGCCCGCGATTGCAATGACGGTAACGGTTATAGGAGTTATTGTCTTTATGCTTTGCGGTGGTGTTTCAAACGATTATTATTCATATTCGGGTATAGTTTCGCTTTGCTTTACCGCAAATTTATTCTCGAAATATTTAAGGCTCAAAACAATTTACAAAAGCTTTGAAATTATTTCGGGAAGTGAAGAAAAACACGTTTTGGTTTCGGCATCGAGCTTCCCCGGCGGAGGCGCATATTCCGACGAAACCGTGGTTATGAAAACCGATTTTGTAAAAGGATTTATGGATTCGGTTACCTCTTATGACGGAACCGAAAGAAACAATATAATTTTAGTGCCTGCCTTGGCGGGAGCTTGCATTATTTCAATTCTTTTGGCTCTCTTTAACGGTTACGGCGCGGCAGAGGTCTTTGTTTTTGCAACCAATGCGGCGGCGCTTACAACTGCCTTTATTTCACCGCTTTCGGCAGCGCTTCCCATATTTAACGAAAATGCTTCGCTATATCATAATAAGGCGACTGTGCTTTCAATAAAAGCCGCCGATATGCTTTCTGAAAAAGAAACGGTAGTTATTAAAGACACCGAGCTTTTTAACGAGAAAAATATGAAAGTAACCGGCATGAAGGTTTTCGATGAAAGCGAAATTTATAACAATATTTTACTTGCGGCAAGCTTATATAAAGAAATAGGCGGTCCTGCAAGCGCGGCGTTTTTAAAGCTTTTAAGCCAAGACGCCGAGATGTTGGAGGTTAGCGATAAAACCATAAGAGCGGGAATCGGAATTTCCGCCACTGTCGGAGATAAGCGAATTTACACGGGTATTCCGAGCTATATAGAATCTTTGGGCGTTGATATGCGAGGAATAGACCTTAAAAGCGCCTATTTAAAAAGCGCCGGAAGAATTATAGCAATAGCCGATGATAACAAGCTTTTGGCGGTTTTCTCGTTAAGCTACGTCGGTGGAGTGAGAATGAAGCGTTTCTTGAGAAATGCGGGCGAAGAGGGCCTTAACGTTACTGTTTGCACCGATGACCCCAACATATCTTCAAGAATGATTTGCAATCGCTATAAGGTAGATAACGTGAATATAAAAATATGCGGAACCGTTCACGATTCGCATCTTCACGAAATGGTTAAAGATAAGAGCTATATACCCTCTAAAATCGTTTCGGCTGACGGTCCTTTGGGCATATTTTATGCAATGACTTCGGCATTAAGACAAAAAAGAACGGTAAAAACGGCAGATATTATAAGAATTATTGCGGTTTTAACGGGAGCCTTTGTTTCTGTTTTCCTCGCTGCATCGGGAAGCTTGGAGCTTTTCGGAGTTGCGGCGGTTATAGTGTTCCAAATTATTTGGCTCGCCGTTTTGGCAGTAATCACTTTTTTTAGGTTATAAAATGGGGATATTATGAAAAAATACGAAAATTACAAAATAAAAGAAGCAGTATTGCCCGTGTTGGCTTTAAGAGGATTAACGGTAATACCCGGTTCGAGAATTCAGTTTGACGTTGAAAGAAAGCAGTCGCTTAAAGCTGTTGACGTTGCGCTTAAAGCCAATCAGAAAATAATGCTCGTAGCACAAAAAGATATAAAGGTTGAACGTCCCGTTCAAAACGACCTTTTTGAAGTCGGCTGTGTGGGTAGAGTAACTTCAATGCTTAAAATGCAGGGCGGCGGCGCAAAAGTTGTTGTTGAAGGACTCGACAGAGCGGTTTTAAAAAATATTATAGGTGCGGAAACGCATCTCGTGGGTATGGTTGACGTTGTAACCTGTCCCGACGTTTCGTCCGACGTTGCGGCGAGCGAAGCAAGAATAAGAGAGCTTACCGATTTAATTCAAGGATATGCCGACATTTTGCCGAAACTTCCCGAGGACATTATTTTAAACGTTTTAAGCGCAAAAAGTCTTGGAAGTATGTCTGACTATATTGCGGCAAATCTTCCCCTCAAATATGAGGTTAAGCAGGAAATTCTTGAGATTTTCGACGTTTTTGAGCGCGCCGACGCAATGATAGCAATTCTTTCAAAGGAGCTTGAAATTTTAGAGCTTGAGCAGGGAATTGCCGAAAAGGTAAGAGTTGCACTTGATAAAAATCAAAGAGATTTTTATTTAAGAGAGCAAATGAAAATTATATCGGATGAGCTTGGTGAGGGCGACGACCCCTCGGTTGAGGCCGACGTTTATAAGGAGCAAATTGCAAACCTTGACGTTCCCGATGAAATTAAAAAGAAACTTAACGATGAAGCGGTAAGACTTTCCAAAATGCCCTTTGGCTCGCACGAGGGCTCGGTTATAAGCGGCTGGTTAGACACCGTTTTAAAGCTTCCCTTCGGCGTTTACACCAAAGATAAGCTTAACGTTAATCAAGCAAGAAAACAGCTTGATAAAGACCACTACGGCTTGGCAAAGGTTAAAGAAAGAATTATAGAATATATTGCGGTAAGGCAGCTTTCGCCCGAATTAAAGGGGCAAATTATATGCCTTGTAGGCCCTCCCGGAGTCGGTAAAACCTCAATTGCCGCCTCAATTGCAAAAACACTCGGCAGAAAATATGCAAGAATTTCGCTCGGCGGAATAAGAGATGAGGCAGAAATAAGAGGCCACAGAAAAACCTATATAGGTGCAATGCCCGGAAGAATAATAAGAGCCATTAAACAGGCCGAAAGCCTTAATCCGCTTATTTTATTGGACGAAATAGATAAATTGGGTTACGATTACAAGGGCGACCCGTCGGCTGCGCTTTTAGAGGTTTTAGACCCCGAACAAAACAAAACCTTTACCGATAATTTCCTTGAAATTCCCTTTGACCTTTCCGACGTTTTGTTCATAACAACGGCAAATTCTATGGATTTAATTCCCGCTCCGCTTCTTGACCGTATGGAAGTTATTGAGCTTGGAAGTTACACGATGAACGAAAAGCGTCAGATTGCAAAAAAACACTTAATACCCAAGCAAATGGCGAAGCACGGAATTACAAAAGAAAATTTCTCAATAGGAGATAAGGAAATTAACGAGCTTATCGACGGATATACGAGAGAAGCCGGTGTTCGCGAGCTTGAAAGAGCGCTTGCTCTCGTAATGCGCAAGGCCGCCGCTGAAATCGCATCGAAGAAGGCGGAAAAAATAACGGTTGACGCCGCAAAGCTTTTGGAATATGCAGGCACGAGAAAATATAAAAAAGACAATCTTAAAAAGGATGCCGAAATAGGAGTTGTAACGGGCCTTGCTTATACCGCATCGGGCGGCGAGGTTTTAACCATTGAAGCCAACGTAATGGACGGAAGCGGCAAAATAGAGCTAACGGGCTCGCTCGGCGACGTTATGAAGGAAAGCTGCCATGCGGCAGTAAGCTTTATAAGAGCAAACAGCAGCCGCTTAAAGATTAACAATCCCGATTTTTACAAAACCAAGGATATTCACATTCACTTCCCCGAGGGCGCAGTTCCCAAAGACGGGCCTTCGGCAGGTATAACCATAACCACCGCGCTCGTTTCGGAGTTAACCGGTATTCCCGTCAGAAGCGATATTGCAATGACGGGCGAGGTAACTTTAAGAGGAAGAGTTTTGGCAATAGGCGGCCTTAAAGAAAAAACTATGGCGGCTTATAAAAACGGCATAATGAACGTAATTGTGCCTATGGAAAATATTTCCGATATCGACGATATAGACAAAGAGGTTAAGGAGCATCTTAAATTCACCTACGTTGAAAGAGTAAACGAGGTTTTAAAGCTTGCCTTGGTTGAAAATCCTTTTATTGAATAACATAATAAAAAAACTCGCACCGCATTGTGCGAGTTTTTTTATTTTTAACCGCTTTTCTCTATTCTTTGATTAGTTTAATCTTCTTATTTTTGTATCATCGTTCTCATAGCGTTTGCGGCGCACAGAAGTGTTACGCCTGTATCGGCAAAGACTGCGAGCCACATCATATTGCTTACACCGAGCGCACTCAAAACGAGCACCGCAGCTTTTACCGCTATTGCGAATATTATATTCTGCCTTGCGATGCCAAGCGTCATTTTTGATATTTTTCTTGCTTTCGGTATCTTTTCAACGTTATCGTCCGTTATGACTATATCGGCTGCCTCTATCGCCGCATCGGAGCCGAGCGCGCCCATTGCAAGCCCGACGTCCGCTCGGGCGAGTACTGCCGCATCGTTTATACCGTCGCCAACATAGGCGACTTTTCCTATTTTTAGAAGCTTCTCAAGCTCGCTTACCTTATGTTCCGGCAAAAGCGAGGATTTTACATCCGTTAAACCCAAAGCATCCGAAACGGCTTTTGCGGAGCTTTCGGTATCGCCCGAGAGCATTACGGTCATTTTCACTCCGCTGCCTTCGAGTTCCTTTATTGCTTTTGCGGCGTTTTCCTTCGGCGTGTCGACTACGGATATATAACCTAAATATTCCCCGTTTCTGCATATATGTACGGCGGTTTCCGAGGTTTTATCCGGCGTAACGGAATATCTCTGCATAAGCTTTTTATTTCCTGCGGCGCATATCTCGTTGTTTATTTTACAAACTATACCTTCGCCCGATATTTCCGTTATATCTTCCGTTTCTTCCTTTTTATATTCAAGCGCAGACAAAGCTTTTGCTATCGGGTGGTTTGAATGGGCTTCAATACTGCACGCCGTATTTATAAGTTTTTCTCTGTTCGATTTTGCGTTTATCTCGGAAACGGAGAAAAGACCGTTTGTGAGCGTGCCCGTTTTGTCGAATGCGAAAATATCGGCTTTTGAAAGCGTTTCAAGATGTTCCGCGCCTTTTATTAGTATGCCTTTTCTCGATGCGGCGCCTATACCCGAGAAAAAGGTAAGCGGAACGGAAATAACGAGCGCACACGGGCAGGAAACTACAAGAAAGGTTAAAGCTTTGTGTATCCATTCTTTCCATTCTCCGTCTAATAGGGGAGGAATAACGGCTATTATAATTGCAAACAGAACGACAACGGGAGTATAAATGCGCGAAAACCGCGTTATAAATAGCTCCGTCTTCGCTTTTTTCGCTTCCGCGCCCTCTATCAGCACTTTAATTCTTGAAGCCGCGGAATTTTCGTATTCCGCAGTCGCTTCTATTTTTACAGAGCCGTTTTGGTTAAGATAACCGCTTAAAACTTTGTCGCCGACGGTAAGCTCCTTCGGATACGCTTCACCTGTAAGCGCCGAACTATCAAACGATGCAGAACCCGATATGATAACCCCGTCGACCGGGACGTTTGCGCCGGGTTTTACAATTACCGTATCGCCGACTTTTACCTCCTCGGCAGAGACGGATATTATATCGCCGCCGCGCAGTATTTCGGCGTTTTTCGGCGCAACGTCAATAAGCTCCGATATGGAATCGCGGCTTTTATCGACCGCTAAATCCTGCAAAAATTCACCGAGACTATATAAGATTATGACTGCCGCCGCCTCTGCAAAAGAGCCGGTAAAAAACGCGCCGACGGATGCAACGGTCATCAAAAAGCACTCGTCAAACGGGCGAGCGTGGATTATACCGTTTATCGCAGATATAACGACCTCAATGCCCACAACGGCGTATGCGGCGATATACAGTGCAAGATATATAAATAATTGTGCTTTTACGGCGTGCTCAAAAATAAGAGCTGCAATGAACAGCAATGCAGATATTATAATCTTTATTATAGTTGCTTTTCTGTTCTCTTTGTCGCCGTGCTCGTGTTTATCTCTGTCTTCGTGTTCCATTGTCTTACTCCGAAATATGTTCCATTCCCTGATTTATTATGCTTCTTACGTGGTCGTCGGCGAGAAAATAATATATCGTCTTTCCATCACGCCGCGACGAAACGAGCTTTGCATGACGCAGAAGCTTAAGCTGATGCGATACTGCGGACTGTGTAATTTTTAAAAGCTCCGCTATGGCGCATACGCACATTTCGTGTTCAAACAAAGCCCAGAGTATTTTTATTCTCGTGCTGTCGCCGAATACGGAAAACAACTCCGAAAGCTCCGCCAAAACCTCGTCTTCGGGCATTTGAGTTCCGACCGCCGACAGTATTTGCGAATGATTGTGTTTCATTTTTAGCCTCTTTCATATTATCATTTGAATATTTGTTCATATGATATCACATAAAAACGCATTTGTCAATAGGTAAACGAAAAAACGCACCGCATTACGCGGTGCGTTTTTTAATTGAGATTCCAGTTTATTTCCTCACGGTTGTTTTTTCTTAAAAAATCATTTGCCTTTGAAAAGTGGCGGCACCCGAAAAAGCCGTTGTAAGCCGAAAGCGGACTCGGGTGAGCAGCCTCTAACACAAGATGAGCGGGATTTGTTATAAGCGCCTTTTTTGCTCTTGCATTACCGCCCCAAAGAATAAAAACAATAGGCTTCTCGCTTTCGTTTAAGAGAGAAATTATTTTATCGGTTAAAATTTCCCAACCTTTTCCCTTGTGGCTGTTGGGTGAGGATTCTCTAACGGTTAAAACGGTGTTTAAAAGCAAAACTCCGTTTTCCGCCCATTTTTTGAGAGAGCCCGAGGTTGGCGCGGGAAAACCTAAATCGTCGGAATATTCTTTAAAAATATTAACGAGAGAGGGCGGTTTTAAAACGCCTTCCTTAACCGAAAAGCAAAGCCCTTCCGCCTGAGAGGGCTGATGATAAGGGTCTTGCCCCAAAATAACAGCCTTAACGTTTTTGTAATCGGTTGTTTTCAGAGCGTTAAAAATATCGAACATATTTGGGTAAATTTTATATTGCGAATATTCCCTTTTTAAAAAATCGCGAAGCTTCAAATAATATTCTTTTTGAAATTCGTCTTTTAATAAAATATCCCAATCGTTTCCGAAAGCAATCATAATTTTTCCACAAACTTTCTTGATGTTATAACTTCTTCTTCGATTTTAAAGTTTTTTCTGTAAACCTCAATAACGGCGTTTCCGTTAAAGCCTTTTAATTTAAGCTTTTTTGTAAAATCTTCAAGGGGAAAATCGCCGGCACCGGGCAAAAGACAGTCGCTTAAACCGTTAAAATCGTTTATATGAAAATGTCTTATGTTTTCGCCCATTGCATCTAAAATTTCATAGGGTGAAAAGCCTGCGCGGTTTGCCTGCTTTATGTCTAAGGTAAAATTAACGTCGGGGTAGGCGTCTTTTAAAGCTTTAATGTTTTCGGGAGTTGAAAAAAGATATTTATTAACGTTTTCCTGACAAAAAATTACCCCGTATTTTTTTGCAATTTCGTTTAGCTTTATATAATATTCAATTCCCAATTCGAGCGGACAGTTTTTAAGATGCGCGCCGTGAAAATTGAAAATTACGGGGCCGAAAACCGAAATATTTTCAAAAATTCGCTCGTATTTTGCAAGCGATTCCTCACGGCGTCTTATGTAAGGCGAAAAGAATATAATAGGCTCGGCATAGCCGTAAGGCGAGTGAATGGCGCAAATTTTAACGCCTTCGCTTTCAGATAAAGCTTTAAGCTCGTTTATATATTCGGAAGAAACCTCGTAATCGGTATTAAGAAAAACCTCGGCGGTTTCAAAACCGAGGTTGGATACCTTTAAAAAAGCCTTTTCGGGTTCTAAAGGAAAAAAGCATGCAGTTGAAAGCGCAGTTTTCATTCTTGGTTATCTCCTTTGAGAATTTCGCCTAAACCGTTTATGTTTCCTCTCACCATAGCGCCGAAAATTCGGTTTCGAAGCCCTTTATTTTCCTTTTCCAAATCGCGAAGTAAAAGTTTTATAGCTTCTCTTTCGGTGTTTTTGTTTGCGGGACAAAGTGAGGCGGTAACGGGGAGAGAAAGACGGTTTGCCGCACCTGCGGCCTCTCGCTCATACATATAAATAAGCGGACGTATAACCGAAATATCGGTTTTGCTCAAATAGGTTTTGGGAGAAAAACAGCCGAGCCTGCCTTCGTAAAAAAGATTTAACATAAAGGTTTCAACGGCATCGTCGAAATTATGCCCGAGAGCCACTTTGTTTGCGCCAAGCGCCTTTGCCTCGTCGTTTAAAGCGCCTCTTCTCATTCTTGCACAAAGAGAACAGGGATTTGCTTCTTTTCTTATATCAAATATTATTTTCCCGATTTCTGTCTTTTTAACGTAATATTCTATGTCGTTTTGTTTGCAAAAATCGGAAATTGCATCAAAATTTGCGCCTTCAAAACCCATATCGAGCGTAATTCCGAAAATTTTAAAATTTTTGGGATAAAATTTTTTAAGAGCGTTTAAACCGGCAAGGGTAACGAGCGAATCTTTTCCGCCCGAAACACCAACGGCAATAACGTCTCCGTCTTCAATAAGAGCGTAATCGTCAACAGCGCGACGCATATAACTTAAAACTTTTCGCATTTTTTTCTCCGTTAATTTAACTTTGCTTTTATAATATTATATCTTTTTTTTGGGTTTTTGTAAAGGAAAATGTAATAATAGAAGCTATGCAGGACAAAATAAAGCAAGGTGATTAAATTGAATTCAATAAGTAAAAGCTTAAAGGCAAACACCTCGATGCTGAAAAGTATTTTTAACGACGAAAGAGCCTTAACGGTAAGAAACGTTTTCACAAAGGATGCAAAACGAAAAATAGCGGTTGCATTTTTAGACGGAATGGTTAAGGCAGAGCTTATAAATGAAAACGTTATAAAGCCTTTAATGGATTACAGCGGCGAGGACGACGAAAAGTTTTTAGATAATCTTTTAAAAAACGGAATAACTGCGGCAAGCGTTAAGGCGGAAAGCGATTTCGGAAAAATAATAGAAGCAATATGCGAAGGCTTTGCGGCGGTTTTCATTGATAACGAGGAGCTGGTTTTAACCGTTGAGGTTAAGGGATATAAAACCAAATCCATTTCAGAACCGATAGGTGAGAGCATTTCAAAAGGACCTCACGAGGGCTTTACCGAAGACATAATGACGAATATGTCTATGATAAGGCGAAGAATATCCTCAAGCGATTTAAAAATGGAAACGGTAATTATAGGCGAAAAAACCAAAACCGAGGTTTGCATTTGCTATATAGAAAAGGTTGCGAAGGCGAAAATAGTAAGAACTATTAAAGAGCGGCTTATGAGAATAGATTGCGATGAAATTATAGATTCAAACTATATTTCGGAATATATAAGAGACTATCCTCTTTCGCCGTTTAAAACGATAGGCTCAACCGAAAGGCCCGACGTTGTTTCGGCAAAGATTTTAGAGGGCAGAGTTGCAATTTTGGTAAACGGTACGCCCGTTGTTTTAACGGCACCCTATTTGTTTTTGGAGCATTTTCAGTCGCCCGACGATTATTATATAAATTTCTACTATGCAACGGTTGGAAGAATTATAAGATTTTTAAGCTTTTTCATAAGTATTTCTCTTCCCGCGCTTTACGTTTCCTATTCAAACTATCATCAGGAAGAAATACCGATTAAGCTGTTTGTTGCAATAGCCGCCTCGCGTGAGGGCGTTCCGATTTCCAATATTTTAGAGGTAATTATAATGCTGGTGGGATTTGAGCTTTTAAGAGAGGCAGGCGACCGTATTCCCGAATCGTTTGGCGTATCGTTAAGCGTTGTCGGCTCGCTCGTAATCGGTCAAATTGCCGTTACGGCAAAGCTGATATCGGCGCCCGTTGTTTTTATTGTGGCAATAACCGCAACAACGGGAATTTTGGTTGTCAAATTAAAGGGAGCAATTATTTATATGCGAATGCTTCTTCTTTTTGCTTCCACCTTTTTCGGAATATACGGCTACGTTATGGGACTTTCGCTTATGGTTATCTATCTTTTCTCGTTAAAGTCGTGCGGGGTTGAATATATGGCATATATGGAGCCGTTTGACAGAAGAAAATCGAAGGACGTTTTAGTTCGTTTTCCTGTTAACACAATGCGAATGCGGCCTGATTTTGCGCAAAGTAAAATCAGAAGAGGAGAGAAAAATGCTTAAAAAAAGAGTTTTTGTAATAATTCTTCTGGTTTGCTCCGTTTTTATCTTTTCGGGATGCTTTGATTATGAAGAAATGAATAAGCTGATGCTTATTACCGCCATTGGCATTGATATTGAAGATGAATATTATAAGGTTTCGGTTCAGGTTGTTCAAAGCAAAGGCGGAACTAAGGAAAACACGGTAACTATGTCGGTTAAAACGGCAAAAGGAAAAACCATGACCGATGCCGCAATTGAAATTCAGCATCTTTTTTCCGAGCCTATTTATCTTCAACACGTTAAGATGGTTGTTATAAGCCGCGAAATTGCAGAAAAAAGGTTAGATGAGCTTAAAAAGTTCACCGTTTTCATCGGCTCGTTTTTTGATTTCAATATAGTGGTTGCGGGGAATTCCACGGCGCTTGAGGTTATTAAGGCAGGCTCATCCGACGAAGCTCTTAATACAATGGAGGCATCTGAGGTGATAAATCTTAACACGATTGCGGCAATTCCGCCATCTTTTAAAGGCTACGAACTCGTTTCCGGAAAAAAAGATTTTGTTTTGCCTCAGCTTGAAATATATTTGAATGAGGACGATAATCAAAATAATTCCGAGAAAAAAAGCAAAAACGTAATTCGTTATAACGGGGGTACCGTTGTTTCGGATAAAAAAGCGGTTTCGGTAATTGAAAAAGAGGAATGCACGGGACTTCTTTTAACAACGGGACGTGTTTCGGAATGCAAAATAACCACTAAAGAGGGTGAAAGCATAACCGTTATTTCAAACGACGTTAAAATAAACCTTTTAAAAGACGATTCGGTTAATGTGGAAGTTGACCTTAAAATAGATGGCGACGTTTCGAGTATTGAATCGGTTGAAAAAAAGCTTTCGGAAACGGTGCAAAATACGCTTGAAAAGCTTTATTTCGATTACAAGTGCGACGCCTTATCGCTTTTTGATAAATACAACGCTTTTTATAACGGAAAATATAAAGACGTTAAAGATTTTAAGGATAATATAAAAAATCTGAAATTTGACTGCAAGGTTAAGATAACCGAGCATTCAAGCAGAAATGTAACGGAGGAGGGGGAAAGCTCAAATGAATCCACCGATTAAGCTTTTCTCTGTAATTACAATTTTTCTTTACGGTAACTCGGTTCTGCTAAAAATGATTTACGGAAGCGGCAAGGATTTTTTCATTTCGTTAATTCTTGCCGCGGTTTTGGCTGTAATAACGCTAACGGTAATAATGATTCCGTTTATAAAGTATCCCTATATGACGGCAGGGGAGTATATTTTAAAGAAAACGGGCAAATATTCTTCAAAATTCATAAATTCGTTTTTTTTAATTTTTGCCTTGCTTTCAATTACCGTTATTTATATTGAATTTATAAAATATCTTTCGGTTGTTTCGCTTAACGTTACGCCGAATTATATGATTGCAATAGTAATATCCTTATTCGTTCTTTTCGTTTCGCTTTTGGGTATAAAAAATATTTCGGGTTTTACGGCATATTTTTTTATTGCCATAATAATTTTTATAATAATGATGGTGGCTTACGGCATTTCGGTTTTTAAACCCGAAAACGTTTTGCCAATTTTTAAAACCTCGGTTGCGAAGATTATAGAATCGGCTTTTCGAATTTTTTTCTATATTCTTGCCGATGTAATATTGGTTATTTTCATTGTGGGAAATGAAGAACAAGGGAAAAAAGTTTATAAAATTTCTCTTTGCGGCATAGGAGTTTGGCTCGTAACGATGGTTACCTTCGGCTATTTGCCGCTCGTTGTTTTCGGCGAAAATTTTAATACCTTTAAATACCCCATGCATCAGGCACTTGCAACCTTTAAAAATTTAAGCTTTCTTCCCAAAAATCCGTTTCAGTTTACCGTTATATCTTTTTTAATTTTGTTTATTAAAATGTCGGTAACACTTTGCTTTATTCAAAAAATTTTAGAAAATATAATAGGCAGGGCAACTAATCCGCTTATAAAGCTTTGTTACAGCGCGGCGCCGATTTTTATTATAACTATTACTTCGTCGGTTTTGCTTCTTTTCGGACTGGACGATATGGTTTTCATACGGCATATTTTTGCTGTTTCGGCAATAGTTTGCCTTTTGACTTTCGCTATTCTTTTGTTTAGGAAATTCAAGAAAAAGCCGAGAATAACTTTAAAAGAGATGCAAAATAAAAAAGGTCCGAGTTAATCGGACCTTTAATTTTTTATTTCCACAAATCTTCGCGTTCCGATTTCTTCTCTCGAAGCATTAAATCGGCAACCGCTTCCTTGGGAGATTTTCCTTCGTAAAGAACACGGTAAATTTCGCAAATTATGGGCATTTCAACGTCTTCCTTTTTGGCTAAACGGTAAGCAGCCGCAGCTGTTTTATAGCCTTCAACCGTCATACCTATTTCCTTAACGGCATCTAAAGGGGAAACACCTTTTCCTATAAGCACGCCGCAACGGAAGTTTCGGCTGTGAAAGCTTGTGCAGGTAACAATTAAGTCGCCAATTCCGGTTAAGCCCGAAAAGGTTTCTCTTTTGCCGCCGAGCTTATCGCCAAGCTCTGAAATTTCAAAAAGACCTCTGGTCATAAGTGCGGCACGGGTATTATCACCAAGCTCTAAACCCGAAACAATGCCCGATGCAAGTGCGATTACGTTTTTAAGAGCGCCGCCGATTTCAACACCTACAATGTCTTTGGAGGTATATAATCTAAAAGTTTCGTTCATAAAAATATTTTGAACGTACCGTGCCGTTTTTTTACTTTTTGAGGCAACGACGTTTGCGGTGGGAATACCTCTTGCGACCTCTTCCGCGTGGGAAGGTCCGGACATTATTGCAAGCTTAACAGGAGCTTCGAGCTCTTCGTTTATTACCTCTGAAAGACGTTTTAAGCTGCTTTCTTCAAGTCCTTTTCCTATATTGACAAGCACCTGACCGTTATAAATTCCCTTTAACTCACGGCAAACCGAGCGCACTGCAACGCTGGGAACGGCAAGAACTATTACGTCGGCATTGTTTACACAGGCAATGTCGTTGGTTATTTTAACCGATTCCGGAATGGTAATTCCTTTAAGTAAAGGATTTTCTCTTGTTTCTAAAAGGTTATCAACCTCGTTTTTAAACTTACTCCAAAGAGTAACGTTGTGGCCGTGAGTTGCAGTCATTATCGCAATGGCGCTGCCCCAACCGCCTGAGCCTAAAATAACGATGTTTGCCATTTTTATTACTCCTTTTTCGAGCCTATTTTGTTTTCACGGCCCTTTAAAAGTCTTTTTATATTGGGAATATGAGTTGCAACGAGAATAAGACCTGTAACAGCTAAAACTATTGCAGTAAAGGGAGCCTCAGCCTTTTGCAAAATAACGCCTTCAAAAAGAAAATAAACAGGCGCAAGTAAAATGCTTATTGCAATAGAGCCAAGGCTTACGTATTTAGAGAGTATAACGCAAAGCGCCCAAACTCCCAAAAGAAGAACAAATGCAAGCGGACTCAAAACGAAGGTAATTCCTGCGGTTGCGGCAATGCCTTTGCCGCCCTTAAAGCCGTAATAAATGGGGAAAAGATGGCCGAGCACCGCAAAAAGACCTATAAGAGCAAGATAAAAATCGTTTATTTTTCCAAAGCCCGCAAGATAAAATAAAAGCATGGGAAGTAAAATTGAAACCGCGCCTTTGAGCATATCAAGAATCATAACGAAGACGCCCGTTTTTTTACCTAAAACTCTCATGGCGTTGGTTCCGCCCGCGTTTCCGCTTCCGAATTCACGAATATCTTTATGAAGCTTTCTTTCGGTTAAAATTATAGCAAAGCTCACGCTTCCAATGAAGTATGCGCATATTATAGATAAAATCAGAATAAAAAAGAACATTTAAAACGCCTCACACGTTGAAATTTTCGCCTCTTGACTTTATGGTAAAGACAATAGGAGTGCCTTTAAAGCCAAAAACCTCTCTTAAACGGTTTTCCAAATAACGTTGGTAAGAAAAATGGAAAAGCTCCTTATCGTTTACAAAGAAAGCAAAGCTCGGAGGTCTGACGCCCGTTTGAGTCATGTAATAAATTTTCAAGCGCTTACCTTTATCTGAAGGCGGCTCGGTTCTTTCAATAGCATCGGCAAGAAAATCGTTTAAAACACCGGTGGTGAGCTTTTTCTTGTTTTCCAAATCTGCCGCCGCAGCCGCTTCGAAAAGCTTATCAACTCGCTGACCTGTTTTTGCCGAGATGAAAACAACGGGAGCGTAGTCCATAAAAGCAAAGGTTCTTTTAATATCGTTTAAATATTTATTTATAGTGTGGGTGTCTTTTTCAACGGCATCCCATTTATTAACGGCAATAACGGTTGCCTTTCCTGCATTGTGTGCATAACCGATTATTTTAGTGTCCTGCTCGGTTGCGCCTTCCTTGCCGTCGAGCATTAAAATAGCAACGTCTGCACGGTCGATTGCCGAATATGCTCTTATAATGCTGTATTTTTCAATATTTTCTTCAATTTTAGATTGCTTTCTTATGCCTGCCGTATCGATAAGATTAAATTTTCCCCAAGGGGTTTCAATTAAATTGTCAACGGCATCTCTGGTTGTTCCGGCAATATCGGAAACAATCATTCTGTCTTCGTTTAAAACGTAGTTTATAAGGCTCGATTTGCCTGCGTTGGGCTTTCCGATAACGGCAATGGTAACGGTTTCGTCGTTTTCCGCTTCTTCGGTGTAAAACTGCTCGGGAAGCTTTGAAAAAATTTCGTCTAAAAGGTCTCCTGTGCCATGGCCGTGAAGCGAGGAAATTCCAAAAGGCTCGCCGAGACCTAAATTGTAAAATTCATATAATTCGGCAGGAGCCTCTCCCAAGGAATCCACCTTGTTAACGCAAAGGACAACGGGCTTTCTGCTTTTCTTTAATTTTTGAGCAACCGCATAGTCGTCTGCGGTAACGCCAACGGTAAGGTCGGTGAGCATAACTATAACGTCAGCCGTATCAATAGCGATGTCTGTCTGACGTGTCATTTTTGCGAGAATGGGATTGTTGTTATCTTTTTCTATGCCGCCCGTATCGATAAGAATGAAGGGCTTGTTTAACCATTCGGCTTCGGCGTAAAGACGGTCGCGGGTAACACCGGGGGTGTCGTCCACAATAGAAATTCTTTTTCCCACAAGCTTATTAAATAAAGTTGATTTGCCAACGTTTGGTCTTCCTATAATTGCAATAACGGGTTTTTTCATAATTTTCCCCTCTTTTTATTTCAAAACAGCCTTAACGAAATCCTCGCCCGAGGAGCCGACTATTCTCACCTTAACGCCAAGCTCTTTTTCAACGTCCTTGGGAGTTAAAGAATCTAAGAAAAGGTCGCCTTCGAAGCGGAGCATTGAGGAGGGAATTAAAAGATAATCTCCTAAATTAAGGCCCTTTAACTGTTTTATAATATCGGTTGCGGTAACAAGACCCGAAACCGTAACGCTTTTTCCGAAAAAGTCGTTTTCAATTGCATAAACGTTACAAGATAAATTATATACTCTTTTTTCAATTTCGGCAACTGCTTTGCAAATATTTTTATAAGCGGCAACGCCGGTTGCAATGGAAACCTTATGCTTCTGACGCTTATATTTGCCTTTTGCCAATGCATCTTTAATTTCGGATTCGAAAAGCGAAAGAAGGCCTACGCCGTTTTCGAGCTGTGAAAAATCCTCATAAAAATCGGCATCGGGACATTCCTTTTCCGCTTTAACGTAAAACTCGTCGGCAGGATAAACAAAACGCGTGCCAAGCTCATTAAGACAAGCGTTGCCGAATTCCTCAACTGCTTTAAGAGTTTCATCGCTTGAATTTTTATCAAAGGCTTCAAGCTCAAAAAGCCCTTCGCGGTGGTCGGTGAGTCCAACGGGAACAACCGAAACGCTTGAAACGGCAGGGAACATTTTTTTAAGGCCGTTTAAGGTATAAATAAGCTCGTCGCCGTCGTTAATGCCGCGGCAAAGAACAATTTGAGCCTTCATTTCAATTCCCG
Source organism: Eubacteriales bacterium (assembly GCA_045588575.1). Classification (GTDB taxonomy): domain Bacteria; phylum Bacillota; class Clostridia; order Oscillospirales; family RGIG5299; genus RGIG5299. Next base: position 40,907 of record JAZNEJ010000001.1, on the reverse strand, counting down.
CAGCCGAAAGCCGTTCCATTCTCTCTGAAATTTTATCGGCAAAACGGTTTCCGAGCATCTTTTTTCTAAGCTCTCCGTTTAAGGTGTGAACCGAAACGTTAATGGGGCTTATTCTTAATTTTATAATGCGGTCTATGTCTTTTTCGCTTAAATTTGTAAGCGTTATGTAATTTCCGTGCATAAAGGAAAGACGTAAATCGTCGTCTTTAACGTAAATAGTATCGCGCATTCCCTTGGGATTTTGGTCTATAAAGCAAAAAATGCATTTATTTGAGCAACTTTTTTGGCTATCCATTAAAAAGCTGTCGAAATCTAAACCTAAATCCTCATATTCTTCTTTTTTAACGGTGAAAGAAAGATATTCGTTATTACGTTTAACGGTAATTTCCAAAACGGCGTCGGTGGAATAATACATATAATCCAAAATATCTTTAATGGGATTTTGATTTATAGAAATAAGCTCGTCGCCGACTTTTATCAGCTTTCTTGCGGGCGATTTTCTGTTAATGCAAACTATCTTAGCCGTTTTAAACACCTCTTTCACTGTTTTTCATAATTAAAAAAGAGTTGCATAAAACACAACTCTTTCTCTGCTTTTATTCTGCTGAACTTGCCTTCTCGGCTTCTTTTTTAATGACCTCTTTGCCATCATAGAAACCGCAAGCGGAGCAAACGGTGTGCGGCTTTATAAGCTCATGACAATGGGGACATGCGATAAGATTGGGAGTGTCGAGCTTCCAAACGTTTGAACGTCTCTTATCTCTTCTTGCTTTTGAAACTTTTTTCTTCGGTACTGCCATTGTAGAATCCTCCTTTATGGTAAACGATATCTTTTTTATTCTTCTTTATTACACTCAAGATTGATGCCTTTGCAATTTTCGTTGCAAATTTTTCGGTAGGGTAGCGCCAAGCACATCATTTCCCAAACGATTGGGTCAAGCTCAACACCGCCGTTAACGGCAACAACGCATTCGGCGTTTTCTGTTTCCTTGCTTTCCACCGTAAAATCTTCACTTAATGAAAATTCCTGCGAAAACTGTTCCAAGCATTTGTCGCAAACAAGATTTAAGGTAACGTTAAAGGAAAGGTTTAATAAAACCGTATTTCCCACTTCCTTAAAGGTTGCTTTAACGTCAAACGGAAATTCGGGAACAAAATCGTTTTCAAAATGCTTGTAGTCTCCGAAATCGCCAACGGAAAACGTTACAAAATCGTTTCCGCCTTTTCTTCTGAGGAGTTGAAGATTATATCTCATTTTAAAACCTCCGAAGTTGTTTTTGGGGATGACGAAATAACGTATCCAAAGTGTACCGAGATATTATACTCTTTTAAAAGCGATTTGTCAATCGGTTTTCAATAAAAAACTTTAATTTTTATTTATTTATAATCTAATTACTTACTTATTTTAATAAAATTCTCGGAAACTTCTTTAAGGTCTTCGGCTATTTTCAAAACGGTTTCTTTGTCTTCGCCTTCGACCATTATGCGAACCAAGGGCTCGGTTCCGGAGGGACGAATTATAACTCGGCCCGAATCCTTTAACGTTTCACGAGCCTTTTCGGCGGCTTCTTTAAGCTCGGCACTGTTAACCAAAGCGTCTTTAACCGCCTTTTCGGCCTTAATGTTAACGCTTATTTGCGGGAAGAAGGAAACGTCATCGTAATATTCACTTGCTTTGCGGTTGCTTTTTGCAATAACGCAAAGGAATGCCATTGCGGTCATCTCACCGTCGCCCGTTGAGTTTCTGTCGAGCAAAATAATGTGGCCCGACTGCTCGCCGCCTATTGAAAGACCTTCGGCCTTCATTGCTTCCAAAACGTAGCGGTCGCCGACGTTTGTAAGCTCAGCGCCAACACCGTTTTCCTTCATATAGCGTAAAAAACCCATATTAGATAAAGTTGTTACCGCAATTTTATTTTTGTTTAACTTGCCTTCCTGCTTTAAGTAAAGAGCCACGGCGGCAATAAGACGGTCGCCGTCGATAATTCTGCCCTTTTCATCGCAAAGAAGACAACGGTCGGCATCTCCGTCAAAGGCAATGCCAAGGTCATAACCTTCGGCTGCCACTTTTTTTCCGAGAAGGTCTATGTGTATTGAACCGCAATCCTTATTTATGTTGTAGCCGTCGAAATCGGTGTTTAAAAATTCAAAGTCGGCGTTTATATCTTTAAAAACCTTTTTGGCGGTAACCGATGCGGCACCGTTTGAGCAGTCAACCGCAATTTTAAACTTTTTGGAGAAGGTGGGAAGACCAAAGCTTCTTATTTTTTCAACGTAGAAATCGGCGGCGTTTTCAATAACGGTAACCTTGCCCACGTTTTCGGTTTCGCAGGTAACGCCGTTAAATATATAACCCTCAATTTCGTTTTCAACGGCATCGGGAAGCTTAAAGCCGTTTTTGTCGAAAATTTTAATTCCGTTATATTTTGCAGGGTTGTGCGATGCTGAAATCATAACGCCTATGTCGGCATTAAACTGCTTTAAAAGAATTGGAATTGCAGGGGTGGGAACGATGCCCGTTTTTAAAACGTCTGCGCCGAGAGAGGTAAAGCCCGCTGCCATTGCGTCGGTTAACATATCGGCAGAAATGCGGGTGTCGGTTCCTATTAAAACGGTTGCCTTTTTGTTAAGCTGCTTATTTAAAACGAAAGCGGCTGCTTTTGCGGTTTTCATTGCAAGCTCGGCGGTTAAATCAACGTTTGCAACTCCTCTTATTCCGTCTGTTCCGAATAATTTTCCCATAGTTTCCTCCTTAAAAAGATAATTGATTATTTTCTTCGGCGGGCAAGGGGATGCCGAGATGCTTATAAGCAAGATGCGTTGCCGAACGACCTCTGGGGGTTCTTTCGAGGAATCCTATTTGAAGAAGATAAGGCTCGTAGACGTCCTCAATAGAAACGGCCTCTTCGCCGATTGTTGCGGCGAGCGTTTCGAGACCGACGGGACCGCCTCTGTATGCGGTTATTATGGTTGAAAGCATACGGCGGTCGATATTATCAAGCCCCAATTCGTCTATTTCCATACGTCTTAAAGCCATATCGGCAACCTTTTTATCAATAATTCCGTCTGCCATAACGTCGGCAAAATCGCGCACGCGCTTTAAAAGACGGTTTACTATTCTGGGAGTGCCTCTTGAACGCTTTGCAATTTCCAATGCGCCGTCCTCTTCAATTTTAATTGAAAGAATTCCCGCCGAGCGAAGCGCAATTTGCATAAGCTCGTTTTCATCGTAAAGTTCAAGCCTTGCGTTAACGCCGAAACGGTCGCGAAGGGGAGCGGTGAGCTGACCTGCTCTGGTTGTTGCGCCGATTAAGGTGAATTTCGGGAGGTCAAGACGAATTGACCTTGCCGAAGGACCTTTGCCGATTATAATATCAAGAGAATAATCCTCCATTGCGGGATATAAAACCTCTTCGACCTGCTTGGGAAGACGGTGAATTTCGTCTATAAAGAGAATATCTCCGTCTTGAAGATTAGTGAGAAGCGCCGCCAAATCTCCCTGCTTTTCAATTGCGGGACCGCTGGTTATTCTTATTGAAACACCCATTTCGTTGGCAATAACACCGGCTAAAGTGGTTTTGCCGAGGCCGGGAGGGCCGTAAAGTAAAACGTGGTCGAGCGTTTCTCCTCTTTTCTTAGCGGCTCCTATGAATATTTTCATATTCTCTTTAACTTTTTTCTGACCTATATATTCATCAAGATGCTTGGGACGTAAGGAAACATCTTCCTTTTCGCCTTCACCTAAGGTGGTTGAAAGCAATCTGCTTTCTTCGAAATCAAAATCGTTCACTTAATTCACGTCCTTATCTCATGAGGAATTTGAGCGCTTTTTTAATTATGAGGTCAACCGAATCCTCGTCGGTAAAACCGGTTTTGGAAACGGCAGATGCCGCATCGCTTTTGGTGTAGCCCAAAACGCAAAGCGCCTCAATTGCCGAGGAAAGATTTCCGCCCGCTTTTACCGAGGAAACTGCCGAAATATCGAAAGAAACCGAGGTGTTTTCCTTGCTTATTTTATCTTTAAGCTCCAATATAATTCTTTGAGCAAGCTTTGCGCCGACACCTGAGGCACGGGTTAAAGCCTTATAATCCTCCGACATAAGAGCGATGGCAAACTGCTCGGCGGTAAGCTCCGAAAGAATTGAAACGGCAACCTTGCAACCAACTCCGCTTACCGAAATAAGCTGCTTAAAGGCGTTAAGCTCACCTTGGTCGTAAAAGCCGTAAAGCTCCAATGCGTCTTCTTTAACCGAGAGATAGGAGAACAACAAACAGTCGTCGCCAACGTCGGAAAGCTTATTGAAGGTATTAAGAGATATGCCTAAACGGTAACCCACGCCGTTGCATTCTATAACTGCAAAAGTGGGCTCTTTTAAAACAAGATTGCCGTGAAAACTGTAATACACGAAAACATCATCCTTTTATTTAAAAAGTTTCGAGCTGTAGCTGTGAGCGTGGCAAACAGCGCAAGCAAGCGCATCGGCGGCATCGTCGGGCCTCGGAATTTTTTCAAGCTTTAAAATAATTCTCGTCATTTCCATAACTTGCTTTTTTTCGGCTCTTCCGTAGCCTACAACCGCCTGTTTTATTTGCAACGGCGTGTATTCCGAAATTGAAACGCCGCATCTTTCGGCGGCAAGAAGAATAACTCCTCTTGCGTGGCCTACCGCAATGCCCGTGGTTATATTTGTGTTAAAGAAAAGCTCTTCAACACAAACTGCATCGGGCCTGTATTTTTTTATAAGCTCGGTAATGCCCTCGAAAACGAGATTTAAACGGTAAGCAAGCTCGGTTTTCGGGGGAGTGGTAACAACGCCGTAATCAAGAGCGGTGAAGCTGTTGCCCTCGTATTTTATAACGCCGTAGCCAACGGTGGCAAAACCGGGGTCTATGCCTAAAATAATCATTTGTTTTCCTCCGTCTTTAAAACCTCTAAAGCGGCTTTTATAATTCCGAGTCTGCCGCTTTCAAAGGTAAGACCGCCTTGAAAAAATACGTTAAAGGGTTCTTTAACGGGAGCGTCTGCCGAAAGCTCAATAGAGGCGCCTGAGGTAAAGGTGCCTGCCGCCATAACGATGGGGTCGTTGTAACCGGGCATATCCCAAGCCTCCGGAGTTACGTAGGAATCTATGGGAGAGCCCTTTTGAATTCCCTCGCAGAAGGCAAGGAGCTTTTCTTTTGCTTTAAGCTCTATTACCTGAATAATATCAAAACGCTTTGCATCCGATTTCGGATTAACGCTAAAACCCAAAAGCTCAAAAAGAGATGCTGCAAAAATTGCGGTTTTAAGGCTTTCTTTAACGGTGTGAGGAGCGTAGAAAAGACCCTTTATTATGTTTCGGTTCTGCCCGAAGGTTGCGCCCGCTTCTTTGCCTATTCCGGGAGAGGTAAGACGGTAGGCACAAAGCTCAACGAGCTCTTTTTTGCCTGCAATATATCCGCCGCTGTCGGCCATTCCGCCGCCCGCATTTTTTATAAGCGAGCCTATAATGAGATCGGCGCCGTAATGAGAAGGCTCGTTGGTTTCACAAAATTCGCCGTAGCAGTTATCAACCAAAACGAAGGTTTCGGGAGAAATTTCCTTAACGGTTTTAACAATTTTGCCTATTTCCTCAGAGGAAAGCGTTTTGCGGTTTAAATAACCCTTTGAACGCTGAATGAAAACAACCTTAATCTTTTTTTGCTTTAAAGCGGCTTCGATGCCGCTATAATCGATTTCACCGTTTATAAAATCGAGCTGCTCGTATTTAATTCCAAATTCTTTAAGAGAGCCGGAGCAGGGAACAATGCCTATAACCTCGTCTAAGGTGTCGTAAGGCTTGCCCGTAACCGAAAGCATTACGTCATCGGGACGCAAAACTCCAAAGAGGGCGGTTGCAAGAGCGTGTGTGCCCGAAATGAAATTATTTCGAACCAAAGCGTCCTCACAACCGAAAATATCGGCGAAAATTTCATCAATAACCTCTCGGCCGCGGTCATTATATCCGTAGCCGGTGGTTGCAAAAAAGTGCGTTTCGGAAACACGTGCCTTTTCAAAAGCGTCTTGCACACGCTTTTGGTTTGCAAATGCAATTTTGTCAAGCGCTTTAAACTGTTCTTTAACACGTTCTTCGGCGCGGTCTGCAAGTTCAAGTAATTCAATATCAGTCATTAAAAAACATTCCAATCAAGTATGTTATTTATTATTTTAACATATTTAATTAAAATTTACAAGTTTTTATAAGATAAAACAAAAATTATTAAAAAAATAGGCGTATAATCGTCTTATAAAATATGAGAGGTGAACGGTTATGAATGAAGAATATGTTTATCAAGAGAAGAAAAGCTATTCGGTATCAATAGGCGTATTTGTTTTGAGCTTACTGCTTTGCGCCTCAATTTCGGGAATAGTGGGCTTTTTTTCGGGGCTTATGTTTAACGGAAATTTTAAATTTGCTCAAAAAAGCGTTGGCGAGTTTAATTATGAATCTATGATAACGCTCGCAACGGGCAACGAAGAAAAAGGTCTTTCCGTTGAAGAAGTTGTAGAAAAAACGGAAGCAAGCGTTGTGGTTATAACAACCGAAACCGTTACAAACGACAGTTGGTACGGAAACTACATTCAAAGCGGCGCGGGAAGCGGAGTTATTATAGGCAAAGACGGATATATAGTAACATGCTATCATGTTGTTGAAAATGCAAACAAAATAAATATTATACTTGCCGACGGAAACGAATATAAGGCAAACTACGTCGGCGGCGATGACAAAACCGATATAGCTCTTTTAAAAATAGAAGCAAGCGGGGAGCTTCCCGCTGCGGTTTTCGGCATTTCGGCAAATCTTAAAAAAGGTCAGACCGCAATAGTAATAGGCAATCCTCTCGGAACTCTCGGCGGAAGCGTTTCAAGCGGCATTATAAGCGCTTTGGACAGAAAGATTAAAATAGATGATGAAGAAATGGTACTTTTGCAAACCGATGCGGCGGTTAATCCGGGAAATTCGGGAGGTGCGCTTTTCGACGATTCGGGATGTCTTGTCGGCATTGTAAATGCGAAAAATGTTGGCAATTCCGTTGAAGGTTTGGGCTTTGCAATACCGATTGATATAGTAAAAACGGTGCTTGCAGACCTTTCGGAATACGGTTACGTAAGAGGAAGAGCAACGCTTAATTTATCGTTTCTCGAAATAAAAGACGCAATGACTGCAATGCGTTACGGCGTTTCTTCATACGGAGTTTATATAACTCGCGATTCGGGCGAGTTTGAAACCGGCGACCGAATAGTAAACTTTAATTCCGAGGCTGTTGAAAGCGTTTCACAGTTAAAAAGTTTAATTTCGGGCTGTAAAGTAGGAGATGAAGTTGAAGTAGTTGTGGCAAGACAAAATAAACAAATAAAAATTACGGCAACCATTTTGGAATACAACCCCACGGAAAATTTTTAAATTTAGTTTAAAGAGCGAAAAAAAGATTATCTTTCGCTCTTTTTTCTTTGACAAAAAGATAATAATATAGTATAATATTTCTAATTGATTATAAAGATACCAAAAAAGAAAAATCAGAGGATGGAAAGAGCAAAATGAACAACGAAATTTTAAAAAATGCAGATGCCGAAATCTACGGTGCAATCACTGCGGAGCTTGAAAGACAAAGAAATAATATAGAGCTTATTGCTTCTGAAAATATTGTTTCTCAGGCAGTTTTAGATGCAATGGGCACCGTGCTCACAAATAAATATGCCGAGGGTTATCCCGCTAAGCGTTACTACGGCGGATGCTCTTGCGTTGACGTTGCCGAAGAAATTGCAATTAACCGCGCAAAAGAGCTTTTCGGCGCTGAACACGCAAACGTTCAGCCTCACAGCGGCGCGCAGGCAAACCTTGCGGTTTTCTTTGCGCTTTTACAACCCGGTGATACCGTTATGGGTATGAATCTTGCTCACGGCGGACACCTTTCACACGGTTCACCCGTTAATATTTCGGGCTCATACTTTAACATAGTTCCCTACGGTGTAACCGACGACACCAACACAATAGATTACGATGCTCTTCGTAAAACCGCTTTGGAATGCAAGCCCAAGCTCATTTTGGCAGGCGCATCGGCATATCCGAGATTTATAGATTTTGAAAAATTTGCCGAAATAGCACACGAGGTCGGAGCAATATTTATGGTTGATATGGCTCACATTGCAGGTCTTGTAGCCGCAGGAGTTCATCCCTCTCCCGTTCCTTATGCCGACGTTGTAACCACCACCACTCACAAAACCTTAAGAGGTCCCAGAGGCGGTATGATTCTTTGCAAGGAACAGTATGCAAAGCAGATAGATAAGGCTGTTTTCCCCGGCATTCAGGGCGGCCCTTTAATGCACGTAATTGCATCTAAAGCAGTTTGCTTCGGCGAGGCTTTAAAGCCTGAATTCAAGGAATATCAGCAGCAGGTTGTTAAGAACGCAAAGCGTCTTGCAGACGGACTTCTCGGTTACGGCTTTAAGCTCGTTTCGGGCGGCACCGATAACCACTTAATGCTCGTTGACCTCCGTCCCTTCAACATAACCGGAAAAGAGCTTAATAACCGTCTTGAAGAGGTTAATATAACCGTTAACAAAAATGCAATTCCCAACGACCCCGAAAAGCCTTTCGTAACGAGCGGCGTACGTATCGGCACTCCCGCAGTTACCACCAGAGGCTTCAAGGAAGAAGAGATGGATACCATTGCAAGACTTATTTATACAATGGCAAAGCCCGACTATGCGGAGAATATTGCTTCCGTTAAAGCCGAGGTTAAGGCTCTTTGCGATAAATATCCCATTTATTAAAATCAACTTTAAAGTAAGGGGGAGCAAAAATGGCTTCACCGCTTGCAGCAAAAATGCGACCCGACTGCCTTGAAAACGTAGTCGGGCAGTCTCATTTAATAGGCAAGGGAAAAATTTTAAACAAAATAGTGGAATCGGGAAAACTCCCTAATATGCTTTTCTACGGTCCTTCGGGCGTTGGGAAAACAACGGTTGCGAAAATTTTGGCAAAAAAGGCCGATATGAATTTTTTTGCAATTAACGGAACCAATGCGGGAACGGCAGATTTGAAGGCGGTTTTTTCCGAAATAGGAACGCTCGGCTCATCGGGCGGAATTTTGCTGTATTTGGATGAAATTCAGTACCTTAACAAAAAGCAACAGCAAACCCTTTTGGAATATATTGAAAACGGCGATATAACTTTAATTGCCTCAACTACCGAAAATCCTTATTTTTACGTTTATAACGCAATTCTTTCACGTCTTACGGTGTTTGAATTTAAGCCGGTAACCCCTGCGGAAATAGAAAAGGCTGTTAAACGTGCAATTTCTATTTATGAGGCCGACGAAAAGGTTAAGGTTGTGATGGAAGATGAAGATATAAAGCATCTTTCCTATGCGTCGGGCGGCGACGTGAGAAAGGCAATTAACGCTTTGGAGCTTTCTCTTATAACCTCCGATAAAAAAGACGGCGTTTTAACCGTTTTAAGTGAAAACGTAAAAACCGTTTCGCAAAAAAGCTCGGAAAGATACGACAGAGACGGCGACCGCCATTACGATATTCTTTCGGCATTTCAAAAATCAATAAGAGGCTCCGATGAAAATGCGGCGCTTTATTATCTTGCGCTTTTAATAGGTGCGGGCGATTTACCCTCAATTTGCCGCAGACTTTTGGTTACTGCCGCAGAGGATATAGGTCTTGCTTATCCCACCGCTATAACTGTTGTTAAAAGTTGTGTCGATGCTGCGCTTCAACTTGGATTCCCTGAAGCGAGAATACCTCTTGCCGAGGCCGTGATTTTGCTTTGCACGGCGCCGAAATCCAACTCGGCAATAAATGCGATAGACGCCGCAATGCAAGATGCAAAGGGCACTTTTTACGATATTCCCAAGCATCTTAAAGACGCTCATTATGCGGGCAGTGCAAAATTAGGTAACGGACTTACCTATAAATACCCGCACGGTTATAAAAACCACTACGTAAATCAGCAGTATTTGCCCGATGAGCTTAAAAACAGAGTTTACTACGAATTCGGCGATAACCGCACCGAAAAGGCGGCGGAAAGCTACCGAAAAGAAATAAAAAAGGAAGCTGACCGATGAGAAAAAGAGAAAAGGTTTGCTTTATAATTGAAAAGCTTTCCAAGGTATATCCAAACCCAAAATGCGCCCTTAACTTTTCAAACGGGCTTGAACTTCTTATTGCTACCAGACTTTCGGCGCAATGCACCGATAAAAGAGTTAACGAGGTAACTCCTGCTCTTTTCAAGAGATTTCCCAATGCTTTGGCATTTGCCGAGGCAGACGTTTCGGAAATTGAGGAATATATAAAATCCTGCGGTTTATACCGAGAAAAAGCAAAAAGCATAAAGGCTTTTTCGGTTCAAATTATTGAAAATTTTAACGGCGAAATTCCGAAAACGTTAGAAGAGCTTACAACGCTTTCGGGCGTGGGCAGGAAAACCGCCAATCTCATAATGGGCGAGCTGCACGGAAAAGAAGCCTATATTTGCGATACTCATTGCATTCGCCTTTCAAACAGACTCGGACTTACAAAAAGCACTAATCCCGAAATTGTTGAAAAGGATTTGAGAAAAAGCGTTTTGCCCGAGGAATCGCTTAATTTTTGTCATAGGCTCGTTCAATACGGCAGAGACGTTTGCTCAGCAAGAAGCCCTAAATGCGAGGCTTGCGTTTTAAAAGATATTTGCGGAGAAAAGAAATGAAAAGAGTTTTAATAACCGAGGGCGATGCGGCAGGAGTAGGCAGAGAAATTATATTAAAAGCGCTTTCGGACGAATCGGTGAGAAAAAAGGCAAATCCTTTGGTAATAGGCTCGAAAAAAGACTTTGAAAAAACCTTCGATATGCTTATATCAAACGGTGTTTTAAAAGAAAAATTTGAGCTTGATATAGTTGACGTCATTTCCGAATATAACGGGAAAATGGGCGAAATTTCGGGTTTTGCGGGCAAAAATTCCTATATTTGTGTTGAAAAAGCGGTTGAAATGGTTAAAAACGGCGAAGGTGCGTCAATTTGCACCGCACCCGTAAATAAGCAGTCGCTTCGAGAGGGCGGTGTTCCTTATATAGGACATACCGAAATGCTCGCGGCACTTTCGAATGTTGAAAATCCGTTAACCGTTTTTGAAACGAACGAGCTTAGAATTTTCTTTTTTACAAGACATATTCCGTTTGCGAAAATTTCCGAATCGATAAAAGAAGAGCCGCTTTATAATTTTATTTTGAGAAGCGAAAAAGCAAACGCTATGCTCGGAAAAAGCGAAAAACCCATTGCCGTTGCGGCGCTTAATCCTCACGGAAGCGACGGCGGACTTATGGGAAACGAAGAAAAGGAAATAGAAAAAGCGGTTATAAGAGCAAGAAAAGCGGGTGTTAACGCAGTTGGCCCAATTCCTGCCGACAGCGTTTTTTCAATGTGCCTTGAAGGGAAATTTTCCGCAGTTTTGTCGCTTTATCACGACCAAGGACATATAGCCGCAAAAACTCTTGATTTTAACGGAACGATTTCACTCACGGCAGGCTTACCGTTTTTAAGAACGAGTCCCGACCACGGCACAGCGTTTGACATTGCCGGCAAGGGCGTTGCAAACGAAAAAGCAATGAAGCTTGCGATTTTAAGAGCCGCAAGCGTGTTGGATTGTTAGAAATTTTTGGATGGGATTGATATTATGAAACGCATAATAAGTATTATATTATTACTTTTAACAAGCATTTTCTTGCTTGGAGGATGTATTCTTACGCAAAGCATCTCGTCGCGACGTGAAATTAACAGATTATTTGATTCGTTTGAAGTTGAAACGGATGAAAAAGTTTCGTATGTGCGTTATGACAAATTGGTAGTAGGTGATGCGGTTCTTGATTTCGATGAACTTCTTGCAGATAGTAAATACAATGGGTTTCTTAATGAAGTCTATGCCATAAAAGGTGATACCGTGTGGTTTAGCTTTACAAAGCACGGAAAAAATGAAAACGGTTCTCGAACATGGTGTATTGCATATATGAACGTTACCGATATGTCAATAAACATTTGTTATAGCGGTGAATTTTGCATAGGTGAAGGAGCCTACAAACATTATAAGCAAGATAACAATGATTCTTCTTTAATAAAACACAAAACAGATAGCGGTTTTTATTATAACGGTAAAATTGTCATAACGGATTTTGTCAAAACTGTGGAATACGATTTAAAAGCCCAAAAAGCAACCGAATTTATGGCAGAAAACCGAGATTATTCGTTTGGTATTACAACAGAAATTATAGATGCTTATACCATTAATTTTACCAAAGGAGATAATCAAAAAGTTTTTGATATAAATCAGTCAAAACAAACCAGTGAAACTTTTGCCAAAATGTTTAACGAGCTTGAAAAAAAGCAAACTTACAGTGGAGAGTCGAGCCTTTCGTATTTGTTCGATGCAGTTGAAATCTTTGAAAATGAAATTTATATAATTTGCAGAGTTTTAAATTATGCTGGCGAAACCCACGCCATTGTTTTTCAATATGATTTTGAAACAAATAGCTGCAAATATGCTTTCAATTACTTTATGAACGATGTTATAAGCGACTCTTTATATGTTGTCCCGACGGTACAGTTCTAATATATTCCGATTTGATTTAATTGTTTTATAAAGAGGCTTACATATGAAAAAAATTATAAAAATATCAATGCTTGTTAATGCGGCGGTGCTGATGTTGATGTTTTTTATTACTATTCCTTTGCGAAATGTTATATATGATATTGTTGCAGGGAAAATTGATGTGCCGTTTAACGTAGTTAAAATTGCCGAATTTATTTTTAATAACGAAAGTCTTTTACTGGCGTTTTTTGGGGTTTTTGCAAGCTATTTCGCTTTATTTTTCTTAATTTTCAAAAGCTTTTTAAAACAAAAGGTGCCGTATTTTTCTGTTATAGGATATTCTTTAACCATTGCTTTATTAAATGCGTTGTATTCTTATTTTGCAAAATTAGTTGATGGTCTCGAGCCGGCATTGATTATTCTTTTAATAAAACTTATTTTCTCTGTTGCAATAAGCTTATTTGCTTTATGGCGAATAGACAACTTCCTTTTTGGAAAATCAACGATTAAAAATACGGTAAAAGCAACTGTGAAAAAAGTTGGATTTTATATTTTATTAACCGTTATTCAAACTGCTGTGCTTCTGGTTTTAACCGTTGTTTTTTATTACATATTTATCCCGAATGGCGCTCTTTTGGATATCTATGAAAATAAAAATCATCTTTTTGCGGCGATGTTGTCAATTAGTGTAACATATGTTTTGCTTGCCGTTACCGATATTTATCCAAAACTCGTTGAAAAAGTCTTATTAAGCAGAAAAGAATTTATTTAACCAACAAAAAAGAGCTATCGAAAGATAGCTCTTTTAATTTTTCAGTTTAGGAAACCGTATATTCGCCTCTTATAATTATAACCGAATCGGACTCGGTAACAAATCCGCGGTCGCTTCTTAAAGCAACTATGTAATGACTTGCGGGAATAATATTGTCGTTTGCTACGATGCTGCCGACGGAAAGGTCGCAAAGTCCGTCGCTTGCAGAGTTTGTAACGGCTTTAACAATTCCCGTTCTTACTATAAATTCGGCGCCGCTTGAAAGCGTTACGGTTTTGCCGCTTTGAAGCTCTAAAATCTCGAAACCTTTATCAATATCGTTAAGCGCGCTGTTTATCTGCTTATCTATTTCGGAAGAAAAGCTCGAGAAAACCTCACTGTTAATGGGATTTGAGGGTATTGCGTTAACCGCTGAATTCAAGGCGTCGATTTGCGACTGAAGCTCGCTTTTTTGACTTTCGGAATCGGAGGTAAGGGAGGCAAGCTTTTCTTCAAGCTCGTTTTTTTCTTTAACCAAGGAGGCAACCACGGAATCAAGATAATCCTTGGCTATTATGGGGTTGGATTGGTCGCCCGGATTAGCGTAAACCGAAATGAGAATAACAGAGGTAACGGTTACGAGCAGAAAGCAGGCTACTGCCGCCGTAATGATTTTAGACAAATTGTTCATTTTAAAAATCCTCTCCCGGAGTCAGACCGAACGAGATAAAAAGCGCTTCGTTAACGCATTTCATGGCTTCGTTTGAAAGTCTGCCCATTTTATCTTTTAATCTTCTTTTATCGAGTGTTCTTATTTGTTCGAGTAAGATAACCGAATCTTTTTGAAGTCCGTATTTTTCTGCTGAAATTTCAATGTGAGTGGGTAATTTTGCTTTATTTATTTGGCTCGTTATGGCGGCGGCAATAACGGTTGGACTGAATTTATTTCCTATATCGTTTTGAATGATAAGTACCGGACGGATGCCGCCCTGCTCTGAGCCAACTACGGGACTAAGGTCGGCGTAAAAAATATCGCCTCTTTTTACAGTCAAGCTCTTCACTCTCCGTTAATAATTGAGATTCATAGGTTAAAAGAGCCTCGTAATCGGCAAAACTGCCTTCTTTTTCAAGCTCCGTATTTATTCTTGACATAAAACGGTAGCCTTTAATCAAAGAAAATAATTTAACAGATGTTTTTTTCATAGCTCTTTCCTCCTATTCCATAATATTAACGAAAAGAAAAAAAGTGTATATTTATTATACAATAAAATTGTATTTATTGCAACTCCTTGCCGAGCATATAATTTTTTCCTGCCGAAATAAGCGTGATTTTTACGATATCGCCCGCTTTCAAGCTGTTTTTGGGAATTTTAACGTAGATGTAATTTTCGGTGTAGCCGAGAGCAAAATCTTCTTTAATTTCTTCAACCAGCAAAACGGCGGTTTTTCCTATGAAGCGGTTCAAATATTCGCCGGAAACGCCGTCGGCAAAGATTGAAAGCTCCTTGGCTCGCTTGGAACGGAGAAATTTTTCAACAGAATCGGGCATTTTTGCGGCGGCAGTACCGGGACGCTCGGAATAAGGGAAAACGTGAACTTTTAAAAAACCGCAACGCGAAACGATTGAAAGACTTTCATTAAAATCCTCTTCGCTTTCTCCGGGAAATCCCGTTATTATATCGGTTGTAACCGAGGCAAAGGGCATATATTTTTTAATTAAATCCACAGCGGAAATATATTCTTCCCTCGTGTATTTTCTGTTCATTTTTTTGAGAATTTTACTGCTTCCGCTTTGGAGAGAAAGGTGAAAATGAGGGCACAGCTTATTTAAAACCGAAAGACGCTTAACCGTTTCTTCGGTTATATAAACAGGGTCGAGCGAGCTTAAACGTATTCTGAAATCAAAGGGGAGCGAGTTTAGCTTTTCCAAAAGAGGCGTGAGCCGTTCTTCACCGTTTTCGGTGCCGAAACGGTCTAAATGTATGCCCGAAAGCACGATTTCTTTAATTCCGTTATTTAAAAGCCCCGTTATTTCGGAAACAACCTCGTTTTCGGGCTTAGAGCGCACTCTGCCTCTGACGTAGGGAATAATGCAATAACTGCAAAAGGAATTGCAACCGTCTTCAATTTTAACAACCGCGCGAAGCTTAACGCCGCTTGCGGTAACGGTCATCGATTCAAATTCGGCTTCGTTTCCCAAAGGGGAAAAACTATCAACTCTTTTTTTGCTTTTCAGATATTCACAAACCTTTTCGTAAACCTTGTTTTTGCCGCCGTTACCGAAAATAATATCCGCCTCTTTAAGCTTTTTAACCTCAAGGGGATGTCCTTCGGGGAAACAACCGCAAAGCACAATAACGGCGTTCGGAGCGTTTTTTCTAAAACGTCTTAAAGCTTGCCTTGCTTTTCTGTCGCTTTCGGCGGTTACCGAGCAGGAATTGATTATAATAAGGTCGGCGTCGCTTGCGTTTTCGGAAAGACACCAATTTTCTTCTATGAACTTTTCGCTTATTGCCTCGGATTCATACTGATTAACTTTGCAACCGAGGGTGTAAATGTAAAATTTCATTAAAATTCCGCCTAAGCCTATAAATATCTTGACTATTTCAAAAAAAATTGATAAAATAGTTATATAAATATTTTAAGGAGTGTTAAGCAATATGTCAACAAATATTTTGTTAAATTCCATTAATGATGTAAAATCTTTCGTAAACACCGTTTCAAAATACAATTGCGACGTAGATTTGATTTCCGGAAGATATATTGTAGATGCAAAATCAATAATGGGCATTTTCAGCCTCGACCTTTCCAAAGAAATTGAAATCCGTGTTTCCGACGGTCCCGATAAAGAAGAACTTTTAAAAGAAATCAAACCCTTTATAGTTTAAAAAATAAAAGCCCCTCACCTTGCGGGTGAGGGGAGTTTAATTTTCGGAGGACAAAATGAAAAAAATAATTGCCGTTTTAACGGTTTTGGCGGTTTTGTTTTGCTTTACCGTTCCTTGCTTTGCGGCGTTAAACACAACCGAAAGCGTTCAAAAGCTTATCAGCTATTACGAGGCGCGAGCAAACGAGGAAAAAACACTTTTGGAATATTTAAGTCTTGCTCTTATTTATAAGCCGTTGCCCGTTGAATATTACGGTGATAAGGCTGAAAATTATAAAATAACGGCAGAAGAAATTGAAAACGACGAAAACAAGGCATTAACTGCCGCTAATCTTATAATTTTTGCGGCATACACAAATATAAAAATAGAAGAGCTTGCAATCGGCTTTAATCCCGTTGAAATAATACTCGGAGAAAAAAAGGCAGACAGCTTATTTTACGAAACGAACTACGAAAATGCAATTTGCTTGGCGGCGCTTTTTGCCGTTAACGCTGAATTCGACAGAGAAGCTTCGGTGAATGCGCTTCTTGCAAAGAGATTGCCGAGTAACTACGGTTGGGCAGATGAAAACGGCGAGCTCGATATTCCGCTTTCCTGCTTCATTCTTTCGGTTCTTTCAAACGAAACGGCGGCACGCGCCAATATAGAGAGAGCATATCTTGAATTGAGAGAGCATTTCTTAACCCTTATAAACGAAAACGGCGAGGTTATAATAAACGAAAAGGCATCACCCGTTGCGGCGGCAATGATGATGGCGGTTGCAACCGACTACGGCGTTGACGATTTTGGCTTGGAAATTTGGAAGGGAATGCGCGAAAAGCTTCTTTCATATCAGCACGAGGACGGCTATTTTGTAAACGCTGAGGGCGTTATGGATAAAGAATTAACGATAGCGGCTTTCTTCGGGCTTTCGGCGCAATATGACGTGCTTCAAAGCTCGGTTGGAAAGCTCGTTGAGGGCAGAGGCTTTGCTCCGATTGATTTTTCCGACGTTATTTCTGCTTCGCTTTGGATTACTGCCGGAATTGTTTTGGTAATTTTTGTTGTTATATTTTTGGTTAACGTAATGAAAAAAGGCGAAAAGGCGCGCGAGGAAGAAGAACAGTAATAAAATAAAACGGCGAGATTTCTCGCCGTTTTTCTTTTTAAGATAAGTTAAAGGTGGGACTCATTAGCTTTTTTATTGAGCTTTTGCTGATTTGCATAACCGAAGAATCCAAGAATTAAAATCGGTATTCCAAACATTGCATACATTAAGAAACAAAGAGTTCCAACTGAATATGAAATTGCGGCAATTAAAGCCGGCCACGATTTTTTTAAGATTAAAGCAATCCATCCGAAAATTGAGCCTATTAAAAATAAAATCATATGAGGAGTAACCAATAACGCTGCAATTCCGCCGCCGATTGCCTCTTCACTTCCGTTTGCTGATGCAATTACACCTATAAAATAACAAATTAAGTAAATTGTGTATGCCGTTGCAGTAATAGTTGAAGCCATTAACATTTTACTTTTCATAAAAACAGTTCCTTTCCAAAATGGTTATTTTTCAAAAATAAAGGTTGCTTTGTTGTTTGAAAGCCAATCGGAAGCAATTTCCAATTCAATTTCTTGCCAATTTTTCGGAACTTCAAGCGCATACCAACCGACTAATTTTTTGCCGGGCGCAATAGTTCCGTCAAGACTACCTTCGGAAAAAGCACAAGCAGCACTTATAGAATAACTGCACTTTACGTCATCTGCGTAACCTTCGAAAAGTAAAATGGTGCTTACGCTTTGCTCTTTGTTAGAAATATTTTTTATTTCAAACTTGATTCCAATAAAAACATTTCCTTCATCGGGAACAAAAAAGTTTTCGCCTTCGGATTCTTCAAATTCAAGAGCGGTAAACTGCAGATTTTTAAAAACTGCGGTTTCGTTTAAACCAAAGGTGGTTTCCGTTTTTGCGGGAGTTGAGCTTTCACCACTACCTGAACCCTTTGTGGGAGTATCGACTACGATACAACCTGCAAGAGAGAAACATAAAAGCATAGACAAAACTATTAAAACGAATTTTTTCATATTTTCACCTCCTTTTGACATTCAGTAAATGTCATATTGTGCTATATTATAGCATATAATTTCTTTGTTGACAAGCACTAAATGTCAAAAAGGAGAAAATTATGTTTATTAATAAAAGCAATGACGGTTTAAATAATGTATGCGGTAAGAATATAAGTCTATTAAGAACAGCAGTTAAACTTTCGCAACGCGAACTTGCAGACCGAATGCAGCTTGTGGGAATTGATATTGACAAAAATGCTATTCAAAGAATTGAATGCGGTAAAAGATTTGTTACCGATATAGAAATTGTTGCTTTTTCAAAAGTTTTCAATGTAACTTTTGAGGAATTGTTAGCCGAAAAATAAATAACTGAAAAATAAAAATCCCGTTCTCATTTGAGAACGGGATTTTTGGAGCTGCTAACCAGAATCGAACTGGTGACCTCGTCCTTACCAAGGACGCGCTCTACCGACTGAGCCATAGCAGCATCTTTAAAATGCCATATTATTATAATGGTTTTTTTCTCTGTTGTCAATAGTGATTTTAACTTTTTTAAAAAATATCTTTAATGCTGTTAAAATAATGGCTTTTTTGTTAAAAAAACGTGAAAGAAAAAAGTAAAAAAAGTTTTTTCTTGACTTTTATTTTTATGTTGGGTATTATATATATAGATAAATTTTTAAGCAGAGAGGAAAGATGAAAATGAAAAGGAAATTGTCGGCTTTTTTGGCAGTTTTATTTGCAATATCATCTTTTGCGGGACTTTCGGCGTGCGTTGAGGTTTTGAATAAAAATTGGAAAGAAACAATAGTTTTAACGGGTCTTACCGAATTTTCCTCGGTGAGTGAGCTTGATTTTTCTTTGCTTAATAAAATAGATAAGGAAGAGGCAATAGCTAAAACTGCTCTTTTTTCGGGTAATATAATGCTCAAATATATGAGAACGGAAGAAAATCAAACGATAAGCGGCAAAGAGGCGGCATATTTAATGCTTTCATCGGTTGAGTTAAACGCCGATTTAACAATAGATAACGCCGCCGCTCTTTTTGTGAAGCTTTTTAAAGAAACCGCAGAGGCAAAAGCGGCTCTTAAAGAAGAAAAGCTAACCGTTGGCAGCTTTTATGCAATGATATATTCAATGCTTATTTCAAACGACTCATCGGGTGAGCAAATTGGAAACAGGCTTGTTCTTAACAAAACCGTTTCGGAGGAAACTGCGCTTAAATCGGGCATTGCCGACGGATATTTTGCCAAACGCTTTGAGGCTCTTAAAAAGGAGCTTTCCTTATTAAATCAAAACGGAATTGTTTCGGTTAATCTTACCAAAACGAAAATTTCGGAAATATCTAACCTTTTGTTTTACTTTAAAGAAACCGATAACACCGCCTTAAAAAGAGCGGTAAACGGTGTTAAAAACGAGATTGCTTCGGCAGAAAAGGGAATTGAAAGCTATTTTAATTCTTTAAAAAACAACAAGGTGGATTTTCTTTCGTCCTCGCTTAACGTTTCAAACCGTTACGAAGCTGTGAGCAATCTTATTGAAACCGAAGCACAAATAACACAAAAAAAGAACGTTGTAACTGCTGAAAACGCTTATTCAAGATTTGTTTTTAACCTTAAAAATTTTGAGCTGACCTCTTATTACAACAAAGAAACCGATTGCGAAATGCTTGCCGACAAAGCAAAAATTTTCAGCTTCGTTTATAAAAACGAGGATTACGATGCATCGGATTTAAAGGTTTCCGAGGTTGAAATTTCCGAAGAAAACGAAAAGAAAATTTTAACGGTAACGTTTGATGCATTAGACGGTAAAATTTCACCCGTCTTTACCTTTGTTATGGATTCGGGCAACCAAGTTAAAATGGACCTTATTATTCAAAACAATACCGACGAGGCGATTTATTTAACTCCCGTTTTCCCCGATATGGGAAGTCTTAAAATAGGCGAAAACGCCGTTGACGATTGGTATTTATATCCTCAAAACAGCGGAATAATAAGCAATAAAGAAATTGCGGTAACAGACGGTGAAAAGGCGCTTTACGGCGGCGACGTTACCTTTCCGCTCGTTGATATTTACGAGGAGAAAAAGGGCGGAAGCTTCTTTATGCTCGCAAACGATTTTTTGCAGGTAAAGGAGTTGTATTTTGTTAAATCCGATGAGGGCAGCGCCTTTAAAACGCAGTATTATGAAAGAACAGTTCCGGCAAACGAAAATTGGAGCGCTTCTTCGGCGGTAATAGGCTCTCATGCGGGAGATTGGTATAACGCTGTTTTGGCTTACCGAAATTATTTAAACGAATGGTATGAGTTTAAAGGAAATTCCGAGGCTTTGGAAAATAACGTTATATTTAAGCAGGTGTTTGCAAAGCAAAACGGTGTTTTAAAGGAGCTTTACTTAAACGGCTCTGCCCCGAACGAGCTTGTGGAGGATATTTTTAACAAGGGATATTCCTTCGGAGGCTTTGACACACTTCACTGGTTTGACTGGTGGGATAATTTGGGCGATTATAATTACGCCGCTATATTCGGCGGTTATAACGAGGTTAAATCGGTTGCCGATAAGGTGCATATGCTCGGCAAAAAAATAAGCCTTTATACCGACGGCCTTTTGGCAAACACCTATTCTAATCTTTATTTAACCTACGGTGATGAAATTTTCAGAAAATTAAAGGACGGAAGACTCGTTTCGGCTCTCGAATCCTTTAACGTGGTTTGTCTTTCATCGGTTTATAAAGAAGCCTTTACCCAAAGAATTTTGGAAATTTCAAAAGAAATTCCGCTTGATATTCTTTATTTAAACAGCTTCGGAACGTCGGCAATAGGTGAATGCTATAATGCGAAGCACGGGCATAAAGACCATTACTGCGTTCTTGCCGGACAAATTGAAATTCTTAAAAATTTAAACGAAAATATTTCGGGATTATCGGTGGGAACGGAGTTCCCGATGACTGATTACGCCTCGCAATACACGTCTTACGCAGTAAATTACAATAATAATATTTCGTTTGCGCAAAGCGGAGTAAAGCCCACCGCAGACCTGTATTCTTTCATTTTCCCGAGCGTTAAGTTATATAACGTAACATCAAAGAAGACCGACGGAAAAGAAATGCCCTACGAGGAGGATTTGGAGTCGTTAAAGCTTGTTTTCTTTAACGGAGAAAACAGAATGCACGACGAGGCTTATACCTCTTGGAGCAAAGAATGCAAGGAGTTTGCATTAAAATCGGCAAATGCGGTTAAGGCGTTTTATAAAGTTTTCAATTCCGAAAACAAAACTCCGCTCTTATATACCGATAACCCCGACGTTTACCTAAACCGATTTGATTCAAAAGACGGAAATGAAATTATTTTCACTGTGTTAAACAGAGGCGAAAACGCCGTTGATAATATCACCTTTGAAATTGAAGACGCCGAAGCCTTCGAGGCTTTTGACATCTTGGAAGATAAAGCTATTGAATACAGCGTTGATAATAACAAAATTACCGTTAAAACAACCGTTTTGCCAAACGGCGTTAAAGGAATTGTTTTAATAAAACGCTAAAAGAAAGGTAAAAACGCAATGAAATCTATGCGTGATTTTACATTAAAACTTATATCGCCCGATAAAGATTCAAATCCCGCTGTAACGTGGGTTTTAAACGGCGAAATTACCGAGGCTGAAATTAAAAGATTTCTTGCGGCTTTTAAAGAGCAGGGGATTTTTGAGGTTTTCATTCAGGCCGGCTACGGAATTACTCACGATTATCTTTCCGATGAGTTTTTCTCCGTTATTAAGCTTGCGGTGGTTGAAGCAAAGCGCCTTAAAATGCGTGTTTGGATTTGCGACGAATATAACTCTCCGTCGGGAAGTGCGGGAGGCAAGCTTTTAAGAGAGGGTAATTGGGCAAAATCAAAGGTTATATCGCAAAAAAAGCTTGAGGTTAAAGAAAACGAAACCGTTAGCGTAACGGTTGAAAAATTCGTTGTTGCCCATTTTAAAGACCTTAACGGAGTTAAAGACGTTTCGGACGTTGTTGCAATAGAAAGAGCTGAAAACGGTGAAAAAATTACCTTTGAAAACAAAGGTAAAAGCGGTGAGCTTTTTGTAATTTACCGTCATATTCAGGATGAAATTTTAGAGGCTTCCAAATGGTGCAAGTACGCAACCTACGAGAGCGGCTCTCTTGACGTTTTTAACGAAGATGCAACCGATAAATTTATTGAATACACCTATGAAAAATACAAAAAAGCAGTTGGCGGAGAATTCGGTAAGACGGTTAGGGGAATTTTTAATTCTAAACCTTCTTTCTCCGTTTTCGAAGATACATCAAAGGGCTTTCTCCCTTGGAGCGAGCGTTTTGCCGATTTGTTTAAAATAAAAAACTGCTACGATATTTTGCCTAAACTTTACCATCTTTTTGAAAATGAAAAAACCGAGGAAGAATTAAAGGTTAAAAGAGATTATAAAGACACCTTGGGAGAGCTTTTTCGCGCAAACTACCTGAAAAGAGTGAGCGACTGGGCAAAAAAGAATAATCTTGAATTTGCGTCGTATCTTCCTAACGAAGAATTTTTAACGGCGCATGCCGAACAGTTCGGCGGTTTCTTGGAGGCTCAAAGGTTTTTGACTGTGCCGACGATAGATTCCTCTTATTTAGGCGAGGAATTAAATTCCGAGCGATTTTTCATTGCTCCCGTTATGCTTGATTCCGCGGCGCATTGGCTTAAAAAGAGCAAGACTCTTTGCAAGGCATATATGGGAAAAAACTGGAATCTTTCACTTAAAGATATGAAGCGTGTTGCAAACAGGCTTTTAATGTCGGGCGTAACAACGCTTATGCTTTCAAACGCCTATTATTCGCTTGACGGAATGAAAAAGGAATTAAAGCAAAACAGTAAGCCGTCGCATGGGCCGAATAATCTTCTTTTTTCAAATTACGGGCTTCTTTCGGAATATATTTCGCACCTTTGTGCAATAGTTGCAAACAGCGAAAAAAGTGCCTCGGTTTTGGTTTTATACCCTGAAACTACCGCAAAGATAACGGGTGAGGCAAAATACGTTGAAAATTACAGTCCGTTTATAAAAAAAATTAACGAAAGCTCCTTGAGATTTAATGAAGACGCAACGGTTGCTGCTGTTATAAACGCCTTAATTACCGAAAAGGTAAGCTTTGAAATTGCCTTTGAAGAGCTTTTTAAAAACTGCCGCACCGATAACGGAAAGATATATTTTAAATTAAACGGCGAGGAAACCGCTCCTTACGATACCGTTATAATTCCCTCGGCTAAATATCTTCGCAAAACCACTGCGAATATCTTGACACGTTTTATTAAAGAAGGCGGTCGCACCGTTTTGGTAAACGGAGTGCCCGATTTCGATATCGACGGTTTGGAAAAAATAAACTGCTTTACCAATACCGAGGAGTTTTTGAAATCTTGCGATAATGTTAAAAATAACGATGAAAAAACAACCGAATATTTTGAAATTTCAAGAAAAATAAGAGGAATTTCCACAAACGAGGTTTCGTTGGAGGAAAGAGGCAAGCTGGCATCGGTCTTTTCAAAGGCGTTTAAAACCTTAATGCATGAGGAGCCTATTGAAATTTCGGCAAGCGAAAACGTTTTTGCTTTCAGAAGAAAAATGAATAAGGTTAGCGTTTTTCTTATTGCAAACGATTCGGAAAACGATGAAAAAATAAAAATATCGTTACGAAGCTCAAGTAAGGCGATTATATACGATATAGATAAAAGCGCGGTGGTGGGTGAATTTAACAAAAACACCGAGCTGACTCTTTGCGCCTATGAGGGCATTGCCGTTTTTGCAGGAGATATTGAGCTCGTTTCAGACCTCCAAAAAGGACTGGAAGCCGCTAAAAAGCTTAAAACGGGCAAGATTATTGAAGAAATAAAGAAGGTATCGTTTGAAGCAACGCTCGGGAATATGCTTCCTTTGAAATATGAGCTTTATTTAAATACGTCGGAGCTTAGAGGACGACATTTGAAATCGGTTTTTGAAACCTTGAAAACCGCATCCAAAGATAAATTTAAAAATCAAACCGAGCTTAAAACGGGTAACGGGTATGCCGTAAAGGCAGTCTTTAACGTTATAAATAAGCCTAAAAAGCTCGAGCTTGCGGTTGAAGATATTTATAAGCAAAGATTTATTTTAAACGGCGAGATTTTAGACGTTGGCAGATATGAAAATATTTACGATTCTCATAACGTTGTATTCGATATTACCAAGAAGATTTCGGAGGGCACCAACGTTTTGGTTTGCGTGGGCGAAACTCCCGATTATCCCATGCCCTACACAGTGCCTTTTGCAATGCTTAAAGGCAGCTTCTCGCTTGATGAAAACGAAGCTCTTACAGCACCCGTTAAAGAAAATGTTTTTAACTTTACCGAAATGGGATATCCTTATTACAGCGGAATGGCGCTTTATGAGTTTGATTGCAAGCTTGAGAATAAAAATGCGGTTTTGGAGCTTGAAACCAACGATTACGCCGCAGTTTTCATAAACTCCTCATTTGCAGGTGAAAGGGCATGGCCGCCTTATAGGTTTGATATTTCCAAAAATATTAAAAAAGGCGAGAATAAAATAAAAATTTACGTTGTGCCAACAATGGCAAATCTTTTCGACAAAAATGGCGAAAACGGCATAAAACGAGCTTTTTTGCTTGAAAAAGATTTCTCGAAATGATAAAATGACTGTGATTTTAGCCATACTCGAAAGGTTGTTTTTATGAAATACAAAGAAGCTTTAAGCTATATTGATTCTTTCTCACGGTTTCCGCGCGAGCCTTCTCTTGAAAGAGAACGAAAAATTTTAAATGCTTTGGGAAATCCCGAAAAAGAACTTAGATTTATTCACGTTGCGGGAACAAACGGCAAGGGCTCAACCTGCGCCTATATTTCAACCGTTTTATCGTTTGCCGGTGAAAAATGCGGAATGTACAGCTCGCCTTATATTTACGAATTTACCGAAAGAATTAAAATAGACGGTAAAAACATTTCAAAAAGAAAATTTGCATCGGCAGTTTCAAAAATAAAAGCCTTAGAGCTTGAAGACGTTACTCAATTTGAAATTATAACTGCGGCGGCAATGCTTTGCTTTAAAAAAGAAAAATGCGACGTGGTTGTTTTGGAAACGGGGCTTGGCGGCAGATTTGATGCAACTAACGTAATTTCAACGCCGCTTTGCAGCGTTATAACCTCAATTTCACTTGACCATACCGCAGTTTTGGGAGAAACCGTTTTGGAAATTGCCTATGAAAAGCTCGGAATAGTTAAGCCATACGGCAAAACCGTTATATCGGGTTTAAACTGCGAAGAGGTAATTACTGCCGCCTCTGCGGTAGCGGATAATCAAAAAAACAGCCTTGCGCTTGCCGACGTTTCAAAAGCAAAAAAGGTTAAAATTGAAAAAGATGGTGTTTCGTTTGAATATAAAGGAATTTCTTTTAAAACGGGAATGGCGGGAAGCTTTCAACTTGAAAATGCGGTTACCGCAATTGAAGCGGTTTTTGCGGCTTATCCCGATATAAACAAAAAAGCTCTTCAAAACGGCGTTTTTAATGCAAAAATGCCGTGCCGCTTTGAAAAGCTTTGCGACGCACCCTTGGTGATAGTAGACGGCGCGCATAATGAAAACGGAATGGAACTTCTTTCGAAAAACGTTAAGGAGCTTTATAAAGACAAAAAGGTTTTAACCGTTATAGCAATGTGTAACGATAAAAAATACGCCGACATTATATCGAAAATTTCGAAAATTTCCGACTCGGTTTACGTAACTTTAAGCGAAAATGAAAGAAGCCTTGAAACGAAGATTCTTGCCCAAGAGGCAAGAAAATATTGTGGCGACGTTACCGAATATTCCTTTGCAAAAAAAGCCTTTAAAGCGGCTTTGAAACGCGCCAAAAAAGATAAAAATAACAGCTTGGTTCTTGTTTGCGGCTCACTTTATCTTCCCAAGGCGATTTTCGGAACGCTCGGAAAAATAAAAACCTAAAAAAACAGCTTCGCATTTTGCGAAGCTGTTAATTTTTAATCGGGATAAACCGTTCTTTTGTTTTTAATTAAATCGTCTTTATATCGGGATATATATTCCTTTGCTTTTTTAAGGTTTTGAAATGAGAAATTTCCGCATTCTTCAGGCTTTGCGCCGGGAATTTCTCCTTCAAAGGAGATTATATAATCACACATTTCCAAAATTAAAGAAAAGACATTTTCGGGAACAAGGTCGCCGAAAAAAACGGCGTAAAAACCGGTTTGACAACCCATAGGCCCGAAGTATACAACATCGTCTTTTAACTTTGAGTTTCTCAAAAAGGTGGCGCCTAAATGCTCAATTGTGTGCATTGCACTTGCATCCATAGCAGGCTCGCGATTTGGGGCGGTTATTCTCAAATCGAAGGTGGAAACGGCGGTTTTGCCGCTGTAATCTTTTCTTGAAAGATAAAGACCGGGAAACAAGTTGAGATGATTTACCCTAAAGCTTGCAATTTTCTCCATTAAAGAATCCTCCGAAAGAAGAATAAATTATGTAATTATTATAGATAATATAACCTTAAATGTCAATTGAAAAGGCTGTTTTACTTGCACTTTTTAAAAAAATATGTTACAATGTTAAACACTTGGAGGAATGAAAAATGACCTTTTCTAAAAAGATTTCGAATTTTTGGTATCACTACAAGATATATATAGTAATAGTTACGGTTTTGGTTCTGATAGGAACTTTTTTAACGGTTAACCTTATTACCAAGCCCGTTTACGACGTAAACGTTATAGTCTTCACCGAAAGCAGTGTTTACGATGCCGATATTGAGGCGGTTCAAACCGCAATAGCCGAGAAAATGGGAGACGTAAACGGTGACGGCAAGGTTGAAATTGGTGTTAAGGCTCTTTATCTTGCCAATAACGGTGCAAGCGGCACGCTTTACGAGCAGCTTACTCTTGAAATGATGAAGGGCAAAACCACTCTTATTCTTTGCGATGAAAACTGCGCGAGAACGCTTCTTAACTACGGCGAAACCGTTGAAAGTTTAAATGGGCTCGTTTATCCCACCTGCTTTGACGGAAGAGGCTATAAGGTTTCAACCGAGGCCTTGGGCGTTAAAGAAAGCTATCTTTTGCCCGCATCTTTTGTAATTTTTACAAGAAATGCCGAGGAAAACGAATATCAAAGCGTTTTGAACTTTGTGGAAAAACTGCCTCCATTTGAGGAAGAAACAGAATAATTTAACTAAAACAAACGGAGAAACAAATGGGATTTGTTGAAATTTTCACCATTGCAATAGCTCTTTCGATGGATGCCTTTGCAATTGCAATTTGCAAAGGACTTTCGGTTAAAAAGGCTGAAATAAAGCATATTATGTCGGCGGCACTGTGGTTTGGCGGCGCTCAGGCGTTAATGCCCGTTTTGGGTTATTTTTTCGGCTATTCCTTTAAAGGAGTTGTTGAAAGCTTCGACCATTGGATTGCATTTGTCTTGCTCACCTTAATAGGCGCAAATATGATTAGAGAAGCCGTTAAGGGTGTAGAGGAGCTTAATAATTCATTTACCTTTAAAACCATGCTTCCTCTTGCAATTGCAAGCAGCATCGACGCACTGACGGTTGGCGTAACATTTGCCTTTGATAACGTTAATATTTTGTTTGCGGCGCCTCTTATAGGCGTAACAACCTTTACGCTTTCTGCCGTTGGTGTTAAGCTCGGTAACCGCTTGGGAGAAAGATATTCTTCAAAGGCGGAGCTTGTAGGCGGCATAGTGCTTATTTTAATTGCCGTTAAAATTTTGGTTACCGATTTGTTCGGGCTGTAATTGAAAAATAAAAATCCGTCGCTTACGACGGATTTTTTTATTAAGATTCCGTTGAGCCGTTGTTTTCTTCCAAAGGCGCTTCTTCGGGCTCTTTTGGGGTTTCCTCGGCTTTTTTCTTCAAGAAAGCTCTGAGAATTTTTTTGTGAATTTCACCATCTTCAAGCTTATCTTTATAGCCTGCCTTCATTCCCAAGAAAAAGGCAAAAAGATAAAGCGAGGAAAAAATAATAAAACCTATTATTGCATAAACCGTTGCGGGCGGATAAGCAACAAAATCTATTTTTTCAACCTCTGAAACGTTCATAATTGCCGCAACGAAGGTGTTAACGGGACCGCAGGTAAAAAGATGAAAGGAAAAGTAAAACGAAACTGCGGCGTAAATTACGAGCGACGGAATGAAAGGCAACGTTGCAAGAGATGCCGAAAACTTTTTATCGCAATCGTAATGCCTGTAACCCATATTACTGCCGCAAAGAAAGACCAAGAAGAAAATTATTCCGCCCATAAAAAGCGTGTAACAAATGTTTCTCACAATGCTGGACGGAAAAACCATTATTATTGCCAAACGCACTAAATAAGAAAGTCCGGCGGAAGAAAAGGTTGCAACGTAAAGAAAAAGAAGAGAATTTAAAAAGGTTAATATATATTTTTTAAACATAAAAATCCCCCATAAAAAGCTTACGCTAATATTTTAACACAACAACGGGGGAAAGGCAATGATTTTTTAGCTTTGAGGCGGGTCGCAAAATAAATGGTTGCCTATTCTCATAACAACGGGAAGCGAAAGCATATATTTATTCGAGGTATAACGCGGGTCGTAGAAGTAAAGACAACCGCCCGTGGGGTCAACACCTGCAAGAGCGTCCTCTGCGGCACGGTAGGCGGAATCGGTAGGCTCAAGGTTTATCTGACCGTCGGAAACGGTATCAAAGGCCCCGGGCTGATAAATTACTCCTGCCACCGTGTTGGGAAAAGAAGGATGCTTAACTCGGTTTAAAACAACGGCGCCAACCGCAATCTGCCCCTCATAAGGCTCTCCTCGCGCTTCGGCTGAAATTACTCTTGCAAGAAGCTCAAGAGTTTTATCTTTTTGCGGATTATCTTTTGCGGATTCTTTAATTCCAAGCGCTTTGAGTGTTTTCGGACCTGCAATTCCGTCAACAACCAAACCGTTGTCTTTTTGGAATTCCTTTAAAGCCTTTAAGGTTTTAACACCGAAAATGCCGTCGGCCTCATTATCGCATAAATAACCCTTTTCAATAAGCTTCTCTTGAATTAACGTTACTTCTCTGCCTTGCGAACCAAGTCTGGAAAGCGTTTGCTCCGATTTTTGAAAAAAGGTAACGCTCAAAGCTGTGAAAGAAAAAAGCAAAATAAGTGCGAGTGAAGCGCAAATTATCTTTTTGTGTAATTTCAAAAATATCACCTCTTGTTTTTCCACAGTTTGTCCCTTTTTTTAGGTGATATTCATATATTTTAAGAAAAAATTTACGAAATCGGTTTGGAAAATTGCAAATTTTGTGGTACAATATAAATAGGAATTTTTAAGGAGACGTTTAATGAAGCTTTCGTTTAAAGAACCCGTTGCGGTTTTAATACTTTTTACCGTTGCCGCGCTTATAAGAATTTTGGCAAATGCAATAAATAACGCAATGGACGGCATGGCAGCTCTTGTTTTGCTTTTTGTTTTAATGCTTGTTTATGCTTTTTGCGTTTTTTTCGCATTTTCCGCTATGATAGTTAAAATTTATGAAAAAGAATATTTGCAGGGCGGTATAATTGCTTTAACCGCAACCGTTTCGGGAATTGCGGTTAACTTAATTTTAAACGGTTATGATAACTTTACCGAAAGCGTTTTACCTATAATTATTTTTGTTGGTGCAGCCTATCTCGTTAGCTTTGCCGCTAATTTCATTTTGAAAAACAAAACCGTTTTCTTTTTCGTTTCGGTATTTTTGTTTATATGTCTTAACGTTATAATTTCAAACGAAATGACTGCAACTTCGGTTTCCTCGGCGGGTATGGTTTTTCCTAATTTGAGAATAAGCTCCGATATGGGTTATGATACCGGTCTTGTTGCTTATGTTTTATATCCCGTTATTTTCGGCGCTCATTACTTTATTTATTATATTACAAATAAAAGAAAGGCAGGGTGAAGCGATTGCTTATTGTTTTTCTCAGAATGATTGCGTTTCCGCTTTTAATACTCTTTTTGGTAACGGCGTTTTTCACCCTCTGCCGCTTTGTAGTTTCGCTTTTTAAGCCGAAAAGCAAAGTTAGAAAAGAAGGTAACGTTATTTATACCGAGGCAAGAGAGGTTAAAAGACCTGCAAACGGCGACGTGCAGAATCTTGATGAAAATCCAAAATGAAAAGAAGCTCACAAGTTTTAAACTTGTGAGCTTTTAAATTTTTTATTCTGTTTATTTTTTGAGGATTTACGTTTGCCGAAAGATATTCCCAAAAACGGAAGTAAAATAAAAGGTGCAAAAAAGACAGTAGTGATAAACCATATTATCGGTAAGGCGATATTTTTAAACATTCTCTGGACAGCGGCTTGAGAGTTGTAATATTCCAATTTATAATATACGGTGTCCTCACTTTTTAGACCTACTGCTTTAGTTGTTCCGTTGCAGACAACGAGAAAAACTTTTTCGCCTATCAATTCGTCAAAGTTATAGTGATGAGAAGGTTTAAATTCTTCATTATACCATCGATGCCAGTACAATACATATTCTTCATTATTTACGGTAATATATATGCGGTTTGACCTTCCGGGCATATTCAATATCCAGTAGCTTTCTACTTTGCCTTGAATTGTATGTGTATCAGAGGTGTTTATTTCTTGCCATTGCGGTGTTAAAAACAATGCAAGACAAACCAATTGGACGGCGAGGAAAAACAACAATGTTTTTTTAATTTTCAATGCCTGTTTGAAAAATTTTTTAACGTTTTTTCTGAAAATACTTTTGTTTTTCATATAAAGTTTCTTTCAAATCAGTTAGATTAAATATTACAAAGCTTTCTTACAATTTCTCCCGCAATTATCAGTCCTGCTGCGGAAGGTACAAAGGAAATTGAAGCGGGTGTTTGCTTTCCTTTTTGGTTTTCGGCGTTTTTTGGAGTTATGGGAATTTCATCGGACCATAAAACCGAAAGCTTTTTTATTCCTCTTGCCTTTAACTCTCGGCGCATTACCCTTGCAAGCGGACAAACCGATGTTTTGGAAATATCACTTATTTGAAAACGCTCGGGGTGAAGCTTATTTCCGGTGCCCATTGAAGAAATTACGGGAACGTTAAGCTTGTTTGCGTTTTCTATTAAAAGAAGCTTGGAAGAAACCGTATCAATGCAGTCGGCAATATAATCGCATTCCGAAAGCGGCACGCTGTCGGCAGTTTCAATCGAATAGTTAAGGTTAAGAGGCACCGCTTTAATTTCAGCTGATATATCTTTGATATATTCGGCGGCAACGTCGGTTTTATAGCGTCCAACGGTTGAATTTAAAGCGAAAAGCTGACGGTTTATATTCGTTTTTGAAACGGTATCGAAATCAATAAGCAAAAGCTTGCCAATGCCCGCTCTTGCAAGCGCTGCGGCAACGTAGCTGCCAACTCCGCCCAAACCGAAAACCGCAACCGTTTTGCTTTTTAAAAGATTTACCGCATCTTCACCTATAAGCATTGCGGTACGCTGGTAAATTTCTTCCATAAGCATCTCCCTTTTAAAATAATTTTAACACGAAAACCGAAAAAAATCAACGATGCAGTTGGCTTTTTAATAAAAATATGATAAAATAATATAAAAACAGTTAAAGGCAGACCGAAATGAAGCTTATTCTTACGTCGAGAGATTTCCAAAACGAAAATTCGAAAAAAGTTATTGTTGAAAATATTTCAAAACCGATTGAGGACGCTAAAATACTTTTTGTGCCAAACGAAAAGGCGAGCAAGAGAACTCTTGCGAGCGACCTCTTTTATCAGCGCCTTATGAGATATGGATTTAAAAGGGAAAATATTCGAGTTTTCGATTATTATAACACCGAAGAATATTTCGGTTTAACCGACCTTGATATTCTTTATATCGGCGGCGGAAATACCTTTGAGATGCTCAAGAGAATAAAAAGCAGAGGTTTTGACAAGGAAATTATTCGCCTCATTGAGTCGGGCGTGGTTTACGTTGGCGGAAGTGCGGGTGTGCATATAGTTTCGCAAAATATTGAGCACGTTGCCGCCTTTGACGAGCTTCCCAAGATTATGCCCGATTTCGAAGGCTTAAAGCTTTTTGACGGAATTGCCATCTGCCATTACGACGAAACGAGAAAGGACGTTTACGAAAAATTAAAGGCGGAAAACCGTTATAAAATATATGCTTTAACAAACGATGACGCCGTTGTTTTTGAAAAATAAAGCTCAAAATAAAAAGAATAAAAAAATATAAAAAAATTTCAAAAAAAGTATTGACAAACCGAAAGGAATAGGCTATAATAATCAAGCTGTTAAAAACAGCTCGTAAATATCGGAAAGACAAAGTGCGGTTTGGGAGCATAGCTCAGCTGGGAGAGCATCTGCCTTACAAGCAGAGGGTCACAGGTTCGAGCCCTGTTGTTCCCACCATCTATACGGCTTTGTAGTTCAGTTGGTTAGAACGCCGCCCTGTCACGGCGGAGGTCGAGGGTTCGAGCCCCTTCAAAGTCGCCATATTCCCTTTGGGAATAGCTGAAATGTCCGATAATATCAGGCAGGTTCTTAGTTCTGCCTCTGTAGCTCAGTTGGTAGAGCAGAGGACTGAAAATCCTCGTGTCGGTGGTTCGATTCCGCCCGGAGGCACCAGCTATGCGGATTTAGCTCATCTGGTAGAGCGCCACCTTGCCAAGGTGGAGGTAGCGAGTTCGAGCCTCGTAATCCGCTCCAGTAATCAAAAGACGCAATAACACATTGCGTCTTTTGATTTAAAAAAGAAAATAATCGGCGCCATAGCCAAGCGGTAAGGCAGAGCTCTGCAAAAGCTTCATCCCCGGTCCGATTCCGGGTGGCGCCTCCATAATGAATCACCCCTCAAATCTGAACCATAAGTGTTCGATTGAAGGGTGATTTATTTTTTTATTACTAGTATTTATGCGGCTTAAAGCCGCATTTTTTGTTTTATCTAATGCTACACTTATAACCAAAACTCTTGAAAATTCAAGGTGCTTAATGTATTTTCTTTCATTTTATGAACCTGTTGTGTTCGATTTGTTATTTGCACGCTTTTCAAGCCGTTCATAATAGGCTGCTTCATAGGCAGAAGGTGTCATATACCTCAGTACGGTATGCGGCCGGACCTCATTGTAATGAAGTGTGTATTCGCTTACGGCTTGTCTGAATTCCAGTTCTGTGCGGAATTGTATATGATATAATTTTTCTGCCTTTAAAGTTTTAAAAAATGCTTCAACAATCGAATTATCATAAGGCATACTTGCTCTTGAAAATGATTGTTGAACGCCCAACTCTTTTAAGTATTTCATGTAGGTTTTTGAAGTGTAGTTGGCCCCTTGATCACTATGAAATAATAAATCGGTTGGTTTCCTATTCTCATATGCCTGTTTAAATGTGCATTTAGTTAGGTGTGTCGAGTTAGAGGTAGACACTTTGCATCCAACGATTTTTCGCGAGTATAGGTCAAGGATGATACAAATATAGAATTTTTTATCATTTACGTTGAACTGTGTGACATCTCCTGCCCAGACCTGATTAGGACGTGAAACTTCGAACTTTTGGTTGGAAATGATTAATTTTCTGTCTTGGGCTTGGTCATAGAGCTTTTTTGCGCCGCCTCGAGATGAAAATAAATCGTTTTCGTGCATGATTCTTGCCACCGTGTTACGCCCTATTATATATCCCTGCTGTTTGAGTATGTAATGTATTTTGTCAGCACCATAAGTGCGATTGCTTTCTTCAAATATCTTTTGGATAATAGGTAACAATTCCGCATGGCGCTGAGCGGCGAGAGTGTTTCCGTTTTTGTTTCGCAGCGTGTGGTTGAAATAACTTCCTTTATCCACTTGTAGTGCTTTACATGTTAAAGTTATGCTGTATCCAAATTTCTCAAGCATACTTTTAATTGCATCATACCGTTCGCTCAAAGGAGCACTTACGGTGCACGGGGAGGCCCATAGAATTTGTATCATTTTTTCTTGCTGTTCGCATTTTTGCTTAAGGTCATTGTAATCTCTCATATTGACTTGCTTTGTGCTTTTGGGCTTTTGTTCATATTCTTTGATCCAGGCAGTTAATGTGCTGCGTGCAACACCGGTTTCGTTTGAAATTTCAGTAATGGTTTTACCGGCAAAATACATCTCGGTTATTTTCTTTTTCTGTTCTTCTGAGTAAACCTTTTTCATGTTTGAACCTCCTTGAAATGATGTTTTGGGGAGGAAAATTATTACCCACTACTATTGTACAACATTTCAAGAGCCCACTCGCCCCTTTAAAATCGCTATTTTAATGACTTTTGGGCGAAAAAGGCGTATTTAGACGATTTAAAATCGCCTAGTGCTTTTCAAGAATAAATATTGTGCTCGGAATATGTAGATAAATAATGAAAAATATGGTATAATTTCAGTGTTAAGGTTTGAAATTGTATAAATCAAATTTGTATATTATCAGAGAAAGGGTGTATAAAATTGTTTGTATCATCTGTTAAACTCTTTAATTTTAGACAATTCAAGTCAGAAGAAGGGAAGCCGGGGTTAGATATAACATTACATAAAGGGCTTAATGCTTTGATAGGCGAAAATGATTCCGGTAAAACCGCAATCATTGATGCTATTAAACTAGTACTATTAACACAAAGTAACGAATATGTCCGCCCTGTTGAGGAGGATTTTCATATTGATGCTGATGGTGTCTCAGCAAACGAATTTTTGATTGAATGTAAACTTGAGGAATTCACTCAAAATGAAGCTAAAAACTTTGTCGAATATCTTTCCTTTGAAAAAGACGGCGAGGATATATTATATTCTATGAATTTATATTTTCGTGCGTGGAAAGAAAAAAACAGGATTTATTCAGAACTTCGCGTTGGTAGTATTGAAGATGGCATTACATTGGACGCGAAAGCAAGAGATCTGTTACGTACTGTATACTTGAAACCCCTTAGAGATGCTGAACGCGAAATGAGTGCAGGTCGCAATTCGAGAATATCTCAGATTTTGTTGGGTCATCCTATCTTTCAAAATCAAGACTCACACAAACTTCGTGATATTATGAATAATGCAAATAGTTCCATTGAAAGATATTTTTCTGAAGATGACGGTAAAGATATTTTGCAAAATATCAGACAAACTCTCAAAGATTTTAATGTTCAGGATTCATCAACAACAGCTTCTTTGACAACCTCAAATATTCATTTAAAAACAATACTAGAAAGTTTGTCTTTAAACGTTTCTGATATTCATCCTGGGCTAGGTGAATTGAATTTGTTGTTTATGGCTGCAGAACTCTTACTCTTAAAACATGACAATAATGGTGGTTTGAGATTGGCGCTCATTGAGGAATTAGAGGCACATCTTCACCCACAAGCACAGCTTCGCTTAATTAATTTTCTTCAAAATGAGTACAACGAATCGGGAGCACAAATAATTATATCTACTCATAGTCCTATATTGGCATCAAAAATTAATATAAAAAATATCATTCTGTTAAAAAATGGTATGGGTTATGATTTGACACATACAAAAACAGGGTTAGAACGTGGCGATTATCTGTTTTTACAGAGATTTCTTGATGCTACAAAGTCAAATTTGTTTTTTGCCAAAGGGATCATTATGGTTGAAGGTGATGCTGAAAACATATTAATTCCTGTTATAGCTGAAATTTTAGGGTATCCATTAGAAAAGTATGGCGTCTCAATCGTCAATGTTGGTAGTACTGCATTTCTTCGATATTCAAGAATTATGGTGCGTTCAGACGGCACAACCATTCCAATTCCAGTATCTATAATAACGGATTGTGATATTAAACCTTATGACGAAATTGAAGGCCAAATAGTTTTTGGAGATAAAACTAAAGATTATGCCGAAGCAATAGCAAAAAAGAATGAACGATATACATTAGGAACAATTAAAAGTTATGTTTCTCCCAAATGGACGTTGGAATTCTGCTTGGCTCAAAGTTGTTTAGCGAATGAATTTCATAAAGCAATACACTACGCTAAAAAGATAAAAAATAGCGATAAATATTCTTTGACTAACAAAAAAATTCAAGAGGCAGATCAAGCAGCAGATATCGAATCAACGGAATGGACAAGTTTACCTAAAGATGAAAAGGCCACAAAAGTATATAAAACAATGATCGACAACAATGATAAAAGTGCATTAAAAGCTATTACGGCACAATGTTTAGCTTCAGTGTTGCGTTGGAATTGTTTAGAGACTCCCCCAGCAGACAGTAGTGAAAAGATGTTTGATGTTGATTTGTTTCAATTCAAGGTATCTGAGGAAAAAATTAGTGCTTTAAAAGAAAAAATTGAAGCTGATGAAAGTATACGGTATATTGTTTCTGCTATAAAACACGCTGTTGGAGCAGAACATTAAATAAGGGGAATGGAAATGAATTCTATTCAAGTGCAGAATAATGAAATTGAAATAATCGAAGAATTGCTTTTGCCAGAAGGATCGCATTTTTCAGACGATGCTAAAACTGTTATTTCGTGTTGGGAATCTACGGATGTATCTGCTTGCCCAGGTAGTGGAAAAACAACTGTTTTATTAGCTAAGTTGAAAATTCTTGCAGATAGAATGCCGCTTGACAATGGAGAGGGTGTTTGTGTTCTTTCACATACTAATGTAGCGGTAAATGAAATAAAAACACGATTATCTAGTTGTGCGGACAAATTGCTTAATTATCCTAACTATGTTGGCACAATTCAATCTTTTATAGATTCATATATTGTGAAACCTTATTTAAAGAGAAAAACGACTGTTGCTTTACAGGTAGTAGATGATGAAGTTTTTGCTAATCATTTATATTCTCTCATTGTGCGAGCAGGGCAATATTCAACACTGCGGTATTTGTTGACGAGCAGGCATAACAAAGAAATATATCCCACAATTATTGATATGATAAAAAATTTATATATCAAAGACGGGGCCTTGTGTTTGAAAAATCAAAGAGCGGCGCTTGCTGGAAAGGGAAGAGATTCTTCAAATCAATATATATCGGCTGTTGCAAATTTGCTCAAAAATGAAGGTATGATACGTTATAAAGATGCTTATTTATACGCAGAAGAAGCAATTGCAGAACTATCAGAAAAATATGTAGAGTTATTTGGCAGGAGATTTAAGTATGTTTTCATAGATGAGTATCAAGATTGCGATGCTGTTCAGCGTAGAGCATTAGATAAAGTTTTTGACAAGGCAAAGGGTTGCGTTATGCATATAGGGGATCCGGACCAAGCTATATATAATTCTGATGCTGTAAATCAAGAAGATTGGATCCCTAATGAAACGGCATTGTCAATTGCAACATCTAACCGTTACGGTCAGAGAATTGCAGATGTTATTAGCAATCTTAAAAAAAGAGAGGGGAATATTATTTCTGCCAACTCACTAACTTCGTGTCAGCCAACTTTAATTGTTTTTGATGATGACTCCAGAAATAAAGTGATAAGTACATTTATAACAGTTCTTGAAAACAATGGTCTTGTTTCAAGTGAAGGAATATATAAGGTAATAGGTGCTGTAAAGAAAAAAAGCTTGTCTGGTTTAAAAATCAGCGATTATTGGGAAGATTTTGATGCTAGCGGAAAGCATACCAGCGATTATAACTATTGGAATTATATTCAAAAAATAGCTACATATTTAGAACAAGGGAAAGGATATTTAGCTGAGCTACACATACGAAAATTGTTGTGCAGGATTCTCAATTATATTGGGAAAAAATACACAGTTTATACAATTAAAGAAAAACTGGATCAAAGTTATTTTGATGTGTATAAATTAGCCATTTTACAAATCTTTGAACTAAAAGAATATAAAAAAGAAGTTATAGATGCTTGCATAAGAAAATTAGTAGATGGCTTAATAACAAATGCTGATGGCAGTTCGGTCTTCGGCGCGTTGCCTAAATATTTTTTGGAAGAAATATATTCTTCTAATAACGATATTAAGCATCATAATTCCATGAAGATATCATCTAACGGTATTACGCTTCAATTTGATACCGTTCATGGAGTAAAAGGCGAAACGCATGATGCAACTCTGTATCTTGAAACAGAAAGAAAAGGAGTTTCTGACATTAAATCAATTCTTACATATTTTGGGCAAGGTAAACTATATCAATCCTCGGATTATAACAGAAAATGTGTTTATGTCGGGATGAGCCGACCCAGAAAATTACTATGTTTAGCTATACACAAAAATACATATGAAAATAGCGGTAAAGCTTTTGAATCTTGGGAAATAATCAACTGTTAATATGGAGGTTATAATTTGACCCTACAAGATTTATCTAAGACAGGAAAAACATTTTGGAGATTTTCTCAATCTGAAAGAGGAAAAAGTCAGGAAAAACCATTTTCAGAGTACCGATCGGGCCATATTACAGTCGCAGATAATGGTGGTAAATTATCTTTTGTTTCAAACGAAACAATTGGTGTTTGCTTTATGTATGGCGATATATTAACAGAATTAAATTTCGATGTTAGGGATAAGAATTTTCAAAAGATAATGGGCTGTGAAGTAAATTACATAGGAAATTCATTAGGCGAATACCAATCCGAAAAATTGTTAACTAAAGCAAATTACTCGCTTGCAGATTTAAGTACTATTAGACTGTTGTTTTCTATGGTAACAGAAACAAGCCAATTAATATCACTGTTTTGCTATAAGAATTGTTATGGCGATGGTTTTGTGGAGTTTCTGTTCCGGTTTGGGTTTAACGAATCAGCACTATTAGTCAGTTACTTGAAAAATAAGTTTGCAGAAAATATTTATATTTCACCAGAAGAAATTTTAAAATTAATAGATGATTATTTGAATGGACTAAAGGAGATGCAATAATGATCAATAATGAACGACTTACGTCGGTTATAGTTGATACCAATGCTTTTATGGTTGCCAATAGCGATTTCTTGGGAATAAAATCATCGTTATTACCGTCATTCTTTTCTGCCATAAAAGAAAAAGAATTGAAACTGCTTATTCATCCAATCCTCGAAGAAGAGATTAAAAAACACATTGAAGACTCAAGTTTGTATAGAGACTTTCAGAACTTAAAAACGGATTTAAACAGATGTGAAGAAATGTTAAAGGTGGCTGGATGCAATAATCCTGAACTCATTTCTAAATTGTGTGATTACGATGTAAAACAGAAGTTGTTTCAAGCTTTTAATGATAACTATCGTGACTCTTACACATTGCAGTATCCAAATCCCGAAAAAGTTTTTGCGAGGTATTTTGCTGCAACACCACCATTTTCTGCAACCGGAAAAAAGAAAAATGAGTTTCCGGATGCATTTGTAATTGAAGCAATAAAAGATTATATCTATAATCATCAAAATGACGTTTTATTAATTGTTACAAACGATAATGATTGGAAAAGCGCGTTTGAAGGGCTTAGTAATATAGAAATTTGTGCAACTATAGACGAAGCGGTAAAAAGAATTAACACAATAAAGAGTATATTAAATCCTACTATGCTAGGTGTTATTTTTGAATTTGCCCATGATGATATAGTAAGAGAATCACAATTGGCAGCTTTGTGTGAGTGCTACGACTTAAACGATTATGAAATAATAGACGATTTAGATATTGCTAATATTTCTCTTAAATCGATCAGTGATGTCTTTATACCGTTAAAAATCACTAGGGAATCTGTTTTGTTGAAGACTGAAGTGATACTCGAAGTAGTTGGGGAGGCAGAGGTTTTTGATGAGGAAAATTCTGTATGGGATAGTGAAGATAGAGAGTATATTTTTAGAGAATATGCAGATATAAAATTCAAAGGTGCAGCAGAGGCGGAATGTGAAATAGAGATAGCTTTTGATTTTGACAACTTGGAATCAAGTTGGGTTACAAATTTTAAATTTACCAATAGTGGAAACATTCAAATCAAGTGTGAGGATGTTGACTCAAAACAAATCGATGATGACGAACTGGCTATTCGCTCTTTGCGAGAAGACAGGGGATTACCCAGAAAAATAAAAGGATAGTTTAGAGGGATGTTATGAATTTTACAGCAACCAAATGGATAGAGCGTAACTATAAGATTGTTGCGGCTTTGATGGTGGTTTTGGCAACTTGTATATGTTGTATAGTGTTTTTTTCATCAGTATCAGAAAAGAGTGGTGAAGCGTCGTTTATAATTTCTTTATTTTATGCACTATTTTTGTATGTTGTAGGTGTTTTTACAAATATCATGAGCGAAAGAATTTCTTCTTCTTTGAGAAAAAAAGCCCAGATATATATAAACCTTAAAAAAGTTAATGAATTGTTTGAATCATTTGATAATCAAGTCACAGTTTTTAGAACAGAGAAAATTCAAGACAGAATGGATGAACTTTATTCAAATATAATAAGTTTTAATTGTTTTACAGGGCATACGGATGAGCCGTATATCAACGCTAATTCGTATATAAAAGATTTAGGTGTTACATATAATGAAGAGTTTTTGAAAACACAAAAACAATTTTGTGAAAAAACTCGTTCCATAGTTTCTAAAGTCAATAATGAATTACAAAATTATATAAAGCGTAATGAAATCAAAACAAGGGTGCCATATCCGTATTTTGATTTGAATTACATTTCTAATCCTGCCCTTTGGTGTGAAGAACATATTGAAGGAGAAATCGGGGAT